>JAFKKG010000037.1 GCA_017305715.1 Hyphomicrobiales bacterium | reverse complement strand
AGAACATCCGACATTCCCTGCGCGATGGCTTTACGGCTTATAACGTGCTCTCCCCGGAGAACGGCTCTTTTGCCTCCGTTGCGCCCTGGGAAGTCGAACGCCTCCAGGTGCATGGACGCCAGCAACGCGGCGTCAGGACCACACGTCTTTGCCGTACGCTCAAGCTGCGCGCGTCAAGCGCAACTGTCACGTCCACCGCTCCCCGCCCAACGTCCGTGACGACGGCCGACGCCCTTTCTGACCAGGACGGGATGGGCAAGGTCGTAGCCCTGATTTGCCATTTCGGAAAAGCGAAATATTTTTTATTTTGGGGCTTGACACGACTTCCGCAAATCGGAAGCGTTGATTTGCCCGCCGGAGCTGGTTTACCTGGGCCCGCCCTTCGTGACCCCAGTGGCGGATTAGCGCCGCAATTGAACTTTCCCGCTGTGATGAGCGACAGACGATCACGGATCATCGTGTATGGCCGCGTATTGACCGAGACCTCGCGGCCCGGACCGAGCATAACCGATGCGTATTCTTTTCCTATCGATCCTGCTGTTTGCGAGTTCTGCTTCCGCGCAACCGGCACCTTCCGTCGACTGCAACGCAGTCAAGAATTCGACCATTCCCGTCGAGTTGGCCTATCATGCTCAGGACGGGACCAGGACGCTCGTCCAGACCTATCGGGACAAGTCGGGCGACTACGTCGTCTGGAGCCGTCAGACACCGCCCTCCCCCCAGCCAAACCCGCCGGTTTTCGTGGCGAAGGCAACCTATGTCGATGGACTGATCGCATCGGGGGAGTTGTCGACAAGCTATGCCGGCAAATATTCGCATCAAACCGGGAAATATGCACCCGAAGGTCTCCCCAGGAATTTCGATCGCCGATCGGACCTGACTTACAAGATGCATGCCGTAACAACGGACGGTAACGGCACCACCGTGGAGAAGACCAGCACGATTTCCCACAAGTTCAAATCAGAGGGAACGATCACGGTTGGATCCTGCGTCCTCCAGGTGATCCATGGCGAGGTCGACACCACCAACGATGCCGCCCGCACGCGTCACACCTTTCAACTCTACTTCCCGGAATTGCGGATATACGCCTGGGCCTCCGATGCCGAGCCGATCGTCGATAGTCTCAGCACGGAATTTTCCGCGATCAAGCCGGTGAAGTAGGACGCGGACGAAGGCAAGGTAGTTGGCGGCGAGCCTGTCGTAGCGCGTCGCCACCCGGCGACATTGCTTGATCCTGTTGAAGAACCGCTCGACCCGGTTGCGAGCCCGGTAGAGGTAGGGACTGAAGCAGATAGGATCACTGCGATTGCTTTTCGGCGGGATGTTGGCCCACGCGCCCTTCTTCATGGCAAGCGCTCTGATCCAGTCGGCGTCATAGCCCCGGTCGGCAAGCAGCATTGACCCGGATTTCAGACGAGACAGCAGTTCTCCCGCAAGTCGAACGTCGTGGGCCTCCTCGGGACTCAACGCCAGCCGGACCGGCAGACCATTGCCGTCGGCCACCGCATGAATTTTGCTCGTCAAGCCGCCGCGTGACCGCCCCATCGATTGGCGCTGGTTTCGCATGATGCAGGCTCCATGCTGATGCACGCGGACAATCGAGGTGTCGATCATTTGGACAGCGGCATCATGAGCCGCGGCAAGTGCGTCTATGATACGGCTCCAGACCCCAGCTCTCCGCCAGCGAGAAGCGGTTATAGCAAGTGGTGTACGGGCCGAACGCCTCAGGCAGATCGCGCCAGGGTGCTCCCGATCTCAAGACCCAAAAGATGCCGTTTAGGACACGACGATCGTTTACCCGAGGAACGCCACGCGGCTTGTTGGGCAACGTCGGCTTGAGGGCGGCCCATTCAAAATCGGCAAGTTCATAGCGCATGATTCGAGGCTCTAGTTTGACAGCTTGAATCACAGGCATCCGACCAAACACAATGCGCCCAATTTGCCTCCGTCACTGCTGCTTTTGGAACGGAGCGGACATCAACCAAGGGACTATCCGGCTGGATCGGTCAAAATGATCCTGAGCCCGCACCGGAAGATATGGCGCCGCCTATTTTTCGCCGATGATCATGGAGTTGCCACCTGGAAGGTGGCGAACCATCGTCTTTGTGAACCCGGCCGAACGCATCCATCCGGTGCAATCCGTAGCCGTATATCCAAACCCACCCGCCGTCCAAAGGAGCATGTTGAGAGAGGAGAGCAAGCCAGTTGTGCTTGTGCGCCGGTCGTCATCGATAAGCATATCATAGACGATGACAGCCCCGCCTATCCGGATCGATCGATATGCCTTGTCCAGCAACATCTTCTTGGCTTCAAGGTCCCAATTGTGGAGGACGCGACCCAAGACGATGACATCGGCCCGAGGCAACGGATCCTTGAAGAAATCGCCTCCCGCGAAACTCACTCTATCAGCCACGTTGCGTTCGAGCGCGTACTCCTCGAATGCCGAGCACAACATCGGGAGATCGAATCCGATCGCGCGGACGTGAGGATGCGCCAAAGCAACCTGGACCGGTAGGCAACCTTGAGCGGTGCCTACGTCGCAAAGTGTCTGATAATTCTCCCAGGGGAACTGGTGAGCGATACCTTGAGCGGCGAGCAAGCTGCCAGACGTCATCGCGGTGACGAAGGTCCGGAATCTCGCTGCGTCGTTGTACAAAGACCCGAAGTGATCCTGGCCATGCGTTTCGGCCGCCGGGTTGCCGGTCTGCAGCGACTGCGTCAGCGACCCCCATAGGAGGTATTCGCGGCGGTTGTACTGATCGAAGCTGGCGCCGAGATAAGTCGGTTTTGCTCGGTCTAGATAAAAATCGCTCTCCACGGTGTTGCCATATCGCCCTTCGTCATCTCGCGTTAGAAGACCAGTCGCGACGAGTGCATCGAAGAAGTCGCGAGCTGAGCGACCGTGGACCCGAATGCGGCTCGCGAGATCCCCAGCATCGAGCGGGCCGGCTGCGAGCTCAGAAAAAACTCCGAGTTCGACCGCGCTCAATAGAACTTTCGCCTGTCGATAGGCGCTGCCGATCTCGAAAAGCCGATCGGTCCGCGGATGTTCGCGGGTCATGGGGACATTTCTCCTGTCTCGGTGCTTTGCGCGTCGCTATCGCGGCGGCGCCTGGGTGTAACGGGCGAGCGCGGCGCGCTCGTCCATGACGATCTTTTGCAGTTCTGCCGGAGAGGTGACTCGTACCCGCATGCCGATCGCATTGAAGCGTCCCGCCAAGTCCGCGCCTGCGCCGATCGCGTGCAGGTCGGCACCGATGCGTTCACGCAGCTCAGCCGGCATCCCGCGGGGCGCGAAAAAGCCAAGGAACGCTTCGTACTCAAGCTCCGGAAAACCCGACTCGCGCGCCGTGGGAACGTCCGGCAAGAAGGGGGATCGTTGACTATTCGTGATCGCGATAATCTTGATCTTGCCGGTTTGCGCCATCGGCAACTGGGTCGCGAGGGCAGCAGCATAGAATTGGAGTCGATCTTGGGAGAGGTCCTGCAGCGCCATGGTCACCTCCCGGTATGGGACACGCGGGAGATCGATGCCGGCGCGCTTCAAAAACCCCGGCACCAGATAGTCCAGACTGCCGGGAGTTCCGCTCCAATTGAACTGCCCCCGCTTGAGGCGTGCCTGCGCCACAAATTCGGACAGCGAACTCGTCGCCAGGGAAGCAGGCACCCCTATCGCTACGTAGACTTCAGCGGCAGCCGCAACCGGCAGCAGATCATCGGGATTGTACGGAAGGCTGCCCGCGTGCGCGAGCAGGTTGCTCGTGAGTGGTCCCCCGTTCGTATAGAGGAGAGTATGACCATCGTTCGAGTTGAGCACCGCGGTCGCGGCGATGATGCCGTCGGCGCCTGGACGATTTTCGACGATGACAGGCTTCCCCCACCGCTCCGCGAGCTTTTCGGCGAAAGGACGCGCTGTGATGTCGCCACCGCTGCCAGGCGGAAATGGCGTGATGATCTTCACGACTTGGGTTGGCCACGACTGGGCGTTGCCCGGAAGCGCGGTAAACGACAGAGCGATCGTTGTCAGCAGTCCCAAAGCCAAATGCGTGGTGCGCATGACGGAACCTCCTCGTCCCGATCGCCGGAACGGCGGTTTGTCGGGCTCGATGGACACTACGGAGCGATACCCTTAAGGTCCTTGTTTCAGGGTCTGAAGAGTTCTGAACAGGCATGGCGGTCAATCCGAAACCGGGTCGAGACACTGTTCGATTTGGAAAGTTTGTGCTGGATCTTGTCGAGCGGCGGCTGACCTTTTCGGGAAAGCCCGTCAAGCTCTCAAGCCGCGCGCTCGACATCCTCTGCGAATTGTCTTTTGTCCCGGGCGAGGTCGTGAGCAAGGATCGCCTGATGGAAAAAATCTGGGCGGGTCGCGTGGTGGAGGAGAACGCGATCCAGGTGCACGTGTCCACCTTGCGCAAGGCACTCGAGATCGAAAGTGAGGGTCAGAGCTACGTCCTAACCGTTCCGGGACGAGGCTATCGCCTAATGGGCGTAGAGAATGGTCCCGACATGCTGGCCTATTCGGGCCATGGAGATATCCCGGCGCGCGGGACCACGGTCGCCGTGCTGCGGTTCGCGAATCTCAGTGGCGATTCCAGCCAGGATTATTTCGCCGACGGTATCGTGGAGGACATCATCACCGGATTGTCCCGTATCACTGGCCTTTCGGTGGTCGGCAGCACGTCGAGCTTGCTGTTCGAAGCCGGCTCCGACGACCTCGCAAGTATTGGACGGAAGCTGGGGTGCCGCTATCTCGTGCAGGGGAGCGTGCGCAAGGCCGACAATCGCATAAGGATCACGGCGAGGCTGGTTGAGTCCGACACGGGTGCTGCATTGTGGGCCGAGCGGTACGATCGCCGGTTTGACGATATTTTCGAAGTTCAGGACGCCATTGCGATGAGCCTGATCGGGGCACTCGAACCGAATCTGCGCAAGGTCGAAATCAGCCGCGTCCGACGAGCGCGTCCCAACAGTCTCGATGCCTATGATCTTGTCTTGCGGGCGATCTCATCGATGCGCACGACCATGCCGACGGGCGCTGGTGAAGCCATTCCGCTTTTGCAGAAGGCGTTGGAACTGGAGCCCGATTATTCGGCTGCTCAGGCACAGCTGGCAAGGTGTTTTCAGATCAGATTCAGCCGCGGTGGACTGAGCGAGGCCGATCGCGCCACCGCCGTCCGCTATGCTCGCGCTGCGACGAGAAGTGATGACGCGACCGCGCTCGGTGCTGCCGGTCTGGTGATCTGGTTCGCTGACCCTGACTTCAGTGACGCGTTCGAGGTGTTTCGCCGGGCCCTGTCGATCAGTCCTTCAAATATCGTTGCCTTGGGGAACAGTGCATTCGCGCATGCGTTCATGGGCGACCGCCAAAGTGCGCTCGAACTGGCGCAGCACGCCCTCGAGGTAAGTCCTTTCGATACCCTGATTGCTCATATGGCGATTGCGGTGAGTGAGCTTTATGCCAATCGGTTTGGTGAGGCTCTGAAGGCAGCAGCTCGCGCCGTCGAAGCCAATCCTTCATTTAGCGTGCCTCACGTTCTTCAAACGATCGCACTAGCCCGGCTCGGTCGAATCGAAGAGGCAAAATCGGCCGCAGAACGTGTCTTGAACCTAGACCCGACGTTCACGATGCCAGTATGGTCGGTCACCGTACGGAAAAATCCTGCCGTTTTCGATCCAATGGCACAGGCGTGGAGCGAACTCGCTACTTGCACTTAATGTCTGCCCACGCCAAGCGCGACATAGTACGCCACCTCATGATCTCGGCCGCTTTGGAGCGAGCAGGCAGGTCGAAATTAACGAGTACGCGCCCTGGTTTTCTGCCGCGGCCCGAGCATTCTCATTGTCCCCGGCGGATTTTCTTGGGACGCTTCCATTTGCGCGGGCTGTCCGGCAAAGCATGATTCCAACAGCGATGGACGGCGTTGGCGACCGCGTCTCCCGTTGCTGGCGTAACGCGCGGATGGCTAGACGATCTACCGGACCGGGATTGGTACGATATCTGCGGTCACCTGAAATGCACGAGATGTTGTAGCGTTGAATGGGTCGATCCGCGTCCAAATTCGGGCGAGTTGATCGAGAGGGCAGAGGTAGCTTTGAATGCCCGTCAAGAACGAGAAGGCTAAAATATCGGCCGGAGCAATCGCGGCCGTTGTGATGGTCGTTTTTCTGGCGGTGATTGGAATGGCGTTCTTGTGGATGCCACCGCCATAAGAAAGGGACCGCCAACTGTGAGGCGGCCTAATGCTGTTTCGTGAAGCCCCAATTGGGGGCGCACCTGCAAGCGGCGAGCGCGATGCTGCGCCCCTACCCTTGGGTCAATTGCTGCAGAATCTGTTGAAACTGTTGGGCCGGGTCGTTCATACCACCACCACTCGATCCACCCGTCGTTCCTGTCGAGCTTGCCTTCGAACGAATATTTGCGAACAAGGCGGCGAAAAAGCCGCCAGCAACCTGATCGAGGTCGCCATCCGAAATAGCAGCATCGGTGCTCTGTTTGATCATGGTCCCGCTCCTGCTGTTGGCGCTGTGCGCCGTTGCGTGGGAGGACTATGCCGCGCAGTGACGGGGCTTGCCGTGACGCGGATCACACACCCAAATCAGGCCACTGCCAATTTCAAACTTGGCCACGAGGGCATGATCCGGAAAGGTGTGAAGCGGTTTTCCGAAAAGATCATGCTCAAACAAGGAGCTAAAGCGCGATGACAATTCAACCCAATCTCATTGCGCTATGAACGGCCCGATCTCCCACAAGTTCAAATCAGAAGGAACGATCACGGCCGGCCTGCGGACGCCTGCCCGACACGGGACACGACCTTTGTTCGCAGTCGACGCTGTTGCGGTTCGAAAATACGCCACGTCTTCGCGACGTGATCCGCCTCACCTATGCGCTCGTCGACCGATGGATGGCGTCCTATGCGAAGCCGCCGTCGTCCGTCACGCTCGACATCCACGACACCTAAATTACGGTGACAGTGCACTGAATAGCCCTGCAGCTAGCGGTTTAGTGCACGGTCACTCTAATCCGCATCGCGATTGCCTCGATGGGTTTCGCTTCCGCCTTCGCCAGGTTGACCTTCGGCGACCCATCCTACAAATTTTATGACCCCGAAAATTCCTGCGGTGTGAAACTGAGGTCGAGCACCTTCCACTCGCCGTAACGGTCGGCCGGCAACATCGCGTAGGGCTGGCAGGCCTCGAGCGCCTTGATCGCGCTCTGCATCAGGAGTGGGCCCTTCATGGAAGCGCTGGCCTCGATCAGTACCGGCTCGGCGGCGAGCCTGCCGTCCTGGCCCATGAACACGCGCAGCTTGACCTTGACGTCGTCGCTACCTTTCAACCCGGCGGCCAGTTTCGAGCAGGTCCGCAAGTGCCGGCGGAATGCCGCGACCACGCTGGAGGCCACATCGGCGTTCTGGGTTGCCGGCGCGTCGAAGGCATCGCCAGCCTTCGGGCCGGACGACGGCGCTGATGCCAGCGGGCTCGGGGCCATGTCCGGCGGCAGGCCGAGCAGAACGTTATATTTGAGCGTCAGGTCCGGCTCGGGTTGCCGCCAGACCGGCGCGGTGGCCACGGGAGGTTGCGGTGGCGCGGCCGGCGGAGGCGCCGGGCGCTGCGCGGCTGCCTGCTTTTGCGCGGGCTTCGGCGGCGGTTGGTGGGCTGCGGGCGGCGGTGCCGGCGATGGCGCGGGCTTGCCGGGCGCCGTCAGATCCGGCGGCGGCGCCGGGGGTGGAACCGGTTCGGGTATTTTCTCTATCCCGGCCTTTTCAGCAACATCATGCTGCTCAGGAACGTCCTGCGGCGCGACGATCTCGACCGCGATCGACTCGGCCGGGCCCGCGCCGAACGGATGAACATCGGAGAACAGGAACAACAGCGCCAGCAGCGACAAATGCGCGACCGCCGATGCCGTCATATCCGATGGTATGATCCGCCGCAGGTTCATCGTACCGATACAATCGATGCCCCTTGCCGACAAGCATAGCGCCCGGCGCGGCGCTTGCTCAATCCCATTTCGGCGCGAAGGCGAAATCGGTGAGCCGGCGATTGGCGCTGCCCATCTCGGAAATCTCGCGCATGTCTTCATCCGAGAGTTCGAAATCGAAGATCTCGATATTCTCCGACAACCGCTCCAGCTTCGAGGTGCGCGGGATCGCCGCCACGTTCTGCTGCACCAGCCAGCGCAGGCAGATTTGCGCCGCGGTCTTGCGGTAGCGGTCGCCGATCCGCAGCAAGGCCTGGTCGCTCTTGATGCGGCCCTTGGCGACTGGGCTGTAGGCCACGACAGCCATGCCATGGCGCGCGCAGGCTTCCCTCACCTTGGTCTGGTCCAGGTAAGGGTGGTACTCGACCTGATCGCAGACCAGCGGCTCCGGACACGCCGCGACCGCCTCCTCGATCAGCGCCACGGTGAAATTGGAGACACCGATATGCCGGGCGAGCCCGAGCTGCCTGACGCGCGCCAGCGCGCCCAGCGTCTCCGACAACGGCACCTGCGGATTGGGCCAGTGCAGCAGCAGCAGATCGACCTCGGCCAGGCGCAGCCTGACAAGACTTTCCTTGGCCGATCGCTCGAGATCGTGGGGCGCGAAATGGCTGGTCCAGACTTTGGTGGTGACGAAGATTTCGTCGCGCCTGACGCCGGAACCGCGCAGCCCCTCGCCGACTTCGCGCTCGTTCTCGTAGACCTGCGCGGTGTCGATATGGCGGTAGCCGAGCCGCAGCGCCTGTTCGACCAATCGCGCACAGGTCCTGCCGCGCAATTCCCAGGTGCCGAGCCCGATCGCCGGAATTTTCGCGCCATTGGCTTCGATGAAATTCATGTGCCCATTATGGGCCGCCGGCAGCTTGGTGCCAACTCACACAGGCGCCGATTCCGTGGCCAGCGCCGCGAAAACGGTTTCCGGCGAATGGGCGATGACGGCAAGCAGCGCCCGCGCCGGTCCGCGCGGCGCCCGCTTGCCCTGTTCCCAATTGCGGATGGTCTCGACAGGCACGCCGAGCCGTGCGGCGAATTCGAGCTGGGTCAGCCGTGAACGGCGGCGCAGGTCACGCACCGCCGGAAGCGGAGCCGGGCCGGAGATCGGCGGGACGGCATCCACGGGCGCGAGCGGAAACTCCTGCCCGTCCCGCAGCTCCACGATCCGTCCGTCTGCCTTCAGCCGCAAGCGCCGCATGTTCGATTCCCGATGCGGGAATCATCGGCCAAGCGCGTTAAGGCCCGATTAACGATACCGGGACGGCTGCCGCCTGCTCATTTCAGCCCGAACCACAGCGTGGCGATACCGAGGAACGAGAAGAAGCCGACCACGTCGGTGATCGTGGTGACGAAGGTGCCGGACGCCACCGCGGGGTCGGCGCGCACCCGCTCCAGCGCCATCGGGATCAGGATGCCGCCGAGCGCACCGGCGATCAAATTGCAGACGATCGCAAGGCCGATCACGATGCCGAGGCCGGGGATCTTGAACCAGGCCACCGCGGCGACCCCGGTGATCACGGCAAAGGCGAGCCCGTTGACGAGGCCGACCATCGCCTCGCGCAGGACGACGCGGAGCGCGTTGTTGGAATGGAGTTCGCGGGTCGCCAGCGCCCGCACCGCCACCGTCATGGTCTGGGTCGCGGCATTGCCGCCCTGGCTCGCCACGATCGGCGCCAGCACCGCGAGCGCCACCATCTTTTCGAGCTGGCCCTCGAACAGGCCGAGCACGGAAGATGCCAGAAACGCGGTCGCCAGATTGACCAGGAGCCAGTTGAAGCGGGCGCGCGCGATGGTCCAGACCGTGTCGGACAATTCTTCGTCGCTGGTGACGCCGCCCAGTGCCTTCAGATCCTCGTCGGCCTCTTCCTCGATGACGTCGACGACGTCGTCGATGGTGATGACGCCGACCAGCCGGTTGGTGGTGTCGACCACGGGGGCCGCGACCAGATTGTATTTGCCGAACATCCGCGCGACCTCTTCCTGGTCGTCGAGCACGGAAACGCGGCGGCGGTCTTCCTCGATCAGGTCGGCGAGCGGCACCGGCCGCCGGGCCCGCAGCAGCGTGTCGAGCGACACCGCGCCCTGCCAGTGCTGGTCGGCATCGACCGCATAGATTTCATAAAACCGCTCCGGCAGGTCCGGCGTGTCGCGCATGTAGTCGATCGCCTGGCCGACGGTCCAGTCCGGCGGCACCGCGATGAATTCGGACTGCATCCGTCGTCCGGCGGAGTTTTCCGGATACAGCAGGCTGCGCTCCAGCGCGTCGCGCTCGGACGGCGGCAGCTTTTCGAGGATCTCTTCCTGATCCTCCTCGTCGAGGCCTTCGAGCAACTCGACGGCGTCGTCCGATTCCAGTTCGCGGACGCCTTCGGCGACCGTCTCCGGTTCGAGCTCTTCGAGGATTTCCTCGCGGACGGTATCGTCGACCTCGTTGAGCGCCGAGAAGTCGAAATCGGTGCCGGTCAGCTCGACCAGCTGGACGCGGTCGTCGGGTTCGAGCGCGCCGATCAAATCGCCGAGATCGGCCTCGTGCAGTTCGGCCACGACCTCGCGCAGCCGCGGCGCATCGGCGGCCTGGATGGCGCGCGTGATCTCCTCGACAAATTCGTGTCGGATTTGTCCGTCTTCATCCCGCATCTGGTCGAGCGCGGAGCCAGCGGCAGGTCGCGCGCCGGCGGTGGCAACGTCGATATCCTCGGCCATGCCGTGCCTCACCGGTTTGACAGAACTGGAGAACTCGTTTTGAGCTATCGCTGCACGCATTACCCAATCGGCAACACAGAGCGCAATGCCAAATATGAACGACCGCGAATGAGTCCGGGATTCGGTTTTACCAAGGCGCTTGGCACCCTCGCCGCGCTGGCCTTCACCTCAATGGCCTGGACCGCGGCACAGGCCGCCGACTGCCCGTACCAGGACGCGCTCGGTACCTCACGGGTTCTGCGCGTCGATGCCGCCACCTTTCCGCGCGTCGGCCTGAAGAGCTTTCCGCAAACCCTCCCTTTGGCGGATCGCGAGGTGGTGCTGACGTTTGACGACGGGCCGTGGCGTGGCACCACGCCCAAAGTGCTGGCCGCGCTCGGGCGCGAATGCGTGCTCGCGACGTTCTTCCTGATCGGGAAATCGGCGGCCGCGCAGCCCGAACTGGTGCGAAGGATTGCCGCAGCCGGCCACACCGTCGCCCACCACACCTGGTCGCACCCCAACATCAAACAGATGAAGCCGGAGGCGGCCACGGCCGACATCGACAGGGGCATTGCGGCGGTCGAAAAGGCGCTTCACGGCGCGGCGACGGCGACCCCGGGGATCGCAATGTCGACCCCGACCACGCCGTTCTTTCGCTATCCCTATTTCGAGATGACGCCGGCGACGCTGGACCTGTTGCAAAAGCGCGGCATCGCCGTGTTCGGCGCCGACCTCTGGGCCAGCGACTGGGAACCGATGAAACCCGCTCAGCAGCTCAAGTTGCTCACCGAGCGGCTGCAGATCGCCCGCAAGGGGATCATCCTGCTGCACGATCCCAAGGCGCAAACCGCGGCCATGCTGCCGGCTTTCCTGCGCTATCTGCGCCACAATCATTACCGAGTCGTCCATCTGGTTCCCGCCGCCGCGCCGACATCGGCCGCAACCAGCCAGGGCCCGAAATAAGGGTGGTATTCCGGCGGTTAAGGCGGCATTCATGGCCCCGCCTGTAATGATTGAAAACATGGGGTTTTCGAGTGAACCGAAGGCTGGTTCGCGCGGACCAAACCACGACTGGGAATGAAGCCGGAACTCGATGATCGCACGCGCACGTACGAGACTGCGTAAGCAGGTATCATTTGCCTTTTCATCCGCGTGTTTCCTTGCAGCGCTGAGCTGCGTCACGGCGCAGGCCGCCGCTGCGGCCGATTGCCCCGGACATCCCGACGCGCTCGGCACATCGCGCACGCTGGTGGTCGATCCGCGCCAATATCCCATCATCGGCACGATGCAATATGCCAAGACGCTGCCGCTGAGGGATCACGAGGTGGTGCTGACCTTCGATGACGGCCCGCTGCCGAAATACAGCTACCAGATCCTGGATATCCTCGCCGCCCATTGCGCCAAGGCGACTTTCTTCGTGGTCGGCCGGCAGGCCAACGCCAACCCCGAAGGCGTGCGCAAGATGCGCGATGCCGGCCACACCATCGCCACCCATACCCAGAATCATCCCGGCAACATGAGCCGGCTGCCGATCGATCGCGCCCGGAAGGAGATCGAGGACGGCATCGCGTCGGTGACGGCGGCGCTCGGCGACGGCACCCGGCCTGCGCCATTCTTCCGCATCCCGGGCCTCGGCCGTTCCGATGTGATCGAGGAATATGCCGAAGCCAACGGCCTGCAAGTCTGGAGCGCGGATTTTCCGGCCGACGACTGGCGCCATGTCTCCTCCCAGCGCGTGTACGATCTCGCGATCCAGCGGCTCGAGGCCAAGGGCAAAGGCATCCTGCTGCTGCACGACATCCAGGCGCGCACGGTCGCGGCCCTGCCGCGGATTCTCGAGACGTTGAAGGCCCGCGGCTACCGCATCGTGCATGTGGTGCCGGCAACGCCCGGCCAGCCGGCGACGCCGACCGATCCGGCGCAATGGTATTTGCATCCGGCGTCAGAACAGGTGGCGACGTCACGCTGGCCGAAGATTTCGAATTTCGCGTATGCGGCGACCGCAACCTTGCCCGCACCCGCGCTGGCGAATATCGACTGGCAAGATACCGCGCCCACCGATCGCGCCGCGCGGCGCGCCTTGCGCGATGCATTGTGGTCGCGGCAGGTCACGCTGGTGCTCGACCCGCCAAAGCTGCCGGTGCCCGAATCGAGCGTCTTCAAGCTTCCAGAATCGATCCGCGTCACCTTGCTGTATTCGCCGCCCTCCGCACGGCGGGCGGAGCCGCCCACGCAGGCCGCGCACGAGGTCGCTCCCAGGGAGGCGATGGCACGCGCCGGCAAGTCCGCTCACCAGACCGACGCCGCGGCCCGGCATCCTTCCGCCAAACATGCCGCGCACGGGCCCAAGGATACCACGCACGCCCGGCATCGCGGCAACGCCGCGTCCAAACATGCGCAGGTCAAGCCAGCCAAGCCGCCCAGGAAGAAGGTCCACGAGGCCAACCTGAAGAAGCGTTAGCCCGCCGCCGACTGCACGCGGCCCAGCAGCCCGCGCTGCTGCGCCACCGCACAGGCTTCGTCGAGCGCCGCCGCCACGGCATCCATCATCTCGTCGATCTGAACCGGCGTGATGATCAGCGGCGGACAGACGAAGACGGCATCGGGACTTGCGCGAACGATGACCCCGCGCGCCATCGCGCCCTGCTGGATCAAGGCGCCGATGCCCTCGGCCGGCGGCAGCGGCCGGCGCGTCGCCTTGTCGGCGACCAGTTGCAGCGCGCCGATCAGGCCGACGCCGCGGGCCTCGCCGACCAGCGGATGCGACGCCAGCGCGCGGAGCCGGCCTTGCAGTTGCGGCGCCAGCGCCTTCACCTGGCCCACGATGTCGCGCTCCCTGTAGATGCGCAGCGTTTCGAGCGCGACGGCGGCGGCGACGGGGTGACCGGCATAGGTAAAGCCATGGGCGAAATTGCCGACCTTGCCGGCGTGGCGGGTGATGACCTCGGCGATGGTTTCGCTGATCACCGTAGCCGAGATCGGCAGGTAGGCCGACGACAGCGCCTTGGCGACGGTCATGATGTCGGGCTCGATGCCGAACGTGTCGCAGCCGAACATCTCCCCGGTGCGCCCGAAACCGCAGATCACCTCGTCGGCGATCATCAGGATGTCGTACTTGCGCAGCACCTGCTGGATGCGCGGGAAATAGTCTGCTGGCGGCACGATGACGCCGCCCGCCCCGTTGACCGGCTCGGCGATGAAGGCGCCGATCGTGTCCGGCCCCTCGCGAATGATCATGTCCTCGAGATTGGCGACGAGACGGTCGACGAACTGCGCCTCGCTCTCGCCCGGCCGGCCATACAGATAGTGGCTCGGGCAGTCGGTGCGCAGCACGCCCCCGACCGGCAAATCCCATTCGACATGGTTGGCGGCAAGCCCGGTCATGCTGCCGGAAAACACCGTGATGCCGTGATAGCCGCGCACGCGGCCGATGATGCGCTTCTTGCGCGGCCGCCCGAGCGCGTTGTTGTAGAACCAGACCACCTTCGCGGCCTGGTCGTTGGCTTCCGAACCGGAATTGGCGAACAGCACCTTGCCAAGGCCCTTCGGCACGATCTTCAGCAGTTCCTCGGCGGCCTCGATGCTGGGCTCGGTCGAGCGGCTGTTGAACATGTGGTAGGTCGGCAATTGTTCCATCTGGCGGCGCGCGGCCTCGATCAGGCGCTTCTCGCTGAAACCGAGCGAGGTGCTCCACAGCCCGGCCATGCCTTCGAGATAGCGCTTGCCGGCCTCGTCATAGACATAGACCCCCTCGCCGCGGGCCATGATGACGGGACCGTCGGTCTTGTGCTTCTCCAGATTCGTATAGGGGTGGATCAGGGAGGCGATGTCGCGCGCGGCCAGCGAGTTGGGTATGCCCGTCATTGGGATCGTGCTCCGGTTCTTGTTGACGGGCGGAGTAGAGCACAAAAAACCGCGGCTGGCCCGGACAAGCGCGCCTCAGTTGGTCACGATCTTGGCGACGCAGAGCAGGATGACGAGGGCGAGGAACAGCAAGTCGATATACGCCTTCATCTCGCCGGCGTGGCGCAGCCCCGAGACTTCGCCGACGATCTGCTTGCGCGAGGCTGCGGCATTGGGCCCCTCGGCGGCGACCTGCGCCAAGCGCCGCGCCTCGATTTCCAGCCGCTCGATGCGCTGGAAGAAGTAGAACGAGCGCAGCGCGGAGGCGGCGTGCATGCCCGCGTAGACCAGCACGAGCACCGCGACCATGACGCGCTGCGGGTATTTATCCAGGAAGTTGAGGCTGAAATAGACCAGCGCCAGGAACACGAAGTTGGAGACGAATCGATAAGCGTAGCCCAGGAAGATCATTCACGTGCCTCGGGTAGGTCTGGAAGCGCCGGATTGCGGTGATCGCACCGGGTGCGGTGCGCTGATGATGTACGCGAACGGTGTAACAGCCACGCAACTTCCGGCGCCGGTGTCCGGCGATCCCCAGCGTTTGCCGCCGCGGCAATGCGAAGAAACACGCGCTTCGCATCGAATCGGTTGGGTCAGGCCCAAACTGCTTGATTGATGGTGCGCCCGGAACGCGGCCTCATCCGCTGCGATTTCAGTAGCTTACCGATATGGGCGAAAGGATCAAGCGCATTTCAAGACCATGCGTGCCTATCGAGCCGGACGGCCCAAACCGGCACCGATCGGGCCAGCCTCCCGCCACCTGCTTGCGCGGCTCACAAGGTGGTGGCGGCTCCGACAATTGTACTGCGCAACCAACGGTGGGCCGGGACATCATCAAAACGCCGGTGCCAGCTCATCACACTGTGCAGAGCCGGAGCTTCGAACGGCAGTTCCCTGATCTCGATCGGATAGGCGCGGCGGAACTCCATCGCCAGCTTGCGTCCGAGGATGGCGACCAGGTTCGATTGCACCAGAACCGCCCCTGCAGAGAGATAGGGTACGTCGGAGGCGACAAAGCGGGCGTCCTTCCGCGCCCTGAAGAACGCATCCACAAACTCCAAATTCTCTCCGCTCGAGCTGATCCCCAGATGCCGCAGTTCGGCAAGCGACGCCGCCGTCAAGCGCTTTCGCAGCGCCGGATGGCCGCTCCGGAGCACGGCCACGAAGCGATCCTCGATCAGCTGTTGCGAGGCGAAGCGCTCTCCATCGATGGCCCGCCCCGACAACGCAAGATCGAGTTCGCCGCGGTCCAATCGGTCCGTGAGATTCAGGGTCCCGCTGGGCACGAGCGACAGCCGCACAGCCGGCGCTTGCGCGCGCACCGCGGCCAAGATCGGCCCCACCGCGACCACGGCCGCATAATTGTTCACCGCGATCGTAAAGCGCCGATCCGCGGTCGAAGGGTCGAAGGTGTCCCCCTCGACCGCGAGCTGCAGGTCGTTGAGCGCCTTGCGAACGGGAAGCGCCAACTGCTCGGCCCTGGGGGTCGGGCTCATTCCCGCGGGTGTGCGGATGAACAGCTTGTCCTTCAACGCATGGCGCAGCCGGTTGAGCGCGTGACTGACCGCCGGCTGGCTGATGGCGAGGCTGTCCGCGGCGCGCACCACGCTGCGCTCGCGCAGCACGGCGTCGAACACCAGCAGCAGATTGAGATCGAGATTGCGAAGTCTCATGGGTCTCGATGCACACCGTGAATTGGGAAATTATATCAATTCATTTGAATAATAGACCCCCCGCGTCCAACTTCAAGTCATGTCGATGGACTCGCCACATAGGACTGCCGCGCGGCCGGCGCGCACCGCCGAAAGGGCCACGGTCGCCGTCATTGCCGGGCCGGACGCCTCGCTGGTCGCGACGCCGGAGGAGCTACGCCGCTGGCGCCGTTTGACGCCGCTCGCCTTGTGGTCCGTCGTTTCCGTCAGCGGTGCCCCTGCGGATGAAAATCTGCCCGATGAGATCTTGCATGGCGTTGCCGCCGAACTGGCGCGGCAGGACGTAGCGGCGCACCGGCTGATCCTGGTTGCGGAGGGTAAGGCGGCCCGCGCCGCGCTCGAACTTGTGCTGCGGGGAGACATCGACTGCGCCGGCCTCCTTGCGATTGCCGTTCCCTGCGCGGCGCTGCCGTTTCGCATCATTCCCACCGCGGCTGCCATCCGGCTTGTCGTGCGGCGCGCGGATCGCGAGGACACGCCGGCCGATCTCATCACCGCGCTGCGCGCTGCCGATCTCGACGCGCGGATCATCGGGTTCAATTCGGCCAGGACGAACGACACACGCGCCGCGGGGAACGCCGCCGAGACCTTCGTCCTGGAGCTGGTCGCAAATGCCAGCCGCCAAAGCCGTCATCATGGAGCGTGAAGCGATGCTATCCAGAAAAACTCTTCTCCTCGTCGGCACGGTTCTCCTGATCGGAGCCGGGACCGGCGCGTATTTCCTGCACCCTCCCGCGCCGAGCCATGCGGCCGAGCCCAAGGCCGCACCGCCCGTTCCGGTGACGGCTGCGCATGCGCACAAGGGCGACGTGCCCATCGTGCTCGAAGGGCTCGGCACCGTGACCCCCATCAACACCGCGACCATCCGCACGCAGGTCCAGGGCACGCTCGACAGCGTCGAGTTCGTCGAGGGGCAGGACGTGAAACGCGGCGATGTGCTGGCGAAAATCGATCCGCGCGTGTTCGAGGCGCAGGTCGACCAGGCGAAGGCCGCCCTCGCCCGTGATCAGGCGAGCCTGAAGAACTCGCAAGTCAACCTCGCGCGGACGCAGCCGCTTGCCGCGCGCGGATTTGCCACCCAGCAATTGCTCGATACCCAGGATTCCCAGGTGGCGCAGGGCCAGGGCACGGTCGCGCTCGACAAGGCGGCGCTGGAGGCTGCGCAAACCCAGTTGAGCTACACCACGATCACCGCGCCCTTCGACGGGATCACCGGCATCCGCCACGTCGATCCCGGCAATGTCGTGCATCCAACCGACGCGACCGGGCTTGTGATCCTCACCCAACTCAAGCCGATCTCGATCATCTTCACTCTGCCCTCGACCGACATTCCCGAGGTGCAGAAAGCGATCGCATCCGGCGAGGCGTCAGTCGACGCCTATGACGCGGCCAACACGCACAAGCTCGACCATGGCAGCCTGATGCTGATCGACAATCAAGTGGACGCATCCACCGGCACGGTGCGGCTGAAGGCGTCCTTTCCGAATGAAAAGAAGAACCTTTGGCCAGGATCTTTCGTCAATATCCATCTCACTATCGCGATCCGCCATGACGCGGTGACCGTGCCGCTGACGGCGGTTCAGCAGGGACCAGGCGGCAGCTTCGTCTATGTCGTCGACGCGAACCACGTGGTGAGCGAGCGCGACATCAAGGCCGGCCAGTCGCGCGAAGACAGGGTGCTGATCGACCAGGGCCTGTCCGGAGACGAAACCGTCGTCACCGCCGGTCAGTACCGGCTCAAGCCAGGAATATCCGTCGAGGTCGTGCCCGACAATCGCAAGGACATGGTCCAGAACGCCACCACCGCAAGCGCAGGCATGCTGCCATGAGCGTCTCCCAAGGCTTCATTCGCAAACCCGTCGCCACGGCTTTCCTCGCGATCGGCATCACGCTGATCGGCCTCGTCGCCTTCTTCCGGCTGCCCGTTTCGGCCCTGCCGACGGTGGACACACCGACGATCCAGGTCACCGCGCAACTGCCCGGCGCCGATCCGCAAACCATGGGCTCGTCGGTCGCCACGCCATTGGAGCGCCAGTTCGGGCAAATCGCAGGCCTGACCGCCATGACCTCGTCGAGCGGCTTCGGCAACAGCGAAATCACCCTGCAATTCGCCCTGGGTCGCAGCACCGACGCGGCCGCGCAGGACGTGCAGGCTGCGATCAACGCGGCGTCCGGGCAATTGCCGAAAACGATGCCGTCGCCGCCGATCTTGCGGAAGGTCAATCCGGCCGACGTGCCGGTGCTCCTGATCGCACTGAACTCGGACACCGAACCGCTCACCAAGGTCGACGACTATGCCGACAGCATCCTGGCGCAAAAACTTTCGCAAGTGCCCGGCGTGTCACTGGTCACGATCGGCGGCATGCAAAAACCCTCCATCCGCGTTCAGGTCAATCCGGCAAAGCTTGCCGCGGCCGGCATCGATCTCGAGCAATTGCGTTCGACCCTCGGCAACGTCACCGTCAACCAGCCCAAGGGCGTACTCTACGGCGATCAACAGGCCTACACGCTCGCGACCAATGACCAGGTGCTGACCGCCAAGGGCTATGAAGATCTGATCATCGCCTATCGGAACGGCGCGCCGGTGCGGCTGCGTGACATCGGCCATGCCGAAGTCGCGGCGGAGGACGTGACGCTGCGCGGCTGGTACAATGACAAGCCGTCGGTGATTCTCGCCATCCAACGCCAGCCGGGCGCCAACGTGATCAGTACGGTGGACGGCATCAAGAAACTGCTGCCGCAGCTCATCGCCGGCCTGCCTTCGGATATCAAGGTCACGATCGCATCGGACCGTACGCAGACGATCCGCGCCAGTGTCGCCGACGTGCAATTCACGCTGCTCCTGACCATCGCGCTCGTGGTCGGCGTCATCTTCCTGTTCCTCCGCAATTTCTGGGCGACCATCATTCCCGCGATTTCGGTGCCGATCTCGCTGATCGGAACGTTCGGCGTGATGTATCTCCTCGGCTACAGCCTCGACAATCTGTCGCTGATGGGCCTTTCGATCGCCGTCGGCTTCGTCGTCGACGATGCCATCGTCATGATCGAGAACATCTCGCGGCATATCGAGGAGGGACTGTCGCCGCTACAGGCGGCGCTGAAGGGCGCCGGCGAGATCGCGTTCACCATCATATCGATTTCGGTGTCGCTGGTTGCGGTGTTCATTCCCCTGCTCCTGATGGGCGGTGTGATCGGACGCATGTTTCAGGAGTTCGCGGTCACCGTGTGCGTTGCGATCGCCGTCTCCGTCATCGTGTCGGTGACGTTGACACCGATGATGTGCGCTTACCTGCTTTCCAACCACGGCGCGGGCGCGGGCGTGATATCGCGGACGCTCGAGCGCGGATTCGTGGCGATCCAGCGCGGCTATGAAGGCGTTCTGTCCGTTGCGTTGCGCTTCAAACTCGCGACGCTGGCGGTCATGCTTGCCAGCGTTGTGGCAACGGGCGTGCTGTTCGCAGGCATTCCGAAAGGGTTCTTTCCCCAGCAGGACACCGGCATGATCACCGGCATCACGGAAGCCTCGGCCGACGTCTCACCGGCGCAGATGGCGGAGCTGCAACGGGGCGTGATCGACGTGATTGCCAAGGACCCCTCGGTCGCCAACGCCACGGGCTATATCGGCCCGGGCGGACCCACCGTGTCCGAGAATAACGGCCGCCTGTTCGTGCTGTTGAAACCGCGGAACGAGCGCCAGTTCAGCGCCGACGAGGTGATCCGGCAGCTCGACACCAAACTCTCCAAGCTCCAGGGGATCGCCGTGTTCATGCAGGCGACGCAGGATATCAATCTTGCCAGCCGCCTGTCCAAGACCCAGTACCAGTTCACGCTCACGGATGTGAACCAGGACGAGCTCAATGGCTGGGCCGGCAAGCTGTTCGAGAAGCTAAAAAAACGGCCGGAGCTCGCCGACGTCGCCAGCGACCAGGCCAATGCCGCGCGGCAGCTCAAGCTGAAGATCGACCGCGATGCCGCCTCCCGCCTCGGCATCGATCCGGCGGCGGTGGACAATACGCTGTACGATGCGTTCGGCCAGCGTCACGTCGCCCAGCTCTTCACCACCTTGAATACCTACTACGTGATCCTCGAGGTCGATCCGTCGTTCCAGTCCGGCCCCTATGCGCTGAACCGCATCTATGTCCGCTCGTCGAACGGATCGGTGGTGCCGCTCGGTCAGTTCACGACCATCGAATATGGCTCGGCGGCTCTGGCGGTGAACCATCAGAACCAGTTTCCGTCGGTCACGCTGAGCTTCAATCTGGCGCCCGGCACGGCCGTCGGAACGGCGGTCGCCGCCGTGCAGCAGGAGACAGCCGCGCTGCATATGCCTTCCACCATTGCGACGAGTTTCCAGGGCAACGCCCAGGCTTTCCAGTCTGCGCTCGCCTCCACGCCGGTCCTGATCCTGGCTGCGATCGTCGCGGTCTATCTGATCCTCGGCATGCTCTACGAAAGCACGATTCATCCGGTCACGATCCTGTCCACGTTGCCGTCCGCCGGGCTCGGTGCGCTGATGGCGCTCTGGACGTTCGGCTTCGGGCTCGACGTCATCGGGCTGATCGGGATCATTCTCCTGATCGGCCTCGTGCAAAAGAACGGCATCATGCTGGTCGATTTCGCGCTGGAGGCCGAGCGCCATAGGGGACTTTCGGCCGAACAGTCCGCATTGGAGGCCTGCAAGGTCCGATTCCGCCCGATCCTGATGACGACCATGTGCGCGATGCTCGGAGGCATTCCGCTGATGATCGGCACGGGGACCGGATCGGAATTGAGGCAGCCGCTCGGCTTCGCAATCGTCGGAGGCCTGATCGTTTCGCAGCTATTGACGCTGTTCACGACGCCCGTGGTCTACATCTACCTCCAGAACATCAGCGACTGGTTCGCACGTCAGCGCAAGATGCAGCGCTCTCCCCTTCCCGCCATCAAACCGGAGCATGCAGCATGAACACCACGACAAAGGGTGGCACGAGCGCTCGGAACGGCACGCCGTCCGTCCGCATGCGCATCGTTCCGCAGGTCTCGGCCACGTTTTGGGTCAACTGGCTCCTCGCGGCCATGGCTGGCGAGGTCGCCGGCCATGCACTCAATCATATCTACGTTCACCGCCTGGGAAGAGTGATCGTCGCGCTCATGCTGTGCTTCGTTGCGATGTCGATATTGCAGCGAACGACCCGGCGGTTTCCGCGCATGATGTTCTGGTCCGCCGCATTCCTGCTGAGTCTATTGGGTGCGGTGCTGGCGGAGGCAACCGACATCTCGATGGGCGTCGGCGACAGCGGCGCGATTCTGCTCATCGCCATCCTGCTGATCTTCTCGTTCGTGATCTGCTATCGCCTTACGGGAAACCTGCCGGGTCCGACGGACAGCCCCCATGTCGGCGGCTTCTTCTGGGCCACGGCAATGCTGGGCCAAACCGTCGCCAGCGCATGCGCGGACTGGATCATCGGCCCTGGCGGTCCGTCGGAGCGCCTGGCGATTGGCGTGATCGCGCTTGGCATCGCAGCGACCCTCGGGGTCCATTCATGCACGCGCGTGCCGCGCTCGGTATTGTTTTGGTTCGCTTTCGTTCTATCCGGGACCGTGGCCGCGCTCGGAGGACACGTTGTTCTGAAATTGATCGAATGAAGCACGCAAAACGCAGATGCGACGAGGGCTACGTCAGCCTTGCTCCCATAGCGAGGCAATGCGTGCGCGGCGCAACATGTCGGCCAAGAAGCACACTTCAGCGCGCCTGCTGGGGCGGTCCGCCCGGAAAGCGAATCCCAAATCGCTGGATGAGGCTGGGAACGGTGCTCAGGTCCATATCAAGCTCATAGCTCGCGCAAAGCGCCGCAACCGGGTCGAGCGGTTCTTCAACAGGATCAAACAATGCCGTCGGGGGGTGACGCGCTACGACAAGCTGGCCGCAAACGATCTTGCCTTCGTTCAACTCGCGTCAATCAGTCTATGGCTGCGCCTTCACGAGTCCGCGTCCGGGTATCAATTCCATTCAAAAATACTAACTCCAAATACGGCCCCCGCGCAGGGCGACCACGAATTGGCGGGAGGGCCCTGGACCCCCGCGCCACATGGGTTTGCTCAAAGCAAAAGCCGCCCGCAGGCGGCTTTCAATTCAATCCTGATAGTTGTGGATCAAGCGGCCATCAATGCCTGCTTCGACTTTCGGCGATACGCCATGAAGCCAATGCCCGCGAAGCCCAGGATCATCATCGCCCAAGTGGAGGGTTCGGGGACAGCGGGTGAGACCGTGATAGCATCCGACGAAATTGAAATATGCGTCACGGTTCCAGAGGAGGCTTCGCCCGGTACCGCCAAATCGTCCTGAAAGAACCAGATATTCGATCCCGTAAATGAAGCGAGACCGCCACTGTCGACAAAGGAAATCTGCTGGGTGAGGACGTTTCCGACCTTCGTGTAGGCCGTAAAGACGTTGGTGCTGCTATCCCGGCTGAAGACCAGATCAACCGGCGTCCCCGCGGTCAAAGCTCCGAGGGAGCCAGTCGTGATATTATAAAAATTTATAGCGGTACTGAGGTTGTACAGCCCAGTGTCCGATGACCGATCCTTAAAATCAGCGATCCGTCGATAACCTGAAGTGCTGTCGAACGTGAACTGTAATTCGATTGTGTAACTGTTACCGGCTCCAATAACGTTTGGGAGGCTGAGACCGTTATTGGCTCCGAATACGTATCCGCCGGCAGTAAAGCTGCCGCCATTTCCCGTCAGGGAGGGACCGCCGCTTGCCTCGTTTCCATTTCCACTCAGATTATAAACGAGGGTGTCCGCATTTGCAGATGAAACGGCGACCAATGCCATCGAAGCCACGGCCGCGCCCATCAAGCTTTGTTTGAGACGTAAATTCATTTGCCAACCCCACTGAAATTCCAACGGAATCTAGGGTTTCGATCCCGCGGGAAATGTTTAATGTAACGGGCACACGAAATATGAATTTCAACCCCGGCATATTAACGGAATTTTAATCTGCGTCAATCTGGCGCAGGGGCTCCCTTTGCCGAAATTTTATCCAATCGCAACATCCGCAAGGGCATGCTGCGCATTGCGACCGAAAAGGGCGGCGAGGAGAAGCTGGTCGAAGTGCCCGCCCACCGCGATCTGATCGACGCCATCGACGCCTCCGACATCGGTAGCGACGTGTTCGCCGGCAAGCGTATCGGCACATGATTGTGTTGATGAGCAAGGACGCGTGGGGACTGCCACGGCGTTCGCAAGGCACGCGCGAAGACGCCGCAATGCGCGGTATGACGGATAGCCAGATGATGGCGTGCGTTGGCTGGACCGACCCGAAAATGGCCGCCCATCACATCGTGCAAGCCAACCGCGCCTTATTCGGCCAGAGCGGGATAGCAAAGATGTTCGAACGCGACCGCACCATGAACAAGGGCATCCGCCCCGCCCTGTACGAACGCGTAACGTTCCTGAGTGAAAAACACAAAACGACTGATAAATCAGTGCATAAAGTGGGCTTGGTGCGCTCGGAGGGACTCGAACCCCCACGATTTTACTCACTGCCACCTCAAGGCAGCGCGTCTACCAATTCCGCCACGAGCGCTTGGGATACCGGCTGGAAGGATGTCGGCCTGCCGGATCAACGGCGCCGATGTAACAAATCAAAGATGGAGGGACAAGGCGGTTTTGCGATCGAATTAACTACCTAACACCCGGCGATTTCGGCAGCATTTGCTTGACTTCGACCGCAATCCGGTTGCGATCCACCAGCACGACGCCGGAAGCCACCGGAAGGTTGTTGGCGAGGATCTTGACCTCGTCCGCCTCGGTGGCGTCCAGTTCGATGATGGCGCCGCGCGACAGCCGCATGACCTGGTGGATGGGCATGGTGGTGGTGCCGAGCACCACCATGAGATCGACGCTGACTTTATCGAGGGTGGCCACTTCGAAACCGCCAAACTTGGACTAGATCTTGGACTGAATGGGTGTGGTTCCACCTGACCAGATTATGGTTAGCCAATGGTTAATGACCGCCAAAGCCTTGATTTGACGACGTTCGCGCGGGTCTCCGGCGGCGGCGAGGTCGAATGGCGGATTTCCGACCGACAGGTGCCCTACCCCGAATCCGTCGCCGACATGGAAGCCCGGGCCGCCGCCATTGCCGCCGGACAGGCCTCCGAACTGGTATGGCTGCTGGAGCACCCCCCGCTCTACACGTCAGGCACCAGCGGCAAGCCCGGCGATCTGCTCGACCCCCGCTTTCCGATGTTCGAGACCGGACGCGGCGGCCAGCTCACCTATCACGGCCCCGGCCAGCGGGTGGCCTATGTGATGCTCGACCTCAAACGGCGGCGGCCCGACGTGCGGGCTTACGTCGCGGCACTCGAAGAGTGGATCATCCGCACGCTGGCCGCCTTCAATGTGCGCGGCGAGCGCCGCGAGGACCGCGTCGGGGTCTGGGTCGCACGGCCCGACAAGGGCGCCGGATACGAAGACAAGATCGCGGCGATCGGCGTGCGGCTGCGCCGCTGGGTGTCATTCCACGGCATCGCCATCAATGTCGAGCCGGAGCTGTCGCATTTTTCCGCGATCATCCCCTGCGGCGTCGTCGATCCCAGATACGGCGTCACCTCGCTGGTCGACCTCGGCCTTCCCGTGACTACGGCAGACGTCGACGTCGCGCTCCGGCAGGCTTTCGAGGACGTGTTCGGCGCAACGATGGCCCGCCTGCCGGAAACGACGATCTAAGAGGCTTCACGCCGCTTGCCGCTGCGGCGGCACCTCGAGCTGGCCGGCGATATAGCGGCGTTCCTGCGTCAGGCCGCCAAAGCCATAGGCATCGCCCTTGACCTCGTCGACATGGGCGTAGCTCTCCTCGTGCAGCGGCCCGAGCAACTCGCCCATCCGCTGGAAGACGGCGGCAAGGTAAGCGGCCTTCTCATCCTTGGTATTGGTGCCCTCGCTGACATGGACGTCGAGCCAGAAGCTGGCGAGGCTCTGTTCGGCGAGTGACCTGCCACCCGCGAACCAGTCGGCGGCGTCGACCGATTTGACGATGATCGCGGTAACCCTCGGATCCTTGCGCAGGATCCGTGCGGTGAGATCGCTGACGGCGGAGGCGATTTCGGCCTTCAGCGACGGGGCCTTGCGGAAGCTCGAATAGGTGACGGTGATCAGGGGCATGATGGCTCTCCTTGGGTGTCGTTTGCGTGCCCCATACCTAGACGGGTCACCATCATTTTGGTATCTTATCTCTATTCATAACAGTGATAATAGTTAGTAATGATGCCATGAGCACGCTGGATATCGATACCGTGCAGGCGTTCCTGCTGGTCGCCGAACTGCATAGTTTTACGCGTGCCGCCGAGGCGCTCGGCACGACGCAGGCCGCGGTCAGCCTGAAGCTGCAGCGGCTGGAAGGCGTTCTCGGCAAGCGGCTGGTCGAGCGCTCGCCGCGTGCGGTGACGCTCACCGCCGACGGCGCGGCGTTCCTGCACCATGCCCGCGTCCTGATGGAGGCGCACGATCGGGCACTTTCCGGCGAAAAGCCGGCGCGGCAGCGATTGTCGCTCGGGATCAGCGATCACGCCGCGGGCCCGGAACTGGTGCCACTGCTGGAACGGCTGCATGCGATGTCGTCGCAGCTGACGCTTTCGGTCACGATCGGCTTTTCGCGGGCGATGCTGGACGCCTACGACGCCGGCGAACTCGACGCCGTGGTGGTGCGGCAGGAGGGCAGCCGGCGCGGCGGCGAGAAACTGACCGAGGACGCGTTCGGCTGGTTCGCCTCGCCCCGCTTCGTCCGGCCCCGCGGCGACGCCTTGCAACTGGCGACACTGGCGCCACCCTGCGGCGTCCGCGCCATCGCCGTCCGCGCCCTCGACAAGGCCGGGATTGCCTGGAGCGAGGCCTTTGTCGGAGGCGGCCTCACCGCCGTGGTCGCCGCCGCGCTGGCCGGCCTGGCGGTTGCCCCCCTCGCCCGCCGGATCGCGCCGGCGGGGCTTATCGATATCGGGATTGCCGAGAGGCTGCCGGCACTTGGCACGTCGAAGGTGATGTTACACTCGAAGGTCAGCAACCCCGCCAAACTCGCTGCGCTGCGAACGCTGGCTGCGACGTTTCGCAGTGTGGTCGCAACCGCTCACTGATTGGCAGCGCGCGTGTCCGGCTGGGGCGCACGAGGTCGTCGCGCTCGATCCACGACACCCACGGCTTTCCCGGCCGCAGCGGCCCGCCGAGGCCGATCCGCACGCCGCGCCTTCCGCTCAAATGTGCCTAAAACTTGCCCGGCAACTGGAACCAATCGGTCTGCCACGCGTTCTGGCTCATTGCGTGGGGGTCTAGATGTTCGGAAAAGCCAAGCAGAACCAGAGGGATCTGTTCGAAAGCGAGCGCAGTTTCCGGCTTCTGGTCGAGGGTGTCGCCGACTACGCGCTTTACATGCTCGACCCCAACGGCATCGTCACCAGCTGGAATATCGGCGGCGAGCGCATCAAGGGTTATACCCCCTCGGAAATCCTGGGGCGGCACTTTTCCGCCTTCTACACCGAAACCGATCGTGCCAACGGCAAGCCGCAGCGCGCGCTGAAAATCGCCGAGGAGCAAGGCCGTTACGAGGAAGAAGGCTGGCGCGTTCGCAAGGACGGCACCTTCTTCTGGGCCAGTGTCATGATCGACCCGATCCGCGAGGATGGCAGGCTGGTCGGTTTCGCCAAGATCACCCGCGACATCACCGAACGCCGCGAGGCCCAGCTCAAGGTTGAGCAGATGCAGGCCAAACTTGCGGAATCGCAGAAGCTCGACGCCCTCGGCCAGCTCACCGGCGGCGTCGCACACGATTTCAACAATCTGCTGATGATCATCAGCGGAAGCCTTCATACGCTCAGGAAGGGCGTGCCCGACGAACCCCGGCTGCAACGTGCGCTATCGGCGATCGAGGCTGCATCCCGGCGCGGTGCCGCGCTGACTGGCCAGTTGTTGACGTTCGCGCGGCGGCAGAGCGTCAATCCTCAGGCGGTCAATGTCGTCGAACGTATCGATGCGATACGGGATGTTCTGCGCACCGGCGTCGGCAGCACAGTAGCGCTGCAGTTCGACGTCGGTCGAAGCGTCTGGCCGGTCATGGTCGACGTCACCGAACTCGAGACGGCGCTGGTCAATCTCGTGATCAACGCGCGGGATGCGATGCCGGACGGTGGAAACATCAGGATCGCTGCCAACAACACAACACTCCGCGAGGAGGCCCATTCCGGCGACTACGTCGCGATTTCCGTCGAGGATAGCGGCACCGGCATCGCACCCGACGTCCTCAGCAAGATCTTCGACCCGTTCTTCACCACCAAGCCGGTCGGCAAGGGCACGGGATTGGGCCTCTCGCAGGTCCACGGATTTGCGCATCAGGCCGGCGGCACGGTCAAGGTGACAAGCGAGCTCGGCAAGGGCACGAAGATTGCGATCCTGCTGCCGCGGAAGGATATCGATGTGCCGGTCGATGAGATCAGCGCCACCGCGTCCGGCGGCAGCGGCACCGTGCTGCTGGTCGACGACAATCCGGAAGTCGCCGCGGTCAGCAGCAGCCTGCTGGAGCAGCTCGGCTACACCGTCCGCAGGGTCGACAACGCCGAAGCGGCGTTGCGCGAAGTCGAGCGCGACGGAATCGATTTTGTGTTCTCCGATATCGTGATGCCCGGCAAGATGGACGGCCTCGCTTTGGCACGTCACCTCAAGGCGATACGGCCCCGGTTGCCTATCCTGCTGGCGACCGGCTACAGCGACGCCGCGGTGAACGTTCGCGACGATTTCCCCATCCTGCGCAAGCCCTACGAAATCCACCAGTTGAGCCAGGCGATCGCCAAATTGCCGCGGTGACCACGAACCGTTCCGCAACAGGGGTTTCGCCCCCGGTTCCCTCGGGTATCGCGACCGAAATCCCGGTTTCTCCGTTGTTTTCCTGAGGCGTTTATTAACCGCATCACCACCTATTGGGCAGTAACTTCAAGCCCCACGCGGTTCCCCTTGCCGGTCAGAACGATTTGGCACTCCACCATCAAGGCGGGAAATGCCCTATCAATCCATCCCGAACCAAAGCGGCTGGCTCCGGCGGATCACCCCCGGGATGGTGGTGATCTTCTTTGCGCTGATCATGACCGCCTGCATCCTGGGCGTCGTCATCTGGAAGGCGCTGGAGGCCAAGTCCGCGGCGCTGGCGCGCGGCGCGGCCGACATCCAAAATCTCGCCCATTCGCTGAGCGAGCACGCCGCACACAGCATTCAGGCCGCCGACATCGCGATGACGGGCATGGTCGACCTTTTGAGGTACCAGGATCCGTTGCCGGAGCGCTTTAACAAATACATGGCCGAGACGGTGGCCGCGCTGCCCCAGATACGCGAAATTGGCGCCCTCGATACCAGCGGAAAATGGCGCTACTCGTCGCTGCCCGAAACACCAGGCTACAATAATGGCGACCGGCCCTATTTTGCGTTCCATCGCGACAACCCCGACAAGGCGCTTCGCATCAGCGAGTCATTTCAATCACGCCTCACCGGGCGGCCGACGATCCTGCTTTCGAAGCGCATCAGCAAACCGGACGGCAGTTTCGGCGGCGTGCTGACGGCGGCGATCGACAGCGATTATTTCAGCGGCTTCTACCGCACGTTCCAGCTCGGCCCCGACGGCGGCATCAGCCTGTTGCGCGATGACGGCGCCGTCCTCATGCGCTGGCCGTTCACAAACCGGAGCACCGATCTCTCCAAATCCGACCTGTTTACGACCCAGCTCAAGCTGAGCTCGGTCGGATACTACAAGATCACCTCGCCGTTCGACGGCGTCGTAAAATATTTCGGCTACGAGCAAACGCCGCAATATCCGCTGATCGTCACGGTGGCGATGTCCGAGGACTGGCTGCTGGCAGCCTGGTCGCAAGCACTGCGCACCGATGCGCTCGTGGCCGGAGTGCTGTTGTGCATGATCATCCTGCTCGCGGCCCTGCTCTCGTCGCAGTTCAATTTTCGCATCAGGACAGAGCGCGCGCTTCGACGGAGCGAATCGCATTATCGCCTGCTGGCCGACAATATCGCCGACGTCGTGATCCTGCTCGATGGCCGCGGCACGCTTCGCTATGTGTCCCATTCGGTCGAGCAGATGCTGGGCGTTCGTGCCCACGACCTTGTGGGCAAATCCTGCTTCGACCTGGTTCACGCCGAGGACAAGGAACGCGTGATGGCCGCCAGCGCCCGCCTCAACGGATCGGGCACCGTCAGCACCGCCGAGTTCCGGACGTTTTGTGCCGATGGATCCATCGTTTGGGTCGAGAGTCATTTCAAGCAGGCCTCGCGCCGCGACGATCCCGCCGAGGCCGAATTCGTCGGCGTGCTGCGCGACGTCACGGAGCGCCGGCGGATGGAAGAGGAGCTGACCCTGCTCAACCGCCGCCTCGCCCAGCTTGCCGCCACCGATGGTTTGACGGGATTGACCAACCGCCGCACCTTCGACGGCTTTCTGTCGCGGGAATACGCGGCCTGCGAAGAGATTTCGGTGCTGCTGTGCGATATCGACAACTTCAAGGGCTACAACGACACCTACGGACACCAGGCCGGCGACCGCTGTCTGCAGGCCGTCGCCAGGGTCATCGGCGATGCGACATCGAACACGTCAGGGCTGTCCGCGCGCTATGGCGGCGAGGAATTCGCCGTCGTCCTGCCGAACATGTCCGAAGACGAGGCGCTGAAAGTCGCCGAAAAGATCAGGCTGACCGTGCGCGCGCTCGGCCTGCCCAACAGCGCCGCCACCCGCGGCTACCTCACCATCAGCGTCGGCATTGCGACCCGGACGCGCGCGACGCTTGGAGAAACAGCCCTGGTCGGCGAGGCCGACATCGGGCTCTACGAAGCCAAGCGCCTCGGCCGCAACCGCAGCATCGCCTATTCGTCGCTGGAGCTGCGATATGTCGAGGCCGGTTCGATCCAGCACGATCCTGAACTCGCGCCCGGCGAGCGAGACCCGGCACATTAGCGCGCAGCCTCTGGTAAAGGCATCAGGGCCCAACTGATGCTATATTGACCGCGAGCAAATCGCCGTAGAAACCCACAGCACGCCTGTCATCAAATGCGCACAGTCTTCAGTCCCGGCGAATATGCTTCCGAGGAGCTGCACGATGACAAAACCCGAGTTCATTGCCGCTGAAATCGGAACTCGGGTAACAGCACATGCGCTGCATGTCGGCGACCGGATCAACACGGTCGGCTTCGAAGCCGAAGCGCTCTCGGCGATGCCGGTCGCGATTCGGGCCGGCAAGGCCGGCGTCGCCGTCCTGTTTCGCTACGGGGTCGCGGTCCTGATCGGCCTGACAGCAGAGGAAGAAACCGCTTTCCTGGAAGCGCTGAAGCCCCGCATCGACGGCAAACTGGCGCGCCGCGAGGAAGAAGCCGTTACTCTCGCCTGCGCCGGCGAGACCGAGGATCAGGTATCCTCGGGCGGCCCGGTTCAGTTGCGGGACATGTCGGCGGAACGGCTGCTCGTGATCGCCGACGTGCTGGCCAAGAGCGTCGTGCTGGCCCACGACGAACGCGAGGTGGCCAAGGTATTCGAGATCATCGAACCCTTTGCGAAAGAGCTCGCCGATCACGGACGAACCCGGCGGGACCGGAAAGGGCTGATGCAACTGATCGGCAATGCGCTGTTGGTCCAGCACCGGGTATCCGGACGCGTGGCGATCGGCGAAAAACCCGATGCATTGTGGGAACGTCCCGACCTCGAGCGGCTCTACGCCCGGCTCGAAGACGAATACGAACTCAAGGAGCGCCTCGACGCGCTCAACCGGAAGCTCGCCGTGGTCGCGGAAACCGCCGATACGCTCGCCGACATCATCGACACACGCCGGACCTTGCGCCTCGAGCTCATCATCGTCGCCCTGATCGCGTTCGAAGTCGTCATCACGCTCTATCAGCTTTACGCCGGCAAAGGCCATTGACAGCGGCGTGATCCGACCTCTCGCCTCGCAACCTCCATCCCGAAAACCTTCACAAGGGCGGACGAGACCGAGAACTGGACCATGCTCGGCGGTTGAACCACACCGTCCACTCCGCCAACGAGGTATACCGGTCGCGTCATTCTCGCTTGATGCCGGCACCTCGCGCAATGTTGGCCCACCGGGCAATATCTCGATGAATCAGATCCGTGACTTCTCCGGGCGGGCCGGCCACAGGAATTCCTCCCATCAACTTGATCCGGTCACTCACTTCGGTGTCGTGCACCGCCACGACGAAGGCCTTGTTCAGCTTCTCGATCACGGCTGGATTGACGCCAGCCGGGGCGACGATGGCATACCAACCACCCAGATCAAATCCCGTCAGGCCGGCTTCGGAGAGCGTTGGCACGTTCGGTAATACCGGCACACGCGCGGCCGACGTCACCGCCAGTACGCGCAGCTTTCCCGCCTCGATATTCGGAAGCGCAGTAGCCACGCTGCCGAAGAAAATCTGCACATGGCCCGCCACTACAGCCTGGAGCGATGGTCCATCACCGTTGAACGGGATATGCACCATTTGAACCATCGCGGTACTCTTGAAGAGCTCTCCTGCAAAATGCGAGCTCGTTCCCAGACCCGCGGAAGCGAAATTGTACTGCGACGGATGCGACTTCAGCAGGTCGACAAGTTGGGGCACATCGAGGGCATTCACGGACGGGTTGACCGCTAATACGGAAGGAACCTGTGTGACCAGCGTAACGGGAGCGAGGTCCTTTAGCGGATCGTATGGCATGTTCGCGACCAAGCTCAGATTTCCGGCGAGCGGACCATTGGTGCTCAAACAGAGCGTGTATCCATCGGGCGCGCTACGCGCGACAGAATTGGTGCCAATGTTGCCGCCAGCGCCCGGCTTGTTCTCGACAATGATCTTCTGTTTCAGTTCCCTGCCCGCCCTCTCGGCCAGCAAGCGGGCGATGGTGTCCGTCGGGCCGCCCGGCGGATAGGGAACGACCAGCGTGATGATGCGAGAAGGATAATCCTGGGCATGAGCGATCCCGCCGCCGCTCATGAGTATCGCTATCGACAAGACAGCCTTCAACAAGCCCGAACCAAGAGACATTGGACGTTTCCTCATTATTTTTTTCGACGGCGTCGATTATCTGAGCAGTTGCTTCGCTATCATGTTGCGCTGGATTTCGGAGGCGCCCTCATAGATGCGCAGCACCCGCAGATCACGATAGACCCGTTCAACAATCATGCCGCTGATGTAACCGGCTCCCCCATGTATTTGCAGCGCGCGATCGGCCGTCCGGTTAGCGGCTTCCGTGCAGAAGACTTTGACAATGGCAGATTTCAACCGAACGTCCTCACCGCGCTCGGCGCGCCAGAACGCCTCGAACAGGACTTGTCGTGCGGCGTGCTGGTCGATCATCATATCTGCGAGCATGTGCTGTACGGCCTGATGGCTGGCCAAGGACGCTCCGAACGTCTTGCGCTCCTTTGCGTAGTTCAGCGTTGCCTCATAGGCGATGTCGCCGCCCCCGATCGCCTGGCAGCCCACGTTGAGGCGCGCCTCACTCAAGCCTTCAAGCGCGTAGTAAAATCCTTTGCCTTCTTCTCCCAGGAGGTTCTCGACCGGAACTTCGCAGTCCTGAAACGACAATTCGAACAGACCATCGACCATCCAGCCCATCGTCTTCATGGGCTTGCTGATGTGAAAGCCTTTTGTTCCGGGCGTAACCAGCAATGCCGATATGCCATCGCGTCCCTTGCTCCGATCCGTATAGGCGAACACCGCGATGACGTCCGCCTTGTTGGCGTTCGAGATGAAGGTCTTGGTGCCATTAAGTATGTAGCGGTCCCCTTTTCGGACGGCCGTCGTTTTCATGGCGACGACGTCAGAACCGCCACCGGGCTCGGTGAGCGCAAAGCAGACGCGCTTCGCGCCGGTCGCAATTTGCGGCAGCCACTCATTTTTCTGCGCCTTGGTTCCGTGGCGAATGATGGCATGGGGCGTCGGCCCTACCGCCGAGCGGATCAGCGGCCAAAACTGCGGTGGCATGCGCGCCAATTCGAGTTGAATGGCAGCGGAAGTCAGAAGGTCGCAGTCCAACCCGCCGTATTCCTCAGGGATCGCGAGGCCGTAATACCCCAGCCGACAGAGCGTCTCGTCCACGATATCCGGCACGCGATTTGTCGCGTGGAATTCGGGCTCATGCTTCAACAAGGTGTCGACGACGGCACGCGCCGATCGTCGCAACTCTTCCGCTTCCGCTGGCAGATTGAAGTCCATTGAAGGTATCTCTCCTGTACTAGTGACTTAACCGTCGCCACTCAAGGTGACGTAACATCAGCTGATGCCGCGCAAGCGATGACATTCAGGGTTAGGAGCGATGCGATCTCCGCATCGCGATATCCAAGACGCTCACGGAGGACCTGGGCGGTATGTTCACCGAGGTCAGGGACGTGCTTCCCCGGAGAGGTCTCGCAGCCCGACAAACGAAACGGCAGCCCGATCACGCCCAGCATGCCCGAACCGTCGGAAGTTTCATGCACGACCTTCCGATGCGCCGTCTGAGGGTCGACGATGGCCTCGGCCAGGGTGCGGTAACGCGCCACGGGCACACCGCCGCGCACCAAAATATCTTCGCATTCACCGGCGCTGCGCTTTGACGTCCAGAATGACATTTCCTCAATCAAGGGCCGCCAGTTTCGGAAGCGCATGCCAGGCGTGCTGAACCGCTCATCTGTTACCCATTCCGCATGCCCCATGGCATTGCACATCGACGAGAAATTTTGCTGCGTCAGCGGCATGATGGTCACGAACCCGTCTCGTGCGGGCAGCGGTGGGTAAAAGGGCCGTTTTTGCTCGGCGCCGGGAAATTGCGTTTGCTGGAACTGTGCGGGGAGCAAGTTAAGCATCCCATCGAACAGCGATAGATCGATGCATTGTCCGACGCCGGTTCGATTGCGATGCAGCAAGGCTGTCTGAATTGCCGTGCAGGCGAAAACGGCAGCCAGCACGTCGGCAATCTGCACGCCGCATGTCTGCGGTCGGACTGCATCTCCCTGGGCATCCATTGTTGCCAGATCAAAGCCGCTGGAGGCATGGACCATCGCGGCGTAAGCCGGCCTCGCCGACCCGGGCCCGTCCTGCCCGTAACCGGAGATCGCGCAGTACACCAGCCTCGGGTTGAGTTGCCGCAATGTTTCGTATCCCACACCCAGTCGAGCCATGACGCCTGGACGAAAATTCTCCAGAACGATGTCCGATGTCGTGGCAAGCTCACGGACGATGCGAACTCCGGCCTCTTTCTTCAGATCGACCGCGACACTCTGCTTGCCAGTATTGAGATGGGCGAAATAGGCGCTTCGCCCGTCGCGAACCGGCGAAGTATTACGCATGTAATCGCCGGCGATCGATTCGATCTTGACAACTTCGGCCCCGAGATCAGCCAGCCATCGCGCACAGTATGGGCCCGCGAGCATGCTGGTCAGGTCGATCACCTTGATCCCCGACAAAGGACGCAGCTCGGGCATTCCGCCGTCGACCGTCGATGTTTCCGTCATTTGAAGTTCGATCCCTGGAATGCAGAATCTTTGGGTCACCCATTGATCAGAGCTGTAGACTATGGGTGACCCATTGGCAAGTCACTGGTTCTGATTTAGTTGCCGGCAATCAGGTGAGGGACGGGTTGGCGCCGCGGGACCCAAGCAGAATGCGGGCCTGGATGCGGGCTATTCGGCACAAAAGAGCTTTCCAGGCCGGCGCATGCGTCTCGGCAGTCTCGCCTCAAATCCTGGATTCCGCTGCGCTGGATCGAAGCAAGCTTTCGATTCGAGCCTGATCATAGCCAAGGATATCGCGCAAAATCTCCGATGTATGCTGCCCGAGAAGTGGAGCCGCAACCGGGTTCGCCAGTGGCGTGCCCGTCAAGCGGAACGGTAGGGCAATGTTGGGGATCGGACCCGCTGTTGGATGATCGATTTCGCTCACCAGCTCCCGTTGCTGCATCTCTGGCGACAGAAACGCTTCTGCAAGGTTGTTGATTGGGCCTGCGGGCACACTCTCCTGCCGCAGTTTTTCGAGCCATTCGGCACGCGGACGCTTCTCAAAAATCGCCGCGAGTGTCGCAAGCAGCCGATCGCGATTTTTGACGCGATCCTTGCTCGTAAGAAACTCGGCACTGCCCGCAAGGTCTTCCCTGTTGAGGGACCGACATAGCCTTTGATAGGTCCGGTCATTCGCGCAAGAGACGTAGAAGGGGCCATCCGAGGCCAGGAACGCTCCGGTCGGCACGGTCTCACGGCTCGCGTTGCCGGAACGTCGTGCAAGCTCCCCGCTCACGAGATAGTTCATGGCGTGAAAGCCGAGCATCGTGACAGCTTGATCAAACAGGGCACACTCTATGAATTGCCCCTTGCCGAGGCGTTGCCGGGAAAACAGAGCAGCCAGCACCGCGTTGCAAGCCATCATTCCGGTGCTGATGTCCATGATCGACGATGTGGACCGCATCCCGAAGCCGTCGGCGTCGCCATTGAGCGAAACGTATCCGCTTTCGGCCTGCACGATGGGGTCAAAGCCCATCCGGTCCCTGAGTGGCCCGGTTCTGCCATAGGCCGAAATAGAACAATAGATCAGGCCCGGATTGATTGCGGATAAGGCGTCGTATCCCAACCCCAACCTCTCCATTGTTCCGGTGGAGAAATTCTCGATCAACACGTCAGAGCGCGCGACGAGATCACGCGCGACCTGTATGCCGTCCGGCTGCTTCAGGTCGAGTGCAATGCTTTTCTTGTTGCGATTGCCCCAGATGAAGGCGGCACCCTGGCCATGCCCCACCGATGGTTGAAAGCGGCGCAGGTCGTCACCCCCATCCCGCTTCTCAATCTTGATGACCTCTGCGCCAAGGTCACCCAGGATCAGGCTGCAAAACGGGCCGGCCAGGAAATGGCTGAAATCGACGACCCGAATTCCATCAATCGCGGTCGGCGCATCAGGCCGGGCCGAAGGCCCGGCAAAGCGTGGGCGCTGCCCTAATGAGCTCACTGATCTCTCCTATCCACGCTCAGACATGTTCGTCCGTTCCCGCACATCGGCCGGTCAAGCCTCGCACGAGTGATCGCCAGCCTTAATGGGTCACCCATAAGATGGATGCCAATTGTTGTCTATACCGTTGTGCCGGTCCCCGTTTTATCGGACGGTGGATAGGTCAAGCTCGGCCGGCGGCGCTGCGAAATTTCGAACCGAACCCTTCAGCGCAAAGGCAAACTGCCGTAAACACTGATGATGAATTCGTAAGCGACGGAAGGATTAGTTTTGCGATTCAAGAAGGTTACCGGCGACAATCCTTCGCAGCAAATCGTCGCTCAGGTGCGGCAAATGATTGCCAGCGGCACGCTTGCCAAGGGCGATCGGCTTCCGACCGAACGCGACTTCGCGGATGCGCTGGGGATAAGTCGAAATACCATCCGCAAGGCAATTACGTCACTCAAGCAAGTCGGGCTCGTCGACGTCAGGAAGGGCCCTTCCGGCGGAGCATTTATCAGCCAGGATGGCGGCACGGCGATTCGCTCCGTCATCGTCGATCTGTTTCACCTGGGCAGCATTTCATCGGAGAATTTGACCGAAGCACGTGTCATTTTGCTTCCAACCATCGTTCGGTTGGCATGTCTTCGGTGCACGTCCGACGACATTCGCCATCTGGAGGAAAACGTTCGAAGGGCGGAAGAGGCTATCGCGATCGGCGATCTGGAAGGTCGGCAGCGGCTAAATCTCGAGTTTTATCACCTGCTCGGCAATATGGCCAAGAACCCGGTGATCGCGCTCATTAACGACGCCGTCAGCGAAATGATCCTCCAGTTCGTTCGTTCTGCGGGATTGGTGCCGCCGAAATTCGTGATGCCGATCAGGTATCGCCTCATCGAATGTTTCAAGTCCAAGGATGCGGATGCCGCGACAATGGCGATGGAAGCGCACCTGATCCAATTGGAGAAACTCTACCGCAAGCTCGCGGCGCAGCGCCGGTGAAGCGGGTCGTGACCTGCCGCATCGCCACACGCGGCATCGCGTTTTGGAAATACGCAATTCCGCAGGTGCGGGACAGGCTTTCGCTGGAAGCGCTCCGACCTACGTTTGCGTGATAGGTGACGTAGCTCACATTCAACTGCGACAGATTGACCTATCCGTGCGCCAGTCGGGTTAAACGCATGGAGGTCACCAATGACGACGATCGCGCGCGCGCTGTCACGCGTGTTCATCACGATCAACGACATCGAGGTGTTGAAGCAGCTCGTGCTGTTTGCCGCGGCCGGCTTGCTCGTGTCCGTACTGATGATGACCTACGGTCTGGATCTGAGCCCAGGCTTTTTCTGACTCCGGCGTCAAACGGTCGGCAGCACCGAAAACCGCTCCCCTGCCCGGCGCAGTCCGAGCGCATCGGGATTGCCGCCGTCTTCCTTCACCGCCTCGACCCGCGCCATGGACGGCCCGCGCCGGCATGCCGCGATGATGTCGGCGACGGCTTCCACGGGCCCCGCGAACAGCGCCTCGACGTTGCCATTCCTGACATTGCGGACCCAGCCTTCGAGATGGCGCGCCGACGCTTCGCCCGCGACCCAGGCGCGGTAACCGACGCCCTGCACCCGGCCCGTGACCGTGACATGGCGGATCGCCCCACTCATGATCTACCCTCGGGCATGATCTCCGCGCAAACGTGTTTCGCGTTTGTCGCGAGGGAAAACCGGTTCCCACTTTCCCGGATCATGCTCTACTTCTTCAGCCCGAGAAATTCATTGCTGCGCGCCTTGACGTCCGCCTCGCGCATGGCCCGGCCGGTCAGTTCAGCCGATGCGAGGCCCTTGAGATTCTTCGGCGACGTCCCATCGCGCAACGCCTTGAGCGTGTCGTAGACCGCCTGCGTCGCCGCCGCGAACGGCGCATGCCCCTGCAACGCGATCCGCACGCGCTGGGTGACGAGATAGTCCGGCGCGGTCATCTCTTCCGGCGCACCACCGAGCACGATCGGCAGATGGGTCGCGGCGACAAGCGCTTCCAGTTCCCCGCGGTTCTTGATGCCGGTGAAGAACAGCCCGTCAACGCCGACAGCCTCATAGGCTTTCGCGCGCGCAACGGCATCGTCGAGGCCGGTGATCGACACCGCACCGGTACGGCCCAGGATGACCAGCGAGGGATCGCCCCGCCCGTCGAGCGCGGCCTTCATCTTGCCGACGCCTTCTTCCAGCGAAATCAACTGCGTCTTCGCCTCTCCGAAGGCTTGCGGCAGCAGCGTGTCCTCGATCGTCAGTCCGGCCGCACCGGCCGCTTCGAGCTCCTGCACGGTGCGGCGGACATTGAGCGCATTGCCGTAACCATGGTCGGCATCGACCAGCACGGGCAGTTGCGCAGCGCGCGACATCCGGCGCATCTGCTCGGCGAGTTCGGTGAGCGTGATCAGGGCAACGTCGGGATCGCCGAGCACCGCCAGCGAGGCCACCGAGCCGCCGAACATGCCGAGTTCGAAGCCGAGGTCCTCGGCAATCCGGATCGAGGTCGCGTCATAGACCGAGCCGGGTCGGATACAGGTCGATCCGTTGAGGATGGAGCGCAATTTTTCGCGGCGGGCGCGGAAGGCCATCGGGCACCTCTTACTTTCCGTCATTCCGGGATGGTCAGAGGGACCAGACCCGGAATCTCGAGATTCCCCGATGCGCAATTGCGCATCTGAGGTTCGCTTCGCGCCCCGGCATGACGGCTCAAGCAAATTCCAGAATCAGCGCGTCCACCGCGAGCGTGGCGCCGGCGGCGGCGTGGATCTTCTTCACGGTGCCGTCGCGTTCGGCGCGCAGCACGTTCTGCATCTTCATCGCCTCGACCACGGCCAGCGTTTCGCCGGCCTTGACCTCCTGGCCTTCGGCAACCGCGATCGACACCACGAGCCCGGGCATCGGGCACAGCAGCTTCTTGCCGGTATCGGCCGCCGACGTCACCGGCATCAGCCGGGCTGCCGCCGCCTCGCTCTCGGTGAAGACGTTGACCGCCACCTCAAAACCCTGATGCGACAGGCGGAAGCCGTTCGGGATCGCGCGCACCTGCATGGCCACATAATGGCCGTCGATGGTGCCCTGCCAGACCGGGACGCCCGGGGTCCAGTTCGAGACCAGTTGATGCGGATTGCCCGGCAGATCGTCGGCGCCGATGAAACGCACCGCGATGCCGTCGGCCTCGCGCGCGACGTCGAGCGCGATTTCCTCGCGGTCGAGCCACACCGCGCGGCGGCGCTCGCGCTGCACCAGCCGGCCGTTGAGCTGGCCGGAGATCTGCCGCTTGCGTTCGCCGAGCACATGATCGATCGCCGCGCCCACCGCGGCCAGCCGCCGCGCGATCTCGCCCTCGGGCGGCCGCGCCGCAAAACCTTTCGGAAACTCTTCGGCGATGAACCCGGTCGAAAGCTTGCCCTCGCGCCAGCGCGGATGGCTCATCAGGGCCGACAGGAACGGGATGTTGTGGCGGATGCCGTCGACATAGAAGGCATCCAGCGCCGCCGACTGCGCCTCGATCGCGGCCGCCCGCGACGGCGCATGCGTCACGAGCTTGGCGATCATCGGATCGTAATGGATCGAAATCTCGCCGCCCTCCTGCACGCCGGTATCGTTGCGGACCGTGATGCCGTCATGGCTGGCCTCGGCGGGCGGGCGGTATTTGACCAGGCGTCCGATCGAGGGCAGGAAATTGCGGAACGGATCTTCGGCATAGACGCGCGATTCCACCGCCCAGCCGGTCAGCGTGACGTCCTTCTGCGCCAGTTGCAGTTTCTCGCCCGCGGCGGAGCGGATCATCTGCTCGACCAGATCGATACCGGTGATCAGTTCGGTGACGGGATGCTCGACCTGCAGGCGGGTATTCATTTCCAGGAAGTAGAAGCTCTTGTCCTGGCCGGCGACGAATTCCACCGTGCCGGCGGAATCATAGTTCACGGCTTTGGCCAGTGAGACGGCCTGCTCGCCCATCTTGCGGCGGGTGGTTTCGTCGAGCAGCGGCGACGGGGCTTCCTCGATGACCTTCTGGTTGCGGCGCTGGATCGAACATTCGCGCTCGCCGAGATAGATCACGTTGCCATGCTTGTCGCCCAGCACCTGGATTTCGATGTGGCGGGGATCGACGATGAATTTCTCGATGAAGACGCGGTCGTCGCCGAACGAGGATTTGGCCTCGGCCTTGGCGAGATTGAAACCTTCGGCGACTTCGGACCTCGAATGCGCGATGCGCATGCCCTTGCCGCCGCCGCCCGCGGAAGCCTTGATCATCACGGGATAGCCGATCTCGTCGGCAATCTTCACCGCATGCTTGTCGTCCTCGATGACGCCGAGATGTCCCGGCACCGTCGAGACTTTTGCTTTCGCGGCGGCCTTCTTGGATTCGATCTTGTCGCCCATCGCGGCGATCGCGCCGGGGTTGGGGCCGATGAAGACGACGCCGGCGGCCTCCAGCGCGCGCGGAAAGGATTCGCGCTCGGACAGGAAGCCGTAGCCGGGATGCACCGCCTCGGCGCCGGTCTTGCGGCAGGCCTCGACGATCTTCTCGATCACCAGATAGCTCTCGGCGGCGGCCGGCGGGCCGATCAGCACGGCGTCATCGGCCATCTCGACATGGAGCGCATCGCGGTCGGCCTCGGAATAAACGGCTACCGTCTGGATCCCCATGCGCCGCGCAGTCTTGATGACCCGGCAGGCGATCTCGCCGCGATTTGCGATCAGAATTCGTTTGAACATGTGCTTCTTGCTTGAGCTTTAAGCCTTGGGGCAGGATCCTCACCCGCAATGTGACATGCGGGAACGCGGGTAACAAACCCGTCGTACAGCAAAAATCGACCGAGGCAACGGTCCTGTTGCAGGCCCGCGTTCTCAGGCCGGCGGCGTCCGAGCCAACCAACAAGCCCGATCAGCCGGAATAGCTGTTAAACCGGCCCCGCGCATAGGCGTGCGAGACCGCCTTCATCAGCTCGCCGACCTCCGATTCCAGATATTCATTGGCCACGATCAGCGCCCGGATGGTCGCGCGCACATCCCCGCCGCAGGCCGAAATGGCCTGATCCACCGCCGTTTCCAGCTCGTCATTCGGTTCGGGTGCCGGTAGGGAGGAGGACATGAGGCTGATCTCGTAACGGAAGTGCATGTTCCTATTTTGTTCTTATGAAGTCAATGATGCTGGCCTGACTGGGCCCAACTTGGACCGGTGATTATCCTCATTTAAGGTCCGTCAATGGTCGAGCCGTCAACCAACTCCGAGTTTTTTGCAGCCGTCAGAGGCCTTGTTGACGGTTGGTGTGAGCGACGATTACTCGAACCGCTAGCCAGGATATTGAGCCCTTATCTGGGCTTCAACGGAATGACCGATGGCTGGGGAGAACTAGCCATCGCCTTAAAAAATATTCGCGCGCTCGACGGCGAGCAGCTCTCGACAAAAGAGCGAGCAATTGTAGACGACTTGATACGGGCAACCGATATGGCCATTCACGGAAGGTAGGCCCCTCACATGCGGTCACGAGTTCTCCTGATTGTCGCACTGTTATTGCTCTCCCTCCCCGCATCCCTGGCCTCTGCCGCCACGGCGACCGTCCGCGACGGCGGCACGCTGCAACTGGGCAACGTCACCTTCCGGCTCGACGGCATCGACGCCCCGGCCTTCGATCAGCTCTGCATCGACGAACACGCCGATAGCTGGACCTGCGGGATCGAGGCGCGCGATCATTTGGCAAAACTGATCGGCGGCCGCCAGGTCCACTGCGACGATCTCGGCCCCGACCCCAGCTTCAAGAAGCGGCGTCTCGGCGTCTGCAAGGTCGAAGGCGAGACCGGCAGCCTTGGCCAGTTGCTCGTCCGCCAGGGTTTCGCCCTGAATGTCGAATCCTCCGCAACCGGCCGCTTCATGACCGACGAAGCCCGCGCGAAAGAAGATCGTCAGGGGCTGTGGAAGGGTTGTTTTGCAACGCCGCAAGAGTTCCGCCGTGGCAAGAAGGACGGCGCGCTGCTCGGCGGCTCGTGCCGCGCCGACCGCGACCGCCAGATACGGGAGGTGATATTCCCCGACGACCTCGTGATGCCGGCCGGTTGCAGCATCAAGGGCAAGTTCGCGGTCCGCGCCCGCGTCACCGGAAATCTCGGCATCTATCATCTGCAGGCCTGCCGCTCCTACCCGGGGCTGAACAATCCGGACCGCTGGTTCTGTTCCGAAGAAGACGCCCAGGCCGGCGGGTTCCGCAGGGCCTATAATTGCCGGCCACCAAAGGCGAATAAAGGCAAATGATGCTGGCAATGCCCGCGCCTCTCATGTGAGACTGCCACGAGAGGTTTGCGGGCGCGTATGACCACATCCGATCGTTCCAACACACTTCCCGAAGTCGCCGCTGCGGAAAGGCTTCGCCGGCATCTCGAAGAGATCGCCCACGAACGCGATCGGGCCCATCGCGCGCTGCAGGAACGCGAGGCGGAACTCGCCCGCATCCAGCGCATCGCCCGCGTCGGCGGCGTCGAGGTCGACTTCCGCGACGGCTTCAAGAATCGCCGTTCCCCCGAATATCTCGTCATCCATGGGCTGCCACCCGATGCGGCCAACGAGACCCATGAGGATTGGGTCAATCGGATTCATCCCGAAGATCGCGAACAGACCGTCAGGCATTTCCTCGACGCCTTGGCCGGTGAACGTGAAGACTACTCGGCGACCTACCGGATCGTGCGGCCGAGCGACGGCCAGACCCGCTGGATCGACGTCATCGCAAAGATCGAGCGCGGCAAGGATGGCCGTGCACTACGTTTGGTCGGCGCCCATATCGACGTCACCGACCGCATGCTGGCGCAGGCGACGCTGCGCGAAAGCGAGGAACGCTTTCGGCTGATCGCCGACAGCGCCCCGGTCCCGATCTGGGTCACCAAGCTCGACCGCACGCGCTCCTTTGCCAACCGGGCCTATGTCGATTTCGTCGGCCTGCCCTTCGAGCAGGCGATCGGTTTCGACTGGCGCAAGATCCTGCATCCGGACGATCAGGCGCGCATCGTGCAGGAATCGATTGCCGGCGAGGCCACGCTGAAACCGTTCGTGCTGGAGGCGCGTTACCGGCGCGCCGACGGCGAATGGCGCTGGCTGCGGTCGGAATCCCAGCCGCGCTGGGATCCGAACGGCGGTCACATCGGATTCATCGGCGTCGCCCATGACATCACCGCCGCCAAGCAGGCCGAAAGCGATTTGCGCAGGCTCAACGAAACCCTCGAGCTGCGGATCACCGAGCGGACCGCGCAACTGGAATCCAGCGAAGCGCAGATGCGCGCGATTTTCGAAACCAGCCATCAATACCAGGCGCTGCTCAATCCGCATGGCGATGTCCTCTACGCGAACAGGACAGCGCTCGACGGCATCCGCGCCGAGGCCGCCGACGTCGCCGGCCGGCCGTTCTGGGAGACGCCGTGGTTTGCCGCCACCGACGGCATGCGTGACGCGGTTCGCGATGCCTTCAACACCGCCATGAATGGCGGCGAGGTGAAAACCGAGGTGCGGCTCAATCTGCCGGTTGGCGAGCGCTATTTCGACTTCGCGATGCGGCCGCTGCGCGACCAGCACGGCACCGTCATCGGCGCGGTGCCGGAAGCCGTCGACATCACCGAGCGCCGCAAGGGCGAAGAAGCGCTGCGGCAGGCGCAGAAGATGGAGGCCGTGGGCCAACTGACCGGCGGCGTCGCGCATGATTTCAACAATCTGCTGACCATCATCCGCTCCGCCACCGATTTCCTGCGCCGCCGCGAACTGCCGGATGAGCGGCGGCGTCGCTACATCGACGCGATTTCCGATACCGTGGAACGGGCGTCGAAACTGACCGCGCAATTGCTGGCGTTTGCCCGCCGGCAGCCGCTGAAGCCGCAGGTGTTCGACGTCGGCGCCCAGGTCGAAGCCGTCGCCCAGCTGGTTCGTCCGCTGGTCGGCTCGCGGATCCGGATCGAGGTCGATATTTCCGCGCCCGACTGTTTTGCCATTGCCGATATCGCGCAGTTCGAGACCGCGCTGATCAATCTTGCGGTCAACGGCCGCGACGCCATGAACGGCGAAGGCCGGCTCGCCATCCGCGTCAGGAAAGTTCGTACCATCCCTGCCCTGCGCGCCCAGGCTGCGCGCAGCGGCGACTTCATCGCGATCGCCATGGCCGACACCGGCGCCGGCATCGCCTCCGACCATATCGAGGCGATCTTCGAACCGTTCTTCACGACCAAGGAAGTCGGCAAGGGCACCGGGCTCGGCCTCAGCCAGGCCTTTGGTTTTGCAAAACAGTCCGGCGGCGATATCGAGGTCAAGAGCGCGCCCGGACAGGGGGCGACATTCACCATCTATCTGCCGCAGGCCGCCATGCCGCCCAAGGAAGCGGAAGTCGCAGCCGCCGGCAGCGAGCCCGCCGCGCGCGGCCGCGGCTACCGCGTTCTCGTGGTCGAGGACAATGACGATGTCGGACAGTTCTCGACCGAGCTATTGGAAGATCTCGGCTACATGGTGCGCCGCGCCGACAACGCCGACCGCGCGCTGGCCATTCTGGCCGAGGACGAGTTCGCCGCCGATCTGGTGTTCTCCGACGTCATCATGCCCGGCATGAACGGGGTCGAACTCGCGGGCGTCATTCGCGAGCGCTATCCGGGCCTGCCCGTGGTGCTGACCTCTGGCTACAGCAACGTGCTGGCGGAAAACGCCCATCGCGGCTTCGAGCTGATCCAGAAACCCTATTCGGTCGAGTCGCTGTCGCGCATCCTGCGCAAGGCGATTTCGGACGCGCGGCTGTAACGCGCTGTCCACTTGAGCTTGAAACAAAACGCCGTGAACGGAGGCGGCGCTATTTGTCACCGAGGAGCTTGCCTGCCCGGTTATGAATGAAGTGGACTCTCGTGCAGGCCGGGCATGCGATCGAAGAATAGTGAGCGTTTTCAGATTCCGGCACATCCGCAAGCCGGTGCTGCACGTTCAATCCGGTATTTGGACATTTGTAGAGAATAGCCTCGCCCAATGGACTTCCGTCGGGCTTATCGCTCCGCATATTTCTGCCGGAGCGAATGCAGTATCTGTTCCATGCTGCGCGACGCCTCACCGCAAAACGTACACTTGAACGGCGGCTCGGACTGACCTGTTGGCGTCAAGGGTCGTCGGCAATCCGGGCACGCGGGCCATTGTGGCGGCTTATCCATAATTTCAATTTTACGGGAGTCCGTCCATTGGAGGTTTTGATCCAGATCAAACCACTGCGCAGCGAAACAGCTGATATTTTCGGGCCTCATGCGTCGGCTTGCATTATCTTTCTCATCGACGCCAGGAAACTCCGCCGTCACTTCGACGGGTCATGCGTTTGCGCCACGCTGATGGCCGGTGCACCCGCCCCGATATCGGCCGCGGACACAGCAACCGTTGCTATGATTGCGTGCGACGAAGACGCGTCTGCGCACACTGCAAAGCAAAGTTTGGCGAAGCGATCCACGAGCCTGGCATCGCATTCCAGCAACTACAAACTCGCAACTTGGCAAGCGAGGTTGCCAGGAACCGACGGGGGTGGCGGAAATCCTGGCAACCCCTGTCTGCGCGTTAAAACTGGGAGTGAGAAAACCACACCCCGCCCACGCGAGCCGCAAAATCGTACGGCTTGGCCGGAACTGTCGCTTTGACCTAAATCAAAAACTGGCACTAAGCCACGTGAGGAAACGTGTCGCACCTGCATTGATCGACGACGGGATTAAGCGCCGAGTGCACTCAGAAAATGCCAGCGTTGTCCCATTAGCGACATCTGTGCAGCGAATGTCAGACCCGTGCGCTGGAAATAACCTCCACTGTATTGAAACCGGCACATAGTTTGCCTAGCCTTGGCTCTCAAGGAAATGGGGCTATGCCGTGATGGAAATGATTGCATATTGTCGCGCGATGGCAGCATTCTGCCGTCAGCGCGCGCAGTTTGAAAACGAAGATGTCGCGTTCTGGCATACGGAAGCCAAGGCCTGGGACGATCTGATTGTCGAACATAGAAACACGCCTGGTCGTTCTAGCAACGCGTGTGCGCCTGCGGTCTCTGATCCGCCTGCCTCAAATGACTTCCCTGCAGTCCCATTGATCGCTGCTGATTGACCGATCGACCGGAGACTCGCTTCGTCCGAAGCAGGAGTCGTCCGGCTACGGTCGCCTGGCAAGAACATCGATCGATATCGTAAAGCTGGCGCAGGCCAATCCCTCTGACCCCGAACGTCGATCTGTCGAAAGGCGATCAAGGGAAGCCACAGACAAGCTGCCGAGTGGCCGGCCTGCACGCAGGTTCATTTCCTGCGCGGCTGTACAGGGAAAATGCCTGGCATGAGTAACGCGTCCTGCCGAGATGGCCGGAGAACTTCCAAAATCTCCACCGACAACATCTACGATAAGATGGTTTTGCGCTTGCTTGTGTTTGGGCCATTCGAACGACGCGACCGTGGAGGCTGGCGATTTGGAGCAAGGATTGTCAGCGATTCGGTTGTGGATCGCATCGTTGCCAACGGTCAGGCCTACATCGACGGGAACTTGCTCCGAATGACCACAATCGGTGATAAGGTGACCGATCGACCGTCAGGAAAGCATCGCAAGCCTGCCCTCACTTCCGGGAAGGCACACGTCCAGTAACTTCTATTCAACCACGACCCGGACGACACCGGCGCCTATCATTCCGAGTGCGCGCGCCGCGCTGGTCGAGACGTCGATGATGCGGCCGCGAACGAACGGGCCGCGGTCGTTGACGCGGCACTCGATCGTATGGTTGCCGCGGGTAACCCGCAGCCTGGTTCCGAATGGCCGGCTGCGGTGCGCGCACGTCATCTCGCCGCCTCTGCCGATGCCGTGATAATACGACGCAAGCCCGGTCTCTGCGTGTGCCAGCGAACTGCCGAGCAACAGCACGGGCGCAAAAGCATATGCAATTCGCATGGATTGTCTGCCTGGGTCGGCCCCGGCAGGAGAACGCGTAGCTATAGGGAGGGTTCCAGGAGACTTGCGGCTTTTCAGGCCGCGTTCTCGACCGCATCAGGGCATACCGCCAGCAACGCACGGATTTCATGCGCCGGTCGTGCGGCGCTGAACAGATATCCCTGCATCTGCGTGCAGCCCAGATTCTGCACGGTCTCGCGCTGCTGCAAGGTCTCGACGCCTTCGGCCGTCGTCACCATGTTGCGGTCGGCGGCGATGCTCACCACCGCCTTGATGATGGAGGCCGAACTCGAATTGCGCGTCACTTCCTTGACGAAGCTGCGGTCGATCTTGATCTTGTCGAACGGGAAGCGCTGCAGATATTGCAGCGAGGAATAGCCGGTTCCGAAATCGTCGAGCGCGATGTGGACGCCGAGCGCCCGCAACTGATTAAGCGCAACGAGTGCGGCGTCATCGTCGGCGATCAGCACGGCTTCCGTGATCTCGAGCTCGAGCCGGCGCGGGTCGAGCCCGGTCTCGGCGAGCACGGCTGCGACCTTCAGCGACAGCGATTGCGAGCGGAACTGGATCGGCGAGACGTTGACGGCGATGCGCATATGCGCCGGCCAGGTCGCCGCCTCCGCGCAGGCGGTCCTGAGCACCCACTGCCCGATCTCCTCGATCAGGCCGGTATCCTCGGCCACCGGAATGAAATCGGCGGGCGAAACCATGCCGCGCAGCGGATGCCGCCAGCGCAGCAGCGCTTCGCAACCCTTGACGTCGTCGTTCCGCAAGTCGACCAGCGGCTGGTAGTGCAGTTCAAACCCGCCCTCGGCCAGTGCCGCGCGCATGTCGCTCTCGAGCTCGCGGCGAAGGTTCGCCTGTTTTTCCATGGCCGGTTCGAAAAAGCGATGGGTCCGGCGGCCCGCGGCCTTGGCCGCATACATCGCCAGATCGGCGCTCTTCAGCAGCCCGAACAAATCGGTGCCGTCGTGCGGCGCGACGGCGACCCCGATGCTGGCGTCGCTGGACAGGCAATGGCCGTTGCAATCGAACGGCGTGCGCAGCCGCTCGTAGATCCGCCCGACCAGAATGCTGACGTCGTCATCGCACGTGACGTTACGCTGCACGACGGCGAACTCGTCGCCGCCGAGGCGCGCAATGAAATCGTCGGGTCCGACCGACTGGCGCAGCCGATCCGCGACGCCCTTGAGGAACTCGTCGCCGATCAGGTGCCCCAGGGAATCGTTGATGCGCTTGAATTCGTCGATATCGATATAGAGAATCGCAAATTGCGCGGCGGCGGACTCCAGCAGCAGCCCCTCGGCATGGCGCTGGAACAGCGTGCGGTTCGGCAGATTGGTCAGCGCGTCGTAATGCGCGAGATGCTGGATCCGGGCCTGCACGCGCCGCCGCTCGGTCACGTCTTCCAGCGTCGTCGTCCAACCACCATCGGGCGAGCTCTGGTAGATCAGCTGGATCGTGCGCCCGTCCGGCATCGTCGTCTCGGTGATCCGGACGCCGCCGTCGGTAGGATTGAGAAATTTCGCGCAATAGGCATCGACATCGCCGACAAAGGTGCCCTGCTGCTGGCGGTGCAGGATGATGTCGCGCAGATGGCAGCCCGGTTTGACGACGTCGGGCGATACGCCGAACATGTCGATATATTGCTGGTTGCAGATCACCAGGCGACCCGAGGCATCGAACAGCAACAGGCCCTGGGTCATGTTGTTGATGGCGGAGTCCAGATGCTGGGTCTTTTCCGAGAGCTTGTGCTGGGCGGCGGCGTGCTGGCGGCGCAACTGGCGCACGATCAGGAAGATCATGACGACAACGACCACGATCGCGAGCGCCGCCGCACAAAACTGCAGCTTGGTCTGCGCCCGCCAGTCGGCAAGCGCGGTCTCGGTCCTGGTGGTCGCAACGATCAGGATCGGAAAATGCATCAGCGAGCGGGCCGCGCCAACCTTGTCCTCGCTCTCCGACGAACTCTTGAAATGTCCCGAGAGATTGCCGTTCAGAGCAAGCACCCGCTGAAACGACGGCGATTTGCCGACATTCACGCCCACCAGCTTGGCGTCCTTCGGATAGCGGGCGATGATGGTGCCGTCGTGATGGATCATCGAAATCGCGGTATCGCGGTTCAACGCCAGCGAACCCACGAAATCCTCGAAATGCGTCGGCTCGACGCCGCGGCTGGCAAAGCCGATGATCTCGCCGTTACGGCCGACGATCTTGCGCGCGAACACCGTGGTCCAGACCTTCGTAACCTTGCTGACGACCGGCTCGACGAACACCTCGGGCGTGGGTCTTCCCGAGGTGAACTCCTGGAAGTAACGCCGGTCGTGAACGTTGACATCCGCCACCGGCCACATCTCGGAGGAATTGATCAGCCAGCCCTTGGCATTGAACAGGTTCAGGCCGCCGACATACGGCAACGCCGCCAGCTTGGCGCGCAGCATTTCATGCGCGCTCAAGGTCGACATGCGCTTTTCGAATTCATCCGCCGTGCCGACCTGGTCCGCCCGCATGTAGGAGACGACGTCGTCGTGGACATGCTGGAGATCGCTGAGCTGCTGGTCGAAATGGCGCGACAGCAGGAGCGCGGTGTTGCTGAGTTCACGTTCGGCCACTTCGAGCGCGCGCTCGCGGAATTGCAGCGCGAAATAGCCGGTGCCGAGCATGATCGCGATCACCGTCGCCGCGGCGCACAGGATCAGCCACTGCACCACGCCCAGACGCATCCGGGACGGCGCGCGGGCCGGCGGCCGCGGCGTGCTCCCCGCGATGACGTCCTGACATGAACTACCCGGCATTTCCCTTGTCCCCACAGCCGCTTGTTGTAAGGGAGCACAACCCAAGGGGGCGTTAGCAAAATCAGTTATCGCAGGGTTAAGGAGCGGCTTGAAAGATCAGGCCATTTCCATGGCTTCTGGAACTTCCGCCCCTTTCAACGAGCACTCGATCAAGGCCCCGTCGATCGTGAAGGCCGAGAATGGCGAAAGCTCGGTCACGGCCCGCAGCGCCGCGAAGAACTGCGCATCACCGGGGCTCTTGAGGAAGAACCGGATATGGCCGGCCGACAGCGTATCCCGCGACAGCCAGACGATGCCGCAGAACAGGGCGACCATGGTCTGGGCATACTGTCCGGCATCCATCACGCCGAGATCGTAGAGCGGGGATACCACGACGAAGCGCGTGCGCAGGATCGGGGTCGGGAATTTGCTCATCATCAGGCGGCTGACCTGGCAGGCCGCGTGGATCTTCTCGCCGTCCGAGAGGTAATACAGGCTTGGGTTGTCGCCGTCCTTGGTCAGGGCGTCGAAAGCCGCATAGCTTCCCGTCGAAAAGGTCGAAAAATCCTCGCCGACGCTTTCGGCGTCCTTTTTCCATTGCGCCTTGATCGAACGCCAAGGCTTGTCTGGGCTCATCGGCAACAGGCGCATGACTAACCGGTGGTTAATGCGGATGGGAGCACGGCTACTTTAGCGCCGGCGGCTAAACGTTTGCTTACGGCGGAACCGGGCGGCCGAATATTGCGGTATCCGGGACATGCCGCGCGTGCGTGCCGCATTTCGGTTCATTGCCTCGAATCGGATGGCGGGAAATAACAGGGTCGCCCCTCGCTTGGCAGGCCGTCATGAACGATTTCACCCACTCCGTCGCCGCGGCCCTTGCGCTGATCGGCAGCCTCGATGCCGAACTGCTCGGTATCGTCTGGCTGTCGCTGCGCGTCAGCCTGTCGGCGAGCCTGATTGCGCTAGCGATTGGCGCGCCGCTCGGCGTCTGGCTCGCGATCAGCCGGTTTCGCGGCAGGCAGGCGATCATCGTGCTGGCCAACGCGCTGCTCGGTCTGCCGCCGGTGGTGGCCGGGCTTGTGATCTATCTCCTGCTCTCGCGCTCCGGGCCGCTCGGTTTTGCCGGGTTGCTGTTCACTCCGTCGGCCATGATCATCGCACAAACGCTGCTCACCACGCCGATCGTGATTTCGCTGGTGCATCGCCCGGCGTCGCTGTTGTGGACCGAATACGCCGATCTCGCCCGCACCGACGGGCTTTCCAGCCTGCGCAGCATGGCATTGCTGTTCGCGCTGGGGCGCGCGTCGCTGCTGACGGCGTTCCTCGCCGCCTTCGGCCGCGCGATCGCCGAGGTCGGCGCCATCATCGTCGTCGGCGGCAATATCCGTGGCTACACGAGGACCATGACCACCACGATCGCGCTCGAAACCAGCAAGGGCGAATTGTCGCTCGCCCTCGGGCTCGGGCTGATCCTGGTGTTGCTCAGCGTCACCGTCAGTATGGTGGCGTTCCTGCTAGTTGGCCGCGTTGGGGAAAAATAGCTGCTCGCCGCCGACCCTATAGTCCGCGATAGCAGCCTGTCCGGCAGGCGAGATCAGCCAGTCGATGAAGGCCTGGCCATCCCCGGCCTTGACGCCGGAATGCTTGGCCGGATTGACCAGCATGACGCCATACTGGTTGAACAGCCGCTTGTCGCCTTCGGTCAGGATCGCAAGCTCGCCGCGGTTCTTGAACGCAAGCCAGGTGCCACGATCCGAAATCAGATAGGCGTTGGAAGACGACGCCATATTGAGGGCTGCGCCCATGCCCTGCCCGATCTCGCGATACCAGTCGCCCTTGCTGGCGGCGAGATCGACGCCCGCGATCTTCCACAGCCGCAGCTCGGCTTCATGGGTGCCGGAGCGGTCGCCGCGCGATACGAAGGCGGCCTTGGCGCCTGCGATCTTCTTCAGGCTTTCGGCGACATCCTTGGCTCCGGCAATGCGCGCCGGATCGGCCTTCGGCCCGATCACCACGAAATCATTGTACATCACGTCAAACCGCTTCACGCCAAAGCCTTCGCCGAGGAATTTTTCCTCCGCGACCTTGTCGTGCACGAACACCACGTCGGCGTCGCCGCGCCGGCCGATATCGAGCGCCTGTCCGGTGCCGACGGCGACGACCTTGACCGCGATCCCGGTCGCGGACGTGAAGCGCGGCAGCAGATGGGCGAACAGGCCGGACTGCTCCGTCGAGGTCGTCGACGCGACGGTGATGCTGCGCTCCTGCGCCCGCGCGCCGCCGGAAATAACGAGGCTTGAAAAGGCAAGGCCCATAAAGCCCGCCGTCAGAATCCGCTTGAACATTCGTCCTCCCTCGCCGCCTTCCCCCATCGGGCTTTGGCGACAGCGTCATTGAGATCATCCTAACGAACAATCCGGCGAACGGCCAACAGCGACAACCGTGTCCGGTTGTCGCTGGCTCGGCCCATGCGAAACGCATTGTGCCGGCGGGCCGGCAGCGAAAGCCGGTTGACCCGGCCAAATTCCCTGTAACAATCCTGTCGCAGATCAAAACTAAACGGGGGCAACGGCTGCCGGCCGGGACTGCTTCTCACAGGAGAAATCCGATGCGCCGCACCATTGCGTTGCTGTCCGCAAGCCTGATCATGTTGACCACGGGTGCCGCGACGGCGCAAAACGCCACGCCGCGCAATCTGATCCTGTTCGTGCCCGACGGTTTGCGGGGGCGCATCGTCACGCCGCAGACGGCGCCTGCGATGGCCGAGGTCCGCGACAAGGGTGTCCATTTCAAAAATTCGCATTCGCTGTTTCCGACCTTCACCATGGCGAACGGCTCGGCAATCGCGAGCGGCCACTACCTCGGCGATACCGGCACGTTTTCGAATACGATCTACACCGGCTATTCCTCGGTGCCGGCCGGCGACACCGTTGTCCCCTTCATCGAAAACGACGCGGTGCTCGCCGACATCGATGACCATTTTGGCGGCGATTACCTCAACGAGGAAACCATCCTGAAGATGGCGCGCGCCAAAGGTTTCTCGACCGCGGCGATCGGCAAGCTCGGCCCGACCTTGCTGTTCGACCACACCGACCGCGGCAAGAACACCATCGTGATCGACGATTCCACCGGCGGCAAGAATGGCGTTCCGCTGTCCGACGAGATGACGGCAGCGCTGACCAAGGCCGGTCTTCCTCTGGTGACGACGCCGCGCGGCGACAACAGCAAGGCGGGCGATGCCAAGACGCCCGGCACCACCTCCGCCAATGTCGCCCAGCAGGCCTATATGGCCGAGGTCGCCACCAAGGTCGTGCTGCCGATGTTCAAGGCGCGCAACAAGCCGTTCGTGCTGGTGTTCTGGTCGCGTGATCCGGACGGCAGCCAGCACAATACCGGCGACAGCCTCAACACCATCACGCCTGGGATCAACGGCCCGACCTCGATGGCCGGCATCAGGAACGCCGACGACAATCTGGCGCAACTGCGCAAGGCGCTGGACGAGCTCGGCCTCACCGCCTCCACCAACATCATGATCTCCTCCGACCACGGGTTCTCGACGATCTCCAAGGAGAGCAAGACCAGTCCGTCGGCGAAGATTTCCTACGACGACACCCCGAAGGATTTCCTGCCGATGGGATTCCTCGCGATCGACCTCGCCAAGGCACTGGACCTGCCGCTGTTCGACCCCAACAACAAGAACGCGCGCGTCGCCGACAACGCCCACCCCAAGGCCGGCAACGGCGTGCTCGGCGAGGACCCCACCAAGCCTGACCTGATCGTCGCCACCAATGGCGGATCGGACCTGATCTACATTCCCGGCAAGGAGCGCAAGCTCGCGGACCGCACCATCAAGGCACTGCTGGAGCAGGATTATGTCAGCGGCCTGTTCGTTGATGACGAACTCGGGCGCTTCCCGGGCACGCTGCCGATGTCGCAGCTCGGCCTCAAGGGCAAGGCGGTGACGCCGCATCCGCAAATCGTGGTCAATTTCCGTTCCTGGTCGTCGGGATGCGAAGAGCCGACCAATTGCTCGGTGCAGATTGCCGATACCATCCTGCGCCAGGGCCAGGGCATGCATGGCAGCTTTTCCCGCGGCGATACCTTGAACTTCACGGCGGCGATCGGTCCCGATTTCAAATCCGGCTATGTCGACAATTTGCCCGTCAGCAATGCCGATGTCGGCGCCACCGCGGCGAAGATCATGGGGCTGACGCAAAAGCCCAAGGGCGTACTGATCGGCCGCGTCATGACCGAAGCGATGCCCAACGGCGCAACACCGCGGGCCTTCAGCGGCACCGTGACCTCAAAACCGTCGGCGAATGGTCTGCGCACCGTGCTGAACTTCCAGCGCGTCGGCACCCAGCGCTATTTCGACGCCGCGGGCTTCCCCGGCCGCACGCTCGGGCTGGAAGCCGATAGCGGCAAGCAGAAGACGGCGGGGAAATAGCCCCGCCGTCCTACGCCGCGACCCTGCTCGGCCGCACGAACATTGCAATAGAAATAAATGGATACGGGAGCAACAAACCCGATGCCGAACTAGACACTGGCGCGTGAACTGGCTTCCGCCTCGAACCGCTTCGCCGACGGCTTGCGCAGCCATCTCAGCAATTCGCGGGCGCTGAAGGCGATCACCACCTCATGGTGCCGCATGCCTTTGCCGCCCTTGACGAGGCCGAGGTCCCGCACCACGCAATAGCGCCCGCTGCTCATGCGGGCCAGGCGGCAACCTCTGAAGAAACCGAACATCGCGCAATGATGCATCGGGCGGCGATGGCGTCAATTCTTGACGCCATGCGAATCCCTTTCGCACATGAAAAGCGATCGCGTGAACAAACGCAGCACAAATACACAGACGGGATTCGGATGTTGCCGACTTCAACCGTGATGGCGCGACGCGATGGCGATCAAGGCGTGTGCCATCGGCCCTTGTGAATGTCGAACTTTATCAGGCCTTCGTCGCGCATTTTCAGCAGCAGCGACTGGCAGGCTTCCTCATTGGGAAGATTGGCGCGCTTCATGATCTCGTAGGTCTTGAGCGGCTTCTCACGAAGTGCGTTCAGGATATTTTCGCGATCTTTCAGCATGACTACCCCTCAACCGAACCCTGACGTCCACTGCTCAGGCGCTGCTTAGAGCATACCCAGCTTGATCTGGCCATCTTCAAGGTTGCCGGTCGCAAGCGCCGCGCGCGCCATTCGTTCAATGGCCAGCCAATTGGTGAGAAGAGACTTCTGGGCCAGCAGCTTCGTGGGAAGGTCAGTCTGCAGGATGCAGTGCTGCCGCAAATTGCCATTCGCAATCTGAAAGGATACCGCTTGCGGCCCCTCACGCCTCTCCTGTTCGGAGGGTTCAGCAATTTTCCGCATGCGCTGTTCCGTTTCGACTTTTGATTGGACGGGGGACCGGCGCCGCTGAAGCCGCTTCCCGCCCAAAAGGGAGCGAGCGGAGAGCCAGCTAGCGCTTATCGGTTTCGACCTTGGGGGAACTTTTTGCCCGCTGGTCCGCATCCGATTGCGTATTGCGGACTGCCTCAGTCAACATAAGGCGCAGTTCCGCCTTTGTCTTCGGTGGCTCTCGCGTCGTCGAAGCTTGCCAATGTGCCATGCCAATAGATATGGGGTGCCGAAGCGGGAATTAAACCCCACGGCGGCGCTTATCGTTACTGCTTCCCATCGCGCGGGAACCCCGGAAACAGGCCGCGATTGAGGCGGCCTGTTGCTGTGATGAGCGTGCCCGGCTCGAATTTGGATCTACTTCGAGAACCTGGCCTTGATTGTGGACAGGCCGGCTTCATAGATGCCGTTCAACGCTTCGTTGGCGTCCTTTTCCTTACCGGAATCTGGCGCATAGGTGCCGGTCCAGGTCACGATGGAAGCTCCCTCGCCCTTGGCGGTGACCTCGATCGTCGACGAATAATTGGTGACCGGTAACGGGCTCGACACGAAGACGTAGGAATACGTATGCGCCGTGTCGTTGCGCGCAGTCTGCCGTTCAACGAATGCCGCTTTGCCATCCTTGGTCACCAGCGTTCGGGTCGGCGGCGTTTTCCCGTCCTCGATGCATAGGCCGACGGGCGGCAGCCAGTCCTTGATGGCGCAGAAGGCACCGATCGCCGACCAGACCGCAGCGGGCGCGCCGTTGACTTCGATGGTGCGGGTCAGCGAGGCAGCCGAAGCAACCGAGGCGCCAAAGCCTAGCGCGATCCAGGCAATGGCCGCTGAACGGCCGATCGCAATGGTTTTGGATGCTGTCGTGTATCTTTTCATGAAAAGGCCTTCGATGATTTGAGGACTGCAAGCAGCAAACCCCTGCAATCGGCAGCGGTCGCATCCTGCAGGCGAGCCATTGCTCACAATCCCCATGCACGATCGGTCCCTGCGGCGGCCAGTTCAGGAACTGAATCCCCTAGATACAGAAACTGAACTAGTCCCCTTCCCGGTTCGGCCGTAAAGTCCGCCACATTGCTGACCGGGAGGATTGCATGACGATTGGCAGTTACAGGCAGTTTTGCCCGGTCGCGATGGCCGCGGAGATCTTATGCACGCGCTGGACGGTCGTGCTGCTGCGTGAGCTTATCGCCGGCTCGACACGCTTCAACGAGTTGCGGCGCGGCGTCCCGCGAATGTCGCCGGCACTGCTGTCGCAACGTCTGAAGGACCTCGAGACCGCGGGAATAGTCGTACGCATCGCCTCGCCTTCCGAGCGCGGTGCTTCCGAATATCAGCTGACGCCGGCGGGCCGCGAACTCGGGCCCATCGTTGAAGCCTTCGGCATCTGGGGCCAGCGCCGCATTGAAGCCGACCTGTCTCTTCAGCATCTGGACGCCCAGCTCCTGATGTGGGACATGCGCAGGAATCTGAACACGACACCGATGCCGGCCCATCGCAGCGTGGTGCAGTTCGCCTACCCCGAGCTTCCAGCGGCACAGAGGCTTTGGTGGCTGATCGTCGATCCCAACGAGGGCGTCGACCTCTGTTCGATCGATCCCGGTTTCGACGTCGATCTCTACGTATCCGTCGACCTGCGGACCATGACGGCGATCTGGATGGGGCTCGATACCGTACGTGCTGCCATGGCCAAGCGACGGATGATTTTGACGGGCGACCGCAAGCTCGCCGGCGCGATGCAAAGCTGGCTCGGTCTCAGCCCCTTTGCGAAAGAGCAGAAGCTCGCAAGTTGACCGGCCCTGCCCCGATTTTGGGAATGAGCGGTACAGACCCTGTACCGGCCTGATTCATTTCCTGAACTGGCAGGATGCGGCATGGCTCTGGCAAGTCGATGGCAGCCCTCCGCCGGGAGCGGAGGCCAACATCGAACCAGGAGCAACATCAAATGGCAGCTTTTCTGATCGCGGATATAAAGATCACCGATGACAAATGGGTGCCGGACTACGCGGCTTCCGTGCACAACATCGTCCACCGGCACGGCGGCAAGTATCTGTCGCGCAGCGGAAATGTCAAAACGCTCGAAGGTGGGCCATCGGATGTTTCCCTCGTCGCAATCATGACGTTTCCTTCCGCACGGCATGCCGAGGGGTTCATTGCCGATCCCGAATACGCACCGTTCCTCGCGGCACGCCGCGGCGGCAGCGAAAGCCGTTTCCAGCTCATTGATGACACCGATATCGCCGGAACGATTTCTTACCTGAGCAAGGGCTGAGCGCGACTTGCTTGCATCGCGCCGCACCGGACAATCCCGGGCGTTGCTTCACATCGTGAAGATGCGCCCGGGATTGAGGATCTGATGTGGATCGAGCGCGCGCTTCAGCGTTCGCATGGTCTCGATCTCTTCCTCGGTGCGGCTGATCCGAAGATAGGGCCGCTTGAGGATGCCGATGCCATGCTCGGCCGAGATCGAGCCTTCGAAATCGCCGGTGAGGCCGTAGACCAGCTTCGAAATCTGCTCATATCTGTCGGCCGGCGGCGGATATGTTGCGATAACGTGCAAATTGCCGTCGCCGGCATGGCCGAACACGATCGCATGGGCGTCGTTGTCGATGGTCTTGAGTCCCTTGTCGATCGCGATGGCAAACGCCTCCATCCGGTCGATCGCGACGCTCACGTCAAATCCGACCCTTGGACCGAGCGCGCGGCCGAGTTCGACGGAAGAATCTCTGATACGCCAGATCGCCGCGGCCGCGGCGCCGGAACTGGCAATCGTGGCATCGAGAATGATCTCCTCGCCGAGCGCCTCCTCCAGCAGCGTTTCCAGACCGGAACGAAGCCGCTCCGTGTCGCTGCCGGAGGCCTCGAACAGCACGTAGAACGGATGATCGGCCGGCAGCGGCCGGACCAGACCCTTCACCAGCTCCGTCGTCAGGCGATAGTAGCTGTTCCACATCACCTCGAACGCGGTGAGCTCGCCGCCAAGCCGCTTGCGCGCCAGCGTCAGCAGTGCCCGGACCTGGTCGAAACTCGCCAACGCACACAGCGCCACCTGCTGTTCCGCCGGCGCCGGAAATATCCTCAGCGCGGCGCGCGTGACGACGCCGAGCGTGCCTTCGGTGCCGACGAATAAATGCTTCAGATCGGTCCCGGTATTGTTCTTGATGTATTTGCGCACGCCCTTCAGAACCGTGCCGTCCGCGAGCACGGCCTCCAGCCCGAGCACGAGATCGCGGGTCATGCCGTAACGGATCACCCGGTTGCCGCCGGCATTGGTCGAAATGTTGCCGCCGATCGTGCAGCTTCCCCGCGAGCCGAGATCGAGTGGAAACATGAAACCGTCCTGCTCGACCCGCTCCTGCAGGCGTTGCAGCGGCACGCCGGCCTGCGCGATCACCACCCCGCCGCTGGCATCGACCTCCTCGATCGCGTTCATGCGCTCCATCGACAACACGATTTCATTCGGTTCCGGCATCGTGGCGCGCACCAGCCCGGTCATGCCGCCCTGCGTGGTCACCGGCACGCGCGCCGCATGGCACAGCTTGAGCATGCGCGAAACGTCCTCGGTCGTGCGCGGCCGCACCACCGCAACCGGCAGATCGACCGCGACGCCCGCCATATCGGTATGATAGCGGGCGCCGATATCAGCCCCGGTCAATATGGTCGTCGCGTCGAATTCCGCGCGAAGCTGGTCGATGATGGCCGCCGGCACGTTGCGCTCCCGTGTTCATTCCCGGGGAGCTGTCAAACCGCTCCCTTGAGATGGCAAGTATTGGGATTTTTGCCATTGCCGCAATACCGCCGATGCCGTGTCCGCTCGGGCCGCAGCATTCATTTTGGATCGATCAAGTAGAACTCGCCTGCCGGCGATCCGGTGCGCGAGCCAGCAGGATGAAAATGATCGCCAGAGCAAGGTTGAGAAATGCGCGCATCCGGAAATACTGCCAAACAAAAACGGCGGGGAAAATCCCCGCCGTTTCGAATTCAGCGATACGGAATAGCGACCTTACATCAGCCCCATGTCCAGCACGCTCGGCAGCTGCGCCAGTGGCAGCGCGGCGACGCCGACCAGGGTGGCCACCATCGTGGCAAGGGCGTGGTTGGTGCGGCGCTTGCCGCGCATCTGACTGGCAATCCATTCCAGCACCTGGGTGTCGATATTGGCAGCCTGCGCCGGCGCCCAGCTCTCGATGTTGGTGTCGGGCGACAGGGCGACGGTGCGCGGCGGCACCGGCAGCCCGGACTCGGAGGCCGCGTGATGGGCGACCGCCTTGGCCAGGAGATCGTCGAAACGGCCATCATCGCTGCGCTCGGCGGCAGCGTCGCTGATTTCGAACAGCGCCTCGGCTTCGGCGCGGCTGACCGGCTGATGCTCGACGGCGGTTGCGGTCAGGATGCGCGCGCACCAGGCGGCGTCATCGGCATCGAGCGCGCGGGAAAAATGGATACGGCCTTTGGTGGTCGGGCCTTCGCCGGTGATGACGCCATCGCGCACGATGGTCAGGGCGTGGGCAGCGGTCTTGCGGCAGGAGGGTTGGAGCACGGCGGACGCGACGGACGATTCTTGGGCCTTGGTACTAGGGGCAGACATAACTTTCACTTCTCAATTTCTTTTCTGATCCAGCATTGCGATGCGGGCGTAAACGAGTGGTTAATGATTCGAAACTTGCATTCCGAGATTTTTAGATGGTTGCCGATTGGTCGCGGTGACTGATGTCAGGGTTCAGTTGAACGACCGCTGAACGACCTTCTGGCAATCCGGGACCGGGTTCATGGGAGCTATAAAAGGCGATATCGGGGCAACGCCGGGCGATTGCGGCCGATCCGGTTCTTTCGCCGCGGGAGCGCGGATCGAAAGAAGATGCTAGGAGTTCCCAAATACGGAGAAGAATATCGCCTTTTGTCCGCCGGCGGTTCACTTCCGCCGCGCCCTCCTTTATAAGAATCGACAGAAATTCTCCTTTAACTTGAATGACATGAGGTCGAACCATGGCACTCCAGATTGGCGCGCTCGCCCCTGATTTCGAAGCCCAGACGACCGAGGGAAAAGTCAAATTCCACGACTGGATTGGCTCAAACTGGGCGCTTTTGTTCTCGCACCCCAAGGATTTCACCCCGGTCTGCACCACCGAACTCGGCGCTCTCGCAAAGTTGAAGCCCGAATTCGACAAGCGCGGCGTCAAGCTGATGGGTCTCAGCGTCGATCCCGTCGACAAGCACGCGAAATGGTCCGAGGACATCAAGGAGACACAGGGCGCCGCGCCGAACTATCCGATGATCGGCGACACCGATTTCAACGTGTCAAAGCTCTACGACATGCTCCCCGCCTCTACCTCAGGCGACCCTGCCGCGCGCACTGCTGCCGATAACCAGACCGTGCGCAACGTCTTCATCATCGGACCGGACAAGAAGATCAAGCTGGTGCTGGTCTACCCGATGACCACGGGCCGCAACTTCCAGGAGATTTTGCGGGTGATCGATTCCCTGCAGATGACGGCCAAGCATCGCGTCGCGACGCCGGCCGACTGGAAACAGGGCGAGGACGTCATCATCGCGGGCTCGGTCACCGACGACGAGGCCAAGACGATCTATCCGCAGGGCTGGAAATCGCCGAAGCCCTACATCCGGATCGTCCCGCAGCCGAAACAGTAACTTGAGACGTCATTCCGGGCGATGCGCAGCATCGAACCTCAGATGCGCAATTGCGCATCGGGGAATCTCGAGATTCCGGGTCTGGCGCTGACCCACCATCCCGGAATGACGGCAAGTTAAGCCTTCGGCACCAGCCAGTTCGCGACGAGAAGGCCGGCGGTCGATGCGACCGCCGTCACGATGGCGCCCCAGGAGATGTCGAGGATCGCGACCGGCCAGCTCCAGTGCCGCAGCAGCGCCAGCGACGTGAGTTCGAAGGTCGCGTAGCAGTACAAGCCGAACAATGCGCCGTAGAGCAGCGTCGATTGCCAACTGGCGCCAGCGGCGCCGCTGACGAAAATCACGGTGCCGACGACATAGAGCAGATAGAACAGCACCGCCGGCACGGGCTTGATCTCGCCCAGCATGGTGCCGACCTGCGACGTGAAGAAGTCCTTGGCGACGATCCCGAGGAACAGGAAGTCCAGCGGCACCAGAACGAACAGCGTCGCCAGATAGAGCACGGCATATCGGTTCACGGCAGCCTCCAGCCCGCGGTGCAATGGTCGAAGTATAAGTACGAATGGGCCGGCCTTCAGTTTCACCAGAACCCGTTGCAACGAAGTGGGCCCGCGCGGCGTTGCGGTTGACGGCGGCATCGGCGGTGCCGCACGATCGCTTCAAGGTCCCCCAGGATTGAGGAATCCAATTCAGCCCATGCGCGCATGAACACCCAACCCGGCATCGTCTGGTTTCGCGACGACCTCCGTCTTTCCGATCATCCCGCCCTGCACGCGGCGTCCCGGATCGGGGGGCCGGTGATCTGTCTTTACGTGCTGGACGAAGCCAGCCATGCAGGCGCCCGGCCGCCGGGTGGCGCCGCCCGCTGGTGGCTGGCGCAATCGCTGCGGGCCTTGCAGGCAAGCCTGGCCAAGACAGGGACAAGACTGGTGCTGCGCAAGGGTTCGCCGCCCAAAATCATCGCCGGGCTGGCGCGCGAGACCGGCGCCGCAGCCGTGTTCTGGAACGAGATCGCACAGGCGCCGCAGCAGGCCGTGGCCGAACAGGTCGCCGCCGCGCTCTCGGAGATCGGCGTTGCCGCCGCGCCATTTCCCGGCGACCTGCTGGTGCCGCCCAGCCAGATCCGCAACAAGGAGAACCGGGGCCTGCGCGTGTTCACGCCGTTCTGGCGGCGGGTGCAGTCACTGGGCGACCCACCAAAACCGCTGCCGGCGCCGAAGAAGCTGAACGGCGTATTGGATGTCCCGAGCGATGTGCTCGAAGACTGGCAGCTCGAACCTGCAAAACCCGATTGGGCCGTCGGCCTGCGCGAAAACTGGCAGCCGGGCGAGGCCTCCGCGCAGGCGCGGCTCAAGGCGTTCCTCAAGGGTGGCATCGCCGGTTACTCCGGCGATCGCGATCGCCCCGACCGCGACGGCACCTCGCGCCTGTCGCCGCATCTGCGCTTCGGCGAGATCAGCCCGCGTCAGATATGGCATGCGGCGCACTTTGCCGCGGCCGAGCGCCCTCGCCTGTCCGGCGACATTGACAAATTCCTCAGCGAACTCGGCTGGCGCGAGTTCTGCCGCCATCTGCTGTTCGACGTCCCTGACCTGGCGACGCGCAATCTGCAGCCCTCGTTCGACGCCTTTCCGTGGAAGCGCGATGCCAAGGGGTTGCGCGCATGGCAGCGTGGCTTGACCGGTTACCCCATCGTCGACGCCGGCATGCGCGAGCTCTGGCACACCGGCGTGATGCACAACCGGGTGCGGATGGTGGTCGCCTCGTTCCTGGTCAAGCATCTGCTGATCGACTGGCGCGACGGCGAGCAATGGTTTTGGGATACGCTCGTCGATGCCGATGCCGGCAGCAATCCTGCCAACTGGCAATGGGTCGCAGGCTGCGGCGCCGATGCCGCGCCGTATTTTCGGGTGTTCAATCCGATCCTGCAGGGCGAGAAGTTCGATCCCGCCGGCGACTACGTCCGGCGCTGGGTGCCGGAGCTGAAAGAATTGCCCGACAGCTTGATCCATCAGCCCTGGGCCGCCACGCCGCTCGAACTGGCCAGCGCCGGCATCGAACCCGGCAAGACCTATCCGCATCCGATCATCGACCACAAGAAGGGGCGCGAACGCGCGCTGGCCGCCTATGCCAGCATCCGCAACGGCTGAGCCATTCTTTAGGCCGTGCGGCGATTGACCAGAAACACCGCCGCCGCGCATGCGGTCATGCCGACCATCGCGATGGCATCGAGCCGCTCGCCGAACAGCACATAGGCCATCAGTGCCGTCACCGCCGGCACCAGATAGAACAGGCTCGCCACCGACGTTGCGGCCGAGCGGCGGATCAGCCAGTACAGCAAGCCGATCGATCCGATCGACAACACCACGACCAGCCAGCTCAATGCCAGCACGAACTCCGTGGTCCAATGCACGGCTCTGGTCTCGAACAGGAACGCGCCGATCCCGAAGAAAACCATGACCGCGACATACTGCACGAGATTGCCGGCCCGCCAGTCGATCGCGTTGCAATAGCGCCGCTGATAGAGCGTGCCGAGCGTGATGCTGACCAGCGACACGGCCGAGGCAAGCCAGCCCCAGCCGGCGTCGCCGCTCATCGGCCGGTTGTGCAGGATCAGCACCACGCCGGCCAAGCCGAGCAACAGCCCGGCCCATTGGACCGGCGTGACACGCTCGCCGAGCCAGCGATTGGCCAGCGTCGAGGTCAGGATCGGTTGCAGGCCGGGAATCAGCGCGGACAACCCTGCCGGAATCGAATGCGCGATCGCGATCGCGGTGCCGCCGAGATAGAATCCGTGCACCAGAATGCCCGCCACCGCGCTGTGGAAGACGCCGATGCGATCGGGCCATTGCGGCCGCACGATCGCGACAATGCCGGCCATCAGGACCACCACCAGCGCCATCCGGAGCGTCAGATAGGTCAAGGGATCGGCGTTGTTCACGACGTATTTGGTGGCGACGAAGCCGGTGCTCCACAGCACCACGAAAATCGCCGGCGCCGCACGCGCAGCGAGAATTTCATGATCACGATTCATTTGCGGAAGCGTAGTGCCCGATCATATGCTATGCGGCAACCACTGATCGCGCGGGTCCGTCGCGCGCCATGACATAACAACGTCGCAAGACCCACCACGAGGAATAGACATGGACGTTCGCGCTGCCGTTGCCACATCAGCCGGAAAACCGCTGGAAGTCACCACCGTCCAGCTCGAAGGGCCGCGCGAGGGCGAAGTGCTGGTCGAGATCAAGGCCACCGGCGTGTGCCACACCGACGAATTCACCCTGTCGGGCGCCGATCCCGAGGGACTATTCCCCGCGATCCTCGGCCATGAGGGGGCAGGAGTCGTGGTCGATATCGGCCGCGGCGTCACCAGCGTGAAGAAGGGCGATCACGTCATTCCGCTCTACACGCCGGAATGCCGGCAGTGCCCGTCCTGCCTGTCGCGCAAGACCAATCTGTGCACCGCGATCCGCGCCACCCAGGGCCAGGGCCTGATGCCCGACGGCACCTCGCGCTTCTCGCTCGGCGGCAAGCCTGTGCACCACTACATGGGCACCTCGACATTCGCGAATTACACCGTGCTGCCGGAGATCGCAGTCGCGAAGATCCGCGAGGACGCCCCCTTCGACAAGGTCTGCTACATCGGCTGCGGGGTTACCACCGGGATCGGCGCGGTGATCAACACCGCAAAGGTCGAGCAAGGCGCGAAGGCGATCGTGTTCGGCCTCGGCGGCATCGGGCTCAACGTGCTGCAGGGCTTGCGGCTCGCCGGCGCCGACATGATCATCGGCGTCGACATCAACAACGACCGCAAGGCGTGGGGCGAGCGTTTCGGCATGACCCACTTCGTCAATCCGAAGGATGTCGGCAAGGACCTCGTGCCGCATCTCGTCAACATGACCAAGTCGGGCGCGGACCAGATCGGCGGCGCCGACTATACGTTCGATTGCACCGGCAATGTCACCGTGATGCGGCAGGCGCTGGAAGCCTGCCATCGCGGCTGGGGCCAGTCGATCGTGATCGGCGTCGCGCCCTCCGGCGCCGAGATTGCGACGCGGCCGTTCCAGCTCGTCACCGGCCGGGTCTGGAAAGGCACCGCGTTCGGCGGCGCGCGCGGCCGCACCGACGTGCCGAAGATCGTCGACTGGTACATGCAGGGCAAGATCCAGATCGACCCGATGATCACGCATGTGATGCCGCTGAACGAGATCAACAACGCGTTCGAGCTGATGAAGCGCGGCGAATCGATCCGTGGCGTGGTGACGTTTTAGGTCGTCAGGGAGGGAGTTGGCGGCCGGTCCGTGCGATGACGCCCGGCTCAAAACTCTTCCGGACAGGGATCGACGATCTTCCAGAGTTCGCCACCGTTCTTGATTTTCTTCATCTCGGTGGTGAGCCCGCCATTGCGGCGGATCCAGTCCTTCACGGTATCGGGATAATAGGACATCAGGTCCGACGTGCCGTCGGCGCTGGTGACCTTGATGCCGAAGGTGAAGGCCTTGTCGAAATAGGCCTGATGGAAGCCGAGGCTCGCCTTCGGCGTCACGCAGATCTTGTTCATCGGCACGATGCCGAACACCAGCGTGCAGGCCGAATTGCAGATGCCGTCAATGATGACGCGTTCCTTGCGGTCGCGGATGCGCTTGTACTTGGCCTTGTATTCCTCGACATAGCCGCCATGGTCGCGCGTGATATGCAGATCGGCGCGCGCCGGGCTGGCGACCAGGAGCGAGAGGGACAGCAGGGCAAGGGACGTGATGCGCATGGATCGATCAGGAACCGGAAAGGCGGGTCGGACGCGGGCCGGCCCGTAACGGACGGACCTGACCGCAGAACTCTGGCCGGACTGTGTTGGGAATTCGTTAAGCATCCCTTAGGGGCCAAAAATAGGCGGGGTGTTGCCGGTTTCCGCAACCTTTTTCTGGGCTTTTTTGATCCTTTTGCCAAAAATAGCCTCCCGTACCGGCCAAAATTGTCTAGTTTCCGATGGGACTCCCGGAGAATCGAAATGACCAAAGCCAAGTTTTTGCTCGCCGCGGCCCTGGTTGCCGCCGCAGCCATCGCCCCGAGCCTGGCGGACGCCCGCCATTACCGCCACCACCGCCATCACTGGCCGCTGCCCTACCCGATCAGCTACAAGCACAATTACGGTCCCGGCCCCCAGCCCGGCACCTTTGCCTATTATGACGGCCCCTCGACCAATCACTGCTACCAGAGCGCGGCGGCCTATCTCGGCCAGGGTGGCCGGCACGCCTGCTATTAGCGTTCCACTGCTGGCCCTGCCCGGGCAACTCTGATAATCGGGCGGGCTACAGGCACTCGTAGCTCAGCTGGATAGAGCATCGGATTTCGATTCCGAGGGTCGGGAGTTCGAATCTCTCCGAGTGCGCCACTTCGGCGCAAGCCCGATCAGGCGAAACCACCCCATTCGAGAGCTCAATGACATGAGAAAGATGATCCTGACGCTGGCGATCCTGTATCCGGCCGCAGCGTTTGCGCAGGGAACAGCCCCCGCCGCCCCGGCCAACCCGGCTCCGCCGCCGACTGTCGGCGGCAAGCCGCTGGTTCAGGTCGGGCCGAAAAAGCCCGCCGCCGAGAAGAAATCGGCAAAATCAGGGGCACCCGGCAAGCCCCAGTCCGTCGCGCAGAAGCTGCAGGCGTGTCAGGACATCGATGACGCGACCAAGGAGCGGCTCACCTGTTACGACGGCATCTTTGCGCCGCAACCCAAGCCCAAGCCGCCGGCCGCCAAGGGCGTCAATGATTGCCGGTTCCTGAAGGAAGAAGACGAGCGGCTGACCTGCTACAATGGTTTTGCCGACAAAATCCCGAGGCTGCCGCGGTAGGCTTCAAGCCGGGCTGGGCCGAATAAGCATGCGTCGCGAAAGGGGCGCCAGGCCTTACGGGATATTCGAACTTTTACCAGGTGTTTCCGAAGAAGCCGAAATGCGGCTGCTGCTGGGCCAGGCGCACCGGCTGCACCGAACGCGCCTTCGCCACCCTGACCACTTTGCGCTTGCGCGGAGCCTGCGGCTCAAGGCGCTTGTCGAGCTTCTTGGCCTCGGCCGGCACGAACTGGGCAAAGGTATCACGCACCCGTGCTTGCGCGTTGAGGTCGGCGCCCGGCAAGGCAGCCGCAACCTGGGTCTTGGCAGCTGGCGGAACAATGGTCGGAAGGCTCATGTCGTAGACCACCCGCTCCGGCGGCTTCTGGTCGGAACGGATCCGAACCACCGTCTTGTCGATCGAGGGGGCGGAATTGCTGGCTACGGCGACCTGCTGCGGGGCGAAGGCATCGAATGCAAACAGCAGGGCGAGCAGCACGCCGCCTACGAACAGGAAATAACGCGCTACGGGCATTGAAGTCGCTCCCCCGCGTGTCGCGCGGTTCCACTCGGCTAACTGGAGATATGCTGATTAGTTCCGGGCGCACCCCCAAGGTTCAACGGCGGCGATCACGTTTTCGAGTTCGCGGCGTTGCAGCGTTTCACCGCGAAGCGAACTCGGTTCGGGTGAAGAAAAATGCATCAAAACGGGAATCTGGAGGCCCCGTTTCGATTCGGCCGAAACCGAAAAGAATCTAGATTCGGCTGGCCGCCACCGCCGAACATTTCGCCTTGCTGGCGTTAACGTTGACGAACCCGACCAGCACGCCCGAATAGACCTTCCGGCTTCTGGTGTTCACGGTATCGGGAATAACGCGCCGGCGGTCGGTCACATGGCTGCCGTCGCGGCGGGTAAAGGCGCAGGCGATCTCGACATCCTTCACCGCATAGTCGTTGGCATTGCGTAGCGTAAACGTCACGAGCGCCTTCGAGCCGAGGCCGCCCCTTCGCCACGATTGGGAGGAAATCCTCAAGCCATCGATCACCGGCTTCTCTTCCGGCACAATCGATATCGGCGCAGTCACCGCCGGCGTCGGCGTCGGGCCCTGCGCAGGGTCTGCCAAGGCCGTCTCGGCAGGAGCCGCCGGATCCTCAACCAGCGACACATGATGCGCGTAGATGCCCGGGCTCGTTTTTGCCCTGGCGTGCCCTTCGGCGTCGCTCGGTCCGGGAAGCATCATCCAGGTCGCACATCCCGCCATCGCGATGGCCGGCAAAATCAGCAGCCGGGCCTGCGCGGTTCCAAACGACCATCCAGTGATCATCATGGCCAAGCCCTCATCCGGCGACGGCGCATCGGCCGCCTGACCCGCACAAGAAAGCAGCCCCAACAAAGCAGGCCGACGGGCGTTACGTTGTGCGGCCCGCCGCTGCACGGTTCTGCGGCTAGCTCAATAATCGCCGACGACCGGAATGGTTGCGCGCCGGCCGGATAATTTTGCGGCGGCAAAGGCGCGCACCAGGGGATGGAATTGCGGGTGACCGGCCGCTAGATTGGCAGCGCAACAAGAATGATCGCAACACAACGAGGATTCTTCAGTGAATCCTGGGGGAGATCGGCATGCCGACAGTAACTTGGGACCACGTTCATTTGCGCAGTCCGGATCCGGAAGCGACCGCGGCCTGGCTTGCCGATATTCTGGGCGGCGAGATCGTCCGCGGCCCCGGACGGATCGACGTCAAGCTCGGCGGCGCCAACGTGTTCATCGCACCGGTCGCGCCCGGCGACGGTGTCAACACGCCGCCGGTGACGCCCTATCAGGGGCTCGACCATTTCGGGCTGACGGTCAAGGACATCGACGCCGTCGCCGCCGAGATCAAGGCCAAGGGCGTCGAGTTCACCAAGCCACCGACCACGATCCGGCCCGGCGTGCGCATCTGCTTCATCCGCGGACCGCAGGGTATTTCCATCGAGCTCCTGGAGCGCGACAAGAAATACGCGTGAGACCTCGGCGCGTCAGGTCATGGCCCCCGGCATGAAGCACCGGATGGTCAATCCACCGTAGCCGCGAAGTGGCCACACCATGGCCCGGCCGATCCGGTTGGGTTCCGTGATCACGGACTCGTCCGGCACGTCGAACCATTCGCCTTCGATCCGCACGCGATAATGGCCGTTGCTCGACTCCCAATCGACATCGCTGACCGCGCTGCCGTCGGCGTCCGAGCAGCACGGCCCCTTCCCGCTTCTCAAGGAGTCGAACCATTCCTTGAGCGGCGAATGGGCGTAACGGCCATCCGGATCGCGCGCATGTGCAAGCCCTGCGGCGGCCAGCGGCAACAGCACCATGAGGCCCAGCCTCAGGGGTGTCTTTCGCCAGCCCGCACGCCGACGGCCCGAAGTTCCGTTGTTGTCATTCCCAGTGTCAAGACGCGGCGCAAGGCCGCCGGAATTGATCCAGTTGCTCACCTGTCTCTTGCTCCAGCACCCACCGGCCGGTGCACGACAGATTATGCATTTCACGGGCCAACTTGATTCGGCCGCAACCGGCCGTCATCCTCATGTCATGGGGCGAAGCCATTTTTGGCATGTGCTGGCGGCCAGCCTGCCCACGTTGACGCGGCGGCTTCCGCTTTGGCATAAAAGATAGCCGGTTTCGGTGGGCCTGGAGCCGGCATTGGGACGCCATGAAGAACGGGCTGTATTCGATCCACGTCTCCCTGCTGGACGGGCGCGTCGGCAAGGGCAGCGGTGTGATCATGTTCCGCGATGGCCAGATCCTCGGCGGCGACGCCTATCTGTTTTACACCGGCAGCTACTCCGTGAAGGGCGACACCTTCAAGGGCGAGGTGCTGGTGCAGCGTCACACCTCAAGCCCGGACGCCAACCCGCTGTTCGGCGGACCGAGCCCGGTCGGCATCGGCGTGTCAGGCACGTTCACCGATACGCGGGCCACCATGAACGGGACGGCGCTGGTCGGCAAAGCCAGCCAGATTTTCGGCGCCACGCTGCGCAAGCTGGCCGATACGAATTAGCCAAGCGCGCCTCAGCCCGCCGGGCGCGGAAGGCCGAGCGAATCGCGCAGGGTCGAACCGTCATACTCGGTGCGGAACAGACCGCGGCGTTGCAATTCCGGCACGAGACCGTGGACCACCTCCTCCAAACCACCTGGAAGATATGGGACCTGCAACATGAAGCCGTCGCAAGCGCCTGCCTCGAACCACTCCTGCATGCGATCGGCCACCGAACCGGGGGTTCCGGAAAATCCGCTCGTGGTTCGGCCCGCACCGTAGCGTTGTCCCAACTCGCCAAGACTTAAGCCGGAGCGCCGCGTCAGTTCCGAAACTTCGCGGTAGTGCCCTTCGACACCGGGGACATCGAGGTTCTCGGGCAGGACCTGATCCTGCGGGAAGAGCGAGAGGTCGACGCCGAGATGATAGGACAATGTGGACAGGCCGGACTCTGGATGGGAAAGCTCGTGGAGCTCATCGTGCAGAGACTTCGCCTGCTTTTCTGTGTCGGCGATGACAGGGACAATGCCGGGCAGTACCTTGAGCGTGTCCGGATCGCGACCGAACCGCACGGCCCGGGCGCGCAGGTCGTTGCGGAATTCGACCGCAACGTCGATCAGGCCTGGCGTCACAAAGACGATCTCGGCCCAACGTGCCGCGAAATCGCGGCCCCGATCGGATGCGCCGGCCTGGATGAAGACCGGACGTCCTTGCGGCGGCCGACTGACATTCAAGGGGCCTCGCACGTTGAACCATTTGCCGGAATGATCGATCCGGTGCACCCGCGCAGGATCGGCGAATAGCGGGGTCCGGCGATCTCTGACCAGCGCACCATCCTCCCACGAATCCCAAAGCCTGGTCACGACCTCGAGAAACTCATCGGCGCGCTCGTAGCGCTCCTCGCGCGCGAGCTGCTCCGTCAAGCCGAAATTGCGCGCTTCCGAATCCTGGAACGAGGTGACGATGTTCCAGGCGGCGCGGCCACCGCTAAGATGATCTAGCGTTGCGAGCGTCCGCGCCAGCACATAGGGCTGCGCATAGGTTGTCGAAATGGTCGCACCGAGACCTAGATGCTTCGTTGCGCCGGCGATGATCGAGAGCACCACCAGCGGATCGAGCCGCAGCGCGCCCAGCGCGCCGTAGCGAAGCTGGCTATCGAGGCTGCCACCCAAAGTGTCCGGGATTGCCAGAATGTCCGCAATGAAAAGCAGATCGAAGCGTCCCTGCTCCAGCAACCGGCCGATATTCTGGTAGTAGGCGGCGGACAGCAGATCGCCGTCCGCCTTGGGATGCCGCCAGCCGGCGTGACTGCCGGAGACGGGACCTGCGGAGACAAAGGCGGCCAGGTGCAATTTCTTGTCAGGCATGGATCAGCTCAATGTCCACGAGATCTCGACGGGACCGCCGCGCTTCAACGTGTTGTAGATCGGGCAGTTGGATGTGAATCCGGTAACAAGCGTCTCGGCCTCGCTCGACGTCACGCCGGACAGGCGCACAGCGATACGAATCCACTGGTACTGCGTCGGGTCAGTGGCGTGACGCTGAAACGAGACCTCGGATCCAGCCTCGCGCAGCGCGATCCCCTGCTCTTTCGCCGTCTTCTGGATCAGCCCAAGCGAGCAGCTTCCGAGCGACGACAGCAGTAATTCGCCGGCATTGATCGCCTCGCCGGGACCACCGACGGCGACACGCTGGTCCGAGACGAAATGGTTCGTCCTCGCGCTGAGCAAATAGCGGCCGAACTGGCCGATAGTGGCAGAGGCAATCGACACCGTCTCGCCGGTTTGAGCGTTCATGATATTTCTCTCGTGTAATAGGCGCGGCCGCTTAAGCGCCGAGCTCCAGCGCGACGGCCTTTTTCGCCGTGTCGAATTGTGCGCCCAGCAGGAACGATCGGACGTCCACTTTGTTCGGGAGCACACCAAGCGCGTGGAAATTGTCGGCGAGATCCTGGGTCGAGGCCGCAGCCGCCTCATCGACCGGCTTCAACGTGACCGCGGTCGATTCGGACAATCTGGCATCGCGGACAAGCTTCTCGTAGACCGCCTGTTCGGTCCCGTTCGGCGGAAAGCCGCCCTGCGACGCCCAGAGCGCGACGGACTCGGCCGGATGCGCGAAGATATAGGCCTGGGTTTCCCGGATGATCTTCACCAACTTGGCAAAAAGTTGCGGATACTTCGCCGCGACGTCACTCCGCGCCACGTAGAAGGCATAGTCGTAGGTCTTCACATCAGGAAGCAGACGCGCCTTGCCGCCAAGCTTCGTCAGCGCGAGCGCCGTGGCCGGTTGCCAGTGAATCCAGCCGTCGATGCTGCCTTGCGCGAATGCCGTAAACGCATCTGCCCCGCTCAGGCTGACTGCCGAAACGTCAGACAATCGCAGTCCGGCGGTCTCCAGATACTTGATCAGGCTGTAGGTACCCGTCGTTCCATTCTGATGGGCGATTTTCTTGCCCTTCAGGTCAGCCGCGGTCTTGATCGGGGAACTGACCTGCACCAGGAAGTCAACCTCGTCGACCGGCAACGGATAGGCTGCGAGCGGCACGATCGGAACACGCGCCGGAACGGCGTTTACGACCGCGGTTGCAGTTGCAAACGTGAAGTCGACCGAGCCAGCCTTGATCGCCTCCATCACTGGAAGCGATGCCGTGAACCCCGGTTGCCAGACGATCTTGGTCCCGAGTTCCTGCTCGAAATTGCGGCCACCCACGCCTGCCCGCAGCGATGCCCAGACGCCGGTGCGGCCGTCTCCGATCACTGCGACAGTCAGTTGCGACGGTACAGGGGCAGCCGCTCTTGCGCGAGGCAATCCACCCAAACCTGCCGAGGCCGCGGCAAGTCCCGCGCCGACCGACAACACTGTCCGCCGCGAGACTCCAGCACTACCGCGCGTCGAGCCATCAAAAGTCATATCGTCATCCTTTCGTCTCTTCCTATGCAACAGCAGCCACGTCGCGCTCAGCCGTCAGCAGACCGTCGAGCAATTCTTCCTTCAGTGTCGCCAGCGCCGCATCACCGCGATGCCGGGGACGCGGCTGATCGAAGATCAGATCGCGCGCGATGCCGCCGTCCTTGACCAGCAGCACGCGGTCGGAGAGCAGCAACGCTTCCTCGACGTCGTGCGTGACCAGCACGACGGTGCGGGGTCGCGCTTTGAGCAATTGCTCAAGTAGCAACTGCATCGCAGCCCGGGTGATGGCGTCGAGCGCACCAAACGGCTCGTCCAGCAGCAACAGGTCCGGCTCATGGATGAGCGCTCTCGCCAACGCCACTCGCTGGCGCTGGCCGCCCGAAAGCCCGACCGGAAACTCGTCCTCACGCCCCTGCAGCCCGACGGCGTCCAGGATGCGCATCGCGTCATCCCGCCTGCCCTTAACGCCCAACAGGACATTGCCGAGGACGGTCCGCCACGGCAGCAGTCGATCTTCCTGGAACATCAGGCGCACATCCGCCTTTTGGCCCGTCGCGCGGAGTTCGATGCGGCCGAGCGAGGGGGCATCCAGCCCTGCTACGAGGCGCAGCAGCGTCGACTTGCCGGCCCCGCTTGGTCCGATGACCGAGACGAACTGGCCGGCGGCAATATCGAGATCGAGGTCACTCAGGACCGTGCGGCCAGCAAACGATTTTCCAACCGAACGCAGACTGATGCTGGCTCCGCTCATGCTTTCACCCGATCCGCATAGTTCGGATGCCAGCGCAAGAGCCGCCGTTCGACCAACCGCGTGATGAAATCCGACAGCCAACCCGCGATGGCATAAAGAATGATGGCCACCACGATGATGTCGATCCGCAGCAGTTCACGTGCATTCTGCACGAGGTATCCAACCCCGTCCCGCGACGCGATCGTTTCACCGACGACCAGAGTGAGCCAGGCCACGCCAAGCGCATACCGCATGCCAACCAGGATGGGTTGGAGCGCCGCCGGCAGGATGATGGACCGGACCAGCTCGGCACGCCCGAGGCCGTAGGATTTTCCAAGTTCGATCAGCTTGGGATCGACGTTGCGGATACCTCCCACCGTGTTGATGTAGACTGGGAAGAGCGCCCCCATCGCGACGAGAATCAGCCGCGGCTCCTCCCCGATCCCAAACCAGAGGATCATCAATGGCACCAATGCCAGGTGCGGAATGGTCCGGATCATCTGCAGCGACCGATCGAACAGATCGTGCAGCGGCTCGAACAACCCCACGGCCACGCCAAACAACAAGCCGCCCAAGGCGCCAATGCTGAAGCCGATCGCAACCCGACGAAGGCTGACAAGGATATCTCGCTGCAATTCGCCTCGTGCGGTAAGCTCCCGTGCAGCTTCCCAAATGTCGGACGGAGCCGGCACGATCGCCGTGGACACAATCCCCGTCGCCGACAGGAATTGCCAGACGAGGAGCAAGCCGAACGGCAGAAGCCAGGGTAGAATGAACGAACGCCATGCGAGGCCGTTCGCGCGCGATCCTGAAACCTCCGACGGACGGGAAACGTCGGCGACTACCGTCACCATGGGCTCACCGGTACGGGCGAATGGCTCCGTGCGACCGGCCGCTTTCGCTTCGGCAGGTCTGAAGAGTAACGACACATCCGTCATGAAACTGAACTTGCTCCGTCTCCCCTGAGACGGCGCCACCTTCGCAAACTCCAGCGCACAATTCGATGGTAGCAAAATTCATATTTCGATCGTCGGCCTTATTGGGGTTCTACCGTGCTCGGCCTTTGCAGAATGTCTTTTCGATTTGTCACGCGACCTGACAAGTCTGGGAGAACCATCTCGAATCTCAACTTGAGGCGCGACCGAACGAGGGACTGATGTGCGTGCAGTCTTACGTTGACCTTGACCGAGCACGGTCGCGCCGCAAGAAAATATCTGTTGCGCTCATTAGCTCGATCCCGAGGTATTTGTTTTTCATCTCAAGTGAAATTTGGAATGGCTATGCCTCTTCGGTTCGCTTCTCCTACGCATCTTCTCAGATCCGCCTGGTGCACAGGCGCGTCTGGTCGAAGTCACATTAAGGCGACGCTCGCACCGCCTCGACCGCCAACCCCATCACATCGTTCTGCGCGGCGCGGCTGTCGCGGCATCGCCGGTGTTGGGCGTGCCGGTCGGCTCGATCAACAGCAGATGGACCTCTTCCTTCGCAACGGGCCGATGCTCGACGCCTCTGGGTACGACATACATCTGCCCCGGTCCGAGCGTGATCGTTCGGTCGCGTAACTCGATATCCAGCACGCCCTTCAGCACGAGAAAGAAATCATCCGTGTCATCGTGCTTGTGCCAGACGAACTCTCCTTTCACCTTCACGACCATGACGTCGCAATCGTTGAACTGCGTCACCGTGCGAGGCGACCAGTGTTCGGAGAATGCGGACAGCTTCTCCGATAAATCAATGGCGTTGCTCATCGAAGTGCCCGTTTGCTATTCCGCCGCCATTTCGAGCGGCGCCGTGCGCGGCAGGACCATCTGGATCCGCGTTCCGCCGCCCGGCTGTGAGTCGAGGTCGAGCCTTCCGCCCAGGCGATTGGTCACGATGCTGTAGACGATGTGCAAGCCGAGCCCTGTGCCGCCCTGATCGCGCCGTGTCGTGAAGAACGGATCGAACGCGCGGCGGCGGACGTCGAGGCTCATGCCGCATCCATTGTCGGAAAACAGCACCTCGACATTGTCCTTGCCGGACTCGCGCACCTGGATATCGACCGTGCCCGCCTTGCCGTCCGGAAACGCGTGCGCCACCGAATTCAGGAACAGGTTGGTGAGCACCTGTCCGTACGGACCGGGATAGCTGTTCATCATCAGATTGGGTTGGCAATCGACGTTGAGGGTCAGATTGTGTTTGCGCAGGCCCGGCCGCAAACTCATCACCACCTGCTCGGTGAGATCGCCGAGGTCAAAGCTGCGCTGGTCGGAATAGTTGCGATCGGCGGCAACCTGCTTGAACGACTGGATCAGTTCGGCTGCGCGGTTGAGATTGGCGACGAGCTGCGATGACGCGTCGCGGCTGGTCTCGAGAAAATCAGTCAGGCTGGAGCGCCGCAATTCGCCGCGCGACACCTCCGCCGCGAAGTTCGCCGTCTTGCGCTCCAGCGCGGAGGCGACGGTGAGGCTGATGCCGACGGGATTGTTGACCTCATGGGCGACACCCGCCACCAGGCGGCCGAGGGCTGCGAGCTTTTCCGCCTCGATCAGCGAATTCTGCGTCTCCCGCAGATTGCGCAACGCGCCTTCGGCGGCGTCCTTGGCCTTGCGCATCTCGAGTTCGACGCGTTTGCGGTCGCCGATGTCGAGCGCAACGGTGACGATCTTCTCGATTTCGCCTGCCGCGTCCAGCAGCGGCAGCTTGTTGACCAGCCATTGCCGCATGTTGCCGCTGGAATCCTGGTATTCTTCCTCGTAGAAGCCGAGTTCGCTGCCGCCCGCCAGCACCCGTTTGTCATGTATATCGGTCTTCGCCGCGCCATAGCGCGACATCAGCTCGCTCGTGGTACGGCCGATGGCTTCCCCGGGTTCGACGCCGAAAATGCCCGCCATGTAGCGGTTCATCAGGAGGTAGCGGAGCTGTCTGTCCTTGACGTTGATCACCGCAGGCACGGTATCGATCACCTGTTGCAGCAGACGGCGGCCTTCGGCGATCGCGTCCTCGGCGCGCTTCTGGTCGGTGATGTCGCGGACCGTTCCCTCATAACGGACCAGATCGCCGTCCTCGTTGCGCACGGCGCTGGCGCTGTCGGAGAGCCACAGCACCGACCCATCCCGCGCGCGCACCTGGTATTCGTACTCGCGGACCATGCCGTAGCGTTCCATCAACCGTTCATATTCGACCCGCGCTTGCGGATCGACGTAGACGGATTCAGAGACGTCGCCGATACCCTTGATCAGGTCCTGCGGCGTGGCATAGCCCATCATCCGCGCCAGCGCCGGGTTGGCGTTGAGCAGCGCGCCGCCTGGCGTGGTGACGTAGATTCCGTCGACCGACGCCTCGAACAGCTTGCGATAGCTCTCTTCGGCCAGGCGCTGTTCGGCGAGCGCCCGCACCGCCGCCTCGCGCGCGGTGTCCGCATCGACCAGCGTCTGCCGGAACACTTCGGCGGCGCGGGCAATGTCGCCGATCTCGTTGTCGACATCGGTCTGCGGGATCGCCGTGCTCTTTTCGCCCCCGGCCACCTTGCGGATCGAGGTCGCGATCGTTGCAAGGGGACGCACGGTGCGCCGGACCACCAGCAGCGCGGCGAACAGCCCGATCAGCACGCCGGCGGTACCGAGCACGATGCTTTGCCACCTCGCCTCCGTCAACGTCCGGGCAAAATCGCGGGACAGCACGTGACCGCGGCGCGCACTGACCTCGCGCAACAGTTCGGTGACGCGCTGGATCAGGCGGCCTTCCGCACCCAGCACCTCCTTGTCGATATCGGAGATCTGCCGCTCGCGAATCGAAACGGCGATGATCGCGTCGGCATAATCGTCGACGGCCTTGCGCAGTCTGGGGTCGGTGATCGTCATCGAGAGCATGCTTCGCGCCGCCTGTTCGGCAGCGGATGGATTACGCGCAAGCAACGCCGAGGCGATCCGGCTTTGGGTCTGAAACAGGGTTGATGCGATCAGCGGATCGGCGGTGTCGGCGATGACGGCATCGAATTTGTCCCGTAGCGGCGGCAGCCCGACGATCAGTTCGGCACGGCGGTTGATCAGCGTGGAAATGCGCTCGATGCCGTTGCGATAGGTCGTCAGGCGTTCGGTGACGCCGTCGATCATGTCCCGCTGTTCGGGGGCGAGTTCCAGCCGCGTCTTTTTCAGGACCTCGTTGAGCGAGGCTGCGGCGTCGCCGACCTGGACCGATTGGGTGCCGGGGTCGGTGACGAAATCCCGTGCCGCCAGCCGCAACTCGTTCATGCGGCGATCGATATCCTCGGCGAGGTCGCCGACGCTCTGCAATCGCTGCAGTTCGCCGAAGGTCGCATCGATGTGGCGGATGGCGATGACGCTGGCGGTGGAGGTAATGATGATCACCGCCAGCACCAGCATGAAACTGCCGAATGTCAGCTGGCCGATCGACAACGAAAACGATCGCGTCATTGGCGAGTTCGGCGGCAATTCAGAGGTCATGTTAGCGGGGCCGTGCTCCAATCGGCCGCAATATACGACGTATTTGATGTCGAGGGGAACACGTCCGGGATCGCTAATTCAGGAACGGGTTCAGGGTCCCGCGGCGCCAAGCGCCCCAGGTCATGGCAGGATTTCAGTCCTGTCGCAGGCCCCCGGAATGCCGCGCGCCCCGACGCTCCGGTAGCCCCTCGTTTCCCCCACGACCTCCGGCTGCGGCAGACGCCGCCCGGTCCTCAAGCGACAAGCAGCGCGGTGACCTTGTCCAGCGATATCGGGGCATCACCCAGCAGCAGGTCGATGGCCTCTTCTTCCCATTTCAGCGACGCGATGTTGAATGGCGCGTTGTTCCCAAGTCGATGCTCGAGAACGAAGCGCGCAAGCAGGAGGCGACGGGCATCGCCGCCGGCAGCCGCAGCGCGGAGCCCCTCCTCGGCCAGCAGCACCATGGTGACCGCATGATAGAGCTGCCCGGCCGCCAGACGGCAGAAGCGTTCGTTGTCCGGGTCCGCAGCGATTTCGGCCGCAAACGCAAACGCCTGCCGCAATCCGTTTTCGAGGCGGGTTCGGAACTGTCCTGGCAGGCCTTCGGCGCGCTTGAGGCGGGACTGCATATCCTCGTTGAGGGCAATATCCGCCCTCTCCTTCCTGATCGACCGATGGATGGCGTCGAGCGCATTGATGTTGCTGGTGCCATCCCACAGCACGCCCAAATGGGCGTCGCGGACCAGCTTTGCGTTTGGCCAATCCTCAATGTAACCGTTGCCGCCACGGGCTTCCATCGATCCGGTCGCGACCGTCACATTGTCCCTGCAAGCGCGATACTTGCAGACCGGCGTCATGATCCTCAGGATTTTCTGCGCTTGCGGCTGATCTTCGTCGGCCGAGACCGACGCGGTGAACAACAGGGCGGATAATGCCTGCTCGGTTGGCACCATCAGTTTCAACAATTGCCGACGCATCAAGGCGTGGTCGATGACGGCCTTGCCGAAGGCATTTCTGTGGCGCGCGGCGGTCATTGCCTCATTGAGGCAGCGTCGCATCATGCCAGCCGCTCTTGCCAGATGCGAGACCCGGCTCGAGTTGACCATTTCCAGCATTTGCTTGAGGCCGCGGCCGAGGTCGCCGAGTGGATAGGCCACCGCGCCCTCCAGCCGGACTTCACCGCTGGCCATCGACTTGCTCCCGAGCTTGTCCTTGATGCGGACGATCCGGTAGGCGTTACGCGTACCATCGGCGAGATATTTTGGCATCGCGAACAGGCCGAGGCCCTTGCCACCGGCCTGCGCCCCTTCGGGCCTCGCCAGCAGCACGACGACTTCCGCGCTGACATTGGAGCAGAACCATTTTTCGCCCCACATACGCCAGTTGTCGCCGTCTTTAACGGCAACCAGTTCCGCCGCGCCGACGTCCGAGCCACCGGCCTTCTCGGTCATGAATTGCGCCGCGCGATACAGTTGATCCATATCCTGCGACAGCATACGGCCGACGAAGCGATCACGGACTTCGTCGCTTCCGTAGCGGCGGATGAGTTCGGACGAACTACCGGCGATATTGACCGGGCACATCAATCCGAATTCAGTTTGCGAGAACAGGTACTGAAAGGCGTATTTGACGATCGGCGGAAATTTCGTCGGCCAGCCAAGGACACCCGGCCGGTACGACATTGCGTGGATGCCGTAGCGTCCGTAGGCGATTTCCTCCATGCGCTGATAGGCGGGATGGTATTCGACCGCCTCATCATCGCGTCCGTAGCGATCGCGTTGCCGCAATACGGGCGGATGCCGTTCGGCGGCATCGGCCAGTTCGTAGAGCTGGTTGCCACACAATTCGCCAAGGCTGGCGAGATGCGGACGGATGTGACCAAGAAGCGTTGCCTCGACATATTGCGGCAGCAGGGCCTGCAGATTGTGGTCGATCTCGAAGAAGTTGCTTCCTGCACAGTCGGGTGCCAGTTTCTCCGAACGTTTGGCCGTGGCCTCGCGGTCAGCCAGTCGTTCGGTCGGCGTAGCGAAGGCGGACGAACGGGTTTGATAGTTCATTGTGACATCTCCTCCGGATTGCTTCTTACTGCTGTTCGAAACCGACCTGCTTGAGGACATCGTGCCAGTGGCGCGTCTCGGACGCCATGAACTCCGCCAGGTAGGCGGGGGTGGGCGAGCGGGCCGGGATAATGCCCTGCTGATCCATGGCAGCCTTGATGGCGGGATCCTTGATGGCCTCCTGGAACGCGGCGTTGAGTTTTGCAATTGCCTCGGGCGGCGTTCCCTTCGGAACGACAATTCCGAAGAAGACGCTGACGTCGAAACCCTTGAGGCCAAGTTCATCGAGGGTCGGGACATCCGGCAGCAAAGGCGTGCGTTCGATGGTCGTGACGCCGATCGCGCGAATCGTGCCGGCCTTGATGTGCGGAGCGGAGGTATAGATGTCCGAAAAGCTGAGCGGAACCTGGCCGCCGAGCAGATCGGTCATCGCCGGTGCGGCGCCGCGGTACGGGACATGCAGGAGCTCCACACCCGCCATCGAATTGAACAAGATCCCCGACAGATGCGTCGAGGCGCCGACGCCTGAGGACGAATAGCTGAGCTTGTTGCCAGCCTTGGCATAAGCGATCAGTTCCTTGAGGTCCTTGACCGCCAATCCCGGACCCGCGGACAGCACGTTGGGAAGTTTGCCGAGCATGATGACCGGATCAAAACTCTTGATCGGGTCGTAGGCGAGCTTCTTGTAGAGACTCACATTGATCGCCAGCGGTCCTGACGTTCCGAACATCAACGTATAGCCATCGGCCGGCGCATTGGCGGTGTATTCGGCGCCGATATTGGCGCCGGCGCCGCCCTTGTTTTCAACGACGACGGTCTGCTTGAGTTGAACGCGCAATCCTTCGGCGAGATTACGGGCCAGCGCATCGGTTGGACCGCCCGCCGCGAAGGGCACGACGAGTTTGACCGGCCGATCCGGATACTCGGCGCTCGCCGGTGCGCTGCACGCGATCGCGAACCCGACACCCACCATCATCATGACCGAACGAGCAAGCTTCGGCGCATTCATCCTGTTTTCTCCCGGAATCCTTTTTCTTCCGGGGCAATTGGACCGCAAGCGATCGATAGCGTCCAATACTATTTCGTGTAGATTGATCTATGTTATATATCAATTGGAGACCAGGATGGATCTACGGCTGCTCAGGTATTTTCAGGTCCTGGCTGAGGAACGTCACTTCCGGCGCGCCGCCATCAGGCTGTCGATCTCCCAGCCGCCGCTCAGCCTGGCTCTCCGGCAGCTCGAGGAGAGCCTCGGAACCAAGCTCTTTCAACGCAACAGCCGCAACGTGGAGCTGACGGCCGCCGGGCGCGCGCTGCAGTCGGAAGCCACATTCCTGCTCCGCCGGGTCGACGAGGTTCGCGACTTCGTCAGGGCCGTCGACGACGAGAAGAGCGGATTGCTGCGCGTGGGGTTTGGCGGCTCGACGCTTTACCGCGGGCTTCCCGCGATCATTCGCACGTTCCGAAAGCTGCATCCACGCGTCGAACTGCGGCTCCAGGAGCTGAGCACGGTCGAGCAAGTGCTCGCCATCAAGCGCGACGAGATCGATTTCGGCTTCATCAACGGGCTGGAGACGCCCGACGGCCTCGATGGATTTCGCTTTTGCCGCGAACCGTTTCTGGCCTGCCTTCCGAGCGACCATCCCGCCGCCATCAGGCGCTCGGTGCATCTCAAGACATTGGCCACCGAGGAATTCATCCTGTTCGGCCGCTCCGCCTCGCCCGCTTATTTCAATTCCATTCTGGAGATTTGCCAGTCAGCCGGATTTTCGCCAACGGTGATCCACGAAGTCCGCCATTGGGTGAGCGTGATCTCCGCTGTCGCCCATGGTCTCGGCGTGGCGCTGGTTCCGCGCGCCATGATTTCGGCCAACATCGCCGGCGCCGTCCTGCTTCCCCTGGATGGCGAGGGGTTCCTTTCGGAAACGCGATGCGTCTGGAAGGCGGACAGCGAGCGGTACGACGCACAAAAATCGTTTGCCGCCATCGTTCAGGAACATGTCGGCGGATAGTGCATCAATCCATGGTGATGCCGGCTTCCCTGACCACCTTGGCCCACACGCCGATATCGGACTTGATGATGTCGGCGAATGCCCCGAGCGGCGCGCTCTTCGGCTCGCAGCCGGCGACGTCGAGCTTTTCGCGGACTTCCGAGGTCGCCAGCGCCGCCTCCAGGGCTGCGCTGATGCGTTCGGTGACCGGCTGCGGTGTTCCTGCCGGCACCACGATGCCGAACCAAGGCATCACCTGCGCCTCGGCAAAGCCCTGCTCGCCCATGGTCGGCACATCAGGGAAATATTTGGAGCGGCCGTCATTGATGGCGCCGATGATCCGGATCGCACCGCTCTGCACCTGGGCCAGCGCCTGGTTGGCGGACAGGAACGTCGAGGTGATCAGGCCGCTGGCGATATCCGGCACCATCTGCGGATAGCCGCGATAGCCGATGCCGGTGACGTCGATGCCGGCCAGCCGCTTGAACAGCTCGAACCCGAGATGCCCGGTCGAGCCCTTGCCGGGATGGCTGTAATTCAGCGTGCCCGGCTTCGACTTGGCCAGCGCGACATATTCGGCGACGGTCTTTACGGGCAGCGAGGTCGGCACGATGAAAAAATTCGGCGCGCGGCAGATCTGGCCGACGGGCACGAAATCGCGCACCGGGTTCCAGCGCAGCTTGGAATCCAGCGCCGGGCTCGCGGTGAAATACGTCGTTACCAACAGCCACGTGTAGCCATCGGGTGCGGCGCGCGCGACTTCCTCCGCGGCAATCGAGCCATTGGCGCCGGATTTGGACTCGACCACGATCGAGCCCTTCCATTGCTCCTGCATGTTCTGCGCGACGATGCGCGCGAACACGTCGGCGACGCTGCCCGGCGAATAGGGAATCACGATGCGGACCGGCCGGCTCGGAAATTCCTGCGCCTGCGCCTGCTGAGGCGCGGCGAGGAGCGCAAGCCACGCGCCGATCATCACGCCGATGCGCGGAAGTTTCATGGGAGTCCCCTCGCCTGATCGTTTCTTGGCGTTTGTTGGCGGGCGCGGAGAGCGCCCGGATTTGACCGGCAGGATGCCGATATTCGCGGGCCGCAGCAAGGCCGCGCCTATTTCTTCAGGCGAACCGGACGCGACGGGAGGTCCGCGAATGCTAGATGTGGGATCCGGATCAGACGGCGGCCGGCTTGGTGTTCCGCGCCGGGATCGTCATCGCGGCGACGCCGACCACCACGCAGGCAAGCCCGATCCATACCGTCGGGCTCGGGTGCTCGCCGAGGAAGATCACGCCGAACGCGACGCCAATGGGCACCCGCAGATAGGCCTGCGCGGTGGCGCCGACGGATCCGAGCGTCTGGATCAGGCGGAAATAGATGACGAACGCGAGCGCGGTGGAGAATATGGCAATCGCGAGCAGCGCCAGCAGCGAATGCAGCGACGGCGCCAGCGTCCAGGGACGGTCGACGGCGAGACTGAGCGGAATCAGGATCGCTGCACCACAGAGCAGCGATCCCGCCGCCGGCGCCATCGGTTCGAGGCCTTTGAAATTGCGGCCGAAGATCGCAGCACCGGCGTAGCAGACCGCGGCGGCGACGCAGACGATCTGCGCGAACAGTTGCTGGCCCAGGCCGCCCAGCGCCTGTACGCCGACGATCAGGCAGATGCCGGTCATGCCGGCGATGACGCCGATCAGCTTGCGCGACGTGACGGGTTCGTGGCGGGTGACGGCGAATGTCAGGAAAAACGTGAATATCGGCGCGGTCGAATTGAGGATGGTGGCGACGCCGGCGTCCAGCGCCTGCGCGCCCCAGGCCACCATCACCCACGGAATGACGCTGTTCAGGCAGGCCTGGAACACAAAGCGGCGCCAGTTCGCAGCATCTAGCGGCATCTTCACGCCGCGCCAGCGCATGATGACGACCAGCAGCAGGCCTGCGATCAGCGTACGGCCCGCGATCAGGGTGACCGGCGGGATCGTCGCCACGGCGACTTTCAGGGACGTATAGGAGGCGCCCCATGCGGTGGCGAGCAGGAGCAACAGCCCGAGTTCGCTCGCGATCCCCTTGTGTTGCGGCTCGCCCGCGCTCATGTGATTCCGGTCCTGATCGATGCCAAGGCCGGACACTACAGGCTGCGAGTTCTACGATACTTCGTTCATCGCCGAAGTGTGTATGCCGGCGTCAGCCGGCCGAGCCGACCTCGAACACATCGCCGTCATAGCCGGCCTCGATCGGAATGCGGAGCTGGCGGCCGCCATGGTTCCGCGTCACGACCGGCGTCACCGTGACGATCGACCTGCCCCTGGAGTCATCAAGCGCAGCCTTCACGCTGTCCTGCTTGCCGAGCTTGATCAGATTACGCGTGGTCGGGAACGGCAGCTTGAAGCGGCCGGTCTGGCCGCCTTCCAGCGCCTCGCGCGGCGACACCCAGATCGAATCGGTGGATTCCTTGCCGTCATGGGCGCCGACCTGTTCGGGCGGCGCTGCGGCAAGGAAGAACCAGGTGTCGAAGCGTTTCGGCATGCCTTCCGGCGTGATCCAGTGCGCATAGGGCACGAGCTCGTCGAGCGCGAGCACCATGCCGTTATCGGCCAGAACGTTCAGGAAGCTGATCTTGCCGTCGCAAAGGTCGGCGCGGTGCGCGGCCTCGATTTCCCCGGCGCGCCTGGCATCGACCAGCGACTTCGAGCCCTTCGGCCGCGCCAGCAGGATGCCGCTCTCCTCGAACGTTTCGCGGATCGCGGCGATGCGGAAGCTGAGCGTCGCCTCGTCGAGTCCCTCACCGCCCGAATAGAGTTCGGGCGCCCGGATGATTTCCTTGTCGCCCTTGTCGACACTGCCGCCGGGAAACACCAGCGCACCGGAATTGAAATCGATCTCATAATGGCGAACCATCATGAAGACTTCGATTTCCTTCTTTGCCGTGGCATCGCGCAGCAGCAGGATGGTGGACGCGGGACGCGGGACGACGATCTCGGCCATCGGGTAACTCCTCTGGACCTCATCCTGAGGAGCGGCCTCTTGGCCGCGTCTCGAAGGATGTAGGCCCGTCTGTGGCCTCATGGTTCGAGACGCGCGAAGACGCGCTCCTCACCATGAGGAGCGACCTTAGCCTGCCGCGCTGGATTGCGGCTGCAGATTGGCGCGACGGTCGACGCGCGCCACCCGCGATAGCAGATAGTCGACTTCGGCCTTTGCCGCCGCGGTGATGGTCGCACCCGGCTTGCGCTGGGCGCTGGAGGCGGTCACGCCGCGCTTCTGCAGCACGTATTTGCGGACCGCGAGGCCTGCACCCGGCTGCTGCTCGTAGCGGATCAGCGGCAGATGCGCGTCGAACAGATCATGCGCGGCGTCGCGCTTGCCGGCCTTTTGCAGCTTGACGACATCGATCAAGAGTTCCGGGAAAGCGTAGCCGGTCATCGCGCCGTCGGCGCCGCGCTCCATCTCGAAATCGAGGAACAGGCCGCCATTGCCGACCAGGATCGACATCGGCTTCAGCGAGCCGTCCTTCTGGAAGCCGCGCAGCGTGGAAATCTTCTCCAGCCCCGGCCAGTCCTCGTGCTTGAGCATCACGCAGGACGGCGAGTCCATCACGATCTTGCGGATCACCGCCGGCGTGAACACGACGTTGAGCGTCAGCGGGTAATCCTGCAGCACCCAGGGAATGTCGCCGATGGCCTCCTGCGCCTGCTTGAAATAGGTCGTGATCTGGTCGTCGGTGCGCAAATGCGGCGGCGGCGCGATCATCACGCCGGCAGCGCCCGCATCCATCGACGCTTTCGCCAGCGAGCGCATGGTGGCAAATCCCGGCGCCGAGACGCCGACGATGATCTGCATGTTTTTCGCGCGCTTGACGAAGCGGATCGCCACCTGTTCGGCTTCCGCCGCGTCCAGCTTCGGCGCCTCGCCCAGAATGCCGAGCACGGTGACACCGTCGCAGCCGACTTCGGCATAGAAGTCGGTCAGCCGGTCGATCGATTTCTCGTCAATGCGGCCGTCATCGTGGAACGGCGTTGGAGCGATCGCAAAAGTACCGGCGGCCTGGGCGGTGAGCTTTGTCATGTCGTGTCTGTCCTATTGTGCGTCATTCCGGGATGGTCCGAAGGACCAGGCCCGGAATCTCGAGATTCCGGGTTCGCTCTATCGCGTCCCGGAAAGACGTTCTACTTGAATCGGCGTGCCGATTTCTTGATATCTTCCTCGGAGAAGAAGATTTCCTTGGCGTGGGTTACGATATCCTCGGCCTTCCACCCCGTAAACGGCGGCGTCCAGCCCTCCATTTCCATCATCCGCATCTCGCGAACGCCGCGGGGCCCGGAAACGCCCAGCGTCTTGCCGGTCTGATCGCCCGACAATTCGCTGACCATGTATAGCACGGCCGGCGCGATGCCGTCCGGCCCCAGGGCCGCTTTGGGGTTCTCGACATAGCGCGGCAGGTCCGCGGTCATGCGGGTCAGGGCGCCCGGGGCCAGGGTCCAGATCCGGATGTTGTATTTGCGGCCCTCGATCGCCAGCACGTTCGACAGTCCCCAGATACCGCCCTTGGCGGCGCCGTAATTGGTCTGGCCGAAATTGCCGATCAGGCCCGAGGTCGAGGACGTGTTGACGATGACGCCGCCGCCATTCTCGCGCATCCATTTGAACACCGGCTGGGTGCAGCAGAAGGTTCCCTTGAGGTGGACCCTGAGCACCTTGTCCCAATTTTCCTCCTTGGCTTTGGCGAAGGTCTCGTCGAGCAGGATGCCGGCGTTGTTGACCAAGATATCCGCGCGCCCAAAGTTCTTGATGGCGTCATCGAACACCGACTGTCCGCCCGCCATGGTCGAGATATCGGCGCCGTTGGCGACCGCGCGGCCGCCCTCGGCCTTGATCGCCTCGACCACCTTCTGCGCCATGGTCTGGTCACCACCAGAACCGTCGCGTGGACCGCCGAGGTCGTTGACCACGACCGCCGCGCCCTCGCGCGCGAACAATTTGGCGTAGGCTTCACCAAGCCCGCCGCCCGCACCGGTGATGAGCGCAACCTTGCCGTCGAGTAATCCCATGGTGGTTCTCCTTTTGATTTTTCCTCACCTCGCCCCGCTTGCGGGGAGAGGTCGAAAGCGAAGCTTTCGGGTGAGAGGAACTCTTTGCGAGTCCCGATGTTGAAGCAGCCCCTCACCCCAACCCTCTCCCCGCAAGCGCGGGGCGAGGGAGCGCCGCCTTCGCCGCTTTATCCCAGCACCGTCCTGCCGCTCTTGATCACCGTGACGCCCCGCGCCTTCACCTTGGCTTCAAAGGACACGACGTTGCCGTCCTTCCACAATTCCATCGTCACGGTCTCGCCCGGATAGACCGGTGAGGAGAACCGCGCCGCATGCTGCCGGAAGGCGGACGGATCGTAATCGGCATAGGTCTGCAGCACGCCGCGGCAGGTAATACCGTAGGTGCACATGCCGTGCAGGATCGGTTTTGGGAAGCCGGCCTTCTTGGCGAATTCGGGGTCTGAGTGCAGCGGGTTGCGGTCGCCGCACAGGCGATAGACCAGCGCCTGGTCCGGGCGCGTCGTGATATCGACGGTCTTGTCCGGCGCGCGGTTCGGCACCTTGTGCGGCTCGGGCTGGCCTTCGGACGGCCCGCCGAACCCGCCGTCGCCACGCGCGAAGCGCGAGGCCACCAGCGTGGCGAGCTTTTCGCCCTTCTCATCCTTCAGCACCGTCTGGTGGCGGATGACGGCACCCTTGTCCTTGCCCTTGTCGAAGATATCGAGCACGGAGGAATCGGCGGTGATGTTGGCAGCCGTCGCGAACGGCTTGTGGAAGGTGATGTCGCGCTCGCCGTCGACCACCATCAGGCGGTTGATCTTCATGTCGCCGGGACCGGCACCCCAGGCCGCGACGGACGCGAAGGTCGGGACCACCTTCAACGGACGCGGCGTCAGCACGCCTTCGTTGACGAAGGCCAGTTCCTTCTCGTCCAGGGGATCGGCGCCCATCCCGATGCCATAGGCATAGAGCATCACTTCGCGGTCGGTGTAGGCGTATTTCTGGCCGAGATTTTTCAGGGCCATCAGTTCGTCGTATACGATCGGCATGTTTGCGCGTCCTTCCGATTTTCTTTTTCTTCAGCGCTGCCTGTGAATGTGCCCTCTCCCCTTGCGGGAGAGGGCTACACCGGTAGCACAACAAACTCTTTGGGAGAGGGGTCGCCTCCGCGGATACATCTCGTGCGTGGAGAGACACCCCTCTTCCGGCAGCTTCGCTGCCACCTTCCCCCGCAAGGGGGGAAGGTACTTCTTACGCCGGCGTGAAGAACGGCAGCGGGGCGCCTTCCGTCGGCTTCCACACCACCTTGACCTTCTGGCCGATCTTGAGCTTGTCCATGTCGCAATCGACGATGTTGGTCTGCAGCGACGGGCCTTCCTTCAACGTCACATAGGCGATCGCGTAAGGCCCGGTGGCGGATTTGCGCATCAGGCTGAAGGTGTAGATCGTGGCTTCGCCCGAGCTCTCCTCCCACACCGTCTTGTCGGAGAAGCAGAACGGGCAGATCGAGCGCGGGAAGTAATGCGGCTCGCCGCAGGCCGTGCAGCGCTTGATCATGAACTTGCCCTGCTTGGCGGCTTCCCAGAACGGCGCGGTTTCGGGATTACCCTGTGGGGTCGGATATTTCTTGGCCTCGGTCATCACGCACGCTCCAGAATACAGGTTGAGGCGGCATGGCGCACGCCCAAGAGTCCGCCGGTGCCATGGGCCACCGCGAGGTCGCAGTTTTTCACCTGCACCTTGGGATGCGCTTCACCGCGCAACTGGCGCACCGCTTCGATGATCTTGGTCATGCCGCCGCGATTGACGGGATGGTTGCTGCAGAGGCCGCCGCCATCGGTGTTGAACGGCAATTTACCGACGCCCGAAATCAGATTGCCGTCGGCGACGAACTTGCCGCCCTCGCCTTTCTTGCAGAAGCCGAGATCCTCGATCTGCATCAACACCGTGATGGTGAAGCTGTCATAGATCGAGGCGTATTTGATGTCCTTGGGCGTGACGCCCGCTTCCTCGAACGCGCGCGGGCCGGACCAGACGCCGGCGGAGTAAGTCAGATCGAGATCCTTGCCGCCGCGCGGGCCCTTCATCGCCTCGCCATGGCCGATCAGGCGCACCAGCGGCTTCTTCAGGCTTTTTGCGATTTCCGGCGTGGTGACGATCAGCGCGCCGCCGCCGTCGGTGACGACGCAGCAATCCATCCGGTGCAGCGGATCGGAGATCATCGGCGAGTTCAGCACGTCCTCGACGGTGACGACCTCTTTCAGCATCGCATGCGGATTGTACTGGGCGTGGTGGGAGGCCGCGACCTTGATCCAGGCGAGCTGTTCGCTTGTGGTGCCGTAGTCGTGCATGTGGCGCATGGCACACATGCCGTAGGCGTTGTGGGTGGTCGCCCCGTAGGCCGCCTCGAAATCGGCCTCGGCGCCGGCCCCGCGCGGCGGCATCGGGCCGGTGCGCGGCTTGCCGGCGAGCGTGATCAGGGCGATCGAGCACTTGCCGGCGGCGATCGCTTCGGCGGCATGGCCGAGATGGATCAGATAGGAACAGCCGCCGGTATCGGTGGAATCGATGTGGCGCACCTTGTTGAGGCCGAGATAATCGACCATCGGCCAGGTGCCGCCCGGGGCATCGCCGGCCATGAAGTAGCCGTCGATATCGTTCTTGGTGAGCCCGGCGTCCTCGATCGCGCCCTTGGCGACCTCGGCGTGGAGCTGCGCGGTGGATTTATCGGGTGCGTGCCGGGTGGGATGCTCATAGATCCCGGCAATGTAGGCTTTGCCCTTGATGGTCAAATCGTTCTCCGCTGGCGTTTCTCGTTTCCAATGTTTTTCTGGCCTGTCGGAGGGGCCTTGGCAAGCGAGGAAATATTCCGTCAGGCGAGACCGGCGACACAGGACCCAAGTCGGGATGATTATCTCGGGAAATCGTATCAGGTCGGAATGGCCGACAGCGTCATACTCACTCGTCGTCCCGGCCTTGAGCTCAGATGTGCGATTGCACATCGGGGGACCCATACTCCGCGGCAGTCATTGTGGAGCAAGGTCTCTAACGCCGGCAATCTCATCGATGGGCCGCGGCGTATGGATTCCGGATCGGCGCTCGCTACGCTCACTTGTCCGGGACAACACCGATGGTGTGGCACAGATCGCACCTTCGCCTTCTCGCGGCGCGGCGCGCCCGAGCTTTGCCAGAAACTTCCCGCCCTCTCCAAACGGAGGGCGCAGGGAATGCCGGATGCGCGCTGCACCCGCGGTCTCGTGTGCGACGTGCACTAAGGAATGTGCACACGAGCATACAGGGCAGCGGAGAACATCCGACATTCCCTGCGCGATGGCTTTACGGCTTATAACGTGCTCTCCCCGGAGAACGGCTCTTTTGCCTCCGTAGCGCCCTGGGAAGTCGAACGCCTCCCAGGTGCATGGACGCCAGCAACGCGGCGTCAGGACCACACGTCTTTGCCGTACGCTTCGGCCGCGCTCGTCAGGCGACAACCCTTGCGTCCACCGCTCCCCGCCCAACGTCCGTGACGACGGCCGACGCCCTTCTGACCAGGACGGGATGGG
>JAFKKG010000001.1 GCA_017305715.1 Hyphomicrobiales bacterium | reverse complement strand
GAAAAGCTCATCGCCAAGGGAAAGCCGCCAAAGCTAGCCCTCATCGCCGTGCTGCGACGTCTCGTCGTCTTCGCCAACGCCGTAATAAGGTCCGGCCAGCCATGGAAAGGCGCCACCGCCTCTTGACAGCTAACACGGTAGATCCCGGCTCAAGGCCGGGACGACAGCGTCACCGCCCGCTGAACAGCGCGCGCTCGTTCTCCACGGTCTCGTAGATGTAATCCGCCACGGCGCGGATCCGCGCCAGGTCCTTGCTATCGGCGTGCATCAGCAGCCAGAACGTCCGCGAAATCCTCACTTCATCCGGCAGTACCGGTCGCAACTCGGGATGCGCGGTGGCCATGAAATGCGGCAGTACGGCGATGCCGAAGCCGGCGATGGTGGCGTTGAGCTGCGCGATCAGGTTGGCGCTGCGGAATTTGGCGGAAATCTTTGGGCTCACCTGCGGCAGATAATCCAGTTCCGGCGTGAACAGCAGTTCCTCGATGTAGCTGACGAAGCGATGCGCCGCGAGATCACCGCGTCCGGTAATTTTGGGCGCGCGGTCGAGATAGGTGGGTGCGGCATAAAGCCCGAGGCTGTAGTCGAGCAGCTTGCGGCCGAACACCCGGCCTTCCTTGGGCATGGTCAGGCTGATTGCGATATCGGCCTCGCGCTTGGACAGGCTGAACAGCCGGGCGGTGGCGACCAATTGAAGGTCGAGATCGGGATAGCGCTCGGTGAATTTTACCAGCCGCGAGGCCAGGAAGTGACTGCCAAAACCGTCCGGAGCCCCGATCCGCACCGTGCCGGTCAGATGGGCGCGCGAGCCGCCGACCGCCTCCTGGTTGGCGACGATGGTGGATTCCATCGCCTCGGCGCTGTCGGCGACGCGCTGGCCGGCCTCGGTCAGCAGATAACCGGTCTTGCGCCGATCAAACAGTTTTGCGGACAGATGCCGTTCCAGCCGGTCGACACGGCGGATCACTGTGGCATGATCGACGCCCAGCTGCTTTGCGGCAGCGGATACCGTTCCGCCGCGCGCGATGGCCAGCAGAAAACGGAAGTCATCCCAATCGATCGTGCCGCCGCCTTGATCCAGCATTTCCGCACATCTATGGTGCAATTTATCGCACTTGTATCCTAAGAAATGCAGGTCAAAAAGGTCTTTAAACAGACCCCAAAGAACCCTCAAGGGAGAAGATTCATGCGTTCCATCGGACATTTCATCGGCGGCAAAGAGGTCAAGGGCACATCAGGCCGCACGGCCGACGTCTTCGAGCCGATGACCGGCGACGTCCAGGCCAAGGTGGCGCTCGCCTCCAAGGCCGAGGTTCGCGCCGCGGTCGAGAACGCCAGGGCCGCCCAGCCGGAATGGGCCGCCACCAACCCGCAGCGCCGCGCGCGCGTGATGATGAAATTCGTCGAGCTGGTGCAGCGTGATTACGACAAGCTCGCCGATTGCCTTGCGCGCGAGCACGGCAAGACCGTTCCAGATGCCAAGGGCGATATCCAGCGCGGACTTGAAGTCGCCGAATTCGCCTGCGGCATTCCGCATCTGATGAAGGGTGAATACACCGAAGGCGCCGGCCCCGGCATCGACATCTATTCGATGCGCCAACCGCTCGGGGTCGTCGCCGGCATCACGCCGTTCAACTTCCCGGCAATGATCCCGATGTGGAAATTCGCGCCCGCGATCGCCTGCGGCAATGCGTTCATCCTGAAACCCTCGGAGCGCGATCCCGGCGTGCCGATGATGCTCGCGGCCCTGATGATCGAGGCCGGGCTGCCGGCCGGCATCCTCAATGTCGTCAACGGCGACAAGGAGGCGGTCGATGGCATCCTCGACGATCCCGATATCAAGGCGATCGGTTTCGTCGGCTCGACGCCGATCGCGCAATATATCTACGAGCGAGCCGCGCAGACCGGCAAGCGCTGCCAGTGTTTCGGCGGCGCCAAGAACCACGCCATCGTGATGCCGGATGCCGACATGGACCAGACGGTCGACGCGCTGATCGGCGCGGGCTACGGCTCGGCCGGCGAGCGCTGCATGGCGGTCTCCGTTGCCGTACCCGTCGGCAAGACCACCGCCGACCGGTTGATGGAAAAGCTGATCCCGCGCGTCGAGTCGCTCAAGATCGGCACGTCCGTCGATCCCTCCGCTGACTACGGTCCGCTGGTGACGCGCGAAGCGGTCGAGAAGGTGAAGAGCTACATCGATATCGGCGTCAAGGAAGGCGCCAAGCTGGCCGTCGATGGCCGCGGCTTCAAGATGCAGGGCTACGAGAAGGGCTTCTATCTCGGCGGCTCGCTGTTCGACAATGTCACCAAGGACATGCGGATCTACAAGGAAGAGATTTTCGGTCCCGTGCTCTCGGTGGTCCGCGCCAAGGATTATTCGGAAGCGCTGGCGCTGCCGTCCGACCACGATTACGGCAACGGCGTTGCGATCTTCACCCGCGACGGCGACGCGGCGCGCGACTTCGCTGCCAAGGTCAATGTCGGCATGGTCGGCATCAACGTGCCGATCCCGGTGCCGATCGCCTATTACACCTTCGGCGGCTGGAAGAAGTCCGGCTTCGGCGACCTCAACCAGCACGGTCCGGACTCGATCCGCTTCTACACCAAGACCAAGACGGTGACTTCGCGCTGGCCCTCCGGCGTGAAGGACGGCGCGGAGTTTTCGATCCCGACGATGAAGTAGCCATTGCTATCTCAACTCGTCATGCCCGGGCTTGACCCGGGCATCCACGACTTGAAAGGATTGCAGCGAAAAAGACGTGGATGGCCGGGACAAGCCCGGCCATGACGGTGATCGAGGACAGGCGCGGGCAAATGCATTTCGCTCTCAACGAGGATCAGATCGCGGTTCGCGAGATGGCGCGGGAATTCGCCGCGGAGAAAATCGCGCCGCATGCGATCCGCTGGGATGAAGAAAAGCATTTTCCCGTCGACGTGATGCGCGAGGCGGCAACGCTCGGCATCGGCGGCGTCTACATCCGCGACGATGTCGGCGGCTCGGCGCTGTCGCGGTTCGACGCCGCGCTGATCTTCGAGGCGCTGGCGCAGGGCTGCCCGACGGTGTCGGCGTTCATCTCGATCCACAACATGGCATCGTGGATGATCGATGCCTATGGCAACGACACCCAGCGCCAGAAATGGTTGCCAAAGCTCTGCACCATGGAGCTGTTGGCGAGCTACTGCCTGACCGAGCCGGGCTCCGGATCGGACGCCGCTGCGCTGCGCACGCGCGCGGTGCGCGACGGCGACCATTACGTGCTCAACGGCCAGAAGCAGTTCATTTCAGGCGCCGGCAAGGGCGATCTGTACGTCGTGATGGTGCGCACCGGCGGCGATGGGCCCGGCGGCATCTCGACGCTGGTGATCGAGGGCGGCACGCCCGGCGTTTCGTTCGGCGCCAACGAACGCAAGATGGGCTGGAACGCGCAGCCGACCCGCGCGGTGATTTTTGAGAACGCCCGCGTTCCCGTCGAAAATCGGCTCGGCGACGAGGGCATCGGCTTCAAGATCGCGATGGCCGGCCTCGATGGCGGCCGCATCAACATCGCGGCGTGCTCGCTCGGCGGCGCGCAAACAGCGCTCGACAAATCGCTTGCCTACATGAAGGAGCGCAAGGCGTTTGGCAAGCGCCTCGATGAATTCCAGGCGCTGCAGTTCCGCCTTGCCGACATGGCGACCGAACTGGAGGCGGCGCGGACCTTTGTGTGGCGCGCCGCGGCCGCCCTCGACCGCAAGGATGCGGACGCAACCATGCTGTGCGCGATGGCCAAGCGTTTTGGTACCGATGTCGGTTTCGAGGTCGCCAACCAGGCGCTGCAACTGCATGGCGGCTATGGCTACCTCAGCGAATACGGCATCGAAAAGATCGTGCGCGACCTGCGCGTGCACCAGATCCTGGAAGGGACCAACGAGATCATGCGGCTGATCGTCTCGCGAAAACTGATTGAGGGCGCGCGATGACGGCAGGTGCGGACGCGGAAGGCGACCTGATCGTCCAGCGCGAGGGTTCGGCGGGGATCATCCGCCTCAACCGGCCGAAGGCGATCAACGCCATGACGCTGGAAATGTCCGAGGGAATCGACGCCGCGCTGGATCGCTTCGAATCCGATCCGTCGGTTGCGGTAGTGCTGCTGGAAGGCGCCGGCGAGCGCGGGCTTTGTGCCGGCGGTGACATCCGCGGCCTCTACGAGAGTTCATGCGCCGGCGGCGATCTCGGCAAGCGGTTCTGGCGCCAGGAATACGTTATGAATGCGCGGATCGCCAAATATCCGAAGCCCTATGTGGCGTTTATGGATGGGCTGGTGATGGGCGGCGGCGTCGGCCTGTCCGGGCACGCCCGGCACCGCGTGGTGACGGAACGGACCAAACTGGCAATGCCCGAAGTCGGCCTCGGCTTCTTCCCGGATGTCGGCGGCACCTGGCTGCTGTCGCGTTCGCCGGGGGAGATCGGCACCTATTTTGGACTGACCGGCCAGACCATGAATGGCCCTGACGCGATCTACGCGCGCTTTGCCGATGCGGTAGTGCCGTCGGCCAAATTGCCAGTGCTGCGTGAGGCGCTCACCAAAGTCAGTGCTGGCGCGACGTCAGCCGACATCAAAGCCCTGATCGAGGGCCTTGCGACCGGTGAGACCGCGGGCCCGGTCGCGGCGATGCAGGCAAACATCGACGGCTGGTTCGCCCATGACCGGATGGAGGATATCGTCGCGGCCCTGCAGCGTGACGGGTCGGAGCTGGCGCAGGCGACGCTGAAAACGCTCGGCGAAAAATCGCCGCGCGGCATGGTGGTGACGCTCAGGCTGCTGCGGCTGGCGCGGGCATCGTCCTCGCTGGAGGAATGCCTGGTGCGGGAATATCGCGCCGCGCTGGAAGTGTTCCGCAGCGACGATTTTCGCGAAGGCGTGCGCGCCGCCGTGATCGACAAGGACCGCAACCCAAAATGGTCGCCGGCTGCAATCGAGGACGTGACGCCGGCGATGCAGGCGCCTTATTTCGCCGGGATCGGCGCCGACGAGCTCACATTCAACTGAAGCAACAAGAACGGCTTACGCGGAGGATTCGAGATGGCAAATATCGCATTCATTGGCCTTGGTAATATGGGCGGGCCAATGGCCGCCAATCTGGTCAAGGCCGGCCACAAGGTCATCGCCTTCGATCTGGTCGAGGCCTCGAAGAACCAGGCCAAAACGGATGGGGCCACCATCGCCGAGAGCGCCGCGGCAGCGGTGAAGGGCGCCGACACCGTCATCACCATGCTGCCGGCGGGCAAGCATGTCATCTCGGTCTGGACCGATGTGATCTCGGCCATGAGCAGGGGCGCATTGATCATCGATTGCTCGACCATCGATGTCGAGAGTGCAAAACAGGCGCATGCGCTGGCGGCCAAGCACGGCATGGCCTCGGTCGACGCGCCGGTCTCCGGCGGCACCGGTGGCGCTAAGGGCGCGACGCTCACCTTCATGTGCGGCGGTGAGGACAAGGCCTTCGGCGCGGCGAAACCGGTGCTGGAGAACATGGGCAAGAAGATCGTGCATTGCGGCGGCGCCGGCGCGGGGCAGGCGGCGAAAATCTGCAACAACATGATTTTGGGGATTTCCATGATCGCGGTCGGTGAGGCCTTCGCGCTTGCCGAAAAGCTCGGCCTGTCGCACCAGGCGCTGTTCGACGTGGCCTCGACCTCGTCGGGACAATGCTGGTCGCTGACGAGCTATTGCCCGGTACCGGGCCCGGTCCCGGCTTCGCCCGCCAACAACGGCTACAAGCCCGGTTTCGCCACCAATCTGATGCTGAAAGACCTCACTTTGTCGCAGGACGCGGCCAATGCCGCGGGGGCCGCAACCCCTCTGGGCAAGCATGCGCAGGAGCTTTACAAGGCATTCGATGCCGCCGGCCATGGCGGGGTGGATTTTTCCGGGATCATCCAGCACGTTCGGAGTCTCGCCGGGAAATAACGGAGAGCCGATGACGACATTCCAGGACGCGCGCGCCTTTCTGCTTCAGCACCGCACCGACTACGATACCGCGGTCAAAGGGTTCCGCTGGCCGGATCCGGTTCCGTTCAACTGGGCGCTGGACTGGTTCGACGCCGAGCTCGCGCGCAATGCGGATAGCAAAGACCGCGCGGCGCTGTGGATCGTCGATGCCGGCAGCGACAAGGAGACAAAGCTTTCCTTTGCCGCACTGTCGCACCGGTCCAACCAGGTCGCGAACTTCCTGCGCGGCCAGGGGCTGAAGCGCGGCGATCATTTGCTGCTGTTGCTAGGCAACGTCGTGCCGCTGTGGGAGATCATGCTGGCGGCGATGAAACTCGGCGTCGTCGTGATCCCGGCCACGACTCTCCTCACACCCGACGAACTGCGCGACCGGCTCGACCGCGGCCGCGCCAGGGCGGTGGTGGCTTCGCAGGACCAGATAGCGAAATTTGCCAGCCTCGGTAGCGAGGGCCTGGTCCGCATCGTCGTCGGCGCGACCGCAAAGCAGGAGGGCTGGTTGCCGTTCGAAGAGGCGGCCGGCGCGTCCGAAACCTTCGCAGCCGACGGTCCGACCAACCCCGACGATCCGATGCTGCTGTATTTCACCTCGGGCACCACGGCAAAACCGAAACTGGTGCGGCACAGCCAGCGCAGCTATCCCGTCGGTGCGTTGTCGACGATGTTCTGGCTCGGGCTGCAGCCCGGCGACGTGCATCTGAACATTTCCTCGCCGGGCTGGGCCAAGCATGCCTGGAGCTGCTTGTTCGCGCCCTGGAATGCCGGCGCCACGGTGTTCGTGAACAATCAGCCGCGCTTCGATGCCAAGTCGCTGTTGGCCACCATCAGCCGTTGCGGCGTGACCACCCTGTGCGCGCCGCCGACGGTGTGGCGGCTGTTCATCCAGGAGAAGCTCGCCGACTTCAAGGTGAGCTTGCGGGAAGTCTGCGGCGCCGGCGAGCCGCTCAATCCCGAAGTCATCGATCAGGTGCAGAACGCCTGGGGGCTCACCATCCGCGACGGCTACGGACAGACCGAAACCACCGCGCTCTGCGGCAACTCGCCGGGCCAAAAGGTCAAAGTCGGCTCGATGGGCCGGCCGCTGCCCGGCTATCGCGTGCAGATCACCGACAATGATGGCCAAGTCACCAAGGAAGGCGAGGTGACGCTGGTGCTCGGCGCCGACCGGCCCGCCGGCCTGATGCAGGGGTATCAAGGCGACGACGGCAAGTTGAGCGGCGCCGATGGCGATCTCTATCGCAGCGGCGACGTGGTGTTCGCCGACGACGAGGGCTACCTGACCTTCGTCGGCCGCTCCGACGATGTCTTCAAATCTTCCGACTACCGCATCAGCCCGTTCGAACTCGAAAGCGTGCTGCTGGAGCATGAGCTGGTCGCCGAAGCCGCCGTCGTTCCCAGTCCCGATCCGATCCGGCTGGCCATTCCGAAAGCCTATGTGCTGCTGGTAGCGGGTACGGAACGTTCGGCAGAAACCGCGCTGTCGATCTTCACCCATCTGCACACGCGCCTGGCGCCATTCAAGCGTATCCGGCGCATCGAGCTCGTCACCGAATTGCCGAAGACGATCTCGGGCAAGATCCGCCGCGTGCAATTGCGCCGGTTGGAGCACGACGACAACCGCAGCGATGCGCTGCGCGGCACCGAATTCCGCGAAGAGCAATTTCCGGGGCTGCAGAAGGTGCGGACCACCGGCTTGGAGAGCTAGCGAATGAACGAAGTCTGGAAGAAACCACCGGTCTCGTTCGAGACCTACCAGGCCATGGTCGGCAAGGAAGTCGGCGTGTCGTCCTGGCATCTGGTCGATCAGGCCAGGATCAATCTCTATGCCGACGTGATCGAGGACCACCAGTTCATCCATGTCGATCCCGAACGCGCCAAAAAGGAAACCGCGTTCGGCAACACGGTGGCGCACGGCTTTCTGACCATGTCGCTGCTGTCGATCATGTCCTATGAGGTGATGCCGGTCATCGAAGGCACCACGATGGGTGTGAACTATGGTTTTGACCGGCTTCGCTTCATGTCGCCGGTCCTGGCAGGATCGCGCGTCCGCGGCCGTTTCACGCTGCTGGAGGCCACGCTGCGCAAGCCGAAGGAGCTGCAGTCGCGCACCAACGTCACCGTCGAGATCGAGGGCGAGCCAAAGCCCGCGCTGGTGGCCAACTGGCTCGGGCTGATTTACTTAGCTTGACGTTTCAACCTGTCGTGGCCGGGCTTGTCCCGGCCATCCACGTCTTGCTATGCAGCAACCGAGAAGACGTGGATGCCCGGCACAAGGCCGGGCATGACGAGAACCGGGAATTCAACTCATGACAATCAGGTTTGACGGACGCGTCGCTATCGTCACCGGCGCGGGCAATGGTCTGGGACGGGCGCATGCGCTGGGGCTGGCCAGCCGCGGCGCCAAGGTGGTCGTCAATGATTTCGGCGGCGCGCGCGACGGCACCGGCGGCTCGCTGACACCGGCTGAAACCGTGGTCGAGGAGATCCGCAAGGCCGGCGGCACCGCGATGGCCGACGGTGCCGACGTCTCGAATTTCGAGCAGGTCACGTCAATGGTCGAGCGCGCCACCAAGGAGTGGGGCAGCGTCGATTTGCTGTGCGCCAATGCCGGCATCCTGCGCGACAAGTCATTCACAAAGATGGAAGTCGCCGATTTTGCAAAGGTGCTGGATGTGCATCTCACCGGCACCTTCTATTGCTGCAAGGCGGTGTGGGCCGGCATGCGCGAGCGCAATTATGGCCGCATCGTCGTCACCACCTCGTCATCGGGCCTGTTCGGCAATTTCGGTCAGGCCAATTACGGCGCGGCGAAAGCCGGGATGGTCGGCCTGATGAACGTGCTGGCCGAGGAGGGCCGCAAGAACAATATCCGCGTCAACACCATCTCGCCGACCGCGGCGACCCGGATGACCGAAGAACTGCTGCCGCCGCAGGCGCTGGCCCTGATGCGCCCCGAGGCGATCACGCCGGCGGTGGAATTCCTGCTCAGCGAGGACGCCCCGACCCGCACCATCATGGGCGCCGGCGCCGGTTCGTTCGCGGTGATCAAGATTATCGAGACCGAAGGGATCAACCTGCCGCAGTCGGAATGGACGCCCGATGCCATTGCGGCGAACTTTGCCGCGATCGGCGACGTCTCGACCGCCAAGGCGCTGCAGGGCGCGTTCGAGCAGACGCAGAAATATGTCGCTCAGGCCGCCGCACGGGCGGGGATCAAGCTCTAGCCGCGGCGTGTCACGTTGAATTCCGTCGTCATGGCCGGGCTTGTCCCGGCCATCCATGTCTTTGGAGCCATTCAGGAAGCAAGTCGTGGATGCCCGGGACGAGCCCACGGCTGTCCGGTTCATTGGAAGTATAATCCAAGTTTCAACTGATTTGGACATATGGGAATTGGCAGTAACGGTTCGAGCAGTCGGTCGATCGGTCGTCTTTGCATAAGGTTTGCTCGGACCAGGCGAGCGAACTCGAGTGGGCCG
>JAFKKG010000009.1 GCA_017305715.1 Hyphomicrobiales bacterium | reverse complement strand
CCGGGGAGAGCACGTGATAAGCCGTAAAGCCATCGCGCAGGGAATGTCGGATGTTCTCCGCTGCCCTGTATGCTCATGTGCGCACTTCCTTGTGCACATTGCACATGAGACCGCGGGTGCAGCGCGCATCCGGCATTCCCTGCGCCCTCGGATTAGAGAGGGCGGGAAGTTTCGGGCAAAGCTCGGGCGCACAGCGCCGCGAGAATGCGAACACACATTCAGTGTCGTCCCGGCGAAGGCCGGGACCCACCGCGGCCCATCAATGAGAGCGCAGACGTTAAATACCTTTCGCAAAATGAACGCCGCGGCGTATCGGTCCCGGCCTTCGCCGGGACGACAAATATTACGTCCCGCAGAACGTCTGCAGCACGCGCTGTTCCGGCTGCGGCGGATCGGCATAGGCCGCAAATTCAGGCTGGTCCTCGAACGGCTTTGCCAGCACGCTCAGCAATTCCTCGAACGGCGCGTAATCGTTGTTCTTCATCGCGGCCTGGATCACCGCTTCGACGCGGTGGTTGCGCGGGATGAAGGCCGGATTGACGCTGCGCATCGCTGCGTGCCGCTCCGTCGCCGATTGCGGCTCCGCCGCCATACGCTGCCGCCACCGCACCGCCCATTCATCGAACGCGGCAGGATCGAGGAACAGAGCCCTGACGCTGTCGTCGCTGGCGACAAGCGCAGCATCACCGAGGCGGCGGAAGGTGAGGGTGAAGTCGGCCTGGTTCTTGGCCATCGCATCGAGCAGGTCCTGCACCAGCGCCTCGTCGCCGTCGCGCTGACTGAACAGGCCGACCTTGGCGCGCAGCCCCGACTGGTAGGCGGTGGTGAACTTTTCCGCGAATTCGCCGAGGATGAATTGCGCCTGTTCGATCGCCTTGTCCTTGTCGTCGGAAAACAGCGGCAGCAGGCATTCGGCCAGCCGCGTCAAATTCCACAGCGCGATCTGCGGCTGGTTGGCATAGGCGTAGCGGCCCATCTCGTCGATCGACGAAAACACCTGCGCGGGGTCGTAGTGGTCCATGAAAGCGCACGGGCCGTAATCGATGGTCTCGCCCGAGATCGAGGAATTGTCGGTGTTCATGACGCCATGGATGAACCCGACCAGCAGCCAGCCCGCAACGAGATCGGCCTGCCGCGCCACGACGCCCTCGAGCAGCGCGTGATAGGGACGCATCGCGCTGGCGGCCTCCGGATAGTGCCGCGCGATCGCGTGGTCGGCGAGCTGGCGCACGCCGTCGGTGTCGCCGCGCGCGGCGAAGAACTGGAAGGTCCCGACCCGGATGTGGCTCGACGCGACGCGCGTCAGCACCGCGCCGGGCAGCATGGTCTCGCGCTGCACGCGTTCGCCGGTGATCACGGCCGCGAGCGAACGCGTGGTCGGAATTCCCAAAGCGAACATCGCTTCGCTGACGATGTATTCGCGCAGCACCGGGCCGAGCGCGGCGCGGCCGTCGCCCCGGCGGGAAAACGGCGTCGGACCCGAGCCCTTGAGCTGGATGTCGCGGCGGACGCCGTCGGCGTCGATGACCTCGCCGAGCAGGATCGCCCGGCCATCGCCGAGCTGCGGCACGAAATGGCCGAACTGGTGGCCGGCATAGGCCATCGCGATCGGATCGGCGCCGTCGGGCACGCGTTTGCCGGCCAGGATCTCGGCACCCTCCGGGCTGGAAAGCACCTCCGGATCGAGGCCGAGATGGATGGCGAGGGGGCGGTTCAGCTTGATCAGCCGGGGGGCCGCCACGGGGGTCGGCGCCACGCGGGCGAAAAAGTTCGCCGGCAGCGCCGCATAGGTGTTCTGGAACGGGAAATGGACGGTCATGGCCACAAAGATAGGCGCGCCCGGCGAATAGGCAAAGGGGCGGGGCTCGCTGGGGCTAAAACGCCGCCTTTTCGGCCAAAACAGGGGCCGCCGCTGGTTGCCGCACCCGGCCTCGTCGGGTAAACCCTGCGCCTTCGACTAGGCCATTTGGGCCTACCTCGATTCGACCTCCAATATCAGTTTTTGGGATTTCCATGCATCGCTACCGGTCACATACATGCGGCGCGCTCCGCGAGAGCGATATCGGCGAAACGGTTCGCCTCTCGGGCTGGTGCCACGTCATCCGCGACCATGGCGGCGTGCTGTTCATCGACCTGCGCGACCATTACGGCATCACCCAATGCGTCGCCGACAAGGACTCGCCGGCGTTCGCCGAGGTCGAAAAGTTCCGCTCGGAATGGGTGGTGCGGATCGATGGCAAGGTGCGTCATCGTCCCGAAGGCACTGTCAATGCCGAACTGCCGACTGGCAAGATCGAGATCTATGTCAATGCAATCGAGGTACTGGGACCGGCCGCCGAGCTGCCGCTGCCGGTCGCGGGCGAGCAGGAATATCCTGAGGACATAAGGCTTAAGTACCGTTTCCTCGACCTGCGTCGCGAGAAGCTGCACCAGAACATCATGACCCGCGGCGCGGTCGTCGATTCCATGCGCAAGCGGATGAAGGAACAGGGCTTCTTCGAATTCCAGACCCCGATCCTGACGGCGTCCTCGCCGGAAGGCGCGCGGGATTTCCTGGTGCCGTCGCGGATTCATCCCGGCAAGTTCTACGCGCTGCCGCAGGCGCCGCAGCAATACAAGCAGCTCCTGATGATGTCGGGCTTCGACCGCTACTTCCAGATCGCGCCGTGTTTCCGCGACGAGGACCCGCGCGCCGACCGCCTGCCGGGCGAATTCTACCAGCTCGACGTTGAAATGAGTTTTGTCGAGCAGGAAGACGTGTTCGCGGCGATGGAGCCGGTGATCACGGGCGTGTTCGAGGAGTTCGCCAAGGGCAAGCCGGTGACAAAAGGCTGGCGCAAGATTCCGTTCGCCGAAGCCTTGAAGAAATACGGCAGCGACAAGCCGGACCTTCGCAACCCGCTCGAGATGCAGGACGTCTCCGAACATTTCCGCGGCTCCGGCTTCAAGGTGTTCGCGCGGATGCTGGAGGACCCGAAGAACCAGGTCTGGGCGATCCCCGGACCCGGCGGCGGATCGCGTGCGTTTTGCGACCGCATGAACTCCTGGGCGCAGGGCGAAGGCCAGCCCGGTCTCGGCTACATCATGTGGCGCGAGGGCGGCGAGGGCGCGGGCCCGCTCGCCAACAACATCGGAGCCGAACGCACGGCGGCGATCCGCGGCCAGCTTGGGCTGAAGGAAGGCGATGCGGCTTTCTTTGTCGCCGGCGACCCCCAGAAATTCTGGAAGTTCGCAGGCCTGGCGCGCACGCGGGTTGGCGAGGAGTTGAACCAGGTTGACAAGGACCGGTTCGAGCTCGCCTGGATCGTCGACTTCCCGATGTATGAGTATGACGAGACTGAGAAAAAGGTCGACTTCTCGCACAACCCGTTCTCGATGCCGCAGGGCGGCCTCGATGCGCTCAACGGGCAGGACCCCCTGACCATCAAGGCGTTCCAGTACGACATCGTCTGCAACGGTTACGAGATCGCCTCCGGCGGCATCCGCAACCACAAGCCGGAGGCGATGGTGAAGGCGTTCGAGATCGCGGGCTATGGCGAGAACGACGTCGTCGAGCGGTTCGGCGGCATGTACCGCGCATTCCAGTACGGCGCCCCGCCACATGGCGGCATGGCCGCCGGCGTTGATCGCATCGTGATGCTGCTGTGCGGCACCACGAATCTGCGCGAGATATCGCTGTTCCCGATGAACCAGCAGGCGGTCGACCTCTTGATGGGCGCGCCGTCGGAAGTCGCAATCAAGCAGCTGCGCGAACTGCACATCCGGCTCAATTTGCCGGATAAAGGTTAGAGTCCGGTCGAAGCCTCGATCCGGAATTGCGCCAGCGCGCCGATCGGATCGTTTTGCAGCAACTGAAAGAGTTGCATGACCGGGACGGTTCCCTTCGGCGTCAGCTTGAGGGTGAGCGTCTGGCCCGGGCTCTCGACAAAGTGGGCGATCGCGTCAATGGCGGCGACGGCGTCGGGACCGACGGTCGCGGCTTGTTCGCCGTTGGACATGATGCCTTCGACGAGGCTGTGCCGCGCGGCATCGCGGCTGAGGTTCTGGGTGCGGGCCGTTTGCGAGACCAGCAGTTCGACGCCGCCGGTATCGCGCAGCGTGAGTTCGATGGCGCCGGCATCGATTTGCCCGGCCATCGCCGCGGACTGCAGGGCGTTGGGCGTAAATACCCCGCGCGGCACGTTGGTGAGCGACACCCGCGCCGTTGCCTTGGCGATGCCGCCGAGGTCGAGTGTCACGGGTTCGAGCGCGGCGGAGCGGGAGGCTTCGGTCCAGGCCGCGCCGAAATCGAGGTCGATGGCGGCCTTGTCGAGGCCGGCCGTGACCAGCACGTTCTGCCCGGGATCGCGCGCATCGAGCGGCGCCGCCATCTTCAGTGCCAGCCGCAGCCTGCTCGGGATCGATCCGATGAACTGGCCCCAGTCGAGATTGAAGGCGTCGATGGTGACCGGCTTGCCGGTGTCCTTGAAGGGCGCCGCGAGGCCCTTCAACTCGATGCCTTCAATGAGCGGGAACATCCCGAGCGCCTGGTCGGGCGCCGGCGGTTGCGCCGGGTTGGAATACAGCGCCGACATCCGCAGGAGACCGGCGATATCGAGTGATTTGAGCGCAAAGCGCCCGACTTTGACCGGGCCTTGTGGCGTGCGGCCGTCGACGCCTTCGATCGCGAATTCGTTGACCTTGCCGCCATCGAGATTGAAGCGCATCGCCGCCAGCTTGACCGGCCCCTCCGGCGTCTGGACCGAGAAGCCGCGCATCTCGGCGCTTGCGATCCGGATGCCCTCGTACACCTTGGCGACCTTCTCGATCAGCGCGCGGGCCTGCGCCGGTGTCGGCGGCGCGCCGCCGGGCGGCGGGATCAGTGCCAGGAGATCCTGCAATTGCATCCGCGACGGCCGCAAGGCCAGATCATCGATCGTCATGCCGTCGATCCGCATGTTGAGGCCTTGTCCCGACGTGACGACATAGGGTCCCGTCGTGATCTGCCGGTAGGCGCGGTAATACTGGTCGTCGCTGGCCTTCTGCGGGTCGAAGAGGGCGGCCATCGCCGTCGTGTCGATGTCGTGGCCGGCGATATCCGTGAGATTGCCGGTGAGCTTGTCCGGCTTGCCGCCTGCGGGCTGGACGTTGACCGTGAAGACCACGCCGTCGACCTTCATGCTGGCGATCTTGCCGTCCTTGATGCCCTGGATCGCAAGACCCGAATACGTCACCTCGCCGCCGCCCGGCGTCGCGGCGCCCTGGTTCATGGTCCCGGTCAAATTGGGGGCGGTGATCGATGTCGCCGTGACGCGGGCGAACTGCTCGAGTGCGGTCCGGTAGATGTCGGCAGAGGACGACGTGGCCGGCGGCTGCTTCAGGCTGGCAGGGCCGGAATAGTCCTTCACGGTGATCCGCGACACCTTGTAGGCGAGGTTCAAAGCCTGTTGGGGCGCCATCGCCGCGCCGATCTCGACATCGGTGATTTCGATGCTCTCGGCGGAGAAACGCGCCGCGTGCGGCTGACTGGCGCCGGAGGCGGTGAGGCTGCCGATCTTGATGCTGACCGGCGGCTGCGCCGCCGATTGGGCGTTGAGGTCGGCGATCGTGACGGTGCGGCTGCGCAGGTCGAACGAGATCTTGCCATGGCTCGCCTTGCCGCCCGCCGCCCGAATGGGCTCGAGCGCGGCCTCGACCTCGCTGGCTATCCGCTGCTGGGTGTAGAACTGGAAGCCGAAGAAACCTCCCACCGCGATCACGATTGCGGCAACCAGGCCGCCCAGAATCTTCAGCATTCAGTCAGCTCCGGTAGCCGGTCGAGCGGAGGGCCATTGCCATAGCCGGTCGAATGACCGGGGATCGAGAGGGCCCATCCTAACGCCATCGATGGTTTGCGTCGATCCGCCACCCCGGGGGCCTGTTGATGGCCACGCCATCAGATGTTGCATCCGGGCGGTTGCGCGTGCTTCACATCCGGCCCAATCTGCCGGAAAACTGATCCCGTCTGGACGTCGCTCAGAAACAAAGGTTCGGGACCGGGAACGCGGGGAGCATGCATGTCGTCATATTCTGAAGATCTCCATTCCGCGGCACTGGCGTACCATCGGTTGCCGCGACCCGGTAAGCTCGAAATCCAGGCCACCAAGCCGCTCGCCAACCAGCGCGATCTGGCGCTGGCCTATTCGCCGGGCGTCGCCGCCGCCTGCACCGAGATCGCCAATAATCCCGCGGAAGCCGCTTCCCTGACCGCGCGCGCCAATCTGGTCGCCGTGGTTTCCAACGGGACGGCCGTGCTCGGCCTCGGCAATATCGGCCCCCTGGCGTCAAAACCTGTCATGGAAGGCAAGGCCGTCCTGTTCAAGAAATTCGCAGGGATCGACGTATTCGACATCGAGATCGCCGCCGACACCATCGAGCGGGTGGTCGAGACGGTGGCGGCGCTGGAGCCGACCTTCGGCGGCATCAATCTGGAGGACATCAAGGGCCCCGAGTGCTTCGAGATCGAGGCGCAGCTCAAGGAGCGCATGAAGATTCCGGTGTTCCACGACGACCAGCATGGCACCGCCATCATCGTCGGTGCCGCGATCACCAACGCGCTGTTGCTCAATGGCAAGAAGCTTCCCGACGTCAAGATCGTCTGCTCGGGGGCGGGGGCCGCCGCGATCGCCTGCCTCAATCTCTTGGTGTCGCTCGGCGCGCAGCGCAAGAACATCTGGGTTTGCGATATCGACGGCGTCGTGCATGAGGGCCGCAACACGCTGATGGACCGCTGGAAGGCGGTCTACGCCCAGAAGACCAGCGCCCGGGTGCTCGGCGACGTGATCGGCGGCGCCGATATTTTCTTAGGGCTGTCCGCGCCCAACGTGCTGAAGCCCGAAATGGTCAAGGCGATGGCGGACCATCCGCTGGTGATGGCATTGGCCAATCCGAATCCGGAAATCATGCCGGACGAGGCGCGCAAGGCGCGCCCCGACGCGATGATCTGCACCGGGCGCAGCGACTTTCCGAACCAGGTCAACAACGTGCTGTGTTTTCCGTTCATCTTCCGCGGCGCGCTCGACGTCGGCGCTACCGGAATCAACGAGGAGATGAAGCATGCCGCGGTCGATGCCATCGCGCAGCTCGCGCGCGATCCGCCGTCGGATGCGGTGGCGCAGGGCTTTGACAGCGGCGAAACGCAAGGGTTCGGCCCGGGCTCGCTGATCCCGAGCCCGTTCGATCCCCGCCTGATCCTGCGCATCGCGCCGGCCGTCGCCAGGGCCGCGATGGAATCCGGCGTGGCGACACGGCCGATCACGAATTTCGACGAGTACACCATGCTGCTGGAGCGCTTTGCGTTCCGCTCCGGCCTGGTCATGAAGCCGGTATTCGCCAAGGCAAAGTCCCAGCCGGTGCGCGTGATCTATGCCGAAGGCGAGGACGAACGCGTGCTGCGTGCGACCCAGGTCGTGCTCGAGGAGAAATTGGCGCGGCCGATTCTGGTCGGGCGCCCCTCGGTGGTGGAAGCGCGGATCAAGCGGTTCGGGCTTTCGATCAAGGCCGGGCAGGATTTCGACCTCGTCAATCCCGAGGATGATCCGCGCTACCGATCCTATGTGCAGACCTATATCGACGTCGCCGGCCGGCGCGGCGTCACGCCCGAGGCCGCGCGCACCGTGGTTCGCACCAATGCCACCGTGATCGCAGCACTGGCGGTGGTTCGCGGCGAGGCCGACGCCATGATATGCGGCGTCGAAGGCCGCTATATGAGCCATCTGCGCCATGTCCGCGAAATCGTCGGGTTCCTGCCGGGCGTCAGCGATTTTGCGGCGCTCGCGATGATGATCACCAGCAAGGGCTCCTATTTCATCGCCGACACGCAGGTGCGGCCCAATCCCAGCGCCGAAGAACTTGCCGAAGTGGCGTCGCTGGCGGCGATCCATGTCCAGCGCTTCAACATGAAACCGCGCGTCGCCTTCGTGTCACATTCCGATTTCGGCAGCTATGATACGGATTCCTCCCGCAAGATGCGCCACGCCGCGGTGCTGTTGCGGGAAAAGCATCCGGAGATCGAGGCGGATGGCGAAATGCAGGGTGATACCGCGCTGTCGAAAGCGGCGCGCAAGCTGGTGCTGCCGCATTCGAAGCTGGAAGGCGAGGCCAATATCCTGATCATGCCGAACCTCGATACCGCCAACGTCGCCTATCAGATGATCAAGGTGCTGGCGGACGCGCTCCCGGTCGGGCCGATCCTGATCGGGCCGGCGCGTCCGGCGCATATCCTCACCCCCTCGGTGACGGCGCGGGGCATTCTCAACATGACGGCGGTCGCCGCGGTCGAAGCGCAGGAGCGCGCCGTCCGTCAGCAGCCGACCCTGTTCAGCTAGTTGGCGGAAGTGGTTTCTAACGCTGATGGTTTCGATTTGATCGTTTGAAAAGCACAGGCGAAACGCCCATAATCGTTGCGCGCGACCGCCTGTGACATTGCAATTGCCATTCAGTGAGGCCGATCCATGCCAGCGTTCATTACTTTCGGGCGAGTCCTGTTCGCCGTGCTCTTCATCTACACGGGAGCAACCAGGCTGTTCGGTATCCAGCAGACGGCGGATTTCATCGCGTCCAAGGTGACCATTCCCACGCTGCTCGCGCCTTACACCTCGCAGCTCGAAACCATGACCGGCATGCCCACGCCGCAATTGCTGGCAATCTGCGTCGGCGGCTTCGAGATCGTCGCCGGCCTAATGATCGCGGTCAATTTCGGCGCGCGATTCTTTGCGATCCTGCTGATCTTCTTCGTTCTGGCAGCCACTTTCTATGTCCACGATTTCTGGAATCAGGCGGCGCCCGACAACGCCAAGACGCTGATCGATGCGTTGAAGAACCTCTCGATCGTTGGGGCCTTGTTCATGATCGCGGGCTATGGCCGGGGACCGCGATCGTCGGAGCCTGCCTACGACGTCTAGTCTAGCCCTGCCGTCTCGTTCAGGCGCGCCGCCACGGCGTGACGGTGACGCCGGCCGCCGGGTCGAGCATTTGCGATTGTCCGGCGCGCAGGCCATGCGATGCCAGCACCTGCTGCGGCGAGCGGGCGGGCACGCCGGGAAAGCATCCCTCGCCGTCCGGCAGCCGCACGCGCGGCGCCTGCGACAGCCAGAACACGTCGTAACGGTCCATGAACATCCCGAACACGTTAGGCCCGCCGATCACCGCGACCGTGCCGGCGCCCGTTCCGGACTGCCCGCACGCGACCTCAAAGGAGGCGCCCTCCGGATTCCACAGGGTGGCGTTGGGATTGGCGGGATCGGGCGCAAGGCTGCGGACCGTGCGGGTCAGGATCAGGCGCTTGCGCCGCGGCGAGTTCGGCTGGTCCTCGTAGGAATTGCGGCCGTGCACGATCAGATCGGCGCGGTCGAGGGCGGCCGTGAAGAACGCCTTGTCGCCCTCGAACTTCAAATCATCCGGCATCACGTTGCTGGCGTCCGCCAGCATGCCGTCTGCCGAGACGATGACGTAGCCTTCGATGCGCAGTGCCGCCACGTGCGTTTCGGTCAATCGAAGCCGGCTATTCCGAGATCGTCTGCACGACGCTCGAAACCGGGCGGGAGCTCACGGTCGGCAGCTTGGCTTCCTTCAGAAGGCTCTCGTCAAACTGCGGGAGGGTCTGCACCGGCGCCTTGGCTCGCATCGCCACCACCTTGTAGCCGCCCGCCTTCAGCTTCTTCAGCAGTTCGGGCAGCGCTTCCGCGGTGTGCTTCTGGAAGTCGTGCATCAGGATGATGCCTTTGCCGAGTTTGTCGACCTTGCGCATCACGGTATCGATGATGGTCTGCGGCTTGCTTGCCTTGAAGTCGAAGGAGTCGAGGTCGCAGGAGAAAATCGCGATGTTGCGGGTCCCGAGATAGGTGACGATTTCCGGCGGATGCTGCAGCGCCGGGAAGCGGAAGAACGGCGCCGGCGAGGCGCCACCCAGTGCCCACTTGACTGCGCTAAAGCCTTTCTCGATCTCCTCCTTGCGCTGGTCCTCGCTCAGCTTTTTGTTGACGAGCGCGGCGTGCGACCAGGTGTGCGACCCGATCGTGTGGCCGGCTGCGTAAACCTGCTTGAGGATTTCCGGATAATACGTGGCGTGCTTGCCGATCGGGAAGAAGATGCCCGTGGTGCATTCCTCGGCGAGTGTCTTCAGTACGGAGGGGGTGTTGACCGGCCACGGGCCGTCGTCGAACGTCAGCACCACTTCCTTGTCGCGCAGGAAGTCGAGATCCTTGAAATGCTCGAAGCCGAAACCCGGACCGCCCGTGGTGTCGATCTCGACGGTTCGGCCGACGCCGAGTGCGTTCGGATTGTTGCAGGGGGGACGGGCCGGGGCGGCGGCTGCCTTCGGGGCGGGGGCCGCGGCCGGGGGCGGCGCCGCTGCGGGCGCCGGAGCCGGTGAAGCGGCGCCTTTGGCCGGTGGCGTCTGCGACCACGCCGCACCCGAAGCCAACAACGACACCGCGCCTGCAAAGACCAACCCTGCCGCAATCCGCATCTTGCTTTTCCTTAAATAATCCCGCTTCCGGTACCGGCCATTGCCGTCGTCCGGCTGCTTCCCGCCCCAACACGGACAGTACCCTAGTTGGAGCGGCCTAGCCAAGGCAACGGAAGCCACTGCCCCCGACTGATTTGCGACCGAGCCGCTGATTTCGAGGGAGTTCACGCACAGTTTCCGCACGTTTGCGGCGTGCGGGCCTAGCCGCTTCGCTCGGGTACGCTCTGCGTCAGCGCCCTTGCAATGGCGGTCTTGACCCGCGTGTCCGAAGGTTCGACCGATTCCGGGAAAACGTCAGCAATGTAGCCGTCGGGGCCAATCAGGTATTTGTGGAAGTTCCAGCGCGGAACATCCTTCGGCCGCGCCTCTGCCGCCCATCTGTAGAACGGATGCGCGCCCGGTCCCTTCACGACGGCCTTGGCAGCGATCGGGAAGGTCACGCCGTAATGCTGTTGTGCGGTCTTGGCGATTTCGGTCGCGCCGCCCGGTTCCTGGCCGCCGAAATCGTTGGAGGGAACGCCGACGATCATCAGGCCGCGACCGCTGAACTCCGTCCACAATTCCTGCAGCCCGGCATATTGCGGCGTGAAGCCACAGAGCGAGGCCGTGTTCACGATCAGCAGCGGGCGACCGGTATATTCGGAAAGCCTGATATCGCCGCCGGCCAATCCGCCGAACGAAAACGCGTAGGCGGTCATCCGGCTCATGCCGCCCTGCGCGTGTGCGATCCGGCCTGAGGCCGCGCCGGCGATTGTGGTCAGCGCCGCCATCATCACGGTCCTGCGGTTGATCATGGCAAGCCCCATCTGAGATTCATCGGCGCAAGCATAGCCGAGCAGGCGCATCTGCGCCGCTCAACAAGCCGTTATGGAAGAGTCCTAGCGCAGAGGAACGATGAAGTCGGTGCCTTCGCCGGTTTCGCCCGTGTTGAGGCCCTGGTCGGACACCACGATCGAACCGCCTGACGTCATGGCCTCGGCGATACGCGCCATTGCTTCCGGCGGCACGGTGATCCGGTCCAGGGCTTCAGCCGGGCTGTTCGGCTCCGGCGCCGGCCTGGCTTCGGCAGGGACCCCGCCCGCGACCTTGCGGCGGCGCGCCGACCTCTCGTCTTCTTCCTTCACCGCGGCGTTGCGGGCCGTTACCGGCAGCGACACCACGGACCAGCGCAGCAGATTGGAATCGTTTTTGTCGACATTTGCCGTGAACACATGGGTGCCCAGCATCCGTTCGCTCGGTGCGATCGTGACGGGCACCTCGAACAGCGGCGTGAAGTTCTGCCGCACGTAAAGTTTGCCGTCCTTGCGGCTGACGAACACCGCAATCCGGCCGGTACGCTTCGGCGGTTCGGGCTTCGCGGCGGCGGCCTTCTCGGCGCCCGGCAGGCGCGACAGATCCTTTTTCACGTCAGGGGCCGTGGCAGGAGCGTCGGCAATGCTCTTGGCAGGCTCGGCCGGTTTCTCGGCGGCTTTCAGCGTGTCAGCAGCCTTGGGCTCATCGATTTTTTCGATGCCGGCCTCGGGCGGGGCAACCCGGGTCATTTCGGTCTTGACCGTCCCGGTCTTCACGTCGTCGGATTTCGTCTCTTCCGGCTTCACTTCAGCCGATGTGGCTTCAACCGGGGCCTCTTCAGATTTGGCCTCAACCTTCGTCTCGGCCGGCTTGTCTTCGGCGATCGCGCTGTCGGATGGAGCGGTCTCGGCGCTCTTGGTGGGCGGGGCGTCAACGTCCGATTTCACGGGTTCGGAATTTGTAGCCTCGGGCTTCGCTACCGCGCCCGTGGGAGCAGCCTTGCTTGTGGCGGGCGAAGCATCGGACATCGTGACAGTCTGTATCGCGTTACTGGCGTCCGCGGTCTGGGTCTGCGCGCGGTGCGGCACGGCGTGGCCGACGGTCGATCGCAATTCCAGGGCTGCTTCGGACGGCACCGGCTTGATTGCGGAACCTGCGTCCGCGCCCTTGTCGGATTTTATCGCCGGTGCGTCTGCCTTCGGCTCATCCGCGATGAACGGCTGCGGCACGACCTTTTGCGCGACCAGCAGCGGATGGGAGAAATCGACAGGCGTTATTTCGCCGGGCGTAACGATGACCCGGGCGCCCATCTTGGTCCAATTCCACATCTTCGCGGCAAAGGCCATCGGCATGCGGATGCAGCCGTGCGACGCCGGATAGCCGGGGAGGACACCGGCATGTAGCGCGATGCCCGACCAGGTGATGCGCTGCATGAACGGCATCGGCGCACCACTGTAGATATTGGAGTGATGCATCTTGTTTTTCTGGATGATGCTGAACACGCCCATCGGCGTCGCATGACCCTTCATGCCCGTGGACACCGGGCTTTCCGCGAAGAAACCGTTGGCGTCGTAGACCCGGACCTTCTGCTGATTGATCGAGATCACGATGATCAGCGGGCCCTGCGGCTTGGCGCCAATTTCCTTTTCCGCAGCCTGCATCTTGCTGGTCGGGGATTTGCGCACGCGCTGCTTCCGCGGCTGGGCGGCGGAGGGGGCCGGCCGGGAGAAGCCAGGTTCGGAATCCTGCCAGTAATACAGGGCAGCGTCGGCATAAGAGGTCGCGCCGATTGTCCCTGCTGCCACTAAAATCGCAATTTGCCAAAATCGCTGGCGCGCACTGCTCACGCTCGTACTATTCAAACCAAAAATCCGATGCCCGCTCACGCGCAAATTCCCTGAGGCTCGATCGTCGAATCCATTGTTCCAATATTCATTTGTTGTCGCAGACGGGTAAAACGTTCACCAGCGCAAGCCTTCCAAGTGAGGTCCTTTTCACGTTAACCGTAACAAAAAAGCCTCACATTCCGTTAAACGCGAGGCTCCCCGCGGCCGCCCTCAGCCTTCCTGTGCGCGATTTGAGCACTACATAGCGAGGCAGCCGTCAGCGGAGATAGAAATGACATTCAAGGCCGTTCGTAAGTGTAACAAATCATGGAGAAGCTTGGCCTTGGGGATGTCGCTGGCGGTGTTGGCCGCGACGATGTGGCGCGCACCTCCGGCTGTCGCCGCCGATGAGCCGGATCTGATCTTCCGCCGCTCCACCGTGTTCAAATGGCTGAGTCCGAACGACAAGCTTGCAACCTACGGTGTCGACGACCCCGAGGTGGACGGGGTGGCCTGTCACTTCACCGTGCCGGAGAAGGGCGGTTTCAAGGGCTGGCTCGGACTAGCCGAGGAGGTCTCGGACATTTCGCTGGCCTGCCGCCAGATCGGTCCGATCCGGTTCAAGGGCAAGATGTCCCAGGGCGACGACATGTTTCGCCAGCGCCGCTCCATGTTCTTCAAGAAAATGCAGATCGTCCGCGGCTGCGATACCAAGCGGAACGTCCTGGTCTACATGGTGTATTCCGACCGGCTGATCGAAGGTTCGCCTAAGAACTCGACGTCCTCGGTACCGATCATGCCCTGGGGGGCCGCCGACGCTGCGGTGCAGAAATGCGGCGAGTTCGTCCAGTAGCCTGGTGAGGTCGTCCCGGCCTATCGTTTTGCCGGATTGGGATGTAGGCGTGCGTCAGAGCCGGTTCGGAGTCTGGTATCCCCGGCGTTGCGATCACGGCAGCCCACCAGCCGCACGAACTTTTGCGGCGAGCCTTGGTTGTCGCCCATGATCGGGGCGCCTTGCTGCGACATGGCGCCAGCCATCTGCTGGCCGGATTTGCGAGGTGCGCTTGTAGTGCCAACACCGATGTTGCCATTGCCCACGACGGCTATCCTTCGCTGGATTGTGAATTTAGACAACGCGGAACCAACAGGAAAAGTTGCACGGTGTTCGGGTAAGTCGGCGCGAAACAGACTTCGGTTCAGGCGCCGGGTTTGCTGCGCTGCGGCCTATTCAACAGACAATGATTAAGAACTTGGACAAGAAACTTGCATGACGCGCCAAACGGGACGGCCGCAACGGGGCTCTGATCTCCAGATGGTGAATAGGGACATCCGATACGGGCCTTCTGCTCCGTCGACCGTTCATCGCAGGGGGCTCGCACAGAGCCTGCGCACCGCTGTCGGGACGTCGCGTCGGCCTATGGCCTGATTGAAATCATTGGGTTTTTACCGCCAATGTTTCGTCCCGGGCCACCGACGAAACAATTCTCCCCAGCGATGAAACCATTTTCCGCTTTTGGCGCAGATATCCGGAAACAGCCGTTGGTTATCAATCTGCCAACGAGACGGCAGGATGCCGGTACCGGAATTCGGAGACTCTGAAATGCGGACGATCAGCTTCATCCTCGCCTTCGCCTTCATCCTGGCTGGTCCGTCGATGGCTGGTTCCGCGGACCAGGGTTTACCGGGGATCGGCACCTTCTCCTACACTGGCGCGCCATTGACGATTTCGGCTCCGCAGCCGATCATTGTCGCCGCGGCCCGCTAAGCGGAGCGAACAGCTTTCAAGAAACTTGCCGGTAAAGGCTCCGTATGTTTGCACGTCTTTGTTCAGCCGCGCTTTTTGTTTCTTTCCTGATGGGCGCTTCAGCCCACGCCCAAACCCAGTTGACCGCGCAGTTGCGCTTGCAGCAGGGGCCGATCGGTTCGATGTTCAAGGTCCCCGATCCCCGCGGTGAATTCGTGCGGCTGTGCGCACCCCATATGATCGGACGCTGGGCCCATCCCGAAACCGTCTGCAGTTGCCTGCACGACTACGCCGCTGCAACCGTCGAGGATAACGACCTGCGCGAAGCCTTGCTGCGCGGCATCAGCGAGACCGGCGTGCCCACGATCGAGACCGATTGGGTACCGCGGTCGAAGCAATCCGAAATTGGTCCCACCTTTACCAAGATCGCCAAGCCGACGCTGCAATGCATGTTCGAGCCGTCGACGAACTAATTCGCATCTAAAATTCATTCATCCCGTACGAGCACAGGCCATCGCCTGTCGCGGTGTCGTGACCGGCCGACATGCGGGCAGTGCTCACCTGTCGCAAAGTTGCTCGATAATCTCCGCAAAGAACGCCATAATGTTCGCCCGCGAGCGTGAGACAGCCGATGCCGCAGCAACGAAATTTGCTCACCTGTTTCCTTGCATCCTGCCTGGTTGCCTTAGCCGTCCCGGCCCTGGCGGCCCCTGACGAGGAACTGCTCGGCAAGGCCAACGGCTATCCGGTCGGCACCCGCGCCAACTGGTTCTTCGAAGAAGGCGTTCGGGTCGGATCGTTCAGTCGTATCGACGAGATACTTCCGCACAACAGGCTCGGCAAAGCCGAAACTCCGCTGCTGCTTGTCGCGGCGGGCTCCGAGACCAAGCTCGGTTACCGATTTGAAAACCAGAACTGGACGCTTGACGATTTTCTCGCGCACCAACGCGTCACCGGCCTGCTGGTGATCAAGGACGGCACGGTCCTGTTCGAGCGCTACCAGTACGATCGCAAGCCGTCGGATCGCTTCATCTCGCATTCGATGGCTAAATCCATCGTCAGCCTGGCGGTCGGGATGGCGGTCGCCGAAGGCCGGATCGCTTCGTTGGACGACCTGGTTTCCAAATACGTGCCAAGGCTTGCCGACAGCCCCTATGGCGAGACCACGATACGCAGCGTGTTGCGCATGTCGTCCGGCGTGCGCTTTAGCGAAGCCTACGATGGCAAGGACGATCTGACGCGGTTCGTGATTACCCGTAGCCGCGAGGGTTCGATATCGGCGTTGCGCGAATTCGAAACCCGCGAAGCCGAGCAGGGCACGCGGTTTCACTATGCCTCCAGCGAGACCGTTTTATTGGCCGTGCTGCTCCGCGAGGTCACCGGTACCACGCTCAGCCAATATCTGACCACACGGCTCTGGCAGCCGATGGGCGCGGAAGCCGATGCGACATGGAGCACCACGACGGACGGCACCGAAGCCGCAATGGGAAATTTCAACGCGACGCTGCGCGACTACGGGCGTCTGGGAATGTTGCTGGCCAATGATGGCGCGGTCGGCGGCAAGCAGATTGTACCGAAGGACTATCTGCTGGACGCGACCGACTGGCACCGCCAGCCCCTGCCATTCACGCCGGGGAAGGCCACGCCGTATTTCGGATACGGCTATCAGTTCTGGCTCTATCCGGGCGAGAAGCGAAGGTTTGCTCTGCTGGGCGTCTACGGCCAGTCGATCTTTGTCGATCCCGAACTCAAGCTCGTCATGGTGGTCACGGCGGTCGCCAGGAACGCCAACGTCGGCAAGGAATCGTTTGCGCGCGAGCGCGACGCCGTTTGGCGCGGGATCGTCGGCAAATACGGCAACTGGTAAGCGGCTGCTGGCGAGAGGCTGCGCGCTATCGCCTCTGCTTGGTTCCCAGGCGCGGAACGCATTTTCGCGTGCGCAGTACGCCTGATGTCGTCATCTGCGAGCCCGAGACTTCCTTGATCTGTCCGGCCGGGCACGTTCCGTCGTCGACCTGGATGCGCTGACCCAGCCGCAGATCCACGATGTCCCGTTCGTTCCCGACCTGCTGGGCGATGCAGGGCGAGGCGAGCAGGCAGAACACCAAACTGACGGGAAGCGCAAAAGTGGTGGCCTTCACGGCCTTGGTGATCGCCAAATTGGCCTCTCTCACTTGCTCTGGATCTTCAAACCGTCGGGGCCGACATTGATCTGCAGGCCCTCGGGCTGCTTCTTGACCTGATACAGATTGTAGCCGAGTACGCCCACGGCAACGACCAGCGCGCCGATGATGAGGTACATCACGTTGCGGTTCCCTAGCATCCAGTGCCTCCGTTGTGATGCGTCTTCACTGCATTTAGCGGATGCGGTGGCGATTCTGCTAGCGAGCTCAGTCAGCCTGCCGAGCGAGACCGCGCCGATGCAGGCTTTCGCGCTTTGCCGGTTCCGGTTCCGTGAGTGTCCTGCTTGTGGCTGGGCCGCAGCGCGGCCAGCGATGCCTTCGCGAGTTTTTCGGCTGAGGCTTTCAACAACGGAATCGGGTGGCCGGCAAACCCGAGCACGAATCCCGGCAACGGCCGGGCGCGCGCGTAGGTTTCCGCCAGCAGCCAGCCTTCGACCCCCGCAGCAGCTTTTGCCTGCGCCGCAACCTGCGCGTCGACCGACGGATCGAACCGCGCCACCAGATGCAGGCCCTGCGACGGCACCGGCACGGACAATCGGCCTTCCGATGCTGTTGACAGCGTTGCTGCCAGCACGTCGCGCGCCTCGCGGTAGAGCCCGCGCACCCGGCGCAGATTGGCGGCGAACGCGCCGGAGTTCAGCATGTCGGCGACGGCGCCTTCCAGCAATGTGCCGGGAAAGCGGTCGAGCGCCGCGCGGGCCATCGTCACCGGCCCGATAAGCTTCTCGGGCATCGCGCAATAGCCGATGCGCAATCCCGGAAACAACGTCTTGGAGAATGTCCCCACATAGATCACGCGCTGTAGATGATCGATGCCGGCAAGCGACAGCAAGGGCGCGCCGTCATATCTGAATTCGCTGTCGTAATCGTCCTCGAGCACGAACGCATCGGCGTCTCTTGCCCAATCGAGCAGCTCCAGCCGGCGGTTCATCGACATCTGCACGCCGAGCGGAAACTGATGAGAGGGCGTTACATAGGCCGCACGCGCCGTTGGCGCCAAGGCGCGGCCCTTGGCGACGATCATGCCTGACGCGTCGACCGGCACCGCGACCGGGCGGTAGCCGCAATGCTCGATGGCGCGCCGTGCGGCGGGATAGCCGGGGTCCTCGCACCAGACGCGGTCGTCGGGCTTGAGAATGGCGCTCAGGACAATGCGCAAGGCGTGCTGCGTTCCCGACGCCAGCATGATCTGGTCGGGATCGCAGCGCAGCCCGCGGGCCGACAACAGATGGTCGGCAATGGCGGTGCGAAGTTCGCGGCTGCCCCGGGGGTCGCCGTAGTGCAGATGGTCGGTGCCGAAGGCGCGCATCCGGCGTCCGACGAAGGCGCGGAAGCGCTGCAAGGCGCGGGCGTCGATATGCGTGCAGCCGAGCGAGAGCGTGCCTTGCGGCGGCGCGTCGACGACGACCCTGGTCTTGCCGGCGCCGCTCGCTTGCGCAGGGATGCGTGCCGCGACGAAGGTGCCCGAGCCCACCATGGCGACCGCAAACCCGTCGGCGATCAGCCGCTCATAGGCCGTCGTGACGGCGTTGCGCGGAAAGCCGGTCTGGCTGGCCAGTGTCCGGGAGGGCGGCAGCGGCTCACCGGGTTTGACGATGCCGCTGACGATGGCGTGGCACAGCGCCTGATAGAGCCGGTGCGGCGCAGACGCGCGCGGCGTCACATGCGGCCCGGTAAGGTCGAGCGAAAGTTCGGCCTTGCGCGGTGCTGGAGAATTGGTCGGAATTTTTTGCATGGAATTGGCACTATCGCAGACCAAATTCGCCGGTACAACTGGGGTCATCATTTCACTGTCTGGACAGGAGTCGTCGTGACAACAAGCGAAACCACCCAGTCGTACCCCGTGTCGCCGCGCAACCGGGTGAAGCGCCTGCACGAGCGCGGCCGCTACGACCAGGCGACGGTGCACGACCTGCTCGATGCGTCGATGCTGTGTCATGTCTCCTATGTGATCGATGGCCAGCCCTATTGCACGCCGACGTTCTTCTGGCGCGAAGGCAACAAACTGTACTGGCACGGCAGCAGCGCCAGCCGCATGCTCGAGAACCAGTCGGACGGGCAGAAGGTGTGTCTCACGGTCGCGCATCTCGACAGCCTGGTGCTGGCGCGGTGCGGCTTCAACCATTCGGCGGACTACCGCGCCGTGATGGCGTTCGGCACCGCTTACATCGTCTCCGATCCGGACGAAAAGGCGCGTGCACTGGTCGCGATGGTCGACCGCTTCTTTCCCGACCGTACCGCTTCCTTGAGGCAAAGCACGAAGCAGGAAATCAAGGCGAGCGCTGTCATCGCGATGGAGATCGAGCAGGCGTCGGCCAAAATCCGCACCAAGGGCGTTGCCGACGATGAGGAGGACTATGCGCTGCCGATCTACGCCGAGCGCATTCCGGTGCGCACCGTGATAGGTGCGCCGGAACCGTGCCCGCGGCTGTTGGAAGGTGTCGAACGGCCGCAATCGCTGCGGGCCTATTCGGAAGGCCGTCTGCTCGATGACGCCTTGCGGGAAACCCATCTTCTGCATTACGCCGGAGGCTAGGACCCCTTTGTTTTGACGCGTTTTCTTCACGCGAACCGGCTCCCACTTCGCTCGAAAACGCTATAGGGGTTAGGGTGGTCATTCCCGTGACCCGCAAAATCCCGATTGGAGCCGCCGCATGACCGCCGATACGCAACAACGAATCCTCGACGCCGTCGATGCCGGCTTTGATGCGCAGTTGGCGACGACACGGGATTTTGTCGCGATTCCCTCGACGCGCGGCGCCGAAGGGCCGTGCCAGGACATGATCGGCGATCTCTTGCGCGGACGTGGCTACGAGGTCGACGATTGGCATATCGACGTCGCGGATCTGAAGGATTTGCGTGGCTTCGGGCCGATCGAGCATGATTTCTCCAAGGCCCGCAGCGTGGTCGGTACCTATCGCCCGTCGAGCAATGGCGGCAGATCGCTGATCCTGCAGGGGCATTGCGACGTGGTGCCGGCAGGTCCGCTCGACATGTGGGAGACGCCGCCATTCTCGCCGGTCATCAAGGATGGCCGAATGTATGGCCGCGGCGCCTGCGATATGAAATCGGGCACCATCGGCGCGCTCTATGCGCTGGATGCGATCAAGGCCGCGGGCCTGCGGCCGACCGCGCGGATCCACTTTCAATCCGTGATCGAGGAGGAGAGCACCGGCGTCGGCGCGCTCTCGACCTTGCAGCGCGGCTACCGGGCCGATGCCTGCTTCATTCCCGAGCCGACGGGCGGCAAGATGGTGCGCTCGCAGGTCGGCGTGATCTGGTTTCGTCTGCGGGTGCGCGGCGTGCCCGTGCATGTGGCGTATGCCGGTTCCGGCTCCAACGCGATCATGGCCGCGTACCATCTGGTTCACGCGATCGGCAAGCTCGAAGCCGAGTGGAACGAGCGCGCCAAGTCCGATCCGCACTTCAAGACGCTGACCCATCCGATCAACTTCAACCCCGGCATCATCAAGGGCGGCGACTGGGCCTCCAGCGTACCGGCATGGTGCGATGTCGATTGCCGCATCGCCGTGTTGCCGGGCTGGTCGATCGCCGATTGCCAGAAGGAGATTCTGGCTTGCGTCTCCGCGGCCTCGCGCGACCATCGCTTCCTCTCCAACAATCCGCCGGAGGTGCAATGGTCGGGCTTCCTGTCGGAAGGCTATGAATTGAAGGATTCCGCCGCACCCGAAGCGGCCTTCGGCAAGGCGTTTGGCGCGGTCTATGGCGGCAAGGTGGAGGACCTCGTCTTCACCGCGCTGACCGACACGCGGTTCTACGGCCTGAACTACAACATCCCGAGCCTGTGCTTCGGCGCCAGCGGCGCGGCGATCCACGGCTTCAATGAATATGTCGACCTGGACTCGCTGCGCAAAACGACCAAGGCCACCGCGCTGTTCATCGCGGAATGGTGCGGGGTGGAGAAGGTTTAGGGCCGTCAAAAGTCCTCTCCACGTCATTGCGAGCGATGCGAAGCAATCCATTCTTCCTTTCTTCACGCGGCAGGATGGATTGCTTCGCTGCGCTCGCAATGACGGAGGAGAGAGTTCAGGATCATTCCGCCCACAACGCCTTCACGATCGCATCGAGCCCGTCCGTCAGCGCGGCGGGGCCCGGTTGCAGGATCAGCGGCGATTTGATCTCGATGATGCGGTTATGGCGCACGGCCGGGATGTCGCTCCAGCCCGGCCGTTGCCTGATTCTGTCGGGCACGACTTTCTTGCCGCACCACGAGGCCAGGATCACGTCGGGCATCGTATCGCGGACCGCATCGGCCGAGATGATGCGATCCTTCGCGGCCTGCAGAAACCGCAGTTTCGGCAACGCGTCTTCGCCGCCGGCGATCTCGATCAGTTCGGATACCCAGCCGATGCCGCTGATCAGGGGATCGTCCCACTCCTCGAAATAGACCCTTGGTTTTGCCCCGGCCCGCGGCGTCGATGCGATGCCGGCAAGGCGCTGCTCAAAGCCGGTGGCGAGCTGGTCCGCGCGATCGCCAGCGCCGACCAGGGCGCCGAGCGTGCGGATCATCGCCAATATCCCGGCCACGTCACGCTGGTTGAAGACATGGATGGCGACGCCGGCGCGGACGAGATCGGCGACGATGTCGGCCTGGAGGTCGGAGAAGGCGAGCACCAGATCAGGCTGCAGCGCCAGGATCTTTGGAATGTCGGCCGAGATGAACGCCGATACCCGCGGCTTCTCGCGCCGCACCTGTGGCGGCCGCACCGCATAGCCGGAGACGCCGACGATGCGATCCTGCTCGCCGAGCAGGTAAAGCGTCTCCACGGTCTCTTCGGTGAGACAGACGATCCGGCGGGGAGGGAACTGGCGCATCGGGACGATATGCAGAAATACCACCGTCTTGTCACCGTGGCCTCAACGCTGGGCCATTACCTCTGACGTCATTGCCTGATTTACCTCGCTGCTTCATGTTGCTGAGGAATGCCTGAAAGAAATGCGGGAGGACCCATGACGCTGCTGGAAAAAATCCAATCGATGCAGATGCCGTTTGCCGAGCTGAAGGGCGTGAAGTTTATCGAGGCCGACAAGGACCGCGTGGTCGCGAAAATGCTGGTGCGGCCAGACTTATGTACGGCTGGGAATACCATTCACGGCGGCGCGGTCATGGCATTCGCGGATTCGGTGGGCGCTGCCGCCACCGTGATCAACCTGCCGGAGGACGCCAAGGGCACGACCACCATCGAGAGCAAGACCAATTTCATCGGCGGCGCCAAGGAAGGCAGCACGGTGACGGCGACCGCGACCCCGGTCCACCGGGGACGGCGGACCCAGGTCTGGCAGACCCGGCTCGAGACCGAGGAAGGCAAGCTGGTCGCGATCGTCACACAGACCCAGATGGTGCTTTGATACCTGTCTCATGGGCGCCGGTTTGGTTACCGATCAGTTAAGCGGCGAGTGGCTTTTTATGAGGCATTTGAGGGGGTTGAACTTCATATTGCGATGCACAATATAGGGACTCTAGGGATTCGACGCCTCCTCGAGGGCTACCACGAGGAGTTATGACCATGAACTACCAGAGTACCGCCCCGACCCGTGCCAAGGGCACCGTTCGGACTCTCAGCCAGCAAGAGGAATTGCCGCTCCTGCGCGATCACCTTTTGCGGCTCGACCGCACCAGCCGCCATGACCGTTTTCATGGCTTCATGGACGACAGTTTCATTGAGCGTTACGCCGAAAAATGCGCCAATGACGGCACGGTGATCATTGCCTATTTCGAGGATGGCGTGGTGCGCGGTGCCGCCGAACTGCATCCGCCGGAGCAATCGCCCGAGGCCTTGCCGGAGATCGCCTTCAGCGTGGAGAGCTCGGTACGGCGCAAGGGCGTCGGCAGTATCCTGTTCCGGAAGCTGATCGCGGAGGCGCGTGCCAAGGGATATCAGAGCCTGCGGATCACCACCGGCGCGCAGAACGAAGCGATGCGGGCGCTCGCCAGCAAGTTTGGCGCACACCTGACGTTCCGCTACGGCGAATCCACCGGCAGTATCGATCTGGCCAAGCAAAACCAGCCCGAAACGGTGCCGTCTGCGATGGCCACGACCATCGAGGCCGCGCGCGCGATCACGAACTTCAATCGCGCCTATTGGGGCATGGTGATGAAAATGTACGGCTTGGGCCGGGCGGCCTGACCGAACGCAAAAGCCCCGCTCCGATTGCATCGGAACGGGGCTTTTAATTCTGGATTTGACGCGTTTTCGCTTCAGTTGCGGTCGTCAGGTCCCGGTACGCTTGTCGTTACCGAAGCGGCGGATCACCCGGCGCTCGACCACGACCGAGCGCTGGGCGCCTTGCTCGCCCGCGATGACACGGGTGGCGGATCGCGCAGCGGCGCGGCCGGTCTTCTTCACCTGCGCCAGCACCTCTTCAAACGGCAGTCCCATCAGCGCTGCGGCAATTTCCGCCTGCTGCTGCTGATCGTCGGTAATGCCGACGGCGGCGAAGATCGCTTCCTCCAGCGTGGGCGGATCGCGCCTTACGCGCCGGGTTCCATATTTTGTATTCCAGTCTTCGCTCATTGGGGCCTCGCATATGATGCGGAGATACCTAAGTGCCCATATGTTGCATTGCAATATGAATTTGGCGTGGCAATACAGCCATGCACCTACAATTTCTCCAGTCTGGTAGCGTCATACAGTTCGATAGTGGTGGCGGCGGCCAGCGACTGCAGCGATTTGACGAAATCGCGCGAGGCGGGCACCGCGAAATGGTTGAGCAGCGCGGTGCGGTCGGCCCATTGCTCGAAAAACACCAGCCGAAGCGGGTTTTCGCAATCGACATGCACCGCATGCGAAATGCAGCCGGGCTCCAGGCGCGAACGATGGACGTGCTCAAGGCTCAAGCGGCGGACTTCGTCGAAACACTCCTGTCGCGCCGTCACACTCCCGGTTACCACGATCATGTCGTTTCCCCCGTTGTACCGTCCGGGTCCGAATTATTCGGCCGCGGTCAGATCCAGCTTCTGTTGCGGCCAGCGCTTCAGCGCGGCGTGTCCGGCGTCGGTCAGCACGTAGATGCCGCGCTCGGCGCGATCGAACCAGCCATAGACATTGTGCAGCAAAATCTTGCCGGCGTCGGGCATTCCGGCGCGTAAATCCTTCACGCGTTGCGGGCCGTTTGACAGCGCCGCGGCGCAGGCCAGCGCCTGCTGGCGATAGGCGGTCATGATCGGCGCGCGCGTGCTGCCACCCATCGCCGGATCGCCCTTGCGCCGCTGATGCTCGCTGACCAGCCGCGAGCGCTTCTTCGGGTTGCGGCGAGGGGCCGTCGTGGCGGGCTGGACGATCACCTCGACATCGCCGATCTGGGTGACCGCGAGCATGCCGAAGCCGAGCCGCCGGCACAAATTGCGATAGCGGGCATCGCCCTCGCGGCCCTTGCCGCGCGCCGACATTTTGGCCGCGAGCCAGACCTCATCGGCGGCGGCGGCGCGATCGACCGCCTGCAAGACGAGTTCCAGATTGAACGTGAGCTTGAGTTCCCCGATCACCACGATCGGCGGATCGTCGCCACTGAGCGCCACGAGATCGCAGCCGCCAATCTCGCCCTTGACCGTGAAGCCGAGCTTTTCGAGGAAGCGTTTGACGGGCAAATATAGCGCGGTTTCCAACGGTGCGGCTCCGGCGGCGAACATGGCCGCGACTCAATGCCGGGAGTTTACCCCGGATTTGGTCAATTCGCGCGGAACTGGACCCGGCGTGATGCTGGTGCGATTGGCCGAGTTGTCGATGATCGACGATGGCAATGCTACGTCAGCCGTCCTGAATCTTGGCGGCGCAGAATGCTTCAGCGCAGAGTGCTTCATAACTCGCGAGACCTGCGCGATAACTCGATCCGGTTGGCCTAAACCCGCCCGCTCACCGGCAGCAGCGCGCCGGTGACGGCGGAAGCGGCGTCGCTGGCGAGGAACAGGATCACGTCGGCCAATTCCGTCGGCCTCACCCATTTCGCAAAATCAGACTTCGGCATGCTGGCGCGATTGGCCGAGGTGTCGATGATCGACGGCAGCACGGCATTGACGGTGATCCTGCCCTTGTATTCGGCGGCGAGTGCTTCGGTCAGGCGATGCACGCCGGCCTTGGAAGCGGCATAGGGGCCCATTCCGGCGCCCGCCTGCAGCGCGCCGAGCGCACCGACATTGACGATCCGCCCGGCGCCGGCTGCGGTCAGATGCGGGATCGCCGCGCGCGAGGCGTTGAGCGCGGTGGTGACGTTGAGCGCATACATGCGCTGCCAGGTTTTCGGGTCGCCTTCGGCGACCGTCTCGAACGAGAAGCCGCCGGCGATATTGATCAGCGCGTCGAGCCTGCCGAAATGGGCGGCGGCGGTATCGATCGCCTTTTTCGCCGCGGCCGCATCGGTCAGGTCGACGCCGCCGAGTTCGAACTGGTTTGCCGTCGCCGGTACCTGGGTCGGCGCGTGGTCCACGCTCGCGACCCTTGCGCCGCGCTCGAGCGCTGTATCGACGACGACGCTGCCGAGCGCACCGAGGGCGCCGGTCACGACGATGACTTTTCCATCCATGATGGGTCTCCGGGGACGACAATGGGAACGACACTATCGCGTTTTTCATCGGCAATACGGCGAATTTCACATCCAAGGCGGCCGAGGTGGTGGTGCAGGACTACGTAAGAATACGGATCAGGGCCGATCGTTAAAATTTGCGGCAGTTTCGTAAGTCGATTTCAGAGACCCGCTCGCTACAAGGGAGGTCCAATCCAGGCAGGGGCATCACGATGGGATATCTACCCGATCACGGTTTACCGCTTGTTCAGCTTAAGGAGCAGCGACGGGACTTGGTCGTCGCGCTGCAAAATCGCAACGGTCCGATCAAGGACTGGGAACTGATGCAGATCGCGGCGATTCAGCAGGCGATCCAGGCCTTCGAGGACGTCATCGCCGACCTCGATGCCGAAATGGAAATGGAAGCCGCAGCCTAAGCGATCGCGTCACGCACTGGCGGCCCGCCGTTTCGGGCGGGCTCGATCGGCGCGCGCTGCTCGAACCGGCCGTGATGGACGGGCCGAGGCAGATGAGGTCGGCTCGAAAACAACCAGTCATCATCGCCGTGACGAGGTACTGCGTCGTCGCGCGCACGGACGGATCCCTCAGCGCTCGCCCGGGCCGCCAAGGTTGGCTTGCCCAGCCCCCTGATCTAACATCAATACAAATCTTCGGATTGCGCATCACGGGCGATACAATCCGGGACAGCCGAACTGGGGGCATTGATACGATCATTTGGGGGGGGAGTTTCGATGGAGCAGCTTCTCGTGGGGCGAACCGCCCTCGTAACCGGCTCGGGGCAAGGCATTGGCCTGGCCATTGCCCAGGCGCTGGCTTCGGCGGGTGCAAGGATCGCCGTGCACGGTCCCGTCGCAGGAGAGGCCGCGAATGATGCCATCCGCCTGATACGAGATTCGGGGGCCGGCGATGTCCGCTTCTTTGCCGCCGACATGCGGGACCCTTCGGCCATCGACAGGATGATAGACGAGGTTACCGGTTGGCATCCGATCGATGTGCTCGTGAATAACGCCGGCATTCAGCACACCGTCAGCCTTGCCGAGGCCACGCGACAGATTTGGGACGATGTCATCGCCATCAATCTGTCAGGTGCCTTCCACACCATGCGGAAGGTCTTGCCCGGCATGGCGGAGCGCGGATACGGGCGTGTCATCAACATCGCCTCGGTTCACGGGCTGGTTGCTTCCATTCACAAGGCGCCCTACGTCGCGGCAAAATTCGGTCTGGTCGGCATGTCGCGCGTCGCGGCGCTGGAATACGCATCCTCCGGCACGCGGAAGTCCGGCGGCGTGACCGTGAACTGCATCTGCCCGGGTTTCATCGAAACCCCGCTCATCGAACCACAGATCGAGACCAGGGCGGCGCAGATCGGAGGGGATCGGTCGGCCGCGATCGCCGACCTGCTAGGGGAGAAACAGCCGAGCCTTCGGATGGCGATGCCGGAGGACGTCGGCTCCCTCGTGCTCTGGCTCACCCATCCGGCGGCCCACAACGTGACGGGCGCGGCCATCCCGATGGATGGCGGCTGGACGTCGCAATAGCGAACACCGCGGCTGCGGTGTCGACGGCGCTACAGCATCGAATTCCACATGGCGGGCGAGAAGGCATAACTCTGGCCGGCCTTGTCGATGTGGCCGAGAGCGGGGAATGGCAGGTGGTAGCCTTGGACCACCAGCTCCTCGACGGCCACCATATCGTAGATGCGACGGCGGCTGCTTTCCGCAATCCCGCCATCCATGTCGAAGAACACATGCCAGCCGGGATTGTGAACAAAGAGCAGCGCGGAATACGCGGTCAGGTCGGCCTGCACGAGAACGCGCTTTTGGCCGGATGACAGGATATGCGCGGTGTGTCCGGGCGTGTGACCCGGCGCGGCAAGCGAGGTAACTCCTGGCAGAATCTCCCGCCCGGCAGCGTACCGGGTCACGTGCTTCCCAAGTGCGCCGAACACCCTCCGATTATTCTTGAAGTTGATCTCGGGAATGCTTCCTGCCGCCATCCGGCTCAGATTGCCGTCGTCCGACCAGAAGGCCCATTCCGCTTCGGGGACCATGATTTCAGCGTTGGGGAAGGCGGGGTTGTTGTCGCTCGTGAGCAGGCCGCCGACATGGTCGCGATGCATATGGGAGATAATGACGGCATCGACGGCCTCCCGCGCGATGCCCGCCGCCGCCAGGTTGGCGTGAAATTGGCCGACCGCGCCTTTGCTCCGCTGGAACATGTCCGGACCAAGACCGGTGTCGAAGGCAACGAGCTTCGTGCCTGTGTTGACGACGATGGCCGTCAGCGGCGCCGTGATCCTGCTCGGCTCCATATGAAGCCTTGCAAGCGCGGCGTTGACCTCGGGCGTGCCAGCATTCCTGACATAGGCTTCGGGGAGCGGCTGCTTGATCGCGCCGTCGGCGATCGCCGTCACTTCCATGTCGCCCACATTATACCGGTAGATGCCCGGAACCTGTCTGCCGATCGGTGGCGCGAACGCGGGGAGAGGACCTGCGAATGTCGAGACGCCGGTCGCGCAGGCGGCGCCGGCAATCAGGTTGCGACGGGTGATCTCGATCATCTGAATGCTTTCCCGTCCGAACGGTTCAAAGAATTCCCGCAGCGTCCTGTGCGGCTCGATGCGCCTCGCGTTTGCGAACGTCTTTCAGAAGTGCGCTGCACATTGCAAAATCGGCAGAACCTTCGGGCATGCGAAATTTCCGGCAGATATCCCTGTCTTCCGCCGCGATATCGTCCGCACGAAACTTCGCGAAGGCCGCCCGTTGCCCGGGCGCGGCCACCACCGCAAAGACCGCGAGTCCGGCCACCGCACAGCCGACGAGTACAGCGAATGGGTGCCAAAGGACGTTCCGGCCAGGCTCTGAAAGCTGCATATCCCCTCCTGCGGCACCGTTTGCGCGCAAGAGAGGCTAGAAGGCGGGACGCGGCAGGTCTTTGGTGAAGACCTGAAAAAAACTGAGCGACCCGCGGGTAACGGAGAAGCAGAATGGGCGCTGTTTTCAGCCTGTTATGGCGTTTCTCGTCGCACCCCGAACTTTCACTCAGAATCTGAGAAAGTCTGATGATGGAGGAAACGGCAGCCTCAGGATTCCGGAATGCCCGCGGCGCGCCAGAAGTTCGCAAACCGGCCGAACACGTCGCGATTGATGCCCACCGTTGTCGCGAAGCGCGCAATGGAAAATTGCGGGTCCAGCTTGAGCAGGCGGGAGGCGGCTTCGCGGGCGTCACGCTCCAGGCCGAGCCCCATCAGCCCAGCCACGCCGATGGCGTGCGACACGCAAAACCCGGGATTGATGCGAATGGAGCGCGTCGCGGCCTCATGGGCTTCGCCATAGCGCCCGCCCGAAATACCGGCGATCCCGATGGCGTTAAAAGCGAGATAGTTGAGAGGGTCGAAGGGGCTGAGCTTCAGCGCGCGGTTCGCTCGTTCCACTGCGACATCGCCATCTCCGAGCCACGACGCGGCGATCGAGCTGAACAGCAGCGTGAACATGTCCGAACGACTGAGGGCCAGCGCGCGATCGAACAGCTTGCCGGCGGCCACGTGATCCTTGCCGTCGAGCGAGAGGACGAAGCCGCATATGCCAAGGGCAGAAGCGTCGTCGGTGATATCCGCGGAGCCGGCATAGGCGTGTTCGACCGCGGCGATCCGGTCTTCCTCGCGAAGCCCGCCCCAACTGAAGCAGGCATGATAACACAGGGCGATCGATGCATGCGCTGCCGGATAGCCCGGTTCGAGCTTGAGGGCGCGCTTGAGCAACGCCTTGGCCGCGTCGATTTCAGTGGCCCTGTAGCTGTGCAGATAGGGCATTGCGCGAAGCACGAGATCATAGGCATCGAGACTTTCAGGTCGCCGCCGCCGCACGCGGTCGATCTCGGCCCTCCGGATCGTCGGCTCGATGGCGCCAACGACGTTCATCGTCAATTCGTCCTGTAGCGCGAAAATATCCTCCAGAATCCGGTCGTAGCGCTCGCCCCAGAGCTGTAAGCCGGTCTCCGCGTCGGTCAGTTCGGCCGTGATCCGAATGCGCGAGCCGGCCTTGCGGATACTACCATCGAGGATGTAGCGCGCACCCAGCTCCTCGCCCGCTTGCGCAGGCGCGATCTGTCGATCCCTGTATGCGAATGTCGAGTTGCGGCCGACGACCGAGAACCAGCGAACGCGGGCAAGACCGGTGATAATGTCTTCCACCATGCCATCGACGAAATATCCCTGATCGGGATCGCCGCTCATGTTGCGGAATGGCAGAACCGCAATCACCTTGGCCCGGGCCGGCGTTTGCTTGCTGGCTCGGGAGGCTGTCAGACGGTAGCCTCGACCGGGCACGGTGAGGATCAGGTCATCGCCGACCTTGTCCTGAAGGAATTTTCTGAGCGCCGAGATCTGGACGTGCAGCGTGTTCTCCTGGACGATCTGATCCGGCCAGATTTGCGAGATCAACTCGCCCTTGGACACCATTTTGCCGTCTGCCGAGGCCAGCGCCCACAAGACATCGAAGGCCCGGCCGCTCAATTGCAAAGGCGTGTCACCTTGGAGAACCGTTCGCTGAGCCTGATCGAGGCGGAAAAGATCAAAATCCAAATGGGTCATGGTCAACAACCATGGTTTGCAAATACCGGCTATCCTAATGGAAAATGACGGCCTTTGGCCATATGGTCGCGGGAGCAGTTCTGGCAAAGCTGCCGGGCGTAGCGGACGACGCCGGTGAAGAGCCGTGGCCCGGCCACCGGGCGGCACACCTGGCTAGATCAGATAACGCGCTGCAAGTGCCGTTCGCTCGGCAGCGCCGAGGCTGATGCCGTCGCGCAGATAGGCTTCGAGACTGCCGTAGTCGGCATCGATGGCTTCGAACGCCGCGCCGAGGAATGCGGGCTGCACCGAACCCAGCACCTGCTTGACGTGATCGGGCAGGTCGCTGCTGGAATTGGGATCGCGCCGGTAGTAGCGGTTGGTCAGCAGATAATCCTCCGAGATCACCTCGTCGGGGACGCCGAGCGTGTGCAGGATCAGCGCGCAGGCGAACCCGGTGCGATCCTTGCCGGCGGTGCAGTGGATCACCAGCGGCGCGCGGTCTTCCAATAGATGCGCAAACAGCGCGCGGAAGCGCGGCGTGTTCTGCTGTACATAACTGCGGTAGGAATCGCGCATCACCTCGACGGCGTGGTCGGCCGACAGCGGCGTTCCGCCGGCGGCGATGGCGCGGAGCGCCGCGACCACGGTCGGTTCGACCGGCAGCGAATGCACGGTGATGTCGGATAGCGCACACAGCGCCTCGGTACGCTCCATGCTGCCACGAAAATCGAAGGCGCTCTTGACGCCGAGCGCGCGCAAGACCCGGGCATCCTCGTCAGTGAGATGCGCCAGATGGTTGGAGCGGAAGATCTGCCGCCAGCGCACCGTGCGGCCGTCTGTTGTGACATAGCCGCCGAGATCGCGAAAATTGCTGGCGCCGGCGAGATTGAGATGACGGGCAGGGGAGTCTGACATCGGGCCGCCTTTTGAAGTCTTGGTATGTCGATGCAATTGTTGTGCGGAGGGCAATTCAGGGGATGTGTCGCGTCCTGCCCTCAGGTCTATACTCGGGCAGTGAGGGGGAGAATATGAATATTCGCAAGGTCGCAAGCTTGGGGCCGGCATTGCTGTTGGCGATGATCGGTTCATCGGCCGCGTCGGCGCAATCGGCCTTCAAAAACTATCGCTGCGCCGATGGAACGCAATTCACTGCCGGATTTTTCCAGTACGATTCGCGAGCCCATCTGCAGCTTGGGGGAAAGCCGGTGACCCTGGCCAAGCGGGTGGCCCTATCGGGTTCGCGGTACACGGGCCGCGGCATCACCTTGAGGATCACAAAAACCGGTGTCACCACGCTCAGGCAAGCCAGGCGGCCGGTCACGGCTTGTGAGCAGACGTGAAAAAGGGCCGAAACGACTTCGTTCCGACCCTTTTCTACTTCACCGACCGTGCCTGAACCCGTGGGCGCGGATTTGCCGAACATCGGGCCGGCATCAATGGTCACGCCCAAGCTTGGCTTCTTCGATCGCTTCGGCGTGGTACCAGCTGCCACTGCAGTCGGCGACGTTTACCGCCGCGGCTGCCATGTCGGACCTGGTCTCGCCGTAGCGGCGTCCTGCCAGAGCCGACCGGCCGCCGGCTGGGAATTGATAGATCTTGGCAGATCCCTCATTCACACCTGTATTGATCATCCTGGTCTCTCCTGGATCGAGCGAACCGCCATGGTGCGCCCGACTCGTTCTTCGTTGGTTACCGAGACTTCGATATCGTTCGCGCCCTCGCGGAATGCAAATTGCTCAAAAAAAGTCAGGTGATGTGCATTTTGTAGGCATTTCCTGTTTTGCTTCGTGTGAGGCAATGGGCAGATGACTAACGCTTGGGCCGGTCAGAAGGTTGCCGGCTGTGGCCGAATTCGCCGCTGAGTGGCACGTCAGGGTGCTGCAGCTTTAATCGGGCTTCAGGCTGCGCGCCGAAACTGCCGCAGAATCGGGCTTCAAACGGCGGCGAAAGCGGTTTCTGGCCGCCCGGCGCGCATGTCAGGCGCGCGTCTATGTCGCACCAAAAAATGCGTGCAGCCGGGTGGACATCCGCCGCATCGCCCGGTGCCGCACTGCAGCGATTGGCACTTTAATTGCTTGGTAAGAAACGGCCTGACGTGGCCGGGTACACGTGTGCGGGGATCTGGGGCTTCTAACCTCCAAAGTCCGGGGCCTCCGCACTTAGCAGCATGAAACTCAAGAGAGGCTCAATGACCAAGTACAAGCTCGAGTATATTTGGCTCGACGGATATACGCCGACGCCCAGTCTGCGCGGCAAAACGCAGATCAAGGAATTCGCTTCATTCCCGACGCTGGAACAGCTCCCGCTGTGGGGCTTCGATGGCTCTTCGACCAATCAGGCCGAAGGCCACAGCTCCGATTGCGTGTTGAAGCCGGTTGCGATCTATCCGGACGCCGCGCGTGAAAACGGCGCGCTCGTGATGTGCGAAGTCATGATGCCCGATGGCAAGACCCCGCATGTGTCGAACAAGCGCGCCACCATCCTCGACGACGAGGGCGCCTGGTTCGGCTTCGAGCAGGAATACTTCTTCTACAAGGATGGTCGTCCGCTGGGCTTCCCGACCGACGGCTATCCGGCGCCGCAAGGCCCGTACTACACTGGCGTCGGCTACAAGAACGTCGGCGACGTCGCCCGCAAGATCGTGGAAGAGCATCTCAACCTCTGCCTCGCGGCCGGCATCAACCACGAAGGCATCAACGCCGAAGTGGCGAAGGGCCAGTGGGAATTCCAGATCTTCGGTAAGGGCTCCAAAAAGGCCGCCGACGAAATGTGGATGGCCCGCTATCTGATGCTGCGCCTCACCGAGAGCTACGGCATCGATATCGAATTCCACTGCAAGCCGCTCGGCGATACCGACTGGAACGGCTCCGGCATGCACGCCAATTTCTCGACCGAGTATATGCGTACGGTCGGCGGCAAGGAGTACTTCGAGAAGCTGATGGCGGCGTTCGACAAGAATCTCATGGACCACATCGCCGTCTACGGCCCGGACAATGACAAGCGCCTGACCGGCAAGCACGAGACCGCGCCCTGGAACAAGTTCAGCTATGGCGTGGCCGACCGCGGTGCTTCGATCCGCGTTCCGCACTCCTTCGTGAACAACGGTTACAAGGGCTATCTGGAAGACCGTCGTCCGAACTCGCAAGGCGACCCCTACCAGATCGCGTCGCAGATCCTGAAGACGATCGCCGAGGTTCCGACCTCCGCCAAGTCGGCCGCGGCCTGAGCCGCAGCGCAAACCCGGGTGGGGGCACCCGGACCGCAACCCTGATCCGCCAAAGCGCGACCGCTTTGGCGGATCATTGCGTTTTGATGACGCTGATATGGATGCCGTTGATTCAAATACATTGCTTCAAGGCCGTTCCCCTGCGTTATGAACCGCGCTAGACAGCGATCCATGCGCTTGCCGGGGACACGGCATTGTTTGAGGGTTTCTACAAGGTCAGGTTTCAGCTCAACGCCGCGGTGGGCCGCAGCGTGATGTACGCGCGCGCCGGCAAGATGCTCGGCGGCAATTCGGCCTTTGCCCATATCGGCACCTATCAAAAGAAGGAGGCCGATGGCAGCGTTGACATCATGATCCAGACCGTCCGCCACAATCCCGACCCGGCCTACCGCGCGATGGCCGGCACCGACGATGCCACCCTGCTGGCAAAGGGTAAACCGGATGGCGCGCTCTATCGTTTTGCCGGCCACCTCAAGGAATTGCCGGGGGCGGTCTTCAGTTCGGTCATGACGCCGATCGAGGAAGAGACGATTCCGATCGCCGGCGGGGTCGGCGAGGGCGGCATCATCAACGGGCTCTATTCCATTCACATCCGGATGCTGGATGGCGTCGAGGGTGGCCTCACCGGCGTGATGCTGCTCAGCGACGGCCGCATCCTCGGCGGCGACGCTTCGTTTTACTATGTCGGCAGCTACACCTCGGAGAATGGCCGCTGGAAGGGCCAGATCCTCAACCAGGAACACACGCCGGACCGGGGCGAGAACCCGGTGTTCGGCGGCCATGAGGTCGGCATCGGCTTTGCCGGCACATGCGACGATCAGGGCGCGCTGCTGGAAGCTACCGCGTTCGCGGGCAAGCGCAGCCTGCGCATGACGGCGGTGCTCAAACTGATGCACCGGGCCTGATGCCATGGACCAAGCCGTGCGCGTGCTCTCGACGCTGGCCCTGAAAGGGGCGGTTCACAACCTGGCCGGACAATATGAGGCCGCCAGCGGCATCCGCATCGATGCCGATTTCGCGCCGACCCTGGCGCTGCTCGAGCGCCTGCGCGGCGGCGAGGGCGCCGACGTCGTCATTCTGACACGCGAGGGGCTGGACGACATGATCCGCGAACGGCGCGTTGTGGCGGGTAGCTGCGTGGACCTTGCAAGGTCCTATGTCGGTATCGCGGTGAAGGCGGGCGCCGCCCATCCCGACATCGCAACCGGGCCTGCGCTGCGCACAGCGCTGCTTGCGGCCCGTTCGGTCGCCTATTCGCGGATCGGCGCGAGCGGCATCCTGTTTGCGCAGTTGATCGAGCGGCTCGGCATCGCATCCGAGATCAACGCCAGGGCGACCATCATTCCGCAGGGCTTCACCGCCGAACGGCTGGTGACCGGCGAGGCCGATCTTGCGATCCAGCAGATCAGCGAGTTGAAGCAGGTCGGCGGCATCGACGTCGTCGGCCCCATCCCCCGTGAACTGCAAACGCCCGCCGTGTTTTCGGCTGGCCGGATGGCGGCGTCGAGCCTGACCGAATTGTCGGACCGGCTGCTGCGCTTTCTCGCCTCGGGCGAGGTCGCGCCGGTGCTGCGTGCGAGCGGGCTCGAGCCTTGAAATTGCCGGCCGGTGGACGCAACCTGCCGACCCATGAGAAAGCTGTTTCAGGGGTTCGCGGTTGCGATGGGGGTGCTGGCGGCGCCTGCTTGGGCGCACGCGCAATCGGCCGACCTCGTGCTGTGCGACCGTGTCGCGGCCGATCCCTCCGACCCCGACAAGCCGGCCGACGTCAAGGGCACGCCTGACATCGCGGCGTCCGATATCGCGACCGCCATCAAATACTGCAGGATCGCCGCGAACTCCTCGCGGCGGGCGATGTACCAGCTCGGACGCGCCTACGCGGCCAATCGGCAAACGCCTGAGGCCGTCGCGGCCTGGCGCAAGGCGGCCGACAAGGGCTCGACCTCGGCCATGGTCGAACTCGGCGTGCTCTATGGGACGGGCGCCGGCGTCGCGCGCGACGAGGCGCAGGCGCGCAGGCTGCTCGAGCGCGCGGCGCAAGCCGGCAATCCGCGTGGCGTCAGCAATCTTGCAGCCCTCGGCGGTGGCGCCGGCGGATCGGTCGATCCGGCGCGGGCGCGGGAATTGCTGTCGAAGGGCGCCGAGACCAATGCGGAGGCGCAGTATCAGCTGGGCATGTTGCTGGCGGAGGGCAATGGCGGCAGCAAGGACGATGTCGCAGCACGGGCATTGTTTGAAAAAGCCGCGGCGCAAAATCACCCCGGCGCGCTGGAGCGCATGGGCGCGTTCGCACAGCAGGGCCGCGGCGGTTCGAAGGATGCTGGCGCGGCCAAGAGCTACTACGAGCGCGCCGCGGCCCTCGGCGACGAAGACGCCAAGAAGGCGCTGGAGCGGATGCGGTGTCCCTATGCGATCAAGGACAAGCGCGGCAATGTGGTGACGAATCTGTGCTTCTGAACGGCGAGGGCGTGCGTCGTTCAATCCCGCATCAGGATTACGCCGGCGATCAGCAGCACGGCGCCCGCCAGCCGCGCCAGGCTGATCGGATGCGGCGTCAGCCCGAGCACGCCGAAATGATCGAGCGTGACGGCAGCCAGCACCTGACCCGCGATAACCAGCGCGAACAGCGTCGCTGCGCCGAGCGAGGGCAACAGCAGGATCGCGAGCAGAATGAAGACGCCGCCGAACAGCCCACCCGACCAGGCCCACCACGGCACGTTGGCCATGATCCGAAGCGACGGTACCGGCTCGGCGAGCGCGAGCACCGCGACGATCATCGTGAGAAGTCCGCCGGCATAGCTGATCAATCCGGCCCAGGCCGGCGATCCCAACGCCTCGCGAAGGTTGCCGTTCAGGATCTGTTGCGTTGCGACGCTGACGCCGGCGCCGAGCGCCAGCGCATAAAGCAGGAGGGTCTGCACCTGTTTCCCCATTCGGTTCTGGCTGTATCGCCGGTTGCCCACGAGTATGACACGAACGTTGCGATACCTGCGCTAAATCGTCCGCTGGTTCCGCCCCGTGGGCGGTGCTATGCCCCCGCGAAACGAATCAACAAGGCTGGAAATCTCCGTTGCTGGATGGGCTTTACAAGGCTGAATACGGCGTGGACGACGCGTTCGGGCGCAGCATCATGTGCATGCATGAGGGCCGGATGCTGGGCGGCAATTCCGCGTTCGCGCATCTGGGGACCTATCAGGAGCAGGGCGGGGAAATTCTGGGCGACGTCATCACCCAGCGCCACAATGACGATCCCCATTACAAGCCGCTGATGGGCGCGGACGTCGCCGCGATCAGCGTGCGGGGCAGGTTGAAGGGCAACACCATCCGCTTGGAAGGCAGTGCCGCTCCGCGGCCGGGCGCGTTGTTCTGGGCCAATCTGACCCGGCTCGACGACGAGGCGCTGCCGCCGGTCGGCGAAGTCGGAGTTGGCGGTATCGTCAACGGGCTCTATTCCATTCGCATCCGCGCGCTCGATGGCGTCGATGCCGGCCTATCCGGCGTCATGCTGCTGATGAATGGCCGCATCCTCGGCGGCGATGCCTTTTTCTACTACCTCGGTTCCTACAGTTCCGCCGACGGACGCTGGAAAGGTGAAATCCTCAACCAGGAGCATACGCCGGCGAAGGGCGAAAATCCGGTGTTTGGCGGCCATGAGGTCGGCATCGGCTTCGCAGGCACTTGTAACGGTGAGGGCGCGGAGCTGGAAGCCATCGCGCTGGCGGGAAAGCGCAGTTTGCGGCTGGCCGCCACCTTGAAGCTGATGCGGGCGGCTTAGCGGTATAGCCCGGAATAGGCTTTCCCCTGCGCGCCACATGGAATAAGAGCGGCCAGCAATTTCCATTGTTCAGGCCCCAATGATCCGTCTCGATAACGTCAGTAAGCAAGTCGGCCACCAGATCCTCTTCATCGAAGCGTCCGCAGCCCTGCAAAAGGGAGAAAAGATTGGGCTTGTCGGGCCGAATGGGGCCGGCAAAACCACACTGTTCCGGATGATCTCGGGGCAAGAGCTGCCCGACGAGGGGCAGGTGTCGCTCGATCGCGGCATCACCATCGGCTATTTCAGCCAGGATGTCGGCGAGATGGCGGGCCGCAGCGCGGTCGCGGAGGTGATGGACGGCGCCGGACCCGTCAGCATCGTGGCTGCCGAACTCAGGGCGCTTGAAGCGGCGATGGCCGACCCCGACCAGGCGGACAGGATGGACGACATTATCGCCCAATATGGCGAGGTGCAGCACCGCTTCGAGGAACTCGACGGCTATGCGCTCGACGGCCGGGCGCGCGAGGCGCTGTCGGGCCTCGGCTTCAGCCAGGAGATGATGGACGGCGACGTCGGCGCGCTGTCCGGCGGCTGGAAAATGCGCGTGGCGTTGGCGCGCATCCTGCTGATGCGTCCGGACGTGATGCTGCTGGACGAGCCGAGCAACCATCTCGATCTGGAAAGCCTGATCTGGCTCGAGCAGTTTTTGCGCGGCTACGAAGGCGCGCTGTTGATGACCTCGCATGACCGCGAGTTCATCAACCGCATCATCAACAAGGTGGTCGAGATCGACGGCGGCACGCTGACGACCTTTTCCGGCAATTACGAATTCTACGAACAGCAGCGCGCGCTCAACGAGAAACAGCAGCAGGCCCAGTTCGAGCGCCAGCAGGCGATGCTGGCCAAGGAGATCAAATTCATCGAGCGCTTCAAGGCGCGCGCCTCGCACGCCGCCCAGGTGCAGAGCCGGGTCAAGAAGCTCGACAAGATCGAGCGCGTGGAGCCGCCGAAGCGGCGCCAGACCGTGGCGTTCGACTTCCTGCCGGCGCCACGCTCCGGCGAGGACGTCGTCAGCCTGAAGAACGTCCACAAGGGTTATGGCAGCCGCACCATCTATCAAGGGCTCGATTTCATGATCCGCCGCCGTGAACGCTGGTGCGTGATGGGCGTCAACGGCGCCGGCAAGTCGACGCTGCTGAAGCTGGTGGCCGGCTCGACCGAGCCCGATGACGGCACGGTTGCGATCGGCGGCAGCGTCAAGATGGGCTATTTCGCGCAGCACGCGATGGACCTGCTCGACGGCGAACGCACCGTGTTCCAGTGGCTGGAAGATTGCTTTCCGCAGGCCGGACAGGGCTCCTTGCGGGCGCTCGCCGGCTGCTTCGGATTTTCCGGCGACGATGTCGAGAAGAAATGCCGGGTATTGTCGGGCGGCGAGAAGGCGCGGCTGGTGATGGCGCAGATGCTGTTCGACCCGCCGAATTTCCTGGTGCTTGACGAGCCCACCAACCATCTGGATCTGGCGACCAAGGAGATGCTGATCAACGCGCTCTCCGAATTCGAGGGCACCATGCTGTTCGTCTCGCATGACCGCCATTTCCTGGCCGCGCTCTCCAACCGCGTGCTGGAACTGACGCCCGAAGGCATCCACCAATTCGGCGGCGGCTATACGGAATATGTCGCGCGCACCGGCCACGAGGCGCCGGGCCTGCGCAGTTGAAGCGCGAAACCGCATGGGTCCTCGCGCCGACCACTGCTTGAAGCTTGCCGATCCGCCCGATACGCTCACCGAGAAGATCGGGGAGAAGCGATGAAGCAGCTGAGAATCGGCGACATCACCATCGATGCCGTCATCGAGCGCGAGGGTCCGTGGCGGCGGCCGCAGGATTTCTTTCCGGCCTATGATGACACGGTTTTCAAGCGACATCTGCCAACGATGGAGCCGGAATTCTTCGATGCGGCATCCGGCAAGATGTTCATCACCTACCAGACATTCGTGGTCCGCACGCCGCGCCACACCATCCTGGTCGATACCTGCACGGGCGAGGACAAGGGCCATCCGCCGCCGTTCGATTTCCCGGGCAAGGAGCGCTGGCGCAACGAATTGTTCGCGCTCGGCGTCGGCTTCGAGCAAGTGGACTACGTATTCTGCACCCATTTGCACATCGACCACACCGGCTGGAACACCACTCTGCGCGACGGGCGCTGGGTGCCGACATTCCCCAACGCAAAATACATATTCCACAAAAAAGAATATGCGGTGTGGGAAGCCGAATACGCCAAGGGCGGAGAGCGGCCGGGCAAGACATTTCGCGACAATTGTCTGCCGGTCGTCGAAGCGGGTCAGGCGCTGCTGGTCGACGACGATTATGCGCTCGATGATACCGTCACGCTGACGCCGACCCCTGGGCATTCGCCCTGCCATTGCTGCGTCAATATCTTTTCGAAAGGGCAGCGCGCGGTGGTGGCCGGCGACCTCATGCACCATGCGATTCAGTGCCGGGAGCCTGATTGGTCGCCCGGCGTCGACTGGGATCCGAAGCAGTCCGCGGTATCGCGGCGGACGTTCTTTGCCTCCGTCGCCGGCACCGATACGCTGATCCTGCCGGTCCATTTCCCGAATCCGACGGTTGGCCTGATCACAACGGACGGCAATCGCTTCGACTATCGCTTTAAACGGGACTAGCGCTTGCAGCCTGACAGGAACTGGTGCGCTATGTTGGGTTCGACGGTTGGATTTGCAACACAGGACATGACCATGGATCAGCGCGACCCGAGGACCGGAAAGGAACACCGGGAGTTCTTCAACATCGATCTTTCGTCAGGCTGGGAAACCATCGCGCCCGGTATCGAAGCCAAGACGCTGGCCGGATCGCTCGATGAAGCCGCCGGCAAGGGGCATCTCAATCGCCTCGCGCGCTGGGCGCCCAATGCCGAGATCGATGCCGTGCGCGAGCACGAATTTTACGAGGAGGTCGTGGTTATCCAGGGAACGCTCCTCGTGGCCTCGCAGGAGCCGCCCCATCGCTTCGAGGCGTTCCACGCGCCGGCCTTCGCCTGCCGTCCGCCTCACGCCAAACACGGGCCCTTCAAGGCCGGTCCGGAAGGATGCTTGTTGCTTGAGACATCGTTTTTTTATTAGCCCCACCGCGCGCAAAATGCCGCGACGTCGCCGGACTGGAATTCCGGAAGGCGCTGGAAGATGGTTTCCGCAGGCCAATTCCACCACGCAATCCTGGCAAGCTGCGCGGCGATATCGCGGCTGAAGCGCTCCCTGATCCGTTTTGCCGGCACGCCGCCGACGATGGTGTAGGGCGCCACGTCGCGGGTAACCACGGCGCCGGCCGCCAGCACGGCGCCGTCGCCCACCGTGACGCCCGGCACCACGATGACGGCGTGACCGATCCAGACATCATTGCCGATCACGACGCGATCGGCCCGCCGGTCCCGGAAAAAGGTGTGATCGCGCTGCGCGCCGGCCGAGTAGTACTCGGGACAATAGGTGAAGCGATGCTGCGACGGGCGGTCGAGCGGATGGTTCGGCGCGCCGATGCGCACCTGCGCCGCGATCGCGCAGAATCTTCCGATCCTGGCATCCGCGACCATGCAGCCCGGACCGAGATAGGAATAGTCGCCGAGTTCGGCATATTCGATCGCGGTATCGCCGAGCACCTCGCAGCAGGCGCCGATGCTGACTTCGCGCAATTTGACGGTGGGTTCAACGACGGTTTCGGCAAGTTTTGGGCGCGGCGGCGCGAGTTGATCCATGACGACGGCTCGTTCTGAAGTTGGCGGCCCGGTGCCGTGACCATCGTCTACCACAGGAGGACGACGGCCGTGTGAGGCCGTTCAGACCGGCAAGCATGCGCCGGCCGCAGCCGCCTGATTACGCGGCCCGAACCTCGCTGAGGAAGCGATTGACCTGGCCGGCGAGGTCCTTGGACTGCGACGACAATTGCTCGGCCGCGCCCAGCACCTGGGTGGCGGCCGAACCGGTCTCGTCGGCGGCCCGCTGCACGCCGGAGATGTTGGAGTTGACTTCCTGGGTGCCGCGCGCGGCTTCCTGGACGCTGCGGGAGATTTCCTTGGTCGCCGACCCCTGTTCCTCGATGGCGGCGGCAATCGCCGTGCCGATCTGGTCGATCTCGGCAATGACGTTGGCGACGTTCTGAATGGCGGTCACGGTCTCGTCACTGGCGGCCTGAATGGCGGCGATCTGCTCAGAGATCTCGGTGGTCGCCTTCGCAGTCTGGCCGGCCAGCGATTTGACTTCGGAGGCGACGACCGCAAAGCCGCGGCCGGCTTCGCCGGCGCGCGCCGCCTCGATGGTGGCGTTGAGCGCCAGGAGGTTGGTTTGGGCCGCGATGGTCTGGATCAGCGTCACGACGTCGCCGATCTTCTGCGCGCCTTCGGCCAGCGCGCGCGCGGTGTCGCCGGTGCGGCGGGCATTGTCGACGGCGCGGGCGGCGATCTCGGTGGATTGCGCGACCTGGCGGCCGATCTCCGAAATCGAGGAGGTGAGCTCTTCCGTGGCGCTGGCAACGGTCTGGACGTTGCTCGAAGTCTGCTCGGAGGCGGCGGCCACGATACCGGCCTGACGGTTGGTGGCTTCCGCGGTCGAAGACATCGAGCGCGCCGTGTTTTCCATCACCGACGAGGCCGACGACAACCCGCCGACGAGCTCGCTGACCTTGGCCTCGAACGCCCGGGTGAGTTCGTCAAGCACCTGAACACGCCGCATCTTGACGTCGTTCTCGGCGGCTTTTTCAGCCGACAGCCGTTCGGCCGCGATCATGTTGTCCTTGAAGACGCCCACGGCCGCCGCCATCGCGCCGATCTCGTCGCCCCGTTCGGCGCCAACAATCACGTCGGAGACGTTGCCGCTGGCGAGCCGCGTCATGGACGCGGTGAGATCGACGATCGGCCTGCAGACGCGGCGGCGGACCATCAGGATCATGCCGGCGCTGGCGCCGACGACGGCGATCAGGCCCGCAAGCGCCATCATGAAACTGAAACGCGCCGAGGAATAGGCGGCAGCCAGGATCTGCTCGGCATTCTCGTAAAAGGCATCGCGCACCGCGATCACGGCGGCGAGGCCGAGCTGCGATTCCGCGTAATAGGTGTCGACATTATGCTCGTATTTGCCGCTGATGGCGCCATCCCTCACCATCTTCAGCTCCTTGCCGAAGCGTTCGACATAGGCTTCGTTCATCTTGTCGAGCGCCGCCGACACATTGGCCGGTGTCGCGGGATTGCCGCGGAGTTGCTGCAACGAGACGAGGATCTGGTCGGTACGGCCCTGGGAACGGCTTAGCTCCATCTTCTCGGCGTCGGTCGCCGCGCGGTTGGAACCGACGAGATTCTTGTGCAGGCTGGCGTTGAGGCCGCCGACGTCGCGCAGCATCCAGGCGATGTTGGCGTAGCTGGCCTGCCGGTAGGCGTCGCCATCAAGCTGCGCCATCCGGCGTACCTGCTCGTCGAGCAGGGCGGTCACCGCCGTGTTGAACACGGCATTGTCGGCGACGATCTTCCGGGCGGCCTCCTTGCGCGCATCGGCGGGGCCGTCGATGGCCTTGTCCATGGCCTCGCGCAGGGCGACGAATTTCACGTTCAATGCGTCAATGCCGCTGCCGACGGCCATGCCATCGTCGAGCGCGGAAAGGTCGCTACGGATCGCGTTCATCCGCTCGCGCGCACCGTCGGTCTGCTTGCGGTACTTCTCGACCAGTTCCGATCGCATCGTCGGGGCGACCACGGCCGGCCCGTACAGGATGTTGGTGGCAAAACCCCGTTCGGGATTCATGTAGCGCGGGATTTCGCCGACGGCCCGGACCACCGCCAACCGGCTCTGCGCGACCGAAACCCTGTCCATGGTCTGGTATTTCGCGACCGCCACATACACGGCAAGGCCACCGCCGACGGCGGACAGCGAGACGATGGCGGCGGTCAGGAGGGTGCCGATTTTCATGGGGTGCGAGCCATTCAGGATGGAAGGGAAGTGCCGTCCTCTATCCTAAGTGGTGTGCATTAATCTGAAGTTTACGCTACGGGCGGCGCGGCGGGACAACCTCATCCCCGCGCAAAGGACGAAGCCACCGGCGTTCCCTCAGCGGACCTCGCTATCCGGTTTTCGCGCCGACGATTTGTGCGAGGGGGTGGCGCCGATCTCCTGGCACGGAAGTTCGATCCACGATTTATCAGCGGCCTGCTGGTAGGAACGGCAGGATGCCGCAGCCGGCTGCTCACTGGTCTTCGGCGTTTCAGCGTTCTTGGCAAGTCCGGGCACCGCCGCCGCGAGCAGGGCGGCTATCGTTGCCACAAAGGTCGCCTGTCCCAACCGCATGAAAGTCCTCCTTTTCGAAGTGGAGTTCTTTTCGTAGCGGACATTGTGGAATTTTTTTGAACGGACCTTTCGCGCCGGCAGATGTGATTAATGATCTCCAAATCGCGCCCGCCCGATCACAGGCGCGTGACGCGGAGCCGCAGCGCGTTCCCGACGACGCTGACCGACGACAGTGCCATCGCCGCCGCGGCGATGATCGGCGAGAGCAGAATACCGAAAGTGGGATAGAGGATACCCGCGGCGATCGGGACACCGGCGGCATTGTAGATGAACGCGAAGAACAGGTTCTGCCGGATGTTGCGCATGGTAGCCTGCGACAGTTTTCGCGCGCGCACGATGCCGCCGAGATCGCCCTTCAGAAGCGTGATCCCGGCGCTTTCCATCGCCACGTCGGTGCCGGTTCCCATGGCGATGCCGACCTCGGCCGCCGCCAGCGCCGGCGCGTCGTTCACGCCATCCCCGGCCATGGCGACGATCCGACCGGCCTTCTGCAGCCTGTCGACGACGGCGCTCTTTTGATCCGGAAGCACGTCAGCCTCGACGTCGGAGATTCCGAGTTGCCGCGCGACGGCATTGGCCGTGGTCTTGTTGTCGCCGGTCAGCATGATGACCTTGACGCCTTCCTCGGCCAGCGCCTTCAGCGCCGCCGGCGTGGACGCCTTGACCGGATCGGCGATGGCGAACAGCCCGGCCGGTTTGCCGTCAATTGCGATGTTGATGACGGTGGCGCCATCGGCGCGCATGCGCTCGGCATCGGAATCCAGCGGACCTGTATCGACGCCAAGCGATGTCATGAATCTGGAATTGCCGAGCAGAACGAATTTGCCGTCGACCTTGCCGCTCGCGCCCTTGCCGGTCGGGAAGTCGAATTCCTCGACCTTGCCCAATTCAAGCATGCGTTCTTTCGCCGATCGCACGATGGCGTCGGCGAGGGGATGTTCGCTTGCCAGCTCCACGCTGGCGGCGAGCCGCAGGATTTCGTTTCCGTCGAATCCCGCTGCGGCAATGATGGCCGTAACCTTTGGCTTGCCCTCGGTGAGCGTGCCTGTTTTGTCGACCACCAGCGTATCGACCCTTTCTATCCGCTCCAGGGCATCAGCATTCTTGATCAGCACGCCGGCCTGCGCGCCGCGCCCGACGCCGACCATGATCGACATCGGCGTCGCCAGGCCGAGCGCGCAGGGACAGGCGATGATCAGCACGCTCACGGCGGCAACCAGGCCAAAGGCCATGCGCGGCTCCGGCCCGACATACGACCACACGCCGAAGGCGATCAGCGCGACCGCGATGACGGCGGGAACGAACCAGCCGGCGACCTGATCGGCCAGCCGCTGGATCGGCGCACGCGAGCGCTGCGCGTCCGCGACCATCTGGACGATCTGGGACAACAGCGTGTCGCGGCCGACCTTTTCCGCGCGCATCACGAAACCGCCGGACTGGTTCAGCGTGCCCGCGATCACCTTGGCGCCGGCTTCCTTGGTCACCGGCATGGATTCACCGGTCACCAGGGATTCATCGAGCGACGAACGGCCTTCGAGAATGACACCGTCGACCGGCACTTTCTCGCCGGGGCGGACGCGCAGTCTGTCGCCGACCGTGAGACTGTCGATCTCGACTTCATGGTCGGCGCCGTCGTCACCAACTCGCCGCGCGGTCTTCGGCGCCAGTTGCAGCAGCGCCTTGATGGCGCCGGACGTCGCCTCGCGGGCGCGCAGTTCCAGCACCTGGCCGAGCAATACGAGAACGGTGATGACGGCCGCGGATTCGAAATAGACCGCGACCGCACCGCCGTGGCCGCGGAAATTAGCCGGAAAAGCGCCGGGCGCGATGGTGCCGACCAGGCTGTAGAGATAGGCGACGCCGGTACCGATCGCGATCAGCGTGAACATGTTGAGATGGCGCGTCAGCAGCGATTGCCAGCCGCGCACGAAAAAGGGCCAGCCGGCCCAGATCACCACGGGTGTTGCGAACACCAGTTGAATCCAGTTCGACAGCGTCGGATCGACCAGGCCGTGTCCGCCGACGAGATGTCCGCCCATTTCGAGCACCACCGCCGGCACGGACAGCGCAAGGCCGATCCAGAAGCGCCGCGTCATATCGGCGAGTTCAGGATTGGGCGGGGCGTCGAGGCTGACGACATCCGGCTCCAGCGCCATGCCGCAGATCGGGCAGCTTCCGGGACCGACCTGCCGGATCTCGGGATGCATTGGGCAGGTGTAGATCGTGCCTTCGGGCACGTCCTCCTTTGCCTCGGTTTTCTCCAGATACTTTCTCGGATCGGCGGCGAATTTCGTTCTGCAGCCCGCCGAGCAGAAGTGAAAGGCCTCGCCCCCGTGGTCGAAGCGATGCTTGCTGGTGGCGGGATCGACCGTCATTCCGCAGACGGGATCGAGCATTTTGGCAGGGGCGTGGTGATCGCGATGGCTGTGGTGCCCGTGATCATGGTGGCCGTGATCGTGATGGTCATGGCCGCCGCCGCAACAGGATTTGGCGATCGCGTGGTCCGGATTGGCTTTGCTTTCCGGCTTCTTGTCGTTGTGGCTCATCACCAATGCAGTCCCTTGCAATGTATACCCTATGGGGGTATATAGGCCGCATGAGAACAGACATCAAGGCATCCTGTCAAAAACGTCTGAGCCGCATCGAGGGCCAGGTCCGCGGTTTGTCGAAGATGGTGGACGAGGACCGCTACTGCATCGACATCGTGACGCAGATATCGGCCGTTCGCGCCGCGCTCCGGCGCGTCGAGGAAGAAGTGTTGAAGGATCACGTCTCGCATTGCGTCGAGCACGCGATTGCCAGCGGCGACAAGTCAGATCAGCGTCGGAAGATATCGGAGTTGATGGCCGTCATCGGCCGGTCCGACCGATAGGGCGAACCCATCTCATCCCCGCCAGCGTGCAATCGCGCCGGCGATGATCTGCATGGTGATGCCCAGGACCCAGCCTGCCATGATCATCCAGGTCCAGGCGAGGTGCGGCGCGTGACGGAGCACGATCACGCCGACGGAAGCAAAGGCTGATCCGGTGGCGAGGAACGTGCCGACCGCGCTGAGCAATTCCGGCGTATCGATCTTGCCGTCCCAATGGCCGTCCGAATTGGCGTGGAAGGGACGCTGCGGGGTATCGATGCCCAGATAAAATCCTATCGCGCCACCGAGCATCATGAAAAGCAGGAAAGCCTGCGTGGTGAACTGCGCAACGCTGCTGCCGACCAGTGCGCCCACAAACAGCCCGCTCGCAGCGCCGGCCATCGCAAGGCCAAAGCGCTCCAGTACGTGCGCGAATTTCCTGACGCGGGTTCGCATGTAGTTTTCCCGCAGATGGTCGGCGACCAGAATAGGCCGTTTTCATGCTGCTTGGAATAGTCTACAAATACAAGTGATCTGTCGAATTGATCCAGCTCAAGCGGTGTCGGCGAGCGAGCGCGTATCGGGACACCCCCACGTCTTGCGAGCTCGGCGCTAGTTCTTGGCGCGTATGAAGCCGGCGAGCCTGCTCTTCTGGGTCTCGCACCAGGTCGTCATGCCCAAACGCTTCTGATCGAGGTCGGTCGTCTTTGTCGCGACGGCGACTTCCCGCATCACCCCGTCGTCCGCGCGCTCGCCCATTTTTCCGCCGGTATGCATGAAGGCGATGGCCTTTCGCACTTGTTCGGTGGTGCCATCCGGCAGCTGCATCTCCTGCGCTTTCTGCACCAGATCCTGATAGACGACATCCGTGCCGGGACATTCCACCTTGGCCGCGAACGCCTGCAGCACCATTGTCACATATTCCGAGCGGGGCGCGGCATGCGCGGGCGTCGCGAGCAGAACCAATCCAAACAGCAACGGCGCAGCGCGCATCGTGACCTCCCTGGCTTTGTTCGGGCTTTCAGGTTTTGCAAAAGCTAGCGCCGGCGGCAGCCCGGTACAAGCTTCGGGCGCGGACCGCGCATCACAGCGCCGTCAGTTCCCCTTTCGCCCAACTCTCGCGCAGCTTGAATTTCTGGATCTTGCCCGATCCGGTCAGCGGAAACGCCTCGACCACGAACCAGTGCCTTGGCGTCTTGTGCGGGGCGAGCGAAGCCCGCATGTAGGCCGCCAGCTCCTCCTTGTCGATCACGGCACCCTGCGCCGGACGGATGAAGGCGGCGACTTCCTCGCCCCATTTTTCGTGCGGAAGCCCGACGACTGCGATCTCGCTGATCTTGGGATGGCGGAACAGCAATTCCTCGAGCTCGCGTGGATAGATGTTCTCGCCGCCGCGGATGATCATGTCCTTGAGCCGGCCCTCGACCGTGCAGTAGCCGCGGGAATCCATCGCGCAGAGGTCGCCGGTATGCAGCCAGCCATCGGCGTCGATCGCCGCGGCGGTAGCGTCCGGCATTTCGAAATAACCGAGCATGACATGGTAGCCACGCGTGCAGAACTCACCGATTTCGCCGATCGGCACGGTCTTGCCGGTGTCGGGATTGACGATCTTGTTCTCCATGTTCGGCAGCGGCAGGCCGATGGTGCCCGCCTTGTCCTCGATGGTATCGGTGGTCTTGGTCATCGCCGCCACCGGCGAGCATTCGGTCTGGCCGAACACGATGGTGAAGGGCGCGCCGAGTTGTTTTTCGAGCCGCTGCACCAGCGCGGCCGGTACGGTCGAGCCGCCCGAACAGATCGCCCTGACCGACGACAGATCGGTGGTGGCGAAGGAGGGATGTTCCAGCATCGCCACCAGCATGGTGGGAACGCCGAGCATGGCGTTGCCGCGATAGGTCGCGAACATTTCCAGCACGAGGCCGGGCTCGAACGCCTCGATCAGCACCTGGGTTGCCGCGCTCGACACCGCGCCGATCACGCAGCAGACGCAGCCGCCGGTGTGAAACAGCGGCATCGTGGTGATGAAGACGTCGCCGGGCTCGATTCCCATCCGCAGGGCGGTATCGGCGCCGTTGTTGGCGAGGCCGCGATGATGCAGCAGGGCGCCTTTTGGAAACCCTGTCGTGCCCGACGTGTACTGGATCATGACCGGATCGGTCGGCTTGACGTCCGGCAGGGTGATGTTTTGGTCGTTACCGGCGGCGATAAAGGATGCCCAATCCTCAAACGAAATGATCTCGCGCAATTCCGGGCAGCGCGCGGCGACCTGATGCACCGTCTCCAGCATCGGATTGCCGCGAAATGCCGGCACCACGAACACGCCGGCGGCGCGGGACTGCTTCAGCACATATTCCACCTCGCTGGCGCGAAAACCCGGATTGACGGTGACCAGCACCATGCCGGCCATCGCCGCGCCGAACTCCATCATCACCCATTCCGGCAGATTATAGGCCCAGACCGCGACCCGCTCGCCCGGCTTGAAACGGCAGAGCAGGGCGCGCGCGGTGCGCTGCGCTTCGGCGTATAACTCGGCATACGTCCACTGCCGGCGCGCGGCGGGATCGGGGACGCCCGCAATCAGCGCGATCCGGTCCGGCGCCGACCGCGCGGCCTGCTCCAGCAACTGGCCGAGCGTAACGTCGCTGACGGCCGTGGCCGCGCCTGCAACGTGAGATTCCTTCAAGACCATTTTCCCCCTCCTGTATCGACTATTGCCGTCTTGATGCGGCTTGGCGGTAATAGACCGGACTATGGCATCCGGCGCTTGTGTTTTGCAGCCGGGTTCCGAAAGAAATTTGGCGCAGTCCCGTGCGCCGCCTATGCTTGGTGTCCACGCCGCCCGGGAGAACGCCAATGAGCCTGCTCAGCCATCCATTCGATCCCGCGCGCGAGGCGGCGCTGGTGACCGGTGCAGGCAACGGCATCGGCCGGGCTATCGCGCAGGCGCTGGTCGGTGAGGGCGTGCGGACGGTATTCGCCGATATCAGCGAGGAGCGGGTGGCTGCGGCGATCAAGGTTTTGCCGCGGCCAGAACTGGCCGTGCCGTGGGTCGGCGATCTGGCCAAGGCCGCCGCGCGGGAAGAGCTGCTGAAGCACGCGCAGTCCGCCGTCGGGCGGGTGACGCATTTCGTGCACTCAGCCTCGCCGCCGCGGCGCGAGGCCGATCACGCCTTGGCTGTAAGTACGGAGACCTGGGCGCAGATGCATGCGGTCAATCTCGAAGGCGGCTTTCACCTCGCGCGCAAACTGGCGCAGGGGCTGATCGCCGCAAAGCAACCCGGCTCGTTTCTGCTGCTGACCTCGCTGCACGCCGGCACGCCGCGCAACCTGCCGCATTATTCGACCGCCAAAGCCGGCATGGCGATGCTGGTGAAGGAACTGGCGAAGACGTTCGGCCGCTATGGCATCCGGGTCAACGCCCTGGTGCCCGGCGCCATTGCCGCCGGCGGCTTCGTCGCCGATCCCTCGCTGGCAAAGCACATCCCGCTCGGCCGCCTCGGCCAGGCGGAGGACCTTGCGCCGCTGGCGCTGGCGGTGCTGTCGAACCGGGTGTCGGCCTATGTCACGGGCGCGGCGATCACGATCGACGGCGGCCTGTCGCTGACCAACTGGTTCGAGCCGCCGGAGCTGGGAGAAATCTGAGGCGGAACCAGGATCGGGGGCACTCGGGTGGAACGCGCAGGCGGGTTGGGTGGTTCTCACGGCAGGCCGCAGGCCAATGCCGGAACCGGCTCCTGCGGCGTCCAACCTCAGGGAGTGCGATATGACATCCCAGATGCAAATCCACACCATCGCGCGGCAGATGCTCGAGAAGCATGGGCCGGCGGCGATCGCCCAGGCGGCGCAGAACGCCATCGCCTGCGAGCGCAAGGGCGAGGCCGAGGAAGCCAGCGAATGGCGCCATGTCGAGGACGCCATGAAGATCATGCGGGGACCGCACCAGAGCTGACGGCGCTGCGATAGCGAAACCGTCGGCGGTCATGCTAGCCTGCCGGCATGGCACATCGCATCCTCGTTCTCTATGGCTCCTATCGCTCCGACCGCATGGGCATCCGCCTCGCCCGGTTCATCGTCGACGGCCTGCGCGGCCGCGGCAATGACGTCGAATTGATCGATGCCAAGGCGGTCGGGCTGCCGATGCTGGACCGGATGTACAAGGAACATCCGAAGGGCCAGGCCCCGGCGGTGCTGGAAGAACTGGCAGGAAAAATCCGCGGCGCTGACGGGTTCGTGTTCGTCACCGGCGAATACAATTGGGGCATGCAGCCCGGCTTGAAGAACCTCACTGACCATTTTCTGGAGGAGTGGTTCTGGCGGCCCGCCGCGATCGCCAGCTATTCGGCCGGACGCTTCTCCGGCGCCCGCGCGGCGCTGGCGTGGCACGGCACGCTTTCCGAAATGGGCATGGTGGTGATCTCGTCCCAGATATCGGTCGGACCGATCGCGCAAACGCTCGATGCCGACGGCAAGCCGACCGGCGAGGGCGGCAAATCCCTGGCGCGCGCATTTCTGCGTTTTGCCGATGATCTGGCTTGGTGGATGGAGGCGGCGAAAACGCAGCGCGCGAAGCAGGCGCCGCCGTATCAATGAACCCTCAGAGCGTCGGGCCTGCCGAGGGATGCTTGGCATGCCATTTCGGCCCCGGGCCGCGCATGTAATGCCGCTCGGGGCGATAGCTATCGCAGACCCGGTCGATCAGACGGCGCCATTCCATCACGATGCGGTCGATGCGGCGGGTCATGACAACCTCAGTTCGGCTTTCCGAGGACGGATGAGAAGGAGACTTCAAAGATCTCCTCATCGAAATCGTCGCTGACATGGACGACCCAGTCGCGCCAGTCTTCCGTGCTTTGTTCCATGATGAGCGATCGCACCACGCAGGCAGCGCGGTCGCGCGCCTCGGCGAGGCTGCTCACCACCGCGCCGAACTGATCGACGCGGACTTCGCGGGAGTTGGAGCAGTGGAAATAGACCTGGGTCATGTTGGTCTCCTTCACAAAGCGAATCTGTGTTTCAGGAATAGCAGCGGCGGATTCCGCTGGATATTCCGGTAGATTCCCGACGGGGAATTACGGGCATGTGCCGTAATGTGACCTTGAGACTAACGGAGCGAATCTTGGCGATCCGTGATTCAGATCACTCCGATTCTGTTAACGTTTGATTAACCAAGCTCACCCAGGATTTCCGTCATGGAATCGCGGCGGAACCGGACCTGGGCCGGCAGCTGCAAGAGAAGGCCGGTGGCGTAACGCCCGCCGGCCTTTTCTCTTGGCGCGCGATTCTGATTCGTCCGCCGGCAAATCAATTGCGCCCGCGCGTGGCGCGCGAACGTCATGCTGATCTCGGAGCGCGTCTTGCTGACGTTCGAGAGGATTTCGCCCATCAGCTTGAGGTTTGCCATCATCTCCTGGATCACGGATCCTCCCGCCACGAGTTCGAGTTGTTCGGAGGAGGCTCTTGCGCGCTTGCTTCGCGATCGCGCGTCATCGTGTTCTCCGGCGTGGCGAGCGGATTATCGGTTCGCGCTTGTTTCGTTCGGAAGCGCGGGTTCAGCCGTGACGCGGACCATGTTCTGGCGCTTCCGCCTTCGCGCTTCCAGCTACGGCAGGGCGGTTCCTCGCGCGCCATGACGATTTTTTGACAGGGGCAAGGGCTCGCACAGCGGGTGTTCCCGCTGCCTTGTTTGAGGTAGCATCGGCGCATGAGCGAAACCGAGACCTTGTTTGCGGCCCTGCGCCTTTCGGCCGACGGGAATGTTGCGGACATGCTCGAGCGCATGGTGCGGGAGGCCCCGGACCATGGCTTGAACAAGATCAATGCCCTTGAACTGGCGACCCGGGAAGGCCTCGACGAGGAGCGGGTCATCGCGACGCTCCTGCATGCGGTCGGGCTCGGCATGTTCGAGATGACATGGAACGTGATGTGCCCGAGCTGCGCCGGGGTGCTTTCCGCCAACAAGAGCCTGAAGACGCTCAATAGCGCGCAGTATAATTGCGCGTTCTGTGCTGCGGGTTATGAGACGCGGCTTGACGACCTCGTCGAGGTGACTTTCACGGTGAGTCCGCGCCTGCGGAAAATCGCGGCGCACACGCCCGATGAATTGTCGCCGGCCGAATATTATCGCCAGGTCTTCTGGAGCTCGGCGATCGATCTTCCCGGCGATCCCGGGAAGCTGCTGGATGAGGTCACGCTCGAGATCGTGGACCTGCCGCCAAGCGAAAGGGCGATCCTATCCCTGCATATCCCGCAGGGCACGGTGATCGTGTTCGATCCCGTGACCCATGCGGCCCAGTTCATCGAGGTCAAGGGCGAGGAAGCCGGCGAGCGCCAGAACCTGTCCGTGATCTTCAACAAGGTCCAGGTTCCCCACGACTCCATCGCCCTGCGCCCCGGGCCGCTGCGGCTGACGCTGGAAAACCGCACCGACGGCCGCGTCTTGCCGGCGGTATGGGTGGCGAATGCGGCGCTGGACGCCATCCTGACGCGACGCAAGCCCGTGCTCACGGCGACGCGCCTGCTCACCAACCAGACCTTTCGCGATATCTACCGGACCGACACCCTTGCGATCGGCCAGCGCCTCAAGATCCTGAGCCTGACGTTCCTGTTCAGCGATCTCAGGGGCTCCACGGAACTCTATGAGCGCGTCGGTGACCTGACCGCCTTCGATCTCGTCAACGAGCATTTCAGATTGCTGCAGGAGATCATCGCTTCCGAACGGGGCGCGGTCGTCAAAACCATTGGCGATGCCGTCATGGCGACGTTCGAGACGCCGGACCGCGCCATTGCCGCCGCGATCCGCATGCGCGAGGCCATGAGTGATCTTGGCGCCGCGCGCCAGCATCAGAGCCTGAGCCTGAAGATGGGCATCCACGAAGGATCGTGCCTTGCGGTCACGCTCAATGCCCAGCAGGACTATTTTGGCCAGACGGTGAACATCGCCTCGCGCGTCCAGGGGCTTGCGGCGTCACGTTCGATCGTGGTGACGGAATCCGTGGTAGAGAACGCGAGGGCCCGCTCGCTGCTCGAGGCCAAGGGGCTGACGCCGGCGCCCAGAAGCGTGACGCTGAGCGGCATTGCTGACAAGATGTCGGTCTACGAGATATCCTGAGCACGATTGGCAACACGGAGAAGCAGCCATGAACAAGCCTGTGCCCGTCAACCCGCCCGAACTTCGCTCGACTTTCGTCGCCGCATCATCCATGCCGTGGCAGCCGACGGATTTCGACGGCATTCAGATGAAGATCCTCTACAAGGACGACGAGGGCCGCTCGACCATCCTGTTCAAGATGGCGCCGGGCGCGATCGTGCCGCTGCACGAGCACACCGCGCTCGAGCAGACTTTCATGCTCGAGGGTTCGCTGGAAGACGCCGAGGGCAGCTGCGGCGCCGGTGACTTCGTGTGGCGGCCCGGCGGCAACATCCATGTCGCGCATGCACCCAACGGGGCGACCTTCATCTCGGTGTTCAATCGCCCGAACCGCTTTTTCGACGGGACGAAATTTTTCACGGCTGACGAGCGCAAGTGAGACCGGGCAGGGCGGATCAGCGAAGCGCAATTCGCCTTCCTGGTTGGTCGATTAAGCGGCGGATTACGCCGGATTTTGTCAACCCGCGCCCCCTTCCACCCCTCGCGCTGTGGCCAAATCAGCACACCGGACCGAAATGAAAATTGTGGCCGTGGCTTGCCTCAGGCGGGCCGCCGTTTCGCCCCGATTGGATTCGGAACTTGGCCTGTTGGTTTTCGGCTTGGGCGGGGGCGCAGGTTGGGGATTGCAGCATGTGTTCAAAGGCGTCTTTGGTGCAGGCCACGCGTGCGCGAAAAGCTGTTCGGCTGCTCGCCGTCGTCGCTGCAGGTGCTTCGCTTGCGGCCTGTGCGCAGTCCTCGGTCGTCAGCCAAAAATCCGAACTGCGCGCCAGCCGGGTGGCATCGCTGGACAACGATCGAACGGCGTCGCCGGCGATCAAGCGGCGCGTGGCAGCCGTAAGAAAGCATGTTCGGTTGGCGTCGCGCAAAGATACCGGCGATGCCAAGACCGCCTCGCATGGTGTGGCCAGCTTCTACACCGAGGGAACCAAGACCGCGAGCGGCGAGAAGTTCAATACGATGGAGATGACCGCGGCGCATCCGACCTTGCCGTTCGGCACCAAGCTGCGCGTGACGGATGTCGCCAGCGGCAAGTCGGTGACGGTGCGGGTCAATGACCGCGGCCCCTTTGTTCAAGGGCGCGTGGTCGACGTCTCCTATTCCGCAGCAAACGCGCTCGGAATGGTCGGAAAGGGTGTCACCAACGTCAAACTGGACGTGGTGCAGTAGCCGACAGGAGCGAACCTCTCATCGAAGAGGTTGGCGCAGCCCTCATACCTCGTTTTTGGGAACGTATTTGCCCGCGACGCACTTGTATCGTTGCAGTGTCCACTGCCGATACGGACCTTTGGCGAGCCAGTCGGCGATGCCGATTTGTGCATTGACCATGCACGCAGTCATGGTGATGCCTGATTGCTCACTGTTGGTGACGATTTTCTCGAGGCATAGCGGGCCGTTGCAGAGAACGGCGACAAGAGTAACGAGCATGGCGGCCTTCTTTAATAGAGAAGCACCCGGTTGGTTAAATCCATGCAGGCTTCATGCCACGATTCTGTAGGCCCGGTGGGCTTTCGGGGGAGTACCCGGTAGTAGTACGGATGCGCGAAATCCCGCCTTCCGGCGTGGCGTGGACGTTGATTTCACGCGCGCGAAGCCCGGATTGGCTGCTCGCCCGCATGACACGCTCGCTCATGCGGGCGCTTGACGCCTGCTATTGTCGGTTCCCCGACAATTCCTTGCTGCGCTGTGCCAGCTTGACCATCACCTGCAGGGCTTGATTGCTCGGCGTCGGGATGCCGAGTTCGGCGCCCCTGCGCACGACATAGCCGTTGAGGAAGTCGATCTCGCTCGGCTTGCCGCGCGCCAGATCCTGCGCGGTGGAGGATTTCTGGTTCGGCATGTTGGCGGGGATCTTCATGATATGCGCGATGATGTCATCGGGAATGCGGACACCGCAGGCGCCTGCCACGGTGACAGCTTCCTGCACGGCGGAAGCGACGACATTTCGGGTGCCTTCGACTTCCAGCATCGGTCCGTAGGAGATATCAGCCACGGCCGACAGCGCGTTGAAGGCGCAATTGATGATCAGCTTGCTCCATAGCGTGACCTCAATGTCGTCAGCGATGGTGACGCCGATGCCGGCGGCGCGCAGCGTCTGCGCCAGCGTTTCGCTGCCAGCCGAGGCGCCGATCGAAAGGTCGCCGCCGCCGTGATGTCTGATATGGCCGGGTCCGGCCATCTCGCTGCCGACATAGACGACGACGGGGATCACGGCGTGGCCGGTAACGGCGGCGAGGCGCTGCGCATTGTCGACGCCGTTCTGCAGGCTGAGCACGGATGTTTCCGGCCGCAAGCGTCCGGCCAGCGACCGGCCGGCCTGTTCGGTATCGGCCGACTTGACGCACACCAGCACCAGATCGGGCGAGGCGAGCCCCGTGGTGTCGGTCGCGGCCCTGGCGGGCAGGCGGCCCTTGAAGGTCTTGAGGTCGAGCAGCAGGCCATGGGCATTGATGGCGTCGACATGCGGCTGCCGGCCGATGAATGTCACCTCATGGCCGCCCCTGAGCAGCAGCCCGCCATAATAGCATCCGACGGCGCCCGCGCCGATGACCGCGACTTGCATGTGCTTACAGCAGCCCGGCCAGCACGGCGACGAGTTCGGCCTGCCGATGGACGCCGATCTTGGCAAAGATGCCCTTGAGCTGGCTGCGCGCGGTCTCCTTGGCGATGCCGAATTGATCGGCCACTTTTTCCAGGGACTCGCCGAGCGCCAGTTGGGTCGCCAGCTTCGCTTCCGCGTCGGTCAGCCGAAATGCCATTCGCAGGTTCATCTCCGGCGTTCGCGTCTTGCTGTCGGGATCGATCAGGATGACCATCGCCTGGCAATCGGCCAGCGCATTGGCGGTGGACTCCGTCAATCTTGCCGGGTAGGCCAGCAGCGGCCGGCGCGAGGCGCGGGGCAATGCGACCGGTGCGGACAGTCCGCCGGTCGGGCGCCACAGCAAATGGTGAATGGCGCGGTTCAAGGCCATCGTCGCGCGCGTGTCCCTGGCGACGAGTTGTCCTTCGACGATCCTGATATCATCGACCAGCAGGCGTTCGGCCGACGCATTGGCCTTGAACACGTTGCCATGGCGGTTGAGCAGGACCACCGCGGTGCCGCTCATTTCAAAGGCTTCCAGGGCGCCCGACGCGGCCGACGCGCTGAGCGCGCGGGCGATCGCAGCGCCCGTCGAAAGCCGGCTTGAGAGGCGCGCCAGCCCGTCTTTCTCCTCGGCCGAAAACGGGCCCTGATCGATCGTGCGTTGCAGCGCGACCGCCCACAGATCGTCGCCGCAGGCGACCTTGATGCCGGCGTACCAGCGCAGGCGGTGCGGGGCGAGGAATTCCTGGTAGAAGGGATGTCTGGCGATCTCGTCGGCGCTGTAGCCGTCGAAATCGTCGGCGACGCCGTGTTGCGTCAGGGTCGGGACGGTGGCCATGCGCCCGTCCTGCAGGTGCCATCCGTCGCGGAAATAGTCCTCCATCGGGCCGGTGCAGTTTTCGGTATAGGGAACGTTCGGCAAGGTATTGCCCGCCAAGGGCAGCAGGACGGCCCCAAAGCTCCCGGTGGCGGAAGCCACGGCGGTGAGCGCCTGGACCCAGCGCGAGGGGTCAAGGCTGGCTTCGGCAAATTCCTGTTCGGCGAGGCCGAAATCCTGGGCTGGCAAGGCTTCTCCCGTCCGACGAGCATGAATCCGCAAACCGCCGTAAAATTACGCTGTGCCCGGTTGGAAGGCAACGCACCGGCTGCAAATGGCCGAATATCAAATAGGCGCATTACCTCGTCTTACGCACGACCCAGGATTTCCGACAGCGCAGACAGCAACCGCCCGGTTTGCCCGTCCGTGCCGACCGTGATGCGCAGATAGTCCGAGGTCCGGGGCGCGGCAAAATGGCGGACGATCACCGCGCGCTGGCGCAAGGCGGCAGCCAGGGCGGCGCCCTGATGTGCCGGATGGCGCGCGAACACGAAGTTGGCGGCCGACGGCAGCACCTCGAAGCCGAGCTGACCCAGGCCGCTCGTGAGCCGCTGCCGGCCCTCGATCACCCGCGCGCGGCTCTGCTGGAACCAGGCCTCGTCCTCCAGCGCCGCGATGGCGCCGGCCTGGGCGGGCCGGCCGAGCGGGTAGGAGTTGAAACTGTCCTTCACGCGCGTCAGCGCCTCGATCAGGCCGGCATCGCCGATCGCATAGCCGACGCGCAGGCCCGCAAGCGCCCGCGACTTCGACATGGTCTGCACCACCAGCAGGTTCGGATGCGAGGCGACCAGCGGAATGGACGTCTCGGCGCCGAAATCGACATAGGCCTCGTCGATCACGACGGGTATGTCGGGATGCTGCGCCAGCAGGGCCGCGATCTCGGCCCGCGACAGCGCCACGCCGGTGGGCGCATTCGGATTGGGCACGATGATCGCGCCGGCCGGCCGCCGATAATCGGCAATGCGGATCCGCATCGCCTCATCGAGCGGCACCTCCTGATGGGCGATGCCGAACAGGCCGCAATAGACGGGATAGAAGCTGTAGGTGATGTCGGGGAACAGCAGCGGCGAGTCGTGCTTGAGCAGGGCCACGAACGCATGGGCCAGCACCTCGTCAGAGCCGTTGCCGACGAACACCTGTTCGGGCTGCACCTTGTGATAGGTGGCGAGCGCCGCCCGCAGCGCTGTCGCCTGCGGGTCCGGATAGAGCCGCAAGCTGTCGGCGGCCTCGGCGCGGATCGCTTCCAGCGCGCGCGGCGAGGGCGCAAAAGGGCTCTCATTGGTGTTGAGCTTGACCAAATCCGCGATGCGGGGCTGTTCGCCCGGCACATAGGGCTTCAGGTCGTGCGTCAGGCGGCTCCAGTAACGGCTCATTTTTTTGGTCCAGGCTCCATCTCGGCGGGTGGCTTCCGCAGGATGGGTGAGTAGCACAACGACACGCCGATATGCACCCGATGGCGGTTGGTCACCTCGCCCCGCTTGCGGGGAGAGGTCGAAATTCGCCATAGCGAATTTCGGGTGAGGGGGGACAGGTCCATCGATTGAAACCGGCGTTCGCGGATAGAGCCCCTCACCCCAACCCTCTCCCCGCGAAGTGCGGGGAGAGGGAGTCTATCGCAACCGCCTCGAACCGCCGCTTCGGATGCACGAGTTCCTCCGCGCTCTCGACGATCCGCATCTCCTCGGTGCCCCGCGCGGCGGTGCGCGCCAGGACGGCGTAGATGGCGGAGGCGGCATGGCCCAGCGCTTCCGGCGTATTCTGGTCCTGCATGCGAGCGGCGGTGAACAGCGCGGCGAACAGGTCGCCGGTGCCGTTCGGGCTGATGGGAAGTTTCGGCGTGCGCACGCGCCAGGCGTTTGCCGCTTCGATCGCCAGCGTCTCGATCTCGCCGTCCGGCGTGTCATCGAGTTCGGCCGACGTGATGACGACCGTCGATGGGCCGCGCGCCATCAATGTGCGCGCCGCATCCAGCATCTGACCGGACGTCGTGGCGCCTGCGCCGCACAGCCAGTCGAACTCGAAATGATTGGGGGTGATGATGTCGGCGAGGGTGCAGAGCCGGTCGCGCACCAGCGGCGGGATGTCCGGCTTGACGAACAGGCCGCGGTCGCGATCGCCGAGCACGGGATCGCAGGCATAGCGCAGCGCGGGATTGCGGGCCCGCGCGCGCGCCACGAAGTCCGCGACCACGGCGGCGGTCTCGGCCGACCCGAGATAGCCGGACAATATCATCCGGCACGTATCGACCGCGCCGCGCTCCTCGACCCCGAGCAGGAGATCAGCGACCAGTTGCGCCTCCAGCACCCGGCCGCGGATGGTCGGATAGCCCGGCCGGTTGCTCAGCAGCGTGGTCGGCACCGCAATCACGTCGATGCCGTGCCGCTGCATCGCAAACACCGCAGCCGAGTTGCCGACATGGCCGAAGGCGACCTGGGACTGGATGGAAATGACGGTCATGGAGGGGAATTAGTTGGTGGGACGGCGATTGTCCACATTTCCGCGATCTCGCGGCGGCAGGCGCCGATCTCTCGTCGTCCCGGCGAACGCTCAGATGCGCTATTGCGCATCGGGGGACCCATACTGCGTGATTTCTCGGTGAACGCTCGGCAGCAGAAACCCTTCGCGAAACTGCTCCCTGGGGTTACGGGTCCCGGCTCAGGGCCGGGACGACGTGAATATGAGTTGGCGTTCTCGCGACGCATGGCGCCCGAGCTTTGCCTGGAAACTTCCCGCCCTCCAAGCAAAGGGCGCAGGGAAGACCGGGTGCGCGCTGCACCCGCGGTCTCGTGTGCAACGTGCACAGAAAAGTGCGCACACGAGCATACAGGGCAGCGGAGAACACCCAGCCTTCCCTGCGCGATGGCTTTACGGCTTATCACGTGCTCTCCCCGGAGAACGGCTCTTTTGCCTCCGTCGCGCCCTGGGAAGTCGAACGCCCCCAGGTGCATGGACGCCAGCATCGCGGCGTCGGGACCACACGTCTTTGCCGTACGCTCCAGCCGCGCGCGTCAAGCGCAACCGTTACGTCCACCGCAACCCCGTCCCACGTTCGTGACGATCGCGAGCGCCCCTCTGGCCGGGACGGGATGGCGGAAATATGCGCCTGATTTGTTCTTCTGTAAATACGAAATATTGTCAATTCAGGGCTTGACATGACTTCCGGAAAACCGAACAGGTGATTTGCCCGTCGGGTCGTTCTGTTGCATCCGGGTATCGAAACCATTCGATGTTCGCTGATGGTCGCGCGGATAAACCATTTGGTAGGAAATCGTTCGCGGCGATTTTTTCGATTCCGATTCGTTCTTTGAGAACGGAATGGAGTCAGATGCAGAACAATCCGGCGTCGGCGGCGTCAGAAGACCGGCTCGCCGATCGCGACCTCGCTGCGCGGGCCAAGGACGATCACATTGCCGGCTGCGTCCCTGGCGCCGAGGATCAGCAGTTCGGACGTGAAGCCGGCGATGTTCTTCGGTCCGAAATTGCAGACGCATACGACCAGCGAGCCGAGCAGGTCGGCGGGCGCATAATTGGTGATCTGCGCGCTCGACCACATCACCCGGTCGGCGCCGACATCGACGCCGATCTTGTACGAGGGATTGCGGGCGCGCGGAAACGGCTGGACGTCCACGACCTTGCCGATCCGGATGTCGAGACGGGAGAAATCGTCGTAGCTGGCCTGCGGTTTCAGGGCGGTCATGGATGGCTCATGGTTGGTGCTGATGTCGGCTACATGAGGGAGCGGCGCAGCATAAGCAAGCGCCTTGTCGCGTGAGAGCGGCCACGGTTCCTGTTCGACGAATAGCCGAGGAGATCGCGCGCACCTACGTGAGCTGGCTCACTGAAGCGGCCGCACTTGCTTGGCATCCGCCGATAATTTCAACCGCAGCGCGCCGAATTCAAGTATGGGTGGGGGATTGTACGGCACACGCTGCCCGGCGCCACGCCGCGGCGGCATTAAAGGAGCCCGAAATGCTTACTTTTCTTGAGCTCAACCGCGAAAATTCTACTGGCGTCATCCATGTCAATATGAGCGCGGTCGCGTATTTCGAACGGACCGCCAACGCGACGACCATCCAGTTCCTGAGTGACAAGGCAGCCGTCACGGTTCGGGAAACGCCCGACGAAATCTACGACCTCCTGGATAAGGCTCCGAACAGCCCCGGTCAGTAGAGCGGCGGGGCGGATCGGAGCCGACCGGTCCGCCGGCGCTGCGCTCGTGATTCAAATCACGGAAATTGAATCGCTGTGGTCTCACCCTGACCGGATGGATCGAAGGATCATCCTTCTTTCTTGTGCAACGGAGCAGAACATGAACACGCGAAACGATGAACCCGGCAGCCGGCAGAACACGGTCGAATTGACCGTTGTCGAACTGGATCAGGTGAGCGGCGGACGGCGGGCGATCGAAGGCGAACTCCAGTACCTGAACTGGGTCAAACAGTTTTATTTGCCCTGGGCGAATATCAATTTTGGCGGCGGGCGGACGATGATCGCCTAGGGGTGGGCCGTCGGGGCTGAAAGCGGCCTCGTCAACCCGACGAACATCGCTGACCTATGCGAGCGGGCAGGGCGGATCACGAAGCGTGGTCCGCCCTTTCCGGAGCAAGGCGGCGTGCGATTCAATCCGCGCGCCGTCGGTGTAACCCGGTCTCACCCTAACCCTATCTGTTGAAGTTCCACATGTTGAAGGTGCCGCCGCAATTCGAGTAAGTGAACGCAATCCCGAGGTTCGGCAAATCAATCACGATGACCTTGTCCGGCTCGCGGCAAACTCCGCCAGCTACGGGATCAAGATCGGTGTCCGCCAGAACGTCCACGCCGTCTTGGGTTGTACGTGCTTCGCTGTTGCTCATCGCAGGCATGCGCTTCTCCTCTGGTTCCAGTGAGCGGATGATCCGTCACGTCATGAACGATGGAAGCGCAACTTGTGCCTTTCCGTGATCTAACTCACATCTTGCGGCGGCAAGTTGGACCAGCCCAGTCGGTCGGCGCAAGGCGCGGCCGCCGATTTGGAAAGCAGGTACCGGCGGATGACGCTTCGCCAATCCGCCGGTACGACGGCGCGCCGGTCAGTGCAGGCCGCCCGTCACGTGCAACGTTTCGCCGGTGATATAGGACGCGTCGCTTGACGCGAAGAAGGCGACCGCCGCCGCGATTTCCTCGACCTTGCCAATCCGCCCGAGCGGCGTGGCGGACTCGATCCAGTTGCGCATATCGCCTTCGGCGAGGCCGGCCGAAACCACGCCTTCGGTGGCGATCATGCCGGGGTTGACGGTATTGACGCGGATCTTGCGCGGCGCCAGTTCCTTCGAAAGCACCGCGGAGATGGCGTCGACCGACGCCTTGGTCGCGGTGTAGACCGCGGAATTCGGCGGCGCGATCGTCGACACCCCCGAACTGATGTTGATGATGCTGCCGCCGTCATTGAAATGCCGCGCGGCTTCCTGCGACACCAGCAGCAGCCCGAGCACGTTGAGATCGAAATGCTTGTGGAAGTGCTCGGGCGTGATGCCGTCCAGCGGCGCAAACTCATAGATGCCGGCATTGTTGACGAGGACGTCGATCGCGCCGAACGCCTTGACGGTTTCCGCCACCACCTTTTTTGCGCCGTTGCCGTCGCTCAGATTGCCATGGACGGCGACGGCCTTGCCGCCCTTGCCCTTGATCGCCGCCACCACGCGGTCGGCGGCCTCCTTGCTGGCGCTGTAGTTGACGGCGACCGACGCCCCTTCCGCGGCCAGGCGGGCGGCGATCTCGGCGCCGATGCCCTTGGATGCGCCGGTTACCAGCGCCACTTTGCCTTCAAGTCTCTTGGTCATGTTGCATTCTCCATCGTCGCGCTTGTGGCGCGTTCGTTCAATAGTTCAGTAATAGTGAACTATTGAACCTGTTCAAGGGGAGCGCTATATATTTGGGCATGGTGCAATTCGTTCATCCGCCGCGCGAGGACATCACATTGGCCGGAGTGCTGGCAGCGCTGGCGGACCCGATGCGGCTGCGCATCGTGAAAAGCCTGCTCGAGCGCAAGGACTGCATGTCCTGCACGGAAGCAGCACCTTGCCCCGGCATGGCCAAATCGACCCTGTCGAACCATTTTCGCGTGCTGCGCGAAGCCGGGCTGATCCAGACCTCGAAAAAAGGCGTCGAGCACCGCAACGTGGTCCGCGAGGCGGATATCAACGCGCGGTTTCCGAAATTGCTGAAGACGATTTTGGGGATGGCCGACGAGGGGTAGCGCGGATTAGCCGACCTGTCCGCCGCAGCTCGCAGGGCGAAGGCGGAAGCGTCATCCGCCGCTTTCGGAGCAAGGCGCCGGATGACGCCGCGCCCCAAACCGCCCTGCAAGCTATCGACAGCGTCAGCGAAGTGGTTTCGCCGACGTGACAGCGCCGGCGGACTTCGTCATTGCTGCCAGAGGGCCGGGGCAAATCGTTCGGCGAATGTCGCCGCTTTCGCGTCCCGGGATGCCGCAAGCGAGGACGAGATCAATGTGTAGGATGATCCAGCGGCCACGACGGCGAGTAACATGACGCCAAATATGAGAGTACGCATTCCGCTCTCCCTTAAGCGTGTTAGGTTACATCACAAGGTAAGAGGGGTTTGTTTCAGGACGGCTTCGCGATCCCGGACAAAGGGTTTCGTTCACGGCAGTGTGTTTTGGGTTGGACGTGGCCAGGCCGGTCCCGTGCCACATTCTTTGGCGGCACTGATGACGAAGCCATCGGCGCCGTTCCGCCCTGCGAACTGGCCCTGCGCCAGCACTGGGCAAAGCTTCATGGCGTCGAAAGCCGGGATGGCCGTGGTTCCGGATCATCGGGTTCAGGCGGGTCTGGTCACATGAAGCGCCTTCTGATTTTCGCGGTTCTCTTTCCGCCTCTCGCGCTGGTCGTCTTCAACGCCCCCGACATGATCACGCGTCACGATTTCAGACTGATGGATTCGTCGTCCTTCCAAATGGTGTACGCGATCGCGGTCATTCCCGCGTTGCTGCTGGCTTGGGTCGATTGGGCGCTTTCCGCAAAGCCGACCCGTCTGCGGGTCATGGGAACGGCGGGCACGGCGGCACTGGCGGCCGTCCTGATCGTGCGCTTCCTGTCGGGAGGATCAGACGAGCTATGGCCAGTCCTGATGGTCGGGCTTGTCGGAGGCGTGCCGGCCGCGGTGTGTTCGTGGCTGTCGGATAAATCAATGCGAAGCGCAAATGCGTGAGCAGGCGAGGGCATCTTCAGAGAGCGTCACGACGTTCTCAAGCAAAAATCAAGATATTCTCTGGCGACATATCACACTCGGCCGGACCGATCGCGGGTATCTCCACGATGGATGCCGGGAATGATCCCGCACCGAAACGTTGGAGAAGACCATGAATGCGAACCAGAACAACCAGAACACCGAGGCTGCTGTTTCGGACGCCGACCTCGACCAGGTTGCCGGCGGCTTTTTCTCCTACTTCTTCGCAAATATTCGCGCGAAGGCGGGCGGATCGAGCGGCATGAACGATCCGTCCCAACGGTTTCAGGCGATTTTGGACCAGTTGACCAGGTAAGTGCAGCTTCTCGCCCACCGACATGCGGGGCGGCCCCAATTGGGGGTTCACGAAACAGCATTGGGCCGCCTCCGTTGGCGGCCCCTTGCGTTTGATGCCGCACAGGAAAACCTGAGGGGAAGCAGGCAAGTTGCCCAAGCGCGGATGTGTCCGGCGTCGCGGAAGGGGCGGACTAGCCGAAGGCGTAATCCGCCGCCTTCGAAAAACGCATACCGGCGGATTACGCTCCGCTAATCCGCCCTACGGGCTGTAGCGGTGGGGCCATTCATTAGGTCAACAGACATTATATTCGAGTTATTTGACAACAATTGCGAACGCGTCATCGTGGTTGCGAAGATGGTTTCCCAATCTAGGAAGAGGAACGACGTGAACTATCAAATTAAAGCAGATCATTCGTATCAAACCGAAAATTATCGCGCACGTGAACGCAGTCGGGTGAAGAGGCTGTATTCGCGCACAAAGCATGGAGCGTTGGACGGGTTCTCCAGCTCAACCGAACTGGTTGACTGGTGGATTAAGAAATTCGACGAGCAACATGGTCGCTGCGCCTACTGCGAGACATCGATTGACCTCATCAATAGGCTAATCAATGCGGATTTGCTCAGAACGAGAAAAGTGAACCACAACGGCAAGCGCGGTCCTTGTCTTGAACTTGAACGTAAAAACCCTAATTCGAACTACTCGCCGGAAAACTGCACACTTATTTGTTATTACTGCAACAACGACAAGTCGTACGTCTATTCGGAAGATGAGTATCGAAAATTCTTTGCACCGGCACGAGCGCGTCACTTCGAGTATCTTGCTCAAAAGATTTGATACTTGAACTACGGTGACAGTGCACTCGATTCAAGGCATCGCTATCGACGACCGGCTCGATTGAGTGCACTGTGACCGTAATCACGCAAACCAAAGTCGGCGACTGGGAGGTCGAGAAGCGCAAGGACAAGGATGACGACGACAGCCAATACGTGATCGTGCTGAGCTACTCCAAGGACGCGATCGTGATCGCGCTGATCTACGACGGGTGGGAATGGGAGAAGGTCGGCAAGGTCCTGAACGCCGATGTCGGCACCGACGGCAACAACATCATGAAGAAGGCGAAAGTGGAGGTCGTCGACAAGACCGCCGTCCGCCTTACCTTCGAATTCAAACAGTCGATCCTGGACAAGCTCGGCAAGGCAACACTGCTGACGATCGATTTCGAGGACGACGAGGACAACAGCGTCGAAGTCAAGATTCCGCGGGCGGGAGAGGCGCTGGCGGCGTTGAAGTTTTGCGAGGAGAATAAGAAGTGACGGGAGGGGTAGGGATTACGCTTCGCTCATCAGCCCTCAAAGCAAAGCCACGTGCGAGCGAGGTTAGATTTTATTTTATAAGCCTTTGAAATTGCTGTCATTTAATTAATTTTTTGAATAGGGATGACATTGGCAGGTTGGAAATGCTATTGAGAACATTAGGGGAACATTCTCGGCGGGCGTCTGATAGTGCAAAAGCTCTTGAAGCGAATTCATGAATTTCGTGATCCGTTGCACGATTTCATTCAACTCGATCGCCAAGAACGGATGTTGGTTGATTCTCCGCTTTTTCAACGGTTGCGGCACATCCACCAGTTAGCGTTGACATATCTTGTCTACCCGGGAGGTTCCCACAAAAGATTCGAGCACTCTCTAGGGGTGATGCATTTGGCTGGGAAAGTGTTCGACATAATAACCGAACCAGCAAACCTTCATCCCGACATCGAATATCTGATTCCAGATAGGAAAAATCTGCCTTACTGGCGGACGGTTCTTTGCTTAGCCGCTTTGTGCCACGACATGGGACATTTGCCATTCTCGCACGCGGCAGAAAAAGATTTGTTACCAAAACATCAAGACCATGAGTCTCTGACTCTGAGCTCAATAGGAAGCGAGTATCTTCAGGATGTTTGGAAAACTGGCTTTTGGGTTCACGCCGAGCATGTGAAGAAACTAGCAGTCGGACGCAAAAAATACCGTGGACCGGAAGAATTTTCAGATTGGGAAGCAATTCTCTCTGAAATTATAGTGGGTGATGCATTTGGAGTCGATCGAATCGATTACCTGCTGCGAGATTCTTATCATTTGGGGGTCTCATACGGAAAATTTGACCATCTAAAGCTGATTTCATCTTTGCGAATTTTACCTCAGTCGTCCGAACCGGACGATAGCAGAGAGCCGTCGCTGGGAATTGAAGAAGGTGGAATTCACTCTGCTGAGGCATTGTTGCTGGCTCGATATTTTATGTATGAGCAAGTCTACTTTCATAGCGCGCGCCGAATTTACGACATTCATCTAATCGAGTTTATGAAAGCTCACTACGGGCCGAGTGGCTACGAGCCAAATATCGAATTTCATTTGTCGCAAACCGATAATGAGGTGCTCTCTGCGATGAGACTCGCAGCGAAAGATCCTTCGGCAATTGGACATCGAGCTGCTTTGGCAATTTTGAAGCGGGGGCATTTTCGAAGGGTATATAGTCGTAATCCTGCCGACGAAGCGCTTCTCAATAAGTCAATCGAGGGAGGGGCTATTGAGTTGGAACCGAATACCCCGCTCAGTCCTGGCTATTACATCCATTCTCGCGCAGTTCAAGAGTTTGGAAAAGAGAGCCTTCGTTACGATCCGTATTTGCAATCCAGTAACCCGAATCAGTTTCCCGTGTTACTGCATGATCGTCGAATTGAAGAATCTACGCAGGTTTCCAGTGTTATCGCGAAGATTCCGCTTACGGTGACGGATTTTATCTTCGCTGAGCCTAAGATTGCCGGTGACGTCGCCTCATGGATAGAGCGTCGGCGAGAGGAAATTCTTCGAGGGACACGCTTGCTATGACAACTTCACGAGAGATGGTCTTAATTGGTGGGGTCGTCGATCGGCTTACTCGAGCGGGTAGCTGGTGCGGCGAAACTCATATCCAGAAAACCGCATATATGACAAAAGCTCTTAAGAATGTTCCATTTGAGAGCGAGTTCATCCTTTACAAGCATGGACCGTATTCATTTGACCTGAACAAGAGCTTGAACCACATGTCTGCTCGGAGTGTCCTCTCGTTGGAGCTTCGTGGTCATTATGGCCCCTCCTATCGCTTGAACGAGGCCTTGTGGGGCGCGTTAGATCGCGCCTCCTCAAATTTCTTTTCTACGGTTTTTGAATCTGTGGATGATATCTGCCGACGGCTAGCGAAGAAAAATGTTGCTGAGCTTGAACGTGTCTCCACGGCTGTTTTTGTAAACACAAATTTCTCCGATCTGAGCAGTTCAGACAAGATCAAGAAGTTTGTTGAACTCAAGCCTCATGTGTCGCGAGACTTAGCCCAAATTGCCTTTGAAGAAGCCTTGACCTTTAAATAGCAAATCGCACTATTCTGAAGGCCTCAGTGATTTGTGTAAGCGAGCTTTGAGTCCCGAGGAACAAAGGCCGCTCGGTGGAGCGGCCTTTTCATTTCTAGTTATTTTCAATTCGATCGGTTGCTCACGAACACCCCGTCGTGCTCCCACACGTATCGCACTTCATGCACGTCCCGTTGCGGACGAGAGTAAAGTTCCCGCACTCCGAGCACATCTCGCCCTCATAGCCGCGCGCCTTGGCTTCGGCGCGACGTTCGGCCTTGGTCACGGTGGGAGCCGCGGCCTGCGCCGCTCCCGCCTTGCTCCATTGCAGCGCTTCCAGTTTCTCCGTCGGCGACAGATCGTGCTGGGCCTCCTGCTTCAGGGCGACCGCGCCTTCCACCGCATCCGCGGCGCGTGAGGTTGCGCCGTGGGCGGCGAGGGAGGTGACGCGGGAGCCACCAGAGGGGGCCGATTCGTTGCCGGAGGAGACCGCCGTCGAGCCACCGCGCATGACCACCAGATTATCCGTGCGCGAGCGGGTGAGGCCCTTGGACAGATATTTGCTGGCCTGGTTGTGGCCGTAGTCGGCCGGCTCCTTGCCTTCCTCGACGCCCTTGCCGAGCGCGTCGAAATTCGACTCGGTGGGATCGACATGGGCGAGGTCGAAGCGGCTCATGTAGCTGACCGCGAGTTCGCGGAACACGTAGTCGAGGATCGAGGTCGCATACTTGATCGAGTCGTTGCCCTGCACGGGGCCCGCCGGCTCGAAGCGGGTGAAGGTGAAGGCGTCGACATATTCCTCCAGCGGCACGCCATATTGCAGGCCGAGCGAGACCGCGATCGCAAAGTTGTTGATGAAGGAGCGCAGCGCCGCGCCTTCCTTGTGCATGTCGATGAATATCTCGCCGATCCGGCCGTCGTCATATTCGCCGGTGCGCAAGTACACCTTGTGGCCGCCGACGACCGCCTTCTGGGTGTAGCCCTTGCGGCGATCCGGCATCTTCTCGCGCTCGCGCATCACGACGATGCGCTCGACCAGTTTCTCCACGATCTTTTCCGAGACCTGCGCGGTGCGCGCGGCCATCGGCTTCTCGTAGAGCGCCTCGACCGCATCTTCCTCGTCGTCATCGTCGCTGATGAGCTGCGAGTTCAGCGGCTGCGACAGCTTCGAGCCGTCGCGGTAGAGCGCGTTGGCCTTCAGCGCCAGTTTCCAGGACAGCAGATAGGCCGACTTGCAATCCTCGACGGTGGCGTCGTTCGGCATGTTGATGGTCTTGCTGATCGCACCCGAGATGAAGGGCTGCGAGGCCGCCATCATGCGGATGTGGCTCTCGACCGACAGATACCGCTTGCCGATCTTGCCGCAGGGGTTGGCGCAGTCGAACACCGGATAGTGCTCGGCCTTCAGGTGCGGGGCGCCTTCCACCGTCATCGCGCCGCAGATGTGCACGTTGGCGGCTTCGATCTCGCGCTTGGTGAAGCCGACGGCGGCGAGCAGGTCAAAGCCGGGGGCGGCAATGGCTTCCGGCGCCAGCTTCAGCGTCTCGCGCAGGAAGTCTTCGCCAAAGGTCCATTTGTTGAAGGCGAACTTGATGTCGAAGGCGGTCGGCAGCGCCGCTTCCACTTTTGCGATCGCCTCATCCGTAAAACCCTTGGCCTTCAGCGTGGAGACGTTGATGCCGGGCGAATTGGACAGCGAGCCGTGGCCGACGGCATAGGCCTCGATCTCGGCGATATCGCTTTCGCGGTAGCCGAGCGTGCGCAGCGCGACGGGGACGGCCTGGTTGATGATCTTCCAGTAGCCGCCGCCGGCGAGCTTCTTGAATTTCACCAGCGCGAAATCAGGCTCGATGCCGGTCGTGTCGCAATCCATCACGAGGCCGATGGTGCCGGTCGGCGCCACCACCGTGGTCTGCGCATTGCGGAAACCATTGACCTCGCCGAGTTCGAGCGCGAGATCCCAGGCGGCCTTGGCATGGGTGACGATGTCGGCCTGCGGGCAGGAGGCGTGGTCGAGCGGCACCGGATTGACGGCGAGCGCCTCATAGCCACGGCTTTCGCCATGGGCGGCGCGGCGGTGGTTGCGGATCACGCGCAGCATGTGGGCGGCGTTCTTCTTGTAGCCGGGGAACGGGCCGAGTTCTTTGGCCATCTCGGCCGAGGTGGCGTAGCTGACGCCGGTCATGATCGCGGTCAGCGCACCGCACAGCGCGCGGCCTTCCTTGCTGTCGTAGGGCAGGCCCATGGTCATCAAGAGGCCGCCGATGTTCGCAAAGCCGAGGCCGAGCGTGCGGAACTCGTAGGAGAGTTCGGCGATCGCCTTGGACGGGAACTGCGCCATCATCACGGAGATTTCGAGCACGATGGTCCAGAGCCGGCAGAGATGCTCATAGGCGTCGACGTCGAACCGCTTGGTCGTGGTCGAGTAGAACGTGATCAGGTTCGCGGAGGCCAGGTTGCAGGCGGTGTCGTCCAGGAACATGTATTCCGAGCACGGATTGGAGGCGCGGATGTCGCCGGACGCCTTGCAGGTGTGCCAGTCGTTCATGGTGGTGTTGAAGTGCAGGCCGGGATCGGCCGACGCCCAGGCGGCGTGACCGATCTTTTCCCAGAGGTCGCGGGCCTTCAGCGTCTTGGTCACCTTCTTGCTGGTGCGGCCGATCAGGTTCCAGTCGCCGTCGGTTTCCACCGCACGCAGGAAGTCGTCCTTCAGCGAAACCGAGTTGTTGGAGTTCTGGCCGGAGACGGTGAGGTAGGCTTCCGAATCCCAGTCGGTGTCGTAGATCGGGAAATCGATGTCCTTGTAGCCCTGCTTGGCGAACTGGATCACGCGCTTGATGTAATTGTCAGGCACCAGCGCACGGCGCGCGAGCTTGATCTCGCGGCGCAGGGCCGGGTTCTTCTCGGGATCGAAGCAGTCGTCGCCACTGCCTTCGCAGTTGACGCAGGCCTTCAGCACGGCCTTCAGGTGCTTCTGGTTGATCTTGGAGCCGGTGACGAGCGCTGCGACCTTCTGCTCCTCCTTCACCTTCCAGTCGATATAGGTCTCGATATCCGGATGGTCGGCGTCGACCACGACCATCTTGGCCGCGCGGCGCGTGGTGCCGCCGGACTTGATCGCGCCTGCCGCGCGGTCGCCGATCTTGAGGAAGCTCATCAGGCCCGAGGAGCGGCCGCCGCCGGACAGCTTTTCACCTTCGCCGCGCAAACGCGAAAAATTGGAGCCGGTGCCGGAGCCGTATTTGAACAGCCGGGCCTCGCGGACCCAGAGGTCCATGATGCCGCCCTCGTTGACGAGGTCGTCCTCGACGCCCTGGATGAAGCAGGCATGCGGCTGCGGATGCTCGTAGGCCGATTTCGATTTCGTCAGCTTGCCGGTCTTCCAGTCGACGTAATAGTGGCCCTGGCCGGGACCATCGACGCCGTAGGCCCAGTGCAGCCCGGTGTTGAACCATTGCGGGGAGTTCGGCGCGACCATCTGCTTGGCGAGCATGAAGCGCAGCTCGTCATAGAACGCCTGCGCGTCTTCTTCGCTCGAGAAGTAGCTGCCCTTCCAGCCCCAATAGGTCCAGCAGCCGGCGAGGCGGTCGAATACCTGTTTGGCGCTGAGTTCGCTGACGAAGCGCTCGTTCTCGGGCAGAGCCGCCAACGCCTCGGTGTCGGGCACCGAGCGCCACAGCCAGGACGGCACCGTCTCTTCCTCGACCTTCTTCAGGCGGGCGGCGACGCCGGCTTTCCGGAAATACTTCTGGGCGAGCACGTCGGAGGCGACCTGCGACCAGAACTGCGGCACTTCCACATTCTCGAGCCGGAACACGATCGAGCCATCGGGATTGCGGATCTCCGATGTCGTCAATCTGAAATCAATCCCTGCGTAGGGTGATTGGCCAGCTGTGGTGTTGCGCCGTTCGATTCGCATTGGTCGTGCCCCGTCTTCTTCTGACCGGCCCGCATGGCGGTTGCCGGAATGTTATCCTTGAGCGGACCTCCCGGACCATGGCTGCTGTTGGCAGCCCTGATCGCTCGATCCGCAGCTCAACCGGTGAACCCGGTCTGTCTCTCTGGCGGCAGGACCGATGCAGCGCATCGACCTTGTCGCTGGCATTTCCGGGGGACCCAACCGGGCCTTCCAGGTCACGCAATTCAACGCCCCAACGCTTCACTTTGGGCCTATTCCGGCCCGGTTTTTTGCGCCCCGAACTGGCCCCTTTTCGGGGACAAAAAGTCCTTCGCCCGCGGCCTTCGCCGGTGGCGGAGTGGTCGTTTCGGAACCCATTTGGGATGACCGGCGGGGACCCAAAACACACTCGCGCCGAACAGGAATAAAGCTAGGCCAAGTCCGTTACGCCCGTCAAGGACTAGTACGAGTTCCTGAATCAAATACTAAATATGGTGGAAAGAGGGGGATAACAGGGGCCGATGCCGCGCCTGTGATGGGCGCAAGTATCGGTGAGTCCTCAGGGATTCGACAAGGAAAAAAATGTTCGGGGGCTGTGGAGTTTCACCTTCTCCCGGCTGTTCACAGGGCAAGTATTTATTCGCGTCCGAGGCGGCGTTTGGGATTGCACTTCGAAGACTCACGTAGGCCTACGGAGGCGTGCGAGCCGGCATGCCGGCGCAGGGATGGTCGCGGGAGCCGAGAGGGCCGAACGCGCCGCTGATTCCCCCGGGCCGATTCGCTTTCAGGCCGATCCCGTCAGCGCCTGGCGGATCATCTTGGCGAGCTGCGATTTGCGATAGGGCTTGCTCAGCAGCAGCACGCCGGGATCAAGCCGGCCGTGGTGCACGATCGCGTTGTCGGTATAGCCGGAGGTATAAAGAACCCTGATGCCGGGCCGGCGTTTTGCGATCTCGTCGGCGAGCTGCCGGCCGGACATGCCGTTGGGCAGGATCACGTCGGTGAACAGCAAATCGAACGCCAGGCCATTCTCGACCGCCTGCAGCGCCGACGGGCCGTCTGCGGTATCGAGCGTCAGATAGCCGAGGCTCTGCAACTGCGTGGTGACGAATTTGCGCACCAGGTCATCGTCTTCCACGACCAGGATGGTCTCGCTGCCGCCGGCCGGGGGCGCGGCCGCCGCAACCGCCGCTGACGTTGGTCCGCGCGCCGGCGGCAGGTACAGCTTGATCGTGGTGCCGTGGCCTTCCTCGCTGTAGATCCGGATATGGCCGCCGGATTGTTTGACGAAGCCGTAGACCATGCTCATGCCGAGCCCGGAACCCTTGCCGACTTCCTTGGTGGTGAAGAACGGCTCGAACACCTTGTCCTGCACCGCCTTGGACATGCCGGTGCCGGTGTCGCTGACCGCCAGCATGACGTAAGGGCCGGGCATCACGTCGGGATTGGCCTGCGCATAGGCGTCATCGAGCACCACGTTGCGGGTTTCGAGCAGCAGCTTGCCGCCCTCGGGCATCGCATCGCGGGCGTTGATCGCCATGTTGAGCAGGGAGTTGGCGAGCTGCGAGGCGTCGATATGGGCGGCCGCGACTTCCGGCTCGAGGATCGAGTCGATCTCGATCTGCTCGCCAAGGGTAGGGCGCAGCAGCTTGGCGATGTCGAGCACGGTTCCATTGATGTCGACATTGCGTGGTTGCAGCGGCTGGCGGCGCGCGAACGCCAGCAAGTGCTGGATCAGCTCGCTGCAGCGTTCGGCGGCGATATCGATCAGCTCGGCGGTCTTCTTCAGCGTCGGGTGCTCGCCAAGGCCCGCCACCAGCGTTTCGGTGGTCCCGGTGATGACGGTCAGCATGTTGTTGAAGTCATGCGCGACGCCGCCGGTGAGCTTGCCGATGGCGTCGAGCTTCTGCGATTGTTGCAGCTTGCGTTCGGTTTCGCGCCAGGCGGTGATGTCGTGGTAGACCAGCGCCGCGCCGCTGATGGCGCCCGATGCGTCGTGCAGCGGGCGGCCGGAGACCACCAGATGCTGCGCCGGCCGTCCGTCGGTCGGGCGCAGCACGATTTCCTGCTCGTCGAAGGGATCGCCGCGCAACACCTGCGCGGAAGGCATCTCGCGGGCCGTCAGCCGGGTCACGCCGTCGGCGCGGTAGCCGACGCTCAGCTTCTGGATGTCACGGACGGACGAGCCGTCTTCGTGGCGCAGCATCTTCCGTGCGGCGGCATTCGAGAACAGCAGGCGGCCCTTGGCGTCGAGCACGAGCACGCCTTCCGCCACGCTGTTGAAGGTTTTCTGAATTATTTCAGTGGAATGCCGGAGGTCCTGATGGGCCTTGACCAGATGCTCGGTGCGCTCGGCGACCGCCGCCTCCAGCGCCTCATTGGTGGCCCTGGTTGCCGTGAGCGATTCGTGCAACTCACGGCGCGAGCGGGCTGTCGATAGCGCGAGCACGGTGCCCAGCAGCAGGATCAGCGCCACCCCGGCCAGATCGATCGCGAGCAGAATCCGCCCGCTGGTCTGGAATTCGGTGCGCTGCAAACTCCGTAGCTGCCGCTCCGCGGCGACCGCCTTGCTCAGATTGTCGGCGATCGTTTCCGTCTCGGCGCGCGCCCCGGCCCTGGCCATCAATGTGGCAATTCCGGCCTGATCTCCGGCATTCCTGAGCTTGATCAACTCGCCGTCAATGGCGATCTGGCGAGCCACAAGTGCCTTGGTTTCCTCGAGCAGTTGCGTTTGGCGAGGGTTGGCTTGTGCCGTCCTGATCACGTCGTCGAAGGCCGGCAGGATCGCGTCACTTGAACTTTGATATTCCTTGGCGAAGTCCGGGTTGCCGGTGAGCGCAAAGCCGCGCGCGGCGCTTTCGGCACTGCGAAGCAGCGGCCGCAAATCCGATATCCTTCTCAGCACCTCGTTGGCGCGATCCAGTGAATCGGTGTCGGCGCGCGACTTCAAGTCCAGGCCGACCGAGGCAGCACCGATAAGAAGGAGGATCGCGAGGCCAACTCCGAGGATGATACGCTGCGAAGGCATTGACGCTGTTTATTTCATCATTTGGAGAGCCGCGCGGACTGCATCGATTTGGTGAGGCATTCATTGACGCTGGTCAACAGCGCGTTTGGCGTGAACGGCTTGCGCAGGCAGCATGCCGCGCCGAGCTCGATGGTCGTCCGCAGGAATTCCGGCGCGCCTTCGGGATCGGCGAAGGCGTAACCCGACATCGCGATGACCGGAACATCGGGCCGCCGCTCGTGGAACATCCGGATGGATTCAAGCCCACGCATGTGCGGCATGAAGACGTCGATCAGCATGACGTCGAACCCGGACGTCTCGAGCGCGCGAAGCCCGGCCTCACCACCGTCGGCAACGGTGACCTCGAAACCCCGGCGCTGCAGACAAACCTCGACGGCGTTGCAAACCATCGGGTCGTCATCGACCACGAGAACGCGCGGCACATGTTTCCTTTTGTTCGGGCTGCGGCCCGCGACTCGCACGGCCCCGGGAACAATTAAGACGGAACCTCGTCAAATCGTCTGTATGATGGAGTGCATATGAGATTTGCTTGACGCCGAATTCCGGTAGTCTGTGTCCGAACAAGAAATCAGTGCGCCTCCCGTTTCCGGATCCAAGCCCGCCATGTCTGTTTCCCGCCCAGCGGGTCGTCCCGGAATGTCGCCGGTCGGCCTCATTGTGCTCGCGATCGCCTCGGTGGGGTGGGGGCTCAACTTCCCGATCATGAAACATCTGCTGACGGAGGTGCCGCCGCTGTCGTCGCGCGGCCTGTGCGGCATCGTCGGCGCCGCGGCGCTGGCGTTGATCGCACTGGCCCAGCAGCAGTCGCTCGGTGTGCCCAGGGGAATGCGGCTGCGTCTGCTGCTGGTTTCGACATTGTCGCTTGGCGGCTGGGTTGCGTTCATGGGGCTCGCGCTGCTGTGGCTGAGCGCCAGTGAAGCTGCGGTGCTCGGCATATCGATTCCGGTCTGGGTGGCGTTTCTGGCGTGGCCGGTGCTCGGCGAACGGCTGTCGTTGCTGCGCGCGCTGTCGTTGTCGGTCGCGCTTGCCGGCATTGCGGTGCTGATCGGCGGCAATGGCTTCAACGCCAATGTCGAGAAGCTGCCGGGCATTCTGTGTGCGCTGGCCGGCGCGGTATGCACCGCGCTCGGCACCGTGCTGACCAAGCACTTCCCGCTCGCCATGCCGCCGCTGTCGCTGGCGGCCTGGCAGGTCGGTCTCGGTTGCCTGCCGATCGCGATCATCGGGTTCGCGGTCGAACAACCGCAGATTGCAGCACTGTCATCGACCGGCTGGGCGTCGATGGCCTATATGACCGCGATCCAGTTTTGCCTGTGTTACGTCTGCTGGTTCGCAGCGCTCGAGCGGCTGCCGGCGGCGACCGCGTCGATCGGCACCTTGCTGGTGCCGGTGGTCGGCGTGCTCGCGGCTGCCGCGATGCTGCACGAGCCGCTCGGCTGGCGCGAGGTGGCGGCCCTGGTGATTGCGCTCGGCGGCGTCGCGGTGGCGCTGCGGGCATGAGAAGAGCGGCGCACCGGAATGCGCCGCTCTGATCTCAGGTCTGCGCAATGCGGTTACGGGCAGGGGTGCCGGAAACCGTCATTGCCGAGATAGGTTCCCGATGCCGGATCGTAGGACCGGTACCGCTGCCTGCAGTAGGTATCGTCGCCGCCGGCGGGGTCCACCGCCACTACGCCGTCATCGGCGTAGCCGTCGTCATAATAGCCGGGCGCGTAATAGCCCGGACCGCCGTAATAGCCATAGCTCTGCGACGCCAGGGCTCCGCCGATCACGGCACCCGCCACCGCACCCGGGATGAAACCGCCGCCACCATGACGATAGTAGCCGCCACCGCCATATCCGCCGCGATAACCGCCGCCGCCGATATGGACGCCGCCGCCACCTCCACCGCCGCGGAAGCCACCGCCACCACCTGCGCCGCGGGCACCACCGCCGCCACCGATGCCACGGACACCACCGCCGCCACCGCCGCCGCCTATGCCGCGGACACCGCCGCCGCCTCCACCGCTGCCACGCGCCGCGCCCTGACCTTGCGCGAAGCTTGCACCGGGCAACACCACCCGTACAACAAGCACCGCGATCGCCACGGTTCTAGCCAAAACTTTTAAACTGATCATTGTCGGCTCCATCTCCGGGATTACCTGACCTAACCCCCTCAGAGGGTGGCCGTTCCCGAGCCCGCGCACCGTTCGTGCGCGGCCCCAACCTGCCAGTTGGGAACTGTACGCGGGATGAACGGATCGCAGGGATTCGGCCACAATTCGACGCCGGAAACCGGCGCAAATGCGGCCCCGGCCAGGCATGGCCGCCATTGGTGATCGGATATGGACAATCGGGTCCGCCAATGGCATCAGGGCGTCACGTCCTCTCGAACCGGCCGAGCCCTCCCATGAAGCAGTTTCTGGTCAAATTCTTCACCTGGTGGAACGGCCAGACCTTCGGCACGCAATTGTGGACGTGGCGCTTTGGCGAATTGGTCGGCCAGGACGAGCAGGGCAACACCTATTATCGCACCAAGGGCGGCAAGATCGATCCGACGCTCGGCTTTCAGCGGCGCTGGGTGGTCTATAACGGCTACGCCGAAGCGACCAGGGTGCCGCCGTCATGGCACGGCTGGCTGCACCACACCGTCGACGTCGCCCCGAGCGAAGAGAAGTACATCCCGCGCGAGTGGGAAAAGCCGCATCAGCCGAACCTGACCGGCACGCCCGGGGCCTATCGTCCTTCCGGTTCGACGCTGGCGAGCGGCCGCCGTCCCAAGGCCACCGGCGATTACCAGGCCTGGACGCCGGGAAACTAATCGAACTGAGCAAGGTGACTTCCCGGGCATTTCAGGCCGGCAAATTTATTGCGCGGGGTCGAGACGCTTGGCGACCGCGCGGTGAAGACAGGGACTCGTGCACCGTTTTCGCTTGTGATCTAATCAAGCGAGATAATCTTCAATCGGGATCCGCTGTTTTGGATGCTCCAGGCGCGGTCACATGAGAAGCCAGGCGAGTAAACGCGGACGCGAATAAGAAATCCTCTGATCTTTAGGGCATGTTCGGGGAGGGCGAGGTAGTTGTCGGGGGGCAACGCTTCAAACGGAAGTTCCTTGAAAATGGGGAAATCTGTCGGCACGCTAATGCGCCTCTGAAACCAGTTGAGGGTATTTCCATTCTGGTCTGCAAACCGGCCGATAGGCATCATGGGAGGCCGCATGGTCGGCAAGAAAGAAATGTCAAATCCAATGACGAAGCCCGTGTACTCTGCTTGGACGGAAGCGAGGTTATGTAAGGTGACATTTAAGCCAATTGGATCAGATGCCTGCGGATTCGAAGCGAAGTTCAACGCGGTTGTTTCTCGACCATCGAAGGTCAATACAGGTTCGAGGTAAGGAGCCGTGGTGCGGGACATTACATCGCGCACCTCGTAATCGGCCATCGGCCTCACTTCCAGTTCAAAGCGCTTATAATATCGGCTGTCAGGTGCTTGATGTGGGCCTATCTTGGTTGGTGCTACCGATATAGCGAAGCCTCGCTTTCCTGAACCTAAGTCAATCTCGTCGATGCGAACGTCATTCATGCGAGGTTGAACGCGGGCATTCAGTATCTGGCCGATCCATTCGCGCGTAATGGAAACATCGCATATGCCATCGTCAACGCGTATTGGGCCCTGTGATTTCTTGGCCTCATCAATGCCGTAGATTATCTGCCCACCGGCCGAATTAGCCATAGCCGACACGTTAATGCACATTTCGTCGGTTTGTCTGCCGTCTCGGGTCAGAGCAGCGGAGGCCTTGAATTCGAGGCGAGTGCCCTCCATGCCACCATCGGCGAGCAATTTTTCAAGATCAGAGCGCGTCCTATGAATTGGGAAGTCGTCACTCATCGCAACCTGCGTCCGCTGGTGCCTTAGCTACTCTTGCTGCTCAACCGGTACTGCAACTTCTTCGACCCTTCCCCTCGGCATCATATTTGCGCGGCCCGCGCAAATAGTAGAAGCAAAGTGGCAACCGCTCCGGGTGGCTGACACAAGCGAGTGTGGAGAAAGGGGGATAGCTCATTTACTGATGTTCCAACTGGCGGAGATAGCGGTGAGCACGATATCCGCGGCTGGCTTGAGGTGAGGAGTCCTGGTCGCAAACTCGCTTACAATGACCCCATAAAATTGCGTTCCCATTTCCATGTTGTAAATGAAGAAATTTTCGTCCTGGTGCATTCGGCTATCGAGGATCGTCATCATTAGTTCAGGTATCTTGTTCACCACGTCATTAAAGGCGCTTAAAGGTTGCTTTACTGAATCTGGAACGAGGGCGGAATTTAGAAACGCGACTATTTTAGCTTGAGCTTCCTGAAATCTTGAAGTGGTGACAAGAAACAAAACGTCTTTTGGGCCAGCGTCAATATGAACTCCGGATGGACCAACACTGAAGTGCCCCTCCTTCGCCCACACTATTACACTACCGTTGTCACTATAGTTCGAATAGATAAATTGCCTTTCTTTTCCGGCTTTGATGAATCCTATTCGTACTAGCTGAGTATTGATATTTTTCTGAAGGATATTTGGGATGTCAAAGGCTTGTCGCAGACCATTTTCGTCTTTGCCGCCAAGAAAGCTTTCTAGCTCTGAAACCTTTGCGAACTGAGCTTGAGAAACAAGGCGCCCCGTTTCAATTTGTCCTGTCGAGCGCGACTCGTTTTCCTGACGATTGGGCGGCGAACTAGCGGCCTCTGATGATCCATGTAGTTTGGGTGGACGAACATTAATTTGTAGGAATCCAACAAGCCCCATAAAGAACAGAACTCCGCTGACAACCATCAAATATTGGGGCCACATCCGCTTCAATTTCCCCCGCTCAATTCGAATGGCCGCGACGCCAGCGGGCCAGAAGCCCCAAACCGTTAAGCAGATCAACAAAACATAAATAAGAATCGTCAAAACTAAATGCGATTCGAAAAAATGCGGCTCAAGAAGGGCCATTAGCGCAATCCCAGCCGCTGCGCCGATGCCGATCTTTGTTTGTTGGTCCATTTCGAGCTATTTCCCTCGGACCGTATCGTATCCTAGGAGCGGCAACCTTGGAATGTGGGTGATACGTTATCAGCGGTGATTGTCTTCGCTAGGTAGTTCGGCGGCCGCAGGCACGGACGCAGAGACTCCATGCTGGTCTTGGAGTGCCGGAATTCATGCGCGTACGCCGCGCCGTGGGTCAAATTGTCCTTGGCAACTCGAAATTCGCTAAGTGCTCCGGTTGGACTAAGCGACGAGAAAGTTGAGGTTTGGTTCGGTTTGCTGCGTCGCAAGCGGGCCTGTGAATAACGGGATCAGCGGGGACATCCGTTTTCGGCTGCTTGCGCGTTTTAACCGTTCGCCGTTCAATGAACCCATCTTACGGAGATGGGAAACCATCGCGTACGGTTCGGGCTCCAGTTCGCGACTGCCCCGATGAGCAGCGGCACCCGATCAGGATACGGCTGGGAGATAGGCCCCCGGTGCGGAGGTTCTGAGATCGCCCGTCACAGTGTGGCGCCGCCGTAGGACAGGAAAGGCCGTCTGGGCAACCAGGCGGCCTTTTTCTTGTTGCGATGGGCGTTGAGCCGGCTCAGGCTTCCCGCAAGCGGAGCAGCCGCCAACTCGCCAGGCACGCGAGGGCGGCCGGGACGACGAAACTCGCGGGCACCCAGAACGCCTCCTGCATGATGCCTTGATCGGTAATTCCGGCGGAGAAGCCACCGGCATTGGCGACCACGCCGGCAAGCGCTGCGCCGAGCGCGAACCCGGTTTGCTGGACGGTGGGTACCGCGGAGGCCGCAACCACCTCGTCCTCCGCCTTGGCGCCGCTCATGATCCGATGCGCGACAAACGGCCAGCATTGGCCAATGCCGATCCCGAGCGCGACAATGGCAGGGACCACCACGAGAGTCGGTACGGAGCTTGGGAGAAGCAAGGCGATAGCCATCAGGCTGATACCCATGATGGCTGGTCCGGCCGACATCATCCGATCCGACCACTGCCGGGTTGCGTTGGCCGTGGCGATGGACGCGATCGTCCATCCCAGTGAACCACTTGCGACCGTGAAGCCGGCGGCCAGCGGATCCAGGCCCCGCAGATGCTGAAGGAAAAGCGGCACGTAGATCTGAAGCGGGCTGAAGGTGATGCAGAGCAGCAGCGCCAGCCATAGCCCCATGCCGGTCGGGGTATGCAACGAAAACGCATCGCTCGGCAGCAGCGGCGCGGCGGCGAGCCGATCGATCCGCAACATCGCCACCAGGGCGCCGACCGCGAAGGCGATCAGAGCGCATTTTGCAAACGGCGATTCAACGATCGAGGCTGAAGACATGGCCGCGATGGCAATGCAGATCAGCGCGATCCGTCCTGCGGGCAGCTCCGCTGCCGAGGCCTGGCGTCCGGTCTTGCCCGGCGGCAAAATGACAAGGGCGCTCACGGCCAATGTGCCGGCGACGACCGCGGTCGCGACGAACGCGCTGCGCCAGTTGCCGAAACGGGCGAACATCCCGCCGACCAGCGGTCCGAGCAACACCGACATGCTCCAACTCGTCGACATCAGTGCGATCGTCCGCGACCACACCGCCTCCGGGAAAGTGGCCCGTATCGCGACATAGGCCGCGGCCGCCTCCAGGCCGCCGCCGAATCCCTGGACCAGCCGGCCGGCGACGATCCAGCCCATCGTCGTCGCCATCGAACAGAGCAACGCCCCGAGGCCGAATATCGTTACGCCCAGGCAGTAGGTCGTCCTGGCGCCGACCGCTCCCGCGAGCAGGCCGGCACAGCTCGTGGCGACGATGGATGATGCGAGAAACGCGGCCGTCGGCCAACTCAGCATGGCGACGCCACCGAGTTCGCCGACAATGGACGGCAACACGGTTGTCAGCATGAGCACGTTCATCGATTGCAACAGCACGCCGCCGAGCAGGACGGCGAGCGTCGGTATCCATTCCCGCTTGAGAAGCGATCGCCACCCCGCGCGCGCCGGGTCCTGCTGCATATCGGTTTCCTCGCTGCCGGGGCTCAGGATTTTTGTTTGACGCGTTTTCTTCCCGCGGACCGTCGTGCATGTCGCCGGACAGCGCCCTGGCGCCGCCGGATTTGCCAGCGAACGAAATCCAAACTAGTTTAGATAGTAATTGCTTTCTAAATTAAAGTCATCATGATTCAGGACCAAGACCGCAGCCAGGAGCGTATCCTGTTCGATCTGAAAACCCGCGGCGCGCAGACCGCCGCCGATGTCGGCGCGCGTCTTGGCATGACTCCGGCCGGCGCACGACAGCATCTCGTCAAGCTCGAAACGGCGGGTCTGGTGGAGAGCGAGGATCAGCGCGAAGGGCGAGGGCGGCCACGGAAATACTGGCGGCTGGCGCAGCGGGGGCACGCCCGCTTTCCCGACCGTCATGCCGATCTGACGGTCGATTTGCTCCGTTCCATGCGCGAGGTGTTTGGAAATCGCGGGCTGGAGGAACTGATCGAACATCGCGCGCGCGCGACCGTGGCCGATTACCTGAACGGCGTCGGAGCGCGGCGTTCGCTGCGTCAGAAGCTCATCGCGCTCGCGAAAATGCGAAGCCGCGAGGGCTACATGGCTGATGTCACCGACGACGCGCAGGGAAGCTTTCTCTTCGTCGAGAATCACTGCCCGATTTGCGCAGCGGCGGCGGCTTGCCAGGGTTTGTGTCGCTCGGAACTGGCGATCTTCCGCGCGGTGCTGGGGGCCGGTGTCACTGTCGAGCGCACCGAACACATCCTTGCCGGTGCCCGTCGTTGCGCCTATCGGATCGGCACGGTGGCACGCAGGCGCCCGGCGCAGGCTGCTGCTCGGGAATGACGAGGTGCAGCTTGACGTTACCCCAGCCGTGCGGCGGCGCGATTGATCATTTCGCCGCGGCGGATTTGCGCCGGTGCGATCCGCTCCTTCATCAGTGCGAGGATTTCCGGCGGCGCGGTATCGGGCGAGCCTGAATTGAACGGTGGCGCCGGGTTGTATTCGAGCCGGAGCTGGATTGCTTCCGCGGTGCGCCGGTCGACCAGCAGCGACACCAGCGTCAGCGCAAAGTCGATCCCTGCGGTGACGCCGCCGCCGGTGACGCGGTTGCGGTCGACGCAGACGCGGGTCCTGGTTGGCGTGGCGCCGAACGCGGAGAGGAAATCCATCGCGGTCCAGTGCGTCGCCGCGCGGTAGCCTTTCAGCAGGCCGGCCGCGCCGAGCACCAGCGATCCCGTGCAGACCGAGGTGACGAACTTCGCTCCTTCGGCCTGCTGCTTCAGGAACGCCAGCATCTCCTCGTCGTTGATCATGTCGTCGGTGCCGAACCCGCCCGGCACGCAGATGACGTCGAGCTGGGGGCAATCCGCAAAGGCGATGGTCGGCGTCAGCATCATCACGGAGTCGCTCGAGACCGGCTCGATGCGCTTCCAGATCAGATGTACCTGTGCGCCGGGCACGCTGGAGAACACCTGCAAGGGCCCGGTGAAATCGAGCTGGGTTACCTTCGGAAACAGCACCAGACCGATTTGAAGCGGCGCGGACATGACGACCTCCTAAGGTTTGCGAGTTCTGGCCACGCCTGTCCTTGCCGGGCGTAGCCGTTTGAAGAACGGCGTCGCTTGCGCTCCGCCCAGGGACCCGGCAATCCATCCGCTTCGCAGCGACTGTTGCGAAGCACGATGGATGCCCGGATCAAGTCCGGGCATCCCAACCCCGGCCTTGACTTATCTATCCTGTCATGATGCCTTCTTGTCCGAAATGCCATAATTCCCTCATTTAAGGACATTGCCTCAAATGATCGGTGTGCTGATCTATCCGGACTTCCAGTTGCTCGATGCGTCGGGTCCGATCTCGGTGTTCGAGATCGCGGCCCGCTTCGCCGGCAACGACCCTGCGATCAAGACCCTGGCGGCGACGCCGGGCCCGGTGCGCAGCTCGTCGGGTGTCGAGATGCTGGCGCGTGGCCTGAAACCATCCAGCGCGATCACGACGTTGATCGTGGCGGGCGGCAACGGTGTGCGAACGGCGGCGACCTGCCCGAAGACCCTGGCCTTCGTGCGCGCCCTGGCCAAACGCGGCGTTCGCGTCGCCAGCGTTTGCTCCGGGGCCTACGTGCTCGCCGAGGCCGGCCTGCTCGACGGCCGCCGCGCCACCACGCATTGGCAGCGCACGCGCCATTTCGTCTCGGCCTATCCGAAGGTGAAGCTCGAAGCCGATCGCATCTACGCGCGCGACGGCAATATCTGGACCTCGGCCGGAATCAGCGCGGGCATCGATCTCGCGCTCGCGATGGTGGTCGAGGATTATGGCGACGAGGTCGCGCAGCGCACCGCCAAGCAGCTCGTATTGTACCACCGCCGCAGCGGCGGCCAGTCGCAATTCTCGTCGCTGCTGGAATTGAAGGCGCCGACCGGCCGCTTTGGTCCGCTGCTGGCGTGGGCGCGCGAACATCTCGATGCGCCGCTCACGGTGGAGGACCTGGCCGAGCACGCCGGGATGAGTTCGCGGCATTTCACCCGCGCCTTCATCGCCGAAACCGGCACCACGCCGTCAAAGGCGGTCGAGCGCTTGCGGATCGAAGTGGCCCGGCAGCGTGTGCAATCCTCCAGCGAGGCGATCGAACGCGTCGCCGAAACCACCGGCTTCCGCGATCCCGAGCGGATGCGCCGCGCCTTCATCCGCGCCTTCGGTCAGCCGCCGCAATCGCTGCGCCGCGCCGCGCGGGCCGGGTGATCGGGCCACGGCGGCAGGGCTGTCGACGTCGCGGCAGCGCGACGTCAGGTTCATTGCCGGCATGCGGCAATTTTTCAGGGGGCCTTCACCGAACCGGCTGCCATCTCGCGCCGTCGAAGTTGCATGCGAGCCATGACGGTTTCGCAGAAACCGAACCATGGAGATGCAGATGTCGATCAAATCGAAACTATTCGCTGCCGCCTCCCTTTCGCTGCTGGCGATGGGTGCGATCGGAACGAACAGCGCCAACGCGTTCTTTTTCCACCCCGACCATTCGTGCGTGCCGTGGGGCTGCGCAGGCGATTACACCGCCCAGGACCCCGGGCGGGGGAGGCGGACACCCGGTGCGCGTAGCACTGATATCAGTCCGCAATACATGAAAAACCTCGATCCCCGCTACAGCAACAGCATGCTGACTGCCGGTGGTGGCGGTGGAGGTGGTGGCGGCGGTGGCGGCGGTGGCCGCTAAGCCGACTGACTTTGCGAATTGAAATGGGACGCCGCCGGAGTGACCTCCCGGCGGCGTTCGCCCGTTCCGATCAACGTGGCGCGTCGGGATGCCAGCCGAGCACGGCAAGCATGACGAAAAATCCGGCGACATAGGCGACCGCGATCGGCCAGCCCTGGCTGATCCATCGTCCGACCGATTTGGCTTCCGGATACATGTTCGACAACGCGACGCCGGCCGAGGAGCCGAACCAGATCATCGATCCGCCGAAACCGACGGCATAAGCGAGATAGCCCCAATCATAGCCGCCTTGCTTCAGCGCCAGCGCGGTGAGCGGGATGTTGTCGAACACCGCGGAGACGAAGCCGAGGCCGAGCGCTGTCGGCCATGAGGCGGCGGGAAGCTTTTCAACCGGCATCATCGACGCCGCCGTCACCAGCGCCAGCAGGAAGATGGTGCCCCTGAACGTTTCGGGCATCACCGACCAGTCCGGCTTGCGTAAGCTTGCGGTCAGCAGGATCACGGCCCAGACCGCGATGCCGAGCACGGGGACGGTGTCGAGCAGGGCCGGGAATTTCAGATTGGCGGTGATGTTGGCGGCCAGTGCAGCCACCAGAATGGCCGCGACGATGAACACGCGGGTAGAGTCGATCTTCAGTCCGCTCGGCGGATTCTTGACGATCGGCGAATAGCGTTGCTGCTGCACCGATGCGGGTACCGCGAAGATCAGCATCGCAACCACAGCGGCGATGTAAGCCGCGACGACGGCGAGCGGGCTGACGCCGGCGATCCACATCATGGTGGTCGTGGTGTCGCCGACGACGCTGCCGGCGCCTCCGGCATTCGAGGCGGCGACAATGGCCGCGAGATAGCCGATATGGACCTTGCCCCGGAAGACGCTGCGCGCCACGGTGCCGCCGATCAGGGCCGCGGCGATATTGTCGAGGAAGCTCGAGAGCAAAAACACCAGCACCAGAAGGATGACGCCGCCCTTCCAGTCGTCCGGCAGCAGCGCCGGCATCTCCTGGGGAATCCGGCTCTCCTCGAAGTGCCGCGACAGCAGTGCAAATCCCGTCAGCAGCAGGAACAGATTGGCGAGCGTGACCCATTCATGGGCCATGTGGTGGCCGAAGCCGCCAAGGCCGGCGCCATATTTGAATCCCGTGAAGGTCAGCTTGTAGAGGATGATCGCCGACAGCCCGGCCAGCGCGACCGGCAGTGTGTGGTGGTGAAACAGCGCGACGCCAAGCAGTGTGAGCGCGAACAGGATGAAGTCGACGGGTATCCCAAAGATCAGCATTGTTGCAGGTCAATTCAGCGACTTCAGCCAGGTCGCAATGTCAGTTGCCGCAACATTGGCCTGTTGCAGCAACTTTCCCATGGTGAAGAAGCCGTGGAATTGGCCGGGAAAGTGCTTGTAGGTGACGGGAACGCCGGCTTCCTTCAATCGCGCGGCGTATTCGTCGCCTTCGTCGCGCAGGGGATCGGCGCCGGCGGTCAGCAGATAGGCCGGCGGCAGACCGGCCAATGTTTTGGCGCGCGCGGGCGAGGCGCGCCAGTCATTGATGTCGGCATCGCCGAGATAGTGGTTGCCGAACCATCGGATCACGGAATGCGTCAGGAGGATGCTGGTCTCGGGCTCGCTGTGCGAGGGATGCGACCAGCTGAAATCGGTGGCGGGATAGATCAGCACCTGGCCGGCGAGCTTGGGGCCGTCGCCGTCGCGCGCGGCGAGGGCTGTGACGGCCGCAAGATTGCCGCCGGCCGAATCGCCGCCGACCACGAGGCGCGATGCATCGATGCCGAGTTCTTTGGCGTTCGATGCGATCCATTTGACGGCCGACATGGCGTCGTCGACGGCGGCGGGGAATTTGTGTTCGGGGGCGAGGCGGTAGTCGATCGAGATCACGATCAATTCGCCCTCATGCGCGAGCTTGCGGCAGACGACATCGTGGGAGTCGAGGTCGCCGATCACCCAGCCGCCGCCATGGTAGAATACGAGGCAGGGCGCGAGGCCATTGTTTTTGCGCAGTGTCTTCGGCGTGTAGATGCGGGCCGGGATCGCGCCATGCGGGGCGGGGATCGACAGCGGCTTTGCCGATTCCAGCTCCGGTGGCTCCGGATTGGAAACGGCACGGGCGGCCAGATACATCGCGCGGGCCTGGGCCGCCGTGCCCGACTCATAGGGCGGGCGGCCGGCTTCCTGAAAAGCCTTGTAGACGGCGGCGGCGTCGGGATCGAGAACAACGGGCATGGCGAAGACCTCTGTTATTTTGCACTGTCATTCCGGGGCGATGCGAAGCATCGAACCCGAAATCTCGAGATTCCGGGTTCGCTTGCGCGCCCCGGAATGACAATTCCTTACGCGGCCGTGCGGCCGCCATCGACGGTGTAGGCGGAGCCGGAGACGTAGCTCGCCTCGTCGGAGGCGAGGAACGCCACGATGGAGGCGACTTCGGAGGCCTGGCCCAGCCGGCGGGCCGGAATCCGGTCTACCATCTTTTCGATCGGCATCGGGGCGTTGCCGCCATTGCGGCCCTGGAAGATCGTCGACAGCATGCGGCTGTCGATCAGGCCGGGGCAGACGCAATTGACGCGCACGCCGGTGCCGGTGCATTCCCAGGCCGCGCTCTTGGTGAGCCCGATGACGGCGTGCTTGCTGGCGCTGTAGACGGCGATATGGGGCGAGCCCATCAGCCCGGCGATCGAGGCGGTGTTGATGATGCTGCCCTTGTTCTGTTTGAGCATCACCGGCAGCACATGCTTCATGCCGAGGAAGACACCGACCACGTTGACGTCGAGCACCTTTCGAAAACTCTCCAGCGAATATTGCGGGATCGGCTTGATGTCGCCCTCGATGCCGGCGTTGTTGTAGAAGGCGTCGATGGTGCCGAACCGGTCGACGGCGGTGCGGACATAGTCGGCGACCTCGTCCTCGCTGGTGACATCGGCGGCAATCGCCAGCGCCTCGGCGGAGGCCGGCAGTTCCTTGATGGCGGCGGCCAGATCGGCCTGCCTGCGGTCGACCGCGACAATGCGCGCGCCGCGCTCGGCCAGCAGCTTAATAGCAGCGGTTCCGATGACGCCGGCCGCGCCGGTGACGACGGCGACCCGGCCGTCCAGGCGAATTCGATCGGTCATGGCTGGGATTTCCTCCAACGGCTCCGGTTGTCCCGGATTTTGATGGTTTTCGCCACGGATGGGCCGGGCGAGGGCGGGTACGTCAAGACTATTCCACGTGTGGCGGGGACTGACCAGTGGAACGGAAAGCGCGGGAAACCGCCCTTTCCCCGCCGTATTCGCCGTGTTAACCGGAGGACACGCGAGCGGCGGATTAGTCTGTACTATGTCGCGAGCCCGATTCGCCTTTTAAAGCCGCGAGATGTTTCGAACCATTGCCCTGACTGGTTTTGCGGCCCTGCTGGCCGCCTCGACAATCTCGCTTGCGCCGCCCGCGCGCGCGCAGATCGGCAATATTTTTTCCGATCCGCCGCTGCGGCCGCCGGGCGCGATCCCGCGTGGAAATCAGCAACAGCAGCCGCCCGACGACGACGAGGAAGTGCCGGAATTGCCGCGCGGCCGCCTGCTGCCGACGCCAAACCGTCTGCCGCCGGGGCAGGGCGTGCCGGCCCCCGGCAGCGTGCAGACTCAGCCGCTGGCACCGCCGCCGGGCTCCACCGTGGTTCCGCAGAATACCCAGCCGGGTATCGCGGTAGCGCCGCCGCAGCCGGGTGGGCCGGGCGTTGCCAACGCGCCGCCGGGCAGTCCGGCTCCGGGACAGCGCCAGCCCAAGGGACCGGTGCCGCCGGCCTCCGCCAGCCTGCAGCCGGGCGACGAGGTGGTGTCCGAGCCGCCGGCATCGAAGGTGACCAACAAGAAGGCGAGCTTTTCGGGCCTCGACAAGATCACCGGACGTATCATCAATTTCGACGAGGATATCGGCGAGACCGTCCAGTTCGGCGCGCTGCGCGTGAAGACATCGGCCTGCTACACCCGCCCGGCCACGGAAGCCGCCAACACCGACGCCTTTGTCGAGGTCGACGAGATCACGCTGCAGGGCGAGGTGAAGCGGATCTTCTCGGGCTGGATGTACGCCGCAAGCCCCGGCCTGCACGGCGTCGAGCACCCGGTCTACGATATCTGGCTGACCGACTGCAAAGGCCCGGACCAGACCATCGTCAGCGCGCAGCCCGAACCGCCAAAGCCGCCGCCACCGCCTCCCGTCGCCAAGCGTCCGCCGGCGCCGAAGCAGGCCGCGCCGCGTCCGCCGCCGTCGGGCCTGCCGCCGCAGCCGCAATTCCAGCAACAGCCGCCACCTCCGCCGCAGCAGCGGCCCGGCGGGTTGTTCGGCGGATTGTTCGGAAACTAGGCCCGCTCAGCATCCAGGCTCACTGATGGGGCGCGCGGAAGTGGCCGCGCGCGCTATTGTGGAGCGCCCTGATACGAGGTCCGCGTCGCGGGCAGCGCGGGTACGGCAGGGGTGACAGGGGCGGCTGGTGTCGGCGCAGCGGCCGCCACCGGCTTCGGCGGTTTCGGCGGCTGCGGCGTATAGATCGAGGTGACCACGCGCTCGCGCAGCAGTTCGCCCGGTTCGGGATACCACATGCCCAAGGGGCTGGCGGCGTTGGCGCGCTCTGCGAAGGTCTTGCTGAGGCCGAACTTTTCAAGTCGCGCCTGCTCGCGGGCGATCGAGGCGCGCTGTTCGACTGCGGTCATGCCGCGAAAGTAGGGCTGGTGAAAGCCGAGCTTGGCGCCCGCGTTCAGATAACGCTGTTTGCCGCCGAGGAATATGACGGTGCAGGCCGAGACGCAGTGCTGGGTAACGTAGGTCGACAGGCCCCGCGCGTGGATCAGGTCGGAGATCTTCTGCGCTTCCGCGATGCGTCCGCCGTTCGAATTCAGCCGCACGGTGCGCACATTGTCCATCGCCTTCAGCATCGTCTCGAACTCCTTTGCCGTGCCGAACGAGATGCCGCCGGAGAAGTCCAGCATGGTGCCGTTGTTCAAGACCTTGAACTGGTGCGTTCCGAGGCCCGTATCGCCGGTCACGATCTCGTAGATGCCGGCGCCTTGCGGGATCGCGACGAACAGGACGCTGTAACCGAGGTGGATCATTCCGAGCGCGATCGTCACCTTGGCGGCAACGCCCCAGAAGCGTTTGCCGGCGCGGCGGTAGGCCGTAGCGGCCCGCCAGACACCGATCGCAGCCCAGGTCGTGAACAGGGTGATCGCGGTCCAGGTCAGGCTGAGCGAGATCAGCCAGCGCACCGGCTGATCGACGCCGTGAAGATTGATCGCCACGGCCAGCGCGCCAACCACAAGGCCGACGGCGATGCCGAGCAGCATGTAATTGATCCAGAAGGCGCGCGGCAGCGAGAGTTCGCCGCGCCAATGCCGCGCGATGAAGTTCTGCGCCGGCTGCTTTGGCAACTGCGGCGGCAGCGCCAGCGGCAATTGCGGCGGCATGGTGAAAGCGGGCGCCGGCGCGTCGGCCACGGCCTGCTCGGCGAGGCGGGCTGCGACGAATGCTTCGATGTCCTCGGCCGTCAGTGTCGGTTCGAGCGCGGTGCTCATCGGAACGATCCCTGTCGTTAGCGGAGGCCGAAGCATTTCCGCCGGCCATGAACAGGGATACGAGAGGTCGCGGGGGCGGACTGTGACGGATGTCACAATCGAAAGCAGGAGGGGTTTTCAGCCGCGTTTTGCGACAATCGCCAGCGCGTCGGCGCCGCTGACCGGGCGATCGAACGGCAATTTCAGGAAATTGGCCGGCTCGCCCGCGATCGCACGATCCAGCAGCGTGCGGTAGCGGCGCCTGGAAATTTCGACCGCGCCGAAGCTCTTCAAATGCTCCGTCACATACTGGGTGTCGAGCAGTTCAAAACCGCCTTCGATCAGCCGCGCCACCAGATGCACCAGCGCCACCTTCGAGGCGTCGCGGGCGGTGTGGAACATGCTTTCGCCGAAGAAGGCGCGGCCGAGGCTGACGCCGTAGAGGCCGCCGACCAGATTGTCGTCCTGCCAGACCTCGACGCTGTGGCAGTGGCCGATCTGGTGCAGCCCGAGATAGAGATCGCGGATCCGCTTGTTGATCCAGGTGTCGTCGCGCCCCTGCTGCGGCGCGGCGCAACCTGCAATAACCGCCTTGAAGGCGGTGTCGACGGTGACGGTAAAGGCATCGGAGCGCACCGTGCGCGCGAGCCGCGAGGCGATCCGGAAGCCGTCGAACGGAATCACCCCGCGCATTTCCGGCTCGACCCAGAACAGCGTCGGATCGTCGGCGCTCTCGGCCATCGGGAAGATGCCGCAGGCATAGGCGCGCAGCAGCACCTCGGGCGTGATTTCGGAAGCGGCGGAGTCGCGCGATGTCATGCAGGGAGGATAGCAGTACGCCGATGCCCTATGCTACGTCTTGAAAAAACGGCAGCGCGGCCCCGGGTGCCGGGACGCGAAAAGAGACCGTTGGGGGAAACAAAGGGGAACGCGTGAAAATCACCTGGAAGACCATCGCGCCGCTGGCGGTCTGGCTCGCGATCTATCTGGTGCCGGTTCCGGCCGGGCTCACCGCCAATCAATGGCACTATTTTGCGATCTTCGCGGCCGTCATCACCGGTCTGATCCTGGAATCGATGCCGGTCGGCGCGGTCGGCCTGATCGGCCTGACGGTCGCGGGCCTCTCCGGCTATGTCGAACATGACCCCAACAAGGCGCTGCGCTGGATGCTGGGCGGGTTCGCCGAGTCTACCGTATGGCTGATCGTCGGGGCCTTCGTGTTCTCGATCGGTTACCGCAAGAGTGGCCTTGGCCGGCGGCTCGCCTTGATGCTGGTCCGCAGCCTCGGCCGCCGCACCATCGGCCTCGGCTATGCGGTGGCGTTTTCCGACCTGGTGCTCGCACCGGCGACGCCATCCAATACCGCGCGCAGCGGCGGCACCATCTATCCGATCGTCAGCAACATCCCGCGCATCTATGGCTCCGAACCCGGGCCCACCGCCGGCAAGATCGGCACCTATGTGATGTGGACCGCGTTTGCGACGACCGGCGTCACCAGTTCGCTGTTCCTGACCGCGCTGGCGCCGAACGCAGCGGCGCTGTCCATCGCCAAGAAGATCGTCAATGTCGACGTCGGCTGGTCGCAATGGTTCGTCGGCTTTGCGCCGCTCGGAATCCTGTTGCTGCTGCTGGTGCCGCTCCTGAGTTATGCCGTGTGCCGGCCCGAAGTGAAGGAAAGCCCCGAAATCGTCGCCTGGAGCGCAGGCGAAATCGCTGCCATGGGCCCGCCGTCGCGCAGCGAGTGGATCATGGCCGCCTTGGTGCTGCTGGCGATGTTCCTGTGGATCTGCGGCTCCAATCCCACCATCAGCCTGCCATGGCTCGGGTCCAATTTCATCAACCCGACCATGGTGGTCTTCGTCGTGATCTCCCTGATGCTGCTGACTGGCGTGATCGAGTTCGAGGACATCGTTCGCGAGAAGAGCGCGTGGGAGGTGTTTTTCTATTTCACCTCGCTGCTCACATTGTCGGCGGGTCTCAATGAGATCGGCTTCATCAAATGGGTGGCGGAAGGGTACGCAAAACCGCTCGCCAGCGTCAGCCCGCTGATGGGAATGATCCTGCTGGTCACGTTCTTCTTCTGGGTGCACTATTTCTTTTCCAGCATCACCTCGCATGCAGCGGCGGTGCTGCCTGTCGTGCTCGCCGTCGGCACCAGCATCCCGGGATTGTCGGTCCCGACGCTGACGCTGCTGTGCGTCTATTCGCTGGGCATCATGGGCGTGATCTCGCCCTATGCCACCGGACCGGCGCCGATGTATTACGGCAGCGGCTACATCGGGAAAGGTGATTTCTGGAAGTTCGGTCTGATCTTCGGGCTGGTCTATTTTGCTGGACTGCTCTTGATCGTGCTGCCGTGGCTGCAATGGGTCGCGTGACCGCCCCGGGGTCTCGGCATGTTTGCTGGAGGATAACAATGAACCGACGCCGCTTCCTGCATGGTTCGATTTCTGCCGCTGCAGCCGCCCTATGGCCTGCCGCCTCCCGCGCGCAGCAGTACCCGACCAAGCTCATCCGATACCTCGTCGGTTTTCCGCCGGGCGGCTCTGCCGATTTGACGATGCGCCAATTTGCTTTCCGCCTCGATGCGGTCCTGGGCGCCAAGAACGTGATCGAGAATGTTGCCGGCGCATCCTCGACACTGGCGGCTGTCCAGACGGTGCGCGCTGAGCCAGACGGGCATACGCTTTATCTCGGCTCGAACGTCTCCCAGGTGATCGCGCCGGCGATGCTGAGACTGTCGTACGATCCGCTGACGGCGCTTGTACCGATCTCGCAGGTTACAACGAGTTCGAGTCTCGTCGCCATATCGGCAGGATATGGCGTGAAGAACTGGGCAGAATTCGTCGCGAAGGCAAAAGCCGACCCCAATGGCGTATTCTACGGTACATCCAACGTCGGATTCCAGATACCCGCCGTTCAAATTTCCAAAATCGCCGGAATCAAGCTGGTCAATGTTCCGTTCAAGGGCGGCGCCGAAACCGTAACCGCCGTGTTGGGCGGCAACATTCCGATGATCATCGGAACACCGCCAACGATCCTGCCACATGTCGAGTCAGGTGCGCTCGTAGCGCTGTGTACAACGAGCGCCGAGCGCTCATCCGTGATGCCGAATATTCCGGGAGCCGCGGAGGTTGGCCTCACCGGCATGGATTCGATTTCCTGGTTTGGCCTCTTCGCGCCGGCGAAGACGCCGGCAGACATCGTTGCAAAGCTCCACGCGGCGATCCAGACGGTGGTTGCGGACAAGTCGTTGCATCAGGCGCTCGGCAAGGAGGGGCTGGTGCCCAAGGGCTCCGAGAGCCCGGAGGCGTTTGCGCGCTTCCAGAAGAAGGAATACGAAGACAACACGGCAATCATCCGCGAGGCCGGACTTGCGCCGAACTAGCTAGGGGGCCTAAAGCGCGATGAGATTGGGTTGAATCGTCATCGCGCTTTAGCTCTTTGTTTGAGCATGATCTTTTCGGAAAACCGCCCCACACTTTTCCGGATCGTGCTCTAGCCGGCCGCCGCGGCGTTCGCGGACTTCGGCGCCGGGGCACTGACGCGGCGGAAGCGCAGCACGATCCTTGTCCCGGCATGGGCGGGGTCGCGCGCGACGTCGGCTTCAAGTTTTGACGCCATCGCGGATACGATGCGCTGGCCCATGCCGGTGGAACGCGGATCGGCCTTGACGTTGAGGCCGACGCCGTCATCGGCGATCGCCAGCACGACATCATCGCCCGTCGCGTTCAGCTCGACGTGAATGGGACCGGATCCATCGGGGTAGGCGTATTTCACGGCATTCATCACCAACTCGTTGACGATGATGCCGATGGCGACGGCGCGGTCCGGATCGATCTCGATCGGCTCGGCCGTCAGCGTGAGGCGCGACATCTTGTTGCCCTCGGCGGAGCGCCGCAGATCCTCCAGCAGCGCCTCGAGATACTGGTTCAGCAGCACGCTTTTCAGATCATGCGAGGTGTAGAGCCGGCGATGCACCTGGGCAACCGCGGCGACACGCCCCATCGCGTTGGTGAGCGCGGCCTTGACGTCGTCCTGAACAGCCGAATTGGCCTGCAAATGCAGCAGCGATGCGATGATCTGCAGGGAGTTGCCCACGCGATGGTTGACTTCGCGCAGCAACACCTCACGCTCGGCGGCCAGCGCGGCGTAGCGGTCGCGGGAGGCGTGCACTTCGGCCTCGGCCTCATCGCGGGCTTTTTGCAGGGCGGCCTGGCGCAATGCGCCGGTCACGGCGACCTGGAGCAGGGGGATGAAATCGCCCTGGACATCCTTGACCAGATAATCGGCCGCACCCGCCTTCAGCGCGGTGACAGCGATCGCCGAATCCTGCGATGCGGTGACGAACACCACCGGTGGTGCGCCCGGGATCGCCGAAATCCGCTCCAGTGTTTCAAGGCCGTCGAGGCCGGGCATGTGCTGATCGAGCGCGATGGCGTCGATGCCGCCCTGCGCCAGCCGATCGAGGCCCGATTGACCGTCGGCGGCGTGCACGACCTTGAAGCCGAGCCGCGTCAGGCCGCGGTCAACCAACCGCGCCAACGCGGCGTCGTCGTCGATATAGAGCAGGGTCGGCGTCGCAGGGGTCATGTGGCGGCTGGTGGTACCTGGATGACGGAGAAGAACAGGCCGAGCTGGCGAATGGCGTTGGCGAAGCTTTCGTAATTCACCGGCTTGGTGATGTACACGTTGCAACCGAGTTCGTAGCAGCGCTTTATTTCATGGGAATCGTCTGTTGTGGTCAGAACCACGACCGGGGTTGCCTTCAGGTATTTGTTTTCCTTGACCTGCTTGAGGATATCGATGCCCGACGTATCGGGCAGGTTGAGATCGAGCAGGATCAACAGCGCGTTCCCCTTATGGTCCAGTCCCGTCCCATCCTGGCCGAACAGGTATTTCAGCGCGGCTGTACCGTTGGTGAACGGAATGATCTCATTGTTGACGCCGGAACGGCGGATGTTCCGCTCGATCAGTCGGGCATGGCCCTCGTCGTCCTCGATCATGATGATAGTAACTGGATTACTCATGCTTCTCGGTTCCGGTTATTGACGTTCCAATTGATCGGCAGTGTAATCGTGAATGTGCTGCCGTGGTGAAGTTCCGAGGCGACCGACATGGTTCCGCCCAGCCGCCGGACCAGCGCGCGGACGTGGGCAAGACCAATGCCTTGCCCGGGCTTGTCCTGGGTTCCGGCGCGGCGGAACAGGTCGAAAATACGCTGATGGTCCTTGGGATCGATGCCGCGGCCATTGTCGCTTATCTCGAAGATGGCAAAACCGAGTTTGGTACGGCCGCGAACCCGGATGTCGCCGGGAACCCCCTCCTTGAGATATTTCAGCGCATTGTCGATCAGATTTGAGAAAATCTGCTCCAGCGCAAGGCGGTCGCTGACGATGGCAGGCAGCGGCTCGATCCGGATCTGGGCCTGCGCTTCCAGTGCCTGATGCGCCATGGTGGCAACGATACCTTCGATCAGCTCGCTTGTGTCGATCCGCACCGGCTCGAACTCTCGGCGCCCCTCGCGGGTGAGGTTAAGGATCGCCGAAATCAGGCGGTCCATCTTGCCGATCGACGATTTGATGAAGCCCAGCGCCTCGGTGAAATCTTCCGAGAGCTGCTTGTCGGGACCTTCCAGCGCGGGCTCGGCGGTATCGGTGGCATTGTCGGCCGTCACCGGGGCCGCCGATTGCGCGCGCGCCAGTGACGCGATCCGCCTGAAGATGTCGCCGCGCAATTCCTCGAGCTCGCTGGTGAAGCCCATGATGTTCACCAGCGGCGAGCGCAGATCGTGGCTGACGATATAGGCGAAGCGCTGGATTTCGTCATTGGCTTCGCGCAGATCGGCGGTGCGCTCGTCGACCGTGGCTTCGAGATTGACGTTGTTGTCGCGCAATTGGGTCTCGGCGTGATCGCGGGCGCGGGCGGAGCGGCGCACCAGGAAGATCGATAGGCCGGCAAGCGCAATCACGAGCCCCGAGCCTGCGATGGTTACGGAGGAGGCGAGGACCTGCGCCCGGTCGGCAGCTGCGGTGCGCATCGCAAACAATCGATCCTCTTCGGCGCGCATGGCGCGTCCGGCATCGGCGATCGCCTGCACCGCTTCGGTAGAGGTGCCGTTGCGCAACACGGTGACGCTGGTGGCGACGTCATTGTCCCTGATGCGATCGATGCCACGCGAAAATTCGCTCAGGCGTTGATCGATCGCCTTGCGCAGCCTGGCATAGTTTTCAACCTGGACCGGGTTGTCGCTGGTGGCTTTGGCCAGCTGGTCGGCTGCGGGAACGATGTTGGCCGCCGCGGCTTGATACTCGGTCAGAAATTGCGGCGCCGAGGTGAGCAGATAAGCGCGGGTGGCGCTTTCGGCGCGGCGGATTTCGAGCAGCAAATTGGATATCTGGCTCTCGACCTCGACAGTGTGGACCACCAGGCTGCTGGCATCCCTGGCCTTGTTGACCAGCACAACGGAACTCGCGCTGATCGCGACCAGCACCAGAAACCCCGCCGCAAGCAGCAGGATTTGCCCCAGAGCGCGGCGACGCTGGGCGTCAGCCGTCACAATGATCTCGCTTCATGAACCAAAGGAAACAAGCCGCCCCTGAAAGAAAGAGCCCCCAATGCTGCCTAACGCCGGTCTGGACCATTGGTTCCGCAGGCCACCGGGGCCTTTTCAGGAGGACCTGGTCTCCGCCGCCTGGCCGGCAAGGTACTGCTCGAGCCAGTGGATATGGTAGTCGCCGTCGATAATGCCGGGCTCCCGCACGAGCGCGCGGAACAGCGGCAGCGTGGTCTCGATACCTTCGACCACCATCTCGTCCAGCGCGCGGCGCAGCCGCATCAGGCATTCGCCGCGGGTCTTGCCATGGACGATCAGTTTGCCGACCAGCGAATCGTAATAAGGCGGAATCACATAGCCCTGATAGACGGCCGAATCGATCCGCACCCCGAGGCCGCCGGGCGGATGGAATTGCGTGATCTTGCCGGGCGAGGGGCGAAACGTCTGCGGATTTTCCGCGTTGATGCGGCACTCGATGGCATGGCCGATGATGGCGATCTCGTCCTGCGTCGCCGGCAGGTCGCCGCCGGCGGCGATGCGGATCTGCTCCAGCACGAGATCGATATCGGTGATCATCTCGGTGACGGGGTGCTCGACCTGGATGCGGGTGTTCATTTCGATGAAATAGAACTCGCCGTCCTCGTACAGAAACTCGATGGTGCCGACACCGAGATATTTCATGTCCTGCATCGCCTTGGCGCAGGTCGCGCCGATCTTGGCGCGGGCAGCGGCAGCGAGCACCGGCGAGGGGCCTTCTTCCCAGACCTTCTGGTGGCGCCGCTGCAGCGAGCAATCGCGCTCGCCGAGATGGATGGCGCCGCCGCGGCCGTCGCCCAGGACCTGGATTTCGATGTGGCGCGGCTTGGTCAGGTATTTCTCGAGATAGACGGAAGCGTCGCCGAAGGCGGATTTGGCTTCGTTGGAGGCGGTCGACAGCGCCATCAACAATTCATCGGCCGTGTGCGCGACCTTCATGCCGCGCCCGCCGCCGCCGGCGGCCGCCTTCACCAGCACCGGGAAGCCGATTGCCTTGCCGATCGCCATCGCGTCGTCTTCGGGCCCGACCGCGCCATCGGAGCCGGGCACCACGGGGATGCCGAGCTTCTTGGCGGTCTTCTTGGCTTCGATTTTGTCGCCCATCAGGCGGATGTGCTCGGCCTTCGGGCCGATGAAATGCAGATTGTGCTCGGCGAGGATTTCGGCGAAGCGGGCGTTCTCGGACAGGAAGCCGTAGCCGGGATGCACGGCATCGGCGCCGGTGATCTCGCAGGCCGCGAGCAGCGAGGGAATGTTGAGATAGCTGTCCTTGGACGGCGGCGGCCCGATGCAGACGCTCTCGTCGGCAAGGCGCACATGCATCGCGTCGGCGTCGGCAGTGGAGTGAACGGCAACGGTGGAGATGCCGAGCTCCTTGCACGCACGCAGCACGCGCAGCGCGATCTCACCGCGGTTGGCTATCAGGATCTTGTCGAACATCGCTGCGCCTGAATTTGCCGATTTCTATTCAATGATCGCCAGCGGCTCGCCGAATTCGACCGGCTGGCCATCCTCGACGAGAATCTGTGTCACGGTGCCGGCGCGCGGCGACGGAATCTGGTTCATCGTCTTCATCGCTTCGATGATCAACAGAGTCTGTCCGGCCGACACCTTGGTGCCGACTTCGATGAAGGGCTTGGCGCCGGGCTCCGATGCCAAATAGGCGGTGCCGACCATCGGCGAGGGGACGGCACCGGGATGTTTGGCGAGATCGGCAACGGCCGCCGGCGTCACATTCGCGGCCGGTGCGGTGTGGGCCGGCGGGGCCGGCTGGTAGCTCGCCGGCATGGCGGCCGCGATGCTGATGTTGCGCGCCACGCGCACCCGCAGGCCGGCGCGCTCGATCTCGATTTCAGTGAGGCTGGTCTCGTCCAGCAGCAACGCCAGTTCGCGGATCAGCGCACTGTCGTCGCTCTTGGAATTTGCGGCTGATTTGGTGTCAGGCTTGCTCGCCATATGCGGGGTCCGAAATGCTCTGGGTGATGACGGCTGAGGCGTCAGGCTTTTGTTGTCAGGATTTGGCCTTGGCGCCGATTTTGGCGGCGAGGCCGTTGATCGCGAGCCGGTAGCCGTCGATGCCGAAGCCGCACAGGGAAGCGAAGGCGGCTTTGGCCGTGAACGATTGATGCCGAAAACTCTCGCGGGCGTGAATATTGCTGATGTGCACTTCCACGGTCGGAATCTTGACCCCGACCAGCGCGTCATGCAGCGCGATCGAGGTGTGGGAATAGCCGCCGGCATTGATGATGATGCCTGCCATTTCCTTCGCGCGGGCCTCGTGGATGAAATCGATCAGCTCGCCTTCGCGGTTGGACTGCCGGCAATCGGCCGTCAGGCCGAATTGCGCCGCCGTGTCCGCGCACAGTTTTTCGACGTCGGCGAGCGTGGCATGGCCATAGGTCTCCGGCTCCCGAGTCCCCAACAGATTGAGGTTCGGGCCGTTGAGCACAAGGATTGTCGGAGTTGTGGCCTGGGCCATCCGGATTCCAGCAAAAGGGGCGGGGTGGTCGCGGGGTTATAGGTAACAACGGGGCCAAGGGGAAGCCTTCTGGCGTCCGGCGCAGGGCCCAGAACGCCTCATCCAGTTTGAAAAAAGGCTTATGGAACCTACTGATTCTGCACGTTAACCAACCCGGTATGCAAAACCTCGGGGAATGCCCGCTCAGGGCTTTTCCCCCGGTCGGGCGGGACCGACGTGCGCTACCTGGGCGGCGCGGCTTTCGGTGCCGCTGCGGGTCCACCGCTTTTCGCCGATGGGGCCGGGGCTGCACGGGGTGGCGGCGCCGGCGGAGGCACGGGGGCGGAGGAACCGAGGTTGACCGAAAGGCCGAACAGCCGCCACTGACCGTTCACCGGCGCGTAGGCCAGTTCGAAATTGACCTGCGTTGGCACCGAGGGAAAGAAGCCCGCCATCCGCATGATGCCGTTGGCTCAATCTGCGGGAGCAGATTGAGCTTACGTCACACCCGCGCGTCCGGCGAAGCCGCCCAAGCGAAAACCCCCGCCGGCATTTCGGCGGGGGTTGCTTGGCAGATCAGCGAAGCCGTTAGCCCTCGATGATGTAGACGATCTCATGCGTCCGCGGACGCACGATGACATAGCGGCCGTTGACCAGGATCACTTCGTAGCCGCGCCATTCCGGATAGATCTCGACGATCCGGGACGGCAGCGGGTGGAAGCGCACCGTGGAAGGCACCACCGCGCCGACCGCAATGTTGAAGTTGACGTTGGTGGTCTCCTCGATCTTCTCCGTCTTGATGGCGGAGACGATCTGGCTGCGCTTCTCGGCCGGCGGGGCCGCGGTCGCCGAGGTGGCGGCGTTGCCCGTGGTCTGCGACTTGCCGTCGGCTGCGCCCTTGCTGTCGGAGGCGCTCTTGGAGTCCATGCCGCTCCTGGAGTCGCGGCCCTCGGCCTTCATGTCCTTGCCGCCCTTGGTCTGGGTCTCCGAACTCATGCTCTTCGACTTTTCACCGGCGGGCGATTTGGTGTCTTGCTTGGTGTCCTGCGCGCTCTTGCTGGACGGCATCTTCTCGTTCGACTCGGACGCCTTCATGCCCGATGAATCCGGACGCTTGCTGTCGGTGGACTCGGCGCCCTTCATGTTGGAATTGCTGCCGTTGTCGCGGTGCATGGTGCCCGAGGCGGCTCCGCCGCGGTCGGACGACGGCGCGCTTGGCTGGGCCGTCGAACCCGCCGACGGGGCCTCGCGGCTCATGCCCGGATTGCCGGTGCCTTGCGCATTTGCAAAACCGCTACCGGCGATCAGCGCGGCCACGGCCGCCGAAATCAAAAAGCGATTGGTCATACGTTTCTCCTCACATGGATGCATTGCCCGCACCGACAACGGGAGGAGATGTGTGATGTTCCTGACAATTTGCGGTTCCATCAGTTTTCTTTGATGAACCTGCGGTGAATTTGAAACCGGGCCGAAGGCTGTCGCTACGTCACGGCCTTCCGCATCGCGGTCTGGACGTAAGCGGTCAGCGAGGATCACAAGGGACGATCTCGACACCACCCATGTTGCGCTCCATGACGCATCCGCTTCGGCCCGCCAATAAAAAATCCGGCTGCGAGGCAGCCGGATTTTCCGGTCAGATGCCGTTGGCCGGGATCAGCAGGTCGCCTTGCCGCAGCGGGCGATGCCGATCTTTTCCTTGAGGTTCTCGACGCCGACCGCGCCGACCACGACCTGCTTGCCGATCACATAGCTCGGGGTGCCGTTCATGCCCATCGCTTCGGCGAGCTTCATGTTCTCCTCGAGCGTGTTGCGCACCTCGGGGCTCGCCAGATCCTTTTCGAGCCTGGCCATGTCGAGGCCGACTTCCTTGGCGACGGCCAGCGCGCGCGCCTTGTCCGCGGCGCCGCGGCCGCCGAGCAGCTTCTGGTGGAAGTCGAGATATTTCTTGCCGGTCGGATCCTGCATGCGCACGGCGACGCCGACTTGTGCGGCTTCGACCGAGCCGGCGCTCAGCACCGGGAATTCCTTGAGCACGACCTTCAGCTTGGGATCGCCCTTGATCAATTCCATCATGTCGAGCATCGCGCGTTTGCAGTAACCGCAATTGTAGTCGAAGAACTCGACGAAGGTGACGTCGCCATCCTTGTTGCCGAGCGTCACGTTGCGCGGCGAGTTGAAGATCTCGTCGGCATGCTTGGCGATGCCGGCCTGATGCTTCTCGGCTTCGGCGGCGGACTGGCGCTTGGTCAGTTCGGCCATGGCCTCTTCGAGCACCTCGGGGTGGGCGATCAGGTAATTGCGGACGATGGCCTCGATGTCACCGCGCTGGGCATCGGAGAAGCTCTGCGCGGAAGCCGGCAGCGATATGCCGCAGAGCACGATCCCAAACAGGGCGGAAGCAAGCTGACGGAGTGAAGGCATCGGTAAATCCTCAGGTGGTGAGTTCCCAGGCCGTTCACATGAAGGCCGACTCTTGGAATACGTTCGGTATCTGGCTTCGTTTCTAGTTCAATTCAGTTTATTTGCGGTTGCAATTCTAGTTGCTTTTCTGGCCGGGAAGCGGTTTGGCGCTCACAATATCGTCAGCTTTCACCCAACCCGGTGTCCCGATCGCGAAACGGGTCTTGGCCCGCGAGGCCAGATCGCGCGCGGTCTTGTTGTCGCCGCGCAGGAAGGCGGCCTGCGCCGACGCCAGATCGGCCTGCGCGTAGTCGCCCTTGCGGCCATAGGCCATGGCGAGTTGCATGTAGCCGAGCGGCGCCTCGCTCTCGCGCGCCGTCGCCGAGCGCAGGATGGCGATCGCCTCGTCGGTGTAGGCGTTGTTGTTGCTCGCCACCAGCGCCTGCCCAAGCAGCATCGCGATGAGCGGAGCGCCGTTGGAGAGCTGCACCGCCTTGCGCAGCGGTGCGATGGCTTCCTGTGGCCGGCCGCCCTCCAGCAGGGCCTGGCCGCGTACCTCGTAGAAATAGGGATTGGCGGGTTGCAGCTGGATCAGGCCGTCGATCTGGGCCAGCGCGCTGCGCAGATCGCCGTGCAGATAGGTGGTGATGGCATGCGCGTAGCGGGCGGGCAGGCTGGTGTTCGCCAGCGGATAGCGCCGGTACACGGTGTCCTGCCGTTCCATGAAGGCGGAGATCTTTGCGCGCACCATGTCGTGGCGCAGTTGCAGGGCCGGGTCGTCCTTCTTGTCCCAATAGGGGCTGGAGCGCGCCAGTTCCTCCAGCGCGCGGACGCGCTCGGCCGGCATCGGATGGGACTGCACGTAAGGGTCGGCGCCGCGCGCCGCGAACAGGCTTTCATCGGTGAAGCGCTTGAAGGTCTCGTACATGCCCTTGGCGGATTGACCGGTGGCATTGAGGAATTTCACCCCGGCCTTGTCGGCGTTTTCCTCCTGCTGCCGCACATAGGAGAGCAGGGTCCGCTTGATCACCTCGCCGGGTGCCGACATCGCGGCGGCGCCCGCCTGGGTCAGGCCGCTGCCGCTGCCGCTGCGCGAGCCCGCCACCACCGCGCCGGCGCCGAGCAGCATGGCGATGATCATCTGGGTCTGCGCCTCTGCCAGCCGTTCGCGAAGTTTGGCGAGATGGCCGCCGGCCAGATGGCCGGTCTCGTGTGCGAGCACCCCGATGATCTGGTTCGGCGTCTCCGACTGCATCATCGCGCCGTAATTGACGAAGATGCGGCGGCCGTCGGCGACGAAAGCGTTGAAGACGCTCTCGTTGATGATGACCATCTGGATGTTCTGCTTCTCCATGCCGGCGGCGCGCAGGATCGGCCTGGTGTAATCGCGCAGCAACTGTTCCGATTCGGTGTCGCGCAGGGTCGGGGGGCCCTTCTGCTGGGCGGCGGCCAGCGTCGGCGTAATGGCAAGCGCGACCGCGGTGGTGAGGGCGGTCAGTTTCAGCGTGGTTTTGCGAAGGGCGATTCGGGGCAACATGAAGCGATCTATGGGCGTTGGCGGCGGAACGGGCGGTCAGGGCGGGCGGCCCTGATTAGATCAGAACCGGGCGCCAGTCTCTGGTTTTGGCACTTTATTTCTTCGCGATTTTCCCCACGCGAAGGCGTATTCACGTCGGCTGAAAACGCTATAAGGAGCCACCGAATACGGCCAGTCTGGGGCGGTAACCGGTGCCGGAACCCGAAATCGGCCTTGCAAATCGACACATGGATTCAAATAGCGGATAGCGATGCTCGAATCGACACTTGGCGACCGTGCGAAGACCCTGCTGACGGCCTCGGGACGAAGCGATGTTCCGCCTTTCATGGTGATGGACGTGATGGCGGCAGCCGCCCGCATCGAGGCGGCCGGCGGCCACGTCATTCACATGGAAGTCGGCCAGCCCGCCGCACCGGCCCCGCGGACCGCGCTCGCCGCCGCGCGGGCAGCCCTCGGCGACGGCCGCATCGACTATACCTCGGCGCTCGGCATCCCCTCGCTGCGCGGGCGCATCGCCCGGCACTACCGCGATACTTACGGCTGCGCGGTCGACCCCGAACGGATCGTGGTCACCACCGGCTCGTCGGGCGGCTTCATCCTGGCATTCCTTGCGATGTTCGAACCCGGCGACCGCGTTGCGGTCACCGTGCCCGGCTATCCGCCGTACCGGCATATCCTCACCGCGCTCGGCTGCGAGCCGGTCCTGATCGAGACTTCGAGCGAGACGCGCCATGCGCTGACCGGCGAAGCCCTGCTGGCGGCGCACCGCAAGACGCCGTTGAAGGGCGTGCTGGTCGGCAGCCCCGCCAATCCGACGGGGACGATGATGTCGCGCGAGGCGCTGACCAGCCTGATGGCGGCGGCGGAGAGCGCCGGCATCCGCTTCATCTCCGACGAGATCTATCACGGCCTCGATTATGCGTTTCCAGCGGTGTCCGCCGCCGAACTGTCGCCGCAGGCGCTGGTGATCAACTCGTTCTCGAAATATTTCTGCATGACCGGATGGCGGGTCGGCTGGATGGTGGTGCCGGAACCGCTGGTGCGGCCGATCGAGCGGCTCCAGCAGAACCTGTCGATCTCGGTGCCGACGCTGTCGCAGATCGCGGCCGAAGCCGCCTTCGAAGGCCGCGACGAGATGGAAGCGATCAAGCACGGCTACCAGGAGAACCGCCGCATCCTGATCGACGGATTGCCGAAGGCCGGCCTGGCCCGGTTCCTGCCGGCCGACGGCGCCTTCTATCTTTACGCCGACGTCTCGCCATTCACGTCCGACAGTTTCGAATTCGCCAGCCGGATGCTGGAAAAGGCCCATGTCGCGGCGACGCCCGGTGTCGATTTCGATCCGGTCCATGGCCGTGCCTTCGTCCGTTTCTCCTACGCGCGCTCGGCCGACGAGATGCGCGAAGCCGTGGCGCGCATCGCGCGCTGGCTCGGATAAGGCGGCCTCACTCACTCACCACCATTTCTTTCCATGCCTGCCACTTGAATCGGGGAACCATCTTGTCCAACGCCTCTCAGCCCGTCGCCGTCCCGCATTTTCCGCTCGCAGCCGTTCTGTGGCCGCACACCACCAATCGCTCGGGCCTCCTGCGCAGCGTGATCCTGGTGGCACTCGGAACCGCATTGCTGACCTTGTCGGCGAAGGTCAATCTGCCGTTGCCCTATGTGCCGATGACGCTGCAGACGCTGGTCGTGCTGGTGATCGGCGCGGCCTATGGCTGGCGCCTCGGCGGCCTGACCATCGTCGCCTACCTCGCCGAAGGCGCGCTCGGATTGCCGGTCTTCGCAAGCCCGGTCGGCGGTCTTGCCCCATTGCTCGGGCCGACGGCCGGATATCTCTACGGCTTCGTCGCGGCGGCCTTGGTCACGGGATGGTTGAGCGAGCGTGGCTGGGACCGGTCGGTGCCGCTGCTGTTCATCGCGATGGGATTTGGACACCTGATCATTCTGGCCGCCGGATTTGGCTGGCTGGCATTTGGCATGAAACTCGGTGTCGATAAGGCCTGGCTGGTGGGTGTCGCGCCCTTCATCGCAGCGTCGCTGGTCAAGAACGCGCTCGGCGCAACGCTCGTCCCGGCGTTCCGGCGCTTGCTCGACCGACGCTGACCAAACCGCTGGACATCGCAGCTATCCCCTGATTTCCGCTGGCCGAAATAATTTGGCTGTGCTAGCGGGCATCAGGTGCGGCAGAACGCCGCGCGGTGTCGAGGGGAGTGAGCGTCATGGCGGCAACGATTGCAGTTGAAGCACCGGCACGTGCGGCCAGGCCGTGGTACAAGGTACTCTACGTTCAGGTGCTGATCGCGATCGTGCTCGGTGCGCTGGTCGGCTGGCTGTGGCCGGCGTTCGCGACCAACGACTGGATCAAGGCGCTCGGCGACGGCTTCATCAAGCTGATCAAGATGGTGATCGCGCCGATCATCTTCTGCACCGTGGTGTCCGGCATATCGCATATTCAGGACGCCAAGAAGGTCGGCCGCATCGGCGTCAAGGCGCTGGTCTATTTCGAAGTCGTCTCGACCTTCGCGCTGGTGATCGGTCTGCTGGTCGGCAACATCGCCAAGCCGGGCGCCGGCTTCGGCGGCGCGATGGCCGATGCCAGCAAGGTGGCCGGCTTCGCCAAACAGGCCGAGGCCCAGAAGAGCGTCGACTTCTTCCTGCACATCATTCCCGACACCGTCGTCGGCGCCTTCGCGCAGGGCGAAATCCTCCAGGTCCTGCTGTTCTCGATCCTGTTCGGCTTTGCGCTGATGGGACTTGGCGAGCGCGCGCACACCATCCGATCCTTCATCGACGATGCGGCGCATGCGGTTTTCGGCGTGATCTCGATCGTGATGCGGGCGGCGCCGATCGGGGCGTTCGGCGCCATGGCCTACACCATCGGCAAGTTCGGCACCGGCGCCATCCTCAATCTGGTCGGCCTGATCGCGACCTTCTATGTCACGGCAGCGCTGTTCGTGCTGGTCGTGCTCGGCATCATCGCGAAAATCGTCGGATTCTCGATCTTCAAATTCCTGGCCTACATCAAGGACGAATTGCTGATCGTGCTCGGCACGTCATCTTCGGAAAGCGCGCTGCCATCCCTGATGGAAAAGCTCGAGCGGCTGGGCTGTTCCAAGTCGGTCGTCGGCCTCGTGGTGCCGACCGGATATTCATTCAATCTCGACGGCACCAATATCTATATGACGCTGGCAACCCTGTTCATCGCGCAGGCGCTCGGTTTCGATCTCACGATGGGCCAGCAGATCACCATCCTTCTGGTGGCGATGCTGACCTCGAAGGGCGCCTCGGGCATCACCGGCGCGGGCTTCATCACGCTGGCGGCGACCCTGGCTGTGGTCGATCCGCGGCTGGTGCCGGGCATGGCGATCGTGCTTGGGATCGACAAGTTCATGAGCGAATGCCGCGCGCTGACCAATCTTTGCGGCAACGGTGTCGCCTGCGTGGTCGTGTCATGGTGGGAGGGCGAACTCGACAGGGACAAGCTGCACGCCAATCTCAACAAGCAGATCGACCCGGCCGACATGGAGACGGCCCTGACCACCAACTGACGATCGTAGGATCCCCGTTGCGATGGAATCGGAACGGGGCTCCAAGGTTCTTTGATTTGACGCGTTTTCTTGACGCGAAGCGGTGACCACTTCGCTGGAAAACGCTCTGTTGAAGATCGCGCTGCTGCAATAAAAAACCGCCCGGTTTTGCCGGGCGGTTTTTTCTTGTCGAATTCAGTTCGCTTCTATTCGCCGTTGCCGAAACGCCGCGACCACCAGCCGGCCTTGCGCGGCGCAGCTTCGCTGGCGGCGACAGGCGCCGGTTCGACGGGTGCGGGAGCGGGAGGCGTCACCGCCTCGGGTACGGCGTGGCTGACGGCCGGCGCCGGTTCGGATGGGGCGCTGGTCATGAACGAGACTTTTTCGCGCACGGTCGAACGCCGCCGTGCGGCGGCCCGGTCGGCCTCATGCGCGGTTTCCTCTGCGCTGGGGGCGCTACTGACGGTCACCGGCGCAGCCTGATGTTCCGCAGGCTGCCATTGCGGTTGCGGCGGCGAGACCGGTTCGGGTTCGACCAATGTCGGCGCGGGCTCATGCGAGCCGCCGTCGAAATCGGCGACGGCGCTGGTTACTTCCGGAGCCGGGGTCGGCCCGAGTTCGTCCGCGATTGAACCGGCGAGACCATCTTCCGGGCCGTTGCCGCGCCGGCGGCGTCCGCCGCGACGACCGCGGCGCCGCGGGCGCCGCTCGCCTTTCGGGTCCTGTTCGGCGCGCGCAACGCCGGGCTGTTCGTCGCCCTCGTCTTCATCGCCTTCACCATCGTCGGCAACCACGCCCTCGACGGCTTCGGGGGCCGCACGCATGGCGTCATGATCATCGCGCGGGGCGCCGCCTTCACGCGGCTCGCCACGGCCGCGCCGACGGCGACGCCGCTTGCGGCGGTGGCCATCGCCTTCGCCCTCGCTGGCCGCTTCCTCGGTGCCGGCGGCTTCCTCGGCCAGGCCTTCGGTTTCCTCGGTCTCGATCTCGCCTTCGATATCGAAGGGCTCTTCGTCGTCATAGACCTCCTCGGTCTGGGACGGAGAGGCGGCGGCCTGCGCCGCGAGCAGCGCCTTGGCGGCTTCCAGCGTGTGGACCTGTTCGCCGCGATCGATAATGAACGATTGCTGGCCGGCGACGGTGGCATCGGCGACCACCGCAAGCGTGACCTTGAAGGCGTTTTCGAGATCGCGCAGATGGCCGCGCTTGTGATTGAGGACGTAGAGCGCGACGTCGGTGCGGGTGCGCACCACCAGATTGTGGGTCGCGCCCTTCATCAGGATTTCTTCGATGCCGCGCAGCAATTGCAGCGCCACCGAGGACACCGAGCGGACATGTCCACTGCCGCCGCAATGCGGGCAGGGCTCGGTCGAGCTCTCCAGCACGCTGGCGCGGATGCGCTGGCGCGACATTTCCAACAGGCCGAAATGCGAGATGCGGCCGACCTGGATACGGGCGCGGTCCTGTCGCAGGCAGTCCGAAAGCTTGCGTTCGACCGCGCGGTTGTTGCGCTTCTCGTCCATGTCGATGAAGTCGATCACGATCAGGCCGGCGAGATCGCGCAGGCGGAGCTGCCGCGCGACTTCCTCGGCCGCCTCGAGATTGGTCTTGAGCGCGGTGTCCTCGATATGGTGCTCGCGGGTCGAACGTCCGGAGTTGACGTCGATCGAGACCAGAGCTTCGGTCTGGTTGATCACGATGTAGCCGCCGGAGCGCAGTTGCACCGTCGGCGAGAACATCGCGTCGAGCTGGCTTTCGACACCCATCCGCGAGAACAGCGGCTGGCCGTCGCGATACTGCCGGACCGCCCGCACATTCGAGGGCATCAGCATCTTCATGAAGTCGCGGGCTTCGTCATAGCCGGCCTGACCGGCGACCTGAATCTCGTCGATTTCCTTGTTGTAGAGGTCGCGCAGCGAACGCTTGATCAGCGAGCCTTCCTCGTAGACCAGCGTCGGAGCCTGCGACTTCAGCGTCATGTCGCGCACGGTTTCCCACATGCGGATCAGATATTCGAAGTCGCGCTTGATTTCGGGCTTGGTGCGCGAGGCGCCGGCGGTGCGCAGGATGATGCCCATGCCCTCCGGCACGTCGAGATCCTGCACCACTTCCTTGAGCCGCGAACGGTCCTGGGCAGAGGTGATCTTGCGGCTGATGCCGCCGCCGCGCGCGGTGTTGGGCATCAGCACGGCATAGCGGCCGGCCAGCGACAGATAGGTGGTCAGCGCCGCGCCCTTGTTGCCGCGCTCTTCCTTGACGACCTGGACCAGCATGACCTGGCGGCGCTTGATGACTTCCTGGATCTTGTACTGGCGGCGCGGACGGAAGGCGCGCTCGGGCACTTCCTCCAGCACGTCGTCGCCGCCGACGGATTCAACGACTTCCTCTTCGGCATCGTCGCCATCGTCGTCATCATCATCGTGCTCGTCGCCTTCCGGCGCCGGGCCGCGGTCTTGGGTAGGGGCGGCGGCGTATTCTTCACCGGCGTGCTCGGCCCGGTGGGCATCATCGGCATGGGCGGCGTTTTCGAGCGCGTGTTCCTCATCGTGCCGCACGTCGTGCGCGTGCTCGGCGTGGCTTTCCGGTGCTTCCGGAGCAGGCGCGACGGCCTCGGTCGGTGCGGCGTCCGCCGGCTGCGGCACGGCCGCCGCTTCGGTCGGGGCGTGATCATGGCCGTGATCGGCATGGTGGTGATCATGCTCATGGGAATGACCGTGGTCATGGGGATGACCGTGGTCATGATGCGGCTCGTGATCGTGGTCATGGGAATGGTCAGGCGCGTGTTCATGGTCATGGACATGATCATGATCATGATCATGCGCCTCATGGCCGTGTTCGAGACCATGTTCATGATCGTGATGAACTGCCTCGTGGGCGTGGGTTTCGTCGGGGTGCACGCCTTCATGCAGGCGTTGCGCCTCGCCTTCATAGGGTTGGGCGGCGTGCGCGGGATCGATCGCGGCATTCTCGACGACGTCGCTCTGGACCCGTTCGCCATGGCCGCGGCGGCGGGCGTTGCGGTGGCGCGACCGGCCGCGGTGGCGGTTGGAGGAGCGGTTCTCGTTCTCTTCCTCGGCCTCGCGATGGGCACGCTCGTCGGCCTCGATCAGCGCCTGACGGTCGGCAACCGGGATTTGGTAATAGTCGGGATGGATTTCGCTGAAGGCGAGGAAGCCGTGGCGGTTGCCGCCATATTCGATGAAGGCCGCCTGCAGTGACGGCTCTACGCGCGTGACCTTGGCGAGGTAGATATTGCCGCGTAGCTGTTTGCGCTGGGCGGTCTCGAAATCAAATTCTTCGACGCGATTGCCGCGGACCACAACGACCCGGGTCTCTTCCGGGTGGGTGGCATCGATCAACATCTTGTTGGGCATTTTGGGGCTCTTGACGGCGGCGGGCGCGGTGCAAGGCGCGCGCATATTGCGCGGCCCGGTGACGCGACGGTCCACCTGATTCGGGGGTGAGGGGAAGGCCAAAACGCAAACCTTGGCGCCGCGCCGAACGGGAACCCACCGGAGCGAAACGACGCGCGGAGCTTTCGCTTCGCGTCGGCGCGATCATTCCGTGGATCTTGGTCGGCAACACAGTCTGGCGCATCAAGCGTCGGCCCGTCTGAACATGTTGGCGGCAAAATTGACCGCCGTGTCTATCGCTGAAGGCCCGGCGCGGCGCATTCGCGCTCGCCGGCCATCGCATATCGGACCGTTTGGGGTCCGGATAATCGGTTCTGTCGTGTCTTAAACCATCCCTGGAGCAAGATAGTACCTTGCAATACCTGGGACCGCACGCCGCTCGGGCTCGAAACCGCCTCTCCGTGTCAGCCGCGCGCAGCGCTGGCTGGGGAGGGATCGGGAAAGACGCAGGTCCCTTCGATTTGGAAGGTTCCGGCGCTGCACCGGGAGGCTGAACGCGACACAACCGGGAGTATTAGCCGTCAGCACTTGGTACATACGTGGATTGCCGGCCCGGTGCAAGGGAAGCATCAGGGGAGCGTCGCAGCACGGCAACACTCGGCCCTTTTTGCCTTCGAGTCCTTAAGCTTCGATTAACCCTGTGGTTTTAATCCGGTAATGAAGGCTCGCTCGGAGGCATCGAATCGTTGGCGAACCGCGCAAATCACCGTGTTTTGCTGGGATGTGGGCTATTGTGCGCCGCAGCATTGCTGTGCGCCAGAACCATCGTGCCGAGCGTCGCGGAGACGCCCGCGCGTAACCCGGCCATTTCCAATCCGGTGACGGCGAATCCAGTTGCGTCCAGTCCGGCGACGTCCGCTCCTGCCACGCCTGACCTTTCCATTGTAGGCACGGTCGCCGCGCCGAATTTTCCGGTCGCCTCCGATGCCCGCCTGGCTGGCGACGGCAAGCAGACCCGGTTCATCCTCGACCTCGACAGGCCGATCCAGTTTCGCGCCTTTGCGCTGGCCGACCCCTATCGGGTGGTGGTCGATATTCCCCAGGTCAGCTTCAAGCTGGCTGCCGGCACCGGGACGGCGGGACGCGGGCTGGTCAAGGCATTCCGCTATGGCCTCGTGATGCCCGGCGGTTCGCGAATCGTGTTCGACCTGACCGGGCCGGCCAAGGTCGCCAAATCCTATGTGCTGGAGGCGGCGAACGGTCAGCCGCCCCGGCTGGTGCTTGAACTGGAAGAGGTGGACCGGACCGCCTTCGTGCAGTTGCTGGCGCCGGAGAATCGCCCCGAACTGCGTCCCGCGATCGCGGACGCCAATGCTGCCGTTGGACCGGTCGAGGCGTCGGCCAAGCCGACGCAGGCGCCGGATACGCGCCCCCTGATCGTGATCGATCCCGGCCATGGCGGCATCGACAACGGCACCCAGGCCCACGGCGAAATGGAAAAGAATCTGGTGCTGGGATTCGGCCTGGCGCTGCGCGATCGCATCGAGAAATCAGGCAAATACCGCGTCGTCATGACCCGGACCGACGACACGTTCATCCCGTTGAACGATCGGGTGAAGGTCGCGCGCACCCTGTCGGCTGCGCTGTTCGTCTCGATCCATGCCGACGCGCTGCCGAAGCGGGAGGGTGACGCCCAGGGCGCCACCATCTACACGCTGTCCGACAAGGCTTCCGACGCCGAGGCCGAGCGGCTGGCGGAGGCCGAGAACAAGTCGGACGCGATCGGTGGTGTCAATCTGACGGATGAGCCAACCGAAGTCGCCGACATCCTGATTGATCTGGCGCAGCGGGAAACCAAAACGTTTTCAAACCGGTTTGCCCGCCTGTTGATGGCCGAGATGAAGACCACGGTGCGGATGCACAAGCACCCGCTGAAATCCGCCGGCTTCCGGGTGCTGAAGGCGCCCGATGTGCCCTCGGTGCTGGTCGAACTCGGCTATGTCTCTAACAAGGGCGACCTCCAGCTCCTGGTGTCGGAAAACTGGCGGAACAAGACGGTCGCTTCAATGACCCAGGCAATCGATGCTTTTTTTGCCAAGAGGCTGGCGACCGCGGGAGCGGACAAATGAACAGCCACATGAAACTGCACACGAAATGCACGCAGCCCGGTGGCGGAAGCCCTAGTTTGGCCACAGCGGCAACGGTATAGAAAACGACCGCAGGGTCTTCGGAATCGGCCAATATTGTCCGCCGGCCCCTACATTATTCGTCCGCACAACGGCGGTCCCGTTGGGTGGGGGCTTAAAGAGCTCGAATTTTTCGCTTGGATTGGCAAGGCGGGCGCCGAAAGTGCGGCGCAAGGGTTGGAACGGAACTTCGATCATGCGCTTGCTGGTGCGGTTTTTGGGTTTCTTGTTTGCTGCGGGGACTGTGGTGTTCCTGGTCGGCGTCGCCGCCGTCGCCGGCGCGATCTGGCATTTTTCCAAAGACTTGCCGGACTATTCGCAGCTTCAGGATTATGAACCGCCCGTGATGACGCGCGTGCACGCCTCCGACGGCGCGCTGCTCGGCGAATATTCCAAGGAGCGCCGGCTCTATCTGCCGATCCAGGCGGTTCCGAAGCTCGTGATCAACGCGTTCCTCGCCGCCGAAGACAAGAATTTCTACGAACATGGCGGCATCGACTTCACCGGCATGGCGCGTGCCGGCGTGCTGTACGCCCAGAATTTAGGTTCCAACCGCCGTCCGCAGGGCGCTTCGACGATCACCCAGCAGGTCGCCAAGAACTTCCTGCTGACCAACGAGGTCTCCTTCGCCCGCAAGATCAAGGAAGCCCTGCTGGCGATGCGCATTGAGCGCGCCTATTCGAAGGATCGCATTCTCGAACTCTATCTCAACGAGATCTATCTGGGCCTCGGCGCTTACGGCATCGCGGCCGCATCGCTGGTCTATTTCGACAAATCGGTGAACGAACTCACGATTGCGGAAGCCTCCTATCTGGCAGCGCTGCCCAAAGCTCCGTCATCCCTGCATCCGGTGAAGAATCGTGACCGCGCGATCGAGCGGCGCAATTACGTGATCGATCGCCTGGTGGAAAACGGCTGGATCAAGCAGGCCGACGGCGACAAGGCGCGCAAGGACGGGCTCAACGTCACCAGCCGCGGCACCGGGGCGCACATCTTCGCCGGCGAGTATTTCGCCGAGGAGGTCCGCCGCGACATCTTCGAACGCTACGGCGAAAAGAAACTTTATGAAGGCGGCCTCTCGGTCCGCGCCACGCTCGATCCGAAGATGCAGGTGATGGCGCGCAAGACCATGGTGGCCGGTCTCGTCAGGTATGACGAGGCGCAAGGCTGGCGGGGACCCGTCGGCAAGCTCGACATCACCGGCGATTGGGGCGTCAAGCTCGCCGACACGAAATCGCTGGGCGATATCGCGCCGTGGCGGATGGCCGTGGTGCTGGAGACCAGCGAGCAGTCGGCGCGGATCGGTTTCCAGCCGGGCCGCGAACTCGGCGGTGCGGTCTCCAAGCAGCGGCAAACCGGCCTGATCACGCTGGAAGGCGTGAGATGGGCGAAGGCGGCGTCAGGCCCGAGCAAGGGCCGTACGCCGACATCGGTCGCGCAGGTGCTGGCGCCCGGCGACGTGATCTATGCCGACCCGCTGTTTGACAAGGACAGCAAACCCGTCGAGGGCCAGTACCGGCTGCGTCAATTGCCTGAGGTGTCGGGCGCGATGGTGGCGATGGACCCGTGGACCGGCCGCGTGCTCGCGATGGTCGGCGGCTTCTCGTTCGACCAGAGCCAGTTCAACCGTGCGACGCAGGCCTATCGGCAGCCGGGCTCCTCGTTCAAGCCGCTGGTCTATTCGGCGGCGATGGACAACGGCTATACGCCGTCGACGGTCGTGATCGACGCGCCGATCGAAATCGATCAGGGGCAGGGTGCCGGCGTCTGGCGTCCGGAAAACTACTCGTCCGGCAAATACCAGGGCGCGGTGACGCTGCGCAACGCGCTGCGGCAATCGCTCAACACGGTGACGGTGCGGCTGGCGCAGGACATCGGCATGCCGCTGATCGGCGAATATGCGCGGCGCTTCGGGGTCTACGACGAACTGCCGAACTTCCTGTCCTATTCGCTCGGCGCCGGTGAAACCACGGTCATGCGCATGGTCACGGCCTATTCGATGTTCGCCAATGGCGGCCGTCGCGTGAAGCCGACCCTGATCGATCGCATCCAGGACCGTTACGGCCACACCATCTTCAAGCATGACGCGCGCGAGTGCCGCGGTTGCGACGCGCCCGGCGGCTGGAAGAACCAGCCCGAGCCGCAACTGGTCGATCGCCGCGAGCAGGTGCTCGATCCGATGACGGCGTATCAGATCACCTCGATGATGGAATATGTCGTGCAGGCCGGCACCGCGACCGTCGTCAAGGAAGTCGGCAAGCCGATCGCCGGCAAGACCGGAACCACGAACGACGCCAAGGATGCCTGGTTCATCGGCTTCTCGCCGGATCTCGTGGTCGGCATCTATCTCGGCTATGACAAGCCGCGTACGCTCGGCGGCAAGGCGACCGGCGGCGCGCTGGCCGCGCCGATTGCCCGCGACTTCCTCAAGCTCGCGCTGGCCGACAAGGCCGCGATCCCGTTCAAGGTGCCCGCCGGAATCAAGCTGGTCCGTGTCGATGCCAAGAGCGGCATGCGCGCCGGTCCCGGCGAGGGTGGCCGGACCATCCTGGAAGCCTTCAAGCCGGGCACCGCACCGCCGGACAATTACTCCGTCATTGGCGTGGCGGATGCGGATGGGCGCACCCCGCAAGGGTATCAGCAGGGCTATCAGCAAGGCGGATATCCGCAGGGATATCAGCAGCCTGACGCCGGCAATATCATGCGGCCGGGCGGGCTGTACTAGTTTCGCTGGGCGAAGAAACCGCCTGGGACCAGACCCAGGCGGATTGCGCTTTGTGGCGGACGCCGCTACATCCCTCGCAACACCCGTCATTGACGGTTTGCACCGCAGATCAGAGACACCCATGCGCGCTGAAGTCGAACGCCTCGTTGAAGAGATCAAGCAGTCAGTCGGGCTGCTGAGGAGGCATCTTTGACGTCGAACAGTCCACGGCGCGGCTCGCCGAGCTGAACAAGCTCGCCGAAGATCCCAATCTCTGGAACGATCCGCAGAAGGCCCAGAAACTGATGCAGGAGCGCACCTCGCTGGAGGATGCGCTTGCCGGCATCGGCAAGGTCGAGCGCGAACTCAGCGACAATGTCGAGATGATCGAACTTGGCGAAGCCGAGAACGATGCCGGCGTCGTCACCGAAGCCGAGAACGCGCTCAAAGCCCTGAAAAAGGAAGTCGCCCGCCGCGAGTTGGAAGCGCTGCTGTCAGGCGAGGCCGACCGGTTCGATTCCTATCTGGAAGTCCATGCCGGCGCCGGCGGCACCGAAAGCCAGGACTGGGCCGAGATGCTGCTGCGCATGTATACGCGCTGGGCCGAGAAGCACGGCTTCAAGGTCGAATATCTGGAAGAAACCCAGGGCGAAGAAGCCGGCATCAAATCCGCCACCATCCAGATCTCCGGCCACAACGCCTATGGCTGGCTCAAGACCGAGGCCGGCGTGCACCGCCTGGTGCGGATATCGCCCTACGATTCCAACGCGCGCCGGCACACGTCATTCTCGTCGGTCGCGATCTTTCCCGTGGTCGATAACAGCATCAAGATCGACATCGCCGAGTCCGACGTGCGCACCGACACCATGCGCTCGGGCGGCGCCGGTGGTCAGCACGTCAACAAGACCGAGTCCGCGGTGCGCCTGACGCACATTCCGACCGGCGTCGCGGTGGTCTGTCAGGCCGGCCGTTCGCAGCACAAGAATCGCGCGCAGGCCTGGGACATGCTGCGCGCGCGACTCTATGAAATCGAACTGAAGAAGCGCGAGGAGCAGGCCGCCGCCGATCAGGCCGCCAAGACCGATATCGGCTGGGGCCACCAGATCCGCTCCTACGTGCTGCAGCCCTACCAGATGGTCAAGGATCTCCGCACCGGCGTGCAGACCTCGGACACGTCAGGCGTGCTCGACGGCGATCTCGATGAATTCATGGCCGCAACGCTGGCGCAGCGTGCATTCGGCACCACGCCCGGCTCGGTCGAGGATGTGGATTAGCCCATGACGACAGTCGCTTTCATCGGCCTTGGCCGTATGGGCCATGGCATGGCGGCCCGCTATCTCGATGCCGGCTTTGGCGTGGCGGTCTGGAATCGCAGCAAGGCCAAAGCCGAGGACCTGATCGCGCGCGGCGCGCGCTGGGCGGCTTCGCCGGCGGATGCCGCCGACGGCGCCGACGCCGTCGTCACCATGGTCGCCGATGATGACGCGTCCCGCGCGGTGTGGCTCGGCAAGGATGGCGCCGCCATCAAGATGAAGCCGGGCGCGCTCGCGATCGAATGTTCGACCGTGTCGCACCAGCACGCGCTCGACATGGCGCGCGATCTGCGCGGTCGCGGTTTTGTCTATATCGACTGCCCCGTCACCGGCCTGCCGGAAGCGGCGGCCGCCGGCAAGCTGACCTTGCTGGTCGGCGCAGAGCCCGCCGATCTCGATCGCGCAAAACCCTATCTCGCGCCGATCGGCAACGTCGTCAGGTATTTCGGCGCCGTCGGCACCGGTACCGTCTTCAAGCTGATCAACAATCTGATGGGGGCCGTGCAGATTGCCAGCCTCGCCGAGGGCGTTGCGATGGCCGAGCAAGCCGGGCTCGATATGGATCTCGTGGTGGAAGCGCTGGCGACCGGCGCGGTGGCGAGCCCGCAGGTGATCCGCCATTCGAAGCGCATGGTGGCGCGCGATTTCTCCGGCGTATCGTTCACGACGGCGCTCCGCCACAAGGACGCGGCCTATGCGGTGAAATTGGCCGAAGGCCTGCTGGCCGGCACGCCGCTGGTCAGCCGCGCCGCGGTCGAAGCCTATGCGCGGGCGAAGGCTGAAATGCCTGACGACGACGAAGGCAGGATGATCGAAATCATATCGCGGCCGAAATAGGCCCGTTCGGGAATCGGGTGGGAAGGGGGCGCTCGTCCGGATAGATCTGCGTCAAACGCAGATATGAGCCGCAATGACCGCCCACGACAACCGCATCGACGCCCGCGACTGGTCGCTGCTCGGCCTGCTTTCGGTGCTGTGGGGCGGCTCGTTTTTCTTCAACGGCGTGGCGTTGCGCGAATTGCCGCCGCTGACATTGGTGCTGCTGCGCGTCGCGCTGGCCGCGATCATCCTGCTGCCGCTGCTGTGGGTCTGCCGGGTTCAGTTTCCCAAAGGGATTTCGGGCTGGAAGCCGTTTTTCGCGATCGGGCTGTTCAACAACGTCTTGCCGTTCTCGTTGATCGTGGCGGGACAGATGACGATCCCGAGCGGGCTCGCCTCGATCCTCAACGCCACCACACCGCTGTTCACCGTCGTAGTGATGGCGGCGGCCGGTGAGGAGAAGTTGCAGGCGCGGCGGATCGCGGGCGTCATCACCGGGCTGATCGGCGTCGTGATCTTGCGCGGCTGGAATTTTGGCGGCGAGGGATTTTGGAGCGGGCAGGGCATCGGCATCCTGCTCTGCCTCGCAGGCGCGTTCAGTTATGGCCTGGCGGCGCTGCTGGCGCGGCGGCTGCTGCCCGACTCGCCGCCGCTGGGAACGGCGACGTTCCAGTTGCTGGCTTCGAGCGTCATGATGATTTTTGTGGCCGGCTTCGTCGAGCGCCCCTGGCAATTGCCGATGCCTGGCGTCACGACGTGGCTCGCGGTGATCGGTCTGGCGGCGCTATCGACGGCGCTGGCCTATATCATGTTCTTCCAGATTCTGCGCCGCTCCGGCGCCACCAATGTCATGCTGGTGACGCTGCTAATTCCGGTCACCGCCATCGTGCTCGGCCATCTCGTGCTGGGTGAGCAGATTTCACTGCGCGAGATCGCCGGCGCGCTGGTGATCGGCAGTGCGCTGTTGCTGATCGACGGCCGCGTGCTGGAGTTGTTTCGACGGCCGGCCGTGGTTCGGCGCTAGCCGTTGTACTCGGTGAATTTCTTGTAGATCCAGCGCCTGCCGTCATGACGCCGCCAGACCTGGCCGGTCAGCAATCGACCGGTGATGGATCGCCGCGGAATGAGAATTTTCCGCAAGTGCCAGACTTCGGCCCAGGCGGGCTTCGGACTGAGGCTCAATATTCGCAGTCGCTCTTGGCTTTCCGATTGGCTTTCGGCATGCATGGCGCGCTCACGATCCAACGCGGCCGCCGGGTTGAAGATGATTGCGCGACGGCGCTGTTCACAGGGGGCCGGTCCAATCATCCGGCTGCTTCACGATAGCCCGCAGCGCGCGCCGCGCAATTGCCGTCGCTCGTTAAGCTAACCGGTCAACCTTACCGGCGCGCGTTCCATTGCCTGAACCAGCCGGAAAATCTTCCGCTGTCGCGTTCGCCGCCATGCCAGGCCGCATGCACGGTCCCGTCGTCGGCGACCAGCACCACCGCATCGAGGCCCTTGGAGCGGCGCAGCGTATCGATGGCCTGCTGCGGGGTCTGGGCGATTGGCCCTGCGACATTGAAGGATGTGTTGACCGATATCTCGACGCCGATATGACGGCCAAGCGCCTTCAGATAGGCGTAGGTGAGGGGATCGTTATCCGCATCGACGATCTGAATCCGGCCGGTGCCGTCGGCATGAATCACCGCCGGGATTTTGTCGCGGGCGCCCGGCTTCGATTGTGCCGTCAGCACCATGTAATTGTAGGCGTTGTAGTCGGCGTCGGAAGCGCCCGGCAGCAGCTCGAAATATTGCCGGGCAGCTTCGAGCGTCGCCATTGGCGCCAGGGGGCGGATCGCCTCGCGGTATTTGACGCGTTCGTTGAGCCGCTCCCGCGCCTCGGGATTGCAGGGGTTGGCGAGGATCGAGCGATGACCGAGCGCGCGCGGTCCGGTCTCGGCGGCGCCCTGATACAGCGCGATCACGCCGTTCTGCGCGACCATGAACGCCATCAGGTCGGCGACCGCATCGCGGCCATCGGTGGTCGAGATATCGCCGATGCGCTGCGAGGCGATATCGTCGGCCTCGAGCGCGCGCGCGATGTCGGCGCCGGACGGCGGCAGGCCGCAATAGAACGCATGTGTCATCGGCCCGCCGCGCGGGGCGCCCGCCAGATGCGCGAACATCCAGGCGGCGCCGATGGTGACGCCGGGATCGCCGGGCACCGGCGGCACCCACAGATGCAGCCGCGCCTTGCGTTGTTGCGCTTCGGCAAACCAGGCCTCATCGAAATGTTCCAGCAGCCGCATATTGCCGATCGCATTCAGCGCCACGCCGCCGGTCAATACCAGCCGGCTCGCGCCCGTCATGCGCAGCAGATGATCGACAATGTGGATCATGGCGTCCTCGAACACCAATTGCGTGGCGGCCGCCTTGTCGAGGCGATCCTTGGTGTCGGGGCGGTGATGGATGTCCTCGACGCGCAGCACCGCGTCCGGATTCCAGAGCTGGTCGGGCCTGAGCGGGGGTCCGAGGATGTCGACCAGCGCGCCCTTGTAGGGGTTGGTGGAAGGCTCGCAGCACCAATTCGCCATCGCGCGATTGAGCCGCACATCACCGTTGCTGCCGAAATCCAGCACCTGTCTCAATCGCGCGTAATAACGGTTGCTGGCCCGGTTCATGTCGCCCCAGGCCGCGGCGCCCATGTAACGGCCCTCGCTGGAGAGCCAGGTCCAGCCCCCCTGCGTCGATGAAATCACGCTGTAGAACATGCCGATGGAATCGAACATGCTGTCGTTGCTGTGGAGCTGGCGCATCTCGCCGTGTTCGACGACATAGAGCGAGACCGAGCCGACATCGCCGGTGCCGTCCAGAACGGCGACCGCGACCGGCGCGCCATCGTCGGCAAACGGCGATGCTGCGTAGGAGAACCAGGCGTGATTGCCATGATGCGGCATGCAGATCAGCGGCACGCGTTCGGTCAGCCCGAGCTGCCGCGCCAGGATCTTCGGTGAGCGCCGCATCTGGTCGAGGCGGCGCTTGTCGAACGCCGTGGCGTCGGCGACGCCCAGCAGCTTCAGGCTCTGCGGCGCTTCTTCCAGGACCGAACGCGCCAAGGTTCCAGCCAGCGTCGGATAATCCCAGCTCGTCAGCCAGGCGTCGATGTCGCCGATATCGCGTCCCATGCCGCGCAGGGTTGCAATCATCGCGTCGATCGACGCACGCGGATATTCCGTCGTGTGCTTGTTGCCGGAAAAGCGCTCTTCCTCGTTGTTGACGATCAGCCGCGGACCGCGGGCCTGCGTCACCTCGACCAGCGCGACGCCCGAATTATGCGTGCCGGGAAGCGCGATGCCGGCGAGAAACACGGTGTCGCCGCGGCGAAGCTTTTCGCGCACCTGCGCGAGGCGGGCGTCGGCGAAACCGGAGCCGAGCTGATGGAAGGCATTCCTGCTCATCGCCCGCCGCGCCAGCCAGCGCGCGAGGTGAAAGCCCGCGGCGGCGAGCCGGGGATGTCGTGGGCCAGTGCGTTTTCTCAGGTCCAAGCGGTGGGCCTTGTCGTTAAGGCAAAGGGAGCTGCGGTACGATTAGAACATGCTGAAATACTTGGCGACGAGCAATTGCATGGTTTCGTCTAGCGGAATAAGCGGCGGCTTGCCAGCCCGCGAATGGCTTGCGACACTGCAAAAAAAAATACCAGTGGGAGCGAACGATGATGCCGATACGAACTCTTGTTGCCCTGACGGCGCTTGCCGCGATCACGGCAACCACCGCTCACGCGCAGAAGAAATACGATCCTGGCGCGTCGGATACCGAAATCAAGATCGGCAACATCATGCCCTATAGCGGCCCGGCGTCATCCTATGGCGTCATCGGCAAGACCGAGGCGGCCTATTTCAACATGATCAACGCGCAAGGCGGCATCAACGGCCGCAAGATCAATTTCATCTCCTATGACGACGGCTACAGCCCGCCAAAAGCCATCGAGCAGGCCCGGAAATTGGTCGAGAGCGACGAGGTGCTGCTGATCTTCCAGGCGCTCGGAACGCCGTCGAATTCGGCGATCCAGAAGTACATGAATGCGAAAAAGGTGCCTCAGCTTTTCGTCGCGTCCGGCGCCACCAAATGGGGAGATCCGAAGAATTTTCCATGGACGATGGGCTTCCAGCCCAACTACCAGAGCGAAGGACGAATCTACGCCAAGTACATCCTGGATCACTTTCCCAACAGCAAGATCGCCGTGTTCTGGCAGAACGACGATGCCGGAAAGGACCAGGTCAAGGGCTTGCGTGACGGGCTCGGCAGCAGGGCGAGCATGATCATCGCCGAAAAATCCTACGAGGTGAGCGACCCCACGATCGATTCGCAGATCGTAGCCCTGCACGATTCGGGGGCCGATATCTTCTTTTCCTGGGCTGCGCCCAAGGGGTCGGCGCAGGCCATCCGCAAGGTCGGCGAACTCGGCTGGAAGCCGAAATTCTTCCTTGCCAATACCGCCACGTCAGTGGCGTCGGTACTGAAACCCGCCGGCCTTCAATATACCAAGGGCATCATCTCGACGGCGTATCTGAAAGACCCGACCGATCCGGCGTGGAAGGACGACGCCGGCGTGAAGGCCTGGCTCGCCTTTATGGACAAGTACTATCCCGATGGCGACAAGGCCAATGCCAACAACGCCTATGGCTACGTGCAGGCACAGGCGATGGTGCAGGTGTTGAAGCAGTGCGGGGACAATCTCACGCGCGAAAACATCATGAAGCAGGCCGCAAACCTGAAGGACTTCCATACCGACATGATGTTGCCCGGCATCAACGTCAACACGTCGCCGGACGACTTCTTTCCGATCGAGCAGATGCAGTTGATGAGGTTCAACGGCGAAGCCTGGGAATTGTTCGGCGATGTCATCAACGGCGAGGTCGGCCACTAAGGCGTTATCCAGCGAAATGGAAGCGGTTCGCGTGAAGAGATGGGCCGCAGCGCCGCCCGGCCGCTTCAGCTCGTCCGGCGCAGCGTCGCTGACGGTGTTTCGCCGAATTTCCGGCTGTAGGCGCGCGCCATCCGGCTGAGATGCGTGAAGCCGAGTTCGAACGCGATATCGATGACGTGCTCGCCGGGGCGGGCGTTGCCGAGCCGGGCGTTGAGATGCGCCAGCCGGATCTCGAGCAGCATCTGTGAGATGGAGGTGCCGAAATGGCGCCGGAACCCGAGCTGTAGCGCGCGGATGCCGATGCCGGTGACTTCGGCGAGTTGAGCCAGGTCGAGCGGCTCCGCCGCATGGGCATGCAGGCAATCCCGCGCCCGCTGCAACGGCCGCGGCAGGGTTTCGGCATGGCCGCCGAACACCTGCATCGCTTCGCTCCGCGTGTGGCGTTGGCCATGGAGCAGGGCGCCGAGCAGGGCTTCGCGCAGTTCGGCCGCCGCGACCGGCGCCAGGCGGCGCTGCGGTCCGAGATGTTCGGCCAGATCGACCAGATGCGACGTTTGCGCCCGCAGTTCGCGCCCGCAGGCATGGTTGAGATCAATCGCCGGGGCAAACTCGACGGCGCCGATCGGCTTGCCGGACAAGGCGGCGGCCCGCTGTTCGACCAGTCGCCGATCCACCAGGAGGATCAACTGGGCGCAATCGCCGTCCCATGTCATCCGCGTCGGGATCGTCGGCGACAGCAGCGAGGCGAGGGCGTCCGGGCTGCTTTCGACCTCGCGGGCCGCGGTCGCGATCCGTGCCGATCCGCGAAGCGGAATCTGCAGCAGGAAAAATCGTTCGAGGCAGCCGGGATCGATCGACACCGATCCGCCATAGGCGACGTAATTGATCGAGAAGCCGTCGAAGGCGGCGCAATTGTGCAAGGCGCAAAAATCGGGCGCCGATCGGCGAACAGGCTTCAGCTCGTGGGGGCAGAAGATGCGCCCGATCGCCTCGGCCGCGGCATCGACACTGTCGGTCGCGACGCGGCCGAACGCCGCCAGCCTGACGTCTCGGTGCCTGTCCGCAACGGCTGCGCCCATCGCCCCTCACGGCCTTCCGGGTTTATTTGAACCCTATAATATCTTCGCGACGGCTGGTTGGGAAGGCGGTTGGGCGGGATACGCTGCCTGATCGCTGCGCAGTGCGTGATGCCGAGCGATCATGCGCCGCAACAACGACCGTTCTCCGCCCGGAAATTTATTGCATCGCCGGCGCCGGATTCGTTTTGCGGCTAGACGGCTGTGCGGGAGCGCCGCAGCCTGTGCCGGCAAGGCAGATGATCCCGATGGACAAGCCATCCAACAGGAGACGGCACATGGCAGCGCTCGAAAAAGGCATCACCGCAAACGGCACCGGCTACGGCGGCGTGACCTGGAATATCCTTGGACAGGTCTATTTCCCGAAGGCGGTAACGGATTCCACCTTCGCCTTCGAGACCAACAGCGAGCCCGGCCAGTTCGTGCCGGTGCATATTCATCCGACCCAGGACGAATTCATCCTGGTCCAGGAGGGTGAACTCGATCTCAAGCTCGACGGCGCCTGGGTGAAGGCAAAGGCCGGCGATCTGGTGCGCCTGCCGCGCGGCATTCCGCACGGCTACTTCAACAAGTCCGACAAGCCGGCGCGCGCGCTGTTCTGGGTCTCGCCGATGCAGAAGCTCGAAGCGCTGTTCAACCGGCTGCACAACATGACCGACCCCGCGGAGGTGGTCCGGGTCTCCGCCGAGCACGAGGTGGATTTTCTGCCGCCGGAAGCCAACGACTAGTCTCCCATTCAGGCAACGCCAGCGACGCATTCACGCCCGGGACGGAGACGACTCCATGGTCAAGCAGAAGCAGGTTTGCATCATCGGCGCCGGCGTGTCCGGGCTCGCCGCGGCCAAAGCGTTCTCGTCGCGGGGGCATCGCGTCACCATTGTTGAGCGCAGCGGCGATCTCGGTGGCGTGTGGGACCCGGCCAGATCCTATCCCGACGTGCAGACCCAGAGCCCGAAGGAGCTTTATCGCTACACCGACAAGGCCATGCCGGCATCCTACCCGGAATGGCCGAAGGGTCCGCAGGTCCATGCCTATCTCGCCGAATATGCCCGCGATCACGGCCTCGATCGATGGATGCGCTTCAACACCGAGGTTGTGCAGGTCGATCACCGCCCGGATTCCAGACCTGGCTGGCGGCTCGGTCTTCGCGGCCCCGGCGGCGACACTCAGGAAGATTTTGACTTCGTTGCGGTCTGTACCGGGCAATTCAACGATCCGCGGACCCTCCATCTCCGCGGCGAGGAGGCGTTCGAGGCCCAGGGCGGCCGCATCCTGCACTCCTCGCAATATGGTGATGCCGGCCTCGCCAGAGGAAAGAAGGTCGTCGTGCTGGGCGGCTCGAAATCGGCCACCGACATCGCCGTCAACGCGGTCAATTCCGGCGCCAGCGAGGTTACCCTGGTGTATCGCGAGCCGGTGTGGCGGATTCCCTACTTCATCGGCGGCCTGATCAATTTCAAGCGCATCCTCTACATCCGCGCGCAGGAGGAGATGTTCAAAAGCTGGGGCATCGGGGCGCTGTCGCGGTTCAAGCACGCGGTAGCCAAGCCGTTTATCTGGGCCAACTGGCGCGGCCTGGAGAGCATGCTCAAGCTGCAGCTCAAGTTGAAGCAGTGCGACATGGTTCCGGCGCAGCGCATCGAGGACGGCGTCAATTGTTCGGTGCCGATCGCCACGCCGGATTTCTTTCCGATGGTGGCCGATGGCCGGATCAAGGCGATCCGCGGCAGCTTCGATCACTATGACGGCGACAGCATCGTGATGACCGGTGGCGAGCGGGTGGCCGCCGACCTCGCGATCCTCGCGATCGGCTACAAGCTCGGTGTGCCGTTCCTGCCGAAGATGCTTCGCGACCGGCTGGTGGACCCCGACGGCCAGTACAGGCTCTACCGGTTGATCGCCAATCCGGACCTGCCGGACATGGGCTTTGTCGGCTTCAACTCCAGCTTCTGCACGGTGCTATGCGCCGACATGGCGGCAAACTGGCTGGTGCGTTATGCCGACGGCCAGCTTGCGCACCAGCCGAGCGCCGCCGAGATGCGCGACAACATCGACATGATGCTGCATTTCAAACGCGTGGAGCGGCCGGCAGCCGGAGTCTATGGCGGGCTGTGCGTGGCGCCCTACCACTTCAAGCATTTCGACGAATTGCTGGCCGATATCGGGGCCACAACGCGCCGGCGCGGTTCGCTGGCGGAGAAATTCACGCCGCCGGACGCCGATGCGTATGCGCGATTTCTTGCCACCGCGCCGGACTACAAGGCAGCGGCCTGACGTCGCACCGATTCGAAACGTGGACAGACGGCCGGCGCGCCGGGAGGCTAGCCGGAGCTGAGCCGCACGCCGGCGCGCAGGAACTTCTGCGGATCGACCGCGTCGCCGTCGATCCGCGTTTCATAATGCAGGTGCGGACCGGTGGAGCGGCCAGTCGAGCCGACGGCGCCGATCACCTGTCCGATCTTGATGACGTCGCCGACCCTGACGTGGATTTCCGACAGATGGCCGTAGCGGGTCGACAATCCATTGCCGTGGTCGATCTCCACCATGCGGCCATAGCCGCCCATCCATCCCGATGACGTCACCTTGCCGTTGGCGGTCGCGCGCACGGGATCACCAGTCGCGGCGCGAAAATCGAGACCGGTGTGCATCGCCGGACGGCCGAGGAAGGGATCGCTGCGGACGCCGAAGCCGGACGTGAACTCGACCTCGCCGATCACGGGCTTGCGGTAGGGCACCAGCGCCAGCGTCCGGTTCAGCCGTTCGACCTGGGCGCGGGTGGCGATGATCCGGTTGAGCTGGCGTTCGAACGGGCCGGCATCGGCTGACAGCTTCACCGGAACGAAGGGACCGCCGACGCCCGAACGCGGCGTCGCCGCTTCGAGCTGCGCCATGTCGAGGCCGAGATCGGTAAACACGCCGCGCATCCGGCGAACGCGCGATTCCATGCCGTCTTCGACCGAGCTCAGCGCCGCCATCTGGCGCCGTTCGACCTGGTCGAGCGAGGTCTGCAGGCGGACCAGCACATTGTCGACGCCCTGAACCTTGGCGAACTGGTTTGGCTGTGCCTTGGCGGTGACCGGCGTGCGCGATTCGAGACGCGCCTCACGGTCCGGCGGCGCGACGAAGATCACGGTGTCGCTGATCGGGCTCGGCTTTGGGTTCCCCGAAGCGGGGGAATCGGCGGCGGCACCGCGGGCCGGCGGCCGGATCGATCCGGTCGCCATGCTGTCCGGAATCGAGCCGAGCGCGGTAGCGCGTGCTTCCAGCGCCGTCTGGCGCTTCATGATCTGGTCGAGCTTCTGGTCGAACTGTTCCTGGTCGAGCAATTGCCGGCTGGTGGTGCGGTCGACCTTGGCGCGCAATTCGGCGATGCGGTCTTCATAGGCGTATTGCATCTCGGCCTGGCGGGCGATCAGCCGGGTCAGGACGTCGTCGCGAAAGGCGAAATAGGTGGCGGTCGCCGCCGACCACATGCCGAGAACCACGATGGTGCCGACGACGATCCAGAAGACGACGGGCCCGAACCGCACCTGCTTGCCGGCATGGACGATGGCATAGCCGTCATGGGCCGGGGGCAGTGCCGCGGCCTGGGCCACGGGACGTCGCGCCCGGCTCTCATGGGGATGGTGGTGTTGCTGGTGATGACCGGAACGATACGACATCGGCACTCCCGCGCCGGTCGGACAGGGGTTCCGCACGGCTTATTTTGCGAGGCCGATTTGACCCTCTCATGGTTAATTTTTGGGAAATGGAACCGGGAAAAGCTTTGCGTTTTCGAGCGAGGCGGCTCCCGGTTAGGGTCCAGAAACCCGTCCATTAAGACGTCTAGATTGCCTGTGCGGCGGCCAGAACCTCGTCAGCGTGACCGTCGACCCGGACATTGCGCCAGATTTTGGCGATTTTGCCGCCCCTGTCGATCAGAACAGTGGTGCGAAGAATCCCAAGGAAGGTCCTGCCATACATGGATTTTTCGCCCCAGGCACCATACGCCTCCAGCATCTCATGTTTCTCATCCGAGATCAGAGGAATCGAGAGCTGGTGCTTGTTCCGAAAGGACTCCTGGGCCTTTACGGTGTCGGCGGAGACGCCGAGCACGGCCGTTCCGCTTTCGGCGAACGCATCCTTGAGGCGGGTGAAGTCGATCGCTTCCCGGGTGCAGCCGGGGGTGTCGGCGCGCGGATAAAAAAACAGCACCAGCTTCTGGCCGGCATAATCGGCAAGGGAGACGCTGTCGCCGCCATCGCGGGGCAAGCGGAAATCGGGGGCTTTGGCGCCTTCAACCCGACCCGAGACCGGGCCCGGCCTGGTATCCGGCTTTGCGGCCGGCTTGGTAGTGGGCTTGGGAGTTGGCTTGGAATCGGATTTCGGCGGCGCCGATAGGTTGGATTTTAACGATTTCGACGCCGGCTTGTGGGATTCTTGGGCCAAAGCGCTTTTGGCAGCTTTGCCTGATTTGGTCGCGCCTTTCTTGGCGGCCGCCTTGCGGACCTTGGCAACGGGGGTTTTGACCGCGGCTTTTCGGGCCGGCTTTGCGGTGGTGGTTTTTCGAGCGGATTGCTTTGCAGGTGTCTTGACAGATGGACCGGAGGATCCCTTGGAGGATTTCTTACGCGTTTTCTTGGACATACGCCTTCCTTTCGTCGCTTTCGGCGGATCAACCAGTAGGGTATTGCGGGTCTCGTCCCGGCCTATCGGATTCGCTCCGGCCGCTGGGCAAGTTTGATGACCTCGGAGTATGGTTACAAGGAATTCGACGCATCCGTCCGCTCGTTGAAGGCCCGTTTGATCAAGTCCGTTATTGAGTTGTTGGGCACGGCTACGAGTAACAGTATTAATCGAGGATTGGCAGCGATGCCGGCACAGGGGCGCTCGATAGAAATCGATGGGCGCGCCTGCGGCGGCGATCAACCTCAACGCCAGCACCGAGAGGCAATGGCAAGGAATAGTTCGCCCCAACTTCCTCGGACCCAAGGTTCTGGACCTCATGGTTCTGGGCACCAAGGGTCGCATCTGCGCGCGGAAGCCCAGGTATCGCAATGGGACGAGGCTGACTGGGATGCCGACCAGGACGAGGCGGCTCGCCACCGCGCACGGCGGCTGTTGTCCCGTTCCAATTCCCGTTTTCACCGGCTGAGCGACAATTTCTCCGCACTGAACCGATGGGTGAGTGGCGAACGCTGGGTCAAGCGCCTGGCGGTCGTGCTCGTCGTATTGGCTGTGATCTTTGCCGGCTGTTTCGGCGGGCTCTGGTTGCGGCTCGGTGCCGGGCCGATCAACCTCGACCTCGCGACGCCCTGGCTCGCGGCCGCAATCGAGGACAATATCGGGCACGGCAATACCGTGGAGGTCGGCGGCACGCAGATCGAGCGCGCCGGCAAGATTCGAATCGCGGTGCGTATCCGCGACATCGTGGTCAGGGACCGCGACCACGCCATTGTCGCCAGCGCCCCGAAAGCCGAGGTGAGACTGTCGGGTACCGCGCTGCTGATGGGCCGGCTGCGCGCCGAGAGCCTCAACCTCGTCGACGCCGAACTTGCGGTGCGAATCACGCCGGACGGGCAGGTGACGGTATCCGCCGGCGACACCGCAAAGCCATTGGCGACCGGCGTGGCGTCGAAGCGCGACGCAGGCCTTGCGCCAACATTCCCGCGGCCGGCGCCGCCGGCCGGGACGCCGGCACCCGACACGGCGCAAAACGGATTGCTGGCCGGCCTCGACTGGCTCGACAGCCTGAGCCTGACCGGTCTCGACGGACAAAACCTCAACGAGATCGGCTTGAAGAACGGCAATCTGGTCGTCGACGACCAGCAGCGCGGCAATAAATGGACCTTCGACAACATCAGCCTGAGCCTTCGCCGGCCGAGCTCCGGTGGCGTGGCGCTGAGCGTTGGCGAGGAGGGCGCCCGGCCGTGGTCGCTGCGGGCGGTGATCGGGCCGCCGGCCAACGGCGTGCGCTCGGTCGATCTGCGCGCAGACAAGGTACCGGCGGCCAATATCCTGCTGGCGATGCGGGTGAAGGATCTCACCTACAGCGCGGACTTGCCGCTGTCGGGCGAACTGAAAGGCGAACTCGGCCGCGATGGCCTGCCGACCTATTTCCGCGGCAAGGTGACCGCCGGCGCCGGCCACATCATCGACAGCGATACGCCTGACTATCCGATGGCGATCGATTCGGCGGAAATGAACGTCGAATGGGATTCCGGACGGCGCGTGCTGGTCGCCCCGTTCAAGATCATTTCCGGCCCCAACCGGGTCACGCTGCTCGGCCATCTCGAGCCGCCCAATGGCAACACCACCGAGTGGCAGGCCGGCCTGAGCGGCGGCACCATCGTGCTGGCCGGCAATGACGGCGAACAGCCGCTGATCTTCAACCGCATCGCGATCGGCCTGCGGTTCGATACCGACAGGAAGCGCGTGCTATTGACGCAAGCCGATATCAGCAACGGCGAAATCGGCATCGCCGGAACCGGCAGCGTCGATTATGCCGGCGAGGCGCGGCTGCAGCTTGGCTTTGCCGGCACGCCGATGCCGGCCTCCGCGCTGAAGCGGATGTGGCCGATCCTGATCGTGCCGGAAGTGCGCGAATGGGTGATCGAGCGGATCGAACGCGGCACGCTCCAGCGCATCGAGGTCGGCGTCAATTCGCCGGTACGCAATCTGTCGCGCAAGGGCCCGCCGATTCCGGACGACGGCCTGGCCGTCAATATCACGGCGTCGGGCGTCACCGTGCGACCGGTCGACAACATGCCGGTCGTGCGCGACGCCGACCTCAAGGCGCGGGTGACGGGCCGCACCGCGACCGTCAACATCGGGCAAGGCATTGCGGATACGCCGGCCGGCCGCAAGGTCACCATTTCGGATTTCACCTTCGAGGTGCCGGACATGGCGCCGAAGCCGTCGCCATCGAAGGTCAAATTCCGGATCGACGGCACCATTGCGGCGGCGGCCGAGATCCTGGCATCCGATCGCCTGAGCGACGTCTCCGCCAGCTTCGTCGATCCGAATGCGAGCAAGGGAACGGTAACGGCGACCATCATGCTCGGCATGCCGGTCAAGGGCGTCCTGACCAAGGCCGACACCACCTATTCCGTGGCCGCCGATCTCGGCGGGGTCTCCATCGACAAGCTGGTGATGAACCAGAAACTGGAAGCCAATATCCTGAAGGTCGTCGCCAACAACAACGGGTACCAGGTCAAGGGCGACGTCAAGATCAACGGCCAGCCGGCTTCGCTGGATTACCGCAAACCGAACGAGGGGGATGCCGATATCAAGCTGACGGCGACGCTGGATGACGCCAGCCGCGCTCGGCTTGGGCTCGATCTCGGACCGGCCGTCAGCGGCGCGATCCCGATCAAGGTGATCGGCAAGATCGGCGAACACGACAGCCGTGTCGGCATCGAGGCCGATCTGACTTCGCTGCGGCTCGACAACATCCTGCCGGGCTGGGTCAAGGTGCCCGGCAAGTCCGGCAAGGCGACGTTCAACGTCGTGAAGAAGGATCAATCGACGCTGTTCCAGGACATCGTCGTCGACGGCGGCGGTGTCTCGATCAAGGGCTCGCTGGAGGTCGACGCCAATGGCGACCTGATGAGCGCGAACTTCCCGACCTATTCGCCGTCGGAAGGCGACAAGACGTCGCTGAAGGCCGAGCGCAGTGCCGATGGCGTCGTGAAGGTGACGATGCGCGGCGACGTGTTCGATGGCCGCGGTTTCCTCAAATCGGCAATTTCGGGCAGGGAAGCCGATGCCAAGAGCAAGACCAAGAACATCGATCTGGATATCGATCTCAAGCTCGGCGCCGTCGCGGGCGCCAATGGCGAATTGCTGCGCAGCGTCGATGCCAAGATGTCCCGGCGCAACGGCGTCATCAAGGCGTTTGCACTGACCGGCAAGGTCGGGCGCGATACGCCGGTGACCGCGGATTTGCGCGGCCGCACGCAGGGGCAGGGCCGCGACCTGATCATCCTTCAGACCAACGATGCCGGCGCGTTGTTCCGTTTCACCGACAGCTATTCCAAGATGATCGGCGGCCAGCTCTCGCTCGCGATGGAGCCGCCGACGGTCGAGCCCTCCGCGAAGGAAGGCCTGATCAACGTTCGCGACTTCACCATCAAGGGCGAAGCGGCGCTCGAGCGCGCCGTGGCGGGCGGACCGGTCGGCACTCAGAACGGTATTGCCTTCTCCGGCCTGCGCGCCGAATTCACCCGGCAGAGCGGACAACTCACGATCCGGGACGGCGTCGTGAAGGGCCCGACCATCGGAGCCACCATCGAAGGCAGCCTCGACTATATCGGCAACGCGGTTCGGATGAGCGGCACCTTCGTTCCGATGTACGGGCTCAACAACATGTTCGGCCAGCTTCCCGTGATCGGGCTGTTCCTCGGCAACGGCAACAATGAAGGCCTGCTCGGCGTGACCTACGAGGTCGTGGGTACGCCGGGCGCGCCGGTGCTGCGCGTCAATCCGATTTCGGCTTTCTTTCCGGGCGTGACGCGAAAGATCATGGAGTTCAACACCGGCAAACAAAACAACCCGGTCGAATTCCCGCAGCCCAATTAGGGTGTGAGTCCGACGATCAACGCGTGTGGCAAGTTGGGTAACCCCCTGTGCGTCAGCGCCGCAGCGCCGGCACGACCAGGAACGGAATCAATCCCAAAACCACGTTGACCAACGCGAACACGAACAACGCGTTGTAACTGTGGGTCCAGTCATGGATCAGGCCGCCGGCCCAGGACCCCAGCCCCGAGCCGAGACCGCTGCCGATCGAGATGGTGCCGAAGATGGTGCCGACCCGTTTGCCGCGGAAAATGTTGAGCGCGGTCGCCGTGATCAAGGGCCCGCGCGATCCGATCATGCTGCCGAAGGAGATGATGAAGCCGGTCAGCAGCCAGTAGTTTGGATAATATTGAATCATCCAGAGCAGGATGATGCCGACGATCGAGACGCCGTAACTGAACAGCACCGAGGGCCGGCGGCCGATAATGCCGTCCAGCGTCGAGATCCCGAGCATGCCGAACAGCAGCACCACACCGGAAAAACCCCAGGCGGTGGCGGCCTCCAGGGGAGGGAAGCCGGCATCGATCAGATAGGCCACGATCTGCGCCGTGATCGCGTACATCGCCACCGCGGTGAAAAAGAAGGTCGAGAACAGCGCCCAGAACGTGTGGTGCAGGATCGCGCTCTTCAGCGTCCAGCCATCATCGACGAAACCGGCGTCGGTCCGCTTGACGACATGCGGGGCGCCGGTCGCCAATAATCGCCATGGCATCAGGAGCAGCGGCGCCAGCAGGCACAGCGCCGCGATGCCGAACCATTGATAGGCGTCGCGCCAGCCGATCCGGTCGATCAAGAGCTGCGAGGCCGGCAACATGATCAGGATGCCCGCGCCGGTCGCGGAATAAAGGATCGCCATTGCGGTCGGCAATCTCGGCCCGAACCAGCGGCCGAGCAGGATCGAATTCGGGACAACGCCGACCAGCGAGATGCCGACGCCGACACACAGCCCGGTCGAGAGTTGCAATTGCCAGAGCGCCTGCGCGCGCGAGGCGACCAGGAACGAGCCACCGAGCAGCAACAGCCCGAGCGAATAGACGAGCCGCGGCCCGGAGCGGTCGAACAGCCGGCCGACGAAGGGGGCCATCAGCCCGCCGGCGAGCCAGCTCAACGAAAAGACCGAGACGACGTCGGCGCGGTCCCAGGCGAAACTCTCCGCGATCGGTTTGAGGAAAACCGTGAAACTGTCGCCGAGGCCGCGGCCGATCATCGCCAGCACGAAGCACAGCCCGAGCACGCTGAGCGCCGTGTGCGCAGATTGTGCCGGCTTCGCTAACGCGTCTTGCCCTGGCGTCCTGTCATCCATGGCAGGCAGGGAGCGCGTTTCCGCGGGGGCCTGCAAGCGTCAAAACCGAATGCGGCTATGCAGGCCTGAGCAGGACGTGCTTCTTCTTGCCCATCGAGAGCTTGATGACGCCTTCCGGCGTCAGATGACCCGCATTCAGGACCATCTTCTCGTCGGTCACAGCCGCATCATTGACGCGAAGGCCGCCGCCCTTGATCTGACGCCGCGCCTCGCCGTTCGAGGCGACGAGGCCGGCCTTGACGAAGCCAGCCAGAACGCCGATGCCGGCATCGAGTTCGCCACGCGGAATTTCCACCGTGGGCAGGCTTTCCGCGACCGCGCCTTCCTCGAACGTCTGCCTTGCGGTTTCGGCTGACGTGTTGGCGGCATCGCGGCCGTGCAGCAGGGCGGTTGCTTCGGTCGCCAGCACTTTCTTGGCCTCGTTGATCTCGCCGCCCTGCAGCGCGGCCAATTTTGCGATCTCGCTCATCGGCAGGATCGTGAACAGTTTTAAAAACTTGACGACGTCGGCGTCCTCGACGTTGCGCCAGTATTGCCAGAAATCATACGGCGAGAACTGGTCGGCATTGAGCCACACCGCGCCTTGCGCGGTCTTGCCCATCTTGGCGCCCGAGGCGGTCGTGAGCAGCGGCGTGGTCAGCGCAAACAATTGCTCCGTGCCCATGCGGCGGCCGAGATCGACGCCGTTGACGATGTTGCCCCACTGGTCGGAGCCGCCCATCTGCAGCCGGCAGCCGGTGCGCCGCGCCAGTTCGACGAAATCGTAGGCCTGGCAGACCATGTAATTGAACTCGATGAAGCTCATCTCCTGCTCGCGTTCCAGCCGCAGGCGCACCGAGTCCATCGTCAGCATGCGGTTGACCGAGAAATGCCGGCCGATGTCGCGCAGCATCTCGATCCAGTTCAGCTTGGTCAGCCATTCGGCATTGTCGAGCATGATGGCGTCGCTGTCGCCGTTGCCGTAGCGCAGCACTTTTGAAAATACGCCGCGGATCGAAGCCTTGTTGGCCTCGATTTCCGCGATGGAGCGGATCGCGCGCGATTCGTCCTTGCCGGAGGGATCACCGACCATCGTGGTGCCGCCGCCCATCAGGGTGATCGGCTTGTTGCCGCTCTGCTGCAGCCAGTACAGCATCATCATGGTGAGGTAGTTGCCGATATGCAGCGACGGCGCGGTGCAGTCGTAACCGACATAGGCGGTCGCCTGACCCTTCGCGGCCAGTGCGTCGAGGCCATCAAAATCGGAGCATTGATGGATGAAGCCGCGCTCCTGCAAAATATTCAGGAAGTCCGATTTAAATGCCGTCATTGGTTTGCGACTCTGATGCTATTTTCACGGTAATTTTATCGGGCAGGGGAACCATAACAGACCCGGGCGCCGAAGCGGGTGCGCTGTGGCATTATAAGATGTGTCCGTGAGAAACAAGGTGCTCATGGCATTGTCGACCCCCGGCAAGCGCTTGCTATTTCCCGCGTATTTGGCTTGCGGCCGCCGTCTGCCGGGGACAACGCGGGTTCTGGCGACCAGGCCCTGGCTAGCGCTCCGGCGGACTGCACCAGCGGCGCAGCGCTATCGTCGAACAGGTGCGAGAGCAGGGCCGATCCCGTTTCATGTATGCGTCGCACGAGCTCTTTAATTTGACTTCCGCTCAACCAAAGGAAAAAGCGGATGCAAAACAAGACTCGAATGCGGCGATCGATGTTGATCGCCATTAGCCTGCTGACAGCGATTGTCGTGCCCGCCAGGGCGGATACCATTTTCCAAACCGCGACCTATACCGGGGTAGACAACGGTGAGTTCATCATCCAGTCGACGCCGAATTTCACGCGCTTCGTCGGTGCCTCGTTCACGATCAGCCAGCGTACGGATGTCACCGGGATCGGCGCTCAATTTGGCGGCTTTCCCAGCGGTACGGTCTTCGGCGCGATCGTCCCGCTGGCGTCGCTGACGGCACTGCCCGCCGGCGCGCCGAGCCAATTGGAAAGCATCAGCCTTGGTGACGTCGTGTTCGCCGTCGCCGGCGGGATCCACGATGTTCTCCAGCCGCTGTCGGTGACGCTCGATCCCGGTACCTACGGCATCATCTTCGGCTCCGGGCTGTTTGGTGCGAGCGGCTTTGCCGGGCTGGGCGACGGCAATGCCACGGTTGGTTCGCCGAACTTCTTCGACTTCCAGCAGGTCGCTTCGCCCAACTGGAAGGTGCTGAACGCCGACGGTGTTCGTCTGTTTGTGGAAGGCAATGTCGTGGCCGCCGTCCCCGAGCCTTCGACTTGGGCGATGATCATCCTTGGCTTCGCCGGTATCGGAGCGGTGACGTATCGCCGCCGCACAGCCACGACGCTCGCAGCCTGATCAAACGCCAAATCGAAACGGCAAAGACCGCCATTTGGGCCGCCATTTGGCGGTCTTTTTTTGCGTGTACGGCGGTCGCTGTGCGGTAACGAATCGTCGCAAGGCCGCCGGACGGCCAGGGGTGAAATCTCCTGCGGCCTGTAAATCGATTGGTAGTGATACCCGGCTATTCTGTCTTGCTCCCGTACCGAAGGGGCCAAATCGTTCAGAAACCAAGATTTCATTAGGTTTTTTAAGGTCGAACACGATACCAAAGCAGCTTTATTTGAAGGAAGCCGGGCGTCCGGGGACTTGGAAAGACGTCGCGAAGGCATGACGACAATGATGTTGACGGCAATCGGTCTGATGAGCGGGACCTCGCTCGACGGGGTCGATGTTGCTTTGATCGAGACCGACGGCCGGCAAGTTCGGGCCTTCGGCCCATCCGGATACCGGCCGTACAGCGAAATGGAACGCCGCCTGCTGCGTCAGGCGCTGTACGAAGCAGTCGACCTGCCGCAGCGTGACGCGCGGCCGGGTATCCTGCGGGAGGCCGAACAGGCCGTCACCCTGGCCCATGCCGAGGCGGTCGCCGCCTTTACCGCGCAACACCGCATCGCCCCCGAGGACATCGACATCGTCGGCTTTCACGGCCAGACCGTGCTGCACCGGCCGGAGCGCGGTTTGACGGTGCAGATTGGTGATGCCGCCGCCCTGGCCAAATCGATCCATATTCCCGTGATGCATGATTTCCGTGCCGCCGACGTCGCCGCGGGCGGGCAGGGCGCGCCATTCGTGCCGGTCTACCACCGGGCGCTGGCCCAGTCGCTGCAGCGCGAGGGGCCGATCGTCGTGGTCAATATCGGCGGGGTCTCCAACATCACCTATATCGACGGCACGGACACGCTGATCGCCTGCGACACCGGCCCCGGCAACGCGCTGCTCGACGACCACATGAACCGCGTCTTCAACCAGCGCTTCGACACGTCAGGCCAAACCGCCGCGCAAGGCAGGGTCGACGAGGCCTGGATCGCGCGCGGACTGGCGCTGCCGTTCTTTACAAAGCCTCCGCCGAAATCGCTCGATCGCAACGATTTTGTCGCGCTGAAGGTCGAGGGGATGCCGCCCGCGGATGGCGCGGCGACCTTGACCGCGTTCACCGCCGCCTCGATCGCCCGGATCGTGCCGCTGCTGCCGAAAGTGCCGAAGAGCTGGATCGTGGCCGGTGGCGGTGCCCGCAACCTGACCCTGCTGCGGATGCTGCGCGACCGGCTTGCCCCGGCAAGTGTCGAGGCCGCGGATGGGCTCGGCTGGGCTTCGGACGCGATCGAGGCGCAGGCTTTTGGCTTTCTGGCGGCGCGGGGCCTCAAGGGCCTGCCGCTGAGCTATCCGGCCACCACCGGCGTGCCGATCCCGATGACCGGGGGGATCATGGCCCGGCCGTGAGTCCCGGCCAACGGATCACCATCTGTTGATGCAATTGCATCGACCTTGACGACTGCATGCAAGTGCATCTAATTTTGATGCAGGTGCATGAAGCGACGCCTTTCGGCTCGCGCTGGAGGTCGTCATGACGGCAAAACTGACGTTGATCAGCCACAAGCTTTGTCCCTATGTGCAGCGCGCGGTGATCGCGCTGAACGAGAAGGGCGTGCCGTTCGAGCGCGTCGACATCGACCTTGCGAGCAAGCCGGACTGGTTCCTGAAGCTGTCGCCGCTCGGCAAGGTGCCGTTGCTGCTGGTGCGCGAGGGTGAGGACGAGGTGGCGTTGTTCGAGAGCAACGTGATCTGCGAATATATCGAGGACACGCAAGGCGGCGCCAAACTGCATCTCGAAAATCCTTTGCTGCGCGCGCAGCACCGCGCCTGGATGGAGTTCGGCTCCACGATCCTGAGCGAATTGTGGGGCCTCGAAACGACAGGTGATGCTGCGGTCTTCGAAGCCAAGCGCGTGGCGGTGGCGGCGAAATTCGCCCGCGTCGAGCAGGCGCTGGGTTCGGGACCATTCTTCGCCGGGGAAAAATTCAGCCTGGTGGAGGCGGTGTTCGCGCCGATCTTCCGCTATTTCGATGTGTTCGATGAATTGATCGATCTTTCGATCTTCGCGGAGACGCCAAAGGTGCGCGCGTGGCGGACGGAACTGGCAAAACGGGACAGCGTTCGCACCGCCGTCGGCGCCGACTACCCGCAATTGCTGCACGCGTTCCTGGTTCGCCATAACGCGCATATGCTGAAACTGGCGGCATAGCGATGTCGCCGCAGGTCGCCTGGATCGCGCTGGTGACGGCCGGCATTCTTGATGTCGGCTGGGCGATCTCGATGAAATATGCCGACGGCTATACCAAGCTCGGCTGGAGTATCGCTTCGCTGGTGCTGCTGGCGGCGTTCGTGTTCCTGCTCGGGCGGTCGCTGCAAGTCCTGCAGATCGGTGTCGCCTACACGGTGTGGACCGGTATCGGCGCGGTCGGCACGCTGACCATGGGGGTGCTGCTGTTCGGCGAGACACTCAACCCCGTGAAAATCGCGGGCATCATGCTGGTGATGACCGGGATCGTCGCGCTGAAGCTGGCGCCGGCGTAGATCGTCTTACAATTCCGCCGCCATCTTCGCGAGCGTCGCGATCGTATTCATATTGCGCGCGGTACCTGGCTTGGCGGCAGGGATCACCAGTTTCGATTGTCCCATGCCGTCGCCGTAATGGACGTAGATCTCGCGCGCACCCAATCCGATTTCCTCGTCCTTGCGTCCCTTGACGGATGCAACCGTGTCCGCCGGCGGCTTGGCGTCGAGAAAGATCGCAACCGTCCGGTTGCCTGGCGCCTTGGGAAATGGATTGGCTTTCAGCACGGCCTGCATTTCGGCGGCATCGCGCACCATCACGCCGACCGCCTTGCCGGCATAGGCTTCCAGCCGCGCTTCCAGCGCCTTCTTCACGGCGGATTCGGATTTGCGGCTGCTGAACACGACATTGCCGCTGGCGATGTAAGTGCGGACGCCCGTAAAGCCAAGCGCCTCGCACATCGCCTTCAGTTCGGTCATCGGCAATTTGCCGGTGCCGCCGACATTGACGGCGCGGAGCAGGGCGACGAAGGCGGTCATCGTGCCCCTCCCGCTTTACCGGACGTTGGCGAGCCGCATGTCGAGATAGCCGGTCACCGTTTCCATCAGCGGCTGCAATTTGCCGTCGAAGAAATGGTTGGCGCCGGGGATGATCTGCTGGTCGATCACGATGCCCTTTTGGGTCTTCAGCTTTTCGACCAGCGTGTTGACGTCCTTGGGCGGCACCACCGCATCCTTTTCGCCATGCACGATCAGGCCCGACGACGGGCAGGGCGCGAGGAAGGAGAAGTCATAGAGGTTGGCGGGCGGAGCGATCGAAATGAACCCTTCGACCTCGGGCCGGCGCATCAGGAGCTGCATGCCGATCCAGGCGCCGAACGAAAAGCCCGCAACCCAGCAGGCGCGCGCTTCGGGATTGATGGTCTGCGCCCAGTCGAGCGCCGACGCCGCATCCGACAACTCGCCGGTGCCATGATCGAACGAGCCCTGGCTGCGGCCGACGCCGCGGAAGTTGAAACGCAGCACCGAAAAGCCGCGATGGGCGAACGCGTAGTAGCACTGGTAGACGATCTGGTGATTCATCGTGCCGTGAAACTGCGGATGCGGATGCAGGATCATGGCGATCGGGGCGTTCTTCTGCTTCGCCGGATGATAGCGGCCTTCGAGGCGGCCTGCGGGACCGGTGAAAATAACTTCGGGCATGGCTGATCCTTGGAAGTGTCCCTTGGCGACGGAATTGATCCGGCGGAGAAAGCGGCAATCAGACGTCGTTGGGAGGTGCGCGGAAGAGCGCTCCGTGAACTGTCGGCCGCGTTCTAGCATGAGGCGAGGGGCAAAAAGCAAGCATCTTGAACATCTCGAAGCGCGTTCAAGGCGTTAGCCTGCAATTGTCTGCAGACGCCGCGATCTCCAACTGCGATAAGGCGGCGGAATCGCGGAGATGCTTCATGACGGCTCCTCGTTCCCAATTGCAGGTAATATAATACGTCAATGGCCGACCGGGTTTATCTCGACTGGAATGCGACCACGCCGCTGCGCCCCGAAGCGAAAGCGGCGATGGCCGCTGGCTGGGAATTCGCCGGCAACCCATCCTCGGTTCACACCGAGGGCCGCCAGGCGCGACGGCTGGTCGAGGACGCCCGCGCCGCGGTGGCCGCCGCGGTCGGGGCGCGGCCGCAGGACGTGGTGTTTGCCTCCGGTGGAACCGAGGCCAATGCGATCGCCCTGACCCCGGGCTTGCGAAGGGGCGTCGGTCATCCGGTCCAGCGGCTTCTGGTCTCGGCCATCGAACATGCCTCGGTGCTGTCGGGAGGGCGGTTTCCGCCTGATGCCATCGGGACCATCAAGGTCACGGCCTCGGGCCTGATCGATCTTGATCATCTGCGCGCATTGGTGGCCGCCGGCCCGCCGGTGCTGGTGTCGGTGATGCTGGCCAACAACGAGACCGGCGCCATCCAGCCGGTGGGGGAAGCCGCCCGCATCGTCCATGAGGTCGGCGGCCTGGTGCATGTCGATGCGATTCAGGCACTCGGAAAAATTCCATTCGATATCAAGGAAATGGGTGCCGATCTGGTCACGCTCTCGGCGCACAAGATCGGCGGTCCCAAAGGCGTCGGTGCGGTGGTGCTGGCCGAGGACGTGCAAGGACTGGAGCCGCTGCTGCGCGGCGGCGGACAGGAGCTCGGGCGGCGGGCCGGCACGGAGAATGTGGCGGGGATTTCGGCGTTTGGCGCCGCCGCCAAGGCCGCGATGGCCGCCCTGGGCAGCGATGTGGTGCGCCTGCGGGATCTCAGGAACAGCCTTGAGGACGGCCTGAAGCAGACGCCCGGGATGATCATTTTCGCGGAAGAAGCTCCGCGGTTACCCAATACCACGCTGTTCACTGTTCCCGGCCTCAAGGCCGAAACCGCCGTGATTGGCTTCGATCTCGCCGGTATTGCGGTATCCTCGGGCTCGGCCTGCTCGTCGGGCAAGGTGCAGCCGTCGCATGTCCTGGACGCCATGGGACAGGGCCGGGAACTGGCTCAGGGAGCCGTGCGGCTCAGTCTGGGGTGGTCTACCTCACAGACAGACATTGAATTGACCCTCAAGGCTTGGCGAAAGCTTGCCAATACCTTACTTAAGGTCCGACGAAACACAGGTTGAACGGTTCTAAGCGATACCGGTCCCGAATCTATCGGGGACCGGTGAGGCTGCCGACCAGCCGATTTGATGATCCACCGCGGTCCTTGAAACCGCGAGCGGAGGATGGAATGCCAGCCGTACAAGAGACGGTCGATCGCGTCAGGCAGATCGACGTCGACCAATATCGATATGGATTTGAGACCCTTATCGAGTCCGACAAGGCCCCCAAGGGCCTGTCGGAGGATACCGTCCGCTTCATCTCCGCCAAGAAGAATGAGCCGGCCTGGATGCTGGAGTGGCGGCTGGAGGCCTATCGCCGCTGGCTGACCATGACCGAGCCGCAATGGGCGCGCGTCAACTACCCCAAGATCGACTACCAGGATCTCTATTATTATTCGGCCCCGAAGCCGAAGAAGACGGTGTCCTCACTCGACGAGATCGACCCGGAAATCCTCAAGACCTACGAAAAGCTCGGTATCCCGCTCCGCGAAGTCGAGGTGCTGGAAGGCGTCGTGCGTCCCGAAGGCCAGCGCAAGATCGCGGTCGACGCGGTGTTCGATTCGGTCTCGGTCGCGACCACGTTCCAGAAGGAGCTCAAGGCCGCCGGCGTGATTTTCATGCCGATCTCGGAAGCCATCCGCGAGCACCCTGACCTCGTGCAGAAATATCTCGGCACGGTGGTGCCGACCTCCGACAATTATTTTGCGACGTTGAATTCGGCGGTGTTTTCCGACGGCTCGTTCGTCTACGTGCCGCCGGGCGTGCGCTGCCCGATGGAGCTGTCGACCTATTTCCGCATCAACGAGCGCAACACCGGCCAGTTCGAGCGCACGCTGATCATCGCCGACAAGGGCGCTTACGTCAGCTACCTCGAAGGCTGCACCGCGCCGCAGCGCGACGAGAACCAGTTGCACGCCGCGGTCGTCGAACTCGTCACGCATGACGATGCCGAGATCAAATATTCGACGGTGCAGAACTGGTACCCCGGCAATTCCGAGGGCAAGGGCGGCATCTACAATTTCGTCACCAAGCGTGGCGACTGCCGCGGCAACAATTCCAAGATCTCCTGGACCCAGGTCGAGACCGGCTCCGCGATCACCTGGAAGTACCCGAGCTGCATCCTGCGCGGCGACAATTCGCGTGGCGAGTTCTATTCGATCGCGATCTCCAATGGTCACCAGCAGGTCGATAGCGGCACCAAGATGATTCATCTCGGCAAGAACACGACCTCCAGGATCATCTCCAAGGGAATCGCCGCCGGCGTCTCGCAGAACACCTATCGCGGACTCGTCACCGCCCATCGCAAGGCAACCGGTGCCCGCAACTTCACCGCCTGCGACTCGCTGCTGATCGGCGACAAATGCGGTGCGCATACCGTGCCCTACGTCGAAGCCAAGAACTCCTCGGCGCTGTTCGAGCATGAAGCCACCACGTCGAAGATTTCCGAAGACGTGCTGTTCTACTGCGTGCAGCGCGGGCTCAGCCAGGAAGAAGCCGTCGGCCTCGTCGTCAACGGTTTTGTGAAGGACGTGCTGCAGCAACTGCCGATGGAATTCGCGGTGGAAGCGCAGAAGCTGATTTCGATCAGCCTCGAAGGATCGGTTGGATAACGGTCCTCATCCTGAGGAGGCCGCGCAAGCGGCCGTCCCGAAGGATGAGCGGGAAGATGCGGGCCACGTCCTTCGAGACGCGCCTTTGGCGTTCCTCAGGACGAGGGAAACGAAAGAAAACGGAAGATTGTGATGTCACTACTCGAAGTCAAAGACCTGAAAGTCCGTGTCGAGGAGCGTGAGATTCTCCATGGGCTGTCGCTGACGGTGAACCCGGGCGAGGTGCACGCGATCATGGGGCCGAACGGCTCCGGCAAATCGACGCTGTCGCACGTCATCGCGGGCAAGCCGGGCTATGAAGTCACCGGCGGTGAGATCCTGTTCAGGGGTGAAGACCTATTGGAGATGTCGCCGGACCAGCGCGCCGCAAAGGGCGTGTTCCTGGCCTTTCAGTATCCGGTCGAAATCCCGGGCGTCACCACCATGAATTTCCTGCGCACCGCGCTGAACGCGCAGCGCAGGGCGCGCGGCGAATCCGAGTTTCTGGTGCCGGACTTCCTGAAGAAGGTGCGTAATGTCGCGGCCTCGCTGAACATTCCGATGGATATGCTCAAGCGCGGCGTCAATGTCGGCTTCTCCGGCGGTGAGAAGAAGCGCAACGAGATTTTGCAGATGGCGCTGTTCGAGCCGGCCGTCTGCATCCTCGACGAAATGGATTCCGGCCTCGACATCGATGCGCTGCGGGTGGCGGCCGACGGCGTCAACGCGCTGCGTTCGCCGGATCGGGCCATGGTCGTCATCACCCACTACCAGCGGCTGCTCAACTACATCGTGCCTGATTTCGTGCATGTGATGTCGAAGGGCCGTGTCGTCAAAAGCGGCGGCAAGGAACTGGCGCTGGAGCTCGAGGCTTCCGGCTACGCCCAGTTCGAAGACGCGGCCTGAAGGCGGATACGGATCCTGGTATGAACGTGGCTTTGGTAAAGAACGAAACGGCAAGCGCGCTAAGCGACAGCTTTGCGCTCGCGCGCGGCCGTCTTCCCGGCTCCGGTAAGGTTGCCAGCGCGCGCGAGGCGGCGTTCGCGGCCTATGCGCAAGCGGGCCTGCCGCACCGCCGGATCGAGGACTGGAAATATACCGATTTGCGCGCGCTGATGCGCGACGTGCTGCCGTTGGCGGCAGCTCCGGATGCCGCCGAACTGACGCGCGCTGCGGCGGCAGCGAAGCTGCACGCCATCGACGGCGTGCGGCGGCTGGTGCTGGTCGATGGCGTGTTCGCCCCCCAGCTCTCCGACCTCGGCGGCCTTGAGAAGGGCGTCAGCGTCCGTACCCTGCGGGAAGCGCTGGAAGCCGGCGATGCCGCGCTGCAGGCCCAGTTGCTTGCACCCGACAACGCCAACCCGATGGTCGCGCTCAACAGCGCAATGATGACCGACGGCGTGGTGATCGACATTGCGGACGGCGTCGTGCTGACCCAGCCGCTGCAAATCGTGCATATCGCCAGCGGGCATGTGCCGGCGGCGATGTTCACGCGCTCGCTGCTGCGCCTCGGTAAGAACGCCGGTGCAACGCTGGTGGAGAGCTATATCGCAGCCGAGGGTGCCAAGGCCTATCAGGTCCACGACTCCCTGATCATCGCGATCGGTAACAATTCGCGGCTCGACCATGTCCGCCTCAACGAGGACGGCCGTGACGCCTTCAACATCTCCTCGGCCGTGGTGAGCCTCGGCGCGCACGCGCATTTCAACACGTTTGGCATGATGTCGGGCGCGGGCGTCAGCCGCTATCAGGCGACCATCGCCATCGCCGGCGAGGGCTCCAAGGTCGAGACCAACGGCGTCAACCTGCTGAACGGCAAGCAGCACGCCGACACCACGCTGTTCATGGACCACGCGGTGCCGAACGGCGCCAGCCGCGAAATCTTCCGCGCCGTCGTCGACGACCGCGCCCATTCGGTGTTCCAGGGCCGCATCATCGTGCGCCCCCATGCCCAGAAGACCGACGCCAAGATGATGACGCGGGCGCTGCTGCTGTCCGACGAAGCCGAGGCCGACAACAAGCCGGAACTCGAGATCTTTGCCGACGACGTCACCTGCGGCCATGGCGCCACCACCGGCGCGCTCGACGAGAGCCTGCTGTTCTATCTGCGCGCGCGCGGCCTGTCCGAGAAGGAAGCCCAGGCGCTCCTGATCCAGGCTTTCGTCGGCGAGGCCATCGAGACGATCGTGAATGACGGCCTCCGCGAGCTTGCGATTGCAGCCGCGCGACGCTGGCTGGAGGCGAGGGGTTGACCATGCATCCAGCGGTAAAGAATGGCACCTATGATGTCGCCCGGGTGCGGGAGGATTTCCCGGCGCTGGCGCAGATGGTCTATGGCAAGCCGCTGGTCTATCTCGACAACGCCGCATCGGCACAGAAGCCGAATGCCGTGCTCGACCGCATGATGCAGGCCTACAAGTACGAATACGCCAACGTGCATCGCGGTCTGCATTATCTCGCCAACGTCGCAACCGAGGGCTATGAGGGCGGGCGCGAACGGGTGGCGAAATTCCTCAATGCCGGGCGCAACGAGGAGATCGTTTTCACGCGCAGCGCGACCGAGGCGATCAATTTGGTGGCGTCCTCCTGGGGCGAACCGAATATCGGCGAAGGCGACGAGATCGTCATTTCGATCATGGAGCACCACTCCAACATCGTGCCGTGGCATTTTCTCAGGGAGCGTCACGGCGCCGTGATCAAATGGGCGCCGGTTGACGACGAAGGCAACTTCCTGATCGATGAATTCGAGAAGCTGCTGACGCCAAGGACCAAGCTGGTCGCGATCACCCAGATGTCCAACATGCTCGGCACCATCGTGCCGGTGAAGGACGTGGTGAGGATCGCACATGCGCGCGGCATTCCGGTCCTGATCGACGGCAGCCAGGCTGCCGTGCATCTGGCCATCGACGTGCAGGACATCGATTGCGATTTCTACGTTTTTACCGGCCACAAGCTGTATGGCCCGACCGGCATCGGCGTGCTCTACGCCAAATACGACCACCTCGTTGCGATGCGGCCCTATAATGGCGGCGGCGAGATGATCCGGGAGGTGACGAGGGATTTGGTCACCTACGGTGACCCCCCGCACAAATTCGAGGCCGGCACGCCGGCGATCGTTCAATCCATCGGATTGGGCGCTGCGATCGACTACGTCAATTCGATCGGCAGGGAGCGCATTGCGGCGCACGAGCGCGATCTGACGGTGTATGCCCAGGAACGTCTGCGCGAGATCAATTCGCTGCGCCTGATCGGCACCGCTCGCGACAAGGGCGGCGTGATTTCGTTCGAGATGAAGGGCGCCCATGCCCACGATGTCGCCACCGTGATCGACCGCCAGGGCATTGCGGTGCGCGCCGGCACCCATTGCGTGATGCCGCTTTTAGAGCGGTTCAATGTCACAGCCACCTGCCGCGCGTCATTTGGGATGTATAATACAAGAGAAGAAGTCGACCATCTGGTGCAGGCGCTGATCAAGGCGCGGGATTTGTTCGCATGACCGATACAGCCGAAGTCAAAACCGCCAACATGGAAACCCAGTCTGCGCTGCCGCCGGAGGAGACCGAGCGTCTCGGCGGCGAGATCGTGGCCGCGCTCAAGACGGTGTTCGACCCGGAAATCCCGGCCGACATCTACGAACTCGGCCTGATCTACAAGGTCGATTTCAAGGACGACCGCAGCGTCGATGTGATGATGACGCTGACCACGCCGAACTGCCCGGCGGCGGGCGAACTGCCGACCATGGTCGAGAACGCCGTCGCCAGCGTTCCCGGCGTCGGCGTCGTCAATGTCAACCTGGTGTGGGAACCGGCCTGGACGCCGGACCGGATGTCCGACGAGGCCCGCCTCGTCCTGAATATGTGGTGATGCGTTAACAGCTCCAAGGGAAAATGACCGGCATTGATTTGCCGCTGGGATTGACCACATGAATGACATGACGCCCACAGCACCCGTATCCAAACCGAAGCCGCGGCCGCGCCCGCAGGTCATGAAACTGACCGAGGCGGCGGCAGAGCGCATCACGGAACTGACCAAACGCGCCGATTCCGAGATCGTCGGCCTGCGCGTCGGAATCAAGAATGGCGGCTGCGCCGGGCAGTCCTACACCGTAGAATACGCGCACGAAGTCCGTCCCACCGACGAGGTGGTCGAGGATCGCGGCGTCAAGATCCTCGTCGATCCCAAGGCTGTGCTGTTCCTGCTCGGCACCGAGATGGACTACAAGGCCGACAAGATGCAGGCGCAGTTCATCTTCAACAACCCGAACCAGGTCTCGGCCTGCGGTTGTGGCGAGTCGGTGCAATTGACGCCCGCGAAGGTGTAATGCTTGACCGGCCCTCGCCATGAGGGGCCAACGTCGAGGTTGACGCCAGCATGGACCGCGATTTCCTGATCGACCTGTTTGCGGATTTTGGACCGGTGACGATCCGCCGGATGTTTTCCGGCTACGGCATTTCCGCCGACGGCACCAATTTCGCGCTTGCGCTGCGCGCAGGGCTTTATTTCCGGGCGGATGAGACGACGATACCGCTGTTCGAGGCGGAGGGGTCGCAGCCGTTTTCGTACCAGACCAGCACCAAAACCGTGACGGTCAATTCGTACTGGCAATTGCCGGCGCGGCTGTTCGATGATCCCGAAGAACTGAGCGACTGGGCGAGGGCGGCGCTGGCATCGGCGCGGCTCGCCGCGCTGCGCAAGCGGCCCAAGGCGCGCAAGCCGGTGAAGAAGGCTGCAAAGAAGGCCGTCAAAAAGCCTGTAGCCAAGAAGCCGACGACCAAAGCGAAACCGGCGGCCAAGCAGAAAAAGAAGGCACCGCGCAAAAAGTCCTCATCCTGAGCAGCGGCGCGTTCGCCGCGTCCCGAACGATGGTTGAAGGCGAGATACTGGCCTCAAGCCACCTGGCTGTGCTGGTCGGCGGCGTATTCGGGGTCGACTTCGCAGATCACGCGGTTGCGGCCGTTGCGCTTGGCGGCGTAGAGGCACGCGTCGGCGCGCTCGATCAGCGCATCCGTATCGTCGCCCGGCTTCAGCATGGAAACGCCGACCGAGATGGTGACGCGGCCGAGGATTTCGCCGGTAGATTTCTTCTTCAATTCCTTCGCCATCACGGCGCGGCGGATGTGATCGGCCACTGTCAGCGCCTGACGCAGCGCGGTGTTGGGCAGCACGACCGCGAATTCCTCGCCGCCATAGCGCGCGGTGATGTCCTGGCCCTTGATGGTCTGCTTGAGCGACATGCCGACCAGTCGCAGCACCTGATCGCCGGTAAGATGGCCGTAGGAATCGTTGAACGATTTGAAGTGGTCGATGTCGAACATCAGCAGCGACAGCGGCTCGCCGCTGGCGAGCGCGATCTGCACCGCAGCCTCGATCGAGCGGTCGAAATATTTTCGGTTGCCGAGACCCGTCAGCGGATCGGTCAGGCTCTCGGCGCGGATTGCCTCGAGGCTGTGCTGGAGGTTGCTGATCTCGCTCTTCGACAGCGACAGCCGGTTTTCCAGCGCCTTGTTGGTGTTCTGCATCTCGCGGGTGGATTTCACCAGCTGTTCGACGACGGCCTTGAGCTGATCGCGATTCTGCACGCCCGCCAGTTTCTGGCTGGCGCCGCTCAGGCTGACATCGTAGTTCGCGGACATGCCGAGGGCCTGGGTGATCAGTCTCATCACGTCGTCGATTTCGCCGATCACGCGTGCGCCGACCTTGTCGATGCGATCGGTGGTCTTGATGTGAGAGAGATAGGTTTCGTAGATCTGTTCGAGGTCGGCTTCGCCCAACGTGCCGTTTCGTGCCAGCGTCTCGTTGATGACCTTGTTGAGGGGAGCGTTGTAGCCGGTGGCGTAGACGTACCAGATCTCGTAATTGCGAGGCACGGCGGTCTGCCGCAGCGATTTGATCTGGCCCAGCGCGACTTCGGCGAAGGCCATCGTGCGTTCGTGTTCGTCCAGCAGTTTCACCACTGATCCGTCCCCAATAATCAGCAACGCTTCGCGTTACCGTGCGGCAATGACTAAAATTATCACCGTCAAGTTAGGGGAGGAGAATGAACGCCCGGTAAACAGGGTTCCATGCGCCATTCACCACCTTGCCGGCATCGCGAGCAAAGAGGATAAGCGCGTCAAAACAACATTCTAGCAGCGTCGGTTCTGACTCAGTCAGAACCGGCTCACGTATCAGACGCGGGCGCGAACCGGACGCAGCAGAAACGCCGGAAGATGCGAATGATCGGCAGGCTCCGAATCGGCTTCGCGTTGCGGGCGCCGCTGCTCGGGACGGCCGATCGATGGCACGCGTGAGGCCGCTGGCGGGGCAGGCGGCGTGAAGGTCTCGTTCGCCGCGTGCGGCTGCGGGGTGGAATTGCGGTCACCGCCTTTGGCGTGGCGCGGCTCGCGCTCACGTCGCGGCTTGCGATCGCCGCGCGAACTTTCGCGAGAACCTTCCCGCGGATTTTCCTTCGAATGCTCTTTGGCGCCGTCTCTGGCGCCGTGCCGGGAGCGACCGCGCGAACCTTCTCTGCCGCGCGCCTCGCGCGGCTGATCGGTATCATCGGATGCTTCCGACCGCACCGAATAGTCGCCTTCGGCGCGCGGAATGGATTTTCCGATCAGACGTTCGATCGCGGCGATCGATTTGTTGTCGAGCGATGTGACGATCGAGATCGCGGTGCCAGCGCGTCCGGCGCGACCGGTGCGGCCGACGCGGTGGACGTAATCATCCGGATGATGCGGCACGTCGAAATTGTAGACGTGGCTGACGGCGGGAATATCGAGGCCGCGGGCGGCGACGTCGGAGGCCACCAGCAACGGGATTTCGCCCTTGCGGAATGCTTCGAGGGCGGCGGTACGGGCCGACTGATCCATGTCGCCATGGAGGGCGCCGACGCTGAAGCCGTGCTTCTGAAGCGATTTGGCAACGACGGCGACTTCACGCTTGCGATTGCAGAAGATAATCGCGTTCTGCAGGTCCTTGGCTTCGCGCAGCAGGCGGCGCAGGATCTCGCGCTTCTCGTGCACCTCGCGTCCGCAGGGGACCTGGAATTGCGACACGCCGGTGGCGGTAGTCGCGGGCTTGGAAACTTCGATGCGTTCGGGATTGTGCAGGAAGGCTTCGCTGATGCGGCTGATTTCCGGCGGCATCGTTGCGGTGAAGAACAGGGTCTGCCGGGTGAACGGGACCAGCTTGCAGACCCGTTCGATGTCGGGAATGAAGCCCATGTCCAGCATGCGGTCGGCTTCGTCGATGACCAGCAGTTCAACGCCGGTGAGCAGCAATCCGCCGCGCTCGGTGTGGTCGAGCAGCCGCCCCGGAGTTGCGATCAGCACGTCGACGCCGCGGGTCAGTTTGGTGTCCTGATCGCCGAACGAGACGCCGCCGATCAGGAGCGCGACGTTGAGCTTCTGGCCGACGCCGTACTTGTCGAAATTCTCTTTGACCTGGGCCGCGAGTTCGCGGGTCGGCTCCAGGATCAGGGTGCGGGGCATCCGCGCCCGGGCGCGGCCCTTTTCCAGCATGGTGAGCATGGGCAGGACGAAGGCGGCCGTTTTGCCGGTGCCGGTCTGGGCGATGCCGAGAACGTCGCGGCGCGCCAGAACATGGGGGATCGCCTGTTCCTGAATGGGGGTAGGGGTGGTGTAGCCGGTGGCCGCAACAGCGGCGAGAACCTTGTCGGAAAGACCGAGATGGGAAAAAGACATTGAGCCTCTAGTCGACACCGCCGTTCGGAATCGAGGGTAATAAGGCTGTCGCGTTCAACCCCGAAACGGCGCGCTTTAAAAAGCTGGGGGCTCTGACTTACGCAGACGAGCGGCTAACCCAGGGGAATCGCGTGTCGATCCAGGGCCGCGTTGAGCCGGAACATAGGCGCGAAACGGCCAAAGTCAATCTGGGAACCCCGCAAACAGCCGAAAAAGCTTAATGTTTTCGCACAAATAACGGCTAAACCTGTCATTTAGCGGTCAAATGGCCCGGGACCGCGGGCCTGTCATCTGGCAGGCCGTTGCGCGCTTATGCGAGGTGCGCTGGAAAATTCGCCCTCCGGCGCGCCGTTAAGCGCTGACGCGGCATGGTTCGAATGATCGCCCGACGCGTGTGCGGTCTGCCTGATCGTGGCCATCCTGAAGTCGCCGGGCGTGATGCCCTCTGCCGCACGGAAGACCCGATAGAACGTCGCGAGGCTGTCGAAACCGCTGGCAAAGGCGATCGCGGCAACCTTCATCGCTGGCGCCTCGCGTAGCAGGCGGCGGCTTCGCGCGATACGCAGCGTGGTCACGCGGCTCGAAAAGCTCATGCTTTCTTCTTCGAACAACACATGCAGATGACGAACCGAAATCCCGAGCCGTGCGGCCACGAACGAAGCCGACAATCGCGGCTCTGCAAGGTGGCGGGCGATGAGCCGCTTGGCCAGCGAGAGGCGGCCGGCCCGAACCGCGTATTGCGCAACCCGGCTGTTCGCACCGACGATACCCCGCTCGACCAGTGCGAGCCGGGTCAACGTCTGGACCAGCGTCTTGGCCGCCACCGGATCGCCGCCGTCACCGATCTCGCTCAAATCGGAAAAGCAGGATTCCAGCAACGGGGTCAGAAAGGCGAGATCGCCAAAGGGTTTTGGGACGAGGTCGCGCAGGCCGGTGTTCGGCAAGGTGATATCGGCGACCGGCACCTTGAGGATTCGAAGATCGAAGCCGACGGCGTTGAGCGGGGCCGTGCGGTAGGGCAGGTCGGAATGGCTCGTCGCAAAGCCTCCGTTGGCTACGGTAAAGTCGTTGGTATCGTTGAGCCTGAACCAGCCGTCGCCACCGAGCTGCTGATAAATGCAAAGGCTGTTACTGGGGGCGTTGGCGATGTCGGCTGCGCTGCGTTCGACCTGATACGACGACGCCCGCAATTCGACGACGCTCGCGGAGCCGATTTTTCGAAGGCTGAATTCACCGAAAAATTGCGGCCGCTGTTCTCGTTCGAGCTCGGCGGTCGCCCCGAACAGCCCCCTGGCGCGGACCGCGCGCCAGTAATCGAAGCGGTCCTTCTGGGCCACCTGATCGGTCGACCATTTGAATTCGGAAGAGCCCGTAAGCGCCGGAGCCGTCGCGCTGGCAGATGAGAGAGCTGTTGCTCCAAACCCGTAAATGGCCACCGCAGCGCTCCTTCTTTGGGATTTATGGTGCCGGAAATGCGGCAAATCGCCCGGGAATCATGGCATGGCCCGTGGCTATGGTCCTGATGGGGCGGCGGTGACTTTCTGAAATTTCTCTGATATTCGCATCCCGCGCACGCAACCTATGGGATTTCGGAGACTAGGTGCTCTGTTTCGCGGGATTTGAGCTCGACACGGAACGCGCCAGGTTGCGCGGACCCGGCGGCGAAGTGATCCGCCTCCGGCCGAAAGCCTTCGATATGCTGCAGCTGTTCGTGGCCAATTCCGGCCGCATTCTCAGCAAGCAGGAGCTGATCGAGGCGATCTGGCCGAACATTCATGTCGGCGACGACAGCCTTTTCCAGTGCATCCGCGAAATTCGTGCCGCGCTTGGCGACGACCAGCGTCAATTGATCAAGCTGGTGTCTGGCCGCGGCTACCTGTTCGAGGCCGACGTATCGGCCGGGGCGGGCGACCTCCGGACGCAGCCTGGCGCGGCTGGCGCCACACCACCTGCCGCGGCTGCGGCGGACGAGGGACCGGGCGCCGCGGCCATGCCGCCGGGGACGGCGGAGCCCACGCGAAACCGGTTCCGGTTCGGCTTGCGCGCTGCGCTTGCGACGGCGGCCGGGCTCGGTGCGGTGGTTGTCCTTGCCGCCGCCACGCCCATCTTCGCGCCGGATCTGTTCGCGCGAAAGCCTGCAACCGTCGCAGAACAAGTCCCTGGCGCAGGTGATGGCCAGAGACTCGGCGAGTTGGCGGCAAGCGTGACGGACCGCCTCACCACGGCCTTCAGCGTCGCGGCGGCCGCGCCGGCCGTCGCGCCCGATCTGACCTTGCAAAAGCCGCCGTCGATCACCGTCATGCCGATCGCCGGCCTCGGCGATAGCCCGCAGGTTACCGAGATGGCGGCGGCGGTGACCGGCCGCCTCACCGACGGCCTGGCGAAGATCGACAAATTGCGCGTGCTCGCGCCGCGCCAGGAAACCGCGTCGGCTTCGCCCCAGTTGGTGGCGCGCGCCGAAGCGGATTTCGTGGTGACCGGCGAATTGCGAATGGAGGGCGGCGCCTGGACCATACAGGCGCGCATGAGCAGCAGCGACACCGGCGAAGTGCGGTGGGCGGACTCGATCTCGGTGGGTATCGAAAATGCCGAATTATCGCTTCAGCAGACCCGGCTCGCCGCGGGCGTCGGCCATCCGCTGGCGCTGCGCATCAACGCGATCAGCAATGCCGGACCGGGAGCGACCGATCGTGAACTGGCCGGCGGCAGCGCCAGGGTGGTGATCGAGCAGGCCATGGCCTCGATCAACCAGACGACGCCGGAGCGCTTCAAGGCCGCGCAATCGATGCTGGAGAAGGCGCTGGCGGCCGATCCCGACAATGTCGATCTGGAAGCGGCGCTCGCCGCGCACCTGCTGCGCGGGATCCAGATGACCTGGTACAACAAGGCCGATATCGCCGAAACCCAGCGTACCGCGCAGTCGTTGCTCGAGCACGCCTTGCGGGTGAAGCCGACCTACGTCCCCGTGCTGGAGGCCTATTGCCGCCTGCTCAACACCACCAACCAGTTCGTCGAAAGCCTCGTGGCGTGCGGCAGGGTGTTGACCTTCGATCCCTGGGACGGGCTGGCCATCTACAATCTCGGCCTGGGGCAGTTGCGGCTGGGGCGGTTCGAGGATGCGCTGGCGACGTTCAGTCAGGCCGAGCGGTTCGACACGCCGCGAACGGCGCGCTGGACCTGGCTGTTAGGCGCCGGACTGACGCTCGTGGTAATGGACCGCAACGAAGAGGCGATCCGGTATCTGACGAGGTCGATTGCGATCACGCCCGCCACCGGACGATCGCACGCGATGTTGGCGACCGCCTACTATCGCCTGGGCCGCATCGACGAGGCCAAGGCGGCCATCGCCAAGACCATGGAGTTGCGGCCGGGCTCGACGGTAGCCAACATTATGCTCGATCCCAAGAATGCCAGCCCTCTCTTCAACAATGCCGCCAAACGCGTGGAGGAGGCCCTTCTGGCGCTGGACGTGCCGGCGAAGTAGCAGCGTTGCCGTGTCCGCTATGATGGTCCCGTCCACAAGGCCTGATTGAACCGTCGGCGGGACTCTTTCGACTACGACAAAAGCGCTCCCGCGCGACGGCGGGATCAATGCGGGGAACGGATGATGACGAGTTGGTTACCGCCCATCCTCAAGGGCGGCCTGCGATCCGGATTGGCGCTCGGCATTATCGCGTCACTGCTGGCATTCGCGGCGCCTGCGCACGCCGAAAAGCGCGTCGCGCTGGTGATCGGTAACAATGATTACAAGAACGTTCCCAAACTGCAGAAGGCGGTCAACGACGCCCGCACCATGGGCGATACGCTGAAGCAACTCGGCTTCACCGTCATGGTGGCGGAGAACCAGACCCGCCAGGCCTTCAGCCAGAGCCTGCTTGCCTTCGACAAGGCGGTCGACAAGGGCGACACCGCGTTCTTCTTCTATGCCGGCCACGGGTTTGAAATCGCCGGCCAGAACTTTCTGCTGCCGACCGATGTGCCCGCGGCCACCGAAGGCCAGGAAGAACTGGTGCGTGACGCGTCCATCCTCGCCGACCGCATCATCGAGCGCTTGCAGAACAAGGGCGTGCGCACCGCCATTCTGGTGTTCGACGCCTGCCGCAACAATCCGTTCGAACGCTCCGGCACCCGCGCCGTTGCCGGCGGTGGCGGTCTCGCGCCGATGACGCAATTGCCGGAAGGCGTGTTCTCGATATTCTCCGCCGGCCCCCGGCAGACCGCGCTCGATCGGCTGTCCAACAATGACGACAATCCCAATTCGGTCTTCACGCGGACCTTTGCCAGGGAATTGACCCAGCCCGGCGTCAACCTCGTGCAGGTCGCGCAGCGCACGCGGCGGCTGGTCTCCGAGATGGCCGAAACCGTCAAGCACAAGCAGATACCGGTCTATTTCGACCAGATGGTCGACGACGTCTTCCTGAGCGGCGTGGCCAAAGCGGCGCCCGAGATTGCCGCCGCCAAGCCCGCGGAGCCCCAGCAGAAGCTTGCCGCGCTGCCGCCGGTACAAAAGCTTCCGCCGCAGAGCGATTCCGTCAACGCGCCGATCGCGATGTTCTCGCGCCACAATGGCGGCTGGACCGTCGTGTTTTCAATCGCCGATCCGACGCTCGGGATTTCCTGGCGGATGGGCGAGACCGGCGATTTCCGCGAGACCGGTTTCATCGACGCGCTCGATCCACGCACCCGCAAGCGGATGCCGAACCCGTCGATCGAACTTCCGGCCGACGCGCCGGCGGCCACCATCCAGGTGCGCTATGTCGACGCCAATGGCGAAATGCAGGGGCCGTTTCCGATCCGGTTCGATCCCGAGGCCGCACTGATCCGCGACCAGCGCAAGATCCTCGACATGACCGCGACGAGCTGGCTGTCGTTTCGCGAGTTCAACGGGCTGCTGGTCTATTACACTCATCTGATGTCGTACCGCTGCGCGATCCGCGAGGTGCGCGTCGGCATCGACAGCGCGGTGCCCGACAAGGTCCTGAAGATGCCGCCCTGCGACCCCAGGGATCCCAGCGTCATCCCGCATGACGCGCAGCCCTATCTCAAGCTCGCGCCGGCGACCAAGTCGGTCTCGGTGGAGCTGACTTACCGCGACGGCAGCGTATCCGAGATCAAGAGTTTCCGCCGATAATCCCGCCACCGTCCTCTGATTGGGCTAGAGTTCAGTCTCGGAGGTCGATCATGGACGCAGGTGATTTTTCCCGGCAGCCGCGGGGGCGCACCATCAAGGTGCGCTGCTGCATCGTCGGCGGCGGCCCTGCCGGCATGATGCTCGGATATCTCCTGGGCCGCGCCGGGATCGACGTCGTGGTGCTGGAAAAGCACGCCGACTTCTTCCGCGATTTTCGCGGCGACACCGTGCATCCCTCGACCCTGCAGGTGATGGACGAGCTCGGATTGATCGACGGATTTCTCAAGCTGCCGCATCAGCGGTTGCAGAAGATGGACGGCGTGTTCGGCGGCACGCCGGTGCGGATCGCCGATCTCAGCCGGCTCAAGGTCAAATATCCCTTCATCGCCTTCATGCCGCAGTGGGATTTCCTCAATTTCCTGCGCGAAAGCGGCAAGCGGTTTGCCTCGCTCAAGGTGATGATGAGCACCGAAGCGATCGACCTGATCCGGGACGGCGGCCGCGTCGCGGGCGTGCGGGCGAACAACCCGGAAGGCGCGGTCGATATCGAGGCCGATCTCACCATCGCCTGCGACGGCCGCCACTCGCTGGTGCGCGAGCGGGCCGGTCTTGCGACCCTGGAAATCGGCGCGCCGATGGATGTGTTGTGGTTTCGCGCGGGCAAGCGCCAGAACGAAACCGAGAGCGTATTCGCCCGCGTCGATCCCGGCAGCATGATGGTGACGTTCGATCGCGGCGATTACTGGCAGTGCGCCTATGTCATCGCCAAGGGCCAGTACGACGCGGTCAAGGCGAGGGGGCTATCCGCGCTGCTCGACGACGTCGCGCGCATGGCGCCGATCCTGAAACCCGGCCTTGCCGACGTGAAGAACTGGGATGACGTCAAGCTGCTGACGGTTGCCATCAATCGCCTTCCGCGCTGGACGCGCCCGGGTCTGCTCTGCATCGGCGATGCCGCGCATGCGATGTCGCCGATCGGCGGCGTCGGCGTCAATCTTGCGGTTCAGGACGCGGTCGCGACCGCCAATCTGCTGGCCGCGAAGCTGGCGAATGGTTGTCCCGCCGAGGAGGAGCTGGATGCGGTGCGCAGGCGCCGCGAGTTTCCGGTGCGGATGACGCAGCGGATGCAGGTCGTGGCGCAGAACAACATCGTCAGCGCGGCGTTGAAGCCGGGCGGCGAAGCGCTGAAGGTGCCGCTAGTCTTGCGCCTGATCACGGCGGTGCCGTGGTTGCAGGGCATCACGGCGCGGTTTGTCGGGCTCGGTGTTCGCCCGGAGCATGTGCATTCGCCGCTGCGCGCATGAGCACGCGCGGATGTTTGCGCATGCAGGCATTCATCAAGGATAACAAGCGGTAAAAGGGCGTGAATGAGTTGCGCTGATGCAACAGCGTCCGACGATTTGAAATCGCTCGCCGGGATTCGATGTCGTTAACGATATCGATTTCGAATTGGTAAGTTTCTCTCGATGAAGGTTGCGCCCATCAACATCACGGGTGCAAAAATGAATAAGTCAAAACTGATTGCCTCGCTCGCCTTCACCGCCGCGCTCGGCGCGGCCGGCGCTGCGTCGGCTGCCGATCTTGCGGCACGGCCTTACACCAAGGCTCCCTACATCGATCCCATCTTCAACTGGGCAGGCTTCTATGTCGGCGGTCATGTCGGCGGCGCCTGGACCAATGAGCAGTGGATCAACACCGCCAACACCACGCCGTTCGGTGACTTGTCGCCCGGTCAGGGCTTTCGCCAGCGCGGATCTGGCTTTTTTGGCGGCGGCCAGATCGGCTACAACTGGCAGGCCAGCAACTACGTGTTCGGTCTCGAGGGCACGCTCTCCGGCCTCGGTAACCGCGGCACCGTGCTGAACAATTTGTTCGGTGCGGGCCTCGACGACCGGTTCAGCTGGCGTACCGATTGGATGGCGACGATCACCGGTCGCGCCGGCTATGCCGTCAACAATAATCTGTTCTACGTGAAGGGCGGCTATGCCGGCGTCAACAACCGCTTGTCGGTGACTGACGTGCTTCCTCCGGCGATAGGCTCGGGCTCGCAGACCCAGTGGCACAATGGCTGGACCGTCGGCGCCGGTTGGGAATACGGCATTACCCAGAACTGGATCGTCGGACTTGAATATGATTATGCGGCTTTCGAGCGGAAGAGCTATCAGCTTGCCGGCAACGCGCCGGGCACCTACACGTTCGATAGCAAACCCCGCGACATTCAGTCGGCCGTCGTTCGCCTGAGCTACAAGTTCGGCGCTCCGCTGGTCGCGCGATACTGAGGGTCGCTACGCGAACCAAGGCCCCGGCATGTCCGGGGCCTTTTTCGTTGTGAAGGCGTCTGCGAACGCTGCCGGGGTTAGCCCATGACCGAAAATCCGCCGTCCACGGGGATCGCGGTCCCGGTGGTGAAATCGGACGCGGCCGAAGACAGAAACACCGCAATCCCGGCAAAATCGTCGATCACGCCCCAGCGCGCGGCCGGCGTGCGCGCCAGCACCTTGTCGTGCAGGCCATCGATCTGGGCGCGTGCGCCGCGGGTGAGGTCGGTGTCGATCCAGCCCGGCAGCACCGCGTTGACCTGGATGTTGTCGGGAGCCCAGGCCACCGCGCAGGCGCGCGTGAACTGCACGATACCGCCTTTGCTCGCGGCGTAGGCCGAGGCAAAGCTGGCGCCGAAGATCGACATCATCGAACCGATGTTGATGACCTTGCCGCCGCCGGCCTGCTTCATCGCCGGGTATGCCGCCTGCGAGCACAGGAAGGCGCTGGTGAGGTTGGTCTGGATCACGCTGTTCCATTCGGCGAGATCGAGGATGTGCGGCGGTTTGCGGATGCTGATGCCGGCATTGTTGACGAGGATATCGATCCGGCCGAGTTGGCGCAGCGTCCGGGCGACCATGGCGTCAACGGCCGCTTTGTCGGTGACGTCAGCGACCACCGAAATCGCTTTGGCGCCGCCGCGTTCGAGTTCGGCCGCCGCGGCAATCGATTTGGCTTCGTTGCGTCCGACGACCGCGATCGCCGCGCCGGCTTCGGCGAGGCCCCGGGCCATGCCGAGCCCGATGCCGCCATTGCCTCCGGTGACGATGGCGACTTTCCCTTTGAGGTCGAACAGTCCTGTTTTCATGATTGGTGTCCGTTTGTTGCGTTGAGAATGTCGTTTCTTGATTTGACGCGTTTTCCTGACGCGAACCGGTATCCACTTCGCTCGAAAACGCCCTGTCTAGCGGCCACCCTTGCTTTGCCAGATCAGCATCAGCCCGATGGCGCCGAGCACCGCACCGTATCCCGCCCATTGCAACTGGTTGATCATGAAGCTCGAACGCGGCCAGGTGACGGCACCGGTGCCCTGACCGATCCAAAGCAGGCCGATTGCGAGCGCGAGGAAGCCAACGATCAAGAATGCTCTGGCCATGGTCCACCCCGTTATCGCCCGATCTGCGCGCGGCTTGGCGGCCGCCCGCGCGACCGTTGCCGCGGATGACCCTGGTTGCGATCGAATACGATGCCGCCGGGGGCCGCAAGGGGGGCCGGTCAGCGCGGACCCGGGAGTAACCACATGAGCTGACAGAACGAAGGCACAAAAAAGCCCCGGGCGATGCCGGGGCTTTTGAGCTGCTGATTTAGCGGAGATCAATACTTGGCGACGACCGGGCTGCCCCAGTTGAAGCGATAGACCAGCTCGCTGCGGACGGTGTGGACGTACTTGTGCGAGTCGATCGACGCACCGGTCAGAGCGTTGCCGGCGGTGAAGCGGAGCGGGTTGGTCTGGGTGTCGAGGTCCGAGAACCGGTACTCGGTCTTCCAGAACAGGCCGGGCAGGAAGCTCAGGGCGTATTCGTCGCCGGCGCCGAGGAAGTAGCCGCTATAATTGCGCGCGCCGAAATAGAAGCCTGCGGGACCGCCCGGAGCAAAGGCAGAGAGCAGGTTGACCTGGTTGAAGTGAGCTTCGGTGTAACCGGCCGAGAAGTAGGTCAGCAATTGCGGGGTCACCAGCAGGCCGACGCGGCCACCGACCGACCACTGCGAGTCGAGCTTTTCGCGACCGTAGGTGCCGAGCGTGAAGTTCGGATCGCCCTTGATGGCGGCGAAATCGTAGTCGCCGAAGGCGCCGACCACGAAATTCCAGGTGCCGACCGGGAATTGGTAGTCGCAACCGCCGCCAACCGTACCGAAGTAGCCGCGGCCGCCGCCTGTCTGCGTATTGGTCACCCGGGTGCGTGGTGCGGTGGTGTCATCGTACAGGGTATTTTCCTGGTTCCAGAGGCCGTAGCCGCCGCCACCTCCGATGTAGCAGCCGGTCCAGTTCGCAACCGCCACGGGAGCCACAGCCGGGGCCTTGGCATAACGGGGGGCCATATCGGCCGCGAGTGCCGGAGCGGCGAACGCTGCAACGGCGGCCAAAGCGAGCACTAATTTCTTCATGTTCAAATCCCCAATCTTTGGCGTCGCAACCGACTGCTCGAAAGGGTGCATGTGCACCGATTCCCGAAACCCAGTGTCGGAACTATACGCAGTTCCAGCCGAAATGCTGTTGCGAGGACAGCACACCGGCTGGGAAAGCGCGTCGAGTTGTCGCATTGGCAGCTAAGCGGCGTCGGCACACCGCAGTTGGCCGAACAAAAAAGCCCCGGGTGATGCCGGGGCTTTTGAGTTGCTGATTTAGCGGAGATCAATACTTGGCGACGACCGGGCCACCCCAGTTGAAGCGATAGACCAGCTCGCTGCGGACGGTGTGGACGTACTTGTGCGAGTCGATCGACGCACCGGTCAGGGCGTTGCCGGCGGTGAAGCGGAGCGGGTTGGTCTGGGTGTCGAGGTCCGAGAACCGGTACTCGGTCTTCCAGAACAGGCCGGGCAGGAAGCTCAGGGCGTATTCGTCGCCGGCGCCGAGGAAGTAGCCGCTATAGTTGCGCGACCCGAAGTAGAAGCCTGCGGGACCGCCACCAGCAAAGGCGGAGAACAGGTTGACCTGGTCAAAGTGAGCTTCGGTGTAACCGGCCGAGAAGTAGGTCAGCAATTGCGGGGTCACCAGTAGGCCGACGCGGCCACCGACCGACCACTGCGAGCTGAGCTTTTCGCGACCGATGGTGGCGAGCGTGAAGTTCGGATCGCCCTTGATGGCGGCGAAATCGTAGTCGCCGAAGGCGCCGACCACGAAGTTCCATGTGCCAACCGGGAATTGGTAATCGCAACCGCCGCCAACCGTACCGAAGTAGCCACGGCCACCGCCTGTCTGCGTATTGGTCACCCGGGTGCGCGGTGCGGTGGTGTCATCGTATAGGGTATTTTCCTGGTTCCAGAGGCCGTAGCCGCCGCCACCTCCGATGTAGCAGCCGGTCCAGTTGGCAACCGCCACGGGAGCCACAACCGGGGCCTTGGCATAACGGGGGGCCATATCGGCCGCGAGTGCCGGAGCGGCAAACGCCGCAACTGCCGTCAAAGCGAGTACCAATTTCTTCATATTCAAATCCTCAAACTTTGGGGTCGTAACCGACCACTCAAAAAGGTGCGCGTGCACCGTTTCCCGAAACCCTGTGTCAGAACTATACGCAGTTCCAGCCGAAATGCTGTTGCGGGGACAGCACACCCGTCCGAACACGAATGGGGCGTTGCGGCCTGAAATACCGGTGAATCCAGCGCCTCGCAGGCTAAAACGAGCTGAAATGGCTCGCCAAACCCGATAACCAAGCAGGGTCGATCGACCCCGCGGATCAGACGTCGAGCAGATCGTCGCTGGCGAATTCGGCCTTGTCGGAGATGAAGGCGAATCGCGCCTCGGCCTTGGTGCCCATCAGCCGCTCGACCGAATCGGCGGTGCCTTCGCGGTCATCGGCCAGCAGCACCACGCGCAGCAGCGTGCGCTTGGCCGGATCCATGGTGGTTTCCTTGAGCTGCGCCGGCATCATCTCGCCGAGGCCCTTGAAGCGGCCGACCTCGACCTTGGCGTTGGCGTTGAATTCGCTTTTGAGCAGCGCATCCTTGTGGGCGTCGTCGCGGGCATAGACCGTCTTGGCGCCATGGGTGAGCCGGTAGAGCGGCGGTACCGCCAGATAGAGATGGCCCTCGTCGATCAGCCGCGGCGTCTGGCGATAGAAGAAGGTGATCAGCAGCGAGGCGATATGAGCGCCGTCGACGTCGGCGTCGGTCATGATGATGATGCGCGAGTAACGCAGATCCTCTTCGCGATAATGCGCCAGCGTTCCGCAGCCGATCGCCTGCATCAGGTCGGAGAGCTGGGCATTGGCGGTCAGCTTGTCCTTGCCGGCAGAGGCGACGTTGAGGATTTTTCCGCGCAAGGGCAGCACGGCCTGGGTCTTGCGGTCGCGCGCCTGCTTGGCGCTGCCGCCGGCCGAGTCGCCCTCGACGATGAACAGTTCCGAGCCTTCGGTGGCGGTATTGGTGCAATCGGAAAGCTTGCCCGGCAGCCGCAGCTTCTTGACCGCGGTCTTGCGCGACGTTTCCTTCTCGGCGCGGCGGCGCAGCCGTTCGTCGGCGCGCTCGATCACGAAATCCAGCAGCTTGTTGGCCTGCAGCGGGTTGCCCGACAGCCAGTGGTCGAACGGATCCTTGATCGCCTGTTCGACGATCTTCTGGGCTTCGGCGGTGGCGAGGCGATCCTTGGTCTGGCCCTGGAATTCAGGCTCGCGCACGAACACGGACAGCATCACGGCCGCGCCCACCATGACGTCTTCCGACGTAATCGGAGCGGCGCGCTTGCCCTGGCCGATGCGCTCGGCGTGATCCTTCAGGCCGCGCAGCATCGCGCTGCGCATGCCGGATTCATGGGTGCCGCCATCGGGCGTCGGCACGGTGTTGCAATAGGAGGAGAGGAAGCCGTCGGCATCCGCGGTCCAGGCGACAGCCCATTCGCAGGCGCCGTGGGCGCCGTTGCGGCCCGATTTGCCGGAGAAGATATCCGGATGCACCAGCGTGTCGGCGTGGACAGCGGCGGCGAGATAGTCCTTGAGGCCACCGACGAAGTGGAATTCGTCCTCGGCAGGCACCTCCTCGATGCCCTTCAGCAACTCCGGATCGCAGCGCCAGCGGATCTTCACGCCGCCGAACAGATAGGCCTTCGAGCGCGCCATCTTGAACAGCCGCTGCGGCTTGAATGCGGCCTTGGCGCCGAAGATCTCGGTGTCGGGCTTGAAGCGAATGGTGGTGCCGCGGCGGTTGTTGATCTTGCCGAGTTCCTGGAGCTTGCCCTTGGGATGGCCACGCTCGAACGACATCTTGTAGAGTTTCTGCTCGCGCGCGACCTCGACCTCGAGCAGCGAGGAGAGGGCGTTGACGACGGAGACGCCGACGCCGTGCAGACCACCCGAGGTCTCGTAGACCTTGGAGTCGAATTTGCCGCCGGAATGCAGCGTGCACATGATGACTTCGAGCGCGGATTTCTTCGGGAATTTCGGATGCGGATCGACGGGAATGCCGCGGCCATTGTCGGTCACGGTGAGGAAGCCGTCGGCGCTCAGCGCAACCTCGATAAAGGAGGCATGCCCGGCCAGCGCCTCGTCCATGGAGTTGTCGATGACTTCGGCGAACAGATGGTGCAGCGCCTTTTCGTCGGTGCCGCCGATATACATGCCGGGCCGACGGCGGACCGGTTCCAGTCCTTCCAGCACCTCGATGTCGGCCGCGGTGTAGCCGGCCTCGGCGCTGCCGCCACGGGGAGCAACCTTCAGCGGGGCGCGCCCCTTCGGTTCCGTGGTTCCGAACAGGTCATCGCCGGATTTGGTTTTAGCTGGTTTCTTCAATGGCTTAGTCATGGTTCTTCATGTAAGGCGCGCGGAGTCGCGCGGCGAATCAATGCGTCTGACTATGCCACGGATGGGCTTAAAAAGTGACGGCCGGTCCCGGCTGGAGCAGTTCTGTCAGGCGCAGCCGCCGTGTGGGGGGCAGGCCAGACCGTCTCAGTCAAACAGGGGGTATGTGCCGCAGATCGTTCCTCTCTCCAAGGAAATTCGCGGCACCAGCGCGGCGGGCTTCACCGGTAGCGTTCCGCCGTGAAGCCGCGACCGCCGACACCGCAGAGCTAAGCCCCCGTTCGGCGTGAACTGAACCGCGTCACTTTGACTGTTCCCGGCCATTCCCCCGAAGCACCTGTTTTGGATAGGGTGGAACCCGCTTGCCGCGATCCGCGGTCAAATCACGCGGCCTGTCCGGCTTTGTGACTTGAAGTCACGCAAGCGGCTGGCTTAGCTGTCGAGAGGCGACGGGCCCGCGGGGAGATTCGACGGCCAGATACGGGGCGGGAAGGCTTTCGAAATATGGAAGATTTTGCGCGCGCCTTGGCCAGTTTTGTGCGCGATCATCAGGCCTGGGCAGCACCAATTGTTCTATTGCTGGCATTCGCGGAATCGCTGGCCTTTATCTCGCTGCTGGTTCCGGCATGGGGGGCGCTGGTTGCGATCGGCGCGCTGATTGGTGTCAGTGGTATCAGCTTCTGGCCGGTCTGGATCGCCGGTGGCATCGGAGCGGCGCTCGGCGACTGGGTCTCCTATTGGTTCGGGTACCGGTACAAGGAGCAGGTGGCCAGGATGTGGCCGCTGTCGCGCTATCCTGAAATCCTGCCCCGCGGCGAAGCCTTCGTGCAGAAATGGGGCGTGCCGTCGATTTTCATCGGACGGTTTTTTGGACCGCTGCGGGCCTCGGTGCCGCTTGCGGCGGGCATTTTCGAGATGCCGTATTGGCCGTTCCAGATCGCCAATTTCGTCTCGGCGATGGTGTGGTCGGCGGCGCTGTTGCTGTTTGGCGACGTGATCGCGCACATCGCCGAATGGCTGTGGCGGGCAGCATGACGGGACGCCTGCCATTTTCGGAATAAGCTGCCGGGGCGGGGGTTAGCTCCCAGGATAGGGGAGATAGCCGCCCGGCCATGCCGGCTTCATCGCATCGATATTCAAACACGGATTGAACCGTCGGCAACCCGGGCAATGACACGTCGATAAAACGAGAAATCCCGCCAACACATTCAATCGTCATATTGGGAGGACACCACATGGAATTGACCCGACGTCACGCACTCGCCGGAGCCGCGGCCTTCGCTGCCGCACCCTTGCTGCCGAATGCGCCCGCCAAAGCTGCGGCGCCGCTGGCCGACAAGCAGGCCCCGAGCTTCTACCGCTACAAGATCGGCGATGCGCAGGTGACCGCCATTTCGGATGGCGTCAGCACTTTCGCGCTCGGCGACACGCTGGTGCTCAACGCCAAGAAGGACGAAGTCGCAGCCGCCCTCGACAAGGCGTTTCTGCCAAAGGACAAGATGTCCATCCACTTCGCGCCGTTGGTGATCAATACCGGCGGCAAGCTGGTTGTGCTGGATACCGGTAACGGCGCGGCTGCGTTCGCGTCGAGCAAGGGCAATGTCGGCCAGTTCGGCAGCAACATGACGGCTGCCGGCTTCGACCCCAAGAATGTCGACATCGTCGTGATCTCGCATTTCCACGGCGACCACATCAACGGCCTGTTGACCGCGGACAACACGCCGACGTTTCCCAACGCCGAAGTGCTGGTGCCGGCCGCCGAGTGGAAATATTTCATGGACGACGGCGAGATGGGCAAGCAGACCTCCGACCGGATGAAGGGCGTGTTCGCCAATGCGCGCCGCGTGCTCGACGCGGGATTGAAGAAGAAGGTAACGCCCTACGAGGGCGGCAAGGACGTTGCCCCCGGGTTGCTCGCGGTCTCGTCCTACGGACATACCCCGGGCCACACCTCGTTCATCCTGTCGTCCGGCTCCGACAAGGTGTTCATCCAGTCCGACGTGACCAACCATCCCGCGTTGTTCGTCGCCAATCCGGGCTGGCATCTGATGTTCGATCAGGACCCCCAGATGGCGGAGGCCACAAGGCGAAAGATCTATGACATGCTGGTGGCCGACAGAATGCGCGTGCAGGGCTATCACTATCCGTTCCCGGCCAATGGCTTCGTCGAACGGGACGGCAACGGTTACCGGCTGGTTCCGGCGCCGTGGAGCCCGGTGTGACCTAGGCTACCGTCATTCCCGGCTGGTCCGAAGCACCAGACCGCAGGTGCGCAATCGCGCAGCCGGAAACCTCGAGATTCCGGGTTCGGTCGCTTCGCGGCCGCCCGGAATGACGTGGAAATACTTGACGCCAAGGGGGCCCAGCCCTATAGGCACGCCCATGATCGACGCCTCGACCAGCATCATCGCCCGCCGCCGCCGCATTCTCGCGGTATGGGCGGTCGTCTGCGTTTGAGATCATCGCCCCTGCCGCCGGATACAGTCCGCGGCTCTTTTCCTTCCCTGAGATACGCGGTTTGATCTGGCGGCTCCTTCGTCAAGCAGGAGTTTGAGATGTATACGCCACCTCCGTTCAAGCCCGATCGCGCCGCAAACCTGGCGTTTGCGGAAGCGCGCGGCTTTGGCATGGTCTGCGCGTGGGATGGCGTCAGGCCGATCGCCTCGCCGCTGCCGTTCTATCTCAGCTTTGCCGATGACGGCACGCCGCGGGCGCTGTTTCATGTTGCCCGTCATAATCCGCTGGTAAAGCTTGCCGGCGGCGCCAATCCCTGGCTGCTGGCCGTCAGCGGCGCGGATGCCTATGTGTCACCTGACTGGTACGTCTCGCCTGACCAGGTGCCGACCTGGCTCTACCAGTCCGTGCATCTGACAGGCACGGTACGGGTGCTGTCCGACGGCGAACTGGCCGAGCAGATCGATACGCTCAGCGCCAAGTTCGAAAACCGGCTGTTGCCGAAGAAGCCCTGGGTGTCGTCGAAAATGACCGCCGGTCGGCTGGATGCCATGAAGAAGGCGATCGTGGGTCTTGAGATGACGGTGGAAGAGATCGAGGGCAGCTTCAAATTGAACCAGCACAAATCCGAGACCGACTATGCCGCAATCAGCAACGCGCTGGCGTCACAGGGTGACGCCGATGCAAGCGAGATCGCAAGCCTGATGCGCAAGGCGCGCCCGCAGGCCTTCATGACAGAGACAGCAGCAACCAACGAAGCGACGACGCTCGAAAGGAACGCGCCATGACCCTGACCGACACCAAGCCGCACGCGATCGGCGACACCAAAAAGCCCACCATCTTCGTCGACGGCGCTTCCGGAACGACCGGCCTTGGCATCCAGGAACGGCTGCACCAGCAGGGCGACGTCGCGTTGAAAAGCATTGCCGAGGACAAGCGCAAGGACGCCGGCGCCAAGCGGGCGCTGATGGAGGAGGTCGATCTCGTCATCCTCTGCCTGCCGGACGATGCCGCCAAGGAAACCGTGGCGTTGATCGACGGCATGGGCGCCAACGGGCCTAAGGTGCTCGACGCCTCGACGGCGTTTCGCGTCGCGCCCGATTGGACCTATGGTTTTCCGGAACTGGCGCCCGACCAGGCTGACAAGATCCGCAACGCAAAGAAAGTCTCGAATCCGGGCTGCTATCCGACCGGCGGCATCGCGCTGCTGCGGCCGCTCGTCGATGCCGGGCTGCTGCCGGCGGACTATCCCATCACCATCAACGCCGTCAGCGGCTATTCCGGCGGCGGCAAATCGATGATCGAAAGTTTCGAGGCCGGCACCGCGCCGTCCTTCGAACTCTACGGCCTCGGCTTCGAGCACAAGCATCTGCCGGAGACGCAACTCTATTCGCGCCTGACGCGGCGGCCGATCTTCGTGCCGTCGGTCGGCAACTACCGGCAGGGCATGCTGGTGTCGGTGCCGTTGCATCTCGACGCGCTGCCGGCCCGGCCGGACGGTGCCGCGTTGCACGCTGCATTGGCGAAGCGCTATGCGGGAAGCAAATACGTGTCCGTCATGCCGCTGGAATATGCGACCTCAAAGACCGGCCGCATCGAACCCGAAGCGCTCAACGAGACCAACAAGCTCGAACTATACGTCTTCGCGAGCAAGGAGCATCCGCATGCGGTGCTGGTCGCGCGGCTCGACAACCTCGGCAAGGGCGCATCCGGCGCGGCGGTGCAGAACATGCGGTTGATGCTGGGATTGGCTGACAAATAACGCCACGCCGACATCACGCGATCAGCCTGATGCCGGCGATTTCCTTCGATGGCGAAGGCGGATCAGGGATCATTGCGGCTGGATGCCGGCCTCGCGCGTCACCCGTTTCCATTTTTCGATGTCGTCGTGCATGGCCTGCGCAAACTCTTCGGGGCTGTTGCCGGCCGGCTCGATGCCTTGCTCGGTCAGCAATTTCTCCATTTCTGGTGTCTTGAGCGTTTCGCGGATCGCCTTGTTGAGTTTGTCGACAATGGGCCGCGGCGTATTGGCCGGCGCCAGGATGCCGTTCCATCCGATCACCTCGTAACCGGCAAGTCCCGCTTCGGCGATGGTCGGAATGTCGGGCGCGACGGCGAGGCGTTTGGCGGTAGAAATGCCGAGCGCTCTGACGGTGCCGGCCCGAATTTGCGGCAGCGCGGTGACAGGGGTGTCGAAGAAGGCGGCGACTTCGCCGGTCATGACCGCCTGCTGCGCCTGCGGCACGCCGCGATACGGAATATGCGTCATCTTCACGCCGGCCGTCGTGAGGAACAGTTCGGTCGACAGATGCGCCAGGCTGCCGACGCCGACGGAAGCGTAATTGAGCTGCTCCTTGCGCGCCAGATCGACCAGATCCTTGACCGATTTCGCTGGCGATGAATTCGGCACCAGCAGGATCTCGCTGACCCTGGTCACCATGGAAATCGGGGCAAAATCCTTTTCACTGTCATACGGCAGGCTGGCGTAGAGCGCCGGATTGGCCGCATGGCTCGGGAACACCATCAGCAGCGTATAGCCGTCGGGCTCGGCCTGGGCGACGGCGCGCGTTCCGATCGTGCCGCCGGCGCCGGTGCGGTTGTCGATGATCACGGGCTGGCCGAACTGTTCGCTGAGGCTCTTGCCGACGAGGCGCGCAAGGATATCCGTGATGCCGCCGGCACCGGTCGGCACGATCATCTTGATGGTGCGATTGGGATAATCCTGAGCCAGTGCCGGGGACGCGGACAGGGCCATTACAAGACAGGCGAGCCGCCCCGCCTGTTTCCATCCCCAATGTCGCATCGGTTTCCTCGATCTTGTTCTCGACGATGACCTTCTGCCACTTCATGCGTCCGGCGGCCAGCAGCTAATCGGTTTTGTCCTGCAGACCTTCCTGGCGCGCACTTGTGTCCAGCGAAGCCGGGTCTACAGTTTCGTCAAAAGAGGGCGTCGTGGACGAACAAACCCTGCAATTCTATCGGAGCAACGCGAAGGCCTATGCCGGGCGCGAGATCACCTCGCGTCAGGCGAGGTTGACGGCGTTCCTGGGGCGGCTGGCGCCTGATGCTTTGATTCTCGAACTCGGATGCGGCGCCGGCGGCGATACGGCCGAAATGCTGGCACGTGGCTTCAACGTTCTGCCGACCGACGGCTCGCCGGAAATGGCTGAAGTCGCCTCGCGGCGTCTCGGCTGCCCGGTCGGGACGCTGCTGTTTCACGACCTCGACGCGGTGGAAGCCTATGACGGCGTGTGGGCCAATGCGTGCCTGCTTCACGTTCCGCGGGACGAGCTTGCCCAGGTGCTGGGGCGGATCTGGCGGGCGCTGAAACCCGGCGGCGTCTTCTACGCCAGCTTCAAGACCGGGGAGGCCGAAGGCCGTGACACGCTCGACCGCTATTACAATTATCCGTCGCCGGAGTGGCTGCGTGAAACCTATGCCGAAGTGGGCGATTGGCCTTCACTCGACATCGAGACGGGGAACGTGATCGGCTTCGACAACAAATGGGCGCCGATGCTGTTCGTCACGGCTTGCAAGAGCACCTGATCCGATGCCCCTTCGCAAGTCCGGCCGGACGATGCTGCGCGTTCTGATAGTCCTCGCGATTGGCCAGATCATTGGATGGGGCACGATCGGATTGCTTGCGGTCGTCGGCACGCAGATTGCGGCCGATCTTCACATGGACATCTCGGCCGTCTTTGCCGGCAGCTCGATCTTCTATGTGCTGATGGGCCTGTGGGCGCCGGTTCTGGCAAAACCCTTCGCGCAGTTCGGCGCCCGCCGGGTGATGATCGCAGGGACCATGATCGGCGCGCCGGGCTTCGTCCTGATGTCGTTCGCTCACGGACCGATCCAGTTTTACGCGGCGTGGGTGATCATCGGCACGGCTGGCAGCGCCACGCTGGCGACCGCCGCCTACATCCTGCTCAACGAGATCGCCGGTCGCGAGGCCAAGCGCGGCATCGGCGCCATGATGCTGGTGACCGGACTTGCCAGCAGTATCTTCTGGCCCACCACGTCGTTCCTGTCGCATGCGCTGGGCTGGCGCGGAACATGTATCGTCTATGCGGCGATGCTGCTGCTGGTGTCGCTCCCGCTCCACTATTTCGGCTTGCCCCGTCGCGCCGAAGCGGCGGACGACGCGGTCGCCCTGGTGTCGCCGGCCGGGACGTCGCCCATCGTGCACAAGCGTACGTTCCTGCTGATCCTGGCGGCGCTCGCGCTCAACGCCTTTGTCGCGTTCGGACTAGGCGCGGCATTCATCGAGCTTCTGAAGGCAGAGGGGTTGTCGCCGACGCAGGCCGTTACGTTCGGCTCGATGCTCGGCGTCATTCAGGTCAGCGCCCGGGGGCTGGATTTTCTTGGGGGCGGACGGTGGGACGGGATCACGACCGGCATCTTCGCCGGCGCTGCCATCCCGGTGGCGATGCTCCTTCTGATGTTCGGTGGCGGATCGCACTGGATGATTGCCGCTTTCATCCTGCTCTATGGCATGGGCAGCGGCGCATTCGCGGTGGCGCGGGCGACCATACCGCTGGTGTTCTATGACCAGGCCGAATTCACCAAGGCGACCTCGCGCCTGGCATTGCCGCTCAATCTGATTTCCGCGGCTGCGCCGCCGGTGATGGTCGGTTTGCTGACACAGTTCGGCAGCAGCGCGGTCCTGGCGCTGGCGATGTCGTGTTCCTGCGGTGCGCTGCTGATCCTGCTCTGGCTCAGAAGGATGCGGCCGGCGGGCGGGGCGGTTGCCGCACCTTAGCCGGGATGCGGTGAACCACCTGGATGTGTGGCTGGCCCCTCAAAGCAACTGGAAGATCGCCAGCGCCAGCACCGCCTGTGCCAGGAAGCCGACGGTAAAGGCCAGCGTGCGGAACACCGGCAGGCCAAGCGTATAGACGATCAGGTGCGCGACGCGGGCCCAGAAATAGACCATGCAGGCCATCACGGTCCATTTGGTGGAATAATCGGCGGCGTTGAGGATCAGCACCAGCGGCGCGAAGATGATGAGGTTCTCGACCGCGTTGTCATGCGCGAACATCAGCCGGTTGGCCCAGTCGGCTTGCGGCTTGTCGTTGCGCGATGGGTTGGCCATGGCCCCGCCGAGCCCGCGGACCTGACAGCGGTTGAGGATGTAGGGGATCCACAGCACGCCGGTCAAAATCACCGTCAGCGCAAGCCAGAACAATTCACGCGTCATCGCTTCCCCCTTACTCGATCCTCGAATCCCGACCCGGCATCATGACCACTTATAGCGGACTGCGGGGGCTTGCGCTATGCGCGGACGCGGACGTAGCTGCCCGGCGCATCCTCGATCGGCGGCATCGCCTCGGAGCCGACCGCGCGCGCCGGCACCATTTCGGCGTCGAGGCCTTCCAGCCATTGGCGCCAGTCCGGCCACCACGATCCCTTGTGCTCGGTGGCGTTCTTGAGCCAGTCCGCGAGCTTGACGTCCCGGATGTTGTCGTTGGTCCAGTATTGATATTTGCCCGACGCCGGCGGATTGACCACGCCGGCGATGTGGCCGGAGCCGGACAAGACGTATTTGACCGGGCCGCCGAAGAATTGCGAGCCGTACAGCACCGATTCCGCCGGCGCGATGTGGTCCTCGCGCGTCGCAAGATTGTAGACGGGCACCTTGACCTTGGTCAGGTCGAGCAGGGTGTTGTCGAGCACCATGCTGCCGCTGGTCAGGCGGTTCTCGAGGTAGCAGTTGCGCAAGTAATAGGAATGGTTGGCCGCCGGCATCCGCGTGGCGTCGGAATTCCAGTGCAGCAGGTCGAACGAGGAGGGTGGTTGTCCCTTCAGGTAATTGCTCACCACGTAGGACCAGATCAGGTCGTTCGAGCGCAGCATGTTGAAGGCCATCGCCATCTTGCTGCCTTCGAGCACGCCGGCCGCCTGCATGTCGCGCTCCAGCGCCGAGATCTGGTCCTCGTCGACGAACACCAGCAGGTCGCCGGCATGGGTGAAGTCGACCTGGGCGGCAAACAGGGTCGCCGACGTCACGCGCTGGCGGCGCTTCTCGGCGAGCCATGCCAGCGTCGAGGCGAGCAGGGTGCCGCCGACGCAATAGCCCGCGGTGTGCACCTTCATCTCGCCGGTGACCTTTTCGATGACATCCATCGCGGCCAGCGGGCCGTACTTCATGTAGTCGTCGAACGTCTTCTTGCCGAGTTCCTTGTCCGGATTGACCCAGGAGATCACGAATACCGTGATGCCCTGATCGACGCACCATTTGATGTAGGATTTTTCCGGCTTGAGGTCGAGGATGTAGAACTTGTTGATCCAGGGCGGCACGATCAGCAGCGGCGTGCGCAGCACCGTCTCCGTGGTCGGCGTGTACTGGATCAGCTGCATCAATTCGTTCTGGTAGATCACCTTGCCCGGCGTCGTCGCCATGTTGACGCCGACCACGAGCCCGCCCGGATCGGACTGGCGGATGCGCAGCGAGCCGTGTCCGGCCTCGATGTCCTCCGCCAGCATCTTCATGCCGCGCACCAGATTGTCGCCGTTGGAGGCCAGCGTCTCGCGCAGCACTTCCGGATTGGTGAGGACGAAATTCGACGGCGCGATCGCGTTGGTGATCTGCTGGACGTAGAACTCGGCCTTCTTGCGCGTGTGCGGATCGATGCCTTCGGCGTTCTTCACCAATTCCTGCGCCCACTGCGTGGTCAGCAGATAGAGCTGCATCACGAAATCGAAGAACTTGTTGGTCTTCCACTCCGGATCCTTGAAGCGCTTGTCGCGCGGCGACGGCTCGATCGCCGGGGGGACCTCTTCGCCGGCCATCCGCCGCACCGTCGAGCCCCAGAGATCGAGATAGCCCTTGGCCATCTTGACCTGCAGATCGGTCGCACGCTCCTTGTCGGAAAGCCAGTATTCGGCGACCACGCTGAGCGTCTTGATCACTTCGCCGATTTCGTTCGGCGGCTTGTCCTTCAGCTCGCCATTCTCGCGCGGCTTCAGATAGGCGGCGAGCGCCTGGCCGCTCGTCTCCATGGCCCGCGCGATATTCATCGCGAAGGCTTCGGCGTTGAAGGATTTTGCGGTCTGGGGTTCGGTGCTGACGTCGCTCATGTCAAGGACACTATAACTTCATTTCGGGTTCGTCACCGCGCCTGATGGCAGCAGTATGTTTCGGTTAATCTTGTTGTTGCACTGCGATAAATTTTCTTCGTTCGGACACATTGCAGCCGCACCGGTTGAGTTTGCTGTTCTGGCTTTAATCGTTTCGGGCGACAATGGTTTGAACGAGCGGGGTTGAGCGGTTGCGAAATGGACGTGGCCACACGATCTAACGTGCAAGGCGCATACCAAGAGTTCTTGCCAGCGGGCGCCGTGCAGGCGATTGATGCGACGGGACGGGTTGCAGGGGACTTCCGGACGGATGCCGGTGGATCGGACGATAAGGCTGTGGTCGATGGCCGCGCTGATGGTGTCAGCGCTCGCGGTCAGTGGCTGTTCGACATCGATTGCCGACCTGCCCGGCGTCGGCCTGCCGGGCGATGCGCCCGCGCGCCCCAAGGAGGCCAGTGGGTATTTGCCGGTCCATGACCTGCCGCCGGAGCGCGAGGAGGCCGTGATCAAGCCGGCGGAACAGGCCAAGATCCAGGCCGAACTGATTGCGGCGCGGGCCCGTCAGGCGGCCGCCGCCGGCACGGCCAATCCCGCCGCCAAATGATCTGGTCCAATCCAGCGACCTAAGCTCTGGCGCCCCGGGGCCGCCGTGCTAAAAGAGCCTCATTCAACCGCATGACGGTCCGAAGGTTGCGGATCCTGCGCCTGAATTCGCGCTAAATCATTGATTGAGCGCGAGTTTTGGACGAGGCTGGATTTCGGCTTCGAAAACCGCAGATTTTCACCGATTCTGTCCTGCCGGGTTGTCGGAGCAAGGGTCCCATGGAAGATTTTTACCGCATCCGCCGTCTGCCGCCTTACGTGTTCGAACAGGTCAACCGGGCCAAGGCGGCCGCGCGGAACGCCGGCGCCGACATCATCGACCTCGGCATGGGCAATCCGGACCTGCCGACGCCGCCCCATGTGATCGAGAAGCTGAAGGATACGCTGGGCAAGCCGCGGACCGACCGCTATTCGGCCTCGCGCGGCATCACCGGCTTGCGCAAGGCGCAGGCCGCCTATTATGCGCGCCGGTTCGGCGTCAAGCTCAACCCGGAAACCCAGGTCGTCGCGACGCTCGGCTCCAAGGAAGGCTTTGCCAATGTGGCGCAGGCGATCACCGCGCCCGGCGATGTCGTGCTGTGCCCCAATCCGAGCTATCCGATCCACGCCTTCGGCTTCCTGATGGCCGGCGGCGTGATCCGCTCGGTGCCGTCGGAGCCGACGCCGCAATTCTTCGAAGCGGTGGAGCGCGCGATCGTCCATTCGATCCCGAAGCCGATCGCCCTGATCGTCTGCTACCCCTCCAATCCGACCGCCTATGTCGCCGACCTCGATTTCTACCGGGATCTGGTGGCGTTCGCGAAGAAGCACGAGATCTTCATCCTGTCGGATCTGGCCTATGCCGAAGTCTATTTCGACGACAAGAACCCGCCGCCCTCGGTGCTGCAGGTTCCCGGCGCCATCGACGTGACCGTCGAATTCACCTCGATGTCGAAGACGTTTTCGATGGCCGGCTGGCGCATGGGCTTTGCGGTCGGCAATGAGCGCATCATCGCCGCCCTGGCGCGGGTGAAATCCTATCTCGATTACGGCGCGTTCACGCCGGTGCAGGTCGCGGCCACCGCGGCGCTGAACGGGCCGGACGATTGCATTCGCGAGATGCGCGACACCTACCGCAAGCGCCGCGACGCGCTGGTGGAGAGTTTTGGCCGCGCCGGATGGGACATTCCGCCGCCGGCCGCCTCGATGTTCGCCTGGGCGCCGTTGCCGAAGGCCTTTGAGGGCGTCGGCAGCATGCAATTCGCGACCCTGATGGTGGAAAAGTCGGGCGTGGTGGTGTCGCCGGGCGTTGCCTTCGGCGAGCATGGCGAGGGCTATGTCCGCATCGCCATGGTGGAAAACGAGCAGCGTATCCGCCAGGCCGCGCGCGGCGTGCGCCGCTTCCTTGAAAGCGGCATTGAAACGTTGCACAACGTGGTTCCTCTCGCCAACCGGCGGTAATCTCTCTCGGCAGGTTTTTTCGTCATGGTCGCACCCCTGAAAGTGGGCATTGCGGGGCTCGGCACTGTCGGCGCCGAAGTCGTCCGTCTCATCGAGGAACAGGCGCGGACCTTGACGGCGCGTTCCGGCCGAGGCATCCGCGTCGTCGCCGTCACCGCGCGCTCCAAAGTGAAGAAGCGCAAGCTCGATTTGCGCGGCATCGAATGGGCGAAAAGCCCGCTGGCACTGGCCAACGATCCCAACATCGATTGCTTCGTCGAGTTGATGGGTGGTTCCGGCGATCCGGCGCTGTCGGCGATCGAAGCCGCCCTCAAGTCGGGCAAGTCGGTGGTGACGGCCAACAAGGCGCTGGTCGCCAAGCACGGCGTGCGGCTGGCCAAGGCCGCCGAGAAGCACGGCGGCGCGTTGAACTATGAGGCGGCGGTGGGCGCTGCGATCCCGGTCATCAAAACCCTGCGCGAGGGGCTTGCCGGCACCTCGATCAATCGCGTCTACGGCATCCTCAACGGCACCTGCAATTATATCCTGACCCGGATGGAGCAGGAGGGCCTGTCGTTTGCCGAGTGCCTGAAGGACGCCCAGCGGCTCGGCTATGCCGAGGCCAATCCATCGTTCGACGTCGATGGCCACGACACCGCGCAGAAGCTCGCGATCCTGGCCAGCCTCGCATTCGGCACCAAGGTCGCCCAGAGCGCGGTCTATGTCGAAGGCATTTCCTCGATCGCGCCGGAAGACCTGCGCGCCGCGGAGGAACTCGGCTATCGCGTCAAATTGCTGGGGGTCGCGGTGCGGACGGCCAAGGGGATCGAACAGCGCGTGCATCCGACCATGGTGCCGAAATCCTCCTCGATCGCGCAGGTGATGGGGGTCACCAACGCCGTGACCATCGACGGCGAGGGCATCCCGGCGATCACGCTGGTCGGCCCCGGCGCCGGCGGTGCCGCAACCGCGTCCGCCGTCGTCGCCGATATCGCCGATGTCGCGCGCGGCATTCGCGCCAAGCCGTTCGGGCGTCCGGTGGATCGGCTGCGCGCCACCACCAAGGCCCCGATGGAGCGCCATGAGGGGGGCTATTATATCCGCCTGATGGCGCGCGATCTGGCCGGAACCGCCGCCACGATTGCCACCAGATTGGCGGAACAGAAGATTTCGCTGGAATCGATCGTGCAGCGCCATCCCGACGGCGTCGACGCCGACGGGTCGACGAAGAAGGCGGCACCGGTTCCGGTTATCCTGATTACCTATGCAACCTCCGAGGACGCGGTCTATCGTGCGCTGGAGGCGGTGCAGCGCGACAAGGTGATCTCTGGCCGGCCGCAGGTGATACGGATCGAGAAGAACTAGCTGCGGATTTCAGGGTCGCGCGGCATGCGCGATCCCCGGGGCACGCGGTACGCGCGATCCCCGACCGCGGCGCAAGAAACGAAGTGGCGGACCGCACGGGTCCGTGCAGGTTCAAAGGAGTGTTTGGATGTCGACCCATATTTCCGTTCCGCCGCAATTGCTGCTCGAGCGCATTCTGACGCTCGAGATCGTGCGCGTGACCGAACGCGCGGCGGTCTCGGCCGCGCGGCTGCGCGGCCACGGCCAGGAAAAAGCGGCCGACCAGGCCGCCGTCGATGCGATGCGGCGCGAACTCAACAAGCTGCCGATCGAAGGCACCATCGTGATCGGCGAGGGCGAGCGCGACGAAGCGCCGATGCTGTTCATCGGCGAGAAGGTCGGCCTCAACGCCGGCCCGCAGGTCGATATCGCCGTCGATCCGCTGGAAGGCACCACGCTGTGCGCCAAGAACATGCCGGGCGCGATCGCGACCATGGCGATGGCCGATGGCGGCACACTGCTGCACGCGCCCGACGTCTATATGCAAAAACTCGCGGTCGGACCCGGCTACAAGAAGGGCGTGGTCGAACTCGACGCTTCGCCGGCCGACAATGTGCGCCGGCTCGCCAAGGCCAAGGGCGTCGAGCCCGCGGCGATCACCGTGCTGGTGCTCGATCGTCCGCGCCACGCCGATATCATTGCCGGCGTTCGCAGCACCGGAGCTGCGGTGCGGCTGATCACCGACGGCGACGTCGCCGGCGTGATCCATTGCGCCGACCCTGACAATACCGGCGTCGACATGTATATCGGCACCGGCGGTGCGCCCGAGGGCGTGCTGGCGGCGGCGGCGCTGCGCTGCATCGGCGGCCAGATGCAGTGCCGGCTGATCCTCGATTCCGAGGAGAAGCGCGAGCGCGCCCACAAGATGGGCGTCACCGACCCGAAGATGATCTACGGCATCGAGGACATGGCGCGCGGCGACTGCCTGTTTGCGGCGACCGGCGTCACCACCGGTTCCCTGCTGTCCGGCGTCAAATTCCGCAAGGACGTCATCGAAACCGAAACGGTCGTGATGCGTTCGGTCACTGGCACTGTCCGCTACATCAAGGCCGAACACCGGCAACTGGATAAGTTCCACCTCGACTGAGAGGGTTGAATATGGCTGGAGCAATCATCATCCGGCCGATCGGCGAAGACGAACGCGCGGCGTGGAATCCGCTGTGGGACGGCTATCTCGCTTTTTACAAGACGGCGCTGACGCAGGACGTCAGCGATCTCGCCTGGTCGCGGTTTCACGATCCCGATGAGACGATGTTTGCGCTCGGCGGCTATATCGATGGCCGGCTGGCCGGCTTTGCGCATTATCTGTTCCATCGCTCGACCTGGGCGCCGAAGCGCTATTGCTATCTCGAAGATCTCTACGTTGCGGATGACGCGCGCCGCCATGGGCTCGGGCGCGCGCTGATCGAAGCGGTCTATCGACAGGCCGAGGCGGCCGGCGCGAGCCGGGTGTATTGGCTGACCCAGGCGAGCAACGCGCAGGCCCGCGCGCTCTACGACACCGTCGCCGACAATCTCGGGTTCATCCAGTACCGAAAGGTGCTCTAATCGTCACGTCCATCCAATCAACAACAAGAGCAGGGAGCTCTCATGTCTGATATTTCCGCCGTCAAGGCACTGGTGTTCGACGTGTTCGGCACCGTCGTCGACTGGCGCACCAGCCTCATCAATGATTTCACCGAATGGTCGCACACGCGCGGCATCAAGGCCGACTGGACCGCGCTCGTGGACGGCTGGCGCGCGGTCTACGCGGCCTCGATGGATGTCGTCCGCAAGAACCCGCAGAACGGCTACGTCATCCTCGATACGTTGCACCGGCAATCGCTGGAAAAGCTGGTTGCCCAGCTCGGCATTTCCGGCCTCACCGAGGCCGATCTGCATCATCTCACCATGGGCTGGCACCGCCTGCACGGCTGGCCGGACAGCGTCGCCGGGCTGACCCGTCTGAAGACGAAATACATCATCTCGCCGCTCTCCAACGGCAACGTCGCGCTATTGACCAACATGGCGAAATTCGCCGGCCTGCCGTGGGATCTGATCATGTCGGCGGAGTTGTTCGAGCACTACAAGCCCGATCCGGAAACCTATCTCGGCGCCGCAAAATTGCTGTGTCTGCCACCGGAGCAGGTGATGATGGTGGCGGCCCATAACAACGATCTCAAGGCCGCGCAAAAGCTCGGCCTGAAGACCGCCTTCGTCGCGCGCCCGACCGAATATGGCCCCTTGCAGAAGTACGATTTCGAAGCCAAGGGCGACTGGGACATCGTCGCCAAGGATTTTGGCGGCATCGCCGACCGGCTGGGGTGTTAAAAACCCGGTGGGTGAGGGGAATCCATGATTGGGCGTTGTTGGCCGCCTTGCTCCGCTGGATTCGACCAAAGGCCAATGGTCCGGACGACATGTCCGGGCGGATAGTGAGGTTCCGTCCCAAAACCCTCGCCCGCTGGGAAAGAAAGGGTGGTCGATGATGCCTGATCCCGTCGCCTTGTTCGCTACGGTCGTCCTGTTGTTTCCGATGGGCTACTTCCTGCTCGCCGCCCCCGCCTTTCTGCTCGTGTCGCTTGATATCGCGCCTGTCACCCAATTGCTGCGCGGCATGTTCAGCTCCTATTTCCTGATGGTGGCCATTGCCGGTGCCGTCGGGACGGTCGCGGTGGGCCTGACGGGGCGGGTGTTCGTCGCTCTCGGCATTGCCTTCATTGCGGCTCTTGCGGTCTGGACGCGCCGCTGGTTTCTGGAGCGGTGGGATGCGCAGCTTCGCGCCAGGGATGCCGGCGACGCCGAGGCGGTGCGCCGGCTGCGGCGGCTGCATTGGGAAGGCATGCTGTGCAACGCGGTCGAACTCGCCGTCGTCGTGGGCAGCATTCCTTACGTCGTCACGCCGCACTGATCCGGCTTGGCATGGTGGCGCCAACCTTGTGGGATGGCCCCATCCGCCCTCCGGTTGATTATTGCGTCTCCAGCGTAAAGCCGATCTTGAGGGTCACCTGATAGTGACCGATCTTGCCATCCTTGATGTGCCCCCGGGTTTCGACGACTTCAAACCAGTCCATATTCCGAACCGTCTTGCCGGCCAGTTCGATGGCCGTGCCGATCGCATCCTCGATGCCGGTTTGAGAAGAGCCGACGATTTCGAGAATTTTATAGACATGATTATTCATTTTGATCCTCCAGGGAATTTGCGGCCTTGATGCATTCATCTCGACCGAAGATGACGATGCGGCAAAGAATGTCGTGACTTCGCGAGCGATAACGGAATGCAGCCGGGGTGGTTCCTGATCCACAGGCCCTGGGCCGCCGCGCTCGCCATGACGAAGAAAAAGCCGAGCATAATCAATGAAGCCGCTCCGCGGGATCGCCATTCTGATTTTCGGAATCCATGTCAAGCCCCAAAATAAGAAATATTTCTGTTTTAAAGAAGCCAAATCACTGGCACATATTGGCCCATCCCGCCTTGGTCAGAAGGGCGTCGGCCGTCGTCACGGACGTTGGGCGGGGAGCGATGGACGTGGAGGTTGTCGCCTGACGAGCGCGGCCGAAGCGTACGGCAAAGACGTGTGGTCCTGACGCCGCGTTGCTGGCGTCCATGCTCCTGGGGGCGTTCGACTTCCCAGGGCGCGACGGAGGCAAAAGAGCCGTTCTCCGGGGAGAGCACGTTATAAGCCGTAAAGCCATTGCGCAGGGAAGGCCGGGTGTTCACCGCTGCCCTGTATGCTCGTGTGCAGCATTCTCAGTGCAAACCGCACACGGGACCGCGGGTGCAGCGCGCACCCGGTCTTCCCTGCGCCCTTCGTTTGAAGAGGGCAAGGAAATCCATCAAAGCCTCGGGCGATCAGCGCCGCGGGTTGTTGACGCACGTCCGCTTTGCTTTGACATTGATTTGGGAAGTGCGCAGAGATGACGGCGTGGCCGAGAACCTGACGTAACATGCTGAACGCAACATGACGCCTCCCGTAACCGCCTTGCCCGTCGAACAGCCGCCGGCGTTTCTCGGCGTGTCGCAGTCGGCGACCGGCAAATTGTGGCGCGACCGGCTTGATGCCCGTGGGGCGGCGAAGGCGCTGGCGATCGTGCAGCGCTACCAATTGCCTGAAATGCTGGCGCGGGTGATCGCAGGCCGCGATGTCGAGATCGACGCGGTCGGGGATTTCCTCGATCCCACGATCCGCAAATTGATGCCGGATCCTCACACCGTGACGCAGATGGAAACCGCGGCCAGACGGCTCGCGGACGCGGCCATGCGCGGCGAGAAGGTCGCGATCTTCGGCGATTACGACGTCGATGGCGCGACGTCCGCTGCGCTGCTGACGTGGCATTTGCGCCATTGCGGGCTCGATCCGCTGATCCACATCCCCGATCGCATTTTTGAAGGCTACGGGCCCAATATGGAGGCCATTCGCGCGCTCGCCGGGCGTGGCGCGACTCTGTTGGTGACGGTCGATTGCGGCACCACCAGCATCGAGCCGTTGGCGGAAGCGCGCAAGCTCGGCATGTCCGTCGTCGTCATCGATCATCACCAGACATCGGACGAATTGCCCGAGGTCGATGCGCTGGTGAATCCGAACCGGCCTGACGACATGTCCGGGCTCGGTTATCTCGCCGCCGTCGGCCTCGTGCTGGTGACGCTGGTCGCGGTGAATCGGGAATTGCGGGGCCGCGGCTTCTGGAACAGCGAACGGCCGGAGCCGGATCTGCTCGGCATGCTGCATCATGTGGCGCTCGGCACCGTGGCCGACGTGGCGCCGCTGACCGGGCTCAACCGGGCGTTCGTCGCCAAGGGGCTGATCGCGATGCGCCGCCGCGACCATGTCGGGCATACCGCGTTGATGGATGTGTCGCGGCTCAACGGTCCGCCCGAGGCCTGGCATCTCGGCTTCATGCTGGGGCCGCGCATCAATGCCGGCGGCCGCATCGGGCGTGCGGATCTCGGCGTGCGGCTGTTGCTGGAAGGCGACGTCTCCGAGGCTGCGCGCATTGCGGCCGAACTCGACCGGCTCAACAGCGAGCGTCGCGTGATCGAACAGGCGGCGGAAGCCCAGGCCGAAGCCGAGGCGCTGGCGTCACTCGGGCTCGAGGACAAGGGCTCCGTCATCGTCACGGCCTCCGAAGGCTGGCATCCCGGCGTGGTCGGTCTGGTCGCCTCGCGGCTCAAGGAAAAATTCGCGCGGCCGGCGTTTGCCATTGCGCTGGAGCCGGGCGGCATCGGCACCGGTTCGGGCCGCTCGATCTCGGGCGTCGATCTCGGCAAGGCGGTGCGGCAGGCGGTCAAGGAAAGACTGCTGATGAAGGGCGGCGGCCACGCGATGGCCGCGGGTGTCACGCTGCGCAAGGAAAAGCTCGCGGAGTTTCGTGCCTTCATGGAAAGCGCGCTCGCCGAAGACGTCGCCAAATCCCGCCATGAAAACGAACTGTTCATCGACGGCGCGGTCAGCGCGCGCAGCGTGACGCCGGAATTTGCGAACACGCTGAACCGCGCCGGTCCATTCGGTGCAGGCAACCCGGAGCCCGTGATCGCGCTGCCGGCGCATCAACTGGTCTATGCCGACGAAGTCGGCCAGGCGCATCTGCGGGTGCGCTTCAAGTCCGGCGACGGCGTCATCGTCAACGGCATCGCGTTCCGGTCCGTCGGGCAGAAACTCGGCCACGCGTTGACCCAAAATCGCGGCCAGCCGCTGCATGTTGCAGGATCGCTTAACGTCGATCGCTACCAGGGCACCGAGCGCGTGCAATTGCGCGTGGTCGACGTCGCCGTGCCCGACCAGGGACCGGCCGTGATCAGGTAAATTCACTCAGCAGACGACAAAACCAACAACAGAAAACGGGAGCAGAAAATGGCAGGACAGGTTCAGGGGAAAGTCGCGCTCGTCACCGGCGGTGCATCCGGCATTGGCGCGGCATGCGCCGAATTGCTGGCGCGCGAAGGCGCATCCGTCGTGGTCACCGATGTCGACGAACTCCGGGGCCCCGAAGTTGTCGATGGAATCAGGAAGGCCGGCAACGAGGCGGTCTTCCTGCATCAGGACGTCACCAGCGAGCCGCGCTGGATCGAAGTCGTGGCCGAGACCATGAAGCGCTATGGCCAGCTCGACGTGCTGGTATCCAACGCCGGCATCGGCATCGGGGCGCCGTCGATCACGCAGATGTCGCTGGAGGATTGGCGGCGGCAGACCGCGATCAACCTCGACGGCGTGTTCCTGTCGGTGAAGCATTGCCTGCCGGCGATGCGCAAGACTCCAGGCGGCTCCGTGATCATGATGTCGTCGCTGGCGGGCCTGCGCGGCTCGGCCATGCTGTCCGGCTATTGCGCGACCAAGGGCGGGGTGCGGCTGTTTGCCAAGGCGATCGCGATGGAATGCGCGACCTTCGGCGACGGCATCCGCGTCAACTCGGTGCATCCCGGGATCATCGACACGCCGATCTGGGGCAAGATCCCGGCCGGGGCGGCAGCAAGCGGACAGAATGCGCCGATCGATATCGAGGAACGCGCGAGATTCTTCACGCCGCTGGCCCGCGCCGGCCACGCCATGGATATCGCGAAGGGCGTTTTGTACCTCGCCTCCGATGCGTCGAGCTACGTCACCGGGACCGAACTTGTCATCGACGGCGGCATGAACGCGGGCGGGGTGGTGCGGCCGGCGCAATGACGATGGACTAGCCGCCTTGCCGCAGCCGCGCCAGCACCTTGAGCCCGCCATAACCATCGGCGGGCAGCAGGCCGGCCTTGGTCTGGAAATCCCTGACAGCCTTCATGGTGTCGTTGCCGACGCGGCCGTCGGTGCCGCCGGTATCAAAACCGGCTTTGGTCAATCGCGTCTGCATTTCCTGCACCTCGGCCAGCGTCAGCGCGCGTTCGGAGCCGGGGAATGGTTGAATGAACGGCGGCGCGCCCAGAATGCGGTCGCCGAGATGGCAGATCGCCAGCGCGTAGTTCATCGAGGGATTGTAACTGCGCACCGCATAGAAATTCGGCCCGAGCAGGAAGGCCGGGCCGCCGGCGACCGGCACCCACAATTGCGCGCTCGCATTCGGCTGCGAAAACGGTTGGCCGTCGGCGCGGGTGACGCCGGCGCTGGCCCAGGCCGCATAGGTCCGGTTGCCGCTCCCCGACGCGCCACCGGCGCGGACCTCATAGCCCCAATGCTCGCCGCGGTGATACTTGCCGCGGTTGACCAGATAGCGCGCGCTGGAGCCCAGCGCATCGTCCGGCTTGCCGAACGGCGAGACCCGGCCGTCCTTGTCGTAATCCATGCCGACATTGAGCCAGACTTCCGGCATCCACTGGGTGTGCCCCATCGCGCCGGCCCACGATCCGCGCATCTCTTCCGGCGTGCTCCAGCCGCGGTCGACGATTTTCAGCGCGTTGATCAGTTCGGTTTCCCAATAGGCGCGGCGGCGCGGCTCGTTCCAGGCCAGCGCCGCCAGCGAGGGAAACACCGGGCGCATGTGGTTCTGCTGCACCAGGGGATCGCCATAGGCGGATTCGACGCCCCACAGCGCCAGCAGCGTGCCGCGCTCGACGCCGAAATCCCGCTCGATCCGCGTGAACAGCGCCTCGTTTTTCCGCAGTGCCTCCTTGCCCGCAATGATGCGCCAGTCCGACGCCCGGCGATTGACGTATTGCCAGATCTGCTCATTGAATTCCGGCTGCTTCTGCATCTGCCGGAACACCGACATGTCGGGCTCGATGCGGCCCATCACGCGGGTCCAGGTCGCATCCGAAATGCCTTTTGCCAGCGCGCGGGCGCGAAATTTGTCGCGCCAGGCGTCGAAGCCGGGTGGCGCTGCGGCAAACGCCGGCCATGGACCAGCGAGCGTCGCGGCAGCTCCGATGCCGGCTTGCAGCAGCGCACGTCGGTTCGGCGATCTCAGGGAATCGGACGGGTTCATGCCGGCATTGTAGGGGGCCGGGCGCACCCGCCAAAGTGCATTTGCGGGGTGCCGTCGTCGCACCCGGGACGTGGAACCCGGGCCCGGGGAACCGCCGCCTCACGCTGGCTGAAAGTCCGCAGCGATGCGCGCCAGCCAGCGCCGGACCGCCGCCAACGATTTGGCCGAAAGTCCGGCCGCCAGCCGCCGTTCCACCGCCTGGACATGGCGGCGGCATTTGTCGAGCCGCACTGTGCCGCGCCGCGTCAGCGTCCATTGCAGCACCCGGCCATGGATCGGGTGCGGGGTCTTCTTGATGGCGCCGTCGCGCTCCAGATTGCGAATGATGAGTCCGACGGTCTGCGGGGTCAGCAGCGCCACCCGCGCGAGGTCGGCGCCGGAGAGGCCGGGATAGGCCCGCAGCATCGTCAGCACCACGAATTGGGGCGTGGTGACGCCAAGCTCGGCCAGCGCGCGCTCGATCGTCAGCCGGGTCGCCGCCTGGGCCTGCCGCAGCAGATAGGCGAGGTAGCCCTGTTCGCCCCGCTTGCCTTCGCCGGGCGGCGGCGGGCGGACCATGGCCAGCACGGGATTTGGGGCGGGTTGCGCGCGGCGCCGGGGAGAATATTCGCGAGCGGTTTTTCCACGCGATCGTTTTTTTGCGGCGGACGATTTTTTCGAGTTTTTCGATTTTCGGGCCGACGCTTTTTTCGCCGCGCGCGGTCTTGCGCTTGATGAAGTTCCAACCTTGCGTACCATATAAGGGCTCTTATAATAAATCAGTGCACTGATAACATGAGGCGATGAACATGTCACATGCCCGCAAGGAATATAAGGACTTCATGGCGCTGGCGCCCGAGGCCTATGAGGTCGTGCTGGCGCTCGGCAAGGTCGCGGCCGCCGCCGGCCTCGACAAGCAATTGCTCGAATTGATCAAGCTGCGCGCCTCGCAGATCAACGGCTGCGCCTTTTGCGTGCAGTATCACATCCTGCAAAGCGAGAGCCTCGGTGTTCCGGCCGACAAGCTCAATCTGGTCGTGGTGTGGCGCGAGGCCCCGCAATTCTCGGCGCGCGAACGCGCCGCATTGGCCTGGACGGAGGCGCTGACATTGCTCGCCGATGGCGTCAGCGACGAGGTGTATGCGCAGGCGAGCGCCGAGTTCTCGGAGAAGGAACTGGCCTATCTCACCTCGGCGGTGGCCTCGATCAACGTCTGGAACAGGTTCGGCGCCGCCTTCCGCTGGACCCCGCCGGCGCGGCCAAAGGCGGTCCGTGCATGAGGTAAAGGGAGACGCTAAGGGCGATGGCGTGCAAGCGGATCGCTTCCATATCGATTGTCACCTGGCGTGCCCGCGACGATGCCAAGCACCAGGACCGACACCAGATAAAGAATCAACAAATTGACGCCGAGCATTTTTGAAAGCGGCGGCAAAGCCAGCATTGCAGTCATCCACCAACCGGACAGGTTCAGATCGTGCAGTCGCTTCGCGAAGACGGTGATGAGCGGCCAACCCACAATGAGGAGGGCCGCCATTGCCGGCCATCTAAGGGCGAGATCGAGATCTCCGCGATGCCATGTGCGCCCGGCCGTATTGTAGAGGAGAGGGTTTGGCAGCGCCCTGACCAGGAAAGCCAGCGCGGCGACCAGGCCGATATAGCCGAGCCAGAACTCCTGACGGCTCGCCCGGCCATTTGGCGACAACAGGAACCAGATGAACGTCGAGGGCATGTCGGCAATCCGGGAAAGCGCAGGTCAGTCCTGAACCCGCACTACAAGCTCGCGGTTAACGCCGACGAAATGGTTCGATCAGACTGCCCCGATTGGTCGGTGCGGGTGGTGGGACTAATTGTCGCCGCCCTCGCTGCCTTCCTGCGTGTCGGGCCGGAACACATCCTCGGGGCGGGCGTGCGCGACCGCCGCCGGCGCGGCCGGATCGGTGCCGAGCTCGCGCCCGCGGCCGCGGAGCAGGCGCTCATAGGCCGCGATCAGCGTGGTGTAGGGATTGACCCAGATCCAGCCGTCGCGCGTGAACACCTGGACGTCGAAATGCAGATGCAGCGAGGTGCCGTTGGGATAATCGAGGTAGTTCGAGGCCACGCCGATCTTCTCGCCCTCGACGACCTCGCGGCCGTTGAGCACGCCGTCCGCGTCCATGCGGGATGGATTCATGTGCATGTAGCGGAAGCGGATGTGTTCGTTGCGGGTGTTGATCTGCAGCGTTGCCGCCTGCTGCTTCGGCGAGCGGATCAGGACGCCGTCGCGAACCGCGACGACCGCCTGCTGCTTGGGATCGCAACTGCCCGGATTCTCGCTGTTCTGCACCATGCACGCACCGGGACGGATATCCTGCCCCTGATGGCCGAAGCCGGCGGCGCATTGGCCGACCTCGAAGCTGCGTGCCTCGCAGAAATTGTCCTGCCAGGGATAGCCGCGTTCGTCGGATTTGCGCCTGCCGAACGATTGCGAGCCGGCGAAGGCGGGCGCCTTCTCGAGCGGAAAGCGGATTTGCGAATAGGTGGTCAGATCAACCCGGCCGCCCTGCCTGCGCACGCCGCTGTTGGCGGCGATCTCGCCGCTCGGCCGATAGGTGAAGTCGGGCGAGGGGGCGATCGGCCGCTCGGCGACCTCGGAGGAAATGTCCCGGCGCGGCCGCGAGGGCTGCCCGCCGGCGATGCGCAGCGCCTTCAGAAACCGTTCCGCGACCGGGGTGGCCTCGCGGCAGGCCAGCCGCCGCGGACGCGGCGTCGAGTCGAGGCACTGGATCGAGACCACATAGGGCACGCCGAAACGCGTGAAGGCGTAGCGCAGATAGCCTTCGCGGATGAAGCGTCGCATATCGGGGAATTGCGCCGCCAGCGCCTTGACCGGCTCGCCCTTGCCGCTGAGCGGATCGGCGAGGTCGTAGGTCAGGATCGAGCCGGTGATGTGCACCTCGACCGGCTTGGCGTAGGTCCGCGGCGGCATGCCATCGCCCGCGCCCGGCTCGAACGCAAACATCGCGTCATAGCCGGCGCCGCCTGCGTGAAACAGATCGGCCGGTCGGAAGTCGGCCTGATGGCGCGAGACCGACACGCTGTCGGGAATGCCGCTCCGCCGCGCTTCGAGATAGCTCGCGGTGTCGAACGGCAACAGCACTGGAACCGGGCTGCGACCGATTCCCGGGAATATCGGCGAGGTGATCGCGTTGAGCTGCACCAGCGCCGGCATCGAGCGCGGATCGGAGCGGGGCACCCGCCGCTGGCTCGCAAACGTGAGGGCGGATGCAATCGTCGGCTGGGTATTGATCTCCGTGCGCAGCTGATCGAGCACCGCGCGCCATTCGACGCGGACGGCCGAGATCGAAGGGGTCTGGAACTCGTCTGCCCTGGCGCCGGTCAGGCCCAAGATAAGCAAACAAACCGGAAGCAAACGGAGGGCTGCCAGCCAACGCCTGAGCAAGCGGACAGCCTTGGTACCCAATGCATCGCCCCCGCGCGTGCCCTGTGTCCTCTGCGCCTAGTCCTTGGCACGCTCGACGTAGGAGCCGTCCTCGGTCATGACCACGATCCGCGTACCCGTTCCGATATGCGGCGGCACGTTGGTGCGCACGCCGTTGGAGAGGATGGCGGGCTTGTAGGACGACGACGCGGTCTGGCCCTTGGTGACCGGCTCGGTCTCCACGACTTCCAGCGTCGCGCGCTGCGGCATCGTGATCGCGACCGGCACCATGTCGTGCAGCGCAAGCTTTACCGTCATGTTCTCCTGCAGGTAGGGCGCTGCGGAACCGATGATGTCCTTGGGCACCTGAACCTGGTCGTAGGTCTCGTTGTTCATGAAATGGAAGCCGTCGGCGTCCTCGTAGAGATAGTTGAAATTGTGATCCTCGATCGTCGCCTTCTCGACCTGGTCGGTGGTCTTGTAGCGTTCCGAGATCTTCACGCCGTCGCCGATCCGCCGCATTTCGATCTGGCTGACCGGGGTTCCCTTGCCGGGATGGATGTTTTCGGCGGTCAGAACGACGTAAAGCTTGCCGTCTTGCTCGATGACGTTGCCCTTGCGAATAGAACTGGCGATGACTTTCAAAGCTGTTTTCCTGAATATCTGGCCTCCGACCTGTCAGGACAATTGTGTCCCGCGGCCATCGAGGCGGTTTCGGGCTGCAACATACTGATTTTGTCCGTCGATACCAGCGTTTTGCCGCCGGTCTGCGGCGTGGCCGATCGCCCGAAAACCCGGATTCCGACGCCGCTATCGCCGCTTGGGAGGAGGGGTCGTGATGGCCTTGGCATTGTGCTTGGCAAAGGCGGCGGGCACGGTAAATGCCCCGGTTTTCAGGTCATAGGCGCACCACCAATCCCTGATATAGGGCAGCGGCCTGTCCTCGCCTTGGGCATCAAAATTAAGGCTGATCATGACGTACCGGCTATCCGGCCAATGCGGGCCCAGCCACAGGTAATTGTCGTCCATGCCCTTGAGCAGGGCGGCAAAGACGTGGCTGAGCGAATCCCGGTCCTTGGGGTCTCGATGCAGTTTCCTGGCCGCCGGCGAGGCCCAGAAATAATCCCAGGCCATCTGGCTCAGCGGCTTTGGTGTGGCGGAGGAGAACGCATTGCCATTCCGCCGGTACAGAAACAGGTCTTGAAAACCCGCTCCCGTTTTCTGCATACGCACCAGCCACTGGCTGTCCGGGCTGAAGCGGAAGCCCGCCGGATAGCCCGCAAGATCGACGCCTTCGCCGGGATTCAGCAACGAGGCGTGCTGACGCTTTTCGTCAAAGGTCCAGAACTGGTACAGAAAGCCTTCATCGCCCTTGTCCGCGGCATATTGCTCGACCCGAATTTGTTTGTCGGGAGAGATGAAACGCTCATCCGCTTCCTCCCGCAGCTTGAACTCCGGCCCGGGGCCATCGGCATGGGCGGGCGTTGTCATGGCGAGGCCGAGCAACAACGACAGCAGAAGCCCTGTTCGTTGCAACCAGCCGCCAGACATGTGCGCATTCCGTTCCAATTGGCTGCCCATTGGACGCGCCAGTCGCCGCGAGGTTCAGAATGGCCTCACGCAGTTTGCCGGACGTTTCCAGCGCGAATGGACAAGGCCGGTATCATTCGCCATGAAGGCGGACCGGATGCGGGCCTTGATCGCGATCCTTGCGCCGGGTGTCGTTCTGGCTATAAAATAAAGCAATATCAATGATTTGCATCGATCTTTTGAAGGCTTCCTGATGGCTGATGCGAGCCAGCCATCGCCATGGTGGTCGCCGGCGCGGCACGCCGATCGAAAACCGTTCCTGCTGGCACGGGCCGCGATCACGCGCGCGCTGCGGACGTGGTTCGACGAGCAGGGCTTTGCCGAGGCCGAGACCGGAATCCTGCAGATTTCGCCCGGCAATGAGACTCACCTGCACGCACCGCGTACCGAACTGACCCACGGAGACGGCACCCACGCAACGCGCTATTTGCGAACCTCGCCGGAGTTCGCGGCGAAGAAACTGCTCGCCGCCGGCGAAGGCAAGATATTCGAGTTCGCGCGCGTGTTCCGCGACCGCGAGCGCGGCGACCTGCATTTGCCTGAATTCACGATGCTGGAATGGTACCGCGCCAACGCCCCTTATGATGCCATCATGGCCGACAGCGTCGTCGTCATTGCGCATGCGGCGCGGGCGACGGGCATCGGGCAATTTTCATTTCGCGGCCGCATCGCCGATCCCTTCGCCGAACCTGAACTGCTGACGGTCGCAGCGGCGTTCGATCGCTATGCCGGGATCGATGTGCTGGCAACGATTGCTAACGGCGAAGGCGATCGCGCGGCACTCGCCGAGGCGGCCAAATCGCGGGTGCGGATTGTGGCCGATGACACCTGGTCCGATATCTTCAGCAAGGTCCTGGTCGAGCATATCGAACCAAATCTCGGGCAGGGACGTTTGACGGTACTGTTTGAATATCCGGCCCCGGAGGCCGCGCTGGCGCGGGCAAAAGCGTCCGATCCGCGGGTCGCCGAACGGTTCGAGATCTATGCCTGCGGTGTTGAGTTGGCGAACGGGTTTGGCGAATTGACCGATGCAGCCGAACAGCGCCGGCGCTTTACGCAGGCGATGGACGAGAAGGCGCGGCGTTACGGCGAGCGCTATCCACTCGACGAGGATTTTCTGGACGCGGTCGCCAGGATGCCGGAAGCCAGCGGCGTCGCGCTCGGCTTTGACCGGTTGGTGATGCTGGCAAGTGGTGCGCTCCGGGTAGATCAGGTGGTATGGACACCGCCGGCGGAAGAAGTATGAACAGGATCGATCCGAAATTGGCTGTCACGTTGCGGCAACCGGCCGAACTGGTCGAGCGCGGGTTGGCTACGGCCGCTGACCTGGCCGATCTGGAACGGGTCGCCGCGCGCTACGCGATGGCCGTGACGCCCGATATCGCCGCGCTGATCGATACCGCGGATCCCAACGATCCGATCGCGCGGCAGTTCATCCCGGACGCCCTCGAACTGATGCAGGAGGCCGGCGAGCGCGCCGACCCGATCGGCGATGACGCGCATTCGCCGGTCGCCGGCATCGTCCATCGCTATCCGGATCGCGTGCTGCTCAAACTGGTTCATGTTTGCGCGGTCTACTGCCGCTTCTGTTTTCGCCGCGAGGTGGTCGGGCCGGGCAAGGCGACGGCCTTGTCGGACGGAGCCTATCGAGACGCGCTCGGTTACATCCGCAGCCATCCAGAGATATGGGAAGTGATCCTGACCGGCGGCGATCCCCTGATGCTGGCGCCGCGACGGCTGGCCGAGATCATGGCCGATCTTGCCGCCATCGATCACGTCAAGATCATCCGCTTCCATACCCGCGTGCCGGTCGCCGCCCCGGCGCGGATCAGCGGCGAGATGGTCGCAGCCTTGAAGGTCGAGGGCGCCACGACCTGGGTTGCGGTTCACGCCAACCATCCGCGCGAACTGACGACGGAGGCGCGTGCCGCCTGCGCGCGGCTGGCCGACGCCGGCGTTCCCCTGGTCAGCCAGTCGGTGTTGCTGCGCGGCGTCAACGACGATGCCGTGACGCTGGAAGCCCTGATGCGGGCCTTTGTGGAGTGCCGGATCAAGCCATATTACCTGCACCATGGCGATCTGGCGCCGGGCACCGCGCATCTGCGGACCACCATCGAGCAGGGTCAGGCGTTGATGCGCGGCCTGCGCGGACGGGTTTCCGGCCTGTGCCAGCCGGATTATGTGCTCGATATTCCCGGGGGGCATGGCAAGGCGCCGATCGGACCGCATTATTTGTCGCATGCAAATTCCGCCGAACGTGAACTATCCTCGGAAACGCGTTATCGTGTGGTGGATTATTGCGGAGACGTTCACCTTTACCCGCCGCTGCCGTGACCTGGGCGATGGCGGAGGAAGGCAAGGGAGAGCACAAGCCACCGGAGGAAGACGGCAATCGTGGAGTCGAAAACGCGGTCATGCTGGCCTTCTTTGCGGTGGTGGTAGCAGCCGGTATTTGGTTGCTCGCCACCATGGCGGATGTCAGAAAGGTGCAGGATTGCGCCGGCCAGGGGCGGCGCAATTGCGAGGCGATCGACGTTCCGGCGCGATAGACAGCAAAACGGGAGAACCAGAATGCGAAAGATAATCCTGTCCGTGGCGCTCCTGGTTCTCGCCGGTAGCCCGGAAGTGTTCGCACAGGGCTCGACGGTCCCGAAAAATTCCGACAAGCCGGTGCTCCAGGCGCCGGTCGGTCATCGCCAGCCCCGCGCCAGCGACGTTCCCAGCGAGAAGAATTTGAGCGATCCGAACGATCCCTTGAGCAAGGAAAACGCGCTTCTCGACCGCAAGATCAAGAGCATCTGCCGCGGCTGCTAGAGCGCTTTCCAGCGAAGTGGGCACCGGTTCGGCTTGGCCGGTCAGAATCTGCTTCAACTGGTTTAAGCAGACTCTGACCGTAAGCCATTGTTGACGCTTCCTTTCCTAGGCGGACCGCTCGCTGGGCGGCCGGCGCACCAATTTCCGTCTTGCCGCGACGGAATCGGCCAGGACGTTCAGCGCCCGTACGGTGGTTTCCCAGTCGACACAGCCGTCGGTAATGCTCTGGCCGTAGATCAGTGGTTTGCCCGGCACGACGTCCTGCCGGCCGGCGACCAGATTGCTCTCCATCATCACGCCGGTGACGCGCTGCTCCCCGCCGGATATCTGCCGGGCGATATCGGCAGCGACCAGTGGCTGGTTCTCGGGCTTCTTGCTGCTGTTGGCGTGGCTGGTGTCGATCATGATCCGTGGCGCCACGCCTGCGCGGCCGAGTTCGACCGCGGCGGCGTCGACACTGGCGGCATCATAGTTCGGCCTGGCTCCGCCGCGCAGGATGATATGGCAGTCATCATTGCCGGTCGTGGCCGCAATCGCCGAACGCCCACCCTTGGTGACCGCCATGAAATGATGGGGATGCGACGCCGACTTCACGGCCTCGGCGGCGATGCGCACATTGCCGTCGGTGCCGTTCTTGAAGCCGACCGCGCAGGAGAGCCCGGAAGCCAATTCGCGGTGGATCTGGCTCTCGGTGGTTCGCGCGCCGATCGCCGCCCACGCCACCAGGTCGGCGATGTATTGCGGCGTCGTCATGTCGAGGAATTCGGTGCCGGCCGGCAGCCCGAGATTGTTCACCGCCGACAGCACGTTGCGGGCGAGGCGCAGGCCGCGGTTGATGTCGAAGCTGCCGTCGAGGCCGGGATCGTTGATCAAGCCCTTCCAGCCGACCGTCGTGCGCGGCTTCTCGAAATAGACGCGCATCACGATCTCGAGGCGGTCGGCCAGTTGCTCGCGCAGGACGACGAGGCGTTCGGCGTATTCCACGGCCGCGGCGGGATCGTGAACCGAGCAGGGGCCGACGACGACCAGCAGGCGGTCATCGGTCCCATTGAGGATCGCGTGGATGGCGTTGCGGGCCGCCATCACGATCCGCGTCGCGGTCAACGTACGCGGTATCTCGCGCATGACCTCCTGCGGCCTCGTCAGTTCCTTCAGTTCGCTTATTCGAAGATCGTCGGTGGTGCTCAACACGGCTCTGGCTCCTGCTTGAAGAACCTGCCGGCCATAAAAAAAAGCCGCCAGGTTTGGCGGCTGTTCGGACTTCCTGCTGCAATGACTTAGATTGCGCGTGATCCTCCCACCGCCAGCGAGCTGTCGAAGCTAAAATACCAATAGTTGCTGGCGGCGATCATGATCATGGCGGGCTCTATAGCTCACGCCTCGGCGCTTGTCATCCCCTTAATCGGAGGGTTCGGCGCGACATTGGCCTCGGCGGGGCCAGCCCCCGTCTTCAGGCCTTGCGCGCCGCGAGCGCCATTCCGACCAGTGACGCGCCGCCAAGCACCAGATTGATCCCGACCAACAGGCCGATTGCCCATTCGGCCGAGCCGGGCAGGCCGGAGATGATCAGGAACGAAATCAGGATGTCCATCAGGCCGGAAACCAGCAGCCAGGACCAACGCCCGGACAATTCGCGGCGGTGCTCCAGCGCATACATGATGGTGGTAACGCCCTCGGCCAGGAAATAGGCGCCGACGACGATGGTGAGCGTGAGCACGCCCTGCATCGGCCGCGCGATCAGGATCAGGCCGGCGAGCACAGCCAGTGCGGCCGAAAACAACGACCACCAGAACCCCGGCATCTGCCGCGCCCAGAAGGTGACAAACAGCCCTGCTATACCGCTGATCAGGAACATCCAGCCGAGAACGATGGTGACCGCGAGGCTGGCCAGTGGCGGTACGACCATCGCGGCCAGACCGAGCACCGCAAGCAGGATGCCTTCGAACAGGAACGCCTTCCAGTGTGTCTTTACCGCAGCGTTCATTTCGGACTGCAATTTGGCGATGTCGTGAGGAAGGGTCATCACGGTTCTCCCGGTACGCGTTGGCAGATACTAGAGCCTTTTGGGCGGGAGGGGAAACCGGTTCGCGCGAGGAACATACGCGGGCAAAGCGTACCCAGGAAACGCGTCCAATTTTAGCGTTGTGCTAACCGGCCTCGGGTGCCGACGAAAAGCCTTCCGATGTCGTGCGCATCCGGTTGCGGCCAAAGATGTAGACAGCCGAGGTTGCGACCAACAAAGCGAGACCGATCAGGATCGACGTGAAGCCGATCGGGATCAACAGCAGCGACGCATTGCGTTCCGGATTGATGAACCAGTGGTGCAGCGAGGTGAACAGGAACGCGACCCCGGCAAAGCCGGCGCCGCCGCCCACGACCAGCAGCGCCCACATCCGGCGCAATTGGCTCAGCCGCTCCCGCGCGATGTCGGTGCGCGGGGCGTGATGCCGTCCGACGCGCCGAACCAGCCGCGCGGCAAATCCGATTGAGGAGAAGCCGATCACCAGGCTTGCCGTTCCCAGCAACAAGCGCGTTGCAGCACCGAGATCAGGATGCTTCTGCAGCGTCAGCAGCGGAAAATCGAACGCCGCGTGCAGTGCGACCGGCGCGAACAGCGCCAGCATCCAACTGGAGATGCGGGCGAGGTCGCGATTATGCCTGTTGGCGCCGAGCGCGGTGCCGGCGCGGGCGATGGCAATGTAGGCGCCGGCGATGATGCCGAGGGCGCCGTGGAACGGCACGGTCAGGACGCTGCGCAACGCCGCCAGCGACCGCCACATATCGGCGTGCTGCACGAGGTAAGCCAGATTTTCATAGGCCGCGAATCCGAGGCCCGCAGCGGCGCCATAGACCACGGTGTCCATCGGGTCGGCGAAGGTGCGGCGCTTCCAGGATACTCCGATGATCACGAGCACCTTGACGATTTCCTCGGGCGCGGCGACGCCGAACACCGAGCGGAGACCCTGCGTCATCCAGGGATTGCCGGGGACCGCAAGGATCGCGGCAAACGGCGCGCGGGCGATTCCCAGCAGCGAAATGCTGGCCGCGCCGAGCACGAAGGCAATCCACACCTGGGCGACGGGGCCGGGACGCTCGTCCGCGGCAATCACCAGCCACAGCAACAGCAAGGCCGGCGCGATAGCGGCGACGCCGATGACGGTGGGGAGCGACTGAAGCAGCAACATCGCGGGAACTTTGCCTAATGTTAGTCGAAAATGGCCGCAAATTCAGCAGTTTGCAAGGAAGTCGATCGCGACCCGTTGTCGCCGAGACGCGTAGAGATAACCGCCGGGAACGTCAGACTCGCCGATGTTTGTTCGAAAAATGTGCCGTCGAGCCAGCCGGGGTTGGGTTTCAGGCCCGGACTCTTTCTCCTTCACCGTGTCCAGCGCGCCACAGCCATGGGCGCCGAATTTCACTATAAGTTGCATCGGAAATTTCGATAACAATGGGGAATCAACATGCAGAAGATCGTGGTTGGATTGATTGCAGCGGTTGCGATGACGGGATCGGCTTTCGCCGCCGACATGGCTCCCCGGTACACCAAGGCACCGCCGGTTGTCGCTGCACCCGTGTTCAGCTGGACCGGTTGCTACATCGGCGGCTTTGTTGGCGGTGCTGGAGCCGATCGCAATTCGCGCGCCCGTGACCTCAATGGCTACAACGCGGTCGGCGACACCTGGTTCTACGGCACCGACAACAGCTTCATCGGAGGCGGTACGCTCGGCTGCAACTACCAAACCGGCGCGTTCGTGCTCGGCGTAGAAGGTGAAGCCGGCTATCTGCGGGTGAGAGGTTCGGCGCTCGATCCGTTCAGCCCGTTCCTTCCGCTTGATACGCGAGCGAGCACCGCGTTTGGCGACTGGTACGGCGTTATTGCCGGTCGCGCCGGTGTAGCGGTCGACCGCGCACTGTTCTACGTCAAGGGTGGTGCTGCCTTCGTCAACACCAGCGTTTCGACGATCGACGCCAACCCCGCGGGCGGTAACACGATTACGGCAACCGCAGGCGACACGCGGGCCACCTGGGCGCTGGGCGGCGGTATCGAATATGCCCTGACCAACAACTGGACGATCAAGGGCGAGTATCTCTACATCGACACGCGCGAAACGCTCAATGCTTGCGGTTTCGCGGCGGTTGGTGGCGCTCGCTTCTGCTGGAGCCACGACGTTCCGGGCCTGCACACGGCCAAGCTCGGCCTCAATTACAAGTTCGACTGGGCTGGCCCGGTCGTCGCCAAGTACTGAGCTGAACTCCCGGGTTCATCCCGAGACTGGAAAAGCCCCGGCATCGTCCGGGGCTTTTTTTATGCGTGGGGGTTATGAAGCATCGCGCCGAAGCGGCGATCCGGTCCGGGGACACAGCACGGGGACAGGGCACGACGTCGATGACGGCAGCATCGTCGTCTGCGCAAGGACTGGCCCCAGCGTAGCATCGAAACGTTTCGCTTACCCCGCCAGCAGTCGGCGGCAGGCATCGACAAACACCGCGGCGCCGGTGACGATGTCGGCATCCGCGGTGTTCTCGCTCCAGTGATGGCTGATGCCGCCGATCGAGGGCACGAACAGCATGCCTGCCGGCATGATGGTGGAGAGGATCTGGGCGTCGTGACCGGCCGCGCTCGGCATGCGGATCGACTTGCCGCCGGCAAGCTCCTTGCTCGCGGTTTCGATCGCATGCTGGAACGACGCGTCCATCGCGGCGGGCGCGCCGGTGCGAATGCGCTCGACGGCCACCGTGCAGGGGCCTCGCGCGCTGGCCTCCGCAGCCAGGTTTCGCAGCAACTGCTCCAGGCGGTCGATCACCGCGGGGTCGTCGTCGCGGATCTGGAACAGCATCTCCGCCGCGCCCGGAATGATGCTCGGGGCGCCCGGGTCGAGCCTGATAGTGCCGGTGGTCCATACCGTGCGCTGCCCGCAGGCTCCGGGAAACTGTTCGTCGATAGCGACGCAGAATTTCGCCAGCGCCAGGCCGGCGTCCTTGCGCAGGGCCATCCGGGTCGTGCCGGCATGGTTTTGCTCGCCGGTGAAGGTGATCCGGTATTGCCAGATGCCGACGATGGAGGTGACGACGCCGATGCTGAGCGCGCCGCCTTCGAGGGTCTGGCCCTGTTCGATATGCGCCTCGAGATATCCGATGTGACGTCCGCGTTCGGCCGTCATCCGGGGCCGGCCGGCGAGGCCGACGTCGCGCAGCGCCTCGCGCATGGTGCGCGCGCTGTTGCGATCGCGCGCGGCATCGACGTCCTGTTCGGAGAGGGCACCGACATAGGACCGGCTGCCGAGGAAACTGCCGAAATGGCCTTCCTCGTCGCACCAGGATGCGACCTCGACGGCGCCGTTGACATCAGGGTCGGAATTGAGGACGCGGGCGGCTTCGAGCGCATAGATCACGCCCAGCGGGCCATCGAGCCAGCCGGCGTAATTCTGACTTTCGAGGTGCGAGCCTGCGAGCAGCTTGGGTCCGGACTTCGAACTGGTGCCGAAGACGTTGCCGATGCCGTCGATCTCGGCGGTGAGTCCTGCCTCGGGGAGGTGCTGTACCAGCCAGTCGAGCGAGCGCATATGCGGCTCGGAAAAGGTCGGCTTGTGCACCCCGGTCTTGTAGGCGCCGATGGCGCGCAGCGCGTTGAGATCGGCGAGAACGCGGGCGCCGTCGAAGCGCAGGCTCTTGTCAGGCATCGATGGTGTCTCTCCTTGATTGGCAGTCAGGGCGCGATCGGTTTGCGATAGACATCCTTGGTTGCCAGCTTGCCGTCCCTGAACGTATAGCTCTCCACGCCGCGTTGTTCGCGCATCTCGCCGGTGGCGCGCACGGTCTCGCTGACGCGGAACGTCATGAAGGTCATATCATCGGAATGATGATACGCCACGTCATGGAAACGTTGCGCCGAGAACAGGGCTTTTTGTTCGGCGAGGTGTCCGGCGATAGTCGCGGGATCGGCGAGGGATTTGGTCACGGCGAGGCCGTCGTGGAAGGTCCACAGAAAGTCGGGTGTGACCACCGAATAGAGCGCGTCGATATCGCCCTTGAACAGGGCGCGAGCAAAACCCTTGAGCAGTTCGTCGCGTTCGGCGGGTGAGGGCGTCATGATTTCATTCACGCTCCGACGATCCTGGCTGAGAACCTTTCGATCATTTGCGGCAGCAGAGCGAACCGGCGCCGACGAGTCAAATCCCTATTATCTTGAGGCGTTTGTCTCGCGCCGACGCAGCGGAAGCGTTCAACGGGCCCGATGTCGTTCAGAAAATTGTTTGCTTCGATCTCTTGACGGATTTTAATTCTTCTGCGCATACCAACGCCCCTTCGCCGGAATCCGCCGGCGCTCTTGAGGACCGAAGCCATGTTGAGCCTGCGCTCACATATCGTCGCGAAAGCCACCGCCGCGCTGCCGTTTATTCGGCCGTGCGATTGGTCGCGCATGTGCGTGACGAAGCAAGGTCCGGGTTATCTGGGTTCCGAAAATCCCGGAACGACCGGCATAGCAAGAGCGTAAATCGGCAGCGGGAATCTACCCTCTGCCTCAAGGCAGAGGGCGAAGATGACCCGCGACAACACGACCAGACTCGAGAACCGTGACCGCCAGAGGATCTTATCCTCGCCGGTGGCGCATGCCTTCGTGCGCATCGTGACGCAGCGCCGGGGCCTCTCCGAGGCGGAGGCCGAGCAAGCCTATCTCGATTACATCAACCGGGCGCAGCCGGCGGACGATTGCCGGCGTGAGCTCGCTTGATCATTTGAAGCGATTTCGAATTCAGGATGGCCGTCCCTGCAAGGACATAAGACGGCCCGCTGATCCGGTACCGGTTCCCTTTGGTGGGGCGGCAAACGGTGGTTTCAGGCAGCGAAGCAGTTTTTATTGGTTGGGGTTGTCCCGGCCGTTTGTAAATTTTCAAGCTGGCGTAGCTCAGAGCGAGCGCAGGAGACTCAAATCTTCCCGCACCGACTGTCGATCGAGTTTTAGCGGGGTCGATTATCGTCAGGGGCGCCACTTCGAATTCACATTGGCCGAATTCCGCCACCAGCATCGAAGCGAGGAGGTTTCCATGTTCCAGAATTGCTCCGCGCTCGTGCTCAACGCGGATTTCCAACCGCTCAGTTATTTTCCGCTCAGCCTGTTTGGCTGGGAGGATGCGGTCAAGGCCATCGTCAAGGGATCGCATGTCGTCGTGGCCCAATACGATCAGGTGGTCCGCAGCCCGTCCACGGTGATCCGGTTGCCGTCGGTAATCGCGCTGCGCGAATATGTGCGGCGGCCGAACCGCGTCGCCTTCACGCGGTTCAATGTGTTCCTGCGCGACCATTTCGTGTGCCAGTATTGCGGCGTCCGGCATCGCCCGGGCGATCTCACCTTCGACCATGTCCTGCCGCGCGCTGCCGGCGGCGTGACATCGTGGGAGAACATCGCAACGGCATGCGGTCCCTGCAATATGCGCAAGGACACGCGGCTGGAGAAGCCTCGCCGGACGCCGTTCGAGCCCACGGTGCATCAGCTCATCGCGGCGCAGCGGCACTTTCCGCCGAACTTCCTGCACGAGACCTGGCGCGATTTCCTGTACTGGGATGTCGAGCTCGAAAAATGAGCCGCCGGCCCCGGCCGGCGGTGATCACCGCGTAGCTCAACGGGATGAGCGCGACCATCCGAAGGTCGAGGATGCAGGTTCCAGTCCTGTCGTGGCGGCCAGGATGATGTCTGCGGCAAATGCCCAGTCCCATGGCAGACATTTCAAGACATTTGGGTAACGCCAAGTCTGGTGACTGAGCGGGCCTGTAAAGCCTGCGCCTTTGCGCATGCGCGGTTCAATTCCGCGGTTACCCACCATCCCTTCGGCTGGTCTTCCAACAGCCGTCTAAACTTGCGGACCTGGTATATTGGGAGTGCCATGCGCTGCCCGCGCATTGATAGCGGTTCGATTCCGCTGGTCCGCGCCATCTGCAAAACGGCGCGCTTTGCGCTGCTGTCCAGGAAGCTAATCCAGTGAAAGCATCGGTTTGAAATACCGGGGAGGTCAGGGCGGCACTGACTCTGGACACCACCACGGGGAGTGCACAATTGATCCTTGCAAGATCGATGCGGCCGGGGCGGTACCGGCACTCTCCACCATCTCGTTCCCGTCGAGCCATCTCGGCGAGGGCGCCCGGCTGTTAACCGGGATAGCGCGGTTCGAAACCGTGGACGGGAGCCAATCGACGCGGGGGCGTACACCGCCCGCCGTACCGTCAACGACCTGTAGCTCAGTTGGATTCAGAGCGCCGTGCTACGAACGCGGAGGGCGGGGAGTTCGCGTCCCTCCAGGTCGGCCAAATCAACCAGTCTGTAGGGGAGCCCGGCCGTCCCTACCTGCCTTGGAAGCAGGGGATCGCTGGTTCAAATCCAGCCAGACTGACCATCCCATTCCCGGTGGCGAAACATGAACGCGATCGTCCGCAAAACGGTTATGAGCGGGGGAAGCACCCGTCCGGGAATCTACTTCGCAACCGCATCGATCACAGGCCGGCCGCCTTCCGCGCTGCCGCGACGCTGTCCTTGATACCGTTGGAGTTGAGAATCCCATCTTCGAATGCGCTTTGCGCTGCGTTCATCCTTCGAACCAGTTGCAATTTGGGCCCGTCTCCAAATTGTCGGTCGATCTCCGAAGTTATCTGGCGCAGTTGCTCGGCGGCTTCTTGGGTGAGGCCAAGCTGATCAAGCCGGGCCGCGAGCGACTTTTCCCGCTGCGTCAGCGGCCGTTCCTTGACCGTTTTCCGTTTCCACGTTTTCGCGGTGGCCTTTTTAGCCTTCTTCGCCTTCTTTATCACCATCGTCGCCCCCTCGCTCCTTTCGTCTGGTGGCCCAGAATAGCACCCTTTCACGGAGAAAATCACCGGTTCGAATCCGCCAGGGAGCGCCATCGCCGGCGCGTCGCGAAGTTGGCCAAGGGCGCCGGATATTGATTCCGGTTACCGCTGATTCGAATCCCGCCGCGCTTACCAAATCCATCGCTCGACGTCGCGGGAGGGGCTTCCTGCTCATAGCGGCGAACGGGACGATTCGAAACGGTCACGAGCGGCCGCTTCCTTGCGGCCTCGTCTATCAGCCAGGACACTTGCCTGGGGAGCAGGAAGACACGGGGCAGCCCCGCGGGGCGGGCCAATCCAGGGAGTGAAGCTCAAGTGGACGAGCGCTGGTCTTCAAAACCAGAGGTTCCAGGTTCGAAGCCTGGTTCTCCCGCCATTTTTCGGAGGCTGTGAGAAATGATTGCCGTGCCCGGCAAGCCGGCGGGGCGAACCAGAGCAGGCGTTCCGCAAGCGGGTCGACGACGTACCCGGCGTTGTCCCTCGCTCCTGCAGGCAAAAGGTCGCCCGAGGGCGGTCTCTCTGCATTCTGATCGCAGGGGCGAGATCATCAGGCGCTAGAAGCGATGCTCCGATTGCGTCTGCGATAGGCGAGGCATCCAACACCAGCAAACCCGAGGATCATCATGGCCCAGGTGGCCGGTTCGGGCACCGCTGCGCTGAAGGCTGTGTCGGAGTAAGTTCGGAACGTGAGATCATAAAGCGAATTGAGCGTGCCGCCGTTGAACGAGGCTCCGCCCAAGGCATAAGGATTTCCGGTGCCGTAAGCGACTGCATAATTAGAACTCATTGATGACGAAATAACCAAATACGCGGTGGTTCCGGAAGTTATGGCAATCGGGGTCCAGAAGACGTCCACCCAGGTACCCGACGCACTGGCCATCGCCATTCCGCTTGTTATGTACGTGCCGCCCGTCGTGGGCATACCGCCCGACCAAAGACTGATCGTCACGTTTTGGGTGCCCGACCCAAGGCCGCTGGCAAGAAAAATTCCAGCGCCTGAAATATTGTCGGCCGTTTGCTGAAAGGACTGGGCCGCATAGAATGAAGGCGTAAGATAGCTGAATACACCAGAGGCCAGGTCTTGGTTCTGATCAATAACGGTAGAAGCGAGCGCGGGCGCTCCCAAGAGCGCCAGACCAGCCAAGGCGCAGCTCAAACTTCTAAACATTGCAAAAGCCTCCAAACGATTGCCGTCAATAGTCAATTGATTAATCGTAATCTGCAGGCAGATAAATTCCCCGAATGGGGCATTCTGCGTGGGGTCCTGGGCAGACTTTCCGGACCGGCCACTGATGACGAATGTCGGTTTTGAGATCCTTGGCGAACACGGCTGAGCCAGCGGCCGCATCGGCTACCGCTCCCCAGTCGATACAAAAATGCTAGATATTTGGGAGGAGATTGGAGATCAGCGCCACAAGATCAACCTGCCGTTTGACGCCGGTTTTCGCGAAAATGGACTTAACCTGCTTTCTGACGGTCTCTGCAGAGACGCCCAGACTGGCCGCCGCGGATTGCAGGTCCTTGCCCGACTGCAGGGATAGAGCCAACCGGGCCTCGGCCGGTGTTAGCCCGAAATTCTTCTGAAGCGTTTGCGTGGTTGGCAGCAGTCTGTCATCCGGATCGGCCAACACGGCTATCGCGTGATAAGCCGACAAAGGCGTTTCGGCCAATTGAAAGCTGCGGATGAGATAGACCAGGACGGCGCTGCGTCCGGTCCTGGGAAACGATACCGGCGGAACGCCGGAGCTGTCGCCAGACCAAAGCAACCGCTTGATCGAAAGGTCAAACCGGTCGGTTGCCTCTCGATCAGAACTGATTAGCCGTCGCTTCTCTATTCTGACGTCTTCATCCAGAAGGCGCTCGGCGCGATGGTTCGCGCGAACGACTTCACCCGTTCGGCCCAGTAGCAACGCGGCTTTGCCCGCAACGTCAAATGCGGTCAGCGCGGCTGCGCCGTGGGCCAGTCCCAGGGTGCTCGCAATTTGTGCCATGCCGTCGAGCTGCGTCGACAACGGACGCAAGGATTGCAGTTCTGCCTCCTCAAAGTGACCCTGCTGATGCGACCTGTGAAGCGTCAAGCTCCACACCTGATCGCCACTGCCAATGCGCACGGCTGCGAATCCCTTCAACCCCAGGCGGGCCACGAATTCCTGGTAGAAGGCACTTCGCCTGATGTCGTCCTCTGACCTGATGTCCCGGTCTGTAACCAAGCCTCTCTGAATTACTCTGTTCGCTCCATAAATTATGCGTTCATCCTTGCTGACCCACCCATCGCGCACGTAGGTCTCAAAAGCCTCGCCCATGGACCGGGTTGCTGGCAAATAAGGCAGCGAGCCTCTCAAGGGAAACACCACGACGCCGAAACTCCGCGTGTGTTTTGCAAGCCCTTCCAATGCTGCATCCCAGCGGCTCGGATCGAGAGCGGCAGCATTCAACATGTTGACGATCGTCGCTACATCGAACTCGGCCACGTTCCTCACCATCCCACTTCAGTTCGGCAGCTTCGTCGTCCCTGCATGAAGTCAACGCACAAGATCGAATCGGGACGCTGCCACACAAAAGGTCCCGCGACCTCTCCGCAAAGTGTCCCACTTCCGTGGTGATCGTTTCGGTTGATATCCCACCCCTCAAGCACCAATCATGCCCCATTTGGGGTATGCGGGCAGCTCGTGGCCTAAAATGCGGTTGCCAATCACCGAATTACGGCCCGGATTTGGGAGAGGGCTAAGAGGCGCCTGTAGACAGCCTCGCCAGATTTTCCGAGGGTCGATGGCAACGGCTAGCGCTGGGAAAACAGGGGGTAGGGATGAATGACGGAAAACGCCGGCTGTGCTGGCACGGCATGTTTCTGTTTCTGCTTGGTTTGCTGACAGGCCTTGTCGAGCAGCAGTTTCATAATCCCCGAATGGGACTCGCGGCGCACCTCGAAGGCGTCATGAACGGAACATTTCTGGTTGCGCTGGGCGCAATTTGGTCCGGGCTGCGATTGTCGAAGCGGCAAGAGGTGGCTGCATACTGGGCCGTGCTCTATGGGACCTATGTCAATTGGGCCGTAACGACCCTGGCCGCGATGCTGGGCACAGCCGCGATGTCACCGATCACAGCCGCTGGCCAACGCGCCCAGCCATGGCAGGAAATCCTCGTGACGGTGGGCTTCGTCTCGGTTGGCCTCGCGATTATAGCCGCCTCGCTCATCGTTCTCTGGGGGCTTCGGAAGGCCGCGCCAGGCTGAAGGCGGGGCCGCCCAGGCAAGCAGGTAGAGCGGTGCTGCGTGATGGATTGCAACGGGCCTGGGAGTGAGCTACCCGCGACTTCACCGCGAGCCTTCATCGTAGCCAGACGCGCTTATAGATATGACCCGACAAATCGATATGCACCTCCAGAGGCTCGCCCCTGCTGTTTGTGGTCAGGACCTCGAAATGGTGCTTACGGCGTTCGATTGAACTAGGTGTCCCGTAACCAGATTGTCTAGCAATATCCGCGGCTTGCGCTTCCGTTGAAATCTGAACCGGGGTCCGTTTCTTATCATGGTCCGCATCCTCAATTTCCCAGATCCGGCCAAACCGGTCGAGTGAAGCTATGATGTCGCGGCCATTGCCGTCTCGCGTCTGGATTTCGATATGCCGCTTCTTGCGCTCGGCCGCTCCAATTTGCGTGAGCCCCTGTTCCTTGAGCACAGCCTGAATTTGTGCGGGTGTAACCTCCGGCAACGTCCATTGCCTGGCAACCGAACCATCGATTGGACTTCCGGGCAGTTGGACGGTCGGGACGACGGCTGTCGACGGAGCAAGAAAAACAATCTCACCGTTCTCGCGAACGATCCGGCTGGCGTCGATCGCCCGCTCGCGAGCAACTCCGGTTACGACTACCACCTCGGCCGGAACGACTTTTACAGAATTGGCCGTCAGCCCACGAGGTTCGACCAGAAATTTACCAGCGTCGGTTTCGATTACGATCTTGCCGCCGAAATCGTCGGTGACCTTCCCGCGAAAAGTTGAACTTTCGCCTGTCGTCGGTTGGGCAAGGGCTATGCTCAGCGTGACGACGATAGTGACAGCAGCCGACAGGAGACCCATCAGCGCGTCCATACGGCGGCTCATCAACAGATTTGGGGCCGCGGAGCCATTTCTGTTCGATCGTATAATTCTAGACAATGTGAGATATCTGGACATCTCGCTCTCCAAAGCTGGGCAGGCAATTGACCTCTACCATTTCCCTCCCGAACTGATCTTGAACTGGCCCATTCAAGTTGGGTTCAAGCTCGCTGTGCCATCTTGTGCCACGAAACGGCTGGCATCGGAAAATGACTTGCATCCTGATCGTTGAAGACGCCTCTCTTGCGGAAGCGCTCGCTGCCTTGGCCGCCTTGATAATCTTTTCTCCTTGGCTACGGAGTGGCGCATGCATCACAGGTTTTTCCCGGCGTTGCTGATTATTGCTGGTCTGCAATCCGCTACCGCGGCAGAGCAGATTGGAGGAGACAAAGCATTCTCATTCGTCGCGCTGGGCGACATGCCGTATGCCGTTCCGGGCGACTACGTAAAATTTGAGCGGCTCATCACCGCTGTCAACAAGATGAAGCCAGCTTTCTCGCTGCATGTGGGAGACACCAAAGGCAGCAAAACGCCTTGCACGAATGAAATGCTGCAGAAAACCTTCGATCAATTGCAAACCTTTGACGGTCCCCTGGTTTATACGATCGGCGACAATGAATGGACCGACTGCCATACAAAACCGGCGGGTGGCTACGATCCTCGCGAGCGATTGGCTAAGGTTCGCGAAATCTATTTTCCTGATCTGGATAGGTCTCTCGGCAAAGCCCCGATGGCCGTGGAAAGCCAAGCCAGGCTGATGCCGGAGTTTGCGACCTACGTTGAAAATGTCCGCTTCAGCAAGAACGAGGTCGTATTCATCGGCGTGCACATCGTAGGGTCGAACAACGGCTTCGAGGCCTTCGACCTCGATGGCGCTAAAGAGTACTTCGCACGCAACAGGGCGAACATTGCATGGATTGATGCCGGATTTCAATTTGCCAGGGACACCGGCGCGAAGGCCGTTGTCGTGTTCACTCAAGCTGAATTCGATGTATCGCGGTTGCCCGATGGCTCAATGCCTCGTCAGTCCGGATTTACGGGGGTATTGAACGCAATTGAACGCGGCGCGCGAGCTCTCGCCAGGCCAGTACTTCTCGTCAATGGTGACGAGCATTACCTTGAACTCAAGCCCCTGAGAAACAGCAGCGGCAAACCCATTCCAAACGTTCTAAAGTTGATGGTCTACGGGGAGTTCGATATCCACGCGGTCCGTGTGCTCGTTGATCCCGACAGTCCCGGAGTCTTCGGCTTTATTCCAATGATTGTGCCGGAGAACGGCATGGGGAATTGCGCCCAGCCAAGGTGTGACGCTTCGACAGCGCAGTAATTCAAATCCGGTTCATGATGTCCGGCGCTATGTCGAGGCAGGAAGTCCACTATCATTCGTCCAGGGAAATCAGCGCAGGGCACGCCGGAATTGCGCCGGCCGCCGCCATCCTGGCTTGTTTCGCGGCCGATACGGCGCATGCTGCGTCCCGGGAGCCCGTCCCACGATCAAATGTGTGCGGTCCGAACGCTGTGCAAAGCACCATTGAATTTAACGTAACGATGCCCAAAATGATGGTTGAAACATAAGGGCTATTTTGACAGTCAGCTAACTTGCCCGCAGGCAAGCGGGCACACGATTGCGACGGGGCGCATACGGCGGCCCATCAACGGATTTGGAGCCACGGAACCATTCAATTCAACCTTATAAATCTCGACAATGTAAGATACCTGGGCATCTCGCTCTCCAGAGTGGGGCAGACAATGGCCACCCCTATTTCTCGCCCATGCCAATCCTGAACTGGCCCATTCAAGTTGGGTTCAAGCGCGCTGTGCCATCTTGCGCCACGAAAACGGCTGGCATCTGAAAATGACTCGCATCCTGATCGTTGAGGACGACGCTTCTCTTGCAGAAGCGCTCGCTGCCTTGATACGCAAGGCAGGCTTCTCCGTCGATGTGTCGCGCAACGGAGCGGATGCGATGCACCTTGCAGTCAACGAGAACTATGCGGCCGTCGTTCTCGACCTGGGGTTGCCGGCTTTCGATGGGGTCGTCGTTCTCAACGCCATGCGTGAAGCAAAGCGGACGGCCCCGGTGCTGGTCTTGACCGCACGCGACCGCTTGGCAGACAAGGCGAAGGCCTTCAAGGCGGGCGCCGATGACTATCTGACGAAGCCATTCGAGCCTGAAGAACTGCTGCTTCGCCTGCGGGCGCTCTTGCGCCGATCAACCGGGGTCACCCAAACCGTTGTCGAAGTCGGTCATCTTTCGCTCGATACGACGACGGGTAACATTGCCTGCGGCGGAAAGCAGCTCAGTCTCACGCACCTCGAAACGCAGGTGCTCACGCACTTCATGCGTCACGCCGATGCCGTCGTATCCCGAACCCAGATCAGCGAGGCGGTGTACGAACTGGACAGAGATGTGAACTTCAATACGCTCGAGGTTATTGTAAGCCGGTTGCGCAGGAAAATCGGCCGCGATTTGATCGAGACGGTTCGTGGCGGTGGCTACCGCCTGCACGGCCAGAGAAGATCAAATGCGCTCGATTGAACGACGGGCGCTGGTCGCTGTCGTCGCGGCGGTTTTCATTGGATTGAGTGCGATGACGATTGTTGCGACCAGATCGATAGCAGCGGCAATTGAGCGCGAATTCGATGGAATTCTCAAAGACATTGCTGCGAACATCGCGACTTCGTCGGACTTCACTGCGTCGGGAGAGTTCGTTTTAACCCGTGTACCAGATCAAGCCGAATTCGACCGTCAAGGGTCTGGATGGTACTGGATGGTCACCGAAGATGACAATGTGGTATCCCGATCCCGCTCACTATGGACCGAACGTCTGAAACTCGGCGACGAGCTTTCGCAATCCATTGCGAATGTGAACGGCCCGAACGGCGAATTGCTTCGAGTCAACATTCTTCCGACGCAAGCTGGACAGCCGCCCCGAGCCATCAAGGTAGTCGTATCTGCTCCGGCGGCTGATATGCGGAACGACATTCGGAACGCGGTCTTCCAACTTGGCATGATCCTGTCGGCGGTTGGCGCCCTGACCGTCGCCGCGGTCGCAATTGTCCTACGTCGTGCGCTCGTTCCTCTGTCAAGCAGCGCATTTGAGGTAGACCAACTAACCAGAGGCTCCATTGAGCGATTGTCGGCAACGGGATATCGGGAGGTCGATCCGCTCGTCAAAGCAGTCAATGAGCTAATGACCCATACGCGCAGCATAATAGAGCAATCGCGGCTCGGTTCGGCGAATCTCGCCCATGCGCTGCGAACGCCGCTAGCGGCATTGCGTACCCGCCTGACCCTCGGCGAACAACCTGATACAGCAGTTCTGCAAGATCTCACGCGTATCGAGCAGCAGATAGACCATCAGCTCAGGCGTGTGCGGCGCGTTGTCGGAGCGCCCATCGCAAGCTCGCGCGTCCCCGTGCGTGCCGTTGCCGATGACGTCGCAATGGTGGTCCGCAAGAGCCACCCCGACCGGCCCGTCGAGGTCAACATCAATGTGGCAAATGATGCGATGTTTCGAGGTGAGCGCGAAGACCTCGAAGAACTGCTCAGCAACCTGATCGACAATTCTGTGAAATGGGCGCTGTCGCGCGTCGAGGTGAGCATAAGCCAATCCGACAAAAAACTCGTTATTGTCGTTCAGGATGACGGACCCGGAATAGCCGATCATCAGCGTGCGCTCGTTGTTCAACCGGGTAGCCGCCTCGACGAAGGCACCCCGGGCGCGGGCCTCGGTCTATTCATCGCCAACGAGATCGTGGAAATGTATTCAGGACAGATTGAGTTCAACCGTTCGACATCGGGCGGGCTCTCGGTGCGCGTGGAAATTCCACTTCCCGGCCGGTTGGGTCGAGATCAGCAAATGGCGTGACGGCGCAACGGTTCGCGCATTGCTTGCAAGCACGCCAGGCTGAAGCCCGGGCCGTCTCGCGGAGCCGTACGCGAGCGTTCGATTGTTGAGCCGCGATTCCAGCTTTTCGTCATTTGCCAGTTCGAAGAGAAGCTGAACGCCATCAAATCGATTTTTGGGCTTTTGGCGCTCCCTAGCGGTGCGACCGCAATTTTCGTCAACTAATTGATATTTTGGGATATCTTTAATTTCGTTCGCCTTTTGACCATTTGCTGTGTCATCCTGTGTCCAACAAATTGTCCAACAGGGGCGGCGATGCCAGAGCGTCTTACAAAGCGGGGCGGGGTTTGGCATTTCGTCCGCAGAGTGCCGGAACCTTACCGGGCGTTCGACCCGCGCGACATCGTCAAGCTGTCGACCAAGGTTAGAGTCGCGGACGATCGCGCCGGCGTGCGGGCGGGACGTGTTGCCGACAAACTGAATATCGATCTCGAGGCCGCCTGGAAGGCCGCGGCGGCCGGCCAGGTCCAGCAGGCTGCCGTCGATGTCGACGAGGCCCGGCGGCGGGCCAGGGCGCTTAGCCTCGATTACAAGCCCATAGAGCAGGTCGTCGCCGAGGTGGCCGCGGACTTCGCCCAGCGGATTGACGTGCTGGCTACCGGCGAACGGCGACACGATGCGGCAACCGCGGCCGCTGTTCTCGGCGGCGTGCCGCTGCCGACGATCATGCTGTCAGGCATGGTGGCCGAATTCGAAGTCGCCAAGCGAACCACGGTCGCGAAATATTCGCCGGGTCAGCTCAAGAAATGGCGCAACAGCAAGCGGCGAGCGGCCGAGTTGTTGATTGAGGTGGTCGGCGATCGGGCTTTGACTGCCTTTACCCGCGATCATGCGCTCAAATTCGCTGACTTTTGGGAGCAGCGCGTTCTCGACGCCGAGGTGCTGCCCGGCACGGCGAACCGCAATATCACGCACCTGTCGGGCATGTTCACGGCGATATCGCGCCGGCATCGCTTGCGACTCGAACCGGTGTTTACCGGAACCAGGTTAGAAGGCGACAAAACGCGGCCGCGGCCGCCGTTCTCGGCGCCATTCATCGTCAACAATATCCTGGCGCCAGGCGCGCTCGAGGCGATGAACGCCGAGGGGCGGGCCGTCGTGCACGTGATGATCAACACGGGCGCGCGGCCGTCCGAAATCATTAACCTGCGCCGGCCGCATATCGTTCTGGATGCGGAAATCCCGCATATTCGCGTCCGGCCGGACGATCGCGTGCTTAAAACCGAATTTTCATTCCGCGATCTGCCGCTGGTTGGGATCGCGCTCGAGGCCATGCAGGCGTTTCCGGATGGCTTCCCGCGCTACTTCGACAAGGGCGACTCATTCTCGGGCGCGATGAACAAGTATTTCGTCGAGCACGATCTCAAGCCGACCGAGCTGCACACGCTCTATTCGCTGCGGCACGGCTTCAAGGATCGGCTGCGCGACGTCGAGACGCCCGACGAGCTCACTGACGAAATGATGGGGCACGACACCCGCAAGCCAAAGTATGGCGATGGCCACGGTCTGCGGCTCAAGCTGAAATACATTAGCCAAGTCGCGCTGCGTCCTGGGATGGCGGAGCATGCGTGGCCGCAATTGGTCAGAGCGTCTGGCCGCACCCCGTTCTGAAAGACAATGGACTTCCGAGGGCCATTTGCAACCCGGAATTGAGGTGTTACTCCTACGAGTTGGACAAGGGGGCACTTATGGCAGTTGAGAGCAGCAATGCGAACGTTGGAGGCCTTCCGCCGCCCGCGCCGCCCGGCGCTGCCGGCGCTCGGCCTGCCGAGATGGAAATGGCCATCCAAGGGGGCATGCTCAAAACGCTGGGCATAAATCTTTATACTAGCTTGGGCAAAGTGTTGGTCGAATTCATCGCCAATGCGTATGACAGCGACGCGACAAAAATTGAAATCCAACTGCCTGTCGACCAGATAGCCCTCGAGCGGAAAAAGCTGAGGACCGAACTTAAAGCGAGGCTTGCGCAACCTTCGAACGTCAAGCTGCTATTCTCGGAGGCGGCGTCGAAATTCGACTTACTAAAACAAACCTTACCCGAATCGGTCCAGGTGGTCCTGAAAGACGATGGCCACGGGATGTCATGGGCGGATGTCCGGGAACGTTTTCTTCCGGTCAACAAATTGCGCCGGGCCGACGTGCAAGGACGCGAGACCATAATGCTGTCGGAAAGCGGCAAACGTCACGTCATGGGTCGCAAGGGTGTAGGGAAGCTTGCCGGTTTCGGTGCGGCCGAGCGCGTCGATGTTTGGACAAAGCGAAAAAACGAAACTTACGCGACCCAGATTTCCATGGATGATCGCAAACTCAGAGAGTCTGGCGATATAAGCAAAATCCCTATTCCGGCACGCTATGACGACAACTTGGATCCTGGATTGCACGGAACTACAATTACGCTTTCGGTCTTAAAATCGGACGCTTTAAAAGAGGGGTTTGATACGATAAAGGAAGCGGTAATTCGGTCTTTCTACATGATCAGACCGGAGGATTTTTCGATATACATCAACGGCCAATTGATCGTTGCCCCTGCGCCCGAATACGAATTCATCTATCCCAGCTCGTTGAAAGTGGGTGAATTTGCAGACGAGACGGCCGCTATCGAGGAGCTTGGCGACATCGCTTTCTCCTATTTTATAGGGTTTCGAAAGCGTCAGGAGCATCTTAAAGCCAGCCAACGCGGCGCCAGAATATACTGCAACAATAGGCTTGCGGCTGGACCTACATTGCTCGGTCTAGGAACAGGGATGCACAGTTTTCACAGTACCGACTATATCGAATGCGTCGTTCAAGCTGACGAACTCGACCGAGGGCCCGTCGACTTGATCAACACCAGCCGAACTCAGCTGAAGGAAGGTAACGAATTTAGCGAAGGCCTTGGCAATAAGGTGACCGAATTAATGAAATCGGCCATCGCTGCGCACGCAAAATTTCGGGAAGGCAAAGCGCAGCAAGATATCGAGAACGATCCAAATGCCAAAGTTCTTCAGCGTATTGTCAGTGTCCTTCCTAGAAAAACACGCGCTGCCGCCCAGAAGCTTTTGACTTCAATTGCGGCAGAGCATGGCGTCGGCACTCCAACGTTCGATGAGCTTGCTCCAATTATCATCAACTCTGTCAACGCTACGGACGTACTGATTAAGCTGATCGAACTGGGCGGACGGCCTGAGACGCTTGAGCGTGTGGCTCGCGAACTGAGGGAGCTTGGAGATATCGAAAAAGTAGATGCCCTCAAGCTCTATCGGGGGCGACGCAGTGGCATCCAAGCCCTGTTAGCTCTTGAACAAAAGGGGGAGGAAAATTGGGGCAGAAAGCAGATCGAAAAAGAACTTCATGACCTTCTAAAGCAGTGCACCTGGTTGATCCGACCAGAGTTTTCGACGTTCCTTACTAGTGATCAGCAGCTTAATTCGGTAGTGAGCAAAATTGCGCGCCACGTTGGCGTCGACAAATTTGCGCCGGTCTCAGACGACGTCAAAAACGACGAAACTAGGCCCGATCTCGTATTTTTGATGAGCGATCCCAGCATGGAGGGGCCCTTCATCGTCAACGTGATTGAGCTTAAAAGCCCTTCGCTTCCTCTCAACCAAAATCACTGGACTCAATTGGAAGAGTACTTGTTCAAAATAAGACAGTGGTGTCGAACTGAATTACAACACGACGTCACGGTGCATGGCTATTTGATTGGGGCGATGCCCGATCGAACCACAAAAAACACTCAGCAACTAATGCTTTTGGAGAAATTTAAAACGTCGACTCCTTCAGAGCCAATCAGAATAATCGGTTTAACGCAGCTCATCAACGACGCCATGAAGGTGCATATGGAGGCCATAAAAACGCTCGAGCAAGAGTTGCAAGAGGACGAAGTCCCAAGCGCTGAAGTGATGTCGGGATCAGACGGAATCAAGTGAGCGATCGAAAAATTGAACGCCCAACGGCTGCCGCCAGAGAGATCGGAACGCCGTTACCGATTTGCCGCGCGATGGGGTAGGGCTTTCCATCGAATTCCCAGTCATCTGGAACACCCTGCAAACGAGCTCCCTCTCGCAATGATAAAACTCTATCCTTGTAAGGGTGGAGATATCGTCCTTTTGACGGATTTTGAAACTCGCATCGAATTGTGTTTGCTGGCTCGTCGGGATCCAGCCTCCCCCATGCGTCAGTAGCTTGGCAGCCCACCGATGACCAGGATGGAGGACAGAGGTGCGGTGCGGCCTTTGCGATATCCCGTTTGTCCCCTCGCGGCGGAATCAGTTTGAATCTTTTGGCTGCGATCTCGGTCGGTACGGGCCAAATGTGCATGGGATCGCCACGACGAAAGGGGCGATCTGAATTCAACAGCACTTCACCGGCAGTAATTCCGGAGCGATATGGTTTCGGCGGCGAAATTGGTGTGCGGGATGCAATGGTAAACGATCTTTTTCGACGTTGAGGGGTGTCGAAGTCCGACGCTTCCAATGTCCAAACGGTGACATCAAAATCCAGCCTTCGAAGGCCGCTCGCAAGTTTTTTCCAATGGGAGGAAAAAACGAATGGAGGAACATTTTCTATGACGACGACCTGCGGCTTGGCCGCTTTTGCCCATGGCAAGATCGCGAGGCTCAATTCGTTGCGGACATCGGAAGGGTCGCAGCGCCCCAAGGTACTGAAGCCTTGGCATGGAGGACCAGCGATCACGACGTCGGCATGAGGTACCTTGTATTTGCCGGCCACCGACCCGTGAACAATGCAGTCCGAAACGTTCCGTCGGTAGGACCGAACCGCATTTAAATCCAACTCAATGGCTAGAGCCGGCTTGAAGCCGGCGCGCTTCATTCCGGCGCTGAAAAGCCCCGCGCCACTGAACAAATCGATGAAAGTCGGGGCCATGTTTTACTCGGATAATTTTGCCGAAAATTAGAGCGATTGATATGAAGGTCGAGTTAGGAGGCTTGGTTAGCGGTTTGTTAAAGGCCCTGCCGGGAGGGATTCGCGGAATCCGATGCCTGTGCACGCTCCAGGTGCCGCCTAGCCCTGTTCAACGGATCGTCATGCCGCTTTAGCTCTGCGAGTTCGCGCTCGAGGCGGTCGAGGACCGGCGCGTATTGCTCGCCGTGCTCGAGGATCACTTGGCAGATCATCACGATCGCGCCCTGCAGCCATGCCTCGGTAAAGCGACCGTTGACCATGGCGGGTTGGGCCAAGGGCATCGTCATTTCGCGGCGTTCTCGGAGAGCCGGATGGTCTCGCCGTCGCTCATCGCGCGGCCGCTGGCGATCAGGCGCTCCACGATCTGGTCTGAGATCGTCCTGGTGCCGAACCGCCAGCCGCCGCGCGCGCGCCGCTCAAAGGGGCTGAGTTTGAGCAGGCGAAGAAAAACCCGGTCGTAGGAGGTCAGGGCCATCAGCGCACCGGCCACTTGACGGGCGCCCCCAGCGCCCAGGCAAAGATCGACAGCGACGACAGCGACCACAGCATCAGGATGGTCCGCATCACGCCGGCACGGCCCGGCGGTCCGCGACGGCGCGGGCAGCGTCGGCGTGCTGGCGTAGCTGCTCCGGGCGCCAGCCCATCTGGATCAGGCCCTTGAAGTCGACACTGCCGGCGCTGGCGATCCGGGTCAGGAAGTCGTCGGCGAGCTGGGCGATCGCGGCGGTGTCGGTCAGGTCGGCGCGGCAGGTCGGCAGGGCGACGGGGGCGATCGCGGCGGCCGCCGCCAGCCGCCGGTCATTGGCCTCTCGGATCAGCCGCTGCGCCTCGGCGACCTCGTTCCGGCCGGCGAGCAGGGCTGCCAGCGTCTCGCGGCGCAGGGTCTGGCGCTTCGCGTTGACGACCGGCTCGAAAAGCCGGCCCGGCCGCGGGCTGCGGATATCGACGTATCTGTCGACGGTTCGGCCGAGATAGGCGAAGCCGTTGTCGACCAGGGCGTCGCGGAATTGTTTGGGGGAGAGATCGGCGGGGGCGGCAAGTCGGCGCATGGCGTTTCCCGTTTGTTTCACGGGAAACAAAACAACACCGATTTGGTGTTACGTCAACACCAAACTGGTGTCAAAAACTCAGTGCGATGTTTGAATTGAGGTAAGAACTCCGTCTTCCAGATACAGGTATCCGCCGCCATATACCCATTGTTCGCGCTTGCCACGGGCTGTGATGGTTGCGTTGACCTTCTTAGGATCCCCCAGCAGGACTTTCGGATTTGCGCGGCCGTCATCCCAATCGTAACGCCACCATGAGCATCGCATCTCTGCTTTTGCGCGGTCTTTTTGGCTTCGCGGTATTCGCAGGCAATGTCTCCCCTACACTTCGCGGCCACGCGCTGTTTTTCCTTCCGCTCCGCGGCTGTGCCACAAGCGACGTCGAACTCCCAAAGATAGTCTTGCCTCCGTGTCCCTGTAGTGGGCTCACATTCAGCGCCGCGCACCTCGATAATGCGCCTGCTGGCTGCTTCGCGGAATGAGGTTTCAGGCAGGGCATTGTTCTCGGAGCCAAAGTCCTTTGCCAGCGCGCGCTTGAGCGCTCCCGTGTCGAGCATGACGAGGGCTTTGTCGTTCGCCTTGTTTAGTCGTACCCGCATTTGGATTGGGCCGTCGGCACTATCAACTTGAACCGGCGAATACGGTTCAGCGTCTGCATAGGCAGTCCCGAGATAGTCGACGTCCCGCGTGACCGTGCTGGTGCAAGCGGAAAGAGACGGTACGGCCAGCAGAAAGATCAGAAAAAATGGCAGGCACCTTATTGCTGCCATTGGTACCCCCTTACTGCAAGTCGTTGATGACGCGGCCAACCCGGCCGACGACCAGCATTTCACCCGACATTTGAACCGTCTCGTGATCAGGGTTTGTCGAGAAGGGCTGCAGCCTGGGAGGGCTGCCGGATCGATAGCGCTTGAAGGTGGCGTCTCCTTCGGGCGTGCCAAAAACATAGTATTTGTCGTTGATCACGCGCTGGTCGGCGAGATTGACGCAGATGAATGATCCATCCGGCGCAACGCGGTCCATCGAATCCCCTTGCACCTCGAGCACGACCCAATCGCCCTTCGGCAAGTCGGCCAAATGGACATATTTCCGGACGTCGGATTTCTTGACGCCTTCCTGGGCGATTAAGCGTCCGGCGCTGACCCATGACAGCAGCGGCGCCCGGAAGGTCCGCAAGCCAGGGAATACCAATTTTTCCGGCGACGTTCGCAGCGCGGGCGCAATCTTTTCGGCCCACAGCGCCGTCATCTCGCGCTCACCGTGCAAGAGCTTGCCGATCTGTTGCTGACTGGTGCCGGCGGCTTTGGCCAGGTCCGCCTGGCTGATGCCGGGCCGCCTCGACAACGCGTCCGCGAGCCCGTTTGGAAATTTCCCCTTCATGTTCAAAGGGGGCACCACTTTGGTGTGGCTTTCAAACACCAAAGTGGTGTCAGGTGCTTGCGAATCAACACCAAAATGGTGTTGACGTGAATTTATGACGTTTGATGCCTGGATGATCACGACCAAAACCTCGAACGCGGCATTCGCCAAATCCGCGAATTGGTCGAGCGAAACGGTTCGCCGGTACCGCTCCGGAGAGCGCGAGCCGGGCATCGGCGAGATGGCGCTGATTTTTCAACTGACCGATGAGCGGGTGACGCCGAACGATTGGGCCGGCGTGGGCCCTCGATCGGGAGCTGATGCGGATGAGGTGGCTTCATGACCCCCGCAAAGTTCCTTGATGCGGAATCGTTGTCGACCCCGCGCGGTATCCGTTTCGGCGGTTTTTTCGGGCTGTGGATAGCCTGTGGACGCGTGTGGGAAACGCATTTCGCACCTCTGCCGCAAGCACTTTCGCGAATGTCTCAGGGTTTCGCGATGAGTGCGGGCGGCAGCGGAGGGGCGGGCGATCGCGGCGGCTTGGTTGCCCTCGCTGCCGGCGATCGCCCCGTTTCCGCGCCCGAGCAGGCGCGCGAGAGCGCGCCGTTAGCGAACGGCACCAAGAAAAACGGCCGCATCCGCCGGGCGCGGGCCGATCTGCTTGGGCTCGACCTGCAGCGGGTCGCCCGTGTCGAACTGGTCGTCGACGACCAGGTGCCGGCCGTCCTCATGTTCGGCGGCGATCCCTTCCTGATTTCCGGCGCCGATGACCGGCAGCCGCTGACCTACTTGCAAGTGCGCCCGTACCGCGTCGACGCGCTGGTGACCGACGAGGTGCGCGATGGCCGCTAGGAAAGACCACGCCAGCGTCAAGGCGGCGAACGCTGAATTGAAAGCGCTCGTCGAGCGGATCGAGCGGCTGCTCGAGGAAAAGAAAACCATCTCGGACGATATCCGCGACGTCTTTGGCGAGGCCAAGGGCAACGGCTTCGACGTCCGCGCGCTGCGCACGATCATCAAGCGGCGTGCCCAGGACGCCGGCGAGCTCGAGGCGCAGGACGCGATCCTCGAAACCTACATGCAAGCGCTGGGGATGACCCGATGATGCGCGCCGCCGCCCTGGAAAAGCGCGAGCTGGTCGAATTCGCCTCGAGCGACCTGGTCGACCTGTCCTGGACGCCATGGCGGCGCATCATGCTCTCGCCGCGCGACAACGTCTGGACGCTGGTCGACGCCTGCGATCACGCCTGGCTTTCCGAACACGTCTGGAACGAATGGCACGCCGGCGCCGGCGACTGGATGCGCTACGCCAAGCGCAATGTAGGGCCGGACCGCGCGACCGTGCGGATGCACCGCGAGATCCTGATCGTGGCCGATCCGCGCAGCGAGCGCTTTCTGCGCACGCATGTCGGCGATCACGTCAACGGCCAGACGCTGGATAACCGCCGCGCCAATCTGCGCTGGTCGACCAAGCTGGCAAACGCCCGCAATCGCCGGCCGCAAGGCTCGGCGCCGTCGCTCGACGCGATCGTGCTCGAGCTGCTCGCAACGCTCGGCCCGCGGCCGGAAATCCAGGAGGTTCCATTTTGAGCGATCCCACGAGCGATCCCGTTTCAAGCGACGTTCCGGCGACAGACACTGTTGCAAAAGGCATGGGGCTGACGGCGCGCCAGAAGGCAGCGCTGGACGCGATCACCGCGCATGTCGGTCGCCACGGCGTCATGCCCTCGCGATCGACGCTCGCCGAGGCGATGGGCTGCAGCAAGAACAACGCGGCGCGGCTGATCCAGGGCCTCGTCGCGCGCGACGAATTGAACACGGTCACAAGGGGAGGCGCCCTGTCCGGGTTCGGCGGCGCCGGCGTCTCGGTGTTCGTGCCGGCCTATCTCGCCGCGCAGCTCGCGGCGTTCTGCGCGGCGAACGCCGAGCGGATCCCGGCGGTCGTGGCCGATGCGATCATGCTGCACCTCGACCAGCTGGCGGGGGGGGAATGACCGAGCTTGTCAAATACGAGGCGGCGCGCAAGGCGCTGGCCGAGGCGGTCGCCGTCGACGAGGTGCAGGAGATCCGCAGCCAGGCCGAGGCGATGCGCATCTATGCGCGCCAGGCCAGCGATCGCGATCTCGAGGTGCAGGCATCGCAGATCAGGTTTCGTGCCGAGCGGCGCCTCGGCGAGCTGATCATCCTGCAAAAGGAAACCATCGGGCTCAACGCGGGATCACGCGGTCAGCTCAAAGGCCGGGACGATTCTGGCGGTGCCGTATCGGAACAGCCAGAAGACGCACGGCCGACGCTGGCCGAAACCGGAATCGACCGCAAGCTGTCGTCGCGAGCCCAGAAGGTGGCGGCGATGGACGCGGCCGATTTCGAGCAGGCGCTCGAGCGGCACGCGCAGGAAGTGCGGGCCGGGCAGGGCCGCGTTGCGATGGACCTGCTCAAGATCGGCGCCGAGGAACGGGGCCGGGCGCATCGCCGCAATCTGGCCGGCGCGCTGGCCGAGGCCTCGGCCGATCTGCCGGCGGGCAAGGTGTTTCCCGCGGCCTATATCGATTGCCCGTGGGAGCGAAAGGGCGGCATCGGCGATCGCGCCTATGAAAACCATTATCCGACCATGACCTGGTCGGCGATCCTGGCCTATCTGCGCAACGCGCGGAAAAGCCTGCAGCCGAATTCCTGGGCTTTCTTCTGGATTCCGCGCGCGCATCTGCTGGCGCTGGTCGAGGTCGAGACCGAGGTCGAGATTTCGGCGACCGGCGAGGTGACGCTTGCCAAGGTGATGATGCCGCTCGGCTGGGCGGTCGGCCATGCGCTCGGCATGGACAGCTATTCGACCTGCTTTGTCTGGACCAAGACCGACGCGGACCATCCCGACGTCTCCGGCAGCGGCCTGATTGCCTGGGACCAGGACGAGCTGCTGCTGCTGTTCAAGCGCGGGCAGGGCCTGCCCAAGCCATCGGGCGCGGAAAAGTTCGGCTCGAACCATCGCGAGCGCGCGACCGATCATTCGCGCAAGCCCGAGCATTACCGGCGGATGATCGCCGAAATGGTCGGCTGCGACGCCGACGGGCAACCGCTGCCCGTTTTGGAAATGTTCGCCCGCGTCGACGCCGAGCACCCGCTGCCGCCGAACTGGGAAGCGTGCGGGAATCAGGCCAGCCCGTCGCGAAGCGACGTGGCGATCACGACCGATGCGGCGCCAGTGGTTGCGCCGGCAAACGAGTTCGATGCTCTGCTCGCGATCTCAGGCGCGCGAGGCATTCGCCTGCCTGCAGCGGCACTGGTGGTGCAGCAATACGTCGATCGCGGCCTCGCGTTCTTCAATGATCTCAAGAAAAAGGACGATTGGAATCTGACCGAGGCGGGCTGGAAGCTTTTGTACCGGCTTGACGCCGAGCGGAAAGCCCAAGGGCTTGCGCAAGAGCTCGCAGAGCGTCCGCAGCCGGTTGCTGCTGCGGCGAGTCCCCCAGCCCCGCTCGATGCGACGCATCCAGAAAAGGGGATAGTCGATCAGCCCGGTGACATCGCCGGACCTGGTGCAGCCGTTCTGCCGGCCGAAAGACCTGGGTCCAATTCCAGCGCCGAGCCGGCGTTCCCGCCGACCGAATACGCCGACCTGCTCGCGATCGTGAATGACGAGGCGGACGCGCTCGCCGATCGCCTGCCGGAATATGCGCGGCGTGGTCTGGCGACCGATGCGCTCGGCCGCTGGCGGTTGACCGGCGCCGGCAAAATCAGGCTCGCCGTGATCGAACGCGAGCGGGCCGAACGCGAGGCGCTGTTCAAGCAGCACCTCGACGAAACCGAATTCTGGGATTGGCGCGACCTTGCCGCGCTGGCCGGCGGCGAACACCTCGACCGTGCCAGCGTCCGCAGCCTGGTCGGGCTCGATCTCGCCGGCTGCTCGGATGATCTTGTGTTCCTGACCGATGCCGGTCGCGCGCGCCTCGCCGAGCTCGAGGCGATCGTCGATCGCGCCCGGCCGGCGCCGGTCAAGCTCGCCGTCGAGCCGCGGCAGATCGATATCGAGGAATTGCTCGGGCCGCCGGGGCGCGATCCGCTCGACATCCCGGCGTTTCTGCGGCGGGCACCGGCATGAAATTTTCCCTGCAGGCGCAGATCGAGGAAATCGACCGCGAGCTCGAGCAGCGCGCCCGCGTCTATCCGCGCCTCACTGCCAAGGGCGAACTGCGCAAATCGGTCGGCGATTACCAGATCCAGCGCCTCGAGGCCGTGCGCGCGACGCTGGTCTGGCTGCAGCAGAACGAAACCCGGATCAAGGAAACGCTCGGGATCGAAAGGCCCGCGGCGGCAGAAGGGGGAACACAATGAAACAATCCCGCGCCATGTCGATGCTGGAAAGCATCTTGAATATCGCGATCGGTTTCGGCGTCAGTCTCGGCGCACAGATCCTTATCCTACCGCTTCTCGGCGTGCAGATCTCGCTGCAGCAGAATTTTCAATTCGCGCTGATCATGACCGTGATCTCGGTCGTGAGATCCTACGGCCTGCGCCGGCTGTTCGAAGCGCTTCATATCCGCAGACCGCTTTCGGCGTTCAAGCAGGCCGTAATCGCCGAGCGGTTTCGTCAAGTCGAGGTCGAGGGCTTTGACGTCGCGCATGATGACCGCAATCCGCGCGGCCAGATGGCGACCGCCGGCGCGTGCTTCGCGCTCGAGGCGGGGATGATGTCGGCCGCGCCGCCGGCGCCCTGGCCATGGACCGATGACTGGTGGAAACCGGCAGGCTTCCGCCGCGACCTGGTGCGCGCGGCCGCGCTGATCATCGCCGAGGGCGAAAAATTTGATCGCGATCGCGGCCGTCATCGGGAGCGCGAGCGATGAAGCAGCTCACGCCGAACCAGCGCCAGGCGCTGCACTGGATGTCGAAAAAGCCGCTGGAATATTGCGTTGCTGGGTTCGGTACGGATCTGCAGCCCGGCCGCTATTGGAATAGTCAAACCGTCATGTCGCTCGAAGCCCGCGGCCTCTGCACGATCGCCGGCAAGGGCTTGAAGCGTGTCGCGCGGATCACGCGGCAGGGGCGCCGCGTACTCGGCGGCACGATCAGCGGGCCAGTGAATACCTGTCAGGGGCCGGAGGGCGAGCGATGAATATGCAGCCCGACAACCGCCGCGGCCTGTCCGACGCTGACCGCGCCGAGATCGAGCGGCTCTGCGAGGCGATGGCCAAGCCGACGCCCGGCAAGATTTCCAACAAGATCGGCCGCGACGTCGGGACCGTTGCTTGGTTCATGATCACCCAAGGCCTGATCGAGCGCAAAATTCAATACGGCGGCCCAACATCCTACGTTCAAGGCGGCAAGGTCGTATTCCGCTATACCGAGGAGCACGATCGCAAGATCGTCGCCATGCGCCGCGATGGCAAGAGCGTTCGTGAGATCGCTGCGGTCGTGACCAGGGAGTTCGGGATCGCCCGCACGCCTCACAGCATAGACGTCAGGCTCAAGATGCTCGCCGCTTACGACGGCGGGCCGGAGGGTGGCGATGCCTAGACTGTCCAAGCTTGAAAAAGAAATGCTTCAACGCGCCGCTCAATTTGTGCTCGCCGGCGAATGGCCATGGGAGGGCGATGGATCGGTCAGAGCCAACAAGAGGGAAGTGCGCGAAGCCGCAGCGCTCGAAAATGCCTGCGTAAAGCTGGTGGCAGAGAACAAGCGACAATGACCGACGAAACCCGACAATCACCCGCAGAAACCGTGTCGCACGGACAGCATTGCCCGCGCTGCAATTCGCCAAAGCCACATCTGCATCCGGCCGCTCAATTCGAGGGCGAAACGCAGATTTGCGCGCACGCATTCCATTTGATCGTCACGAACCAGAACCCGCCGCGGCAGCTAGGCGGGTCTCACCAGCCGGAGGGCGAGCGGTGAGAAGGGGCGGCAAATGAAGGCCGTCAGCACCCGGCACAAATGGGGCGATCGCGAGGAACGGTCGCCGCTGAAATCGGAAACGGAATGCGCGCGCTGCGGCGTGGTACGGGCCTCGCTCAAGCGTTTCGACGAGCACGGCCGCGGGTCGTTCTGGAAGGAATTCTGGCGCGACGGCGAGCGCCTCGACGCCGGCGACGGCATGACGCCGCCCTGCGATGCCCGTCTTGAGCGTCAACGCGATGCCGCTGGACTCAGGGTGCCGGCATGACCTGGCAAATCGCGGCTCTGCTCGTCATCTGCGGCATGCTCGCTGCCGGGATGTTGCTGTCGATCAGCGCTATGCTGGCGCTTCGCATCGGCGATGCCGTCATATCGGCCTGGCGCTGGTGCTGGGGGCGGCTGTGAGCCCGGCCGTCGAGGCGTCACCCCATCTGCTGCGCGTGCTGGTCCGCCAGAACGAGGAAGCGTTGCGCGGGCTGCATCGGATGCCGCCGGCGGACGTCGACAGTGCGGCTGGTCGGCAGCACTGGATGACGGTCGACGAGCTGCGCGCGCAGACAATCCTGCTTTGCGAGCGCCTCGATCGGTTCATGCGCGATCCGCCGCCGCCGCGAAAGCGCAAGAGCTGGCGCGATATCCTGCCGCCGAGCGCGTGAAAAATCCCGTTGTGTCAGTGGCGTCAGCGTCCCGTTTAATCCAAGCTATCAAGAGTTAATGACATGTTGACGACCAAACGCCGGGCGCGGCGCATCGCAGCCGACGAGGCGCACGCCTGGGCACGGAATCTGCGGCTGCGCAATACCGTTGCCAAATTCATTCTCTGCGACCTGACGCAATATGTCGACGGTGACGGCTTCTGCTTTGTCTCGATCCCGACGATCGCCGAGGATACCGAGCTCTCGACGTCGACGGTGCGCAGCAGGCTGGCGTGGCTCGAGGGCATCGGGGTAATTGCGCGGTCCGCGCAGTGGATCGACGAGTACGGGCATCGCAATAGCAAAGGTACCGGCCGGCGCACCAGCGACCTGATCCGCCTGATGATCGATCTCGACGAAAACGGCATCGAAGAGCGGGCTGCGGCGACCAGGGATTCGGCTCGGAGCAACGACGATTCCGATCCTGACCCTGTAAACGTGACAGTGGCAGGTTTAGAGGGGCAAACTGCTGGTTCGCCCTCTGGCCGACCCTCCCTGCGACCCTCTAGCCGACCCTCTGACTCGGTACAGGGGCTAATCTCTGAACCTGAACCTGAACCTGAATCTCCCCCTAAAGGTCCCCCTCCGGGGGATTTGAACGCGCTTGAATCGGGTTCTGATGAAGTGAAGGAACCGGAGCACTTCGGGGAATTCTGGCGGGCGTATCCTGGGCATGAAGTGATGTCGCGATACCGCGCCCTCGAGATTTTCGTGACGATGACGCCAGCCGAACAGCAACATGCCAGGGTAGCGGCCTTGGCCCATGCCGAGGCGCTGAAAAAATACGAACGGCGTCCAAAGGATGCGTTCAAGTGGCTCGCGGAAAAGGGCTGGCAGGAATATCCGAACACCAAAATTCCGGATGTCCGACCACAGCGGCGCATGATCCGCGGCGATGAGCTTGCAGCAGTGACCGTTGCGCTCAAGACGGCCGGCCTGCGACCGCCTTCCGTCTTCACCTCGTTTTCGGAAGCGAACGGTCGTCATACGGAATCGGCGTTCTGGGGTCAGCCGATCGGCCCCGACCTGCTGCTGCTGGCGAGCCTCGCCAACGCTGAAACGACGGGCTGGGAAATTGTCGAGGAAGGGTCTGGGCAATTTGCCGCTTGGTGCAAGCGGTTTCGCGCATGGTTTGGCGTGGACGTTCGCGGCGATCGTATCTGGCTCGAGCCGTACAATCCGGCCGTTCACGGCCTCGACGGATCTGACCCGAACTTCCGGCCACGAAAAAGCGTCATCGGCTTTCGCGTGCCCTGGCCATGGCCGCCGCGCAAGGATGGAACGATTTCAAAAACGGGCGAAGGGGACGCAACGTGATGGGGGCGCGATACGACTATGAGATTGGCCAGCATGTCGGCATCGGCTGGCGCCCGCGGGACGTGCTGCCTCTGCCGCTCGCGTGGTATCTGCTGCAGGTGCATCCTGGTCGCGACGCCAAAGTCATCAAGGCCTTCGAGCAGCGCGACGTCAGCGCCTATTCGCCGACGATTGAACGCGTCATTGATCGGCGCGATGGCAGCGAAGCGCGCAGGCCGCACCTCGGCCGCAAGGTGATCAAGCCGATGCTGCCGGGTTTGATATTCGTTCCGGACTTCGACGCTTGCAATGCTGCGATAGAAACGGTCGATCATATCGAGGGCTGGCTGCAGCTCGGCCCGCGCCTTGCGACGCTGACGACCAGCGAAATGCGGACGGTGCGCGCCATCGCGGATGCGTTCAACATGCGAGGGCGCAAGGTGGCGGTCTCGCAGATGGTGCGCATCACGTCGGGCCGGTTTGCCGATTTCGTCGGCGAGGTCGAGCGGCTTGACTCGGGTGGCCGACTCAAAGTCTTTATCGCGGCGTTGATGAGCGGCGCTTCGGTGATTGTAGACGAGGCGCAGATCGAACCGGTTACGCAGCCCAAGGGGTGTGCCACGGCTCGGCGTCCAAACCAGAAGCGCTATAAATAGCGCTGGATGCTCAGGGCCTGATTTCAGGTTACCGCGCGAAGCGCACCCCGCAAGCCCAGCCCTCGCGCTGGGCTTTGTCGTTTCTGCATCCATGGTTGTGCGGTAGCGCCTCGCGCTATCGCTCCCCTGAGTGGGCGTTTCCTCCCTCTGACTTACGGCCGCAGCGCACCCACGCTGCGGCCGTTTTTCGTTGCGGCGTGGGTATGGCGCAGCCCCCATGGAAGGCTTGGTACAAGCTGGCTCGCTGGCGATTGCTGCGCCTCGCGATCTTCAAGCGCGATCGGTACACCTGCCAGTGCGGTTGCGGCTTGATGGAAGCTAACACCTCGCTACTGGTGTGCGACCATCGCGAGCCGCATCGTGGTGATGAGCGTCTGTTCTGGGATGAAAGCAACCTGCAGACGTTGCTCAAGTCTTGCCACGATCGCGACAAACAGCGCGCCGAGCAATCATCGCTCCACACGCGCGGCGTCTGGTACTGAGCGAACAGCCTCGGCTCGAGAAGGGGTGGGGGTGGGGCAAATCCTCTCGACCCCTCTCTCTACGGACCGGCATCTCTCTCATTCGCGGGTTTTTTTTCATCGTGACCGATAATTTTGACCTGTTTGGCGATCCGATCGCTGCCAATCATGGCGGGCGTGGTCGGCCGCAACATGTGCCGACCGTCGAAAACCGGAATCGCGTCAACATGTTGCTGGCGTGCGGCTGGAGCAATGAGCGGATCGCGGCGACGCTTCGCGTCACATTGCCGACGTTGCGGAAGCATTATTTTTCAGAGCTCAAGTCCAGGGCGGTCGCCCGCGATCGCCTCGACGCGTCAGTGATGATGCGCGCCTGGGATGGTGTCCAGAAGGGCAACGTCAGCGCGATCCGGCTGTTCGGCCATCTGCTCGAGCGGAACGATCTGATGAACTTCGGGCAGACCACCAAGCCGCGCGATGTCGAGCGGGCGCCGGCGGGCGAGACGGCCGCGAAGGCTGAGAAGGTCGGCAAGAAAGAGGCCGCCGTGATCGCGGCACATTCGCCCGATGCCGGCACGCCGCTCGGCGAGCTGATGATGCGCCGGCAGCAGTCGCATTGATGCAGGATCAGTTTGCGCAGGCCAGCCGCCCGGCGGCGCCGCCCATGTGGGATCTGTCCCGCACGGATTGGCAGGATCGCATCCGCGATGGTCGGTCTCTTCTGCCCGACATGCCGCTGTTCGAGGCCGAGGCAGACATGGGCCTCGCGTTTTACGACGAGTTGCGGCTGCCCGACGTTCCCGGCAACCCGCGGCTCGGCGATGCGTCCGGACAATGGTTTCGCGACCTCGTTCGCGCCGTGTTCGGCTCCTGGGACCCGGTCAACAATATCAGGATGATCCGCGATTTTTTTGCCTTGGTGCCGAAAGGATCGTCGAAAACCACCTATTCCGCGGCGCTGATGCTCGTCGCGATGCTGATGAACTTCCGACCGCGGGCAACGGCGCTGTTTCTCGGCCCAACGCAGGCAATTGCCGACCGCGCCTATGAGCAGGCGGTCGGCATGATCGACGAGTCGCCTGACCTAAAGCGCCGTTTCCGCCCGCGCGACCACATCAAAACGATCGAGGACCTGGTCACGAAATCGGAAATGCAGGTCGCCACCTTCGATCTGCGCATCCTGACCGGCGCGATGGCGCTGATTTTCGTGCTGCTCGACGAATTGCATGTCCTTGGCAAGGCGGCCAACACCTCACGCGTGCTGCGCCAGATCCGGGGTGGCCTCGACAAGACGCCGGAGGGTGTTTTGGTCACCACCACGACGCAAAGTGACGACATTCCGGCCGGCGCCTTCAAATCCGAGCTCAAATTCGTGCGCAACATTCGCGACGGCCTCTATCGGGGCAAGATCATACGCCCGACGCTGCCGCTGCTCTACGAATTGCCGCGCGATATCGCCGTCCTGACCCGCGAAGAGCGTGCGGCCGGCGTGGTCGAGCGTTGGAAGGACCCGGCGAATTGGCCGATGGTCATGCCGAACATCAACCGCCCGATCACGGTCGAGTCGATGTTTGCCGATTGGGCGTCCGAGCGCGAAAAGGGCGAGGAAGCGATCCGCATTTGGGCCTCGCAGCATCTCAATATCGAGATCGGGCAGGGCATCAACAATGAAGGTTGGCGCGGCGCCGATTTCTGGGAGGGTGCGGTCGACGAAACCCTGAAATCGCTCGATGCAGTGCTCGAACGCAGCGACGTGGTGACGATCGGCATCGACGGCGGTGGCCTCGACGATTTGCTCGGCCTGGCCGTCATCGGCCGCGACAGAAACACGCGCGAATGGCTTGGCTGGTTTCGCGCCTGGGTGGTGCCGAAAGTGCTGGATCTGCGCCAGGATATCGCCACCCAGCTGCAGGAATTCGCTGATGCCGACGAGCTGTCGATCGTCCCGGTGCCGCAAGACGCCGAGGAATTGGCCGCGATCGTTGCGACGATCATCACCTCGGGCCTGCTGCCCGAGAAAAACGCTATCGGCATCGATCCGAACAACGCTGCCGCGATCATTGAGGCGCTGACCGGCGCCGGCGTCACCGACGAGATGATCCGCCGGTTGCTGCAGGGGCCGGCCCTGGCGCCGGCGCTGTACGGCCTCGAGCGCAAGCTCTCCGACGGCACGTTCTGGCATGGCGGGTCGCTGCTGATGGCCTGGGTGATGGGCAACGCCAAGACCGAGCAGCGCGGCAATTCCCTGATGGTGACCAAGGCGGTCGCCGGCCGCGCCAAGATCGATCCGCTGATCGCGCTGTTTCAGGCGGCGATCCTGATGAGCTGGAATCCCTCGGCCGGCATGCTGGTGACCGGCTCTGACATGGTGGTGGTCGTCTGATGGGCATTCTGTCCGGCATCGGCAATGCGCTGCGCTTGATGGCCGACTCCATCGACGTCACTAAACCGCGCGACCAGTGGGATCCGCAATATTGGGGCGCGCTCGGCGGTGGTGGTTCGGCCGCCGGTGTGGTGGTCAATGACCGCAACGTCTCGCAGCTCGGCGCCGTCCAGTCGGTCCGTTACGGTCTCTCGTCGGCGATGTCGACCCTGCCGGCGTCAGTCTATCGACGCGGTGCCGGCGGGGCGCGCGAGGCGCTGCCGGATCATCCGATCTCGCGCCTGTTTGCGGCGCGGCCGAACGATCTCAATTCGCCGGCGGAATTTATCGGCGAGTTGTCATGGCATCTGTCCTACTACCGCAACGGTTTTTGCAAGATTTTGCCGCCCGGCGATCGGCTCGGCCCGCAGCCATACGGGCTCGGCGGCGTCGAGTTGATTCATCCACGCCGCCTGGCGCAGGTCGAGCGGCGCTATGACGGCCGGCTCTATTACACGTTCAATCCTCCGGCGACGCTGGTGCAGGGTGCATCGCTCAAGACGGAAACCTATCGCGAGGACGAGCTTTGGCACCTGCGCGGCAATCCCTTGCGTGAGGACGGTCTGCTTGGCGAACCGATCTTTGAGAGTGCGCAAAAGGTGTTCGGCCGCGCGATCGCCGTTCACGATTACGGCGATATCTGGTTCGCCAACAGCGGCCAGACCGGCGGCATTATCAAGCACCCGGGCAACTTCAAGGACAAGGACGCCGAAAATGACTTTCTCGATACCTGGCGCCGGACGTCGACGGGCCGCAACCGGCACCGCGATCGCCTGCTGAAATACGGCGCCGAATATCAGCAGCTCAAGGTCACCAATGCCGAGGCGCAGCTACTCGAGACCGAGGATGCGGCCGACACGGCGGTTTTAGGGCTGTGGAGCTACCCGCCGCACCGCGCCGGCCGCCTCAAGCGCTCGACCAATAACAACATCGAGCAGCAGTCGAGCGAGTTCGTCATCTATTGCCTCGCGCCGCTGGCGATCGCGATCGAGCAGGCCGCCGAGCGCGATCTGCTGCTCGACAATGACGACAATAGCCTGTTCGTCGAATTCAATTTCGCAGGCCTGCTGCGCGGCGATCTCCTGAATCGCTATCGCGCCTATCTGATCGGCCGGCAGGGCGAATGGCTGTCCGCCAATGACATTCTGCGGTTTGAGAACATGTCGCCGCGGTCGGATCCGGAAGGCAGCGAATACAAGAATCCGTTGACCAAGGATTCCGCCGGAGCCGACGCCGGCGGCAAGGATGGCGCTGGCAAGGACGCCGGCGCCGGCGAAAATGACGATGGGGAGTCCGACAATGGCTGAGCCGGAGTGTTGCGAGCTGCGCCAGGTGATCGCGCAGGTCACGTCGATCGACGCGGTTGTGGCGCTGGAAGTTTCCGCGATGGTGAGCGGCTTGCCGCGCATCGAGGCGCGCGAGGCGGCACTGACCGCGATCGCGGAATCGGTTGCAACGCAGCCGAGCAAGATCGCGCTGATCGGTGTCTACGGCGGTTTGACGCCGCGCGGCTCCTGGTACGGCTCGAGCCTTTCGGGAATTGCCGCGTCGGTATCGCGCGCGGCTGCTGACGCTGACGTCGCCGGCATCATCCTCGACGTCGACAGCCCTGGCGGCACGGTCTCGGGAACGGCCGAGGCCGCCGCCGCGGTTGCCGAGGCCGCGGGCAAAAAGCCCGTGATCGCCTGCGTCAACACTTTGGCGGCATCAGCGGCCTACTGGATCGCCTCGCAGGCCTCCGAGCTGGTCATCTCGCCGTCCGGCGACGTCGGCTCGATCGGCGCCATGGTGATGCACCAGGATGTTTCCGGCTGGCTTGAGCAAATCGGCCTCAAGATGACACTGATCCGGTCCGAGCAGTCGCCGATGAAGAACGAGGCGCATCCGTTTGCGCCCTTGTCCGATGAAGCGCGCGCCTTCCTGCAGGGACGCGCCAATGTCGCCGGCGCCGACTTCATAAAGTCGGTCGCATCCGGCCGGCGCGTCACGCAAGCGAAGGTCAAGGATGAATTTGGCCAGGGCCGCGTCTTTGGCGCCAGGGAAGCAATGGCGCGCGGCATGGCCGATCGCGTTGCCACCCTCGACCAAGTGATCGGCGGCCTGGTCGCCAAGATGCCGACGCGCGCCGCCTCGCGCCGCCGTTCCGCACTCGCGTTCGAGTAGCCCGTCAACTTCCCGTTTGTCGGTTGCCCACCCGCGTCGCCGGACAGCGGGAGTGCGGGCTCTCATGTCCGGCGTCATCAAAACTCAGGAGTCCGATCCATGAAAAAGGATCTCAAGAAACTGCGCCAGGCCCGCGCCGACAAGGCCAAGGCTGGCAAAACCGCGCTCGATCAGCTCAACGCGCTGCTCGGCAAGGACAATGCGACCGATGCCGAAAAGGCCTCGATCACGACGCTCGAGGCCGAGGTCGACACGCTCGAGCAGGAAGTTTCCGCGCTGGATCGCGAAATCTCGGCCGAGGAAAAAGCTTCGCGCCGTGCCACGCTGTTCGGCTCGACCGCGCTCGGAGGCCCGGCGCTGGCGACCGTCGTCAACGATACCGACCCGGCGCGCACGGCCGGGTTCAAGAGCCTGGCCGAGTTCGCCGTGTCGGTTCGCAATTTCCAGGTCAACGGCATCGCGGATCCGCGCTTTGCTGCGGCGGCGAGCGGTTACCAGCAGAACCAGGGCTCGAGCGGTGAGGGGGTTCTGGTCCCGACCGAATGGCGTGAGCAGATTTGGAGCCTGGTGTTCGCCGACAATGACCTGCTGAGTTTCTGCAACCCGGAACCGACGCAGGGCAACACGGTCGGCATCGTCAAGGATGAGACCACGCCCTGGGGCGCCGCCGGCGTCCAGGCGGCTTGGCGTTCGGAAGGCACCCAGATGATCGCCACCAAGGCGGCGCTGACGCCGACCATCATGCAGTTGCACGAGCTCTATGCGTTCGTGCTGGCGACCCAGGAAGTGCTCGACGACGCACCGCGGCTGCAGAACCGCATCATGGTGCAGGCCGCCCGGGCGATCCGCTGGAAGGCGTTCGAGGCTGTCGTGTTCGGCGATGGTAACGGCAAGCCGCTGGGCTTCATGAAGTCCGGTGCGTTGGTGACCGTCGCGGCGGAAGGCGGCCAGACCGCGGCCACCATCAACACGGCCAATGTCCTCAAGATGATGTCCCGGCTGTTTGAGGGGCCCGGCAGCAGCCCGATCTGGCTTGCGAACCGCGATACCATTCCGCAGCTCGGCACGCTCACGATCGGCAATAACGCGGCGTTCCTGCCGATCAACCAGGCGCTGTCGGGGTCGCCCTTCAAGAATATCTTCATGGGCGATCCGCTGTTGTTCAATGAACACTGCGAAACCCTCGGCACGCCCGGCGATATCGTGCTGGGCGATCTGTCAGGCTATGCCCTCGCGACCAAGCAGGGCGGGGGCATCGACTTCGCGGCGTCGATCCATCTGTTCTTCGACCAGAACCTGACCGCGTTCCGCTGGATCTTCCGGATCGGCGGCCAGCCCTATCTGTCGGCGCCGATCGCTGCGGCCAAGGGCACCAACAGCAAGTCGCATTTCGTCGCGCTCGCCGCCCGCTAACCGCTACCGGCGCGCGCAAAACCGCGCGCCGGACCGCTTCACCCGCGTTTTCAAAACTCACAGCGAAAAGGAGGACCCTATGTCTGGTCCCGCAATGAAACCATCACAGCGCGTCGGCCTCGTCGGCGCAATCGGTCCCGTATCGCAGGCCGCCGGCGCCGTCTCAAGCGGTTGGATCGACGCGACCAAGTTCCACAACTATATGGCGCTGCTGTCGACCGGCGTCCTTGGTGCTTCTGCAACCGTCGACGCCAAGATCGAGCAGGCAACGTCAAGCGGCGGCGCCGGAACGAAGGACGTGACCGGCAGGGCTATCACCCAGCTCGTCAAGGCCAGCAACGACAACAACCAGGCGACGATCGACCTCAAGCAGGAAGATCTCGACTTCAACAATGGCTTCAAGTTTTTCCGCCTGACGATCACGGTCGGCACTGCGGCCTCGCTGGTTTCTGCGTCGATCCTTGGCGTCGATCCGCGCTATGGGGTCGCGACCGATAACGACGCCGCCAGCGTGGTCCAGAACGTCTAAGTCCGGACAGCGCGCTCCGGTTCGCCGGGGCGCGCGCCCTACTATCGGGAACGATCAACATGCCGCTCCGCATCGCTGATGCTGCCACGGCCTATCCGGTCAGCCTGGCCGAGGCAAAGGCACAGCTGCGCGTGGTCGACGCCAGCAATGACGTCGTGATCAAGGCGCTGATCCCGGCGGCCACCAAGCTGGTGCAAAGCATTGTGCAGCGCGTATATGCGCGGCAGACACTGGAATGGGTCCTGACGTCCTGGCGCCGTGAATTGCTTGTGCCGGTGGCTCCGGTCGCGATCGATGACGTCTCGTCGATCAAATATGTCGACTGGACCACGCAATCTATGCAGACCCTCGATAGAGCCGATTACGTCGTGCAGACCCGCGGCGACAGCGTCGCGATTTTCCCCAGGTTCGGAACTTGCTGGCCGATCGTTTTCGCGCATTCACCCGAGCCGATCGTGGTGACATTCGACGCCGGCTATGAACCCGCTGACGTGCCGGAAAACGTCAAGGTCGCGATCATGCTGCAGATCCGACACCTCTATTCGATGGGCGAGGCCAATCTGACGTTGCGCCGCGATCTCGTGATCGGTGTCGGCGAAAAGCAGTACGAACTGCGCCCGGAATTCGCGACCATGATCCCGGACGCCGTGACGGGCCTTGTGTTGTCCGAGGTCTGGTGACCCGTACCAACTTCAAATCTCGCATTTCGTAAAGGACTAACGCATGTCCAACAACGTCACGCTGCCCGGTACCGGCATTCCGGTCGAGACGATCGATCCCTCGACCTTCGGTGTCACCAGCGCCACAACGTCCGCCGGCAACGCCCTCCTGACCTTCGCGTCAGTGCCGCGCAACGTTTCCAAGGGCATGGTCATCGCCAACTCGACGACGCCGACCTCGATCGCCGGCGGGACCACGGTGCTGTCGAAAACCGCGACCACGGTCACCATGAGCGCCAATGCGGCCGGCGCCGGCGTCGGCAATGGCGATACAATCACGTTCACGGGCGGGCAGCGCCAGCGCACCTCGATCGGGCCAGCTGACGGCAGCGACCAGGACTCAATCGGCGCACCCGATGATGCGGCTGCGACGTCTGACACCGCGACTGGCGGTGTGATCGCGTTCCTCAAGCGAATCGCGGGCCGGCTCACCAATAATCGGCCGCGCTATGTGAGCGCATCCTTCACGCAACTGGTGCGGCCGGCGAATGTGACGCCGTATTCGCCGAATGACAGCATTTCGAACAATTCGACCGCGGGATCGGTCATGGCACTGTCCGCGACTGTCTCCGATGTCAACGATGATCCGGTCTGCCTGACCGAGCTTCTGCTCGATACGAACGATACCGGCTTGGCCGCCAGCGTGCCGGTGCGCGCGTTCCTGTACAATAGCGACCCGACAGCAACTTCGGGCGTGGGCGCGGGCGACAATGCGACCTATTCGAACAAGAGGGCGGGCTATCTAGGTTCCATGTCCGGAACATTCCGCGCATTTTCCGATGGCGGCAAGGCGCGCCTGGTGCCGGACGAAGGCGGGTACATCATCACAAAGCCATCGAGCGGCGGCGTGACGGTCTGGATCCAGCACCAGACGCTGAACGGCTTCACGCCCTCGGCGAACAGCACGACTATCGACGGCGTCGTGAAAGGATTCCAGGGCCGTGCATAATCCGCTGCTTTTCAGTTCCCGCGAAGCCGACATCTTCGTTTTTGCGGGTCAATCGAATACGCAGAGCAACGTCACTACGTTGGAGGGAGTGCCGGCGTACATCGTGAGCGACCCGAAAGTTCTGATCTGGGATTACGATACGTCCGCTTTCATAACCTACGGTGCGGGGACAAATTCGCTCCAGCCGACGACGCAGATCGATGGTGGTAGTGGTTCGTCGGGCAATTGGGGGCCGGAAGCCGAATTTTCGTACAGGATGAGGCTGCTCGCGCCGGCTAAGAAAATATTTATTGTCAAATATGCGATCGGCGGGTCGAGGCTTTTCGCAACAACAGGAAACGATTGGAGCGAGTCTTCCTCGTCGGAATATTTCACCAACGTCGAGCGGGCGATTAATGCGGCGAAGCTCGCAATCTTCAGGCAGGGCCTGATTCCGCGCGTTCGGATGATTCTGTGGATGCAGGGCGAAACCGACGCCGGTGATGCGACTTGGGACGCCGCCTATCCGACAAACCTGCCAAATGTACTGACGGCGATGCGAGCGCGTTGGGCCGGTTCGGCTACAAAGATCATTGTCGGTCGGATCAATTCAGCGTGGGCGACGTTCCCGAACGTACGACTTGCACAAGTCACGGCAGGTAACGCGGGGCCGCTCAATCAATGGCTTGACACCGACGCCTATGCACTGACGTCGAACCATTTTAACGACGTCGGCTGCTCGCAGTTCGGGAGGGATGTTTTCTATGCTTACCTCGGATTCTCCGAAAAAGTCGTTAACGGCACGTTCACCGTTGACGCATCGTCCTGGAGCGGAGTGACGTACAACGGCGGCGCGTTTGTCTCTGACAGTTCGTGCCTGTCCCAATCCGCGGGGGCGCTCTTGGTGACGAACGTCTCTGGGCACTCGATCGGCGGCGGAGTCCAGCAGATTGCCGGTCTTACGATTGGCGCAACTTACCGGGTCAAGGCAACCGTAACGCGAAACGACACCAACGCGGCCAAACTTGCAGTCACTGTCGATAATCTGGGGCTTGGAAGCGATTTCGGCGGCGCGGATTACCTTTACAATTCCGCCGACGTTGCCGGTACCGGCGTGATCAACGGGTCCTTCGTCGCGGCTGCCGGCTCCTACTTTGTGTCAGTCAAAAATCACAGCTTTAGCGACGGCGTGGTTTCGTTCGACGATATTTCGGTTTTCGGTCCTTGAGGAGCTGCGTCGGTGCTTCTGCTCCTACTCAATCAATCGACGACGGCGCGATCGGCAACCGCGTCGCAGTCGCTGTCGATCGGGGAAAGCGCCGCGGCGGCGGTTTTGGTCAAAGCCAGCGCCAACCAGTCGCTCGGCATTATCCAGATCTGCGCCGAGACTGTCACGGTCAACGCTGTCGCCGCGCAGCCGCTCGGCATAGCGCAGGCGGCTGCCGGCGCCGTCCTGGTCAAGGCAAATGCGGCGCAGGCCCTCGGCGTCAGCCAGGTCGCCGCGGCCTCCGGCGGCGGCATTGGCGCCGCCGCGGTGCAGTCGCTGTCGATCGGGGAAACCGCGCAGGCGGTCGTCCTGGTCGCGGCGAACGCCAACCAGGGCCTCGGCATCGGGCAGGTCGCGGTCGCCTCGGGCGGCGGCATCGGCGCGTTTGCAGCACAATCGCTGTCGATCAGCTCGGTCGCGGTCGACACGGTCCTGGTCCGCGCGTCCGCGGCGCAATCGCTCGGCATTCGCCAGGTCGCGACCGCGGCCGGTCCCGACGTCGAGCCGACGCCGCTCGAGCGCACCTATTTTGTAGCGGCCGAGAACCGCGTCGCGATCGCGGCCTGATCCTCTCACTTTTCGGAAACGTGAATCATGCCGAGCTGGCCGCGCAAGGATCCTGACGAGGTGCTCGACTACGCGATCGATTGGAGCGCGCGGCTCGATGGCGACACCATCGCTACCTCTCAATTCACGCTGCCGCCCGGCATCGTGGCGAATTCATCGTCGAACACGACCACGACGACGACCGTCTGGCTGTCCGGCGGCACCGATGGTGAGACCTATCTGATTCAGAACCGCATCACCACGGCCGGCGGCCGCACCATGGATCAGACCATGAAGCTCAAGATCAAATCCAGATAGGAGATTTTTGCCATGACCATTCAGCTCTCTGTAGCCGTCCGTAACGCCATGCTCGACGCGATCGAGGCCGCGATCGGCACCGCTGCCATCATCAAGCTGCGGTCGGGAGCGCAGCCGGCGAACTGTGCTGCGGCCGACGCCGGCACGGTGATCGCGACCATCGCGCTGGCCTCCGACTGGATGGGCAATGCCTCGGCCGGTTCCAAGGCGTTCTCGTCGACGCCGTTGACCGATACCTCGGCCGACAATACCGGCACGCTGGCGCATTATCGCGTTTATGCCTCGGATGGCACGACTTGCGGCATGCAGGGCACCATCACCGCGACGGGCGGCGGCGGCGACATGACGGTCGACAACACCAGCGTCATCTCGGGGCAGACGATCAACATCACGTCCTGGACCGTCAACATGAACGGGCATGCCTGATCATGACGCCCGCGGATGCCATCGCCTCGCTCGATGCCCAGCTGCGGCAATCAGGTGAGGATATCACGTTGCGGCGGGTATTCACGGGGTCGGCGCCGGTCGATGTCGTTTGCAGAGCGCGGGTCAACCGCGTCGACAATTCGAATAGTGCATCTGGCCCGAAGGTTGCGCTTTACGAGGTTTTCCTGTCGCCGACCGAGATCAACGCTGCCGGTTGGCCCGGTGATCGTGTTGTCGAGCCGGTCACCATCGACCAGCGCATTCCGCGCGAGAACGGTCCCGATCGGGTGCTGATGCGCGGCGAGAACGCGCGGACGATCATTCAATGCGATCCGAAGTTCATCGGCAGTACCCTGGTGCGGATCAATCTGCGCGTGTCCGGCTAGTCGCTTTCTCCCCAACCAAAGGAAGGATATCATCAATGGCTGATCTCTCGATCACGGCTGCAAACTGCGTTGTCTCCGGCACCGGACAACGCCGCTTCTCTGGTACCGCCGGCGAGGCAATTGCCGCGGGCAAGACGATCTATCTCGATCCGACCAGCCACAAATACATGCTGGCGGATTCGAACTCGGCCACGGTCGCCGCGCGCAAGCCCGACGGCATCGCGCTCAACAGTGCAGCGCTGAATCAGCCCATCAACGGCATGAGCGACGGCGATCTGACGCTGGGTGCGACGTTGACGCCAAACACGCCATATTATCAATCGGACACGCCGGGTGGCATCTGCCCGATCGCCGACGTCGGTTCCGGCGAGTATCTTTGCCAGATCGGAATCGCCAAGTCGTCGACGGTGTTGTCGGTCGGCATCCAGGCTACGGGCGTGGCGAACTAACCGATGAAGGTGGTCGCCGTTTCGCGCGATTTCTCCTACCGCGCGAAACGGCATGTCTTCGTCCAATACCTCGCCGGCGTGACCTACCAGCGGGTGCCGGAAGCGGCGGTTCGCGCGATCCTCGAGGCCGGCGCCGGCAGGGTCGTTCCCGAGCAAGAGGTCAGCGATGTCCGATCCTAGCCTCGAATTGCAGTCCGCCATTATCGATGTGCTCAAGGACAGGACCGGGACTGCGGTCGACGATCGTGTGTATGACGAGCCGCCGGTCAATCCGATCTTTCCTTACATCACGCTTGGCCAGTGTCAGGTGCTGCCGGACAAGGCCGACTGTATCGATGGGGTGATTGCCTATCCGGTGGTCGACATCTGGTCGCAGCAAAAGGGCTTCGTCGAGCTGAAGACCATCACGAAAGCCGTGCTTGCGATGCTCGACGATCAGCCGCTGGCCATAGCGGGCTTCACCGTCGTCGTGTTCGAGATCGAGAGCGTCAACTATTTGCGTGATCCCGATGGCCTGACGCGCCATGCGGCCCTTACGTTCCATGCGTTAATCCAGCCTACCTAAACTATCCGCGCCGCGAGGCGCTATCATGAAAGGTGACCTCGATGGCACAGCCGACCGTAATTCCAGGAACCAAGCTTTTGATCCTTGTTGGTGACAGCGCGTCGCCGGAAGTGTTTTCGCAGCCTTGTGGCCTCACCACGCGAAGCTTCAAGCTTTCGGCATCCACCAATTCGACGCTGATCCCGGACTGCGACGATGGGGGAGCCCCCGCCTGGGAAGCCAAGGACGTCAACGGGCTATCTGCACAGATTTCCGGAGCGGGTGTGTTGGCGGTCGAGGCTTACGCGTTTTGGCGCAATTGGTTCATGAACGCCGTGGCGAAGAATGCCCAGGTCAAGCTTGATGCGCCTGGCCTCGGCTACTACGCCGGATCGTTCATCCTTACCAATTTCGAGCACACCGGGACCCGCGGGCAAAAGGTGGCGATCAACGTGACGATGGATAACGACCAGGCCGTCACATGGGTCGATGTGCCCTGATCGATGGGCGAGCCCGATGACGAGGTCCAGAGTTGGTTCGACCAGCTTTCCTACAAGCTGAAGCGCGAACTGGCTGCCACCATCAAGGAAGAGGCTGACGGGCTTGCTGGCGCCATTCAGCGGGCCATTGTCGAAGAGGACCTGGTGCTGACCGGCGAGCTCAGGGACAGCGTCAAGGTCCGGCGAAAACGCAACGAACTCGAACTCGAAGTCACCGCCGGCGGACCGGCGACGACCCGTGAGATTACCAAAGGGTCCGGCGTCGAGTTCGATTATGCGCTGGCGCCAGAGTTTGGCACCGTGCATCAGGCTGCCCAACCCTACTTCTATTCGACAGCGCGTCGTTTGCTTCCGGATATTCAGCAGACGATCGAGGACAAGGTCGAGGACGTCATCTCTCGAAATTGAAGGGAAGTTCCTATGAGCGCCAACGGCACTCGCACCATCGTGTGGGCGAACGGGGAGGATCAGTTCTGCCTGTCGAAAATCGGGCTATTGCTTGATCTGGAAGCCAAATGCAACGCGCCGCTCGGGGTAATCTTCGGGCGGCTGGGAACGGGCACCTTCGGCGTAAATGATGTCCGTGAAACCATCCGGCTCGGCTTGATGGGCGGTGGCATGGCGCCGGAGCAGGCGATGGACGCGGTCAAGCGTCACGTCGACGATAACGAACACGGGCTCGCGCCGTCCGTGCTGGTGGCCTACGCGGTCGTCGAAGCGGTGATGATCGGCGTGCCGGAGGACCCCATCGAGGGAAAACAGAAGCCGGCGGAGGCAGCAAAAACCGGCTTTACCTCGAAGACGGACGCCTCCGACGCTCCGAAGTCATCGCGATCGGCGCGGCGTTCGGCTGGCCTCCCCGGGTGACGGAAGAACAGACGATTTGGGAACTCGTCGCCTATGTCGAGGGCCACAACCGGGCCAACGGTGGCGGCAAGACCGAGCCCATGAGCGAAGCCGAGTTTGATGAGCTTCTCGCAATGCATGGAGTGAATTGATGGCGCCGGCCCTGCGTATTCCGCTCTCGCTAAACCTGGACGCCTTCAACAAGAACGTTGAGAGCGCCAAGGGCGTCACGACGACGGCGACCCAGTTCATCGTCAAGCAGTTTCTCGACGTGAATGCGAGCCTGTTGGCGACCGGTGGCGCAGCCGGCTCGGCCGCGCTTGGGCTGCGTTCGATCCTTGGCGTTATCGGTCCGCTCAGTGCCGCGATCGCGGGCATCGCCGGCGTCTTCAAGCTGATGTCGGTCGCTACCGAGCTTGCCAAAGAGCGGATCGAGGAATTCAACGAGATTGCCGAAAAGGCTGCAAAGGCCAACGTCTCGACCGATTTCTTTCAGCGTTTCGTGAAGTCGGGAGAAGTGTTGAAAGTCACGATCGAGGACGTCGAGGCTGCGCTCAACCGGTTCGCCAATACCTCACGCGATAAGCTCGGCGGCAGTGACTTGCGCCAGCGCGTCGGAACCTTGGTCGAGGCCGGGAATTTTGGCGGCAATTCCGGGGTTGCGGCGCTCGCCAATGCGACTTCGAACGAAGACAAGTTGCGCGCGACCGTCCAGTTGATCGACAAGGCGCTGGAAAGCGGCCAGCGACTGGCCGCGCTCGATATCTCGGAAAAGGCGTTCGGGCCGGCCATCACGGACCGGCTGCGCGCCAATTCCGGGTTCCTCGACCAGATGCTCGAGACGGCGCAGAAGATCGAGGCGTCGAAGATCGTTTCGGACCAGCAGGTCGGGCAGGCGATCGAGCTTAAAAATCGATTGGAAGAAGCCCAGAAGATCCTCGGCGAGAAGTTCAAGCCGATCCAGGACGACCTGGCCAAGCTCGGCGTCAACTACCACGAGAGCTGGATCGGGATCGTCGAGACGATGTCGTCGGCTGTGACGCAAGCCAATTCGCTTTATGATGCCATCAAGCGCATCCCCGATATCATGGCCCAGCTCGGCAATGCGCCTTTCTGGTCCAGGCTGACGGAAGCGACCGGCAGGCTGGGTCTGAACTCGGATCCCGGACTTATCTTAAAGGGGGAGCCCGGCTACGCAACCGACCCGGCGCAGGCCAAGTTGGCTGCGGCGATGCAGAATCCCAGCGCCGTCCGCCAAGCCATGCAGCGTGCGATCGACGTGCAGACGGCCGTCAGAGGCGACACCTCGAAGGCGCCGCAGAAGCCGGAGCCCGAAGAAAGTCGCGATCAGTTCGAAGTCGTCATCGACAGCATCAACAAGCATATCGCCACGTTGAATGCGGACACGGCGGCGACGTTCCAGAACAACGCTGCGCGCCAGCAGTTCCGGGCAGAATTCCAGGCCTTGACCGCGATCATGCGCGATGAAGGCGAGGTGACGCAGGAGCAGATCAACAAGTATGAGAAGTTGCGCCAGAGCATGACGGCACAGCAGGCCCTCGAAGCGTCGGGGATCGTTCTCACCAAGGAACATTCCGAGGCGTTTCTCGCTGCGTCTACCAACATCGGGTTGGCCGCCACTGCGGCCGACAAGGCGAAGGACTCGCTCAACAAGATCAACAGCGCCTCCGCTACTATGGGTAGCGCGTTGTCGACCGCCTTCGGTGACGCAGTCTTCGAAGCAAAAAACCTCAATGACGTCGTGAATAATCTATTGAAAACGTTGGGCAAGGCATCAATCAACTCCTTCTTTGCCTCGGTTTTCAATGGGCCGAGCGCTGGTGGTCTAAGTCCATTCGCCTCATTTTTTGGGCTCGGCAGCATAGGCAAAAACGCCGAAGGCACCGACAACTGGCGCGGCGGCCTCACATGGGTTGGTGAGAAGGGACCCGAACTTCTCAACCTGCCGCGCGGCGCTCAGATTGTTCCGAACGACGTCGCCACGCGGTCACAGGCGGGCGGATCGATTCTCAACAATTTCATGGTTGCGGGCGACGTGTCCCAATCGACGATCGAGCGGTTGCAGGCTGCCATTGTGGCCGCCCACAAGCAGATTGCCGGCATGTCGAAGATTATCAGCTCTACGCAACGCATGCAGACGACAGGGGTCGGCTGATGGCGATCGAATTCCCCCGAAGGCTGCTGCGGGAAAAGCGCCACAGTTGGAATTTGCTCGGTGTCGCCGCAACGCCGGGGCAGACAGCAAAGTCAGTCGCCACCCTGGTGCGCAGCGACGGGGGCGGATTCTGGTCCTGCAGTATGAGCGATATCAGTTTGAGCGGCGGCCGGGGCCTGACCGGTCGGGACCGCCAGCGCGTCACCACGCTGCTGTGGCGCGCGGTGCGCCAGATCTGCGACGGCGGCATCAATGCCATCATCGTGCCGCGCAACGATGCCCTGTTCCGGCCGTGGCCGGAAGGGTTGTCGCAGACTGCAGGGCTCGACATCGCCCATAGTGATGGTTCGCTGTTTGGCGATGATACGGGTTATGACCAGCCGGTGATCGACATCGTCGCCGGCGCCGCGTCACTTCGCGCGACGTCGATCGACATCGGCATCAATTATGCCGGCGAGCTGATCGGCGGCGAAGCGTTCTCGATCATCCATCCGACCATGGGGTGGCGAATGTATGAGATAGCCACGGTCGACTATACCGATGACGACGCTGCAACCATCACCTTCATGCCGCCATTGCGGGAGGCGATTGCAGCCGGTACGCCGCTCGAGTTCGATCGGCCGCGCTGTCTGATGCGTCTCGGTGCGACCAATTCCATGGACCTGAACATCAATCCCTGGACGTTCAATTCCGCCAGCGTCGATTTTGTTGAAACGTTTGAGAGTTCCCCGCCATGAATTTGAACGATGCGGAGCTGGCGGCGCTCGATTCCGGGATGCAGCGGATCGGCGTGTTTTTCAGGCTCGACACCGCCCCGGTCATCCGGCTGTGGCTGGGCATCGGCGATATCGAGCCTGGTGTCAACGCGTATGACGCAACCGGTGCGACCTACCGGGGCCTTGGCGAACTGCAGAACGTTCCCGAGTTCAATCAGATGATCAACGGCGCTGCGCAGCGCGTCGAGTTCTCACTTTCGGGGGTCTCCGGCGAGGTTCTGGCGCTCGCCTCCGGAGATGATGCCGAGGACGTGAAAGGAAAGGACGCCGCTGTGGGCCTTGGCATCTTTTCGGCGGACTGGGCGTTGCTCGGATCGATAAAATGGTTTGCGAACTATACGGCGGATTATTTGTCGGTCCAGCAGTCTGCAACCGACGATCCGGCCCAGCCGATCGTTCGCACGGTGGCGCTGTCGTGCGGGTCGCTGATGACCGGCCGGCGGCGGCCCAGCTTTTCTTATCTGTCGGATCAGGATCAGCAGGCCCGCTCGCCGGGCGATCTGTTCTGCAGCCTGGTCGGGCGCTACGCGCACGGTTTCAACAAGACATGGCCCATATTCCCGCCGGCATGATCGACCTCATCCAGCTCCTGGTCGTCGGCTTTGCTTTTGGTGCGTCCGTTTCGGCGGGCGCCTATGCCACCATGCGCTTGCTTCGCGCTCGCGAGAAACCGGTTGTCAGGATCGAGGGCGAGATCTCCGACGCGACGATCGTTCGTCTGCGCCGCCCGGCGGAATCAAACCATGCTCGCCTTATACCTTGAGGCGGTGGCCCGCCGGCGGTGGCAATACGGGTCGCTGGATTGCTGCACATTCATGGCCGACTGGCTGATCGCCAACGGATTGCCTGATCCAATGGCAGACCGGCGCGGGGCGTATTCCACCCGGCGCGAGTACCGCAGTTTGATCAGGAGTGAGGGCGGCATCATCACCTCCTGCGCGCGGCGGTTCAAAGCGGTTGGCCTGTTCGAAACGAATGCACCGCAATCCGGCGACGTGGCGCTCGTACTGGCGCCGACCCGAATTGGCCGCAGGGTTGTCATGGCATCAACCGGCTCGATTTGTACCTCACCTTCGATGCGCGCCGTGGTTGCGCCCGATCTCGCCCTCGCTGGTGCGCCGCTATTTACCATCAGAGCTTGGGGATTCCATGGTTGAAACGGTTGGAACCCTACTGATCGCTAGCACGCTTGGTCCCGGAGCGATTACGGGAATCGGTGCTGGCTCCGCCTTTACGGGTTTTTTCACAACGCCGATCGTCTTCGGGATAACCGGAGTTTCAGCCATCGGCACCGCTGCGCTGGTTGGGGCGTCGATCGGTCTCAATTATGCGCTGAGTAGTACGCCGACACCGAAAACTGAAGAAGGCGCCCAGGCCCTCAAGCAAGCAATCCCCTCACGGGTGAGGGGATATTGGACCAATCGCCTCGCCGGGACCTACATGTTCTATGCGGCGGAAGGCCCTGGCCCGAACACGTCGTATGATGTGATCGCCTTCCATCACGGCCTGGTGACGGAAATCTCGCAGATTTATCTGCATGACGATCTGGTCACGACGACGCCTTCGGTTGCCACCGGCGGGTTCGGAACGATCAACATCACCCCGGAAGGCTATTATGCCGGCAGCCGCGTCGACATCGAAGTCCGGATGGGGACGTTTCCTCAAGCCGCGGTTTTGCAGGGAAGTCCCGCGGTCACGGCGCAATGGACGACGGCGATGCGCGGCGATGGCGTCGCGCATGCGGCGCTCCGGTGCGCCACGCTGGTTGAACCGGCGAACCATACGGAGGTCTACCCGCGCGGCAAGCCGGAACTGTCGTTCGTCGCCAAATGCTCGCCGGTCTGGGACCCCCGCGACCCCGGCCAAAGCCCTACAAACCCGGCGACGTGGTTGCCTTCCCCCAACCCGGTCCTGCAACTGCTCGATTTCCTGATCCGGCCAGGCTTGGAAGGCGGTATGGGCCATGATCGGGCAAAACTGTTTCCGCCTGCGCGGCTGGCCCAGTGGATGGTGGAGGCAACCCTCTGTGACGGCAAATATGAATCCGCCGGCTGGTACAAGTTCGACAACAAGCCCGAAGACGTCGTCAACAAGATCCTGGCGACCTGTGACGGCTATATGGTCGAGGACGGCGAGGGCGGTTTTGCACTGGCGGTCGGCGTCTATCGCGAGCCGACTGAGCCGCCGATCACGGACGCGCATATCGTCGGCTGGACCATCAATCACGGCATCGCGGACGAGCAGATGGTCAATCAGCTCGACGTCAGCTTCACCGATCCAACCCAAAAATATGTTTCGGCCCAGATCGACTCCGTTCGCGATGAAGCCTCGATCTCGCTGACAGGGGTCGTTCGCGCACAGCCGCTGGACCTGTCATGGGTGCAGGACCCCGGCCAGGCGGCGATCTTGGGTGAGCGCGCACTGCTACGCCTCAACCCTGCGAAATCAGGATCGCTGGTGGTGACCCTCGCGGGCTTTCGGTGGATCGGCAAGCGCTGGGTGAGGCTGCAATTCTCTGCCGTGAACGGGCTGCAGAACTGCGTCATCGAGATCCAGAGCTCGTCGGTCAACATTCTCGCCGGCCGCATCACGTTCAATTTCAACACCGTCGATACCGCCGCGCTCGCCGGCCTCTAGGTACAGGACGATTTCCCATGGCATTGACTGCAGCCGAAGTCTGGCGGAAGAACAATGTTGCCGGCGTTCCGGCAAGCGGCCCCCATCCGCCGGACAAGTCTGAGATCATCGCATGGGGCACCTATCTCGAGACGCTGTTGGGCGGCTCGAGCACCGGGCTCGCCTACGCGACGAAATCGGCCCTGAGCGCGGACCTGCTGCATCTCGCCAATGTCACGGCGATCGTCTACGCCGACCCGACGGCGGCGTTCAACGGGCTTTACCTCAAGAGCGGCGGTTCTGGCTCTGGCTCCTGGTCGCGCATTGGGGATTTGCCTAACAGCATCACGCGGCTGACGGTTACGGGCGGCACGGCGAACGCGATCATTGCGATCGCGCCGGAAACCCCGACTGCGCCCGGTGCGAAGCTGTTTATTCTGACGCCGACGGCGAATAATACAGGCGCCACGACGATCGCCTATAATGGTGGCGGCGCAGTGGCGATCAAGAGCGCGCTGGATGCGTCGTTGGCTGCCAACGCATTGCTGAACAATGTTCCGGTGGTGATGATCTGGAACGTCGATCATTTCCAGATTATCGTATCGGTCCCCGTCGACGCGTCGGGAATTCTCACCGATGCGCTCGCCGCAAAGGCTGCTGCTGAAGCAGCCGCAGCGGCGGCTGCCGCCACGGCGGCGGCGCTCGCTTCGGCGCTGGCCGGCGTCATCATCCAGCCGAGGCCGACGGGTCGCCTCACGCTGACGTCCGGCGTTTCCGTTACCGTGACCGACGTTGTTGCGGCTTCCAGCGTCTATTATTCCGCCGGCCCGCACATCACGTGCAACGGCACGGCCATCCTGGCCGACGTCGCTGCCGAAGCGACATTGGCGCTCGATTCCAATTCGGGTCACACCAACTATCATCAGGCAGGCAAGAACTTCGATATCTACCGGATCGACGATAGCGGCACGAAACGCATTGGTACGGGACCGGCATGGTCGTCGGATACCTCGCGCGGTAGCGGTGCCGGCACCACGGAAGTGCACTTGTTCGGCAATACCGGGGTATGGACCAATGCCAACACCATCCTGATCCGCTACGGCAGCAATTCCGGCGACACCGTGAGCGTGGCGGCGGACCGGGCGGTTCTGATCGGGTCGGTTCGTATGACCGCCAACGGCCAGTGCGAGGATTCAGCCGCCAAGCGTTTTCTCTACAATGTCTTTGACCAGGTGCCGCGGCTGTTGCGCAATGCGCGCGAGACGGCAGCCAATTGGAATTACACGACCGCGCTGTTCCGGCAGGCCAATGCCAATGCGGCCAACCAACTCGACGTTCTCGTGGGTCTGCCGGGTAATCTGTTGAATGCTGAAGTGTTTGCCCTGGCTTCGAACTCTTCCGGCAACATCTTCATGGCGCCCGGAATAGGCGTTGATCTGACGAACACAAATGCCGCGCAGCTGATGACGCCTGCAACGGCCCTCACGGCCAACGCCAAAACTGCGCTGTTTGCCAAGTATCAGGGCTATCCGTCGGTCGGCCGCCATTTCTACGCGTGGCTGGAATACTCGACGGCGACGGGAACAACTTCCTGGTACGGCGACAACGGGCAGCCGTCCTTTAGTCAATCCGGTATCTCCGGCTCGATCCTGATGTGAGGACGGGCGATGACCATCTCTGCACCCGATCCCTATATCCTTCCCGAGCTCGGCAACGGCTATCCGCAAGGCAACCAGGCCTCGGGCGGACGGACGCTGGTCAGCAAGCCCCTGGTCGGTGGCGAGCGCACGGCCGTGTATTTGACGCTCGGCCACAGCCTGATGTCGAACACGGTCAACAGCCTCTACAGCGTCACGCAGGCAAAGAACCAGAATTTCAATGTCTATGATGGCGGCTGCTATGCGACCGTCGAGCCGCTGCTTGGATGCCAGATCAATACGGCGCAACCCGCCAGCGGGTGCTTCTTTTCGCGCGCCGGTGACGTGCTCATCGGTGGCGGCAATCTCGACCGCTTTGTTCACGCGCCGATCGCGGTCGGCGGCTCTGTCGTCGCGGACTGGGCGGCTGGCGGGGCCGTGAACGGACGCATCCTGCCGGCGCACAGGCGCCTGGTAGACACCGGGCTGACGCCGACCGGCATCGTCGTATTCCTCGGCGCCAACGACCACACCACCACGCAGGCGGTGGCAACGGTCGGATATCAAAGCATCATTTCGACCATCCGCGGCTTCACGGCGGCGCCGATCTATATCGTTCGGCACTCGCTGTTTGCCCTGGTCTCAAAGCCCAACCTGCTGGCGGCGCAGGCTGCGGTGCTGGATGCCGGCAACGCCGTGTATACCGGCGGCGATCTCGAAACCGGGTTCGTATCGTCAAGCCTCTATTGGGACGACACGCATTACAACGCCACCGGCGCTGCTGCCGCATCGACGGTCGTTGCTTCGGCGCTGGCTGCGCGCCTCTGACGCCAACGCGCGCGGCGCTGCCCCACTTCCAGTCCTGCATCACAACAGAAGGATAATCGCCATGCCGCAATGGCCTCGCGACAATGAAGCTGCGTTGATTGCGTTTTACGGGGAGCCGGGTCCGCAGGTCGAGCGTCAGCTCGTCAAGGTCGTGCCGCCGTTCGTCATGCGCTATGATGGCAAGCCGATCAAGCATCTGCTGTTCCACAAGAAGGCCGCGCCCGCGCTGGCCGCGGCGCTCGAGCAGATCTGGCAGGCGTGCGGGCGCGACCAGGCCAGGCTCGACCGGGACGGCGTCGCAACGACAGCCGGCACCTATAATCCGCGCAAGATCTCCGGATCGAACCGCTGGTCAAACCACGCCTTCGGCGCGGCGCTCGACCTCGATGCGGCGCGAAATGGCTTCGGCAAGGGCAAGGGCACCATTCCGGCCTACGTGATCGCCGCGTTCGACCAGGTCGGCTTTCGATGGGGAGGGCGCTACAAGGGTCGGACTGACCCGATGCATTTCGAGGCCTGCGACGATGGCCGCCCGCACCCTGTTGCGTTCGCCGACATGCTGCCGATGCCCGATGGCGACTTCGAGGTCTATGATGGCGACGCTGAGGTCACCGCGCGCGGCAATCTGATCGCCTTCGCCGATATCGAGGGCGAGCACGAGGATGAGGCGGCCATTCGTGACGGCGGCCGGGACGGCGCCGACGACAGGTCGCGCCCCACGGCTGGCGGGTTCTTCGGCCGGGCCCGCAACTGGGTGACCACGGCCCTGTCCAGCGTCGGCCTCGGCGGTCTCGGCGCGCTGACGAACTGGGAAATCGCGGCGCTGGTCCTGGGCTTTGTGCTGGTGCTGGGCGTATTGGGCTTCCTAACGGCGCTATGGCTGTTCGGCAAGCAGAAGGTCGCCGACTGGGTCGGGCGGCACCTCGCATGATGGGCGATTGGTTCTGGGACATCGCAACGTCCGTGCCGGTGTTGGGCGGAATCGGACTGCTGCTCGGTGCGGCCCTCATTGTCGGCTATTTCCCGCTGGTCAAATGGGTGCCCGGCATCGGCCAGTACGTACAGGCCGGCCGGCTCGTCGCGATCCTCGCCGCGGGCGCGCTGTTCTTCCTGATCGGATTCCGAACCAGCGATGAACGGGCGGAAGCCAAGTCGTTGCGAGCACAGCTCGCAGCCAGGCAGGTCGATATCGACGCCGCCAATGATGTGGCCAGCAAAGCCGACGCCGCGCGCGCCGAGCTCGCCAGGCAGAACGAACAGGATCAGCAAAGGATCGAGGAATATGAAGAACGTCTCAAGCGGCGGCCGCCAGGCAACGGCAATTGTGGCTGCACTCTTGTCCCTGACGATTTTGACCGCGTGCCAGACCACAGGCGTGGCGCCCATAAGCCGTAGTCTGCCGCCGGCGTCGAATGTGGTGCTCGACCCGGTAAGCCCGCCCCGGATCAAGGTCGGTGACGACGCGCGCGTGGCCTGGAAGCGGGAAGAGGCGGCGCGGAAGGAAAATGCCGCGCGACTGGTGAGGTCGCGCGAGATCTATGAAGGCGTCCGTGAGGCCTACGGCAAATGACCGACAGCGACGTGCAAGGCGCGCTGCGCGAGATGGCCGGACAGATAGGCTCGCTGACGTCGACCGTGCGCAGCCTGGAAACGAACTGGCGCAACCAGGATGAAAAGGCCTCGAACGGTCGGGCGGTGCTGCATGCCAAGATCGATGGCCTGCGCGACGATTTCCACGAGTATCGCAGCAAGCTCGAGAACGTGATCGCTGAAGTCGCGGAGCTCAAGCCGACTGTCGAGAAGGCCAAGGCCGCGATCGACGGCGTCGCCGAAATGAAACCGACGTTCAACGATATCAGGGTGGCGAAGGAACGAGCGATCGGCGCCTTGTGGGTCAGCCGCATCTTCTACGCCGCCGGCATCGGCATGACGGCGGGTGTCACCTACGTCTTCGCCAATTGGGTCAAGATATCGATTCGCTGATCCGATCATCATAAGAAATTTTTGATGCTGCGAGTTCTATTCGTGGTCGCGCTTCTATGCGCGGCCGTCTCGCCGGTGTCTCGGCCGGCTTGGCCATGGTGCTGGGCTTTTATTCGCGGGAGTTGCCCGGGTTGGCGTGCAGTGATGTCGGACCCGGTGAAGTGGCTTTTTGCTGCGAAGCCGAGCGCTTACTTTAGTGGCAAACGATAATCATGAAGGAACGGACCATCTTTCTTGAACGGCTTCCCATTGATTCGCTCGGCTTCCGCAATGGCATCCTCAAATGATGCAAAACCACCATGGAAGCCGGGTTGATTGAGCCAACGAACACCAATTGGACGAGGCAAAAACCTTGCTAAAAAATCCTTGAATTTTTGCATTGCGGATTGTCCTGCTCATTCCAGAATGTTTCCTGACGGTGATGGGTAACTTAAATCAGTCCGCCAAAAAGGCTAGGGCAGTCTAGACGCGGGACTGGCGTTGAGGATCGAGTGCCACGCATTTATAACGGGCAGAGCTGGGTTTGGGGAGGTGGCTAAGATGGGATCTGAAGCGGAGGCGAATTTGGAGGTATGGCATAAATGCCCTAGCCCGATAATTCCTCGTCGTACTGTCGATGGTGGGTGGACGTTTTTATTAAGACAGACATGGCGTCGCCGAGTCGCCGGGAAATGGCAGTACCAGCAAGACCCGGAAACCGAGGAAGAGTTCTGGGATCAAGTATGGTGATCTTGGGTTCGGGTGGCCTCTGGGCGTTCCCGGCCAGCAACGGCCTACAGCCGTCATCGGCCCTGTCGACATCCGCAGCGTGTCTATGATCGCCTTGTAGAGCGTCCCGCGCTTTAACCATGGATTGCCCGTGTCGCGCCGCGTGGGCGCGAGTCAGTCGGAGGTTCACTTCCGGGCTCAGCAGCTCATCACAGCTTCGGCCTGAAAGGAGGGCTTTTGAATGCCTGCGATGTGGGCATGTTTAATTTGAATTGGGCGCGTACCTGATTTTATTGCTTTTTTATTCATCAGATATCCGGGCGGCGACCCGTTGACGCACATTAATTTATGGTTAACCATCCAAAGTCCGGAAATCCGGATTATTTTCTCATTAATTAGGGGTTATTTGTATGAAAAAACTACTTGCGGTTGCCGCCGCTCTTACCGCGCTCGGAACCGCACCCTCATATGCGGTACCCGTTACAGGATCAGCTACGGGCATTTTCGTGAATCCGCAGCCTGCGGGATCGACGGTAACGGGTGTCGGCACGAGCGATTTTAAGTACGGTGATAATACCGGACAAAACTCACCCATGAATGAACTTTCTTTTGCTGGGAGTTCTTTCAATGGTCAAACAGAAACCAAATTTAAGGTCGGAACACTCACGTATTTTAACGGCGTAACCGTTGTCGGCACCTCGCCGCTTACGGTTGACCTGCAGCTCACGACCACCTTTACGGCACCGAGCCTCGGGCCAGTTCCGAGCACGTTCAGCCTCAGTCTTGTCGTGACGCCCAATACGGGCACACCCGCTGAGAATGCCGACTACGTCCTGTTTCCGAGCTCGTACTCTTCAAGCACGTTCCTGATCGGCTCGACGACCTACACCGTGAAAATCGTGGACTTCGAAAATGTCATGGGCGATGGCTTCCTGCCGTCGGACGGGACGCAATTGCACGTCCTCGAGGGCGGCAGAGCATCTGCGGACCTTTATGCAGTCGTCACAAGCCAAATATCGGGCGTACCAGAACCTTCGACATGGGCGATGATGCTCCTGGGCTTCGCGGGCGTCGGCTTCATGGCCTATCGCCGCAAGAACCAGCCTTCGTTCCGAGTAACCTGATATACCCTTTTCGGAGCTGGAAAGAGGCCGCCTCAGTTGGCGGCCTCTTTTTTCATTCGGCATGACGCGGCGGGCGAGCCGCGCGCGCGACACTGACTGCGAACGGGATGAGAACAGACGTGAGCCTGCGGAAAATACTGGAACTTCGGTGCTGCCCGGGATGACTGGCGGCTTGACCGCTCGTGGCCTTCAATTGGTATTAAGCGAGAGAGCGGAACAAAATTACGCATATGGTGTAAAGCATTTAGTGGGTGGCTCGGTTACCCGCCTGCAACGAAGCAGGGCATCATGTGTGAGAAGTGCGACGAGATCGATAAGACGATCGAGCGCTACCGACAGATACAGCGACGCGTCTTGGATCAGCAGCTAATCGAAGGGACCGAAAAGCTGATCGCCGAATTGGAAGCGGATAAAGCTGCCCTGCACCGCGACGAATAAGTAAAGTCTTGCTGCCCCTATTATGCATGGCTGCCGGTAAGCCTTACGGGGTGGTCAGTTGAGCAGTTATAAAATACACCTTGGGCGTGCCTGCCAAACCCGAGAGCCGACCGATCTGCCCGAAGTGCGCCATGCGCATGGTGGCGACGTTGCAGCATCCGAGGAACTTTGAATGCTTGCGGTGTGGGCATGTCATGACAGGCCCTAATTGAATTTGGAACTTGTGTGCTGTTTGGGGCTTAGGACCAGGGACCCCAGCGGCGGACGGCGTCACACCCAGAGATCGCCGTAGTTGGCAGCCTATCGGACCGGACTGGATTTACCATTGCCGGGAAATCTAGCCGGAGTGCCAGCATGAAGGACTATCAAAAACACTTAGAAAAGCTCAGGGCCGACGCGGCCGAATGCCGGCTCGTCTGCGACCTCGCGACCGATCCCAAGAAGCGGGAAATGTTCGACCGGCTGGCGTTGCACCTCACCAGTCTCGCCGATCAGGTGGAGCTTGCCATGCTCGAAGCGGGAAAGCAGCCCTGATCATGTGACGTTGCAGGCGCCTGCAAACCAGTGGCTTATTTCGGCCAGTACCCGGTATCTACTGATCTCGCTTCAACGGCCGCTTCCCCCAATGCGGTTCTTTGAAGTCTGGATTGAATGGCGGCGGCGGATCATGCCGATGGATCGCCTTGAGCGTCGCCATGCGCGCCATAAACATCCATGCGGGTCCGCCTTCGGCCGATTGTGTCAAGATGGTCGACGCCGTCGTGACTGCCTCGTGACCGTATTCGGCTTTGGCGACCGTCCTGCCGAGATATTTGATCGCGTCGCGCAGGGTGCGCAGCGTTTCGCCGTCCGGCGTGATGATCGGATCTTCGAACCGCCGTTTCCAGCCGTCCTTCGGCATCAGGCGAACAGGGCTGCGCCGGCGGGCTTCATTGTTACGAAGGTCCCGCTTTCGTGCAGCTCGAGCCAGTGTTGCTCAATGGCATAGGCGAGGCCTGCGCTGTATTCCGCCGGCGTGGCATTGTCGCCGAACAGGAGCGGCCCATTGATATTCTCGATGTAGATCCGGCCCTGCTGGATGGGCTCAAATGCTTGGGCGTGTTCCATCAGGCGGCGGGCTGCTTTTTCAGGGTCCGCATAGGGGCGGGGTTCGGCATATTTCATAAGTTAGGCCACCTCAGCCGTTTCATGATGAATTCGATTTCATTCGGCGGCAAAGCCCGCACGCTCTCGACCTTTGTCTCGTACCTATCGATTGGAAACCGCTCGAAGTACTTGCGTGCGAACAGGGGCGCGATTTCTCGGCTGCGAACGAACCTCTCCCGCTTGTAGGGACTGCTCATTATCGTGACCTCGCTCGTCTTGCCGGCGCTGCCGGATCCGGCGCCTTGCGGTAATGCAACGCTACCAGATCCGGCCGCGCCTTGTTGCGTTCGTCCCTGCAATTCTGGCAGCGCAGTACCTTGGCCAGCGTATGAATCTGTTTTGATCGCGGCCAGATCACCTCGACCAGGTCGACCATGCTCTCATGGCCGCAGCGCTGGCAGCGAACCTGCAGCAGCTCACGACCAGCGGCGATCGCGGCCTCGATCACCGGTGACGGGTCGGCGGGGCCGCCGATGAATTGCCGTGTGTTCCACTCCTGGCAAGCGAGATCGTGCGCCGCCCGAAAGGCCTCGACGGTTTGATCCAGCAAGGTGCGATGGGCTGCCTCAGCCCTTCTGAGTTCGCTGATGTAGTGGTGCCGGTCGCGGCCGGAGAGGGGAAGCTGGATGATGCGCGGCATGGCCCATCAAAGCGCGTCGTGCGCAGTCGGACAAGACGAGAACAAAAGGCCTTTTCGCGCGTCCAACAAAACGTCCAACACGAAATGGCGGCTGACCGCATCTAGTTGATACTACTGTCAAATCTAAAGGGAAAATGCGCTGTGGCGCTCCCTAGCGGAATCGAACCGCTCTCTCCACCGTGAAAGGGTGGCGTCCTAACCGATAGACGAAGGGAGCAAAAACAACCGGAAAATCAATGCTTTATGAGCATGATAGGCCATGTTGGTCGCCGACAATCGGGTCGGATCGCGGTGGCGACGGGCGAACGTATAGTGGCGTTTGGCCGGGCGGGCAAGCGGCCCGAAAACCCCTTTTTGGGGAGCATTTTGGCGTCAGGCCGGACGGCCGCCGGTCGCTCGAAACGTCGGATAGCTTGCAACGGTTTTTAAAGCCGCATGAAGTACGGCTGGTGGCCAGGGGAACGTCTGACATGGCCTTGGGCACCAAAAAGCGCGAGTTGCGCAAATCGCTGCGTCAATCCGGGTGGATCACGCTGGAGGGCGGTTTTGCGGCCCGTCCGTGCGTGGTGCAGGACATGTCCGCCACCGGCGCCAAGGTCACGATCGACGATCCGAACACGCTGCCGGCCAAACTGAAGCTGGCGTTTTCGCGCGATGCCCGCACCGGGCGAAACTGCGAAGTGGTCTGGCGCCGCGGCAAGTCGGTCGGTGTCAGGTTCGTCCGGTAGCGCCGGGCGACGCGGCGCGATAAAAGGCGGGATGCGAAAATCCCTGCTTGCGATCACGGCCCTGGTGCTGACGGGCGTAGCGGCATCGGCCGCCGAGCAATCCGGTCCACAGAAATCTGACAAGGCCGCAGCTTCGGGCAAGCTGCTACCGATGAAGCGCGCGACCTCAGGCAATTCTTGCGCGGCGTATGGGGCAGGCTTCGTCAAGGTCGAGGGCACCGAGACCTGCGTCAAGATCGGTGGTGCCATCGGCATCGGCGCTGGCACGTCGGCGGGCTCGCGCTGAACCTCACGTCATCGGCGGCGCGATGAACTGGATAAATCCGGGACGCTCCGAGATCGCGGCGAACCAGCGTTCGAGATGGGGCAGCTTCGGCTTGGTGACGCCCTCGACGCCGAACCAGCGCCGCGCAAAGGCGCCGAGCGCGATATCGGCGATGGTGAACTGGTCGCCTTCGATGAAGCGCCGCGTCGCCACCTGCGCATCGATGATCCGCCACTGCACCGCCTCGGCGTCGGCATCCTTCTGGATCTGGACCATGTCGCGCTGTTCCGGCGGCGTACGCACCAGTGCCCAGAACACCGGCCGGTCGACCGGCTGCAGGGTCGACAATGTCCAGTCCAGCCAGCGGTCGACCGCCGCACGCGCCTGCGGCTGCTTCGGATAGATCGGCGAATTCTCGCCATAGGCCATGCACAGATAGCGCATCACCGAATTGGATTCCCACAGCACGAAATCACCGTCAACCAGCGTCGGCACGCGGGCGTTGGGATTCATCGCCAGATACGCCGGCTCGTTGTTCTTGCCGAACTGCATGCCGGCATCGATGCGGTCATAGGACAGATCGAGTTCGCGCAGGCACCACAGCACTTTTTGAACGTTGACCGAATTGGCCCGGCCCCAGATGGTGAGTTGTTTTTGCTGATTGTCGGCCACGCGCCTTGCTCCCATTGATCTTCTTGCAGCCAGTTCATAGCGGAAGATCAGCGAAAAAGCGCGGAATTCAGTAGCTCGAACCAAACAAAAATCAGGCTCCGCCGCGTCGCGACGGAGCCTGATTTCGCGTGCGCCGCCGTCAGCGGCCGAAGAACAACCACAGCAGAATGATCACCGGGATCGGCACACCCAACAGCCACAACAAAATTCCTCGTCCCATCCTCGTATCCTCCAAAATATCAATCGCGGAGAAAACGTGTCGGCGAGTAGAAGGTTCCTGCGCGCATGCGCGAAACCGCGCGCGCTTTGCTGCGTTATCAGCGAAGAGCCGTTTTGATTGACGGCCTCGCGCATTTCGGTGCCGACGCCGCCAGCTTCGACAGCTCCAGGTCTACCAGTGGCCGGTGTTGGGCATCGATGTCCACGGCTCTGCCGGCGGCTTCGGATCGCCCTTCTGCAACAGCTCGATCGAATGCAGATCGGGCGAGCGCACGAACGCCATGTTGCCGTCGCGCGGCGGCCGATTGATGGTGATGCCCATCTTCATCAGGCGGTCGCAGGTCGCGTAGATGTCGTCGACCTCATAGGCGAGGTGTCCGAAGTAGCGGTCCTCGCCGTATTTCTCCTCGTCCCAATTGTATGTCAGTTCGACCAGCGGTGCGCCGCGGTTGGTCGGCGAGGCCTTGAAGATGCCTTCGTCCTGGGGCGCGCACAGAAACACCAGCGTGAACCGCCCCTTGTCGTTGTCGACCCGGCGCACTTCCTTCAGCCCCAGCGCGTCAGAATAGAACTTCATCGCGGCATCGAGGTTGCGGACGCGCAGCATCGTGTGGAGAAAACGCATGTTTCTGGCTCCTTTGAGAGGCTTGGTTTTGGTTCGGGGCTTCCTTAGCAGCAAAATGCGCGAGGGGGCAGGGATTGCAGCACTTCTGGACCAGGTTGCCGCGCCGGAAAGGCCGACGCGATAGCGGGGCGACGGCCGTGTGACCTTGCGCACAGAGTGTAGGAATTGCGGGCCGTAGAACGGCGAGATGAAAACCGCGCAGCAATACGTCGCCATTATCAGCCTGAGCATCTGCCTGTCGGGGATGCTGGCTCGGCTCGTGGCAGGCATGTTCTGAAACCGTCGCGCGAAAGCGCGCGGCGCTCCCGGGTGTCCATGCCTGGGGGCGGCAAGCATCACGGTGCTTTCTCGTCTTCGCAAAAAAAGCAAAGCCCCGCACGGGCATGAGCGGGGCTTTGGGCTTGGAAGCCGTCTTGGAAGTCCTGGTCACCAACTCCCTCGGGCGCTTGATGTTCCCAGGAAGACGCACACCTGCTCCGTGATTGCCGATTTTTCGCTGACAAGGACCCACGACAGAGATCTTGCGCACGCAAGCGAAAGCCCCGCTCGGGGGAAGCGGGGCTTTCTGATGGGGATGAGTGTCTGGGGGACCACTCAATCCATACGTCGCGAACACCGCACGATTGGTTCAACCGAATTTGGCGCGCGACTTACAGAGACGGCTTGCGTAATTGTTCCTGTTATGTTCTATTTGGCCCATTCCCTGGAGGTCGATTCATGGACATCGAAAAACAACGCGAAATCATCAGGCTCTGGAACCGCATGCGCCGGGTCGAAGGCCCGATCGCGGAAGAGATCCGAATTCAGATTCTCGAATACTTTGCACAGCAGGACCGGACCAAACGCGCGGCCTGATGCGCAGAAGATGAAAGCGTCAGCCGCACGAGTCCGACCCTCGGCGGCCGGCATTTCGGACCGCAGCGCGGGCGGGCCCATTCGCCCCCGACCACCTAGACCTTGACGTCGATCAGGGCGGTTGGCCCGGTCTCGGCATGTTGGTCGACATGTGGTTCGGCATGTTGGTCGACATGCCGCTGGACGTGTTCTTTGACCTGGGCTTGCTGGGCCTGCGACTTGGCGTCGTAGACGGCATTCAGATCTTCGTTGATGGTGTTGGGCGGCGCCTTGGCGGTCTGGTCGACAAGGAGCTGGATTCTGGCCTGCGTCACTTCAACCGGTACGGGATAAACAATCATCAGATTATCCTCCTGTGCCGAAACCTCTCAGGCGCTCGTTTACGCTTTGTAAAGAGATTGGGTTAACGACGAATTGGGTTAATCGCGGAGCGGACGGGACGGGTTCCGGCCCGGTGAACCGCGGCAGGAGGGAGCTCCGATGATTTTGGTGACGGGCAGCATTCTGGCGCGCGAGGACAGTTTTGCTGAGGTGCTGGCTTCGTGCCTTGAGCATGTCGAGCGCTCGCGAACCGAGCCCGGCTGCATCTCGCATGACGTGTATATCGACTGCCAAAATCCGATGCGGCTGTTCTTCTTCGAGCAATGGGCTGACGAGGCGGCGTTGCGCTCGCACTTCGCCGTCGAGGGCTCGAAAGCGTTCGTGAGATCCCTCAAGGGCCGCATCGTCGAAACCACGGGGACGAAAATCTATCGCGCGGAATCAATTCAGCGATAGATCATGCGGCGGCGCGGCGGTCATCGCGAGCGTGCCTACGAGACATCCCTGCAGCGCGTCCGCGCTTGCCGTCGCATCCGCATCCTAGAGGATGGTCTGCTCCAGCCGCTCGGCGTAGAGCCGGAATTCCTCGGCCATCTCGATGAGTTTCTTGGCGGCCTCGGGATCCCTGACGGCACGGGCCAAACGCCTGGCTCGGACGGACTGGTCGCGATAGTGGTCGGCTTCGGTCATGGCAACACCTTTCCCCGATAGGTGGGAAGGGCACGCAAGAGGTTCGATCACGGCGGTGCGAGGGCGCGGCATCGGCCGCGGCGGGAGCTCACGAAAGTAACCTGATCTTAATCGGCGGAAGGGCGAGAAATCCCGCCCCCTGTTCGTTCCTCGAAGAACAAAAGGAGTCTGCCGTCAGGAAGCGGCCGCTCTGCGCGAATTCGCCGCGAGCCTGTGTACGGGTGCGCAGCAAGTGACCGCGGGAGCAGCCGAAAATCCATTTTGGTCCCTGTGATCTTCCTGTGGATTTGCTGCGGATAAGTCGACGTCGTGTCGGCGGCGCGGTCAGGGTCAACGATCCGTTTCGGCGAACGACATCTTTAAGCGGAGCCAATAACCCTATTCGGTTAGGTTAAAGGCGGGATTGCGTTGTGTTTATCGGAGGTTGCGCTAGGGATGGCTCGTGGAAACAGCCATGGTCCCTTCATTTCATAATGCGGATAAGACGACCCACCGCCGCGTGATGGTGGTCGGACTGCTGTTTTGCGTTGCCTTCGTCGTCATAAGCTTTTCGCTTCGGTCGCAGCCGGATAACGGCCACGTGCTGGTCAAGGCTGATAGACTGGTCCGGACAGCAGGCGAGCCGCACAAGGCCAACTGATCTCGCGTTGCGCATTCAGCGATCGGGCAATTCTCCGCCGGGCGCCTTGTGATACTTCGCGATGCCGATAAACCCGGCAAAGGCGATCACATTCAGCAGGATTTCCAGCCACACGGGCATCGAGAGATCCCCATTTTGGGAAACAGTCCCAACAACACACTAATCCGGACGCGCGTTCCTGCGTGCGCCGATGGGCAGGTAGGTCCGGATCGCATGGCTCAGGCCGCCATGCAGTCGATCGCTCCCACAACGAAAAACCCCGCCAGCATCCGCAGACACTGACGGGGTCTTCATGCTTCCACCTCTGGCAAGGTTGCTGCAATTGAGCTGAGAACCTGCAGCCAGAGCGATCGTTCCTGCCGTGTTGAAATTTTTCTGCGGAAAGCGGGTTCCAGCGGCCAAAGAAAGCGGCCGGAGCAATCGCTCCGGCCTTTGCGGATCGGGCGGCGTCAGTTCCAGAACGATGGGCGGCTAAATCCGCTCCAGGCTTTGCCGAGCGTGGCGGCGTAATATTCCTCGCGCTCGCGTTCGAATTTTTCCTGCGTGGCCTTGAAGCTTGCGACCCGTGCGGCGATTTCCGCGCGCGCCCGCGCGAGCCTGTCTTCCTGCTCGTTCATTGCCCATCCTGTTCTTGGCGTAAGTATTGTTGAGTCGTCCCGGTTGCCATTGGCGGTCGCGATTGGGGCGTGAATTGGGAAACAGCGTTGCGGGATTGTGATCGTCTGTTTGCAAAGCGATGGCGGTGGATAAGGCCCGCATGCGGCTTGTCGCTCGCCTGCCATCTCGCTAGCGAAAAACAAACGGGAGGTTCCAATGGCAAAGATCGATCTGGATTCACTGAGCATCGAAGAACTCGCCGCCCTGCGCGAGCATGCCTCCGACAAGCTGTTCGAGAAGGTTGCGGCGCGCCGCGCCGAGCTCGAGGCCGAACTGGAAAAACTCGCCCAATACGGCAAGCCCGCGAAGAAAGCCGAAGCCGTGCCCGCCGCGAAGGCGAAGAAGACCGAAGAGGTGCGGGAGCCCAGGGATCCGGTCGCCAAAGCGGCCTGATCTGCATCAGGCGCGGCCAATTTCGTTTGACGGGGTTTTCGTGGCGGGGCAGGCTTTCCGCTTAGCAACGCTTTGAAAATCGGATGTCGTCGTGATCGCACCGGACCTTCGCAGTGGCGTCGAACTGCTCGGCAACATGATCGCCGAGGCCTCGTCCATCATTCCCTTCACCGGTGCCGGCATCTCGACCGAATGCGGCATTCCCGATTTCCGCTCGCCCGGCGGATTATGGACCCGCCATCGTCCGATTCCGTTTGACGAGTTCGTCGCCAGTCCCGACGCGCGCGACGAGGCCTGGCGGCGGCGCTTTGCAATGGAGCCGACCTTTGCCGCGGCAAAACCCGGTCGCGGCCACCGGGCGCTGGCTTCGCTTTACAGGGCCGGCAAGATTCCTGCGATCATCACGCAGAACATCGACAATCTGCATCAGGTCTCGGGCTTCAAGGCCGACGACGTCGTCGAGCTGCATGGCAACACGACGTATGCCCGCTGCATCGGCTGCGGGCAGGCCTACGATCTGCCCTGGGTCAAAGCACGTTTTGAGGCGACCGGGAGCGCGCCCGACTGCACGGTCTGCGACGAGCCGGTCAAGACCGCGACCATTTCATTCGGCCAGGCGATGCCGGAAGACGAAATGCGCCGCGCCACGGAACTGGCCCAGCAATGCGATCTGTTCCTCGCCATCGGATCGTCGCTCGTGGTCTGGCCTGCGGCAGGTTTTCCGCTGATGGCCAAGAACAGCGGCGCCAGGCTCGTGATCATCAACAACGAGCCGACCGAACAGGATGATGTTGCCGATCTCGTGATCCGGCACGACATCGGGGAGACGCTTGGACCGTTTGTAGGCAATTGATCTGCAATTGATTCGAGACTGTGCAAGCCTGTTCATAGTTCCCGGCCGATTTGTTTTTTTAGCTATGCGCCGCAAGCGGGAGTGTTATCTTTTGCTTGAGAGATTCGCGCGGCGTTATCATGAGTGGTCATGGATGGGCGCGTGTTCCGGTTCGTTACGGCGATAACGGATCGCTTTTGAATGTGTGGGGTCCGGGGTCATGGGGTCGGACGGATTTGAGTCCAAGAAGCTCGGGGGGCCGCCGTCAGGCGCGACAGGGCACAGGCTTGGACCGGGTGAATATTCTGCCGGCGCCGAGCGCGATCCGGCGATGGATGCGCTTTCGGGTCTTGGCGATGCGGCCGCCAACCTCGTCGAAATATCCGGCGTCATCAAATGGTTCGACGCCTCGAAGGGGTACGGCTTCATCGTTCCCGACAATGGCTGGCCCGACGTGCTGCTGCACGTGACGGTGCTGCGCCGCGACGGCTATCAGACGGCGTATGAGGGCGCCCGGCTGGTGGTCGAATGCGTGCAGCGCGCCAAGGGCTATCAGGCGTTCCGGATCGTTTCGATGGATGAGTCCACCGCTATCCATCCGGCACAGATGCTGCCGCCGCGGACCCATGTCAGCGTCACGCCGACGAGCGGTCTGGAGCGGGCGCAGGTCAAATGGTTCAACCGGCTGCGCGGCTTCGGCTTCCTGACCTGCGGGGAAGGGACGCCCGACATCTTCGTGCACATGGAAACCCTGCGCCGCTTTGGCATGACCGAGCTTCGCCCGGGCCAATATGTGCTGGTGCGGTTCGGGCCCGGTTCCAAGGGCATGATGGCCGCCGAGATTCACCCCGAGACCGGGCCGTCGGCGCTGTCGTCGCACTAACTGCGCTCGCTTCGCCCGATGGGCGGGTATCGCCTGACGCAATCGTGAGCCGGGCAGCGCGCAAGCATGTGGCGGCCTCTGGCATTTGCCGCAATCATCGGGTTAGGTTCCCGGCAATTGCCCATAGGCCCCCAAAGATCAGCCCGGTGTCCGGCGTGAGTGTTGTGATGAATTTCGTTTCGAAGGTGGCCCAGCCAGCCCCGCGCGGCCGGTTGCTGATGTCGCTGGTGGCGGCGCTCGGCCTGTTCGGCAGCCTGTGCACCGGTTCACCCGCAGGGGCGGCGAGCTTTCAGCCGCTCGAGATCGCCACCAAATCCGGCGTGCAGGTGTTCTCGGTCGAGATGGCGACGACCGAAGAGGAGAAGACCACCGGGCTGATGTACCGCAAGGAATTGCCCGACGGCAAAGGCATGCTGTTCGACTTCTCGCCGGAGCAGCAGATCTCGATGTGGATGAAGAATACCTACATCTCGCTCGACATGATCTTCATCCGCGCCGACGGCCGGATCCTGCGGATCGCCGAAAATACCGAGCCGCTTTCGACCAAGATCATCTCCTCGGGCGGGCTCGCCAAGGGCGTGCTGGAAGTGATCGCCGGCACGGCGCAGAAATACGGGATCCGGCCCGGCGACCGGGTGGCGCACCCGCTGTTCAACAGCCGCTAAAGCAAAATCGCGAAAACAACCCCATGCAAAGATAGGCCTTGGCTGCCAGAACCCGGGCCGGTGGGGCGCTCGGGCGCCTTGCTGGCGGGGCCTTGAGCGTGTATCGACGTCCATTCCCAGCACCAATCGGGGTATAGCGCAGCCTGGTAGCGCGGCAGTTTTGGGTACTGCAGGTCGTTGGTTCGAATCCAGCTGCCCCGACCAACAAATTCAATGACTTATCCGGTAGTTCGGTGGTCGTTGTTTCCCAGAATTTCGAATTTTGAGCCCATGGGAACCAGTTCGTGATCGGTAAGAAGCCATCCGTGCGGGCGCGGTTTCTGGTGTTGATTGGGCTGCTGCTTTGCTGGACCACGCCGGGGTTCGGCCAGTCGACACCTTCTCCCGCCGCCCTGATCTCCAACTTTCGGGTGCAGCACGGCGAGGGACGCGTAACGCTGGATTCGACGCTGACACGCATTGCGCACGATCAGGCCGCGGCGATGGCGGCAAAGGACCAACTCGACCACGATGTGCTCGGCCAGTTCAACAAGCGGGTCAGTCCGGCCGGCGCCGGCCGCGCTGCGGAGAACATCGCGTACGGCTACGACAGCTTCCCCAAAACCCTCGACCAGTGGATCAATTCATCGGGACACCGCCGAAACCTCCTGCTGCGCAACGCCTCGCGCGTCGGGGTCGCCAGTGTGAAAAGCTCGGCAACCGGCCGCACCTATTGGGCCATGGTGATTGCAGGCGACTATGAACCCCGCAAGGAAACCCGCAAAGAGGCCGGCAAGGAATCTCGCAAGGCTTCGAAAGACTCAAAGCAGGTCACTGTGACCAAGCCCAAAGCTCGCGCGGAGGCTTGCCGATTTAAAATCCTGAGCCTCTGCCTCTGATGTTGGGCGCCGTCGGGCGCGCGACCGGGATCACGCATTTTGCGGCACATCAGAGCGACGAAGCCGTTTGTAACGCGTCCGAAACGGGCGTTAGGGTTTTGTTAACAATCAGCGGCGACTTTGGGCCTGTTCGAGTCGAGGCTCACATGACTGACACTGACGACCTGGATCGCTGCATTGCCGGATTCCAGCGATTGCAAAGGATATCCTGGCAACTGCTCGCCGATCAATCGACGACCGCCGCTGAAAGCAGGGCGGCGCGAAGCCAATTACGGAAGACCAGCAGTGACTTGCGCGCTCTTCTTGAGATGAGGTCGCAGCGAGATCGTTTCGTTGATCGAAGGACGGCGGAGAACGGCGCCGAACTGTGGCATACGCCGGCGGCCTGATTTCCAAACGGCCGCTTACGAGAACGGAAGCTTTGCCTGGCCTTCGTGCCATTCGATGACCTCGAAGCCCATCCCCCGTTTGAGCATTTCGGATTCCAGATCAGCCGCGTGCTTCTTCCAGTCCGGCGTGTCCCGGACCTTGAACTTCGGATCGCCGCCCTGGCGCTCGACCGCGTCGTCGGCAGCCAGCGCTCCGCGGGCCGCTTCGTACATCATGGTGAGACTCTCGTTGGTGAATGCCCGATAGTCCATTCAAGGCGCCTCATGAAAAAGCCGCCACTGGCGTCAGCGGCGGCTCTACTTCGTTACTCGTGATCGCCAGAAGGCCATGATAAGGATGCCCTCGAACGGTTAATCCGCCGTTACAAGTGCGCGTGGGGCCGAGGCATGATCCTGAGCACGCATGCGGTCGTTGGGGCGGCCCTGGCCAGCCTGATGCCGTCCCACCCGGTGGCAGCGTTCGCGGTCGGCTTCGCCAGCCACTTCGTCATCGATTCAATCCCGCATTGGGACTATCCGCTCCGATCGATATCGCTCGGCCCCGGCGCTCGAAACAATGTGCGCATGACCGCGGCCCGGGTGCGCGATTTGGCCGTGATCGGCTTCGACGGGTTAGCGGGCCTGGTCCTGGCAGTCGCCATCTTCGGGACGGAAGCAAACCTGGTCGCCGTCGTGGCCGGTGCCGTTGGGGGAATTCTCCCTGACCCGCTGAAGTTCGTTTACACGCTCTACCCGTGCGAACCCTTGGCCACCCTCGAGCGCTTTCACAACTGGATTCACAGCAAGCGAAAGCTTGATTGGCCGCTCGGGGTCAGTTCCCAAATCGCCTTTGCATCCGCGGTGATCGGCGCGGCTGTTGCCGCGCGTTTGGCGAACTGAATCAATCAGAACGGACGAAACTCGCCAACCCAATTACCGCTGCGCGGCCTGCCAAGCCAGCAGGCGGTGTTCGGCCATCGACATCGCAACCGACGTCACATAGCCGGTGATGCCGAGCAGGATGACGCCGGCGAACAGGTCGGCGGAGCGGAAGGCGCGGGCCGAGAGCAGCACCCAGTGGCCGAGACCGTCGAGGCCGGCGAGGATTTCGCAGACCACGGAGAGGATCAGCGCCACCGTCACGCTGAGGCGCATGCCGGCGAGAATGTCGGGGCTGGCCGAGGGCAGCGCGATCTTGAAGATCACCGCAAGCCGCGACATCTGCAGTGAGCGGGCGACCTCGTAGAGTCGGGGTTCGACCGCCGCAAAGCCGTGGATCGTCGCCAGCATGATCGGCCAGATCGCGCCGAACGCGATCACGAACAGCGCCATCGCCTGGGTCAAGCCGAGCATCGCGATCGCGACCGGGATGATGGCCGAGACCGGCAGCGGCCGCAGAAACTCCAGCGACGGCGCCACATAGGTCCGCATCAGCTTCGATGAGCCGATGATGGCGCCGATCGCGATGCCGGCGATGGAGGCGACGAGCCAGCCATAGACCATGTGTTCGAGCGTGCCGGCGAGCTTGCTCCAGAGATCGCCATTGGAAAATCCGCGCATGAGGGATGCCCAGGCCCGGTCCGGGCCCGGCAAAAACACCGGCGACACCAGCTTCAGATTGGCGATCAGCTGCCACAGCGCAATGAAGGAGGCGGCGACCGCAAAGCTCGCCGCGCGCCAGAGCCAGATGGTGGCCTTGCGGCTCATGCGCTGTCTCCGCTCAATGCGACGCGGCCGAACAGGCGGTGCTGGGCCACCACGAGGCCGATGTTCAGCGCATAACCGATGATGCCGATCCAGACCAGATAGGCCAGCATCAGGTCCGCGCGCAGCGCCTGCTGCGCCAGCATGATGCCGGCGCCAAGGCCAATTGGATTGATCGCGATTTCGACGGTCACCGCGACGATCAGCGCGATGCCGGCCGACAGGCGGAACGCCACGAAGATGCGCGGCAATGCGGCGGGGATGATGATCTTCCAGACCCGCTGTGCGGGCGGCAGTCGCAGCGCCCGCGCGACTTCCATCAGCCGGGGTTCGATGCTGCGTACCGCGGCCCGGCTCAGGATCAGGATCGGCCAGACACAGGCGAACGCCACGATCACGATTTCCATCCGGTAGCCGAAGCCGAGCGCGATCAGCGCGATCGGCAGCAAGGCGATCGAGGGGATCGGCCGGATCGCCTCGACCGTTACTTCCATCAGCCGGTTGAGCGTGTCGAAAATCCCGAAGGCGATGCCGAGCGCCAGTCCGATCAAGGTGCCGATGGCCAGACCCGCGAACGCAGAAAGCAGCGTGTCGCGGGTCGCGGCGAGGATGGAGAGGTCGGCAAAGGCGCCGGCGAGCGCAATGGCGATCTCGCTGGGCGGCGCCAGGCTGTCGCTCTGCAGATGCGTCGCGCGCGCCCAGGCTTCGAAGGCCAGCAGGACCGCGAGCGGCAGCACCAGCGCTTTGGCCTTGTCGGACATCACTGCTCGGTCGCCTTGATGAAGTCGAACAATTGCCGCCGCAGCCGCAGGAATTCCGGCTGTTCACGGGTCGAAAGCTGGTCGCGCGGACGCGGCAGGTTGACTTGCAGTTCGATGCCGATCCGTCCGGGATGCGGCAGCAGACCGATGACGCGATCGCCGAGATAGATCGCCTCGTCGAGGTCATGCGTCACGAAGATCACGGTGGCGCCGCTGGCCGCCACCAGCGCCAGCACCTCGTCCTGCAGACCCTGCCGCGTCATCGCGTCGAGCGCGCCGAACGGCTCGTCCATCAACAGGGTTTTCGGCTCCTGCGCGAGGCAGCGTGCGATCTGCAGGCGCTGCTGCATGCCGCCGGACATTTCAGCGGGATATTTGCCGGCGTGACCGGGCAGGCCGACGGTGCGCAGCAATTCCTCGATGCGGGCGGGGCGATCGGCTGCCGGCATGCCGCCGGCCTCGAGCGCCAGCGAGACGTTGCCCGCCGCGGTGCGCCACGGCAGCAGCGCCTTGCCGTAGTCCTGGAACACGATCGCGATCTCGCGGCGCGGCTGCAGCATCGGCTGGCCGTCGAAATTCACTCTTCCACTGGTCGGCTGGTAGAGCCCGGCGGCGAGCCGCAGCGCCGTGGTCTTGCCGCAGCCGGAGGCGCCGACGATGCAGAGGAATTCGCCGGGCTGCACACCAAGGCTCAAATTCTCGATGATGGTCTTGCCGCCGAGTTCGAGCGTGACGCCGGCAAACGCGATCTGCGGATCGGAGTGGCCGGAAGCATCGGCCTCGCGGCGTTTTGCGGTAATTGCCATGGCGTCAGCTCTCGCTTCCGGAGGGATAGACGATGTCCATCGTCGAACGCAGGTGGGCGGCCAGCATGGCCTGCGCGCCCGCAATGTCACGCAATATGATGCGGTCGGCGAGCAATTGATGGGCGCGCACGAACTTCTTGCCGTTGTCGAACGACCGCATCATCACCCGGCGATAGCGATAGGCCTGGTCGTAGAGGTCGGAATGCGCCGCCAGCAACCGCTTCGAGCCGCAGCCGGCCAGCAGGGCGGTGTGAAATCCCTTGTGCAGCCGGTCGAAATCATCGGCGCCTTCGCTGAACTCGTTGCCGGTCCGCTCGATATGCCGGCGCATCTGGTGCAGCGCGCTGACGATGCCGGCTTCCCAGGCGTCGTCGCCATGGGTGATCGCCAGCCTAATCGCCTCGACTTCGACCGCCGTCCGCATCAGGGTGATGTCGAGCAGGTCCTCGCGGCTGACGTCGGCGACACGAAAGCCGCGTTGTCCGGTTCCGACGATCAGCCCGCGCGACATCAGCCGCGACAAACCCTCACGCAGCGGCGTCGCGCCGATCTCATAGCGCTGAACGAGATCGACGATGCCAAGCCGTGATCCCGGCGCGAGCAGCCCGGCGAGAATGTCGTGCTCCACCAGCGTGGCCGCGCGCTCGCTCAAGGTCGCGGCCTCGATGGCTGGGTGACTTGGATCGCGCTCGGAAGCCGGCATCGTGTCGTCCTTACTTCAAGACCAGTTTGGCGGTATCGAGCTTGGATTGCAGCATTTTCTGCGACGACATCACCTCGATCCACCAGCCCAATTGTTCGGGCTTGAGCACCGGTTCGGACCGGTTCGGCGGCGTCGCCTTGACCAGTTCGATCGGCTGCTTGGTGAACTTGGCAATCGATGCCGAGGCCTTTTCGCGATCGCCATTGACGATCGGCGCGGTTTCGGCGATCGCGTCGCGGAATTTCTTGATCGCCACCGCGTTCTTGTCTGCCCATTCGCGGGATGCCGCATAGAAAATGATCGGCTCCGTGCGCGCCAGTTCCGCCGCATAGCGCGCGCCGACCGAGCCCAGCCCGGCGTTCAGCATCCGCGTGACGAACGGCTCGCCCGTCAGCACGGCGTCGACACCGCCTGATTTGATGATGTCCGACATGGTCGGGAAGGTGACCTCGACGAAATTGACGCTCCTGGGATCGACGCCCTTCTCCACCAGCCACTTGACGAACAGCACATGCAGGAAGGCGTTGAGGCCGGGCGCGCCGACTTTCTTGCCGACGAAATCCTTTGGTTCCTTGATGGTGACGCCGTTGCGGACGAAGGCGGAGATGTTGCCGTTGGTGACCGGGCTCATGATCGAAGCGCCGGCGATGGCGACGAGGTCGAGGCCACCATCGACGGCCTGCAGGAATACGGTGGAAGTCGGGCCGCCGATCTGGATCGAGTTGGACAGGATCGCGGCCGGGATGTTCGAGTTGATGCCGATCGGCGTCATCTCGACCTCGAGTCCATGCTTCTTGAAGATGCCTTCGTCGACCGCCACCATCGCGGAGGCGCAATCCGATGTCGCGGTGCAGCCGACCTGTATCTTGACCTGCGCGAAAGCAGCTCCCGTCAGCATCAGGCTGATCGCAACAATTGCAAGGGTCTTTTTCACCGCCATCTCCCTATTTTACATTTTTGGTACTTGATTATCGATATTTTCTTGGATCATATACGCCATCCAAAATCAAGGGCGGAACAGATGAAACTCGCAACATTCAAGTCAGCCGGCCAGGGCAAGATCGGGATCGTACATTCCGGCGACAGCAAATTGTTCGATCTGGCTGCGGCGGCTGGCCGCGATGGCGCCGCCTATCCGGCCTTTGCATCCATGCTGACGCTGATCGACGGCGGCGAAGGCGCGCTCGAACAGGCGGCAAAAACCTTCGACAAATACGGCAAGGACGAGAGCTTGTCGGTAGCCGTCACGGGGGCCGATATCCTGGCTCCGATCCCGGAGCCGCGGCAGATGCGGGACGGGATGTCGTTTCCGCTGCACATCCTCCAGGCCCCGCTTGGCCAGCTCAAGCTTGCCGCGCGCGCCAAGAACGACATGGCGGAGCTGGAGCGGCTCAATGCCCAGCCGCTCGGCGAATTGCCGGAGGTCTATCGCAAGCAGCCGATCTACTACATCACCAACCGCTTCAGCGTCCGCGGCACCAACACGACGGTCAAATGGCCGCGCTACAGCCAGGTGATGGATTACGAATGCGAATACGGCATCATCACCAAGAACAAGGGCGCCAACATTTCCGCCGCCAAAGCCAAAGATCACATCTTCGGCTATACGATCTTCAATGATTTCTCCGCGCGCGACGCGCAGCGGATCGAGATGGAGGGCCGGCTTGGCCCCGCCAAAGGCAAGAGCTTTGACGGCGGCAACGTGATGGGACCGTGGATCGTCACGCCGGACGAAATCGGCGACCCCTACAAGCTGAAGATGGAAGTGCGCGTCAACGGAAAGATGCGTTCGCAAGGGGTTTCCGACGGCATGCTGTTTTCATTCGAGGAGATCATCGCGCACGTCACCAAGGACGAGACCCTGATGCCCGGGGAGTTCATCGGTTCCGGCACGGTCGGCAATGGTTGCGGCCTCGAACTCGGCTGGTATCTCGAACATGGCGACACCATCGAACTCGACGTCGAGAAAATCGGTATCCTGAAGAACCGGGTCGAACGACAATAGGTCGTTCCGATAACGTCACGACAAGAAAGCCAGAACACCGCGAGGAAATGCCATGGCACGCAAGTTGATCGACATCTCCGTTCCCCTGCAAAACGACGTGCCCGCCGATCCGCCGGGCGGTCATCCGACCATCCAGTATATCGACCACCAGCAGGGCCTGCCGCGCATGCTGCAGTTCTTCGACGGGCTGAAGGCCGAAGATCTGCCGGACGGGCAGGGTTGGGCGGTCGAACAGGTGCAACTCTCGACCCACAACGGCACCCATCTGGATGCGCCCTGGCATTTCCATCCCACCATGAACCGGGGCGAGCGGTCCTGGACCATCGACGAGGTGCCGCTGGAATGGTGCCTGCAGCCCGGCGTGAAACTCGACTTCCGGCATTTTGCCGACGGCTATGTCGCTACCGCCGCGGATGTCGAGAACGAACTCAAGCGCATCGGCCATACGCTGTCGCCGCTGGAAATCGTGGTGGTCAACACCAGCGCGGGCGTCAAATACGGCCGGCAGGATTACGTCACCTCCGGCTGCGGCATGGGCTATGAGGCAACCATGTATCTGCTGGAGCGCGGCGTGCGGCTGACCGGTATCGACGGCTGGAGCTGGGACGCGCCCTTCGTCTACACCGCGAAGAAATATGCCGAGACCAAGGACGCCAGCCTGATCTGGGAAGGCCACAAGGCCGGCCGTCACATCGGCTATTGCCACATCGAGAAACTGCACAATCTCGAGCAGCTGCCGTCGACCGGATTCATGGTGTCGTGCTTCCCGGTGAAGATCGAGCGCGCTTCGGCGGGCTGGACCCGGGCCGTCGCAATCCTAGACGGATAGATCGGTCGCACCAACAATAAGAAGCAGGGAGGATGTTATGACGAAATTGCGAGCGCCCGCTTTGCGGGGATGCTTCTGCTGTGGCGAATCCGAATCGGAGCTCACTCCGAGCCGGCGCGGCTTCATGCTTGGTGCCGGCGCGCTGGCGCTGACGACCGCTATGGGTGGCGGTCGCGCGGCGGCGCAGAGTGCCGATGCAAAACCGTTCCGCATCGATGTCCATCATCATCTTTCGCCGCCGACCTACGTGACGGCGTCGAACGAGAGCGGGTTCGGCGATCCCCTGATGAAGAACTGGACTATCGAGAAGTCGCTTGCGGACATGGACAAGGCCGGCATCGCCACCGCCATGCTGTCGGTCACCACACCCGGTATCAATCCGATCAAGCCCGACGTGGCGCGGCGCCTGTGCCGCGAGTCGAACGAATATGCGGCCAGGCTCGTCGGGGATCACCCCGGGCGTTTCGGCAATTTCGCCATGGTGCCGCTGAGAGATGCCGAAGGCAGCCTGCGCGAAATCGAATATGCGTTCGACACGCTGAAGGCGGACGGCATCGCGCTGATGACGAGTTACGGCGACAAATGGCTCGGCGATCCCTTGTTCCTGCCCGTGATGGAAGAGCTCAACCGCCGCAAGGCGCTGGTCTATACGCACCCGACGGCGGCCAATTGCTGCACCAATCTGGTGTCCACGCAGCAGCCGGTGATGATCGAATTCGGTACCGACACGACGCGCACCATTGCCGACATCGTATTTTCCGGCAATGCGCGGCGGTTTCCAGACATCCGCTGGATCTTCTCGCATGCGGGCGGCACGATGCCGTTCCTGATCGAACGCTTCGTCCGCAATCCGCTGCTGGATCCGAAGGCCAAGGCGAATGTGCCTGACGGGACGCTGGCCGAGTTGAAGCGGTTTTACTACGACACCGCCCAGACCTCGAACAAGAGCGCGATGTCGGCGCTGGCAGCCATCATCCCGCCGTCGCAGATCGTGTTCGGCACGGATTTCCCGTATCGCACCGGCATCGATCACGTGAATGGATTGCGCGACGCCGGCGTGTTCACCGATGAGCAGATCTCGTCCATCGAACGCGGCAATGCGCTCAAACTGATCCCGAGGTTATCAAGCTAGCCGCGGCCATGCGCGGGAATAGTCGCCAAATGAAAGGTGTGCCGGTTGCCCGACACACCCCATTCCTGATGCCGATCGAGCGCGCGAAACGCTGATCAGACGGACATCAATAATACGAGCAGACGCGAATGCCGTAGACGTTGTACCAGCAACGCGGTCCGACGTAGACGCCAGGGTAGTAGCCGTAGCCATAGCCGCGGCCCCAGCCACGACCGCCCCAGCCACGACCCCATCCGCCACCTCGGCCAAAACCGCCGCCGCGGCCAAAGCCGCCACCACGGCCGCCGCGGGCTTGGGCCTGCGTGGTCGTGCCGGCCACCAGGATGGCGGATGTGCCGGCGACATAGGCGAACAGCAGAGCGAATGCTGCAAAACAACGCGTCAGGATATTGTAGCGCTTAGTCATTTGAGAATCTCCCGGTCACTTCAAGAACCCTCTGGACTTCTGCATTGCCTCACTTAGACGCTCGAAAATGCGTTAGGTTCAGATGAGCTAAGAAAATAACTCTATCGGCATTTCAGGATTTTATTGAGAAGGAAAAATAAGGTCAGATATAGGCGGAATCGCAGTGCATCGGTCCGTTGTGCCGTTCATGTTTATTTATGTTTGTTCATTTTTCTCGCCCGACGAGTCTCGCGCCGCCTGGGCTATGCCGGGCGAGGGCATTGATGAACAGGATCGTGTCCACTGAACCGGCAATGCGCCCGGGCTGATCCCGCGCCTATCCGGCCAGTCCGACAGCTCGCGCGGCAGCAAGTTCTGGAATTCCGGAGAGGTTACGATTGCCCAAACAAAAGGGTGTGTCGGTCACCCGACACACCCGATTGTTGTTTCCGATCGCGGCTCGATCGACCACCTGTCATTGACCGCTGTATCAGTAGTAGTAGCGGCAGACGCGCTCGTCGTATTCGTTGTACCAGCACGTGCGACCAGTGCCATAGTAGCCGTAGCCACGCCCGTAGCCGCGTCCGTATCCACGGCCACGACCCCAGCCGCGACCACGGCCACGACCACCACGGAAACCACCGCCCCGGCCCCGGCCACCACCCCGGCCACGTCCGCCACCACGTCCGCGTCCACCACCACGGCCACCGCCGCGACCGCCGCCGCCGCGTCCACCGCGGGCAAACGCAGAGTCGGTGGTTGCACCTACCAGAATGGCAGACGTGCTGAAGATATAGACAAACATCAAAGCAAGCGCCGCGAGAAAGCGCGTCAGAATATTGTAGCGTTTTGTCATTCTAGACTCTCCCGGTCAGGATCGAAAAAACCACCTGGCTGTCGCACAATCCAAACCCAGACGATCGAGAATACTTTTTGGTTCAGATGCGCTAAGATAATATTTTTACTAAGGTTCTTCGGAATTACGGACTTTATTTCCAAGGCAAGGTAAGGTCAAGTTTCTGCCCTGTTGTGACGGGTGTCCTCTGTGACGCAGGTCATGTTCGTTCATGCTTTTCGTTCATATAACGATCGCGTTAATCGTGCAGCGCACAAATCCAGGGATGAAGATGGTTAACGCCGTGTCCGGAACTGGAAGTTGAAAGCGCGCAAGAACCCGCCGTAACCTCAGCCTTCTCATCAAGAGCAGTCATGACCAAAAAACATACATACGTCCTCGGCTTGAACACCTACGATCATGACGTGAGCGCCTGCCTGCTGCGCGACGGCGCCATTGCGTTTGCCATCGCCAAGGAACGCATCACGCGAGAGAAGCATGCGTCGGGCTTCTACCAGGAGGTGATCGACTATTGCCTCGATGCCGAGGGCATTACGCTTGATGACATCGATCTGATCGTCCGCAATTGCTACATCATGCCGGTGCCGGAGATGGAGGACCGCCTGGTCTACTCCGACGCGCCGGGCTTCCTGCCGGATTACGAACGAGAAGACGCCGCCAAGCATCCGTACTATCGGGCAAATTCGGACAAGGTCAAAACCATCTCCCATCATCTGGCGCACGCCTACAGCGCGTTCGCGGTTTCGCCGTTCGAAGAAGGCGTCATCATGATTGTCGACGGCGTCGGCAGCTATGCGTCCGACGTCATGGAATCCTATCCCTCGGCCGATGCAGCGACGCCGCTCGCGCGTGAATCCGAGAGTTACTACAAGTTCAACGGAACCAACCTCGAATGCCTGAAGAAGGTTTTCATGGAGCCGGACCGCGGCTTCCTGAGCGATGAGTTCTACAACATGCCGGGGCTGGGCGCGCTCTACAGCCGTGCCTCGACCTACGTGTTCGGCGACTGGAATAAATGCGGCGAGCTGATGGGGCTCGCGCCCTATGGCCGTCACAACGAGATCAAGAGCATGATCGAGATGAAGGACGGCAAGCTGACCGTGCCGCGCTGGACCACCTATCTCAATCAGCCTTACATCCAGGACGGCGGCAATTGGGAAAAAAGCCCTTCGATGAAGCATTGGGAGGATCTGGCCTGGCGAATTCAGGATGACACCGAAAACGTGCTGCTCGCCCGCGCCCGCTGGCTCCGCGAAACGACCGGGGCCAAGAACCTGACGATGGCCGGCGGTGTCGCCCTGAATTGCGTGGCCAATGGCCGGATCGCCCGTGAATCCGGTTTCGAAAACATCTGGATCCAGCCGGCGACCGGCGATGACGGCATTGCGATCGGCTGCGCCTATTACGGCTGGCTCGAGATCCTGAAGCAGCGCCGCAACTTCGTGATGGAGCATTCCTATGTCGGCAGGCCCTATAGCGATCAGCAGGTCGCGGCCGCCCTGCAGAAGTTCGTGGTTCGTGTCCAGATCGACGTCAAGCGCAGCGACAATGTTTGCCGCGACACCGCCAAGCTGCTCGCCGATCAGCGCGTGATCGGCTGGTTTCAGGGCGGCTCCGAGTTTGGGCCGCGCGCGCTCGGCAATCGCAGTCTGCTGGGCGATCCCCGCAAGCCCGAGATGAAGGACATCCTCAACAGCCGCGTCAAGCATCGCCAGGCGTTCCGCCCGTTCGCGCCGATCGTATTGGCCGAGCGGATGAAGGACATTTTCGAGGGCGAGCACGATTCGCCGTTCATGCTGATGGCCAAGCCGGTCCGCCCCGAATGGCGCGACAGGATTCCGGCGATCGTGCATGTCGACGGCACCGCCCGCGTCCAGACCGTGAGCGAAGCGACCAATCCGATGCTGTACCGGTTGCTGAAGGAGTTCGAGGCGCTGACCGGCGTTCCCGTGCTGATCAACACCTCCTTCAACATCAAGGGCGAACCGATCGTGGAAACGCCGCGTGACGCGGTGCGATGCTTTTTGACGACGGGGGTCGACCATCTGATCATGCACGACACGATCGTGTCGAAGACCGCCATGCACAAGGTCGTCGGACCGATGGTCGATACCTATACCGACGTGAGGAACCTGGTATCGGCCACGGCGGGCTGAGGTGGGGGCGGCCTTGCCCACCGCCTCGATCAAAGTGGCCTGATTTCAGGCCGCCTCGGTTTCAGGCGGCCTTGGGCTCCGGAGGCTTGGGCGCCGCGGGCTTCGGCAGCGGCTTGTCCTGCCGTTTCGACCACGAAATGTAGTAGGCGACGATGGTCATGATCGCGATGCCGGTCACGCTGACGAAGATCTGCGCGAACAGCGAACCCGAGCTCAGCGACAGCTCGAAATGCCCGACGAACGACAGGAACACGCCGACGCAGAACACGGCGAGCGATTGCTGACCGCACACGATCAGCGGATCGAAAATCTTCCATTCCAGCGCCGGCCAGTCCTTCGGGATGAAGCGGATCACCATGATGACGATGACGGCGAAATGGATGAACCGGTATGGCGCCAGATTGGTCTTGTCGTTCGGATTGAACGTCGCATAGAGCCAGTGCGGGAACAGGCTTCCGAAATCCGGAAACTTGCCGGCCATCGTCATCACGAGCCCCAGCAATAGATAGGCGATGCAGAAATAGAGCGTCACCGGATGATTGATGACCGCCATCGACCGCCGGGCGCCGCCGAGCGCGCACCAGGAGCCGAATACGAACAGCACCTGCCAGGCGAACGGATTGAAATACCAGGTCCCGGTGGGATAGGCCGGCAAGTTCCAGCCGGTCTGCCGGGACACCAGCCACAGCACGATCGAGGCGAGCATGGTCCAGTTGGGCTGGCGCAGCATCATCCACAGCACCGGCGGAAACAGTCCCATCAGCACGATGTAGAGCGGCAGCACGTCGAGATTGACCGGCTTGAACTTCAGGAACAGGCCCTGCCGCAGCGTCTCGGTCGCGTTATCGACCAGACCGACGACGTTGAACTCGTTGACGAGTTCGGAATCGCCAAACCGCAGCGCCAGATAGCTGATCGAGGCGATATAGATCACGAACAGGATGATATGGGCGACGTAGAGCTGCCAGACGCGCTTGGTCAGCCGCGTGGCGCCGACGATGAAGCCGCGGTCCAGCATCATTCGGGCGTAGACGAAGGAGGCGGTATACCCGGAGATGAAAACGAACAGGTCGGCGGCGTCGCTGAAACCGTAATTTCGCGTCGTGATCCAGTTCACGACATTGTCTGGGATGTGATCCAGATAGATCGCCCAGTTCGCGACCCCGCGAAACAGGTCGAGCCGGAGGTCGCGTCCTTTTTCGGGCAGGGTGGCGTTGATTTTCATGGGAGCCGTTTCGAAGTGATGCTTTCGGGAAGATCGCAGACCAAGCCGTGAATCATGCCTCGAACCATGCTTTGGGCCCAGGCCGGCCTGACGTTGTCACACTGCAGCATAGTGACTATACCGATACGAAAATGGTACATCCGGAATGACGGAATCACCGATCAAATCGACTGAAAGGTGTCTCTATACTATCCCGGCCGTTTCCACCAAACGTCACCAAGTCGCATGTTCTATGTCGCACATCTCAGGGGGCCCGACCATCCATGACCGCACGCATTTTTAAGCCCGCCAAAAACGCGATGCAATCGGGCCGGGCCAAGACCCGGGAGTGGCAACTTGACTACGAACCCGAACAACCCCGGGCGATCGAACCGTTGATGGGCTGGACCTCGTCCGGCGACATGAAGCAGCAGCTCACGCTCCACTTCGACACCCGGGAAGACGCGGTGGCCTATTGCGAGCGCAAGGGCATTGCCTACCAGGTAATCGAGCCCAAGGATTCCGCGCACCGGCAGGTCGCCTATGCCGACAATTTTGCGTTCCGGCGCGGCGAACCCTGGACCCACTGAACATCGCCCGATGGATCGGTTAGGGGCGGGTTACGGGAGCGCCGGATCCCCCGGGATCGGCAAAGGGGCATCCTTGGCGATGCCGAGCACCGGCAAGCTCCTGATGGTCCGGACCTCGGGCATCGCCGCAAACTGGCGCAGCTGTTGATGCATCCCCTCGACGCTTGGCGCGATGCATTTGAGCAAAAAGTCCGCTTCGCCCGAAATGCGCCAGCTCTGCAGCACCAGCGGCAAGGCCGCAATCGCGGCTTCGAACGTGTCCAGCGTCGCCTTGGCCTGGCTCGTCAGCTGGATCGATACGAACGAGGTGACTTCAAAGCCCAGCACCTTCTCGTCGATGGTGGCGCGGATCGCGGTGATGACGCCGCGGGCGCGCAGGGCGCGCACGCGGCGCAGGCAAGGCGGTAGCGAGAGGCCGACGCGGCTGGCCAGTTCGTTGATCCGGATTCGTCCGTCTTTCTGGAGCTCGGACAATATCTTCAGGTCGATCTCGTCGAGTTCGGGATGGGCTGTCATGGCTGCCGGTCCGCCGGTCGTCGCTAAGCGGATGCCACGCGCCGTGGCTTGCGGGGGCTGCGGGCAGGGAGGCTCATAGCCTGCGGCGACACCCCCGACAGCACCAGCTTTTCATGGGCGGCGATGATCGCTTCCTTGGTCAGGCGCCCGCCCGGCCGGTACCAGTTGCAGATGCCGGTCAGCAGCGCCAGGATCGCGAACGTCGCCACCTTGATATCGACGACTTCGAACACGCCTTCGGCAACGCCCTCGCTGAGGATTCGCGCCAGCCGCGCCTCATAGGCGGTGCGCAGCGCCACGATGGCATCGTAGTTCTTCGGCTCCAGGCTGCGCAGTTCGGAGTTGGCGATGGAGGTCTCGCGCTTGCGGCTCATGTGGTAGCCGACATGGAAGGCGACGAAGGCGCGGAGCTTCTCCTCCGGACCCTGCTTTCCTTCCAGCGCCAGATCGAGCTCGCGAAGCAGCACGTTGAGGTGGTCCTGCACCAGGTCGAACAGCAATTCCTGCTTGGTGCTGATATGGTTGTACAGCGACCCCACCTGGATCCCGACCTCGGCCGCGAGATCGCGCAGGCTCATCGCGGCAAAGCCCTGTTCGAAGATCAGGCGCAGGCCGGCCTTGCGGATCGCTTCCAGCGTCTTCGGGCCGTAGGAGCCGATCGTGCGTGCCATCTGGTCCCCGAGGTGGTCGAGTGCGTCGCGATATTTCGGCGCATAAAGATACAAACGATCGTATGATTATTGCATGAGATGCGAGGAAAATCAACGGCATAACATGCCATTCCAACGGAAAATCGGAAATGGTCGATCCTCCTCTTGCAGGTCGATTAAAAAAACGTATGATCGTTTTTAATTCGGAGGAGGCTTCATCCCGCAAGCGGCCCGGCAAGCCCGACCGCCGGGACACTTCGCCCCAAAGATGGTACAGCCGGTCGCGCCGTTTCGCGAAAGGTCTAGTCCCAACGATCTTGAAGGCCACGCACCACCAGCCCGTCACCCAAAGAAACGATAGGCCATGCCGCTTCATTCCACGATCGACCCGAAATCCGCTGATTTTGCCCGCAACGCCGAGGTGATGCGCGGCCTCGTCGCAGACCTCCGCGAAAAACTCAAGGTGGTTGCGGGCGGCGGCGGCGAAACCTCGCGCGCTCGCCATACCTCGCGCGGCAAGATGCTGGCGCGCCAGCGCGTCGACCTCTTGATCGATCCCGGTACCGCGTTCCTCGAATTGTCGCCGCTGGCGGCGCACGGCCTCTATGGCGGCGACGTCCATTCCGCCAGCGTCATCACCGGGGTGGGGCGCATCTCGGGGCGCGAATGCGTCATCGTCGCCAATGATGCCACCATCAAGGGCGGCACCTATTATCCGATGACCGTAAAGAAGCATCTGCGGGCGCAGGATATCGCGCGGCAGAACAATCTGCCTTGCGTCTATATGGTCGATTCCGGCGGTGCGTTCCTGCCGCTGCAGGACGAGATCTTTCCGGACGAGCGGCATTTCGGCCGCATCTTCTACAACCAGGCGCAGATGTCGGCGCAGGGTATTCCGCAGATCGCCATCGTGATGGGATCCTGCACCGCCGGCGGCGCCTATGTGCCGGCGATGTCGGACGAGAGCATCATCGTGCGCAATCAAGGCACTATCTTCCTCGGCGGACCGCCGCTGGTGAAGGCCGCGACCGGCGAGGTGGTCACGGCCGAGGAACTCGGCGGCGCCGACGTGCATTCGCGGCAGTCCGGCGTCACCGACCATTATGCGCAGAACGATGCGCACGCGATCGGCATCGCCCGGCGCATCGTCGCGACCCTGAAACAGCCGACGCGCGCCGCGCTCAACATGCAGGCGCCGCGCGAACCGCTGTTCCCGGCGGAGGAAATCTACGGTGTGGTATCCGCCGACGGCCGCAAACCGTTCGACGTCCACGACATCATCGCGCGGCTGGTCGATGGCTCGGAATTCGACGAGTTCAAGAAGCTGTACGGCCAGACCCTGATCTGCGGGTTTGCCCATATCTGGGGTTATCCGGTCGGGATCATCGCCAATAACGGCATCCTGTTCAGCGAGAGTTCACTGAAGGGTGCGCATTTCATCGAATTGTGCTGCCAGCGCAATATCCCGCTGGTGTTCCTGCAGAACATCACCGGCTTCATGGTCGGCAAGAAATACGAGGCCGGCGGCATCGCGCGCGACGGCGCCAAACTGGTGACGGCGGTGGCCACCGCGGGCGTGCCGAAATTCACCGTCGTGATCGGCGGCTCCTACGGCGCCGGCAATTACGGCATGTCGGGCCGTGCCTACAGCCCGCGCTTCCTCTGGATGTGGCCGAACGCCCGTATCTCGGTGATGGGCGGCGAGCAGGCCTCGATGGTGCTGGCCCAGGTGCGGCGCGACGGTATCGAAGCCAAGGGCGACACCTGGTCGGCCGAGGAGGACGAGAAGTTTCGTGCGCCGATCCGCGCCCAGTATGAGACCCAGGGCAGCCCCTATTATGCCACCGCACGGCTGTGGGACGACGGGGTGATCGACCCCGCCGATACGCGGCTGGTGCTCGGCCTTGGATTGTCCGCGGCTGCCAACGCGCCGATCGAACCGACGAAATTCGGCCTGTTCAGGATGTGATGCAGGATCAGATGATGGACCGCTCGAAACTATACCGGCGTTTTCGCACGCTGTTGATCGCCAACCGCGGCGAGATCGCCTGCCGCGTGATCCGCTCCGCCCGTGCCATGGGCCTGCGCACCGTCGCTGTCTATTCCGAGGCCGACCGCGACGCCATGCACGTCGCCATGGCCGACGAGGCCGTGCTGCTCGGCCCGGCCAGGGCCCGCGACAGCTACCTCAACATCGAGCGCGTCATCGACGCGGCGCGGCAGACGGGGGCTGAGGCCGTGCATCCCGGCTACGGGTTCCTGTCGGAAAATGCCGAATTCGCGCAGGCCTGCTTCGATGCCGGCCTGGTGTTCGTCGGGCCGACCGCCGCGATGATGACGGCGATGGGCTCCAAATCCGGCTCCAAGGCGCTGATGGAAAAGGCCGGCGTGCCACTGGTGCCCGGCTATCACGGCGAGGCCCAGGACGAGGCCACGCTGGCCAGCGCCGCCGACAAGATCGGCTTCCCGGTGCTGGTCAAGGCCTCCGCCGGCGGTGGCGGGCGCGGCATGCGGCTGGTCAATTCGGCCGGCGAACTGTCCGCGGCCGTCGTCAGCGCCAAGCGCGAGGCCAAGGCCGCGTTCGGCGACGACCGCATGCTGATCGAGAAATTCGTCCTCAACCCCCGTCACATCGAGGTGCAGATCATCGGCGACAGCCACGGCAATTTGCTGTCGCTGTTCGAACGCGAATGCACGTTGCAGCGGCGGCATCAGAAGGTGATCGAGGAAGCGCCGTCGCCGACGCTGGACGCCAACCAGCGCGAGACGGTCTGTGCCGCCGCGCGCAAGGCGGCGGGCGCGGTCAATTATGTCGGCGCCGGCACCATCGAATTCGTCTCCGACGGCAAGGACGTGTTCTTCATCGAGATGAACACCCGCCTGCAGGTCGAGCATCCCGTGACTGAACTGATCACCGGCATCGACCTCGTGGAATGGCAGTTGCGGGTGGCGTTCGGCGAGAAGCTGCCGTTGGCGCAGAACGAGATCAAGCTGAACGGCCACGCCATCGAGGCGCGGGTCTACGCAGAAAACCCGCAGAAGAATTTCATGCCCTCGGTCGGCCGGATCAAAACCTGGCGGACGCCTGACGCCGTCGATGGCCTGCGCATCGACGCCGGCTATCGCAGCGGCGATGCGGTTTCTCCCTATTACGACGCCATGCTCGCAAAGGTGATCGCGTGGGCGCCGACCCGGCAGGCCGCGATCGAACGGCTCAACCGCGGGCTGGAAGAGACCGACGTTCGCGGCATCGTCACCAACATCCCGTTCCTGTCGGCGCTGGTGACGCATCCGCAGGTGCGCGCCAATGCGATCGACACCAGTTTTATCGAGCGCGAACTGAAGGGCCTGACGGAGCAGAAATACGCTTGCGGCGATCTCGAACTATGCGCCGCGGTAGCCGCTATCGTGGTCGAGGAACGCAAGGCCGCGGCCAAGGAGGCCCATTCGCCATGGCAGGCCTTTGGTTGGCAGCCGGTCGGCCAGCGGCAGCGCGTGTTCGTGCTCCGCCAGGGGCAGGACGCTGAACAGAAGGTCACGCTGGATTATGGCAATGGTTCATCGAAGTTGTCGATCGGCGAGCGCCAATTCGTATTCACGACGGCGCCGACCGGCGATGGCGGTTTTGATCTCACGCTCGATGGGATGAAATCCCACGTCGTGGCCGTGATCGAGGGCCACGAACTCTATCTGCGCACCCGCAATGGCCGCTTCGACCTGCACTGGGTCGATCCGTTCGGCGGCGAGACCGAGGAGCAGATCGGCGAGGACAAGATCGTCGCGCCGTTGCCGGGCACCGTCGTGGCCTTGCTGGCCGAGGAGGGGGCGACGCTGGGAAAGGGCGCCGCGATCCTGACGCTGGAAGTCATGAAGATGGAGCAGACTTTGCGCGCGCCCTATGCCGGCGTGTTGAAAAAGATCAAATGCAAGGTCGGCGATATCGTCGGCGAGGGGGTCGAACTCGCCGAAGTCGAACCGGCGGCCTCGTGAGGCCGCAATGAGCGACGCCGTCCGCATCATCGAGATGGGGCCGCGCGACGGCCTGCAGAACGAGAAGACGCCAGTCAGCGTCGAGGCGCGCAACGGCTTTGTCGAGGCGCTGGTGGCCGCCGGGCTCGCGACCGTTGAGGTCGGCGCCTTCGTCTCGCCCAAGGCGGTCCCGCAGATGGCGAGTTCGGATCAGGTGCTGCCCTCAAGGCCGCCGAATTCCACGTCCTGGTGCCAAACGAGAAGGGCTATGAGGCTGCGCGTGCGGCGGGGGCGAAGGTGGTCTCCGTGTTCGCCGCCGCATCCAAAGGTTTTTCGCGTGCCAACATCAATTGCTCGGTCGCAGAATCGATCGAGCGCTTCAAGCCGGTACTGGCGCGAGCCAGGGCGGATGGCGTCAAGGTGCGCGGTTATATCTCCTGCGTGCTCGGCTGTCCGTTCGACGGCGAGATCAAGCCGAAGGCGGTCGCCGATCTCGCCAGGACGCTGTGGGATCTCGGCTGTTACGAAATCTCGCTCGGCGACACCATTGGGGTCGGCACGCCGCTCAAGGCCAGGCAGATGTTGCGCGCGGTCGCCGCGGAAGTGGCGGCGGACAAACTCGCGATGCATTTCCACGACACGTACGGGCAGGCGCTGGCCAATCTCTACGCCGGCATGGAGGAGGGCGTGCGCGTCATCGACTCCGCCGCTGGCGGCCTCGGCGGCTGCCCCTACGCGCCCGGCGCGACCGGCAATGTCGCAACCGAGGATGTGGTCTACATGCTGGAAGGCATGGGGATCGCGACGGGGGTCGATATGGCAAAGCTGCTGGCGGCGACCAACGCAATCAGCAAGTTGATCGGCCGGCCTCCCGTCAGCCGCGTGGCGTCGGCGTTGAATGCCAAGCGGCGGACGTCAACCTAGCCACCGTCATTGCGAGCGAAGCGAAGCAATCGGCATAACGGATGGATGGATTGCTTCGTCGCTGCGCTCCTCGCAATGGCGAAAAAAGCCGCTATCGTCCTCCGTCGGGTCCCATCACCAGATTGGGCAGTCCCGTCGAAATCTCCGGGAAGAAGCACAATAGCAGCACCGCCAGCATCATCAGCAGCACGAACGGCAGCGTGCCCCAGATCACCTCGCTGAGGGGGATATCGGGCGCGACGTTGCGGATGACGAAGATGTTGAGCCCGACCGGCGGGTGGATCAGCCCCATCTCCATCACGATGGTCATGACCACGCCGAACCAGATGATGTCGAAATTGGCGGCGCGCAGCGGCGGCAGGATGATCGGCGCGGTCATCAGGATGATCGAGACCGGCGGCAGGAAGAAGCCGAGGATGACGACCATGACCAGGATCGCGAACAGCAATTCCCAACGCGGCAGATGCATCGCAACGATGGCCTCGGCCGCCGATTGCGAGATGTGCAGATAGCTCATCACATAGGAATAGAGCAGCGACATGCCGATGATCATCATCAGCATGGTGGATTCGCGGATCGTCGACTTCATGATCGGGGCGAGGTCGCTGGGTGTCCACACCGCGTAGATCACGGCGATCAGCGCCAGGGCCAATAGTCCGCCTAGGCCGGCGGTTTCCGACGGCGTTGCATAGCCGCCATAGAGCGCGATCATCACGCCCGTCAGCAGCAGCACGAACGGGATCACGCGAGGCAGCATGGTGAAGCGCTCGGCCATGGTGAATTCGTCGCGCTTGAGGATCGCCGCATCCACGCCGGTCTTGTCGTAGACCGCCTTCGCCATGGCGAATTCCTTGCGGAAGCGGAACACGGCATAGAGGCCGAACAGCGTGACCAGCAGCAGGCCCGGGCCTATGCCGGCCAGGAACAGCCGCCCGAGGGATTTTTCCGCGGCGACCGCGAACAGGATCATGGTGATCGACGGCGGCAACAGGATGCCGAGCGTGCCGCCGGCGGCGATGATCCCCGCGGCGAAACCGCCGGAATAGCCGCGCTTGCGCATCTCGGGAATGCCGGCCGAGCCGATCGCCGAGCAGGTGGCGGGCGAGGAGCCTGCCATCGCGGCAAACAGCGCACAGGCGAACACGTTGGCGACGCCGAGGCCGCCGGGCACCCGATGTAGCCAGGCATGCAGCGCCGAATAGAGATCCTGCCCGGCGCGGGACTTGCCGATCGCCGCACCCTTGAGGATGAACAGCGGAATCGACAATAGCGTGATCGACGCCATCTCCTCGTAGACGTTTTGCGTCACCGTATCGAGGGAGGCGGAAGGCATGAAGATCGCCATGAAGACGACGGCGACCGCGCCAAGCGCGAATGCGATCGGCATGCCGGAGAACATCGCAAACAAGGTGGCAAGGCCGTAGCTGATGCCGATGCCGAGAACGCCCATCGTCATCGGCGCGATGCTCCGGTCAGGGGAACGATGATCTGCAAAAGCAGCTGAACGCACAGCAGCGTCATGCCGATCGCCATCAGGAAGTAGGGTATCGCGAGCGGCGGTGACCACATCGAATTCGAGACCTGACCGTCGACCCAGGCTTCATGCGCCAGCGTCCACGACTTCCACGCAAAGAACGCGCAGAAGGCGAAGCTTGCCACGTCGACCAGCCAGAGCCGGATCTTGTTGGCGAGCGGCGACAGCAACTCGACAAACGCCTCGATGCTGACATGGCCGCGCTGGCTCTGCACATAGGCCGCCGTCATGAACGTGGCGCCGACCAGCAGGAACACCGCGGCTTCGTCCTGCCAATAATTCGGACTGTGGAACAGCGCGCGGCCGAGCACGCTATAGCTCAGGATCGCGCAGGCCGCGACCAGCGCGACGCCGGCGAGCACGACAATCACACGATTGCAGAGGCTGAGCGCCCGCTCGAGCGCCGCCACGAGCGGATGGCCCGTGACGGTTGCTTTGAGATCGGCCTGATCCGGAAGCGGACCGTGCATCAGGCGGCGACGTCGCTGGCGAGCTTCAGCAGGTTGGCGGAGTTCGCCGTCTTGGCGCTGTAGTCCTTCCACGCGGTATCGCGCGCGATGTCGCGCCACTTGCCGACGGTCGCCGCATCCAGTGCGCTGACCTTGGCGCCGGCTTTTTCATAGACCTTGGCGACCTCGACATCGTCGTCCTGCGCGCCCTTCTTGCCGAAGGCTTCCAATTCAGTCCCGACGGCCAGGAGGATGTCCTGCTGGTTCTTGGGCAGCTTGTCGAAGATGGCCTTCGACATCATCAGCGGCTCCAGCATGAACCAGTAGGACGCTCCTGCGCCCGACGTCAGCGACTTTGCGACCTCCTCGAGGCGGAACGAAATCAGGCTGGTGGAGGAGGTGATGCCGGCATCGCACGCACCGGTCTGCATCGCCGCATAGAGTTCGTTGGAGGGTACCGAGAGCACGGCGGCACCGGCGGTCTGCAGCACCATGTCCATCTCGCGCGAACCGCCGCGCACCTTCAGGCCCTTGGCGTCTTCGGGGGCGACGATCGGCCTCGAACGGCTGGCGACGCCGCCGGCCTGCCAGACCCAGCTCAGCAGGATGATGCCTTTGTCGGCCAGGAAATCGGTCAGCGCCTTGCCGACCGGCTGGGTCTTCCAGCGCAGGCCCTGGTCATAGGTCGAAACCAGGCCGGGCATCAGTCCGATATTGGTTTCCGGCAATTCGCCGCCGGCATAGGGCAGGGGGTAAAGGCTGATATCGAGCGCGCCTTTACGCATCGCCGAGAATTGCGCGTTGGTCTTGATCAGCGAGGAGTTCGGATAGATTTCGGCGGCCATCTCGCCGCCGCTGCGTTTGGCGACTTCGGCGGCAAACACGCGGCACAGACGGTCGCGGAAATCGCCCTTGTTGATGGTCCCGCCCGGAAACTGGTGCGAGATCTTCAATGTCGTCGCGGCATGCGCCGTGCCGGTGCCGAAGCGAAGGATGGCGGGCGCTGCGAGCGCGGATGCGAGGACGTGGCGGCGTGTGAGCATGGGTTTCTCCCCTTGAAGCCGTTTTTGACCGACGTGTCGAAAGCCGGTGTTGAGCGCAGTCTTACCGGTCTCCGTCCGAAGTTTCTGTAGTCTGTTAGTTCGAGGCAGCCCGACAGGCAATGCGCGCCAGCCAATCCTGATCCAATCCCTTTGCAGGATTGCTGCAGTGCACAGATCGGCGCGAGCGCGGCTTCGCAGAAAAGTCCGTCAACAATGCGTCCGGCGGGCGTCGGCCCGACGGACGGCAGCACGATCGGCAAGGTGATAAAAAAAATCGACGGCCTCCAGGAGCCGTCGCATGCTGTTCAACGGGGCTCGCCTCGCGCGGAGGCGGCCCTTGCCAGTGGCGAATATCCGCCGTCGGAGCTCGCTACTTCTTTTTGCCTTTGCCCTTGCGGGCGGCGTAGCGCGCGTCGCGCTTGGCCTTGGCTTCGGCCTCGAGGGCGGCCTGTCGGGCGGCCTCTTCTTCCTTTTCGCGGGCGAGCTGGGCTGCGGCTGCGGCGGCAGCTTCCGCCTCGCGCGCCTTCTGCTCGGCCTTGGCGGCTTCGCGGGCCTCCCGGGCCTTGGCACGGGCGGCAGCCAGCGCCTCGCGCTCGGCCTGACGCCGCTTGACCTCGGGATCGTCGGGGCCGGGCTGGGCCTTGAATTTGTTGAGGATATTCTGCCTCGCCTGCTGCGCCGCCTTCTGGCGGTCAGCGAAGTTCGGTTCCTTGAATCCACTCATAAAAGGGGCCTTGTCGTTCTCTTGATTGGTTGTCAAACGCGGGGGATTGGCAGTTGGCGTTTCAGTAAGTGAACCGGCGGCAAAATGCCAGCACCGATGGGGGCAAACAGGGAGATTTCCGCGCGCGGCGGACGGCCAAATCGGCCGAGACACGGTTACGGTAGCCGGAAACGCGGTGGCAGTTGGCATGTTCGCCGGAATCCGGTTCCGCGGTCCGAACCCCGGCAGGCGGATCTAATCCGAACTGGAATTCTCGCGGCGTCCGCCCGGGCCGAGGATTTTTGCAACGGTGCGGGCGGTCATTGCGACGCGATCGGACGTGCGTTGCGCTTCAAGCCTGTCCCGTGCACGTTCCCGGATCATGAGATCGATGAGCTCGAGACGTTTGGCATCGTCGACCGCTTCAGCCAGCAATTTCTTGTAACGTTGGTAGTCGTAGTCTGCTTCCGGCTTAGTCATGGCACGCCCCGCACACGCGCTTTCCAAAAATACTGTCGATGAACGTCGGCGTGCGCGCAATCGAATTGCGGAAGTTATACCCCGCAGCATGAGCGTTATCTGGCTTGTGTTGCAGAATTGATCCGGCGCGCGGCGCTCCGCTGAGGGAATGGCCGACGCTCGCGCAAGGATGGTGGAAGCCATTCGGAACTGCTGGCGCAATCGGCCGCACGCGCAAGTTCCGAAGCTGTGAAATCGCTCACATGACGGCGACGGCTCCCAGCCTATGGTGTTGCAGATCTCGAACAGGAGTGACCGCCATGATCCGCAATTGGTGGACCCCAAAGGGCTTCGTTTTCACCGCGACGATGGTAACGCTCGCGTGCGTGGCCGTCATGGCCGCGATCGTACTGGCCTATGAGGAACCGGTGTCGAATGCGGCCCTGGGCCCGGACTGGCAGTGCAGCCGGCGCGCGCTTGTCTGGACCACATGCAGCCGGCCGAAGCATGCCGAGGCGGCCGTATCGATTCGCCTGGCCGGGGAACCGGCCTGACAGCGTCTACGGCCGATGAAATCGGAACGAGACTCCAGATTGCTAAAGCGCTCCAGGATTGCGCGGGCGCTCAGCGGGGTGGATTCGTTTTTAAAAGCGCCCGATCGACGGCAAGCACAATTTCGGTCACGGCTGCGCTGCGCGTCTTGGCTTGCCCTGTTTTCGTGGTGACGTCGTCGAGCGTCACGGCCCACGTCCATGTATCCGGCTCGTCGCCTTCGAAAATCAAATAATTCTTGCCGCGATATTCCATCGGAAAAATTCAAAATACCTGATCGGGCACGCCCGATTTCAAAAAAGGTCTTCATCACCCTGCAATACGCAGCGAGTTTCGCATAATCGGGTCATGGATCATATTGAAAATATTGCCGATCCCGGCAGGATTCGAGCCGGCGCCCATGGCAGCACGGAACATTTGACCGCCAAGGGTTATCCGTCCGGTCGCGCGAAAGTCGCCGATTAGACGTGGTGCCGACGCTGCGGGTCAATTCTGGAACCACAAGCGATCATCCGGATGACGACCGGACTGACGGCAACGCAGCGCGTTCCGAGAGAGGGATCAAGACGCGTTTGCTCAATTCTGAGTGCCGCGGGCTGCACTCACGGCAATGAACGCGACGACGGCAAGGATGCCAAAGGTGATCATCATGAGAACCGCTCCCGATCAACCTGCGTGTCTCAAATCGTACGGCTGGTCGCCTACATCCCGCTGCACAAGGGATTTCGTCTCACGTCAGAATGGAGCGTCAACCCGCAATGCGGTCGGGCATCGACGAGGTTCCGGATTCGGACCTGTTTGGCGGTTGCTGCGGCCGAGGTTTGGCCGACGCAGTGTTGAGAATCATCTGACGCAATTGAACCACCTCGGCATACCGAACATGAAGCGGCTTGCTCAGCATGCTTGCAGAAGTGTCTCTTCGCCTTGCGGGACGACTTTGCTTCATGGCTCTCCCCGTCGCGATGTCCTGACCGCAGTTTAGGCCGGTGAAACAAAACGGTATGTGAAATGGGCCACACGCCCCAAACAAAAGACCGCCCGAAGGCGGTCCCAGTCGTCCCGATTTCGGATTGGGTCAGGCCGCGAGCGCGGCGCTCTGAGAGCGGCGCCGATAGGCGAGGAAGCCGACGCCGGCAAAGTCCAGGATCATCATCGCCCATGTGGACGGCTCGGGCACTACGGCCGTCAACACATCATCGTTCACCGTGAAGTTGTTCAGCCGGAAGCGCGAAGACGCGCTAGCGTTGTGAAGCGTGAACCGCGCTAAAGGCGATAAACATCAGCACAGCCAAAACTGCGAGACCGGTCAGCATGGCAAATACTCCATCACAATTTCTACAATAATAGCACTTTAATAAAATTAAATGTGCGAAAAAGTTGTGCGATTGACTAAAATGTTAGGCGTTATACCGCATAAAACAAGCGCAGGCATCATTTAATTTGCGCTGACTGCAGGTCCGGAGTCCGGGAAGGTTGCTCGGAGAGGCGGGCAATAGACCGTCTGCCCCAGGTGGCAACGAAACTCGCCGATTAAATGTGATGTCGACGCGCCAGGTTAATTCTGGAACCGGAAATACGACACCAGAGGCGGAAATTCGATCTAGCCGGCATTGGCCTCGTTTTTTGCGGGCCGATCTGTGGGGCCCTTCCGAAAGGCCGGATCACTCGTCGAGCCGGCCACGGTGGAACCTTCAAGTCTTTCGATTTCTTTGCGCAGCCGGATCAGCTCGGCATAGAGATCAAACAGCGCGTCCACGCTGGCGCAATTCCTGGGCTCTGTTGCTTTCACCCGTCACTCCCACCGGTGCCTTGTAGCGCTGTTGTCGCAAGCAAATGCGCCGCGGTTCATTTCGAGACGCGGATGCGGGGGGGGGGGGGGCGAACAAAAAGGCCGCCCGGAGGCGGCCTTTGACATGAGACGGCCAGAGGGCCAATCGCGTTTCCAGCGAAGCGGATGGCTAACGACTCTAAGCCATCCGGAATGCGGCGCCACCGTGCTTTCCTCGATATGCGAGGAAGCCAAGGCCAACGAAGCCAAGGATCATCATGGCCCAGGTCGAGGGTTCCGGAACGCCAGCCATCATCGACGATGAGGCATTGACGAACTCGGATGCCCCTGGGCTGAAGGTGTTGACACGGTACAGGCCGTTGCTGCTCTGGTTGAAAAACGTCACCCTGTTCTGGCCGCTGCTGCCGGCGGTGAAGAAAGTGACGCCGGTTCCGTCCAAAAACGACGGGCCGGTAGTGAAGTAATTGCCGTAACCGCTCGAATTTGTCGGCGCAAGAATTTGAAACCCGTTCACCGTCCCCATGATCGAGAGAATTTGAAAAGCTGTCTCGCCCCCCACCGTCATGGACGTGTCCGAGGTCGTGAAGGTACCGCTTCCGGATACCGGACTTCCAAGCAGTTGCTGGCTGGGCGTAAAGCTGAACGTGTAAATGGCGGCGGAAGCTGCGCTCGGCAGAACCACGGCCACGGCAAACGCCAACCCTAAAATTACGTTTCTCATACTGCCTCCACGAAAACGCCCGCGCGCAGACTTGCGGCGAGGTTTCGTGAGCAGCTACCAGATGACAAGGCGAATGGTTTCAAAGCATTGTTCAAAATTAAAATAGTTTGTTTGAAACCCGATTGCCATTCTTCCGTACCGACAGTTTTGATGAGCGCATCACGTTGATTGCGACGGCGATACACGACGAACCCGCGTTGGCGAAACCCAACATCACGATGGCCCAGCCAGAGCGGCGGGAGCGCCGAATTCTAGTTCCGCGGCGCCGGGATCGAGCCTGTCTGTTCCACATCTCCGAGGCAGCCCCGGCAAATGACCATGGTAGCTGCGAGCTTCGCGTCCAAGTCGCGTTCCATCTTGTCCTGAGCAGCCCACCATTCCGGCGAATTCCTGGGGAGCGCAGCCAATTCGTCGGCTCCTTCGGGCTGGGGCGAATGCACGGCAGGCTTTTGTGCTGTTCTCTTTGGGGTCCGCGCGCGAGGATCGGATTCGCGTCCCAAGCCGTCCCACGCGTATGAGCTGCGGGTTTCCCGAACGCTGGCCGTTGTCGTCATGCATCCGGACAGCGCAAACACGACTATCAGTGAAACAACGCTGCGGATCATGTGACTCACACGCAAGGACGAAGACAGGGACGTCCGACTATGCGAGTGCAGAGTGATCCATCGTGGTTAACAAGCTTTTAAATGATGGTTTCGTTCTCCCAATTCACCGGCCAAGAGGCCGCCCCAAAGCGGCCTCTGATGTCCGGATTCTGGAGCATGATGCGGGTCAACTATCCTTCCACACCGCATTCTGCCCGGCTGTCGTCAGGTATGGAGCGTCTTCGCGCATCGCTACCAGGCCGAGTTCGATCAGCTGTGCCAAATGGTCCTTGTTGATCATCCACGATCGCCTTGCGGCAATGTCGCGCAACGTCCATCTGAGATCGATCGCTTCGAGCCCGAACCCGGCCAGCGGATCTGGTTCGTTGTTCATTTCAGCTTCGCCCTTGACCCTGACTCGACAAGTCAGCGGATCGCTTCAGATACGTAAAAAGCCTCGGTCGACATTCCCCGCTGTCGATGCAATTTGATGCTGCGTTAAAACCGCATTCCACTGCGCCCGTCAGGGCTGAGTCAATCGTGTCCAAACAAAGATTGAGAGCGTTGGCGAGGGGCAGACTCTTCCAACCAGCGATCGTGCATTGCAGCAATTTGTCGTGTGATCGGGATCACGCAAGGAGGAGCCCGTCCGGAGGATCGTTTCCCCGCGGCATGCCTCCTTTGGCCAGGCGCGTCGGCTCTTAAATCCGTGAACACGCCGTTGCTGCCATCTGTTCAACGCAATTGGTTCGCAAGCATTGCAAGGTGGACACTAAATCATGAATGGGGACCTTCATGAAAAAATCTGGCTTTGACGGCTTGCCCGTCGATGCACTCTGGGCGCTCTACGAACAAGTATCGGGCAAGCTCGAAGCGAAAATGATCGCCGAACAAAAGGTGCTTGAGGGCCGTCTGGCCGCACTCAAAATTTCGTCGGCAGCCAAGCATCAGGAGAGAACGTCCGAGCGTCGGCCGTATCCGCCGGTTCTTGCGAAGTTTCGAAATCCCGATGATCCGTCGCAAACGTGGGCGGGGCGCGGCAGGCAGCCACATTGGTTCATGTCGCAGCTTCGCTCTGGTCGCGCGGTGGACGATCTCAGGATCCAGCGGGCGGCTGAATAGAACAAAGGCCGCCCCAGCCGGCTTCGTCACGTCGGCCCCGATGTATCGGCAGGCGATTCTTCGGGTCATTTGGCTTGGGCGTCACCCGGTCGTTGAGGCGGCCCAATGACGGGCGCCTGGTGACGAAACCAGCGCTGCTATCGACGCCCGAGCAGCTCAATATTCGATCGCACAAAAAAGCCGCCCTTCAGCGGTTTTTTCTCGTCATGGGGTTTTCCGTGCCTGTTAACAAGGCAGTTTTCTGATTCGGACGGTGACTTAATCGTTCAATCAGGCCCGCGAAGCCTTTTTTTGCCCGAAAGGTGCCTGTAGTGTCCGGCACTCGAATTGCCGAGCGTGAACATTTGATGCGGTTTTTGGGATTTCGGACGTATGAGATTTTTCAAGTTCGTCGTAGTGGCCGGCATAACCTTTATCGGGACCTCAGCGGATGAATCGCTGGCTGCCCCCGATCAGATCGGGCTTGCCGTAACCGTTCGAAACGATGTCTCTCGAATCGAACCTACCGTCGCCAAGATATTGGCCGGAGACGATATTGTCCGAGACGAGGTCGTACGAACATTGCACGACAGCGGTGCGAAGTTCGTCCTGAAAGACAGCACCAATCTGATCTTGGGGCCGAACTCGACCTTGAAACTGGATCGGGCGGTTTTCACCGACGAAAAAACCGTCGGTGATATTGCGATCAAGCTTTCGACGGGATCGTTCCGGTTCATGACCGGAAATTCCGCGAAAGATTCCTATGCGATCAATACACCGATAGCCACGATGGGTATCCGGGGAACGACGCTGGATATTCTGATCGAGCGTTTCAAAAACACGGTTGTCTTGCAGCATGGCGAGGCGCGCGTTTGCGCCGGCGGCGCATGCATCGAGCTTTTGAAGGTCGGCGACACGGCCGTGGTCACCGCAAACGGGCCGAAGGTCGACATCAAGTTGCAGTCTCTGTCGTCCTGGTCGTTCGAAGCGAATTGTAGCGGCATGTGCGGCCAGACCACCTTCGCGGAAGCCGAGAACGCGATCACGACAGGCAGTGTCGGGACCGGCGGCGCCAGTGGGGGCGGCGGTGGCGGTGGCGGCCCGACCACGACCCTGACCGCGACGGCCGGCGCGAGCCCAGGCGCATCCTCGACCGTCCCGCCAAACTCTCCAGGCAATCTCCTCACTGGCGGGTTTGCAGTGAGCGGGGCGATTTCAGCGTCGGTAAGTCCCACCGGTCCTTAAATCGTGGCAGTTCGGGGCGTTGATCGGGAATGCCTGCCTGCATCTTGACGTGCCTTTGCGATGCTGCCAGCCGCGCGGCCTCGTCGTCCATCCTTTTGAAACTATTGGCGATCCCAGCAGGATTCGAACCTGCAACCCACGGAGTAGAAATCCGTTACTCTATCCAGTTGAGCTATGGGACCGTTGGGCTCTTCTAGCACTGCCAATATGAAAAATCCGCCTCATAGCCAAGTCCGATCCGAACCGATTTCCATTGGGCCGCGACAAAACCAGACGGCGGGCCTTTGCCATCGTCCGCCCATCATTGAATGCTGCGCCGGCCACCCGCCGACGTGGCAGGGACCGTGGACTGCCAAGCCATGCCGCATGCGACGTTTTCGCAAGCCAATTCGACCGCCATCAGTCCGTCACCTTTTCGCGCCCATTTCTCAGCTTACGCGGCAGTCGTCCGCGGAAGGAGCTCCATCATGATCGGTTTGGTTCGCGCCGCAGTCGTTTGCGCCACGATGGCGCTTGGCCTGGTTACGGCGCAGGCCGCGGACAAGGCCTTCAAACGCGATGATCTCGCCGATTCCGCGATCAAGCTGGAAGCCCAGATCAAGAGCGAGGCGGGGCCGGTCGCCAAATCCACCGCGACGCTGCGGACCGATGCCGACACCGCCTTCAGGCGCTCGGATTTCCGCACCGGCCTGCAAATCCTCGGGCAGATCGCCGCCACGACGCCCGAAGACAGCGCCAACTGGCTCAAACTTGCAAAAACCATCTTCCAGATCCGCTCGGCCAGTTCGAGCGAGCAAACTTTCCTGCTGGAGCGCGCCTCGACGGCGGCCTACATCGCCTATCAGCGCGCCGGCAATCCGGCGGAGGAGGCGGAGGCGCTGGCGGTGCTCGGCCGGGCGATGTCCGACCGCAAGCTGTGGCGTCCGGCGCTGGATAGCTTGCGGCTGTCGCTCGACATGCGCGAGGTCGCCGAGGTGCGCGGCCAATACGAGAAAATGCGCGACGAACACGGTTTTCGTCTGCTGGATTACACCGTGGATTCCGACGGCGCATCGCCGCGGGCGTGCTTCCAGTTCTCCGAAGATCTGGCGAAACGGGTCGATTTCGCGCCGTTCCTGGCGCTTGCCGGCACCGACAAGCCGGCGCTGTCAGCCGAAGGCAAGCAGCTTTGCGTCGACGGCCTGAAGCACGGCGAGCGCTACAACGTCAATTTGCGCGCCGGGCTGCCGTCCACGGTCAAGGAAACCCTGCCGAAATCAGCCGAATTCAACATCTATGTCCGCGACCGCAAGCCGTTCGTGCGCTTTACCGGGCGGGCCTATGTGCTGCCGCGAACCGGCCAGCGTGGCATCCCGCTGGTCAGCGTCAATACGCCGGCCGTGAACATCAACGTATTCCGGATCGGCGACCGCAATCTGATCAATACAGTGATCGACAGCGACTTCCAGAAGACGCTGTCGAGCTACCAGCTCGGCGATCTCGGCGACGAGAAGGGCGTCAAGGTCTGGACCGGCGAACTCGCGACCGCGACCACGCTCAACCAGGACGTCATCACGGCGTTTCCGGTCGACCAGGCGCTCGGCGATCTGCAACCCGGCGTCTACGTGATGACGGCGACCGCCAAGGGTCCCGGCAGCGACGATGACGGCCGGCCGGCGACGCAATGGTTCATCGTCTCGGACATGGGCCTGTCGGCATTTTCCGGCAACGACGGCGTCCACGTCTTCGTCAATTCGCTGGCATCGACCGAAGCCGTCGGCAAAGCCGAGGTGAAGCTGGTCGCCCGCAACAACGAAATTTTGGCGACCCGCAAGACCGATGATTCCGGCCACGTGCTGTTCGAAGCTGGTCTGGCCCGCGGCGAGGGCGGGCTGTCGCCGGCCTTGCTGACGGTGATGAGCGAGAAGTCGGATTACGCCTTCCTGAGCCTGAAAACCAACGCGTTCGACCTCACCGACCGCGGCGTGTCCGGCCGGGTGGTGCCTGCGGGCGCGGACGCCTTCGTCTATGCCGAGCGCGGCGTCTATCGCTCGACCGAGACCGTTTACCTCACCGCGCTGCTGCGCGACGGGCAGGGCAATGCGATGTCCGGCGGCCCGCTGACGCTGGTGATCGAGCGACCGGACGGCGTCGAATTCCGCCGCGCCGTGCTGCCCGACCAGGGCGCCGGCGGCCGCAGCATGGTGGTCCCGCTGAATTCCGCGGTCCCGACCGGGACTTGGCGGGTGCGCGCCTTCACCGACCCGAAGGGGACTTCGGTCGGCGAAACCACCTTCATGGTCGAGGATTACATCCCCGAACGGATTGAATTCAGCATCTCCAGCAAGGAGAAGCTGATCAAAGCTGAAGTTCCAGTGGAACTTAAGGTCGACGGACGCTTCCTGTACGGCGCGCCGGCTTCCGGCTTGCAGCTCGAAGGCGACATGCTGGTCGCGCCGGCGGCTTCCGGCCGGCCCGGTTATCCCGGCTACAAGTTCGGTGTAGCCGACGAGGAGACCGCCAGCAACGAGCGCACCCCGATCGAGAACCTGCCCGAGGCCGACGCCAATGGCGTCGCGACGTTCCCGGTCTCGCTGGCCAAGGCGCCGACCTCGACCCGCCCGCAGGAGGCCCAGATATTCATCCGCATGGCGGAAGCCGGCGGCCGCGCGGTCGAGCGCAAGCTGGTGCTTCCCGTGGCGCCCACGACCAATCTGATCGGCATCAAGCCGTTGTTCGGCGACAAGAGCGTCGCCGAGGGCGACAAGGCGGAATTCGACGTGGTGTTCGTCGCCCCCGACGGCAGGCAATTGCCGCGTGACGGCCTGCGCTACGAACTCCTGAAGATGGAATCCCGCTACCAATGGTATCGCCAGAATTCGTCCTGGGAATATGAGCCGGTCAAGTCGACCAGCCGCGTTGCCGATGGCGACCTGACGCTGTCAGCCGACAAGGCGGCGCGGGTATCGCTGGCGCCGCAGCCCGGTCGCTATCGCCTCGACGTCAAATCAGCAGAGGCGGACGGGCCGGTCACATCGGTGCAGTTCGACGTCGGTTGGTATTCGGACGGCAGCGCCGACACCCCCGATCTCCTGGAAACCTCGATCGACAAGCCGGAATACGCCTCCGGCGATACCCTGGTGGTGTCGGTCAATGCCCGCTCGGCCGGCAAGCTTACCGTCAACGTGCTCGGCGACCGCCTGCTGACGACCCAGACCGTGGACGTCAAGGAAGGCACCCAGCAGGTCAAGCTCACCGTCGGCAAAGATTGGGGCACCGGTGCCTATGTGCTGGCGACCCTGCGCCGTCCGCTCGATGCGGCAGCCTTGCGGATGCCTGGCCGGGCGATCGGCCTGAAATGGTTCGGCATCGACAAGAAGGCCCGCACGCTCGACATCGCGCTGTCGCCGCCGCCGCTGGTACGTCCCGGGACCGCGCTCAAGATCCCGGTCAAGCTCGGCGGGCTCAATCCCGGCGAAGACGCCAAGATCGTGGTCGCCGCGGTCGATGTCGGCATTCTCAATCTGACCAACTACAAGCCGCCGGCGCCGGATGATTACTATCTCGGCCAGCGCCGCCTGACCTCCGAAATCCGCGACCTCTATGGGCAGCTGATCGACGGCATGCAGGGCACGCGCGGCCAGCTCAAGACCGGCGGCGATTCCGCCGGCGCCGAACTGCAGGGTTCGCCGCCCACGCAAACACCGTTGGCGCTCTATTCCGGCATCGTCACGGTCGGCCCCGACGGGTCCGCCGAGATCAGTTTTGACATCCCGGAGTTCGCCGGCACCGCCCGCGTCATGGCGGTGGCCTGGAGTTCGACCAGGCTGGGACGCGCCACGACCGACGTGACCGTCCGCGATCCCGTGGTGCTGACCGCGACGCTGCCTCGCTTCCTGCTCAATGGCGACCGCGGCACCATGAGTTTCGATCTCGACAATGTCGAAGGCGCGCCCGGTGACTACACCATCAACGTCAAGACGACGGGGCCGGTAAAAGTGACCGGCAATCCCACCACGACGGTGAAACTCGCCGCCAGGCAGCGGACCTCGATGGCGCTGGCAATCGATGCCGGCGGCGCCGGGACCGCCAATCTCGATGTCGACATCAAGGGTCCCAACGGGCTCACGCTGGCGCGGCACTACGCGCTCGACGTCAAGGCGGCGACGCAGATCCTGGCGCGGCGCTCGATCCGGACCCTGGCCAAGGGCGAGAGCCTGACGCTGACGTCGGACATGTTCTCCGACCTGGTGTCGGGGACCGGCAGCGTATCACTCTCCGTCAGTCTGTCGACGGCGCTCGATGCTGCAACCATCCTGAAAGCGCTGGATCGCTATCCCCATGGCTGTTCGGAGCAGATCACCAGCCGCGCGATGCCGTTGCTCTATGTCAACGACCTCGCGGCGGGGGCGCATCTGGCCATGGACACCGCGGTCGATCAGCGCATCCGTGACGCCATCGAGCGACTGCTGGCGCGCCAGGGCTCGAACGGTTCGTTCGGCCTGTGGTCGGCCGGCGGCGATGACGCCTGGCTCGACGCGTATGTGACCGACTTCCTGACCCGCGCCCGTGAAAAGGGCTTTGTGGTGCCGGACGTGCTGTTCAAGAGCGCGCTGGATCGGATCCGCAATTCCGTGGTCAACGCCAATGAACCAGAAAAGGACGGCGGCCGCGATCTGGCTTACGGCCTTTACGTGCTCGCGCGCAACGGCGCCGCCCCGATCGGCGACCTGCGCTATCTCGCCGACACCAAGCTGAACAATCTGGCAACGCCGATTGCAAAATCGCAACTGGCGGCGGCGCTGGCTTTGGTCGGCGACAAGGCGAGGGCGGAGCGCGTCTATGGCGCAGCGCTCGACGCCTTGGCGCCGAAGCCCGTGATCGAGTTCGGCCGGGTCGATTATGGCTCGGCGTTGCGCGATGCCGCGGCGCTGGTGTCGCTCGCCAGTGAGGGCAATGCCCCCAAGGCGACGCTGACACAGGCCGTGCAGCGGGTCGAAGTGGCACGGGGCCTTTCGCCCTACACGTCGACCCAGGAAAACGCCTGGCTGGTGCTGGCCTCGCGCGCGCTGTCAAAGGAGACGATGGCGCTCGATATCGATGGTTCGCCGATCAAGACGGCAGCCTATCGCAGCTACAAGGCCGAACAGATGGTGGGCAAGCCGGTCAAGATCACCAACACCGGCGATGCGCCGCTGCAGGCGGTGGTCTCGGTCTCGGGTTCGCCGATCACGCCGGAGCCCGCGGCCTCGAACGGCTTCAAGATCGAGCGCAATTACTTCACGCTCGACGGCAAGCCCGCCGATATCAGCAAAGCCAAGCAGAACGATCGCTTCGCGGTGGTGCTGAAGATCACCGAAGCCAAGCCGGAATTCGGGCACATCATGGTGTCCGATTATCTTCCCGCAGGGCTCGAGATCGACAACCCGAAGCTGGTCTCGTCCGGCGACAGCGGCACGCTGGACTGGATCGAGGATGGCGAGGAGCCGGAAAATACCGAGTTCCGCGATGACCGCTTCACGGCGGCGATCGATCGCGCCAGCGACGACGCGGCGGTGTTCACCGTCGCCTATGTCGTGCGCGCGGTTTCGCCAGGCAAATACGTTCTGCCGCAGGCCTATGTCGAGGACATGTACAATCCCTCGCGCTACGGCCGCTCCGGCACCGGCACGGTGGAGGTCCGTTCGGCGAAATGAGTGACACGGGGGCCATAGCGCAGCGTCCTCGGGGGCGCTGGCGATGGATCAGGAAGGCGGCGGCGACATCAGCCGTCGCCAGCCTGATGATCGCCGGCACGTTCGCCGGCTGGGTCGCCTCGCTCGGGCCGCTGCCGCTCGAACAAGCACGCAAGGTCTCGACCTCGATTGTCGACCGCAACGGCAAGCTGCTGCGCGCCTATGCGATGGCCGACGGCCGTTGGCGGCTGCCGGTCGATGCCAGAACCGGCGTCGACCCCGGCTATCTCAAGCTGCTGTTGGCCTATGAGGATCGCCGCTTCTACGATCACCACGGCGTTGATCCGCTGGCGCTCGGCCGCGCCGCACTCCAGCTCGCAACGCGCGGTCACATCGTCTCCGGCGGTTCGACCATCACGATGCAATTGGCGCGGCTGATGGAGCCGCGCCGCGAGCGCTCGGTTTACGCCAAGCTGCGCCAAATGGTCCGCGCGGTCCAGATCGAGCGGCAGTTGAGCAAGGACCAGATCCTCGATCTCTATCTGGCGCTGGCGCCGTTCGGCGGCAACCTCGAAGGCATTCGCGCCGCGTCGCTCGGCTATTTCGGCAAGGAGCCGAAGCGGCTGTCGCTGGCGGAATCGGCGCTGCTGGTGGCGCTGCCGCAATCGCCGGAGACTCGCCGCCTCGACCGTCATCCCGACGTGGCGCGCGCCGCCCGCGACCGCGTGCTCGCGCGCATGGTGGACGAGGATCGCGTGTCGCCGGAGGACGCGGCCCAGGCCAGGGCCGTTATCGTGCCGCGGCTGCGCAAGCCGATGCCGATCCTGGCGCCGCATTCCTCCGACCAGTCGATGGCGACGGTGAAGGATATGCCGGTCATCAAGTTGACGCTCGATGCGGGCTTGCAGAAGACACTGGAGGCGCTGGCGCGGGACCGCGCGATTGCGCAGGGACCTAACATTTCGGTGGCGATGATTGCGGTCGACAATGAAAGCGGCGACGTGCTGGCGCGGGTCGGCTCGTCGGATTATTTCGACGAACGACGCGCCGGGCAGGTCGACATGACCCGCGCCGTGCGCTCGCCGGGATCGACGCTGAAACCCTTCATCTACGGCCTCGCCTTCGAAGACGGTTTTGTGCACCCGGAAAGCCTGATCGACGATCGTCCGATCCGCTTCGGCTCCTACGCGCCGGAAAATTTCGACATGACGTTTCAGGGCACGGTGCCGGTGCGCAAGGCGCTGCAATTGTCGCTGAACGTTCCCGCGATCGCGCTGCTCGACCGTGTCGGCGCCAGCCGGTTGTCGTCGCGCCTGAAGCAGGCCGGCGGCAATCTCGTGCTGCCGAAGGATGAAGCGCCGGGCCTTGCGATGGGGCTTGGCGGCGTCGGCGTGACCTTGCAGGATCTGGCACAGCTCTATGCGGGGCTGGCGCGGCTCGGCAGTACAAGACCGCTGCGCGAGATCATGCTCGCCAAGGGCGATCGCGAGCCGATGCGGCTGATGGATCAGGCGGCGGCCTGGCAGGTCGGCAATGTCCTGCTCGGCACCCCGCCGCCGGAAAACGGCGTGCACAACCGGATCGCCTTCAAGACCGGCACCAGCTACGGCTACCGCGATGCGTGGTCGGTCGGCTTCGACGGCCGCATCACGATCGGCGTGTGGGTCGGACGTCCCGACGGCGCGCCGGTGGCCGGGCTGGTCGGCCGCACCGCCGCCGCGCCCATCCTGTTCGATGCCTTTGCCCGTACCGGCAAGATCCCGGCTGCGCTCCCCAAGCCGCCCAAGGGCGCGCTGATCGCCGGCAATGCCAAGCTTCCGGTGCCGCTGCGGCGCTTCCGTCCCGTCGGCGAACTGGTACGGACCGGCAGCGACCAGGCGCCGCGGATCCAGTTCCCGTTGAACGGGTCGCGGATCGACGTCGACCGTTCCAACGACGGCCGATTCTCGGCGATGCCGGTCAAGGTCGCCGGCGGTGTGCTGCCACTCACCATGCTGGTGAACGGCATCTCGGTCGGTGAAATCGACAGCCGGCGCCAGCGCCTGGTCGACCCGCCCGGACCAGGCTTTGCGCGCCTGACGGTGATCGACGCCACCGGGGCCGCCGACACGGTGGTCATCCGGGTGCAATGATCGGTGCAATTTGACGGATCAGGGAGCCGGGGACACCGCCAGATAGCGGGAACTGTGGTGTTGTTTGCAGTGCGGTTTCATCGTATGCGAACAAGATGGTTGAAACCTTGCAACCCCGGCGATTTGGAGCAGGCCAACAGTCTGTGAAACCTGCGAATTCCAGCCGCAGGCTGCTCGCCGCGTTCGACTTCGCCACATCAAGCCATTTCCGCGCCATCATCTTCCTGACGCTGTGCGCCATCGTGCTTTTCGTGCCCGGTTTCTTCACGATTCCGGCGATCGACCGCGACGAGGCACGGTTTGCCCAGGCCACCAAGCAGATGGTCGAAAGCGGCGAATTCGTCGATATCCGCTTTCAGGACGATGTCCGCTACAAGAAGCCGGTTGGCATCTACTGGTTGCAGGCCGCCGCGGTCGAAACCGCCTCGAAGCTCGGCGTGCCGCGGGCAGAGCTGCGCATCTGGCTCTATCGCGTGCCTTCCCTGATCGGCGCCATCGGCGCGGTCCTGCTGACCTACTGGACGGCGCTCGCCTTCGTCACCCGGCAAGGGGCCGCCTTGTCGGCGCTCCTGATGGCCAGTTGCGTGCTGCTCGGCGCCGAAGCGCGGCTGGCCAAGACCGACGCCATGCTGCTGCTGTCAGTCGTCGCCGCGATGGGGGCGATGGCGCGCGTCTATCTGTCCTGGCAGCGCGGCGAAGATCCCGTGCATCCGCCGTGGTCGTCGCCCGCGATCTTCTGGACCGCGTTGGCCGGCGGCATCCTGCTCAAGGGCCCGCTGATCCTGATGTTCGTCGGATTGACGATCGCGCTGCTGGCGATCCTCGACCGGTCGGCGGCCTGGCTCTGGCGCCTGCGCCCGGTCTGGGGCCTGATGTGGATGCTGGTGCTGGTGCTGCCGTGGTTCGTCGCGATTTTCTGGCGCGCGGGCGATGCGTTCTTCACCAATTCGCTCGGCGGCGACATGCTGAGCAAGCTCGCGGCGCAGGAGTCCCATGGCGCACCGCCCGGCCTCTATCTGCTGCTGTTCTGGGTCACGTTCTGGCCCGGCGCGCCGCTGGCGGGAATGGCGGCGCCTGCGGTATGGCGGGCCCGGCGCGAGCCCGGCGCGCAATATCTGCTGGCCTGGCTGATCCCGTCCTGGATCGTGTTCGAGCTCGTGCTCACCAAGCTGCCGCATTACGTGTTGCCGCTCTATCCGGCGATCGCGATCCTCACGGTCGGTGCGCTGGAGCGCCGCGTGCTGTCGCGCTCCTGGCTGATGCGTGGTGCGGCCTGGTGGTTCGTGATCCCCGCCGGCACGGCCGTGATCGCCATCGTCGGCGCGATCAAGCTGACGCACCAGCCGGTGTTTCCGGCATGGCCGGTGCTGGCAGCGGCGATGATCTTCGGCCTGATCGCGTGGTGGCTGTTCGAGGAGAGCCGCGCCGAGCGATCGCTGCTGAACGCGGTGTTCGCCGCAATGTGCCTCGCGATCGCGGTCTATGGCATCGTGTTGCCGTCGCTGACCACATTGTTTCCGAGCGCGGGGATCGCGCGCGCGCTGCGCAACGTCGTCTGCGTCGGACCGAAAGCGGCGGCGGCCGGTTTCCACGAACCCAGTCTGGTGTTCATGGCCGGGACGGGGACGCTGTTGACCGACGGATCGGGGGCCGCGGATTTCCTGGGGCAGGGCACCTGCCGCTTTGCGCTGGTGGAATCGCGTACCGAGCGCAGTTTTGTCCAGCGCGCCGAAGCCATCGGGCTGCGCTACAACGTGGCAACGCGGATCGAGGGCTACAATATCTCGCAGGGCAAGGCGGTTTCGATTGCGATCTTCCGTTCCGAAGGCACCGAGTAAGATGGCAACGCCGACCGCGCTTCCCGAAACCCAAAACTATGTTTCGCGCTTTCTAGTGCTGGGGTGGCGCTCGCTGGCCCAGCTCGTGCGCACGCCGTCGCATTCGCGGCGGGCCGAGGCGGCGCGCCGGGCGGCGCGTCACGCTTTGCTGCTGGCGGCCGGCCTTGGCGTGGCCATCATCGCGTTGATGTTCGTGCTCGATGCGTGGGAAATCGGCCAGATGCCGAAGCGGGGCACGCCCTCGCTGTGGTGGATGCGGATTCTCACCGATTTCGGCAAGGATGAATATGTGCTGGCGGCACTGGGCGTGCTGCTGATCGCGGTTGCGATTGCAGCCCCCGCATTCCGGGGAATTCAGCGATCGCTGCTGCTCGGTCTCGGCACGCGCTTGCAGTTCCTGTTTTGCGCCGTGCTGGTGTCGACGCTGATCACCGAAGTGATCAAATGGTGCGTCGGCCGCGGCCGCCCGTTCGTCGGCGGCGAAGGCAACGTGTTCCATTTTTCGCATTTCGCGGGAACGGGCGCCTATTCGAGCTTTCCATCAGGCCATGCGACCTGCGCTTTCGCGCTGGCCTTCGCCGTGTCGGCGTTGTGGCCGGGGGCGCGGATCGTAATGCTGGTCTATGCCCTCGTGATCTGCGCCACCCGCCTGGTGCTGCTGGCGCATCACCCCAGCGACGTGGTCGCGGGCGCGCTGGTCGGCACCATCGGCGCGTTGTTCGTGCGCTACTGGTTCGCAGCCCGGCGGCTCGGCTTTGCGATCCACCAGGACGGCACGATCGTGCCGCTGGTTGGGCCCTCGTCTGGACGCCTCAAAAGGGTTGCCCGGGGCGCGTTCGCCCCATAAAAGCGGACGCCGCGAAGCGCCTGACGAACCGGTTCCGGCTTTGGGCCGACGCGAGCCAATTCACGCCTTATTCGCCCCAAAACCACCTCAGTCCACGCCGATTCAAGCAACGAGAGCCGATTTGACTTCTTCCGACCAAGCCGCGGTGGCCGTATCCATCGTTGTGCCCGTGCGCAACGAGGCCGAAAACGTCGCGCCGCTGATTGCGGAAATCACCGCCGCGCTGGATGGCCGCTGGGTCTACGAAATCATCTATGTCAATGACGGCTCGACCGATGCCACCGCCGAACGGCTGGCAGCGATGATGAAGGTGCATGGCCACCTCCGGCAGCTCCGGCATGAAAAATCCTCCGGGCAGTCGGCAGCGGTGCGCAGCGGCGTCCGCGCGGCGCGTGGCGCCATCGTGGCGACGCTCGACGGCGACGGTCAGAACAATCCGGCGTTTCTACCCAATCTGATCGCGGCGGTCGAAAGCGGTCACGGCCGCGTCGGCCTTGCCGCCGGCCAGCGGGTCGGACGCAAGGACACCGGATTCAAGAAGCTGCAGTCGAAAATCGCCAACGGCGTGCGCAAGAAAATTCTGAGCGACGGCACCCGTGATACCGGCTGCGGGTTGAAAGCGTTTCCACGCGAGGTGTTCCTTTCGATGCCCTATTTCGACGGGCTGCATCGCTTCCTGCCCGCGCTGGTGCGCCGTGAAGGTTTCGACATCGCCTACGTCGATGTGATCGATCGTCCGCGCCATTCCGGCGTATCCAATTATGGCTTCTTCGACCGGCTATGGATCGGGATCATGGATCTTGCCGGCGTCTGGTGGCTGATCCGTCGCAAGAAGCCGACGCCCGTTGCGACCGAGGTGGTCTGATGCTGATTCAATACGGGCAGGCGCTCGGCGATTATCTTTACGACGTCTTCGTCGCCAAGTTCGATTTCTGGCTGGCCTTCGGCCTGGTCGCGCAATTGCTGTTCACCGCACGCTTCCTGGTGCAGTGGATTTCGAGCGAGCGTGCCGGACAGAGCGTGGTTCCGATGGCGTTCTGGTTCTTCTCGATGGGCGGCGGGATGATGACGCTGATCTACGGCATCGCCAAGCGCGAGCCCGTCATCATCATCGGTCAGTCGCTGGCGACCGTCATCTACATCCGGAACATCATGCTGATCGTGAAGAACCGCGGCCAGGCCTCCAAGACCTTGGATCGCTGATCGTTAGCCGCGGCCGGGCACCGGCGTGGGCAGCGTGGCCAAACCAGTTTCGGCACTGCGGTAGGCGGCCAGTTCGCCGGCGGCGTCGAGCACGGGGTAGGCCACCGAGCAGATGTGGGAGTGAATCCGCCTGAGATCGCGCAGCACGTCGAGGTGCAGCGAGGTGGTCTCGATGGTCTCGGGGCGGCCCTCGCGCAGCCGGTCGAGATGCCGCTCGGTGGCGGCGATCTCGGTGTTGCGCAGCGCCGCCTTCTCGGCCAGCAGCTTGCGCGCCTCGTTGACGTCGCCCGACATGAAGACGCCGAACGCGATCCGCAGGGAATCCATCGTGCGCTTGTGGAAGGCGGAGAGCTCTTCAGCGCCCTCGGCCGAGAACTGGAAGCGGCGCTTGATCTTCTTGGTCGCAAGCTCGCTCAGATTCTTGTCGATGATGTCGCCGATATGCTCGAGGTTGATGGCAAAGGAGACGATTTCCATCGCCCGGTGCCCCTCGCGCTCGTCGAGGCTGCCGCGGGTGAGCTTGGTGACATAGAGCTTGATCGCCTCGTCCAGGCTGTCGACGCTGTTGTCCATCTGGGAAACCTGATCGACCAGCGTCCGATCATTGGTCATCATCGCCGCCATCACCTTGCGCAGCATGACCTCGACGTGGTCGCCCATATGCAAGGTTTCCCGCGCGGCGTCGGCCAGCGCGAGGGACGGGGTTTCCAGCGCGCTCTCGTCGAGATAGCGCGGCCGTAGCGGATCGGTCTCCTGGACGCGTGTCGGCAGCCATTTTTTCAGCAGCCGCGCCAGGCCGTCGAGCAGGCCGATGAAGAGGGCCGCGGTCACGGCGTTGAAGGCGATATGGAACAGCGCGGTCGCCTTGGCCAAATCGGGTTGCCATGATTGCAACTGCGCCGCGATCGGGTTCAGGAACGGCGCCACCAGCAGGACGCCGATCACCCGGTTGGCGAGGTTGCCGAGCGGTAGCCGGTAGCTGGCGGGGTTGTCGCGGCGGGAACCCTCGAAGATCGGGTTGATCGCGCTGCCGAGATTGGCGCCGAGCACCAGCGCCAATGCGGCTGTCGGAGTAATGAAATGCGCAAATGCCAGCGACATCACCAGCAGCACGCTGGCGACGCTGGAATGCACCACCCAGGTCACCACCGCGCCGACGACGATGCACAGCACGGGATCGCCGGTGATGGCGCTCATGAACACGCGTGCGCCCGGCGCGTTTTCGGCCGGCGCCAGCGTGTCGAGCAGGATGTGCAGCGCCAGCAGCATCAAGCCGAGCCCGATCGCGACGCGGCCGATGTCCTTGATGCGCGAGCGCGGTCCGCTGCGGAAGGCGACCAGGCCGATGATGAACAGGACCGGGGCCACGGCTGCGATATTGAACGACAGGATTTGCACGATCAGCGTGGTGCCGACATTGGCGCCGAGCATGATGGCGAGCGCCGGCACCAGCCTGACCAGGCCTTCCGACGTGAACGAACTCGTGATCAGCGCGGTCGCGGTGCTGCTCTGGAGCAGGGCGGTCAAACCAAGGCCGGCTGCGAAGGCGGTGAAGCGGTTGCTGAGCCCCTTCGCCAGCAGAAGACGCAGGTCAGGGCCGAACGCGCGCAGGATGCCGCTGTGAACCATGTGCAGGCCCCACAGCAGCAGCGCGACGCCGCCCATCAGGTCGAGAAGAACCATGGTTCCCATGCTCGTCAGCTTCCGGCAACGCGAGTCGAGGAGTCAGGCTATCGCCAAAAGACCGCGGATCAACCCTTGAATTTGCTGAAAATTGCTGGAGTCCGGCGCAGCGGCCAGCGCAGCGTAACCAGAGCTCGAAAACAGCCGTTAGACTTCGATTACATTGCGACCGGTTCCGGTAGGTCAATTCCAACGATTCTTCTGTAAACCGGAACGACTATCGATGAATTTTCTCGATCAGGGCCAGGGGTAGTGATGTTAGCCAATCGCCGCAGAAGCGAACGTCGTGTGTGCAGAAACTTTGCGAAGATACAGTTCGGGACCGGCGGACTGCCGCGCGACTGCATGATCACCGACGTGTCGGATGGCGGAGTGAAGATCATCGCCGAATATCCGGAGATTCCGTCGGAATTCACCGTGATTTTCTCGACCGGCCAGCGGCCGCGCCAATGCAGGCTGGCATGGCGGATCGGCTGCGAACTCGGCGCGCAATTCGTCGATTGAGGCGAACGCCCCGCGCCCGTTGCCCGGGGTTGACGACCGCGGCCGGTTGTCGACCCACACCCGGTCGCCGGTTACCGCATAGCAGCGCTGCTTAACCCGAATTTAGGGTTAAGCTGTGAGCATTCTGGACAGCCGCCGATGCAGGTCCAGTAAATGTTCCAGAAATTGCTACAACCATCTGTTTCAACGCGAACTTTCGCGCTGACTGGTTCAACAGTGATTCTGGCATTGGGGCTTGGCGGCTGCCAGCTCACCTCGTCTGACGTGACGGGCTCGCTGGGTGACAAGGCTGAAACCAGCCGGTCCGCCGACCCGCGCCGCGACGTTGACCTCACCGCCGAGCGTTATCGCGCCAACCCCAGGGATGCCGAGGCGGCCTTGCGGTATGGCAAGGCGCTGCGCGCCACCGGGCAGAAGGCGCAGGCGGTTGCCGTGCTGGAGCAGGCCACGATCGCCAATTCCGACAACAAGGCATTGCTCGCCGGTTATGGCCGCGCGCTGGCTGACAATGGCAATTTCCAGCAGGCCTTCGACGTGCTCGGCCGCGCCCACAGCCCGGACAATCCGGATTGGCGGATACTCTCGGCGCAAGGGGCCGTCCTCGATCAACTCGGCCGGTTTGAAGAAGCGCGGCAATATTATTCAAGCGCGTTGAGGATCACGCCGGACGAACCGGCGGTGCTGTCCAACCTCGCTCTGTCGTATGTGCTGTCAAAGGATCTGCCGATGGCCGAGGAGACGTTGCGGCGCGCCCACAGCCGTGCGGGCAACGATCCGCGCGTGCGCGCCAATCTGGCGCTGGTGGTCGGCCTGCGCGGCAACATGGCGGAAGCTGAAAAGATCGCCAGGGCGGACCTGCCGCCCGCGGAGGGCGCGGCGAATGTCGCGCAGTTGAATCAGATGCTGTCGCCGAAAGAGAATGCGCGCGCCCAGATGGACAAGCTGCCCATCGCGTCTTCAAAACGCTCCGATTGACCCTCGACGAACGGGCGCGGGAGCGACCCGTTCGCGAACTCCGGCGACTTACCGGCGTCCGCCGGCGCGCAATTTGTCGATGATCGGCATGATCGGCGCCAGCAGCGGGTTGTGCAGCTTCTTCGTCACGGCGTGACCGGTCAGGCGTTGCGCCATCTGCTGGAACATCAGGGTGGTGCGATGGCTGGCGGAGATCTGCTGAATCATCTGGCCATTATTGGCCGCGGTGCCGAACATCTTTGAATCGAACGGGATGGTCGCGATCGGCTGGCTCTCGATCGCCTTGGCGAATTCGCGCGGGGTGATTTCCGGGCGCTTGTGCATCCCGACTTGATTGAGACAATAGAGCGGGGGCCGGTCGTTGGGTCGGGCGGCCTTCAACACGTTCAACATGTTCTTGGCGTTGCGCATGTTGGCGAGATCAGGCTCGGCGACGATCAGGATGTCATCCGCACCGACCAGCGCGCGCTTGGTCCAGGCCGACCATTGATGCGGCACGTCGAGCACGATGCAGGGCGTGGTCAGGCGCAGCGTATCGAAAATCGCATCGAAGGCGTCGGCACCGAAATCATAGACCTGTTCCAGCGTGGCAGGTGCAGCCAGCAGGCTGAGACGGTCGGAACATTTGGAGAGCAGGCGCTCCATCAGGGCGCTGTCGGGTCGATCCTGCTGGAACACCGCGTTGGCGATCCCCTGGATCGGGTCCTGGTTGTAGTCGAGGCCGGCGGTGCCGAACGCCAGATCGAGGTCGATGACGACGGAATCCAGCGCCAGATCGCGCGCGATCGACCAGGCGACGTTATGCGCGACCGTGGATGAACCGACGCCGCCCTTGGCGCCGACGACGGCGACGATCCGGCCGAGGGCGACCGATTCCGACGACGAGAACAGGCTGCAGATGGTGCGGACGACATCGAGCGGTGCGACCGGTCCGACGACGTAGTCGCTGATACCGCGGCGGACGAGTTCGCGATAGGGCGTGACATCGCTGGCGCTGCCGATCACGACGACCCGTGTCCCGGCATCGCAGACGGTGGCAAGTTCGTCGAGGCCATCGAGCATGTCGCTGGAGCCTTCGGTTTCCAGCATGATCACGTTCGGGGTCGGAGCCTTGTGATAGGTATCGATGGCGGCGGCGATGCCGCCCATGTGAACGGACAGATGAACCTTGCCGAGGCGGCGGTCTTCGCTGGCCGCGCGCACCGTCGTGGCGGTGGCGTCGGTGGCGCAGAACGCCTGCACCGACACGCGCGGCGCCGGCGAGATATATTCTTCGGGATGAGAGTGGTCGCGCTCTTCGTCGGCGTCTTTTCGGGTCCGGCTGATCATTTGCCTGTGTCGCTCAGTTTGGCTTTTTCGGATTCTGGATAGGTCGTCGCGGTCGAAATGCCCTTGCGGTACTTGTCGAAGGCAATATTGCGCCGCGGCGTGTAGGCGGGTGTTTCGGGCCGCGGCTGCTCGAGATCCGCCGGGTTATCGATCATGGCGGCGAGGTTGCGCTGGGTGGCGCAGCCGAAATTGTGGTACGGCCGGTTTTCATTGTAGCCGGTGTCCTGAAGGCTCGGCCCAAGATCCTCCGGCCACAGGCCGCAAGGGCCTGCCACCGCTGAAATCTTCGGATAGCTCAGCCGGATGGTCGGAAGCGTCCGGATGTCGTCCGGCTGGTATTGGCGCAGCGTAATAGCGCTCGACGGCACGCCGCCGGCGGCCAGGACCGAGCGGATTTCCCGGTAGGTCGCGGAGGCCGCACGTGCGTTGGCGGTGTTGACCGGGACGTCGGCGACGATCGCGCCGGTACCTTCGCGCACCCAGGTCTGCGCCAGTCCCATCACGTCGGTGCGCTGCGGAGCGGAGAGACCGCCGCGCGCCTGACCGACGAATATGACGATCGAGCGATTGGCTTCCTTGATCGCGATCGGATGACGCAGGCGATAGTCGGTGGGAACGGTCGCGGTCACGATCTCGGTGGTCTGCTGGCAGGCCCCGAGGGCTGCCGACAGGCCGATGAGCGTCGCGAGCAGTCGCCAACTGTGCCGGCGATCGAGCCTTGTCTGGGTTGTCATCGTTGTGTCCCTCGTCCCCGTCGGTGCAGCCGCGCCGTCTCTCTTGCCGGCTCAATCAATGATGAAACCGAAATTGCCCTCATAGGCGCCGACCGGCCCGACGCGGGCGGTGAGGCCGTAGATCCGGTTGATGCGGGCGAGCAGCACCGATTGGGAGTCGGATGCCGGCGCAAACCCGTCATCGGGGCGTGACAATTCCTTCTGGGCAACCGCCCGCACCACATAGGGTGTGACGAGGACCATCAGTTCGGTCTCGTTGTTGACGAAGTCCTGGCTGCGGAAGAGGGCGCCGAGGATCGGGATCTGGTTGGCGCCCGGCAATCCGTTGACGGCCTGCTTGGTCTGCTGCTGGATCAATCCGGCCATCGCCATCGAACCGCCGGACGGGATTTCCAGCGTGGTCTCGGCGCGACGCGTCCTGATCGCGGGAATGGTCTGCGAGTTACCGTTGAAGTTGAACGTGATGGCGTTGTCGTTCGACAGTTCGGAGACTTCCGTCATCACCCGGAGGCTGATCCGCCCCTCGCTCAGCACCACCGGGGTGAAGTTGAGCGAGATACCGAATTTCTTGTACTGGATCTGGGTCGTACAGACATGCGTGACCGGATCGCAGGAATAACCGGCCGGGATCGGAAATTCGCCGCCAGCGATAAAGGTGGCGGACTCGCCTGATATCGCGGTCAGGTTCGGCTCGGCGAGCGTGCGCACCACGCCGGCGCTTTCCATCGCGCGCATCGTCGCGGTGACCGTGGGCAGTCCCTTCAGAACGCTCGAGGCGGAAAGACCGTTTTCGGAAACCAGCGGGCGGCCGTAGGCGGTGAACGGATTGTTGTTGTTGAAGTTCACGACCGCGGTGCCGTAGTTCATGCTCGCGCTGAGGTCGACGCCCATCTGCTTGATGATGTCGCGTCGCACTTCCGAAACGTTGACCTTCAGCATCACCTGGTCGCGCCCGCGCACGGCGATGGAGTTGACGACCTTGTCGGCGCCGCCGACCAGGCGTGCGGCGAGTTCGCCGGCCTGCTGGGCCTCGACCGGGCTCGATACCGAGCCGGTCAGGATCACGCCTTCGCCGACGCCGTCGATCTGGATTCCCGGTAGCGTTTGCCTCAACGCCGCTCGCACGCCGTTGAGGTCGCGTTTGACCGCGATGTCATAGGAGCCGACCTGCTGCCCGTCGGCATCGAAGAACACCACGTTGGTCTGGCCGACAGCGGTGCCGATGATATAGGCGCGTTGCGCCGAGCGGATGACGGCATTGGCGATCTTGGGATCGGCCACCAGCATGTCCTTGACGTCGCGCGGCAGATCGACGACCACCGACTTGCCGACACCGAGCGAAAGAAAGCGCGTCTTGGCCGGAGCGATGGCCGAGGTCGCCACCGGATCGTCGACAGTGTCCCTGGACAATTGCCTGGCCAATTCCCTGTCGGGCTCGGCCGCCCCGACAGGCGCCAGCGAGCCGAGCGTCAGCGTAGCGATGGCCGAAAACAACAAGGCGCCGACCGCAACCGTTCGCATCGCTGACTGATTTCCCCTCTTCATAACCCGCGTCCTTTCGGTCACTTCTGTGCCGTCGCCTGGTTCGCAACGCCGTAGCGAACCACGTTGATATTCGAGCCCACCTTCTGGGCCTGTCCGTCGCTCTCGACCGTGTTGACGTCCGTGATGCTGCGCAGCGCCAGCGACAGCGTGCCGGATTGGCGCGAACGGGCCAGCGTCTCGGCTTGTTCGGGCTTCAACTCGAGGGTGGCCGTCTTGCCGACGAGCGCGTTCATGCCCTCTTTTTCCTTGGGGGCCTGATCGATCGCGAGCACGCGGATGTTGGTCAGGATGATTTCGGAACTGACGACATCAGCTCCTCCCTTGTCCGGATTCCTGTCGCGCCGGGAAAGGATCACATCGACGCGGTCGTTCGGCAGGATGAAGCCGCCGGCGCCGGTCTCCGGCGTAATCTCGGTCGAGACGGCCCGGAAGCCGGTCGGCAGGATCGCGGCCATGAAACCCGACCCGTCGGCCTTGACCAGCTTCTGCTCGCGGATCGGCTCGCCGGCGATGAAGGGGGCGCGCGCGATCGAGCCCGAAATCTCCCGGATGGCTTCGGCCCGGTTGGCGCGGCTGATCAGATTGCTGCTGGCGCTTGCGGCTGGCCAGCTCTGCCATTGCAGATCCTCGGGCTTGACCGCGTGGCCAAGGCTGATGTCGCCCTTTGCAACCAGGATTTCCGTGGTCGGCAACTGCGCAACCGGTTCGGCTGGAGCATGTTTGCCATCTGACCCCCGAGCGAGATAGGCGGCGACGCCGCCGGCACTGAGGGCGATGGTCAGGACTACGATACGAGCAGCGTTCATACGCGTTACTGTCTACTTACACTGGGTGCCATCATCCGCATGGCATCGACGGCCGTCCCCACAGGCATGACTAAGGGGCAATGGTATAAGGGAACTTGAGGGGTGAACGATTTTGCGGAGAGAGCGGCGGCATTCATCGTCATGGTGAACGGGTGGTTAGCTCCGTGCCCGCAAAGCCCGGATTTGTACGGATGAGACCGGGGCTGCGATGCGCACTTCATCCGCCGCTCGGCAGCGGCAGATCGGACGCTGGCCGATTGATGGGATCGAGTCGCGAATCGAGCCGTCAAACGCATGGTCAATCGAGCCGTCGATCGAGTCTTGGCCGGTGTCCTGAGCGCCGCACCGCTGCGGTCGAGGCCGGCGTTGAGGTCATCGATATCCGAGCGCCGGCGAGCGCCGCCTAACCCGTGGGCGGCGGGCGGACCGGACCTTGGCGGTCCGATGCTGCATGCGGGAACCGCGGAAGACCGCGGCCTTGAGGACGCCCGGGCCCCGGTGCGGTTTCTTGATCATGCCAACGGAACGGAGCGCCGTTCGAAAATGCGGGCTTTGCGCCACCAAGACATTTTGCCGCAGCCGCAACGGATTGCGAATTTGCCCCCGAGGCCGGGTCGGGGCAGGTTAGTTACCAACAGCAGCCAGAAGTCGGCCGTCAACCCCTTGACCCGGCTCGCCAGTCGTTCTGTGATGCGGCGCAACTTCCAGTCGCCGCACGTTGAGGGGCCTGCCGCGACCTCCGACCCCTGTCTGATCGACCTCCGACCGAATTGCATGTCAAAACTGCCGCGGTCGGATTGTCGCCTTTTTGGACGGGGGATCATCGGGTTGGCCCAGCAAGGTGCGACGACAAGCCAACGTTCCCGCACGACCCCTGAAAGGCCTTGCCCATGAAATCCGTATCCCTGGTTCTCACCCTTGCCGTTGCTGCCGGCCTTTCGGTTCAGGCCGCCTCCGCGCAAACCCTCAAGACGGTCAAGGACCGTGGCCTGCTCTCATGCGGCGTCGGCCAGGGTCTTCCGGGCTTCTCGTCGCCCGATGACAAGGGCAACTGGACCGGGCTCGACGTCGATGTCTGCCGGGCCGTTGCCGCCGCAATCTTCAACGATCCGACCAAGGTCAAGTTCGTGCCGCTGTCGGCCAAGGACCGCTTCACGGCGCTGCAATCCGGCGAGATCGACGTGCTTTCGCGCAACACCACCTGGACGCTGTCGCGCGATACCTCGCTCGGCGCCAATTTCACCGGCGTCACCTATTATGACGGTCAGGGCTTCATGGTGAAGAAGTCGCTGAAGGTGAACTCCGCGCTGGAATTGAACAGCGCGTCGGTCTGCGTGCAGCAGGGCACCACCACCGAGCAGAACCTGGCCGACTACTTCAAGGGCAACAACATGAAGTACGAGGTGATCGCTTTCGGCACCAACGACGAAGCGGTCAAGGCCTACGAGTCCGGGCGCTGTGACGTTTTCACCACCGACGTCTCCGGCCTGTACGCCGATCGCCTGAAGCTTGCGAATCCGGCCGACCATGTCGTGCTGCCGGAAGTGATCTCGAAAGAGCCGCTCGGCCCGATGGTGCGCCATGGCGACGACCAGTGGTTCGACATCGTGAAATGGACGCTGTTCGCGATGGTCACCGCCGAAGAGCTCGGCATCACCCAGAAGAACGTCGACGAGATGGCGAAATCGGACAAGCCCGAAATGAAACGGGTGTTCGGCACCGACGGCAATCTCGGCGAACAGCTCGGCCTGACCAAGGATTGGGTTTCGCGGATCGTGAAGGCCGTCGGCAATTACGGCGAGGCCTTTGACCGCAATGTCGGCGCCGGATCCAAGCTTGGAATTGCCCGCGGCCTCAACGCACTTTGGAATAAGGGCGGTATCCAGTACGCCCCGCCGATCCGCTGATCGGCTGACCAAGGGGCTGCGGCGATGGCCATCGAACCCCGGAAACCACCGTCGCAGTTGCTTCCCAGGCTGCAGCGTGCGCTCGGCGGCAGCGCAGGCTGGAGCGGCTTTGTCGTCCAGCTCCTGTTCGTCGCCGCGCTGGCCTGGATTGCCTACGAGATCGTCGCCAATGCCCGCGCCAACCTGCAGGCGCAGCGGATCACCGCGGGCTTCGGCTTCATGGCGAACACCGCAGGTTTCGACGTCAATCAATACCTGATCCCGTATTCGAACTCCGACAGCTACACCCGCGTATTCCTGGTCGGTCTGCTCAACACGCTGCTGGTGTCGGTCATCGGCATCTTCTTCGCCACCCTGATCGGCTTTCTCGTCGCGCTCGGCCGGTTGTCGCCGAACTGGCTGCTGTCGCGCATCGCCGGCGGCTATGTCGAACTGGTGCGCAACCTGCCGCTCCTGTTCCAGATCCTGTTCTGGTATCTGGCCGTGCTCGCCGCATTGCCCAATCCCCGGCAGAGCATCTCGATCTTCGACAGCCTCTTTCTCAGCAACCGCGGATTGGTGATCCCGAAGCCGATCGGCGAGCCCGGTTTCGAACCATTCGTCTTCGCATTGCTGATCGCGCTCGTCGCGGCGATCGTGCTGTGGCGCTATTCCCGCCGGCAACTGTTCCAGAGCGGAAGGGTGATCAAGGTCTGGCCCTATGCGCTCGGCATGATCATCGGTCTTCCGCTGCTGACGACCCTGATTTTTGGCGCGCCGGTGAAGTTTGAGGTGCCGGTGCTCAAGGGCTTCAACTTCGCCGGCGGCTCGCGGGTCATTCCGGAATTCGTCGCTTTGACGCTGGCGCTGTCGACCTACACCGGCGCCTTCATCGCCGAGATCGTGCGCGCCGGCATCCTGTCGGTTCACAAGGGGCAGATGGAAGCGGGTTCCTCGCTCGGACTGCAGCGCGGCTCGGTGCTGCGGCTGATCGTGATCCCGCAGGCCATGCGCGTGATCCTGCCGCCGCTCACCAACCAGTACCTCAATCTGACCAAGAACTCCTCGCTGGCGGTCGCGATCGGTTATCCCGACCTGGTTTCGGTGTTTGCCGGCACGACGCTGAGCCAGACCGGGCAGGCGATCGAAATAATCGGCGTCACGATGGGCGTCTATCTGCTGATCTCGCTGGTCACCAGCGCGATCATGAGTTTCTACGGATGGCGTATCAGCCGGAGTATGGGGTGATGAGCGAGACCATACCACCGGTGTTCGTCCGCCAGGAACTCGTCGGCGAGCGGCCGGCGCCGGTCAAGACCACCGGCCTGGTCGGCTTCCTGCGCACGCGGCTGTTCAATTCGCCGACCAACATCCTGATCACGATCGTCAGTGCGATGTTGCTCTGGTTCATCATCGTTCCCGCGGTGAAATTCCTGCTGATCGATGCGGTCTGGACGGGCAGCGATCGCACCGCCTGCATTGCCAAGAACGCCGGTGACGTGATCGGTGCCTGCTGGCCTTTCATCCAGGCCAAGTTCAGCCAGTTCATCTACGGCTTCTATCCGGAGGCGGAGCGCTGGCGGGTCAACCTGGTCTTCGTGCTGTCCGCGATCCTGTTGCTGCCACTATTGATACCCCGGCTACCTGCCAAGGGACTCAACGCCTCGCTGTTCTTTGTGGCATTTCCGGTGGTCGCTTTCTTCCTGCTGTATGGCGGCGGATTGCGCGGCTTTGGCCTCAGCTGGACCGCCGGACTGCTGTCGGGCTTCAATGACAGCATCGGCGACAGCGGGCGAAAGCTCGCGGCCGCGGGCGCCACGACGGCGGTGATCGGACCGCTGCTGTGGCTGCTTGGAAAGCTGATCGTGCTGGTCGCCACGATGGTATCCTGGCTGCTGTTGCCGCTGACCTGGCTGCACGATCAGGTGCAGTCCTTTGGCCGGCCGGTATGGGTGGACTTTGTACTTACCGCCATCATCGTATCGGCGCTGACGTTCTGGCTCTCCGGCGGCACGCGCGCCGGGTGGCGGCCGCTGGCCAATTGCCTCGCGATCTTTGCCGGCATCGGCATCGTGATCGCCGTCATGGGGCTCGACCGGGGCGGCCTGCCGGTGGTCGACACGCGGCTGTGGGGCGGCCTGCTGGTGACGCTGGTCGTGTCGGTGGTCGGCATTGTCGCGTCGATGCCGGTCGGCATCGCGCTGGCGCTCGGCCGGCGCTCGACCATTCCGCTGATCCGGATTTTCTCGATTGCCTTCATCGAGTTCTGGCGTGGCGTTCCCCTGATCACGGTGCTGTTCTTTGCGACCTACATGCTGCCGCTGTTCGTGCCGACCGGCTTCACCATCGACGGGCTGATGCGCGCCCTGATCGGCATTGCATTGTTTGCCGGCGCCTACCAGGCCGAGGTGATCCGCGGCGGCCTCGCGGCGATCCCGCGCGGGCAGGGCGAGGCCGCAAGCGCGCTCGGACTGTCCTGGGCCAAGACCACCGGGCTGATCGTCATGCCGCAGGCGCTGCGCCATGTGATCCCGGGGCTCGTCAACAGCTTCATCGCGCTGTTCAAGGACACCTCCCTGGTTTCGATCGTCGCCTTGTTCGATCTGCTCGGGCAGTTGCGCGCCGCATTTTCCGATCCGGTCTGGGCGACGCCCACCACGCTGTTCACCGGCTTTGCCTTCACCGGAATCATCTACTTCGCCTTCTGCTTTGGGATGTCGCGCTATTCGCTGTTCGTCGAGAACAGGCTGAACGCGCATCGCCGCAACTGAGTACAGGACCATGAGCACAGATCAGATCGTTGGCATCAAGGCTCTCAATAAATGGTACGGCGAATTCCACGTGCTGCGCGACATCAACCTCGATGTCGCCAAGGGCGAGCGGATCGTGATCTGCGGCCCGTCAGGCTCGGGCAAATCGACCCTGATCCGCTGCATCAACGCACTGGAGGAATTCCAGGAGGGCGAGATCGTCGTCGAGGGCATCGAGCTCGGGCCGAACCTGCGGCGGGTCGATGAAGTCCGGCGCGAGGTCGGGATGGTGTTCCAGAGCTTCAATCTGTTTCCGCATCTGACCGTGCTGGAAAACTGCACGCTGGCGCCGATCTGGGTGCGCAACATCCCCAAAAAGGACGCCGAAGCGACCGCGATGAAATATCTGGAGCGGGTCAAGATCCCGCATCAGGCCAACAAATATCCCGGCCAGATGTCAGGCGGTCAGCAGCAGCGCGTCGCGATCGCCCGCGCGCTGACCATGAACCCCAAGGTCATGCTGTTCGACGAGCCGACCTCGGCGCTCGATCCGGAAATGGTCAAGGAAGTGCTCGACACCATGGTCGATCTCGCCAGGGAAGGCATGACCATGCTGGTCGTGACCCACGAAATGGGCTTCGCCCGCGAAGTCGCCAACCGCGTCGTGTTCATGGACGCCGGTCAGGTGATCGAATCCAACACGCCCGAAGAGTTCTTTGCCAATCCGCAGCACGCGCGGACCAAGCTGTTCCTCAGCCAGATATTGCGGCATTGAACGGGCGAATAGCGAATGGCGAATAGCGAATTGATATTGCACCCGCCATCCGCCGCTCACACCTTCTCGAACGGCAGATCGACCTTCGGGCGCCTCTCCAGCCATTCCGGAACCGGCAAATTCTTCGCGCGCATGAAGGCCGGATTGAACAGCTTTGACTGATAGCGGCCGCCGGAATCGGCCAAGATGGTCACGATCGTCTTGCCCGGCCCGAGCTGTTTTGCCAGTCGAATCGCGCCGGCGATATTGACGCCGGTGGAGCCGCCGAGGCACAGGCCCTCATGCTCGGTCAGGTCGTAGATGATTTTGACGGCTTCCTCGTCCGAGATCAGGAAGGCGTCGTCGACCTTCGCGGTCTCGACGACCGGCGTGACGCGGCCAAGCCCGATGCCTTCGGTGATCGAGTCGCCCGGCGTGGATTTGGCGGTGCCGTTCTTGAACAACTCGTACATTGCAAAGCCATGCGGATCAGCGCAGGCGTTGACGATGCCGGGGTGCTTTTCCTTCAGATAACGGCTGGTGCCGGCCAGCGTGCCGCCGGTGCCGACCGAGCAGATGAAGCCGTCGATCTTGCCGCCAGTCTGTTGCCAGATCTCCGGGCCGGTCGAGTCGTAGTGCGCCTTGGCATTATCGAGGTTGTTCCACTGATCGGCGAACAGGACGCCGTTGGGTTCGCTCTTGCGCAACTGCGCGGCAAGGCGCCGTCCGACATGCTGGTAGTTGTTCGGATTGGAGTAGGGCAGCTGCGGCACTTCGATCAATTCCGCGCCGCACAGGCGCAGCATGTCCTTCTTTTCCTGGCTCTGGGTTTCCGGGATGAGAATCATGGTCCGGTAACCACGCGCGCTCGCCACGACGGCAAGACCGATCCCGGTATTGCCGGCGGTCGCTTCCAGGACGAGGCCGCCGGGCTTGAGGTCGCCGCGCTTCTCGGCTTCCAGGATCATCCATTTGCCGGCGCGGTCCTTCACCGACTGGCCGGGATTCATGAATTCGGCCTTGCCGAGAATGGTGCAGCCGGTGGCTTCGGAAGCGTGCTTGAGCTTGATCAGCGGCGTATTGCCGATCGCCGCGACGACGTCTTGGTGGATGGTCATTTTTGGGTAATCTTCGCCAATCTGTTGCAATTCGGCGCGACCCTAGAGCGCAACGCGCAAAAGTGGAAGGCTTTTGCAGTGCGGCGAAATCAACGTGTTCTGAGCCGGATGAATGGCGGGTCCCGCGTGAACTAACCGGATTTTGCGAATACCACCTGACGCACGTCGATATTTCCGGAAAGGAATCCCGCCTCGCAATAAGCGAGGTAGTATTCCCACAGCCGCCGGAAGCGGTCGTCGAATCCCGACGGCATGAGGCTCGGCCAGGCCGCGCGGAAATTGTTTCGCCAGATCGCAAGCGTCCTGGCATAATCTTGCCCGAAAATGCGTTCGCGGATGACGGGAATCCCGAACCGCTCGCCGAGCGATTTGAGGATCTCCGGCGAAGGCAGCATGCCGCCGGGGAAAACATAGCGCTGGATGAAATCGACTTCGCGGCGATAGGTCTGGAACAGGCTGTCCTGGATGGTGATGGCCTGAATCCCGGCGAGGCCGCCGGGCAGCAGGCGGTCGCGCAATTGTGAGAAATAGTTCGGCCAGAATTGCTCGCCGACCGCCTCGATCATCTCGATCGAGGCGATGCGGTCATAGCGATCGCGCTCGTCGCGATAATCCCGCAGGCGTATCTCGACGAGCTCGCCGAGCCCGGCTTTGTGAATGCGTGCCTGCGCGAAATCGCGCTGCTCCTTGCTGATGGTGAGGCCGACAACCCTGGTGCCGTAGGTCCTGGCGGCATATTCGGCAAAGCCGCCCCAACCGCAGCCGATCTCCAGCAGCTTCTGACCGGGCTTGAGATCGATCGCCTCGGCAAGCCTGCGGTATTTGTTGTGTTGCGCGGCAGACAGATCGGCGGTGCCGTCTTCGAACAGACCGGAAGAGTAGGTCATGCTTGGATCGAGCCACGCCGAATAGAACGCGTTGCCGATGTCGTAATGCGCATAGATGTTGCGGCGTGCCTGCCGCCTGGTGTTGCGGTTGAACCAGTGCCGCATGAACTGGGCGAAGCGCACCAGCGGTGTTGCGGTCAGCGTCGTCTGCATCCAGCGCTGGTTGAGGCAGAACAGATAGAGGAACTGCGTCAGGTCGGGCGTGTCCCACTCGCCGCGCAGATAGGCTTCCGCGATCCCGATGTCGCCGCTGCGCAATAGCCGCGTGGCGAAGCCGTAATCGTAGATTTTCATGGCGGCAGCAGGTCCCGGACCGTTGCCGCCGAGCCGGATGACGCGGCCGTCCGCCAGGGTCACGTCGAGCGTGCCGTGCTGCAATTTTGAGCCGAATCCCAGCGCCAGCCGCACCATGCGGGGCAATTCCGGAAACAGCGCATCCACGGTTTCCGATGTGACCGAAAGGTACTCGGGCATGGGCGATCCATCGAACGGCGGTTCGCGCGGGACTTGCAAATGCAGGGTCAATTGACTTGCTTTACTGTTTGCCGCGGGGGGACAACGCCGGCGAAGTATAATCGCTCCTTTTCGCGCTCGCCAAGTGCGGAGTGGGTACGGCATTCCGACGCGGCACCAGCCGGGCGCCTTTGCCCCACAGCCGCAGCGCCTCCCAATGGATCGCGGCGATGATCTTCAGCGTCACCAGCGGGAGGGCGAAGAAGGCACGCAGCAACTCCGCCGTGTTCAGCGCGCGACGACGACCATTGAAGGTTGCAGCGAGCAGGGGGCCGTCGTCGTCGGTCTCGAGGATGCGCAGTCTGACGCGGTCCTGTGGCGGCAGAACGCGGAAGTGATAGCGCATCGCCATTTCGATGAAGGGCGAGACGTAGAACAGTTTTTCCTGGCTTTGCCGTACCCCGGCTTCGCTGATCTCATCGGGATTCACCGGCAGCACATAGGCGTGGATATCGCCAAAGGTGTTGCGCACTTCGTAAATCAGCAGCGCCAGTTCGCCATTGACGCGATAGCAGAAATACACCGAGAGCGGATTGAAGGTATAGCCGAGCAGGCGGGGATAGCCGAGCAGCAGCACCCGTCCGCCGCTGAGGTCAATGCCGTGTTCTGCCGCGCGCCGCTGCGCCCAGCCGCGCAACGACGATCCATCACGGTCGCCATGATCGGCCTCCCTGAAACTGTAGAGGGCTGCCCGGTTGACGCCGAACAGCGGCGATTGGCGGTCGGCCGCCCCCAACCGGTCGAGATCGATCAGCAGACTCATGACGCGATAGCTGAAGCGATGGCCCATCGGTTTCAGCCGCGCATGCATGACCTCGCCGACATACAGCGACGCCGCCGCGTTCGCGGCATCGTCTGGCGTGCTGGTGCAGGTAACTTCGGAGCGCATGGCTATTCCGCGGCTTGCGCAAGTTCGGGCGGCGGTTCGCGCCATGGCGCCACCGCTCCCAATGCTTCCGCCACCGCAAGGCCGGACCGCAATCCGTCCTCGTGGAAGCCATAGCCGGTCCACGCGCCACAGAACCAGGTATGTCGCTTGCCCTGAATTTCGTCGAGGCGCTTTTGCGCGGCAAAGGCGGCGGCGTTGTATTGCGGATGCTCAACCCTGTATTTGCCGAATGTCAGCGCCGGATCGGGCTCGACCGGGGGGTTGAGACTGACGAACAGCGGCTTGTCGTCATCGATGCCCTGCAACGGGTTCATCCAGTAGGTCACCGAAACGTCGTTCTCGGCGGCGGCTTCGCGCGGCCAGCGCAGGAAATTCCATGACGCCCAGGCGCGCCTTCGCTTGGGCATCAATCTGGGGTCGCGGTGCAGGTAGACCGTGTTGGGGGAGTAGCCGATCGCGCCCAGGATGGAGCGTTCGCACTCGTCGGCATCCGACAGCATCGAAAGCGCCTGATCGCTGTGGGCGGCGATCACGACATGATCGTAAGTGTTGCTGTGGCCGAGGCTGTCATGAACGGTGACGCCATGCGGCGTCCGCTCGATCGACGTTACCGCGCAGCCGAACTTGATGTGGTCGCGGAAGGCGGCCGTCAGTTTCTCGACATAGCGCTGGCTGCCGCCCTTCACCGTGCGCCAGACCGGACGGTCATATTGCAGCAGGCGATGGTTGCTGAAGAACGCGACAAAGTTTTCGGCCGGAAAATCCAGTATCTCGCTCGATGGCGCCGACCAGATCGCAGCCCCCATCGGCGCGAGATAATCCGTCAACAGCCGCGGCGCGAAATGGTGGGTGCGGAAATATTCGCCGAGGGTCAGCCCGGCCAGTTTTCCGGCCGCGTAATCTTCCAGGCTCTGCTGGTTGAAGGTCAGGATGTCGCGCAGCATCCAGAGATAGGAGGGCGACAGCAGATTGCGCGGTTGCGCGAACAGGCCGATGGCGGTCTCCAGCCAGTTATTGCCGCCACCCCTCCATTCGAAACGGCCGGTGTCCGCCGTCACCGCAAAACTCATGCAACTGTCCACCGTCTCGACGCCGAGATGGGCGAACAACGCCGCCAGATCCGGATAGTTCACCTCGTTGTAGACGATGAAGCCCACATCGACCGCAAGCGATGTTCCCTCGTAGTCGATCCTGACGGTGTGGCTGTGTCCGCCGGGCCGCAATTCGCGGTCATAAACGGTGACCGGATAGTGTCTCGACAGGGTCCAGGCCGCGGCATTGCCGGCAATTCCCGTTCCGATCACCGCGACCTGCATTTTTGTCCCCTCTGTGGCATTGCCAGCTACGCGGGAGCGGTTCCGGGAGTTTCAAATCGGCCACAAGCGCGTGTTTTGCGCGGAGCGAGGGATTCGCGCCGTCAGCACAGGGGAAAACCCTGTGAAATCTTCGTAAGGTTTTGGCTGTTCCGCAGCATCGCAGGGTGGTCCAAGGCCTGTGAAATAAGGCCAACTTGCATTTTCGGTCGCCGATCGGGGGGGCCTGTGCAAGGCCATGGGCGGATGGTTCCGGGGCTGTCCGCGCCGTGATCGCAAGGCTAATATGACGGTTCGGTTCCAACGGAAGCATCACCCCGGTGAACGTGTCGCAGGCCACACAAACAAGCATTCGTCGCGCACCACGCCGGGCTTCCTCCGGCGGAGAACAGGTGTGACCCAACGAATGCCAGGGACTGTGGCTGCGGGCTGGCGATCGCGCTTTCCAGGGGGAAGCCTGTTGGGGAGGTGGGCCGCGGTGCTGGGGCTGGTCGCCAGTTCGGCGGGCTGCATCCTGACCAAGGATCTGCCCGATCCGGCACTGGACGTTCCCGAAGGCTACAAGGCCGCCCGGCTGACGAAGCCGCAGGACGCGCCGCCGACGCTCGACTGGTGGCGCGGTTTCCGTTCGCGGGAACTGACATCGCTGATGGAAGAGGCCCAGACCGTCAATCTGGATATTGCGGCGGCCACCGCCCGCTTCGTGCAGGCCGACGCGCAGGCCCGGATCGCAGGTGCAGCGCTGCTGCCATCCCTGCAAGGCAACGGTTCAGAGAGCTATTCCCGGACCTCGGGCTCGAGCGCGAGCGGCCTCACCAATGGCGGCCGCGAGGTCGTCAACTATTCGGCATCGCTCAGCGCCAGCTATGAGCTCGACTTCTGGGGCAAGAACCGCGACGCGGCCCAGGCGGCGGAAGAAACCGCCGTCGCCAACCGCTTCGATCGCGACGTGGTCGCACTGACCACGCTGACTACGGTCGCCAACGCCTATTTCCAGGTGCTCGCCGCGCAGGACCGGATTCGCACCGCGCAGCGCAATATCGCGAGCGCCGTCCGCATCCTCGAAGCCATCAAGCAGCGGCTGCAGGCCGGCACTGGAAGCGACCTCGACGTCGCCCAGCAGGAAACCGTTGTCGCCAACCAGCGCGCGCTGGTGCCGCCGCTGCGCCAGACGCTGGATCAGAACATCAATGCGCTGGCCACGCTGGTGTCGCGGCCGCCGGAAGCGCTGCGCGTCGCCGGCGGCTCCCTGAACAACATTGCTTCGCCCCGCGTCACGCCGGGCCTGCCATCCGAACTATTGACTCAGCGGCCGGACATAAGGCGTCAGGAAGCGCAACTCGCATCCGCCACCGCCAATGTCGGCAACGCCCGCGCGCAGTTCTTCCCCAGCATTCAACTGACCGGGCAGGGCGGCTATCAGAGCTCGGCCCTGACCTCGCTGTTCCAGCCCCACGCCGCCTTCTTCAGCATGGTAGGCAGCCTGACCCAGCCGATCTTCGACGGCGGCAGGATCCTCGGCAATTTCGAATACACCAAGGCCAGGCAGGATGAACTGCTGCAAACCTATCGCAAGACGGTGGTGCAGTCCTTTGCCGATGTCGACAATGCGTTGATGTCGATCCGCCAGACCACCGAGAAGCTGCGGCTGCAGCGCGAGGTGGTGGCGGCCTCGCGGCGGGCTTTTCAATTGTCCGAGCAGCAGTTGCGGGCCGGGACGGCTGACATCGTAACTGTGCTAAACACGCAATTGACGCTATTTCAGGCGGAAGATTCGCTGTCGCAGGCCCAATTGGCCCGGCTGCTCGCGATCGTCAGCCTGTATCAGGCGCTGGGGGGCGGCTGGGAGCCGAGGATGGAAAGGCCGGTCGATGCTCTTTAAGCCGGAGTCAGAGGAAGGCACGAAAACCGCCGAGGTGCGCAAGCCGGGGTTCTGGTCGCGCGTGCTCAAACGCATGGTTTCGCTCGCCATCACGCTCGTGATCCTCGGCGGTCTCGGCTATATCGCCTGGTATGCGTTCCAGCCAAAGGCGGGGGGGAGCGGCGGAGGCGGCCGCGGCGGCCAGCGGCTCGACTTGCCGGTACCCGTTCTGGCGGCAACGCCGCGCACCCAGGACGTGCCGGTCTATCTCGACGGCGTAGGTTCGGTCCGTGCGCTGAACACAGTGCAGGTCCGCGCCCAGGTCGACGGCAAATTGATTTCGGTGAATTTCACCGAAGGCCAGGACGTCAAGAAGGGCGACGTGCTCGGCGAGATCGATCCGGTGATCTACCAGGCGCAGTACGATCAGGCCGTCGCCAAGAAGGCACAGGACGAGGCGCAACTCGCCAACCAGAGACTCGATCTGGCACGCTATCAGCAGCTCGCCGCCTCCAACGCCGGATCGAAGCAGCAGGCCGATACGCAGCGCGCGCTGGTCGCCCAGCAGGAGGCGCTGGTCAAAGCCGACCAGGCCGCGATCGAGAACGCGGCGGCAACGCTCGGCTATACCAAGATCATCGCGCCTCTGTCGGGACGCGCGGGCCTGCGCCAGGTCGACCAGGGCAACATCATCAAGGCGGCCGATGCGACCGGTCTCGTCGTCATCACGCAATTGCAGCCCATTGCAGTGCAGTTCAGCCTGCCGCAACAGCAGATCGTGCGGGTCAATGCCGCCGCCGCCAAGGGCGCGCTTGCCGTGGACGTGTTCGGCAATGACGGCGTCACGGTGGTCGACACCGGCACGCTGAAAGGCATCGACAATCAGGTCGATCCGACCACGGGAACACTGAAACTGAAGGCCGAATTCCCGAATGCCAAATTCCAGCTCTGGCCGGGCCAGTTCGTCAATGTGAGGCTAAAGGTCGAAACGATCGACAAGGCCATCGTGATACCGACCTCGGCGGTCCAGCGCGGTCCGGCCGGGACGTTCAGCTACGTGATCGGCGAGGGCGACATCGCGACCGCCAAACCGATCGTGGTCACCCAGCAGAATGAAAATGACGCCGTGATCGCAAGCGGGCTCACCACCTCGGACCGTGTGGTGACCACCGGCTTTGCCAATCTGTCCGATGGTGCCAAGGTGTTGATCGGTACCGACGATCGCGCGCCGACCGCCGATCTCGCCCCGCGCAAGCGCAGCCGCAGTCCCGATGGCAAGGGCGGTCAGGGCAAGGACGGCCAGACCAAAGACGGACAAGCCAGAGACGGCCGCAAGGACGGCGAGCACCGCGGCAAGCGCGAGCGCGGCGAGGGCGACCAAAAAGGACAGACCGCGCCGGCGCCGGGGCCGGTAGGCCAACAGTCAGGCGGGCCAACGAAATCGCAGCCATGAGGACGCAGCCATGAGCGTCTCCGAACCGTTCATCCGGCGGCCGATCGCGACGTCCCTGCTAGGGATCGCGCTCCTGATCGGCGGCGCGCTCGGCTATTGGGCGCTGCCGGTATCGGCGCTGCCGCAGGTCGATTTCCCGACCGTGCAGGTGACGACACAGCTGCCCGGCGCCAGTCCTGACGTCGTGGCGTCGCTCATTACGGCGCCGCTGGAGCGTCAGCTCGGACAGATCCCGTCCCTGTCGACGATGCAATCCACCAGTTCGTTCGGCGTCAGCCAGATTTCGTTGCAGTTCGATCTCAACCGCGACATCGACGGCGCCACCCAGGACGTGCAGGCCGCGATCAACGCGGCGGCCGGCATCCTGCCGAAGAACCTGCCGTATCCGCCGACCTATGCCAAGGTCAACCCGGCCGACGCGCCGGTCATGACGCTGGCGCTGACGTCGGACACGATTTCGCTGCGCGCGATGAGCGATATCGCCGACACGATTTTGGGCCAGCGGCTCAGCCAGATTTCCGGCGTCGGCCGGGTCGCGATATTGGGCGGGCTGAAGCCCGCGATACGGGTGCAGGCCGATCTGGCGCGGCTCGCCGCCTACGGCATCGCGATGGAGGATTTGCGCAACGCCATTGCCGGCGCCAACGTGTCCGGCCCAAAGGGATCGCTCGACGGCGCGCAGCAATCCTACACCATCGCCGCCAACGACCAGATCGCGGCCGCCGAGGCATATAAGCCGATCATCATCGCCTATCGCAACGGCGCACCGGTCACGATCGGCGACGTCGCGATCATCATCGACGGGCTGGAGAACGACCGCACCGGCGGCTGGTACCAGGGCACGCCCGCCGTCATCATCGATATCCAGCGCCAGCCCGGCGCCAATGTGATCGAGGTGGTGCGCCAGATCCGCGCCGAAATCCCCAAAGTGCAGCGCGCGATCCCGGCCGGCGTCGCCCTCACCATCGTCAGCGACCGCACCGTTACCATCCGCGCCTCGGTCCATGACGTCCAGTTCACGCTGGTCCTGGCCGTGGTGCTGGTGACGCTGGTGGTGCTGCTGTTCCTGCGCTCGCTGCGCGCCACGCTGATCGCGGGGGTGGCGCTGCCGCTGTCGCTGATCACGAGCTTCGGAATCATGTATTTCGCCGGCTTCAGCCTCGACAATCTGTCGCTGATGGCGCTCACGATCGGAACCGGCTTCGTGGTCGACGACGCCATCGTGATGATCGAGAACATCGTCCGCCACATGGAGGACGGCGAGTCCGTGATGGAGGCCTCGCTGAAGGGCGCCAGCGAAATCGGTTTTACGGTGATTTCGCTGACGGTGTCGCTGATCGCCGTGTTCATCCCGCTGCTGTTCATGTCCGGTCTGGTCGGCCGCATGTTCCGTGAATTTGCTCTCACGTTGACAATTGCCGTGGTCACGTCGGCGGTGGTGTCGCTGACGTTGACCCCGATGATGTGTTCGCGGCTCCTCAAGAACGTCCATGAGGAAGTTGCCGTCCCCGGCCTTGCCGCCGTCAGCCGCTTCATCGACCGTACCGTCGAACTCTATCACCGCACGCTGTTGTGGGTGCTGCAGCGCCAGCGCGCCACGCTGTTCGTCACGCTGCTCACCATTGTCGCGACGCTTGTCCTGTATGTGCTCGCGCCGAAGGGATTTTTGCCGCTGCAGGACACCGGCTCGATCACGGCGGTGACCGAGGCCGGTCCCGACGTTTCGTTTGCGGAGATGCAGAGCCGGCAGATGGCGGCGGCCACCGCGATCCAGGCCGATCCCGACGTGGTCGGCGTGGTGTCCGTGATCGGTGCGGGCTCGGTCAATCCGACCACCAATGTCGGGCGTCTGGTGATGACGCTCAAGCCGCGCGGCGAGCGGCGTGACGACGTTTCGGCGGTCATCGTGCGGTTGAAGCAGCGCACCGCGTCGATCCCCGGCATGACCATCTATTTCCAGCCGGTGCAGGACGTGCAGATATCGACGCAGTCGAGCCGCTCGCAATACCAGTACACGCTGACCGGCACGGAATCGGCCGAGGTGACGAAGTGGGCTACCAGGCTGGTAGCCGAGATGCGCCGGGATCCCTTGTTTCGCGACGTCTCGTCGGAGGCGCAGGAGGGCGGTTTGCGCGCAGCCCTCGACATCAACCGCCAGCGCGCCGGCCAGCTCGGCGTCAGTCTGCAGACCGTCACCGACACCTTGAACGATGCCTTTGCGCAGCGGCAGATTTCGACCATCTACGGCCAGGCCAACCAGTATCGGGTGGTGCTGGAAGCCATGCCGATGTACCAGCGCGATCCGTCGATCCTCTCGAAGCTGTATGTGCCCGGCGTCGCGGCAACGCCGGGAAGTCCGGCCGGGCAAGTGCCGATCTCGGCGATTGCGACGTTGACGCGCACCACCGCGCCGCTGGCGATCTCGCATCAGGCGCAATTCCCGGCCATCTCGCTCAGCTTCAATCTGGCGCCGGGCGAATCGCTCGGCGACGCCGTCGAGGCGGTCAAGGCGATCGAGAGCAGGATCGGCATGCCCGGTAGCATCGTCGGCGTTTACGCCGGCGACGCGGCCGAATTCGCCAAATCGCTCGCCGGCCAGCCCTGGCTGATCCTCGCCGCCCTCGTCACCATCTACATCGTGCTCGGCGTGCTCTATGAGAGCTACATCCACCCGATCACCATTCTGTCGACGTTGCCCTCGGCCGGCATCGGCGCCATCCTGGCCCTGATGCTCTGCGGGCAGGACCTGTCGGTCATCGGCCTGATCGGCATCATCCTCTTGATGGGCATCGTCAAGAAGAACGCGATCATGATGATCGACTTCGCGCTCGAGGCCGAGCGGCACAAGGGCATGTCCGCGAACGAAGCCATCATACAAGCCTGCCTGTTGCGCTTCCGCCCGATCATGATGACGACGCTGGCCGCCCTGTTCGGCGCGCTGCCGCTGGCGCTGGAAAGCGGCACCGGCGCGGAGCTGCGGTTCCCGCTCGGCGTCTCCATCATCGGCGGCCTGCTGCTGAGCCAGTTGCTGACGCTCTACACCACGCCCGTGATCTACCTGGCGCTCGACCGGCTCAACCGCAAGATCGAGAAGGCGGTGCCGGAACCCGGGCCCGCCGGGCCGCCGGTCGCCGGCGCCACCGAGGGGATGCAGTAATGGCATCGATCTCGGAGCCCTTCATCCGCAGGCCGGTGGGCACCACGCTGCTGGCGATCGGGCTCTTTCTGGTCGGTTGCGTCGCCTACACGTTCCTGCCGGTGTCGGCGGTTCCCAATGTCGACTTTCCGATGATCCGGGTGTCCGCCAGCCGCCCGGGGGCCGACCCTTCGGTGATGGCATCGACGGTGGCAGCGCCGCTGGAGCGGCGGCTCGGCCAGATTTCCGGCGTCGACCAGATCACATCGACGAGTTCGCTCGGCACCACCAGCATCCAGTTGCAATTCTCGATCGGCCGCAACATCGACCGCGCCGCGCGCGACGTGCAGGCCGCGATCAATGCCTCGCTGGCGGATTTGCCGAGCGACTTGCCGTCATTGCCGAGGTTCCGCAAGGCCAATCCGGCGGCGGCCCCGGTGTTCGTGCTGGCGCTGACCTCGAAGACGCTGACCACCAGCGCGATGTATGACGTCGCCGATACCGTGATCGCCCAGCGCATTTCGCAGGTCCCTGGTGTCGGCGAGGTCACCGTCAGCGGCGCGGACCAGCCCGCGGTGCGGATCGCGCTCAACCCGGTCTCCTTGTCCAATGCGGGCATCGCCACCGACGACGTCCGGCTCGCGATCATCAATTCCAACCCGCTCGGCCCGGTCGGGATCTTCAATGGCGGCCGCCAGAGCGAGACGATCTCGACCAACAGGCAGATGCGCACCGCGGCCGAATTCCGCGACATCATCGTCAAGAGTTCGGGCAACAATTACGTCCGCCTCTCGGATGTGGCTGAAGTCGAGGATTCCGTCCGCAACAGCCGCTCGATCGCCTGGTTCAACAAGCAGCCGGCGGTTTTGATCCAGATCACCAAGCAGGGCGACGCCAACGTCATCGACACCGTCGACCGGGTGAGGGCGCTGCTGCCGGAACTGAAGCAATGGCTGCCGGGCGGCGTCGAGATTTCGACGCTGGTCGACCGCACCGGCACCATCCGCGCCAGCGTGCTCGACATGCAATATACGCTGCTGGCGACCGCGTTCCTGGTCATGGTGGTGGTATTCGCGTTCCTGCGGCGGCTGACGCCGACGATTGCCGCCGGCGTCTCGGTGCCGCTGGCGCTGGCCGGCACCTGCGCCGGGATGTGGCTCGCCGGCTTCTCAATCGACAATCTGTCGCTGATGGCGCTGGCGATTTCCGTCGGCTTCGTGGTCGACGACGCCATCGTGATGATCGAGAACATGTACCGCAATCTCGAAGCCGGCATGGCGCCGCTCGCCGCCGCCCTCGAAGGCGCCAAGCAGATCGGCTTTACCGTGCTGTCGATCAGCCTATCGCTGATCGCCGCCTTTACGCCCTTGATCTTCATGGACGGGATCGTCGGGCGATTGCTGCGCGAATTCTCGCTGACATTGACCTTTGCCATCGTGGTGTCGACCGTGGTTTCGCTCACCGTCACGCCGATGATCTGCGCGCACTTCATCAAGGAGGCGACGTCCGATCGTGCCACCTGGTTCGACCGGCTGGTCGAGGGCACGCTGTCGCGGATCGTGTCGTTCTACACCTGGACGCTGCGGCGGGTGCTGGAGTTTCCATACCTCACCCTGATCGTGTTCTTTGCCACCATCGCGCTCACCGTGACGCTCTACATCAAGACGCCGAAGGGCTATTTCCCGACCGACGACTCTGGCTTCGTGATCGGCTCCACCCGCGCGTCCCCCGATATCTCGTTCCAGGCGATGCTCGGCCTGCAGCAGCAGCTGGCCGATATCGTGATGGCCGACCCCGCGGTCGCCGGGATCGGCTCTTCGCTCGGCAGCGGCGGCGGCCCAGGCGGCGGCGGCTCCAACCGCGGCACCATGTTCATCAGTCTGAAGCCGCCGGAGGAGCGGGCAGGGGAGTCCACCGCGCAGGTGATCGATCGCTTGCGCCGGGCGCTCTATCGCGTCGCCGGCATCCGCCTGTTCATGTTCGCCGCCCAGGATCTGCGGACCGGCGGACGGCAGAGCGATTCGGACTATCAATACACGCTGTCGAGCACCGATCTCGATCTGCTGCAGAAATGGGCGCCGCTGGTCGGCAAGCGCATGGAGACCGTCGAGGGCATCACCGACGTGTCCAGTGACCGCGATCCCGGCGGACTGCAATTGTCGCTGGTGATCGACCGCAAGACCGCCTCCAGCCTCGGCGTCCGCGTCCAGGACATCGACAATGCCCTCAACAACGCATTCGCGCAGCGCCAGATTTCGATCGTCTATACCCAGCGCAACCAGTACATGGTGGTGCTGGAGATCGATCCCAGGTTCCAGAGCGATCCGTCGAACCTCGAACGCATCTTCGTCGCCGGCGCGGGCGACGCCCAGGTTCCGCTGTCGGCCGTGGTGCGCTACCAGCGTGGCCTGTCGCCGCTGGCGGTCTATCATTCGCAGTCGTTCCCCTCGACCACGGTGTCGTTCAACCTGATGCCCAACGTGCCGCTGGAGGTCGCGACCACCAACATCCAGCGCGCGGTCGATGAGCTGCACATGCCGGAGGGCATCCGCGGCAGTTTCGACGGCAGCGCCGGCGATTTCAACAAGACCAGCGGCCGGCAGCCGCTGCTGATCCTCGGCGCGCTGGTGGCGATGTATATCGTGCTGGGCGTGCTCTATGAGAGCCTGGCGCATCCCCTGACCATCATCTCGACGCTGCCGTCGGCGGGGCTCGGCGCGCTGCTGGCGCTGCAGGTGACCAACACGCCGCTGACCGTGATCGCCTTTGTCGGCATCATTCTGTTGATCGGCATCGTCAAGAAGAACGGCATCATGATGGTGGATTTCGCGCTCGACGCCGAACGCAATCGCGGCCTGTCGTCGGCGGATGCGATCTTCGAGGCCTGCTCGGCCCGGTTCCGCCCCATTCTGATGACGACGATGGCGGCCCTGTTCGCCGGCATTCCCCTGGTCATCGCCACCGGCCCCGGCACCGAGCTGCGCCGGCCGCTCGGCATCACCATCATCGGCGGGTTGTTCGTGTCCCAGATCCTGACGCTGTACACGACGCCGGTGATTTACCTGCTGATCGACCGGTTGCGGCGACGCCGGGAAGAGCGGGCCGCGATCCAGGCGCCCGCGGAATAATGGCCGGATCAGCCCTGATGTGTTGATGGGTTGGGCGGCGAAGCGTATAGCGAGCGGATGTCAAAACAATCCGAATCCAGGGCCGGTGCCGAGACAGTCGAGGTGCCGGAATGTGCCGATTGCGGCAAGCCGCTGCCGCTGTGCATCTGCGACAGCATTACGCCGATCGCGAAGAACAAGGTCTCGCTGCTGATCCTGCAGCATCCGCAGGAGCAGGACCGCACCCTCGGCACCGCGCGGCTCACCGCGCTGCATTTTGGCAACGCCGTGCTCAAGATCGGATTGTCGTGGCCGAGCCTCTCCAAGGCGCTCGGACGCACCGTTGACGATCCCTCGCGCTGGGCGGTGCTGTATCTCGGCTCCGCCAAGGTCAGCGAACTCGACACCGAAAGCGAAATCGTCGCGATCAACCGCAAGGGCGAGATCGAGCCGCATCAGCGCGCCATCCTCAACGACATTGAGGGCATCGTGCTGCTCGACGGCACCTGGAGCCAGGCCAAGGCGCTGTGGTGGCGCAATGCGTGGATGCTGAAATGCCAGCGGGTGATCCTCGGGCCCAAGCGCCCGTCGCGCTATGGCAAGCTCCGCAAGGAGCCGCGGTCCGACGGCCTGTCGACCATCGAAGCCGCGGCCATGCTGCTGGCGGGGCTGGAGAAGCGGCCCGATATCGGCGAGACGCTCAACGGCAGTTTTGAGCGGCTGCTGGCGCGATACCGCGAGGTCCAGGCCACCATGCCGGAACTGGCACCAAAGCCCAAAAAGAAGGATTATCGCCGCCGCAAGGGGGTTAAAGCCCGCGCCAAATAATGCTAGCGAGAGTTGCGAACGCGTACTTAAATCGCCGGATTGCCTGTCGACGACATTGCCTGTCACCAAGCCGAAAAGGCCTGAAAGCCCGATGCAATCGCTGGAGCCGGAACATGACGAGATTGTCGTCGGTCCAAGCGATCGCAATTTCGGGTTCACGATGGCCGCCGTGTTTGCCTTGATCGGCAGCTACGGTCTCTACAAAGGGTCGTCTCATTGGCCGTACTGGCTCGGCGCCGCCGCCGCGTTTGCCGGCCTGACCTCGTGGCGGCCGCATTGGCTCAATCCGGCCAACCGCGCCTGGCTGAAGTTCGGGCTCCTGATGTACCGCATCGTCAATCCCGTCATTATGGCGCTGCTCTTCTTTGTCGCGATCCTGCCCGTCGGACTGGTGATGCGGCTGTTCGGCAAGGATTTCCTCAGGCTCGCGCGCGATCGTTCGTCGCCGACCTATTGGTTGCCGCGTTCCGATCCCAGACCGCCGTCTGAATCAATGCGCCAGCAATTCTAGGGCAGGCCGATGTCGTTTCTGCGTGAACTGTTCGCCTTCATCCGGGCCCGCCGCAAATTCTGGCTGATCCCGATCTTTGCCGTCATGCTCGTATTGGGGGGGCTGCTGGTTCTGACCAAGGGTTCAGCGCTGGCGCCGTTCGTGTACACGCTGTTCTGAGCCGCGACTTTGCGCATCCTCGGTATTTCAGCATTCTACCATGACAGCGCCGCCGCCCTGCTGGTGGACGGCAGGATCGTCGCGGCCGCGCAGGAAGAGCGCTTCACGCGCCGCAAGCACGATCCGGGTTTTCCGGCCGCGGCCAGCCGCTATTGCCTGTCGGCGGCGGGCATCGCCGCAAGCGACCTCGACCATGTCGTGTTCTACGAAAAGCCGTTTCTCAAATTCGAGCGCCTGCTCGAGACCTATCTTGCCTTCGCCCCGCGCGGCTTCCAGTCGTTCCGCAAGGCGATCCCGGTCTGGCTCAAGGAAAAACTGTTTCAAAAAGGCGTGCTCCGCAACCACCTCATGGAGATCGATGACAGCGTCGATTGGGAAGCCAAGCTGCTGTTTGCGGATCATCACCAGAGCCATGCGGCCTCGGCGTTCTTTGCCTCGCCGTTCGCCGAGTCGGCGATCCTGACGCTGGACGGGGTCGGCGAGTGGACGACGACGTCGGCCGGCCATGGCAGGGACAACACGCTCGACCTGACGCGCGAGATCAACTTCCCGCACTCGATCGGGCTGCTCTATTCGGCCTTCACCTATTACACCGGCTTCAAGGTCAATTCCGGCGAGTACAAGGTGATGGGGCTGGCGCCCTATGGCGAGCCGAAATACGCAAAACGGATCCTCGACCACCTCATCGACCTCAAGGATGACGGCAGTTTCCGCCTCGATCTGCAATATTTCGATTATTGCACCGGGCTGACCATGACCAACGGCCGGTTCGATGCGCTGTTCGGCGGCAAGCCGCGCAATCCCGCTGACCGCCTCGACCAGCGCCACATGGATCTGGCCGCTTCCGTGCAGCAGGTGACGGAAGAGATCGTGCTGCGGCTGACGCGCAGCCTGGCGCGCGAGGGGGAATCGGAAAATCTCTGTCTGGCGGGCGGCGTGGCGCTGAATTGCGTTGCCAACGGCAAGATCCTGCGCGAGCGCCATTTCAGGAATATATGGGTGCAACCCGCCGCGGGCGATGCCGGCGGCGCGGTCGGTGCGGCATTGGCCGCGCATTACCAGTTTGCCGGCAAGCCACGCCCGGCGCCCGTGGGCGATGCGATGGCGGGCGGCTATCTCGGGCCGTCTTTCGCGCAGGCCGAGATCGAGCAGCGGCTGGCGCAGGCGGGGGCGGTGTTCTCGACGCTCACCGATGAGGCGCTGATCAACGGCACGGTCAGGGCGCTGGTTGCCGAAAAGGCGGTCGGCTGGTTCCAGGGGCGGATGGAATTCGGCCCGCGGGCGCTGGGGGCGCGCTCGATCCTCGGCGATCCCCGCTCGCCGCGGATGCAAAGCTCGCTCAACCTGCGCGTCAAATTTCGCGAAAGCTTTCGCCCGTTCGCGCCGGCCGTGCTGCGCGAGGATGTCGCCGAATGGTTCGAACTCGACGGCGACAGTCCCTACATGCAGATCGTCGCCGATGTGCTGCCGAAACACCGCCGCCCCGCCAGCCCCGGCGACGAGAAGCTGTTCGGTATCGAGCGTCTGAACGTGCCGAGGTCGGATATCCCGGCCGTGACCCATGTCGACTATTCGGCGCGGATCCAGACCGTGCACGCCGATACCAATGCGCGTTTCCACGCGCTGCTGACCGCGTTCAAGGCCGAGACGGGATGTCCGGTGCTGGTCAATACCAGTTTCAACGTCCGCGGAGAGCCGATCGTGTGCACGCCGGAAGACGCCTTCCGCTGCTTCATGGGCAGCGATATCGAGGTTCTGGTGGTCGGCAATTGCCTGCTGAACAAGGAAGACCAGCCGGCGTCGCTGAAGCTCGACTACAAGCACGCGTTCGAACTCGACTGATCGGACCGCAAGGGCAGGCGTGAAGCCATGGCTCGCAAAACGCTGCAATCGCTGGGCGCCATCGCGGTCATGACGATCGTGACGCTCGCCGCGCTGGAAGTCGTTCTCCGCGTTGTCGATCTGCGCGAATTGCGCGAGGGCGTCAGCGAGCGTTCGCTCAGCTACCAGTACGATTCCGAGCTCGGCTGGATGCCGATACCCGGGTCGAGTTCGACCGTCACCAACGCCCGCACCATCCATGCCCGCCACAACAGCCTCGGCCTGCGCGACGAGGAGTTCGTTCCCGACGCGAGACCGACCATCATGTTTCTCGGCGATTCCTTTGTCTGGGGCCTCGATGCCGAGGCCGGCGAGCGCTTTTCGGAGCTCTTGAAACCGCGCATTCCGGACTACCGGATTTTGGCGGCAGGGGTTTCCGGCTTCGGCACGGATCAGGAATACCTCCTGCTGCAAAGACTATGGCCGAAGGTGAAACCCGCCATCGTCGTGCTGATTTTCTGCACCAACAACGACCGCGAGGATAACAGCAGCAGCATCCGCTACGAAGGCTACCAGAAGCCGTATTTTGCGACATCGGCGGACGGATCGCTGGTGTTGCAGGGACAACCCGTCGCCAAGTCACGCCTGCAGGCCATCAAGGAGGATTGGTGGGTGCGCCATTCCTGGCTGGTTCGGCTCGGCAACGCGGTTTATCTGAAGCTGCGGCATCCGGTGGTGCACGTGCCGGACCCGACCGAAAAACTCGTCGATGAGATCAGGCGGTTTGTGGAGACGAACGGTGGCAAGTTTTTCGTCGGTCTGCAGGCCGACGATGCCGCGCTGATCCGGCACCTTGAGGCCGCACGGATTGCCTTTGTCAGCTTCGATGGCGCGGCCGCCTATCCGGGCGCGTCGCTTGGCGGCCACTGGACGCCCGAGGGCCACAAACTCGTCGCCGAGCGATTGCTTGGCCTGTTGTCCGCGAACGGCGTGATCGGAGCAAAACCGGCGCCGTAGCCGACCGTTCCGACTGAGAACACAGCTCCGACTTCTCATTGCGCGCACGGTTCAAGGGCCGCCTCAGTTGGCGGCCTCAAGGGCGTGGCGTCAACTTTATTCCTGGCTACGCGTTTCAGTATGACCGCAGCGAAGGCATTCAAAGGCAACGTTTCCGTTTGGCTTACGCGCGGTCATCATCATGCGCATCCCGCATTTCGGGCACAGGGGGCGGTCTTGTTGATATGGCATGTACGGGTATATGCCGGCTGTAACACGCACTGATAATCCGTAGTCATACGGCAAAATGTCAGCCATGCAGATTCGGGGCCAGTTTCCTGGCCGTTTCTCGCGGCGTGAGCAAGGCGAATGGGGGCCCAAACGCGAACCTGGCAGCCGCACCGCTTGGGAACCCCGGCGGTTCCTCCGCAAACTTCTGACAGCCTAAGCCTTCGTCTTTTTTGCCTTGAACGTCTCAAAGTACCCACGCGCCACAGCGCGTACAGCGCGGCCGATATCTTCATATGAATCGTCCGGCAGATTGGCGAACGATACGCGTACGCTCCAATTGGGAGCATCAAATCCGCCACCGTTGAGAAGAACGATGGCGTGATCTTCGGCAAGCTTCCGAACCAGATCAAGCGGGTGAACATTTTTCTTCAGCCATTCGACCATCTCTTCTCCGGCATATTTGCGCAGCCAGAACTCGAAGTCGATCGTGCCGTAATAGCGGGCGAAGTTTTCGTTCGGCTTTACATTGAGGGGCAGCCCCTCCAGCAGTCGGTGCGTCCGCTGCCGGCAGATATCGATGCAGGCCTTTTGATAGACCTTTTCCGTGTCCATCAACTCGCCCAGCGAGAACAACGTCATCATCACCTGTTGAGGCAGCGAGAGCCCGGCCGTGTGGTTGAGTGCAACGTCGCGGCTGTCGGCGACAAGCCGGTCGATCATCTTGAGCTCGCGGGGCTTCAAGGTGATTGAGCCGTACCGCTTGTCTAATGCCTTCAATTCCTTTTCAGGAAGCTTCGCTATCAGTTCATCGAGGATATGCTTTTCATGCAGGGCAATGACGCCGAGTCGCCAGCCGGTGCATCCGAAGTATTTCGAAAAGGAGTAGACCCCGATCGTATTGTGAGGCAGCTCCGCCATCAGAGAGCGGAAGCCGGGGACAAACGTCCCGTAGACGTCGTCGGTGAGCACAATGAGGTCCGGTCGCTTCTTCTTTACGAGATCGACAAGCTTCCGGCGGGTCCCGGCGTCCATCGCCATCGAGGTCGGATTTCCGGGGTTGCAGACGAAGAATGATTTGACGGCAGGGTCTTCGAGCTTCTTCAACTCGTCATCCGAATACTGGAATTTGTTTTCTTCAGTCGCCCTGACGTGAACGCTCTTGAGAGCGTAGTCCTCGAGCTCGGCGATTTCGATGTAAGGCGTAAAGATCGGAGTACCGATCGCGATGGTGTCGCCCTTTTTCAGGATGCGGTTGGCCATTAGCGATTTGAAAATATAACACATGGCGGCGGTGCCGCCCTCGACTGCATAAAGCTGAAACTGTCCCTTTGGCGGCTTGTCACCACACATCGCCCACATCAGGTACTGATGGACGGCCTTCTCCGCATGGACCAGCATGCGATCGGGGACGGGATAATTATCGCCGATGATCGAGTCCGTGAGTTCGTGAACAAAGGCGTCGGGGTCAAAGCCAAGCGTCTTTGTACCGTAGGCGACTGCGTTACCGATAAACGTCGCCCCTTCTGCGTCCGCATGTTTCTCCAGCCATGCGGACAGACGAGCCGCGATACCGCCAGGTTGCGGCATACCCGCCAGCCCGGCGACCGGATTGTCCATCGCGCGGCGCGCTTCCGTGAGCGCGAACTGACCAAACAGGAAGAAAGCCTCTCGCGGCGCGGTCGCGATCCAATTGGGGTTGCCGCGGCCGGCGTTGAGAAAGGCGTGGGCGCCCTTGGCAGCGTTGCGCTTGGCGAGCTTGATCAGCCCGTCCTTGATCTCAAACGGACTCATGTTCTCGTACGGAGTATAGTCTGTGATGCTCATGACCTGTCTCCCATGATCGCTCAAGACGCGGATGCGGCTTTTAGACGTGGATCGAACTCAATGTGCCATCAGCAGCACGATCACCATTCCAAAGATTGTCAGCAGGGTGTTGCCGATCGCGTAGGGCATGCCATAACCAAGCGCCGGCACTTTGCTCTTAGCCGCTTCTTGGATCATGCCAAGGGCCGCGGTCGTGGTGCGAACCCCGGCGCATGCGCCGAACAGGATCGCAGGATGAAATTTAAAGACGTAGTGGCCTACATAAACCGCGATGATCAACGGTAAAGTGGTGGCGACAATGCCCCACAGGAACAGGCTGACGCCGACCTCCTTAAGGCCGGAGACGAAGCCCGGCCCGGATGAAATCCCGACCACCGCAATGAAAACGTTGAGACCCAGCGTATTCATCAGCGCGAGCGCCGGACCCGGAATGCGCCCGAAGGTCGGATGGATGGTGCGCAGCCAGCCGAGGATCAGGCCCGCCAGCAGCGCGCCGCCACTCGTCGAAAGGCTGATCGGAATGCCGCCGGCATTGTAGCTCAACGCACCGACCAGACCGCCGAGCAAGACACCCGCGCCCAAGAACGCGATGTCGGTGGCCTCGACCGCGCGGTCGGCATAGCCAAGGTGTTGTGCGGCGAGATCGATACCGGCCTTTGTTCCAACCAGCGTCAGGATGTCACCGCGTTGAATTACCGTCTCCGGCAGGATCGGGATTTCAACCATGTGTCGCATGATCCTGCGCAGAAATACGGAGTGCGCGAAGGGGCTGTGGGCGAATTCGGCAAGCTTCCGGCCCGCGTACGCCTTATTGGTGATGAAGACGTCCGCAACCTCAACCGGCACATCGAGCAACTCGCGGTCATCAACTTCCTTTGCATGGCCACTGAGCAGTTCGACCAGCAGATCGCGCCGGGCAGCGATCGCAACGACATCGGCGGCTGCCAAAACAAGATCGGGCGTCGCTTCAAGAATCATATGGCCGCGGCGGACCCGCTCGATCAGAAAGCGCCCATTTTTTGCATTTGCTTCCGCTTCCTCAACCGTCTTGCCAATTGCCGGCGTGCCGGCTTCGAGCACATAGGCGCGCATCTCCCAGTTGCGACGTGCTGACAGCGTCGACTCGGCTGAGCCGCCAGCGCCCATTTGCTTTTCATATTCTGCACAAGCCTTCGGAAGGTCGACTCCGATGAGCCAAGGACCGAGTTTGGCAAGCACGATCGCCGACCCAATGGTGCCGAAGATGTAGGTGACTGCGTAACCAATCGGAATTTTATCGACGAAGGTCTTTGCCTGATCCGGCGACAGCCCCAGCCGCATGATCTGATCGGTGGCAACGCCGATCGAGGCTGAGATCGTCTGCGAGCCCGCATACAGACCGGTCGCATATCCGAGGTCGAGACCGGCAAACTTTGCGCAAATCAACGGGACGACAAGACAGAAAGCCAGGACGATGACGGCAAACGCGATCTGCCTCGGACCTTCTTTCGCCAAGCCCTGGAAAAACTGGGGTCCGACGCCGTAGCCAACAGCAAACAGGAATAGAAGGAAGAAGACGGATTTGACGTTCGGCGAGATGGCGATCGTCAGTTGACCGATCACGACGGCCGCCAGAAGCGTGGCCGTGACGTTGCCGAGACTAAAACCACCGATCTTCTTGGGGCCAATCCAAAATCCGACCGCAAGCGCAGCAAAAATTGCCAGTTCGGGATATGCACGCAGCGTTCCAGCCAGCCATTCGAACATGACCGCGCCCTCCGGCTCCCGTCGGATTTTCAGTCTTCTTGTTTATCTCGCTAAGCTGTTGTCTCGACTAACCGGCGACCGACAAGTTTTTTAGATGTTAGTTCAAAGGGAAAGCACTGTCACCAACTCTGTGTCGCGCCGACGCGATCGAATGCCGGTTGATTTGTAATCGCGCGACCGACCCGGCCAAGCGGAGATCGGCTGGCGCGGCCACCTCACTGGTCAGTGCCATGATCGAAGCGGCAAGGCGTGCCTGGCTCATATGATGGAGGGGTGCGAACCGGATCGCGATCCCGGCGGCGGGTGAGCGGACCGCGAACGTAAAGTCCACGCAAGTTTCGGAAGCGCGACGGTTGGAGAGTTTCAGAAGTTTTAGGGTTGCCAGGCGAGGATGGTTGCCTAAGCGCTTGAGGCGCTATATTGATCCGCCCCGATGGGGCCACGTGGCGGAGTGGTTACGCAACGGTCTGCAAAACCGTGTACACCAGTTCAATTCTGGTCGTGGCCTCCATCCATATAATCAATGACTTACGCCTGATATACGAGAGACCGGTCGAGGTTTAGCGGTCGGAATTTCAAACGATCAGCAGGCGGCGTACCAGCCCTCCGGAAACGGAACCAGCGGCCAGGGCGCGCGGTTGTCGTTGGCGGGGCGCGGCGGCTGACGAAGCGGCACGGTCTGGGCCAAGAAATCATCCTCCGGAACGGGCGCGATGGCCGTTTTCACGGCGTCCAGCAATTGGTCGAACTCAACTTCACTCATCGCGCTCTCCGGGTTTCGGAGCCCACGATCCCAAAACGGCTTTGTGTTCGGATTGACTGGATCGATCGAATTTTATCGATCCGGCAACCGCGGCAAATGTGGTTAGTAAAGTATTGATTTCCCCGGGATGCACGGTAGACCCGCGCGCCCCGCGCCAAATGTGAGAAAAATCACATTTCGCGAAAATTATTCCGCGTATTCGCTCCGATGTCGCCCGCGCTGTCAAGGCCGGGCCCGATCACGGAGACGCAGTCATGAAATCGCACTTGCTTCGAATCGCGACGCTGCCGGGCCACATCCGGTGGGGCTCGACACTCGGGCTCTTCCTCGCATTGGCCGCCGGCGGGTCGGCGGCCGCGCAGGGCACGCCCGAGCAGCGCAGGGCCTGCACGCCCGATGTCTACCGGCTGTGCGCCGGCGAAATCCCCAATGCCCGCGCCATCACTGCCTGCCTGCGCCGGCAGAAGGCGAACTTGAGCCCGGCATGCGCGGCGGTGTTCGAGCGGTAAGCGGCGAGGGGGCGGTCCCGGACTTTCACCCCTGTTGCGCTTCCTGGCTGGCACGGAATTGCCTGCATGCCTCCAGATATTGATCGATCTGCGCCTGCAATTCATCGCGCGCAGGATGCTTTTGCCCGAGCCATTGGCCAAGCGCGGCGAACGCCGGCTGGGCGAGAACCTCCGACAGCGACACATTGGGGAGTTCGACTCGTTTTTCCCTGATGTCGATGGCGTAGCCGGCCGTGAGCATTTCAATTCTCCGCGGCAAGCCTGTGGCGAAGGCATATGTGAGCGCTGCGATCCGATGGCTGGCCGCTTCGGCCAACGCCGTCCCGTCAAGCCGGTGAAGATAGTTCGAAATACTATAGTGGCAGGCGCAGCGATCGTCTGGATTTGGCAACGCGTTGAATATCGCGAGCGCACGGCGTTCCTGAATCACGGCTTGGGCAACATCGTCCTGCTCGGACATCATGTCGGCCAGCGTGTGATAGGTCTTCGCCAAATTCTCCGGACTATTCTGGAAAACCCGCAGGCACTTTTCGAGCACGGGTTTTGCCTCGTGAAAACGCTTCAACTGGACGAGAAAGATCGCCCGGTTGCTCTCGTCCATCGCGATTTGTTCGACCGGGTGTTTCAACAGCCGCCGTAGTTCCAGCATCTGGTCGGTTCGTCGCAGCGCGGCTTCCCAATTCTCTGTTTCAGACCACGCGTTGCGGCTCGTCGTCAGTGCGCTGAGAAAAAGATGATTGAACTGTTCGGGGAAGGGCACTTCGATCAGTCGTTCGCCGAGGCCGATGCGCCGCCGCCATTCCTCCATGATGGCGACCCGCTTCTCGATTTCGGGAAGCACTTGTTCTGCCCCGCCCTGTTTGACAACGAGATGCATCACCTCCAACTCGCTGCTGACAATACTGACCGCCGGCGCATCCAGCTTCGTCAGGGTCTCCACTCTTTCGACGAGCAGGCGAAACGATGCGTCGTATTCACCGAGGTTTTGCAGGGCGATCGCCCAATTGCCAACCGCCGTGGCGTAGTCCATCCAGGCCGCTGGTGCGTCTGCGCTACCACCTTCGGCAACGCTCTTTGCGAGCACCGCACTCTCCTCATAGAACGGCAGGCTCTCCCGATGTCCGCCGGAATTGTCCATGGCGTCGGCCAGCGCCAGCAGGCAGCGCCATTGGCCCTGGCCCGGAGGAACCGCATGGACGGCGGATTGCAGGTGCGGGAGCAGCCTGGTCAGGAGTTGCGGATCGCTCGCGCCGATGACGACGTTGCCGGCCAGATTGCTCAAACGATCGAACGCATGGGCTGTGACGTAATAGGTAATCGCCCGCCGGCCGGCTTCGAGGGCGGCCGTCGTGTCGGTCTGCCGCAGCCCCCGGAAAGCCGCCTCCATCCGTTCGGCGTAGGCGACGAGGATCTGGTTCTCCGTGCAGTCCAATCGATCGGCCGGATGTGCCGTCATCCAGGCGCGAATACGCTCGCGTACCAGTTCGTGGCAGGTGACGTTCGGGTTGTCGTCGTCGGGACGGCTTCGCTCCAAAATCGCGAGGCCCACAGACAGCAGATGACTGAAATACGGCGTCAGATCCCGACCTGCCGGAAGTGTTTTCTGGTTTTTGAAACACACCGTCCATACGCTTCCCACCAGTCTCAGGGTGGCGGGATCATCGGCCAACGCGACAATCCACAGCAGCCGGCGGGCTGCCGGAGCGGCGCTTTCAATGAGCACATCGATCGAGACGACCAGCGCGTCATTGAGGTAGGCGAGCTCGCTGGCGTTCTCGTGACCGGCATCGAAGAGCGCGGGGAGCTGCGACAGGTCGCCGCTCTGCTCGAGGAGTTCGAGCGCTTGCAGGAGCTGAGGCCGGAGGGGCTGGCCCGCAACGGCCAGCCGCGCCAGATGGTCCATCAGCAAGGGATGAAACCGCGAGGCCGTCAGCAACCGGATGGCGAGCGCGCGCTCGGCCGCATCTCCGCCGAAGATCATCGCGTTCAATCCCCGGTGTTCACGCAAATACAACGCGGCCTCGTTGGGCGGCAGCGGTCCGAGTTGCACGGAGTGAACCGGCGCCCCGCGCAATGCTGCAAGCGGCCGGCGACAGGTGATGAGCACCCTTGAAGGCCCGCCGACCAAATTCTCGGCCAGGCTTTTCAGGCAGTCGTCCCATACCGGGTCCTGGCAGGCCCATACCGGCTCGCCCGCGGGTTGGCCGGGCTCCGGGATCGGCTTCAGATTGGTCTCGAAATTGTCGAGCACGAGCAAAATAGCCTCGTCCTTGAGCGCGCGAACGAGATTTTCGATCAACCGCTGTTGTCTTGGCGGACCGGTGAACTCCCCGTTCGCGAGCGCAAATATGACGTCAGCCGGATTGGACGCCACGTGTTGGTGGTAGCGGCCGAGTTCTGTCATGAGCTTGGTGTGAATATCGGTCAGAAACGCCTCGAACGGGAGCGCGCCGGGCTTTGCCTGGTACAGCAACACCCATTTGAAGCGGTCCTCCCACAGCGCAAGCGCTTCGGCTGCAAGCGCCGTTTTCCCCATTCCGCCAAGCCCGGTGATCACGGCGACCGGTTTGGCATCGACGCTATAACTCGCCCCCACGAAGCTGGCGCCAAGCCCGGCCAATTGCCATGCGCGGCCGACGAAATGCGCATGTTCCGCCACGGTCAGTTCCGCGATCTGATGCAGCCGCAGACGCCGGACGACGAGGCCGTCGCTTCTGCCGTTGATCAAGGGCAGTCCGGGTTGCTCGGCGCCGTAGAGCACGGGGGTCGCATGATCGCACGCCGCGAACTGGGCCTGCTGATGCTGGTTCGGATTGCGGATCGCGCGCCGCGCCATCGCCAGCGCGCTCGCCACGGGCTTTGGCTGTGCGTGGGCCAGCAAGAGCCGATAAAATTCGATACCCAGCTCGCGGGCGTAGTCGTCGCCGACCGAGTAACGCATCGCGACCACGGACGGCACTCCGTCCATCAGCAGGGTCAGGGCGATGCCGGCATAGCCGGGCTCCTGCTTGATCGGGATGTCCCGGGTGGCCGTCGGCGCAAGGGTCTTGTCTGGGCTTCCGGATTGATCATGCCTGGCGACGGCCAGAAAATCGTTCCAGTTCCTGATTTCTGCGATCTCGCCGGAGTTGCAGGCGCTCAGGTACACAAGGCGCGGAAGGAATGTCCCGGCTTCGTGGAAAAAATCGATCAGGTCCTTTCCGCTGAGGTCATCCGACAGGCCGTCGGCCCTTGCGAGCTCGAGGGCGTTCATGGCGCCGTGGCCGCTCCAGTGCACGATATGGTAGCCGCCGTTCTCCTGGATCTGCGCGCGCAGACGCTCGCGCGTGACGCCATTCGACAGGACGTGAGCGATCACCCGGCGCGTCGGGTAGATTTCCCGCTCGAATAGATTGAGCAACTGGCGTCGTTCTCGCCGTATGCCCAGAGGAGGCGAGTCCTTTGTTTCAGCAAATACGAACAGCACGCGAAGACTCTCGTGCTTTTCCGGCGCCGGCGGTTGATCGGTGACCCGGGCATTGTCGCTGACAATACGGACGACGAGAAAGCGCTCCTCCAGGGTGGGCTGGGTGAAAGACGGCCGCGCGATCTCCCACGGCACGCGCGCGAGCGCGGTCGCCAGCAGATTGTCATCCGACTCGCCTGCGGGGAGATGAATGCGGAGTGTGCGTTGGGACTGGCCCTCCCACAGTTTGAGAAAAATCTCCTTGCCGAGCACCTCCTCGGCAATGCAAACGCCGATCTCGGCGATAGCTTCGGTCTCCTTCTCCGGCTCCACGAAATTCCGGAGGAAGTTCCGCAGGTCAAAAAGGCCCAATTGACGGGACAATGTGATGGATTTGAAAGAAGTGAATCGATAGGCCAGTTGAGCGCCCGTCTGATCTTGCAGACGGAATTGGGCTGAAAAGTCGACGGGATCGGCGGTTATGATCAAATCGAAATGGCGTTGCATGTTGAAAACTCTCACGACGCGCCAGATGCAGCTTCATGGAGCGGAGGCAATTGCGCGCGCCGCGCGAGGGTGCACGCTCTGGTAGACTACAACCTGGATGCGTGCTGTCGAGAGGCAACGTCCGTGAACGCCAGCGTCACTGTCCAATTGAGCGCGGCAGGAACTGCTCTACCTGACCGGGCATCGCCGACCCCACGCCGGGGATCAAATCTCCAGCGCCGCCAGATTCTTCGGCAGCATCCGCTTGAACAGCGCCAGCATTCGCGCGGCTTCCTTTGGCTCCAGCGCGATCGCGTGGCGCACGGTGGCCGCGATCAGCGTCATGATCAGTTGCGAGAACGACGCCAGCGCGGGTGAGGGCGCATTCGGCGCAATTCGCCGTAACGCCTCGTGGAGCAGGCCGGCGAGATAGGCGCCGTCCTCTTCATCGAGTTTTTGCAGGCTCCGGTCGGCCTGGGTCGCCTGCCAGATGTCGCGCATGACCGGTTCGTCGTTGAACATCCGGTAGTAGCTGTCGACGATGCGGCAGAGCGCCGGATGCAGATCCCGCGCGGTCTTCACCGCGGCCAGATCGCGCCGGACGCATTCGCGGCCGACCGCATTGTAGCGCTCCGCCAGCGTGCCGATGATCGCGGTCTTGTCCGGAAAATATTGATAGAGCGAGCCAAAGGCGACGCCGGTGCGCGCGACGATGTCGCTCATCCGGAACGCCTCGCTGCCCTTCTCGGCCATGATTTCGGCCGCCGTTCCAAGGATGCGCTCGAACCGCTCGCGGCTGCGCTGTTGTGTCGGAACCAGCCGCGCCAGCGCTGGAGCCTTCTCCGTTCCGGTTTTCTGCTTCGCTGCCATCCGCCGCTCCAAAAACGCCTTGACCAATTTAATACGAGAGTTTATCGCATTTTACAAATACGAGGTATTCTCGTGTTTAGCGCAAGGGGTTCCCGATGCTTCAATCGGTCATCACCGGATTGCTGTGGTTTTGTGCGATCGGCTGCGGATTGCTGGCCGGGCTGTATTTCGCGTTTTCGGCCTTCATCATGACCGCGCTCGGCCGCATCGGCCAGGTGCCGGGCATCATGGCGATGAACGCGATCAACATCGTGATCGTGCAATCGCTGTTCATGCCGTTATTCCTCGGTACCACCCTGGCGAGCCTGCTGCTGGCGATTGCCGCCGCCTTGCGCTGGAGCGAGCCCGGAGCGGGCGCGATGCTGGCCGGCGGCGTGCTCTATATGATCGGCATGTTCGTGTGCACGGCGGTCTTCAACGTGCCCCTGAACGACGCGCTGGCCACCGTCGATCCGGCAAGCGCCGGGGCCGCATCGCTATGGGCGCGCTATTTGTCCGACTGGACGCTGTGGAATCACGTTCGCACGGTTTCATCCACGCTGGCATGTGCGCTGTTCATCTGGGCCATCGCCGCGGGATGAGCGCAGCCGGTGGCCGATGATCCTATCCCGCTGGTGTAACCTTGCACGTTCCCGTCGACGCTATCGTGTGCCGTGATCGCCGCGATCTTTCAACGGCGCTGCCAAAGAACAGTAGGGGCTCCAACGATGCCCAAGCTCACCATGTGGTGCGCAAGGTCCCATGCGATCAATCGCTTGTGGGTTCGCGAAAGCGCATCGCTGATTTCGTTCTCCGCCATGATGCGGCCCGGGTAACGGACCTTTCCGTGCGAATATTCGACGGTCTGCAAGAACGGTACCTCGATCTTCCCGATCGGGGTTCTGCTCGTCAGCACGAAAGACGCCTCCGACACCTTGGGATCGAGCAGGTGAGTTTGCCAATCCTTCAACAGGTGGATCACGCCACTGAAGACGGCGATATCGATATTGGCCAACGTCTCCGTCGTTCGATGAAACGTGATGCCGGGTTGCGGGTTGCGCTTTGCGTGCTCGACATAAACGTCCGTCTCGACGACGTTCCAGTTCAGAACGTTCTGAGGCAATCCCAGCGCTGAAGTGACGATGCGGCAAAGATCGCCATGCGCGCCGCCAAAATCCATCACGGTGAGTGGCCGGCCTGACAATTGACTGAGCACGATGGCGAAAGCGGCGATCTGCGCCCCGAAGTAGTCGGGTAGCAACGTCAGATCTGGCGAGAGTGTTGTTGATCTGTCACCCTCGACCAGGATGGGGTCTACGTATCCAATCCCGGCCTCTTGTTCGGCAAGTTCGAAGCTGTCGCGCCGCGCGTAAGATATGATCGGATAGCTCGGCACGTCCATTTTTATCATGCGGCGCGCTTTTGCGACGATGTCATATTTCTTCGGATTTACGATCTCCAGCCCGGTTGTCCGCCGGATGAGTTGCTTGGCGACGGCCTTCACGCTGCCCATTCCGATTCCCTCTCGCCGTCCCAACAATCGTTGCTCCCCACTTGCCGACGGATCACTCTCAGAAACATATAGACATGAAACAAAAACAATCAGAAACATTATGCACCCATTAGTTGCAGAAGGGGGTGCGACAAATTCTCCACTGCTTCGAGGGTGTTGACGCGGATCCCATTGGGGATGTCGGCGGCCGCTTCCAGTTGAAGCCCAGCTAACGGACGGCGATCGAGAGGGTCCACCACCCAGCGCTCGACGGATTTTCAGAGTGGGTCCTGGCGGCGCGCTAATGCGCAATGCGATTGATCAGGCGAATCCCGCCCACGTCACCGTCGAAGCGCGTCGGTTGACGGCGCAATGCACCCAAGCCGGGCGACCGCACGACGGTTCAGCGTCGAGCGTCGAACAGAAGTGTCGTTCTGAGGGCTGAAAATTGCTGGCTCCCCGGGCTGGATTCGAACCAGCGACCATTCGATTAACAGTCGAATGCTCTACCGCTGAGCTACCGAGGAATAGGCGAAACAAATGTTCGCGAGCGGGGAGCGTATAACAAAGCCTTCCGGGCTTGCAAAGGACCAAATATCGATCCCCGGCACGATCGCGAACCGGACCGGAAACCCTCGATGGCTCAACGATTTGCCGCCGTTTCCGGCCCGCTGGGCAGAAATAACCGGTAACGCGCGCCCGCAATCCCGGCATCCCCGCGCGGTATGGCGCAAGCCGCCAATTCGACTCAATCGGCCCTGAATTTTGCAGCCGCCGGGTTTTACGGGAGCTGATTCGATGCCAGCCACTGCCACCGACCTGATGAGAGCCGTGCCTTCGATCGTGCCGAATGATATTCCCAATTTGAGCGATGACGAATGCCTGCTCCGGCTCGCGCGCGCCGTTGAGGAGCATGATTTGGAGCATCTGGACGAGGTGGCGCAGCTGATCGGCCGGCTTGCCGTTACGATCGAATAGCTGCACGATCGAATAGACCCGCTTTCGCACCGATGCCGTGCCCGGCTGGCGCGCGCGGCGTGTTGCGTTTTGCCAAAGCTTGTACCAAAGATGACCCGGTTCCAGCTTTTCCGGCGGCAACGCCGCATGCTTTCCGTATCTTAGCCAGGGGTCTTCGCCTATGTCCGGGTTTTCGACCGCGCGTCAGAAAATGGTCGATGGTCAGGTGCGTCCGAGCGACGTCACCGATATCCGCATCATTGACGCCATGCTGGCGGTGCCGCGCGAGACGTTCGTTCCCGAGAACAAGCGCGCGCTGGCCTACCTCGACCTCGATCTGGACGTCAGCGCAGATGGCTCGGCCAGCCGATTCCTGATCAAGCCGGCGGTGCTGGCGAAGATGCTGCAGGCGGCGGAAATCAAGGAAACCGACCAGGTTCTCGTGGTGGGCTGCGCGACCGGCTATACGGCGGCAGTCATCGCCAAATTCGCCGGGCAGGTTCACACCGCCGCGTCGGCCGACGGCGAGCAGGCGGGCGCCCCCTTCGACGTCATCGTCCTGAACGGTGCGACCGAGATCGTGCCCGAGAAGCTCTATCGGCAATTGCGCGATGGCGGCCGGCTGGTCGGAATCTTTGCAATGTCCCAGCCGCCACGGGCGACCATCGTGACCTGTTCCCACGGCGATTTCGGGAACCGCGCGCTGTTTGACGCCGCTGCTCCGGTGCTTCCAGGCATGGAACGGCTCCCGGCGTTCGTTTTCTAGCGCCCCAAGCACGCCAAATCAGCCTGAAAACCCCGCCAGAATTCCGTTTCGAAATCAGAAGTGTGGCCCGTTTGCCCCATGTCGAGAGTTTCGACCGGGTTCGCTTGCGGGGTGGTTCCGTCCAGCCTAGCTGCGTCATAAGGTGAGCCGGGACTCACTAACACTGTAGTGACGTCCGGTTCCTGTGTTGGGCCGGCGAACTAAAACGAACGGAATGCAAGGGATGCGTGGTGTGAAGGCTTTCACCGGGGCTGCGGCCTCGGTCCTTCTGCTGGCCTTGGCGGGCCCGATGCCCGCTTTGGCCGATACGATTGAGGCCGCGCTGGTGCGCGCCTATCAGAATAACCCGCAGCTCAATGCACAGCGCGCGATTGTGCGCTCCACCGACGAAGGCGTGCCGCAGGCATTGTCGGGCTATCGTCCGAAGGTCGCCGTCACCGCCAGCGCCGGTTATCAATATACCGACGTCCACAGCACCTCCGGCGGTTTGCCGCAGTCGATCCTGCGCACCGGGATTCATGGCGCCAATGCGCCGCGCAGCGTCGGCGCCACCGTCACGCAGAACCTGTTCAACGGCCAGCAGACCGCCAACAAGACCCGGGCCGCCGAAAGCCAGGTTTCCGCCGCACGCGAAGCCTTGCGCGTGCTCGAACAGACCGTGCTGTTGAACGCGGCCACCATTTATATGGATTATCTGCGCGACGCCGCGATCGTCGAGGTGCAGAAGAGCAACGTTCGGGTGCTCGAACAGACGCTGAAGCAGACCAAGGACCGGTTCAATGTCGGCGAAGTGACGCGCACCGACGTCGCCCAGTCGGAAGCGCAGCTTGCGGCCGGCAAGACCCAGCAACTCACCGCCGAATCGAACCTCACCACCACGCGTTCGAATTTCCGCCGCATTATCGGCAACGAGCCCGTCGCGCTGGCTCCGGGTTCGCCGGTCGATCGTTTCTTGCCGGGCACGCTGCCCGGCGCCGTCGAACTCGGCCTGATCCAAAACCCGAACGTAACCGCGGCGATGTTCGGCATCGACGTCAGTTATCTCCAGGTCAAGGTCAATGAGGGTGCGCTGCTGCCGAGTTTGAACCTGCAGGCGTCGGTGCAGCAGGCTTATGAACAGCAGATGACGGTTTACAGTTCATTCGGTGCATCGGCCGTCGCGCAGCTCAATGTCCCGATCTACCAGGGCGGCGCCGAATATTCGCTGATCCGCCAGTCCAAGGAAACGTTGGCGAACCAGCGCCTCGTTCTCGAACAGCAACGCGATCAGACCCGTGCCAACGTCGTCACGGCCTGGGGCCAATTGGTCGCCGGCAAGGCGCAGGTTCAGTCGGCGCAGGCACAGGTGTCGGCATCCGAAATCGCGCTCAACGGCGTGCGCGAGGAAGCCAAGGCCGGTCAGCGCACCACGCTCGACGTGTTGAACGCGCAGCAGGCGCTGGTCAACGCACGAGTGGCACTCGTCACCGCCCAGCACGACCGCGTCGTCGCGTCCTATTCCGTGCTCGACAAGGTCGGCCGTTTGTCGCCGACCGTGCTCAACCTGCCGACCGTGACGTACGATCCCAGCGTGCATTATCATCAGGTGCGCGACAGCTGGATCGGTGTCCGCACGCCCGACGGCCGCTGATATCGCCTCATCCCGCACGCGTGCGGGATACATTACCCTTGGATGACAAACGTCATCCGGGGATGACGAGCGTCATGCGGGGATGACAAGGGGCAACCCTTGGGATGACAACCTCGCTCTGCCACGATGATGTCACCATCCGACGGGAGTATGCCGGGTGCGTTGTTGCAATCACTTGTTGCCGTGACATACTTTTCTTGGAGGCAGCAGGGCGATTCGCACCGCTTTTCAAGTCTATGGACCGCGTGCCGGATTGCCTTGAGGGAGCGGAAACCTGCGCGATGCATCGGGCGGGCTTGATCTGGGGACAAGTCTGGCTTGCGCGATGAAAATCCCGGCCAGCATATCCGGAACCGGCAAATCCCAACGGGCTTGGTATAAAATGGTTTCGATGTGGAGTCGGAGATGACGCAACCTGCAAAGGTCCAAGAGCCCTCGATGGAGGAGATTCTGGCGTCGATCCGTCGCATCATCGCCGACGACGAAGCCAAGCCTGCCGACGCAAAGCCTGCCGAGCTAAAACCCGCTGCCGCCAGCGCGCCGCCACCGGCGAAGCCGGAGCCAGCGCCGCCGCCCGCCAAGATGAAGGACATCCCGCCATCGGCGATCGCTCCGAAACCTGCTGCCGCGGCGCCGAAGCCCGCGCCGCCACCGCCCGTGCCGGAGCCAGCCGCCAGCAATAACCAGGACGATATCGACGCGATGCTGGCGAGCCTCGACGCCGCAACGCCCGAGGCCGATATCCGGCCGGCCCAGCCTGAAGCCCAGCCTGATGCCGACGTGTTCGAGCTCACCGATGAGATGGCCGTGAGCGATCCGGCACCGGGGATATCCTCGTTCAACAAGATCGAGCCGCAGGACGACATCGAGTTTACCGAGACCACCGCCGCCAGGGCGCTGCATCGGCAGCCGGCCTATGAGCCGCCGCCGTTCGAGAGCGCTGACGTTCCTCCGGCGCAGCAGATATTGTCACGCACGACAGTGTCCGCGGTCGAATCCGCGTTCAATTCGCTGGCCAACACCGTGCTCAGCAACAACGCGCGCACGCTGGAAGATCTGGTCAAGGAAATGCTGCGGCCGATGCTGAAATCCTGGCTCGATGACAACCTGCCGGGACTGGTGGAGCGGATCGTCAAAGCCGAAATCGAGCGGGTTTCGCGCGGGCGCTGACCCGGAAACCCGCCCCCAGCGGCCGCTCCGGCCCTTATTCAGCCATCCCAAACCGGCTTTATCGCGGTTTCGCCAAGGCGTCCGGTTGACTTGGCGCCTTGCGGCGGCTTTCTAGTCATCCGCAAGGTATCTAACCGTCTCAGAATCAGGCGCTAGTCAGTTGTTTTGACGCGTTTTTCGCAGATAAGTGCACGCAATCTGCGTAAACTTGATGGCTGACGCGCACCGGTATCCGAACTTCGCTCGAAACGCCGTTCCTTCCTCAAGACCCCAATTGCATTGTCATGATCGAGAAAAACTACCAGCCCGCCGATATCGAAAGCCGCATGAGCAGCCTTTGGGAGGCGAGCGGCGCGTTCAAGGCCGGGCGCCCCGAGCGCAAGGACGCCGAGCCCTTCACCATCGTGATCCCGCCACCCAACGTGACGGGCTCGCTGCACATGGGCCACGCGCTCAACAACACCCTGCAGGACATCCTCTGCCGCTTCGAGCGCATGCGTGGCCGCGACGTGCTGTGGCAACCAGGTACCGATCACGCCGGGATCGCGACCCAGATGGTGGTCGAGCGGCAATTGATGGAGCGCCAGGAGCCGGGCCGCCGCGACATGGGCCGCGCCAAATTCCTCGAACGCGTCTGGCAGTGGAAGGCCGAAAGCGGCGGCGTCATCGTCAACCAGTTGAAGCGGCTCGGCGCCTCCTGCGACTGGTCGCGCGAACGTTTCACGATGGATGAGGGCCTGTCGCGCGCGGTCGCAAAAGTGTTCGTCGAACTGCACCGCGAAGGCCTGATCTACAAGGACAAGCGGCTGGTCAACTGGGACCCGAAACTGCTCACCGCGATCTCCGATCTCGAAGTGCAGCAGATCGAGGTCAAGGGCAACCTCTGGTACCTGCGCTATCCGATCGAGGGCAAGAGCTTCAGCCCCGACGACGCTTCGACGTTCATCGTGGTCGCGACCACGCGGCCCGAGACCATGCTGGGCGACACGGCGGTGGCCGTGCATCCGGACAACGAGCGGCTCGGCCACCTGATCGGCCAGCATGTCATCCTGCCGCTGGTCGGCCGTCGCATCCCGATCATCGGCGACGACTATGCCGACCCCGAAAAGGGATCGGGCGCGGTCAAGATCACGCCGGCGCATGATTTTAATGACTTCGAGATCGGCAAGCGCCATGGCCTGCCGCAGATCAGCGTGCTCGATCAGGAGGGATGTCTCGCGCTGGTGGACAACGAGGATTATCTGCGCGGCCTGCCGGAAGGCGCCTCGCAGTTTGCGGAAGAATTCCACCATGTCGAACGCTTCGCCGCCCGCAAGCGCATCGTCACGCGCCTCGAGGAATTCGGTTTCCTCGACAAGATCGAGCCGAACACCCACATGGTGCCGCACGGCGACCGCTCCAACGTGGTGATCGAACCGTATCTGACCGACCAATGGTATGTCGACGCCAAGACGATGGCGCAGCCGGCGATCGCGGCGGTGCGTGGCGGCGCCACCACAATCGTGCCGAAGAACTGGGAAAAGACCTATTTCGAATGGATGGAGAACATCCAGCCCTGGTGCATTTCCCGCCAGCTCTGGTGGGGTCACCAGATCCCGGCCTGGTACGGCCCCGACGGCAAGGTGTTCGTCGCCGAGACCGAAGAGGAAGCGGTCGGCAACGCGCTCGGCTATTACGTCGAGCAGGAAGTGATTACGCCGGAGCAGGGGCAGGCGATGGCGGAAGATCCCGCCCAGCGCGAGGGTTTCATTACCCGCGATGAAGACGTGCTCGACACCTGGTTCTCGTCGGCGCTGTGGCCGTTCTCGACGCTCGGCTGGCCGGAGCAGACGCCGGAAGTCGCGCGCTACTATCCGACCAACGTGCTGGTGACCGGCTGGGACATCATCTTCTTCTGGGTTGCCCGCATGATGATGATGGGCCTTCACTTCAAGAAGGAAGCGCCGTTCTCGACCGTCTACATCCACCGCCTGGTTCGCGACGAGAAGGGCGCGAAGATGTCGAAGTCGAAAGGCAACGTCATCGATCCCCTGGGCGTCATCGACGATTTCGGCGCCGATGCGCTGCGCTTTGCGCTGGCACGCGGCGCGGCGCACAGCCATGATATCAAGTTGTCGCCGCAACTCGTTGAAACCAATCGCAATTTCGCAACCAAGCTATGGAATTCCTGCCGCTTTGCCGAAATGAATGGCTGCGTGATGCCGGAGGGATTCGATCCGGCGGGCGCAAAGGAAACCCTGAACCGCTGGATCGCGCACGAAACCTCGCGCGCCACGCGTGAAGTCACCGAGGCGATCGAAGCCTATCGCTTCAACGACGCGGCCAATGCGATCTACCGCTTTGTCTGGAACGTCTATTGCGACTGGTACATCGAACTCGCAAAACCGATGTTGCTGGGCGAGGAGGGGGCCGCAAAGGCCGAGACCCGTGCCATGGTCGCCTGGGCGCGGGATGAGATTCTAAAGCTGCTTCATCCGTTCATGCCCTTCATCACCGAGGAACTGTGGGCGGTGACGGCCAAGCGCGACGGCCTGCTGGTGCTGGCGGAGTGGCCGCGCAAGGCAATCGCGACCGGGGAGCAATTGGCGGCGATGGCGATGGCGGGTCCGAGCGACTCGTTGATCCCGCCCGTCATCGCAGCGCTTGATGCCGACGACTTCAGCGATCCCGCCGCCGAAGCCGAGATCGGCTGGGTGGTCGATCTCGTCACCGCGATCCGCTCGGTGCGCGCGGAAATGAACATCGCGCCGGCGACGCTGACGCCGCTGGTGCTGTCGGGCGCCTCCGCCGAGACCCGGGATCGCGCGCAACGCTGGAGCGATACGGTCAAGCGCATGGCGCGCCTTGCCGATATTTCCTTTGCCGACCGCCCGCCGGAAGGCGCCGTGCAGCTACTGGTGCGCGGCGAAGTCGTGGCGCTGCCGCTCAAGGGCGTGATCGATCTGGCGGCCGAAAAGGCCCGGCTCGACAAGGAAATCGCCAAAGCCGACGCCGACATCAAGCGCGTCGACGCCAAGCTCGGCAACGAGAAATTCGTCGCCAATGCGCCCGAAGAGATCGTCGAGGAAGAGAAAGAAAAGCGCGAGGCGGCCGTGGCCCGAAAGGAAAAGATACTCGAAGCGCTGGAGCGGCTGAAGAACGCGTCGTAGTTCGGTGGCTGCATCCGTCGAGACGCATCGCTTTGCGATGCTCCTCATCAGGATGAGGTCCGACAGCTTCGACCTCGGACCCTCATGGTGAGGAGCGCGGCACCGCCTCGCGTCTCGAACCATGTGGCCGCGATGTCAGCCAAGCGCAATACAAACCGGCGGACCCCTCCATGCTCGACCACGTCTCCATCACGGTCTCCGACATATCAGCCGCCGAGCGGTTCTACGACGCCATCATGAAGACGCTTGAAATCGTCAAGGTCGGCCGCCGCGACGACTGGCTGGGCTATGGCGAGCGGGCGCGTCCGGCCTATCCGGACCGCGTCTATCTCACCATCCGCAAAGGCCCAAAGCCGGAGGAAGCCTTCGGCCGCCATTGGTGCTTCAAGGCGAAGTGGCGAACCCAGGTCGATCCGTTCTGGGACGCCGGCATCGCGGCTGGCGGCACCGACGATGGCCCGCCGGGCCTGCGCGACTACCACGCGTCCTATTACGCCGCGTTCCTGCGCGACCCCGACGGCAACCGCGTCGAGGCGGTGTGTCATCACCCGGTGTGAGCCGTGACAAACTGACCCGACGGCTGCGCCCGGCGCAGCCTTAGCGAAGCCGGGGCAATCACGATTTCCGATTTGCGGAAGTGATGTCAAGCCCCAGAATAAAAAATATTTCTGTTTACCAGAATGGCAAATCAGTTCATATCGATGCCCATCCCGTCCTGGTCAGAAGGGCGTCGGCCGTCGTCACGGACGTTGGGCGGGGAGCGGTGGACGTGGAGGCTGTCGCCTGACGAGCGCGGCCGAAGCGTACGGCAAAAGCGTGTGGTCCCGACGTCGCGTTGCTGGCGTCAAAGCACCTGGAGGCGTTCGACTTTCCAGGGCGCAACGGAGGCAAAAGAGCCGTTCTCCGGGGAGAGCACGTGATAAGCCGTAAAGCCATCGCGCAGGGAATGTCGGATGTTCTCCGCTGCCCTGTATGCTCATGTGCGCACTCTCTTGTGCACATTGCACATGAGACCGCGGGTGCAGCGCGCATCCGGCATTCCCTGCGCCCTCGGATTAGCGAGGGCGGTAAGTTTTCAGCAAGACTCGGGCGCAACGCGTCGCGGGATCGCGAAACTGTATCAAAACGGCTTGCTTACAAACCGCGATCCCTTCAGCCCATAGCGCCACGGAAAATTGACCGCCTTGCTAATGCCGATCCGCAACCCCGTGGCGATCTCCACGTCGCCGACCCGCGCATGCAAACTGTACGGCGGCGCATCGAGCGCCAGTTCGCTCTGCTTGATGGTGATGCCCAGCGCCTCGCAGAGTTTGCCGGGGCCCGAACACAGCGCGCGCTCGTCATGCAGGCCACGGCGGCGGCGCATCGCCGGAATGCCGTGGGTCGGTTGCAGCGCGCGGATCAGGACGGCACTGGCGGAGCCTTCCTTCTCGCAGACGAAGTTGACGCACCAGTGGATGCCATAGGAGCGATAGACGTAGGAAAAACCGGGCGGGCCGAACATGACCTGGTTGCGCGGCGTCGGCCCGTTGAATGAATGCGCGGCCGGATCGGTGTGATGATAGGCCTCGACCTCGACAATGATACCGCCGACGCCGCCGACCAGCAGCGTGGTGCCGATCAGATCGGGCGCGACCTCATGCACACTGCGGGCGAAAAACCCGCGTTTCAGGGCTTTGCCGAGGCGAGGGGCCTTTGCTTCGGCCGGTTTGGAGATTTGAACCATTTTGAGGGGAATCAGCGGGAACAGGGGGAAAGCGCCCCAATACCTTGCATGTTTCTGCTAGGTTGGGCGAGCCTTGTCCAACCCGGCTGCCGGCTTTGCAACGAGGTTGCGGCGCAGCGCCACACGGATTAGCTAAGGTCTTCAGGAATATTCGGACTTCACATGGTCGTTCTCGTCGATACCGTCTCATCCAACCCGGTTCGCCCGCGCCACCCTGAAAAGGTGAACCGGCCGGATGCGCTGTCCCCGCCGAAGCCGGACTGGATCAGGGTGCGCGCGCCGAACACGCGCGGCTACGCCGACACCCGGAAAATCGTCAAGGAGAACGGCCTCGTCACGGTCTGCGAGGAAGCCGGCTGTCCGAACATCGGCGAGTGCTGGGACAAGAAGCACGCCACCTTCATGATCATGGGGGACACCTGCACCCGGGCCTGCGCGTTCTGCAACGTCAAGACCGGAATGCCCGGCGCGCTCGATGCGTCAGAGCCGGAGCATGTCGCCGAAGCCACCTTCAAGCTCGGGCTCGCCCATATCGTCGTGACGTCGGTCGACCGCGACGATCTTGCGGACGGCGGCGCCGCGCATTTTGCGCAAACCATCCGCGCGATCCGCGCCCGCTGCCCGACCACGACCATCGAGATCCTCACCCCCGACTTCCTGCGCAAGGAAGGCGCGCTGGAGATCGTCGCGGCCGCCAAACCCGACGTGTTCAACCACAATCTGGAAACCGTGCCGTCGCGCTACCTCACGGTGCGGCCGGGCGCGCGCTATTTCCACTCGATCCGGCTGTTGCAGCGGGTCAAGGAAATCGACCCGACCATCTTCACCAAGTCGGGCATCATGGTCGGCCTCGGCGAGGAGCGCCACGAAGTGTTGCAGGTGATGGACGATCTGCGCTCGGCGGACGTCGATTTCCTCACCATCGGTCAGTATCTGCAGCCGACCCGCAAGCATCACGCGGTCATGCGCTACGTGACCCCCGACGAGTTCGCGGGCTACGAGAAGGTCGCCTACACCAAGGGGTTCCTGATGGTGTCAGCCAGCCCGCTGACGCGCTCCTCGCATCATGCCGGGGAGGATTTTGCAAAATTGCAGGCGGCGCGCGCAGCACTTGCACGCTGAGTCCGGACTTGGGGTATGGAGCGTATTCTTGTCATGGGATCGCCCGGATCGGGCAAGTCGACGTTTGCACGTCGGCTGTCCCAGGTCACGGGGATTCCCGTCGTGTCGCTCGACGCGCTGTATTGGAGGCCGGGCTGGCAGCCGTCGGATGCAGCCGAGTTTCAGGCGCGCGTGGCCGAGGCCGTACGCCTGCCCCGCTGGATCATCGATGGCGACTATATCTGGTGGGCGGGCGATGTCAGGCGCGGTGTCGCCGACGCCGTCATCTGGTTTGACCTGCCGAGGCGAACCTGCATGGTCGGACTCATGAACAGGATTGCCACGAGCTACGGCCGCGTGCGGCCGGAGATGGCGGAGGGGTGCCCTGAGCGGATCAACCTCGAATTCTTCCGCTACGTCTGGACCTATCGACGGGAGCAAAGGCCGAAATTGCTGCAATATTTTGGAGGACTTCGCGCAGATCAGCCCTTGATCTGCTTTACCGACAGGGCGCAGGCGGAGCGGTATCTGGCGAATTTCAGCCAACACGAACATGCGGAAGTGGTGCACTGATGCCGCGCTTTTCGAGCAAGCGGCGGGTGCATCACACCGCCGGGCAGATGTTCGATCTGGTCGCCGACGTCGAGCGCTATCCGGAATTCGTGCCCTTGTGCCAGTCGCTCAAAATTCGCCAGCGCACGCCAAAGCCCGACGGCACCGAGATCGTGGTCGCCGACATGACGGTGTCGTTCAAGCTGGTTCGGGAATCCTTCACCAGCCGCGTGACGCTCGATCATCCCAATCTGAAGATCATGGTGGAATACCTGAAGGGCCCGTTCAGCAACCTCGAGAACCGCTGGACCTTCGAGCCCAAATCCGAAACCGATTGCGATGTCGGGTTTTACCTCGCCTATGAATTCAAGAGCCGGATGCTCGCTGTCCTGATGGGGACGATGTTCGACACCGCATTCCAGCGCTTTGCCGCGGCGTTCGAGAAGCGTGCGGATGTGGTGTATGGAAAAGGCTAGCCCCCGAGGGGGAATTGGAACAAGAGCGCGGTCAGCGCACCTGATTTGGGAACGGAAGGAAGAGGCGATGGACATCAAGGCACCCGTGAGAACCGGTGGACATATTCTGATCGATCAACTGGCGCTGCACGGCGCCGACACCGTGTTCGGCGTGCCCGGCGAAAGCTTTCTGGCGGCCCTCGACGGCATGTACCAGAACCAGCGCGTACGCTTCGTCAATTCCCGGCACGAAGGCGGCGCGGCCATGATGGCGGATGCCTATGGCAAGCTCACGGGAAAGCCGGGCATCGCCTTTGCGACGCGCGGCCCCGGCGCCACCAATGCCTCCGCGGGCGTCCATGTCGCGTTTCAGGACTCGACGCCGATGATCCTGCTGCTCGGCCAGGTCGGACGCGACATGATGGAGCGCGAGGCGTTCCAGGAAATCGACTACCGGCAGATGTTCGGGCCGATGACCAAATGGGTCGCCCAGATCGACGACGCGCGGCGAATTCCCGAATTCATCTCGCGGGCGTTTTATACGGCAACCTCCGGCCGACCGGGCCCCGTCGTTCTGGCGCTGCCCGAGGACATGCTGACCGACGTGGCCGATGTGGCCGATGCGCCGCCTTACAAGCCGCAAACCGTCGCGCCGGGCGAGGAAAGCCTGCGGCAGTTCGAGGCATTGCTGGCCGCGGCGCGCAGGCCGCTGCTGATCGTCGGCGGCGGCGGCTGGAGCGACAAGGCGCGCCGCGACCTCGAAGCCTTCGCGACCGCGCATGAAGTGCCGGTCGCCGCGTCGTTCCGCTGTCAGGACTATTTCGACAATCTGCATGCCGCCTATGCCGGCCATGTCGGCATCGGCATCTCGCCGAAATTCGCCGAGCGGATTCGTGACAGCGATCTGATCATCGCGCTCGGTGCCCGGCTCGGCGAGATCACGACATCAGGCTACAGCCTGTTCGACATTCCGGAGCCGAAGCAACCGCTGGTACATGTCTATCCCGATCCCGAGGAGATCGGCCGTGTCTATGCGCCGACGCTCGGCATCGTTGCGGGCAGCGCGGCGTTCGCATCCGCGATCAGCAGACTGAAGCCAAAGCATCAGCCGCGCGGCGACGAACTCAAGGCGGCGCATGCCGACTATCTCGCCTTCAATGAGCCGACCCGTTCGCCCGGCGACGTGCAGTTGTCGCGGATCGTGCGCGACCTCAGCGAGCGCCTGCCGGAAGACGCGATCATTTGCAACGGCGCCGGCAATTACGCCGTCTGGGTCCATCGCTTCTGGCGCTACCGGCAGTTCCGCACCGAACTGGCGCCGACGTCGGGTTCGATGGGCTATGGCTTGCCGGCGGCGGTTGCGGCCAAGCATCTGCATCCGAACCGAATGGTGATCGCCTTCGCCGGCGACGGCTGTTTCCAGATGACCGGGAACGAGTTCATGACCGCGGTCGAAAACCGGCTGCCGATCATCGTGATCGTCGCCAACAACGGCATGTACGGCACGATCCGCATGCATCAGGAGCGGACTTATCCGGGGAGGGTGTCCGGCACCAATCTCGCCAACCCTGATTTCGCAGCGCTGGCGCGTGCCTTTGGCGGCTTTGGCGCTCGGGTTGATCGCACCGAGGATTTTGCAAAGGCCTTCGATGAAGCGGTAGCCTCGCGGCTTCCCGCGATCATCGAGCTCACGATCAGTCCGGAAGCGCTGACGCCGGCGGCCTCGCTCAGCGAGACCCGCGCCAAGGCGCTGGCCGCGGCGAAGTGATGGCGTGTTAGGTCCGCGGCGGACGCCGTCGCTTGACGGCGCTGCCCCGGGTCGAGCGGGCGACACGGGGACGCAAGCGGCTGACGGATTCGCGGCGCGGCTTGACGGATGCCTGCGGCCCGCGCGCCAGCTCCATCAGCATGCGCAGCGCCTCGACCACGGAGCGCTGGCGCACACTGATGCGGCCGATGGCGCCGAAGCGGCATTCGCGGTGCAGGATGCGGCCGTCGCGTGCGGCAACGGCGAAATGCACGAGACCGACCGGCTTGCCCGGGGTCGCGCCGCCGGGGCCGGCAATGCCGGTGATGGAGACGGCGAGATCGACGCCGGCCTTCTCCAGCGCGCCGATCGCCATCGCCGTCGCGGTCTCCTTGCTGACGGCGCCGAAGGTCGCCAGCGTCGTCGCCTTGACGCCGAGCATCGCACGCTTGGCGTCGTTGGAATAGGTGACAAAACCGCGGTCGATGACGTCGGAGGAACCGGGAATGTCAGTGAGGGCGCCGGCGACCAGACCGCCGGTACAGGATTCGGCGGTCGCAATCGTCAGCTTGCGCATCCGGCACAAATCGAGCAGCGAGCGGGAGAGGGCGCGGGCGTCGCTGCCGCTCATGCTACTCGCTCCAGGGAAGGCGGATGGTGGCGGCTGCCGTCGCGGCGATGCCTTCCTCGCGGCCGGTGAAGCCGAGCCGTTCGCTGGTCGTCGCCTTGACGGCGATGCGCGAGATGTCGAGCCCGGTAATCTCGGCGATGCGGGCGCGCATGGAGTCACGCAGCGGTCCGATCTTGGGCCGCTCGCAGATCAGCGTGACCTCGAGATTGGCGATGCGGCCGCCGCGCGCGGTGACGCGATCGACCGCATATTTCAGGAAGCGGTCGGAGGCAGCGCCCTTCCATTTGGGATCGCTGGGCGGGAAGTGCGAACCGATATCGCCGTCCGCCAGCGCGCCGAGGATGGCGTCGACCATGGCATGCAATCCGACGTCGCCGTCGGAATGGGCGAGAAAGCCGCGCGTATGCGGCACATGAACGCCGCAGATCATCAGATGATCGCCGTCGCCGAAGGCGTGGACGTCGTAGCCAGTGCCGGTCCTGATGTCGCCGAGCATGGCGCCGAGGCGGGCTTCCTCGCGGACGAAATCTTCTGGGGTCGTGAGCTTCATGTTGGCAGGATCGCCTTCAAAGGTTGCCACCGTCAATCCCGCCCATTCGGCGAGCGCGGCATCATCGGTGAAATCGCTGCGCCCATCGCGCGCCGCGCGGCGATGCGCGTCGAGGATCACATCGAAGCGAAAGGCTTGCGGCGTTTGCGCGATGCGCAGCCTCGCGCGGTCCGGCGTCGCCTCGACATTGCCGGTATCGCCGACTTGCTTGATCGTATCGGTGACGGCGACCGCCGGCACGGCCGCTCCGGTACGGCCGGCGGCGTCGATCGCGCGCGAAATCACCGCCGCTGTCACGAAGGGGCGCGCCGCGTCGTGGATCAGGACGATATCGGGTTTCTCACCGGCCAGCGCCTCGAGCCCGGCATGCACCGAGGCCTGGCGTGTCGCGCCGCCGTTGGTCGGCGGCTGATGGCGCAGGCCCGCGACCGCCTCGTTGAAGATCGCAGCGTCATCGGGGTTCACAACCGGCTGCACGGCAAACACATCCGGATGGCGGCAGAACGCCTCCATCGCCCGGAAGATCACGGTCTGCCCGCCGATCGTACGGTATTGCTTGGGCCCGCCGGTGCCGGCGCGAAGCCCGCGTCCGGCTGCGACGAGAATGGCTGCTGTACGCTGAGGTTTCGGCATTTGACTCAAGTTACGGACGAAACGGGTGAGGCGGGGTTCGGGCCTTGCGGCGCACAGCCATTACCATGCCGAATGCGCAAAAACAGAGCGATTCCCGTTAGCTGTGGGAAAAGCAGTTTTTGTTGCAGTGCACTTGCACAAATGATAGAACTGTCTAAAGTGTAGGCATGAAGCTTGACTGCACAAGATTTGTGCTCACAATATGCGCGGACGGTTGCAATGAAGCGGCCGCCACACCAATGAGATTGCCGTGACCGGCCTCGACAACCTACGCCATAAACCGTTGAAGATAGGCGATATTTCGGTTGCGAACCGGGTTCTCCTGGCGCCGATGTCCGGCATCACCGACGCCCCTTTTCGACGCCTCGCCGCCACCCTCGGAGCTGGACTCGTCGTTTCCGAGATGACCGCCAGCGACGACCTCGTGCATGGCAGGCCGATGTCGGTATTGCGCTGCGAGGCTGCGGGAATCGGGCCGCATGTCGTCCAGCTTGCGGGCTGCCAGACCCATTGGATGGCGGAAGGGGCCAGAGTGGCCGAGGCTGGGGGCGCCGACATCATCGATATCAACATGGGTTGCCCGGCGCGTCACGTTACCGGTGGCCAGTCCGGTTCGGCGCTGATGCGCGATCTCGATCATGCGCTGAAACTGATCGAGGCGACGATCGCGGCCGTCAAGGTGCCGGTGACGCTGAAGATGCGGCTCGGCTGGGACCACGATTCTCTCAACGCACCCGAACTCGCGCGCCGCGCGGAAGCGGCGGGCGTGCAGATGATCACGGTGCACGGGCGCACGCGCTGCCAGTTCTACAAGGGCGAGGCGGATTGGAGCGCGGTCCGCGCAGTCAAGCATGCGATCTCGATTCCGCTCGTCGTCAACGGCGACATCACCTCGTTCGAGAAGGCGGAGAGTGCGCTCGAAATGTCGGGTGCGGATGCCGTCATGATCGGACGTGGCGCGCAGGGGCAACCGTGGTTACCCGGCCAGATCGGCCGTCGGCTTGAAGGTGGCAAAGCTGAGAGCACACCCTCATTGTCCGAACAGCTCACGCATATCCGCGCGCTCTATGATGAAATCTGCCGCCATTATGGCCTGCGCATCGGACTCAAGCACGCGCGCAAGCATCTCGGCTGGGCGCTCGAGATCGCTGCCGAATGCAGCCGTGTACCGGTCGAACCCCTCAAGGGCTGGCGGCAAAAGATTCTGACGTCGGAGGATCCACATCGGGTGCATCGATCGCTCCAGGACGCCTATGACGATTTTGCATGGAGTGCTGCTGCATGAATTCGGCCGCAGAACAACGCCGGCGAATGCCCTCCGAAAGCGACGCGATCCTCAACGCGCTGCCCAATCCGGTGCTGCTGATTGCGCCCGACGGCCGCATCGTTGACGCCAACATCGCCGCCGAATCGTTTTTCGAGATATCGACCCAGTTCCTGCAACGGCAGTCGCTCAAGGAGTTGGTGCCGTTCGGCAGCCCGCTGCTGGCGCTGATCGATCAGGTGCGATCGAGCAGTTCACCGGTCAACGAATACAAGGTCGATCTCGGCACGCCCCGGATCGGCGGCGACCGTCAGGTCGACCTTCACGTTGCTCCTTTGACCGAGCGGCCGGGCCACATCGTCGTGATGCTGCAGGAGCGCACCATCGCCGACAAGATGGACCGGCAATTGACGCATCGGAGCGCGGCACGCTCGGTGATCGCGCTGGCGGCGATGCTGGCGCATGAAATCAAGAATCCGCTGTCCGGCATTCGCGGCGCGGCGCAATTGCTGGAGCAGGCGGCGTCGTCCGAAGACCGTATGCTGACGCGGCTGATCTGCGACGAGGCCGACCGCATCGTCACGCTGGTCGACCGCATGGAAGTGTTCGGCGACGACCGGCCGGTGGCGCGCGGCCCCGTCAACATCCATTCCGTGCTCGATCACGTCAAACGGCTGGCGCAATCGGGCTTTGCCCGCAACATCCGCTTCGTCGAGGAATACGATCCTTCATTGCCCCCGGTGCTGGCCAATCAGGATCAGCTCATCCAGGTGTTCCTCAATCTGGTGAAGAACGCCGCCGAAGCGGTCGCCGATCTCGGCAGCGATGCGGAAATCCAGCTCACCACCGCGTTCCGCCCCGGCGTCCGCCTGTCGGTGCCAGGCAAGAAATCGCGGGTGTCGCTGCCGCTGGAATTTTGCGTCAAGGACAACGGCTCCGGCGTGCCGGAAGACCTGCTGCCGAACCTGTTCGATCCGTTCGTGACCACCAAACAGACCGGCAGCGGGCTTGGTCTCGCCCTGGTTGCCAAGATCGTCGGCGATCACGGCGGCATCATCGAGTGCGAATCGCAATCGCGGAAGACCACGTTCCGCGTGCTGCTGCCGATGTTCAACGCCGCCAAGCATTTCGACCAAAGCAATCGCGATGACGTTTCGGGTACGCCATCGCCTGCCTCACAGGATGCAAGATGAGGAATAACAATGCCCGCAGGTAGCATACTTGTCGCCGATGACGACACCGCCATCCGTACGGTTCTGAATCAGGCTCTTTCGCGCGCCGGATATGAGGTGCGCCTCACCGGAAACGCAGCTACGCTATGGCGTTGGGTCAGCCAGGGCGAGGGTGATCTCGTCATCACCGACGTCGTGATGCCCGACGAGAACGCGTTCGACCTGCTGCCGCGGATCAAGAAGATGCGGCCGAACCTTCCGGTCATCGTCATGAGCGCGCAGAACACCTTCATGACGGCGATCCGCGCCTCGGAGCGCGGCGCTTACGAATATCTGCCGAAACCGTTCGATCTGAAGGAGCTGATCACCATCGTCGGCCGCGCCCTGGCGGAGCCGAAGGAGCGGGTGGCGAGTTCCGCCGACGAGGGCGAGTTCGATTCGATCCCGCTGGTCGGCCGTTCGCCGGCGATGCAGGAAATCTACCGTGTGCTGGCCCGCCTGATGCAGACCGACCTCACCGTGATGATCTCCGGCGAGTCCGGCACCGGCAAGGAACTGGTTGCCCGCGCGCTGCACGACTACGGCAAGCGGCGCAACGGGCCGTTCGTTGCGGTCAACATGGCCGCGATCCCGCGCGACCTTATTGAATCCGAATTGTTCGGCCATGAACGCGGTGCGTTCACGGGGGCCAATACGCGCGCTTCCGGCCGGTTTGAACAGGCCGAGGGCGGCACACTGTTCCTCGACGAAATCGGCGATATGCCGATGGAGGCGCAAACCAGATTGCTGCGTGTGCTGCAGCAGGGCGAATACACCACCGTCGGCGGCCGAACCCCGATCAAGACCGACGTGCGGATCGTGGCGGCCAGCAACAAGGATCTGCGCATCCTGATCCAGCAGGGCCTGTTCCGTGAAGATTTGTTTTTCCGCTTGAACGTCGTGCCGCTGCGGCTGCCGCCGCTACGCGAGCGGATCGAGGATCTGCCCGACCTGATTCGGCATTTCTTCTCGCTCGCCGAGAAGGATGGGCTGCCGCCCAAGAAGCTGGATACGCTGGCGCTGGACCGCCTCAAGCAGCACCGCTGGCCCGGCAATGTGCGCGAACTGGAAAACCTGGCACGCCGGCTCGCAGCGCTCTATCCGCAGGATGTGATCACGGGTTCCGTGATTGACGGCGAATTGGCGCCGCCGGCCGTGACCTCCGGCGGCAATGCGCCGCTCGGCGTCGAGAATCTCGGCGGCGCGGTCGAAGCCTACCTTTCATCGCATTTCTCGGGCTTCCCGAACGGCGTGCCGCCGCCGGGACTCTACCATCGCATCCTCAAGGAAATCGAGGTGCCGCTGCTGACGGCCGCATTGGCGGCAACGCGCGGCAATCAAATCCGCGCCGCCGACCTGCTCGGCCTCAACCGCAATACGCTGCGCAAGAAGATCAGGGACCTCGATATTCAGGTCTATCGAAGCGGCGGCTGATTTAGGCTCCGTCGAAATACGGGGATCGATGGCTTTCGCAGCGACGCGCGCCGCGGAATTGTCGCAATTTGGCAACATTGTGATATGAATGCATCAGTCCGCGGCAGGCGGATATAAAGCCTTTCAGATCACCGATTGCCGGAATGACCACCGCAGAGACCTCGGCGCCTACCTTTGATCCTTCGCTTGCCGACTCCGCAGGAGGAATCCTGCGGAAGTGGGTGGCGCCGTTTGCGGTCGTCACGGCGCTGTTATCGGCATTCCTGACCTTCATCGTGCTTTCGGGCCTGACGCCGATCGAGCCGACGAAGCACGTTGTCTATTCCTTCCTGTTGATCAATGCCGCGACCATCCTGCTGCTGGTGGCCATCATCACCCGCGAGGTCTGGCAAGTGGTGCAGGCACGGCGCCGTGGCCGGGCGGCGGCCAGGCTGCACGTCCAGATCGTGGGCTTGTTCTCGGTGATTGCGGTGCTGCCGGCGGTGCTGGTGGCGATCGTGGCCAACGTCACCATCGATCGCGGCCTCGACCGGCTGTTCTCGGGGCCGACGCGCGGGGTGATCGAGAACTCGTTGATCATTGCCCGCGCATACACCTACGAACACGCCCAACTTATCCGCGGCGATATTCTGGGAATGGCCAACGACCTTTCTGTTCCTCAAGCTCGGCCGCTGTACGAGCAGGATCGCAAGTCGTTTCTCGAATGGTTGACCGCAAACGCCGCTGCGCGAAACCTGCCAAGTACCATGCTGGTCAACAAGGACGGCAACGTGCTGGCGTCGGCGAATACCGGAATTCAGCAGGACTTCACGACGCCGCCGCAAGATTTCCTCAGCAATGTCGACGAGAAGGAGCCGCAGATCGCGGTGTTCCCTGAAGCCAATTACGTCGCTGCCGTCATTCGTCTGCGTACGTTCCCCGATACCTTCCTTTATGTCGCACGTCTGCTCGATCCACGCGTCATCAGCCAGTTGAAACAGACTGAGGCCAGCGTCGCCGAATACGCGCAGATCGAGGCCCGCCGGCTCGGCATCCAGGTCGCGTTCGCGCTGATGTTTGCGGTGATCGCGCTGACGATCCTGATGGCGTCGGTGCTGATCGGGCTCAATTTTGCCAACTGGCTGGTGGCGCCGATCCGCAATCTGATGAGCGCCGCCAACATCGTGTCCACCGGCGATCTGCATGTGCAGGTGCCCGTTCACAAATCGGAAGGCGATCTCGCCCAGCTCGGCGAGACCTTCAACAAGATGACCCAGGAATTGCGCACCCAGCGCGATGAACTGGTCAGCGCCAGCGACCTGATCGACAGCCGCCGCCGTTTCATCGAAGCGGTGCTGTCGTCGGCCAGCGCCGGCATCATCGGCGTCGATGCCTCCGGCAGCGTCGGCATCCTGAACCGTTCGGCCGAAAAGCTGATCGGGCATGCCGAATCCGAGACGCTGGATCATCCGCTGTCGGAGGTGCTGCCCGAGCTCGATGACATGATGAAAACCGCGCGCGAGGGCACGCAGAAGCTGGTGCAGGGCCAGATCACCATCACCCGCGACGGCCATGAGCGCAACCTGTCGGTTCGCGTCAGCGCCGAACAGACCGGCCAGTCGCGCGACAGCTACATCATCACGCTCGACGACATCACCGAGCTGGTTTCCGCGCAGCGCACCTCGGCCTGGGGCGACGTGGCGCGCCGCATCGCCCACGAAATCAAGAATCCCCTGACGCCGATCCAGCTTTCGGCTGAACGCATCCGCCGCAAATTCGGCAAGGTCATCACCGAGGACAAGGGCATCTTCGAGCAGTGCACCGACACCATCGTGCGGCAGGTCGACGATATCAGGCGGATGGTCGATGAATTCTCGCGGTTTGCACGGATGCCCAAACCGGTCATGGAAGGCGAGGATGTCGCCGATACCGTGCGCCAGGCCGTGTTCCTGATGAAGGTCGGACATCCCGACCTCGATATCGAGGCCGAAATCAAACAGGACCCGATACGGGCGCAGTTCGACCGCCGGCTGATTTCGCAGGCGCTGACCAACATCATCAAGAACGCAACCGAAGCGATCGAGCAGGTCCCGCTGGAAGAACTGGGCAAGGGCCGCATCGATGTCATCGCCGCGCAGGAGGGCGACGACATCGTGATCGACGTGATCGACAACGGTATCGGCCTGCCGAAGACTTCCCGGGCGCGCCTGCTAGAGCCCTATGTGACGACGCGGCAGAAGGGCACCGGGCTCGGCCTCGCGATCGTCGGCCGGGTGCTCGAAGACCATGGTGGCCGCATCGAACTCAAGGATGCCTCTGACTTCCGGGCAGGGCAGCGGGGCGCCTGGATGCGGTTGCGCTTCGCCGTCTCGGGCCAGGCGCCGAAAGCCGACGGCAAGGAGCCGGCCGCGCCGACAAAGTTGCAGGATGGCGAAACAAAACCGCCTGCTTCCGGAACCAATGAGGCGACATCGACGACCAATGATGAAGCAAAAATCGAAGCTGCGACAGGCAACTGACAAGACAGGTGTAACCCATGGCCAGTGACATTCTGATTGTCGACGACGAAGCAGATATCCGGGACCTCGTTGCGGGCATTCTGGACGACGAAGGCTTCAGCACCCGGACCGCGCGGGACAGCGATTCGGCGCTCGCCGAGATCGCCAACCGCCGCCCGCATCTGGTGTTCCTCGACATCTGGCTGCAGGGTTCCAAGCTCGACGGCTTGCAGTTGCTCGAGCAGATCAAGAAGGACCATGCCGAGGTGCCGGTGGTGATGATCTCCGGCCACGGCAACATCGAGACCGCGGTCGCCGCGATCAAGCGCGGAGCCTACGACTTCATCGAAAAGCCCTTCAAATCGGACCGGCTGATCCTGGTGGCGACGCGGGCGCTGGAAACCTCGCGGCTGAAACGCGAAGTGAAGGAGCTGAAGCAACTGGCTCCAGCGGCCAGCGTCCTGACCGGGCGCTCGGCCTGCATGAACCAGCTACGTCAGACCATCGACCGGGCCGCCAAGGCCAACAGCCGCATCCTGATCGTCGGCCCTCCGGGGTCGGGCAAGGAACTGGCGGCGCGCACGCTGCACCACGCGTCGAGCCGCGCCGAGGGGCCATTCGTCGTCATCAACGCCGCCGCGATCACGCCGGAGCGGATGGAAGTCGAGATGTTCGGGATCGAGCAGACCAATGGCGAGCAGGCGCGCAAGGCCGGAGCGCTGGAAGAAGCCCATGGCGGCACGCTGTTCATCGACGAAATTGCCGACATGCCGCGCGAAACCCAGAACAAGATCTTGCGCGTGCTGGTCGATCAGACCTTCCAGCGTTCGGGGGGCACCGCCAAGGTGCATGTCGACGTCCGCATCATCTCCTCGACCGCGCGCAACCTGGAGGAGGAAATCGCCGAAGGACGGTTCCGCGAGGATCTCTATCATCGCCTGTCGGTGGTGCCGATCCGGGTTCCGCCGCTCTCGGAACGGCGTGAGGATATTCCCGAATTGATCGACTATTTCATGGACCAGATATCGATCGCGACCGGCTTGCCGAAACGCCAGATCGGTCAGGATGCGATGGCGGTGCTGCAATCCCATGTCTGGCCCGGCAACGTTCGCCAGCTTCGTAACAACGTCGAGCGCGTGATGATCCTGGCCGGCGGCGGTCCGGAAGCGATCGTCACCGCCGACATGCTGCCGCAGGATGTCGGGTCGATGGTGCCGGCGATGCCGACCAGCAACAATGGCGAGCACATCATGGGGCTACCGCTGCGCGAAGCGCGGGAAGTGTTCGAGCGTGACTATCTGATCGCCCAGATCAGCCGGTTCTCCGGCAACATTTCTCGCACAGCGGAATTCGTCGGCATGGAGCGCTCGGCCCTGCATCGCAAGCTCAAGGCGCTCGGGGTCGGGTGAAATCCAGCCCAAAAGGGGTCGCGCCGATCCATGCACTTGCCTGAGAATATTCATCTCTTTCCGGAGAATTACGGAGAATGGTCACTGGGTTCCTAGGGGGTGACGCGCGAACTGGCTTGCCTAAAAAGCGCGCGTGCCCTCTAATCGTTCCGCCGAGCTTACCGGAGGGGGATCTCAGGGGAAGCCGGCGATCGGGGCAGGCTCCGTGAGAGAGCAACAACCGGTTTAATAAAAAGAAGCACAAGCGGGACAACAAAAATGGCGGCAGACCGCGCACAAAACCTACAAGACACCTTCCTAAATCACGTTCGTAAAACCAAAACGCCACTTACGATCTTTCTGGTCAACGGAGTAAAGCTGCAGGGGATTGTCACCTGGTTCGACAATTTCTGCCTGCTGCTTCGGCGCGACGGCCATTCGCAGCTTGTATACAAGCACGCGATTTCGACCATCATGCCGGGCGCTCCGATCCAGTTGTTCGAAGGCGGTGAGGATGCTCCGGCTTGAGAGTGACCTGATTGGAACCCCTCGATCGTGAAGGGGCCGCCGACCGTCCGCAGTCGGCGGGAGACAGACAGACCGGACGGGTGATCGTCATCGGTCCTTATTTGCGTACGCGCCGCGGCGACGCCGATGCGCAGGCGAATGAGGCGGTGCGCGATTCCGACGCCCGGCTGGAAGAAGCCGCGGGCCTGGCGCGCGCCATCGACCTGACGGTGGCTGATTCGCTGATCGCCCCGATCAGCCAGCTCAGACCCGCGACCTATCTCGGCAAGGGCAAGGTCGAGGAGATCCTCGGCCTCATCAAAGGCCATGACATCGAACTGGTCGTGATGGACTGCGCATTGTCGCCGATCCAGCAACGCAATCTCGAGAAGGCCTGGGACACCAAGGTGCTCGACCGCACCGGCTTGATCCTGGAAATCTTCGGCCGCCGCGCCAAGACCAAGGAAGGCTCGCTGCAGGTCGAGCTGGCGCATCTGAACTATCAGCGCAGCCGGCTGGTGCGGTCATGGACCCATCTGGAACGCCAGCGCGGCGGCTTCGGCTTCATGGGTGGCCCGGGCGAAACCCAGATCGAGGCCGACCGGCGCTTGATCGGCGATCGCATCTCGCGCCTCGAGAACGAATTGAAGAAGGTGCAGGCGACACGGCGACTACATCGCGCCGGCCGGCAGCGGGTGCCGTACCGCGTGGTAGCGCTGGTCGGCTACACCAACGCCGGCAAGTCGACGCTGTTCAACCGGCTGACCCGCGCCGACGTGCAGGCGGCCGACATGCTGTTCGCCACCCTCGATCCGACCTTGCGCGCGCTGACCCTGCCGCATGGCGGCAAGGCGATGCTGTCCGACACGGTGGGCTTCATCTCCAACCTGCCGACGCAACTGGTCGCCGCGTTTCGTGCCACGCTGGAAGAGGTGCTGGAGGCGGATATCATCCTGCATGTCCGCGACGTCTCGCATGAGGACGCCGAGGCGCAGGAGCGCGACGTCGACGCGGTGCTGCGCCAGCTCGGGATCGATCCGGACGCCGGCGCACGCATCCTCGAAGTCTGGAACAAGATCGATCGCTTCGATCCGGAGGAGCGCGATCATCTGCGCAACATCGCCGCGCGCCGTCCGGCGGAGCGGCCGTGCTTCCTGGTCTCGGCCGAGACCGGCGAGGGGATCGAAACCCTGCTGACGGCGATCGAGGACCGGCTGGCGACCTTCCGCATGACGCTGGATCTATCGATTGACGCCTCTGACGGAGCCGGGATCAGCTGGCTGCATCGTAACGCCGAAGTGCTCAACAAGGAGCTTCGCGGCGAGCGGTTCGACATGACCGTGCGGGTCGATGAGACCAAGCACGATATCGTGGTGTCGCGCTTCGGAGCCGTGCCGCACGCGGCGTGAGCTATCCGCGCCCGCCGTGCGCTTTGTCCGATGCAGGCGCTGTTGGACGTTCCTCACCCTTGGCCTCGTTCCACAGATCGTCCATCTCGGTGAGCGAGGCGCCCTCGAGCGAGCGGCCCTTGGCCGCCAGCGCGCGTTCGATATAGGCGAAGCGGCGCTCGAATTTCGAGTTGGTGCCGCGAAGTGCAGCTTCCGGATCGGCGCCGACATGCCGCGCCAGATTGACCAGCGCGAACAGCAAATCACCGGTCTCGGCGGCAAGTTCCTCCGCATCACCCTTGTCGAGGGCGGCCTCGATCTCGTCGGCCTCCTCGCGGATCTTGTGCAGCACGGCGCGGGGGTCATTCCAGTCGAAGCCGACGGTCGAGGCCTTGCGCTGCAATTCCATCGCGCGAGTCAACGCCGGTTGTCCGGCCTTGACGCCGGATAGCAGCGATTTGGGCCCGGCCGGTTCGGCCGGCCGCCGCGCGGCGCGCTCGGCCTTCTCCTCGGCCTTGATGCGCTCCCAGGCGCTCTTGACGCCGGCCGGCTGGATATTGCCGTCCTTGTCGGCAAAGACATGCGGATGCCGCCGGATCAGCTTCGTCGTGATCGCCTCGACCACGTCGCCGAAGGCAAAGGCGTTTTGTTCCTCGGCCATGCGGGCGTGATAGACGACCTGCAGCAGCAGATCGCCGAGCTCTTCTCGAAGATCGTCGAGATCACCGCGGCCGATGGCGTCGGCGACCTCGTAAGCCTCCTCGATGGTGTAGGGCGCGATCGTCGCAAAATCCTGTTCGAGGTCCCACGGGCAGCCGGTGACCGGCGTCCGTAGCGCCGCCATGATTTCGAGCAATCGTGAAATATCGCGGGAAGGGGTCATGGGAATACCGGTCGGGGCAGGATCAGAATGCTATCGCTTTATGCCGCAAGGCGCCCACCGATCCCAGCGGAACGCGCTCACATCGCATTGATTTCCACCGATTGGCCTGCGCGTCAGACAGTGGTAATGGGGCCCGATGAGCGATCCGATGCTATCCGAAACCGCGCTGGTGCTGTTTTCCGGCGGACAGGATTCGACCACCTGCCTGGCCTGGGCCTTGCAGCGCTTTTCGCGCGTCGAAATGCTCGGCTTCCGTTACGGCCAGCGCCACGCGATCGAGCTTGAGTGCCGGGACCGCCTGCTGTCAGGCATCACAACGGTGCGGCCGGACTGGGCCGCCAAACTCGGCGAGAGCCATACGCTCGAGATCCCGACGCTGGCGGAGATTTCCGACACCGCGCTGACGCGCGATGTCGCGATCGCCATGGGCGAGGATGGCCTGCCCAACACATTCGTGCCGGGCCGCAACCTGGTGTTTTTGACGTTCGCGGCGGCGCTGGCGTACCGGCGCGGCATCCGCCACATCATCGGCGGCATGTGCGAGACCGACTATTCCGGCTATCCGGATTGCCGCGACGAGACCATCAAGGCGTTGCAGTCGGCGCTCAACCTCGGCATGGCCAAGCAATTCGAGCTGCACACGCCGCTGATGTGGCTGGACAAGGCGTCGACCTGGCAGCTCGCGCATGATCTCGGCGGTGCTGATCTGGTCGATCTGATCCGCGAGCACTCCCACACCTGTTATCTCGGCGAGCGTGGCGCGCAGCATGACTGGGGCTATGGCTGTGGCGAATGTCCGGCCTGTTCACTGCGCGCCAGGGGCTGGCGCGAATATGCGGGACGTCTGGCCTAGACTGTTTTAGTGGAATCCGAACCAGTGCGGCAGCCACAGCGAGACGGCGGGGATGTAGGTCACGATCATCAGCACCGCGAACATTACATAATAGAACGGCCAGATCTCGCGCATGATGTCGTCGACCGAGACCTTGCCGATCGCGCAGCCGACAAACAGCGTGGTGCCGACCGGCGGCGTCAGCAGGCCGATGCCGAGATTGAGCAGCATTACGATGCCGAAATGTACGGGATCGATGCCGAAGCTCTTGACCACCGGCAGCAGGATCGGCGTGCAGATCAGCAGCAGCGGCGCGAGATCGAGCGCCGTGCCCAGCACGAGCAGCATGACGTTCAGCCACATCAGCAGCACGTATTTGTTGGATGATATCGCGACGAAGAATTCAGTCATCTTGGCGGGCATCTGCATCAAAGCGGCGATATAGCCGAAGCAGGAGGCGGTCGCGACCAGCGTCAGCACCATCGCCACCGTCTGCAGCGTCCGGTAGGCCAGTTGCGGCAGTTCCGACCATTTGTAGTCGCGGTAGATGAACATCGTGACGAAGAAGGCCCAGACGCAGGCCACGGCGCCGGCCTCGATCGGCGTGAAGACGCCGGTGAGAATGCCGCCGAGCACGATTCCCAGGGTCACGATTCCCCACGTCGCCTCGCCGAGCATCTTTGCGGCTTGCCGGATCGGGACCGGCTCGCCCTTCGGATGCTTGTCGCGATAGGCATAGAAGAAGCATAGCAGCATCAGCGAGAAGCCGAGCAGCAGTCCCGGGAGAATGCCGGCCAGGAACAGGCTGGTGATCGAGACCACGCCACCGGTCGCCAGCGAATAGATCACGGCGTTGTGGCTCGGCGGCACGACGATGGCCTGCACCGAGGCGCTGATCGTGACGTTGGTTGCAAAGACGCGCGGGTAACCCTTTTCGGCCATCTGCGGAATCATCACCGAGCCGATCGCGGAAGTATCGGCGACGGACGAGCCGGAGATGCCGCTCATGATCGTCGTTGCGAGGATGTTGACTTGCGACAGCCCGCCGCGAATGCGGGTGAAACCGACGATGACGGCGGCAAAGTCCACCAGCCGCCGCGCCATGCCGCCCTCGGCCATGATCGCACCGGCGAGGACAAAGAACGGAATGGTCAGCATCGAGACCTTGCCGACGCCGCTGGCCAATTGCTGCATGACCGCGGTGACCGGAAGGTCGATCCACAGCGCGCCGACGAGGGCGGCGAGCGCCATCGCAAAGGCGATCGGCATGCCGATCGCGAAGAACAGACACATGCTGAGAAGGAGAACCGCGATATCCATTGGACTTCCGTGCGTGGGAAGGGAAACGCTATTCGAGAGCTACGTGGGGATCGCCGCCGCTGGACGGCGGCGGTCCGATGGTCAGCCGTTCGATCACATAGAGCAACATCATGGCGCCGCTGATCGCGATCGGCAGATAAGTGACGCCGACGGAGAGCCAGGGAAACTCATCGACCGAGTTGCCCCACGTCGCCAGCGCCAGCTTCATGCCCCACACCAGCATGAACACCGCCACGACCCCCATCAGCAATTCGCTGATCACGGTGGATGCCGCGCGCAGCCGAGGGGGCAGCAGATCGGTGCCCACGGTCATGTTCATGTGGATGCGCCGGCGATAGCAATTGGCGGCGCCGATGAAGGTGATGCCGACGGTGAGCAGCACTGCCAGCGGCTCCGGCCAGGACGAGGCGCTGTTCAGGACGTAGCGGGTGTATACCGCCCATGGAATGATCGCGGAGACGAGCACCAGCGCCAGGCACGCGATGACGGCGCCGGTCCAGTAGACCGCGTCCATGGCGCTGCGGAACAGTCCGGCCCCGGGATCGTTTGCCGCCGCGGACTGGGTATTCATCACCAAGCCCTATTTCACGGCGTCGATGCGCTTGACCATCTCGGCATATTTGGCGCCGTATTTGTCCCATACGGGCTTCACGGCGTCGCGCCACGGCTTCTTGTCGACTTCCATGATCATCTCGGTGCCGGCCGCCTTCATCTTGTCGATCGCGGTTTTCTCCGCCTCGTACCACAGCACACGCTGCTCGGCCTGACATTCCTTCGACAGCTTCTTGATCAGCGCCTGATCCGCCGCCGTCAGCTTCTGCCAGGAGATGCGCGAGAAGACGAGCAGTTCAGGAATGATCAGATGCTCGGTCATCGTGAAATATTTGGCGACCTGGTTGTGGTTCTGGGCGATGAAGGAGGGCGGATTGTTCTCGGCGCCATCGATGACGCCGGTCTGCATCGAACTGAACACCTGGTCGAAGCCCAGTGCGACGCCGTTGCCGCCAAGCGCGTTCATCGTATCGACGAACAGCGGGTTGCCCATCATCCGGACCTTGAGGCCTTTCAAATCCGCCATCGTCCTGATCGGCCGCTTGTTGTTGTAGATGTTGCGCGAGCCGGCATTCATCCAGCACAGCGCGATCAGACCGGTCTTCTCATTGGCCGAAATCTTCGCCAGCAGTTCGTCGCCGATCCCGCCATCGATCACCGCTTCCATATGTTTGGAATCGCGGAACACGAACGGCATGTTGAAGACGTTGACGTCGTCCACGACGGGACCGACCGCACCGACCGAGATCCGGGCGATCTGCAGCGCGCCGAGCTGGGCCTGCTCGATCATTTCCTTTTCACCGCCGAGCTGCATCGACGGGAACATCTGGATCGTGAGCCGGCCTTCCGTGGCGGCTTCCAGCTTCTTGCCCATGCGTAGCACGGCCTCGACCGTCGGATAGCCGAGCGGATGGACGTCGGAAGCCTTGATCACCATCCTGGTCTGGGCCAGCGCGCGTCCCGCGCCAGTCGCACCCCACGCAAGTGTCGCCGCGCCAGCCCGAAGAAAATCTCTTCGCTTCATGGATGTGGCCTCCCTCGATGGTCTATTTGTCGTTGCCGGCATTGATAGCCGACATCCGCTATTTCTTGAATAGATTATGAATTCCGGATTGGCGAAGTAAACAGAATAAAAATTCCAAGGCGAAGAATCCCGCCGAAACGACCTCGGCGAGCGGCCCGGCTACCTGAAATCACCCGGCGTCAGTTCGATCGGGGCGCCATGCGGGGTGCGGTCGGCCGCGTGATCCCAGGCGTCGCGATAGCGATGCAGCGTGTCGGATGTCGCGACGCCTTTCTGCGCGACCAGATGCTCCAGCGTCGCCAGCCAGTGCCGGTAATAGGTCTCGCCGGTGTCGGGGTCGCCGGCGGCCTGGGCGCGCTTGATTTCGTCGGCGAGGGCGGCGGCCCATTCGCTCCAGGTAAACAATCCACGCTCGTGCAGTGCGAGCGCCATCGCGAAGGCGTGCGCCTCCCACGGCTCGCGAAACACCGGCCCCTCATCATCGCGGGGAATGCCCGGCACGGCCACGGTCGCGCGGGCCGCCGCAGCGTCCATCATACCGCCTCCAGATAGGGCTCGAACGCATCGATCGATACTCTTACGGTCGGGTCGGCATCCGGGCCCCATAGCTCGGTGCCGTCGAACACGACGGTGTAGAGCCATTGCGGGTTTTCGCCGGCTTCCATCGCCGCCGAGTCGGGGAACACATGACAGCCGTGGTCGCGCTCGACCACGCCGACATGGCCGCGCACGTAGCGCGGCAGCCTCGTATGCGTCGCCGGGTGAATGTTCCTGGCGCGCACAAGTTCGCCTGGCTTGAATTTCGCGGGCGCCGGCGCCGTGCGGCCGAATTTGCCGCGCACCATGATGCGTTCGACGTCATTGACCGTGAACTTGCCGCGCTTGAGCGGCTTCGGCGGCTGCACCGCATGCCCGGCCGCAACGTCCTCGGGGGCGATGAAGCCCTTGTCGACCAGGAGGTCCTCGAGCCCGAGAAACCATTTCTTGTAATAGGAACTGCTGAGATAGACGTGCGGCGGCAGCGCCTCCCGATAGAAGCGCGACGTGTCGATGTTGAAGGCACCGGCGGCGCCCATCGCGCGTACCATCGCCAGCACGCGCGCTTCCCATTCGGTATGGAACATCGGCTCGTTGGGCTCGGGCTCGACCTTGCCGAAACCGTCCATGCCGCCCATGTCGTGGACGCCGTTCACGATGGCGCGCCCGGCGTTTTCGGGAAACCGGTGCCGATCATCGAGTCGCGCGTCACCAGTTCGGCGAGCTGCTGCTCACTCCATCCCTCGGTGCCTTCGGGGCGCATCGGCAGCACCAGAAAGCGGGTCTCGGCGGTCGAATCCCAAACGCGGACCTCGGTTTCCTTGGGCAGGCTGACGCCGAAGTCGGCGAGCACACCGCGCGGGTCCTTCACGGCGCGGGAGCGATACGGTGCGGCCTTGTACCAGACCGGCGGAAGTCCCAGCATTTCCCAGGGATAACAGGAGCACAGGGTGCACACGATCACGTTGTGGCGCTGCGGCGTGTTTTCGACGGCGACGAGGTGGTCGCCGACCCGGCTGACATGTCCGAGCGTGCTCACGGCCTTGGTCGCATCCTCCAGCAGGGCCCGTTTGAACGCGGGATCGGTCCAGGCCTTGGCGACAACCTGCGCGCCATTATGCGGGCCGATCTTGGTCTCGTACGCCTGGATAATGGCATCGAGCGCGGCAGGCTCGACATAGCCCTTCTCTGTCAGGATCGTCTCGAGCGCGCGGACGCGCAACTCGGTCTCCGACAGTTCGGAATGGTCGTGATCGTGATGGTGGTCGTGATCATGGTCGCTCATGAAATCAGGATAGTCGCAAAATCCGGGCTATGTCGAGCCGAAGACTCTGCTAGCATTCGTCCATGGGGATCGGGGCAGGGCGCATCGCAACCGCGGCGGCAGCGGCCTTTTGGGTCTGGCTACCGGCCGGGGAGGCGCGCGCCGCCAATGGCGCCTATGCGGTCGATGCAGCCGACATTGCCGATGTCGGATCCTGCAAGGTCGAAAGCTGGCTTTCGGCCGCAACCAACACCGATTTCTCAGCCGTGGCCAATCCATCCTGTGCCGTGAATATCTTCAGGCCGGTGGAATTGAGCCTGCAGACGGTGCGGTCCCGCAGCGATGGCGAATGGAGCACCAGCGTTGCGCCCAAGGCCAAGTGGAACTTCATTCCAACCGGCATTGGCAGGTTCGGCCTGTCGTTCTATGCGGGCGGATCGTTCGACACGTTGACGGGAGAAAACCTGACCGCATTCGCCGTGGTGCCGGTGACGTACCGGCTCTCCGAAACCATGCGCATCAACCTCAATGGCGGCTGGTTATGGGACCGCATGGCCGACCGGCACTACTTCACCTATGGCGCCGGCTTCGACTGGAAGTTCACCGACACCCTGCAGTGGACCATCGAAGCGTTCGGGCAGGCCGGCCAGTCGGATACGCCAAGCGCCGTCCGGCCGCGGTTCCAGACCGGCGTGCGCTACCGGCCCAACGAGATTTTTTCGGTCGACCTGATCTATGGCCACAACATCACGGGCGAAAATGCCAACTGGATCACGCTTGGCACCACCATCCGGTTTCCGGTCGAGGGTGCCAAGCCCGAGCGCCATCGCACGGGCCATTTGTAATCGTCACGCGCGCTAATTGCGCTTTTGTGCGCTAGGATTTCCAAAAATGACGGGCAGGGAGACGCCGCTTGAGCAGCTATGTCACCATTGAAAAAGGCCTCGGACCCGAGGGCCGCATCGCGGTCGTGCGGTTCGACCGCGGCGACGGCATCAACGCGATGTCACCGGAGGCGATGCGCCAGCTCACCGATGCCGCCCGTGGCTTCGAAGATGACGGCGACACCTCGGTCGTGGTGTTGACAGGTGCCGCCAAGGCGTTCAGCGCCGGTTTTGATCTCAAGGACTCCGAGGGCCGCGCGCGGAAAGACATGGACCTCGGCTCCCTGCGCCGGCATCTGAAGGTTGGACCGCGGATGACGCGGGCCTGGCAGGACATGGAGCAGATCACGATCGGCGCCATCGAGGGCTTCTGCGTCGGCGGCGGCGTCGCGCTGGCGGTCGCGCTCGATTTCCGGGTCATGGCCTGCGACGCCCATCTGCGGGTGCCCGAGATCGCACTCGGCATGAACATGAGCTGGCAGAGCGTGCCGCGCATGCTGCATTTGATGGGGCCGGCCCGTACCAAGCAGGCCGTGATCCTGGCCGACGACCGCATCACGGCGGCCGAGGCGCACGATTGGGGGCTGGTGGAGGAGGTCGCCGAACCCGGCCGGGCTTTCGAGGCCGCGATGGCGCTGGCGGCCAAGGTCGCCGCCCAGCCGCCGATCTCGGTCGCCATGACCAAGCTGACCGTCAACCGGCTGGCGCACGCGCTGGACGACCTCGCCAGCCATATGGACCTCGACCAGTTCGCACTGGCGAGCCTCAGCGAGGACCACCGGGAAGGCCTGGCGGCGTTCCTGGAGCGGCGGAAGCCGCGGTTCAGGGGGCGGTAGCTCGTTATCGAACGGTCGCAGTTTCAGCAGATGAGCCGGCCACCCGCGGGGCAGGGCGCATGCTTTCCGCGATGAAGTTGAGCGCCTTGATCCCCGGCAGGAAGAAGTAGCCGCCTCCGAGTGTGCCGGTCAGATCCTTCAACGACACCTCACGGCCGCTCGGCAGCGCCGGGATGGTGAAGGTCTTGCTGGGCTGCTGCGGCACCCCCACGATCGGATCATCCTCGTGGTGAAGCGCGCCGAAGCGGAAGTTGCGCATCCAGCGCTGGTGAATGAATTCGAATTGTCGCTCGAAATCGGCGTTGCAGGCGATAAAGAATATGCCTTGCCTGGGCTCGTCCTTGTCCGCGGTCTCCTCGAGATAGGGGCGTCCACGGCGCAACAGTCTGTGCAGCTTGGATGCCTTGACTCCCGATGGCACATCGCTCCCCAGCGAGTCGCGGGGGTTCATCCGGCGGATGTGCGACCCTTTGGGGCACATGAAGCCGTTCGCGTCGTCTACCTGGTAACGAAAGGCGTCGGCTGTCGAATCCGGGATTTGATCGTCCGGATTGCCCTTCCACGACAGCGGCAGGCCGTTTTTCCTGCGCCCTATCATCTTCTCACAGACCGACACGTCATTTGCGTCTTCGAGTTCCTTGAACGCGTTGACGTACTGCTCGATCTGCCGCACCGCCAGGTAGCTTCCGTTCAGCGTGAAGCGGCTGCCCGGATGCAACTGCGCCCATCGTTCAACGTCGGGACAGTAGGTGAGTTCGTCGTACTCGTTGCGATAGCCGAGAATGAATTCCCCGGGAGAGACGACACGGTCTTCATACAACGGACCGGCATGCAGCCTGGCTGCCTTGTCGCTCTCACCATCCACGTCCCTGAGGCCGAGGATCACCGGTTGTGCGATGCCATCGCGAAACCCGAACGGCTCGCGCAACCGCTCCTCCGGGTCGTCGTTGCGCTTTGCGAAAGAGTAGGGGTTGTTCTCGACCTTGTTGATCTGGAACACTTCCGGATCAGGATCGGGCATCCTGGTCGTTGCGTCCCGCAGCGACCATTGCGCCACGAGAATATGGACGGCCTGTCGATCGAGGCACCCTTCGACGTCCGACCAGCGCCATTGCCGCGGGCTGTCGTTCAACAGCGATTCGCGCAATCGACTGCCCATACCGCTGCAAAACGGGGTCGGGAATGGATGCGCGCCAGTGTCCTCGCAGCCAAGTTTCACGAGTCCTGCATGGCTGAACGCGATCGCCAGGGCTTCATCGATGCGCTTGGTCTTCGCTTCGCCGACGCGTTCGGCACTGACGATCAAATCCAACTCGGGCTTGAGCAGTTCTTTGAGCCAGGCCCTTGCCTGATCCTCGCGGCCATCGCGAACCGTCAGCAGCCAGAAGCGGCTGGTTTTGAGCCAACCATAGCCGCTCTTCAGCATGCCCTGTATGTCGCCGAGTTGCTCCGAGAGAACCGGTGCGCTCTTCAACATTCGATGGCCCTCATGATCAGGTCGTCGTTCTTGTCATTCCGTTCGCCGAACAGGGCGTCGCGCAGCGCGGTGGCAAGGTCGATTTCGTCGACCGTCGTGTTGCAGGCTTCGAAGCGATACAAATGCGGAAGCATGCTGTCGCGCGCATAGGATTTGAACTTCAGCTCGCACTTCACACCTCGGAAAACAGCGAACCGTGTCGGGGGAAAGCTGCGCGGTTCGGCGACATCAGGCTGACCGGCGACCGCGGACGCACGGCGCTTGAGCTTCGTCCACCGCCATGCCAGCGTGGTTCCGACCGTCGCGCCATTGATGAAATCGTCGAGGTAGCCGCCAAAATTGCCGTCATAATTGGAGCAGAACAGATAACGGCGGCCGTTGTCGATAATATGCCAGTGACCGAAGTGAATGCCGGGCGCATCGCCCAGGCGTCCTTCCGTGAAAAATACCCGTCCGGCGAATGTCACGATACGCAGCGCGGCACGGGTCCACCAGACGCTCCATCCATTCGGATCGCGCATATCCGTGAGACTTATCATGTGCGCGGTTTTTCCGACGAGGTCCGCCTCGCACTGATCGATCGATGGATGAACCTGCTGCGCGCGGTACACGTCGTCTTCGCGTGGATGATAGAACCGGGCGCTCAGCTTCGAAAGCAGACGGTTGAACCGGTTAGCCAGTTGGACAATGCCGAGACCCAGAATGAACACGACGGCACCGATGCCGAGCAATTTCCATCCGGGAGCGTGCGGGATCAACGGCTTGATCTGGCTTGCGAGCCATTCTGGTGCGAAAGTATAGGCTGCGGCACACGCGAGGACCGCGATAACGAGCGGCACGCCGACGAGCCAACCGACGACGTAAGTCGCCAATGACGACCACGTCTCGGTCGGCCGATCGAGTTCGCGATGCAGGCTTGCCAGCCAGGTCCGCCAGGCCTTGAAAATCGCCGGCAGCACGACAAAGAACAGCCACGCCAGAACGACAAGCGCCAACAACGCGAGGACGCCGCGTCCACAAGTCCAAAGCAGCGACCGACTTGCCTGGCTCACCGCGTCCAGCACGGCCTGCACCCCGGGATGCGGCATGCCGAAGAACCATGCATCGGCGCGCATCAATAACCGCGATAACGCACCCGCCAGCCAAAGGACGGCCGGCACCACGCCGGCGATCGCCAATCCGTAGAGCGCCTTCGCGGCGCCGCTTTTGCAATACCAGGATCGGGGCGCGGGCTTGGCTGCCCACTCCAGCGCTGGATTTCCACGGGCCCATCGGCTGAGCGCCAGCGCAAAGGATGCGCGGTCACTGCCGTATTGCGGCTTCAGCCGGCGCGCCTCGGCCCGCGTTTGCTGAAGCAGATCGCGCTCCATTTTGATCTGCCCGACCGACCGGTCCCGCGCCCCGACGAAGCCGCCATCGGCGATAGAGTGCCATTCCATCAACCGATCGACCAAGGCCTGGTTGCGCTCGCTGACCAGGGAGGACGGATTGGACCAGTACGCGCTGTAGAGCGACCACATCGTTCCGCTGGGATCGTTCACGAGACGATAGAACACGTCGTAGGGCCGCAGCCCCTCTTCGACGGCTAGTTCGAGCATCAGCGACGGCAATTTCTTGCCGGGCGCATCGTCAAGTGCCGGCAACAAGGCAATCGAGGCGAAGTGCACGATCCCGACGTCACCGAAAAACTTCTCCAGCAATCTGGAATCCGGCAGAACGGCCCCGCTGGACCAGTCCGGGGCAATCACACAAATCATCTGCTGCCGGACGGTGGTGAGCATGGCTGCTATTTCTCCTGCGCAGCGCAGCGCACGCGCATGCGTGACATCAGCGGGCCATCGTAGGCGATTGCCTTGCCGTCATCGCTCGACAGCCGCAGCTCCGGCATCGTCAGCAAGCCGATCAGGGCACTCGTCAGGATATCCACCGCATGGTCCTTGGCAGGGCACTGGCGCGTGCCGTATCCGAACATCAGCCAGCGCAAGCCCTCCTGGTCGCCCCAATCGCGCTGCGGACAAAATCGGCCGGGACGACGGACTGCACGGCGATCGAACAACGCCCCGATCGAAAACAGAGCGACCTTGCCGCCGGCGGGGCACACGGCATTGCGACGCCCGCCGGTAGCAAACTCGGTGTCGCGCGGGACATCGCGTGCCATCAGCGGAAAGATCGGTCTGAATCGCATCAACTCGAGCACGTGATCATAGACGGATTTGCGAAAACTCTGGTCCGTCCAGACGCGTTCTCCCAATTCGTTCGCTGCCGATCGAAGATCTTCATAGACCTTTCGGCGGCTCAAAAGCTCCTGCACGACAAGGGCACCGGACTGCACCGTCACCGGATGCGAAATCCAGGCGAGGCCGACCGCGTTGCGTTCGGTGCCCTCCGATGGGCTTGGCTCTCCCCAGGCCTTTTCAACGTTGCTACAAACCCCCTGGATGCGCGCAATCAGCGAAGCCGCGTGGACTTCCGCTCTCCGCTGTACGCGTAGCGTCGACGAGTTGCCGGCCAGAAGCTGGCCCGCCACATATCTGATCTCCAGAAGGTACTGCCGCTGGAGACCGGGATCATTGACATCGCCTCCCGCGCCGGCGGCCACCTCGCTGGCGGCGGTGCCGAACACGGGTTGGATCGCGTGAAACGCGATCCACATCAGATAGTCGTCGATGAGATCGAACGATTGCCCTGGGGGATTCCCGAGTTTGGCGACAAGCCTCTGCGCCTCACGATCGGCGTCGGCCTGAACCCGTAGAATGGCCAACCGGCTATCGAGCAACTTCCTGTCGGCAGCATAAACCGGGCCGGGATCCATCGCGATCAGGTAGTCGCCAGCCACCAGATCGGGCGCGTGCGTACGATTTGAAAAACTCTGCGGTCGCGTCAGGACGCCTTTGACGGCGCTGGCGCGGGCAGCGAGGCCAAACCGGCCGGCGAGGGAGGGCCACAACCGCAGTAGCGCGCCCACCCCGCGCAAAACGATGATGTGGCGGTTGAGCCAGCAAAAGGCGCCATAGAGCAGGGCGCGAACGCCCGGCGGCATGGCATCGGGAGCGGAGGTTGAGATTTTCATGCCGGGTGCCACTCAGGTTTTGCAAGGGCTGCTGCGGCCCGCCTTTCGAAAAACGGCATTCCCAAGCGGCGCGCCGCCTCGTGGGTCTGCCTGAAGCAATCCTCTGCCTCTGCATCATTGCCGGCCCGCCGCAACGTCTCGGCCAGTTCGTAAAGGGCTTCGGTCCGGTGCCCGTACTCTTCGCCGCTTTGTTCGACGGCCCTGCGTCCGGCGCGGATCGCATCGTCCAGCCTTCCAAGATTGCGATAGGCGACGCCCAGGCCGACACGCATGAAGGTCCTGCCATAAGGACCGGCTGCACTATAGATGCGGTCGTCAAACCCCTTTTCGAGCAGCGGTACGGCCTCGGACGCCCTGCCGTTGCGCGCCAGGGCACTGCCGAGAACCCCGGTGCAACGGCCAGCATGGTCAGCACGCTGTGTGTCATGCATTGCTGAACGGCCGTGCGCAGCAAGGCTTCCGCCTTGTCGAGTTCCTGTTGCTCGATCCAGATCTGCCCCTGGACGGTATCGATCAACAAACGCGAGTAGGGATGGTCGACCTTCGACAGGATGTCGTAGGCGAGGGCGCATACGCTTTGCCCGCCCTGGTAGTCGCCAAGCCGCCACAACGTGCTGGCATGGAATGCGTACAGGTTGATGATCGGGATGGCAGCCCATCCGGTCTGGACGGAGTGCTGCGCCAACTCGGGACCAAACTCGGCGAGCACGGCCCGACCTTCCGCGGCAGCCTCCGAATATCGTCCGAGCGCATGAAAGTGCAGCAGGCGCGTTTGATGCGCAGCCATCGTCATATGTCGTCGTTGCGCGAGGCGGGCCGCTTCCAGGCCCTGCGTCGCGTGCCGCAGACCCTGCCCGAAATCCCCGCGCATCCACAGGAACACCGCGGTCTGGGTCAAAACCGAGGCGCGTGCACGCTGGTCGTTCAGTTGCGCAGCGATGGTTTCGGCGCGTGCCATGTTGTTGAAGATTTCGTCGATCTGCCCGAGCGCCATCATGGCGCCGATGGCTTCCAGTCGAAGCGCCAGCTCAAGGGCGCGTGCCGCGGACTCGCCGTCGACGCGGCTGGACGCTTCGATGCCCATTTCGAACAATTGCAGGGCGTCCTGATTGGCCGAGCGCGAGATCGCGCTTGCCATCGACTTCACCGCGTACCGCGCCGCCTGCTCCCATTCTCCGCCCCTGAAGGCGTGATGCGCGAGCGCCGGCGCGGCGTCAGCATCGTCGGCACCGGGCTGCGCATGCAAGGCGAGGAAGGCGAGCCGATGCAGCGCCCTGAGGCGGGCGCGGGTGAGGGTTCCGAGCACGACATCCCGCACCAGCGCATGACGGAACAGGAATGCGGGCGACTCGAGCGAACCGCGCACCTTGGCGGGGGAGGTCAGCAAGCCGGACGAGAGGCAAAGACCCAAGAGGTCTTCCGCACGCGCAAGATCGACCTCCTGCATGGCGGCGATCAGTTCCCGGGTGATCGGATCGCCGAGAACGCTGGCGGCCTCCAGCGCCGACTTCGCGGCATCGGGCAGGCGGTCAACGCGCGCCCCGATGACGGCGGCAACCGAACCCGGGACCCGCAATTCTCCGAGACGTTTCTGCAACCGGTACGCACCCGGCGTTCCTTCGAGCGATCCGTCATCGATCAACGTGATGACAATCTGCTCCATGAAGAACGGATTGCCGTCGGCGCGGCGCACCAGTTCGACCATAAGTCCGTTCACGGAAGGATCATCGCCGAGCAGGGCGCGGGCGAGGGCGAGCATCTCGCCGTCGGGCAGGGACGACACCAGGTGCTCCGCGAACCACGCAGCCTGCGCCCATTGGTGTTCGAAATCCGGCCGATAGCTGACACAAACCAGCACCGGCAGCGCCTGGAGCCGGGGAAGCAAAGCCTCGAACAGCCGCAGGCTGTCGCGATCGGCCAGAAAGACATCCTCGATCACCAGCACGAGCGGGCCTGTCTGGAGACGCCGGCGCACCAGCCACAACATGGCCTCGCCGATCCGGCGTCGCCTCTGGCCCGGATTCAATCCCAGCCACAGTTCGCTCGGCGCTCCCAGGCCGAGCAGGTCGCTCACGGCCGCCAGATGGTCGGCGCCATCTGCCGGCCATTTGGCGACCAGCGCCTGCATTGCAATTTGCTTGGCTTCGGTCACGGTGCTGCGAGGCACGCCCACCATGTTCGCGATCAGGTCGGCGGCCGTGCTGTAGGCCCGCGTGCTCGCATATCCCCTGGCCTGGGTGATGCAAACGTCCACGCCCTGACTGGTGAGCGCGCCCGTCCAATCCGCGATCAGGCGGGTTTTCCCGATCCCGGCATCGCCTCGCAGCCCGATGGTCCGCATCGTGCCAGTTTGAACGGTTTCGAAGGCCCGGCCGAGCACCTGCAACGAATCGGTGCGTCCGACGAGGGGCGCCCATTGCTGTTTTCGCGTCAGCGGCGCGGCCGCCGAGCTTTCCGTGCCGACCAGGACTTCGTGAAGCTCGATCGGGGCGTTCAGTCCGCGTACCGGTCGCACCCCGACCGGCCGCGTATCGATCTGCTGCGCAACCAGCCGCTGCGTCGACGCGCTGAGCAATATGCCGCCGGGCGGCGCCATCTGCTCGAGCCGCGATGCGATGTGGATGGTCTGGCCGTCCGCGCCGTAATGCGACCATTGGTACTGGCCGACGATGCCCACCAGCACCTCACCGGAATTGATGCCGATGCGAAAGGTGGGGCTGACAAGGCCGTGGGCTTCGTAGGCGGGGATGGTTGCGCGCTGGATCTTGAGGGCGGCCATGCAAGCCCGCAAGGCGTGATCTTCCTGCGCAATCGGCGCGCCGAACAGGGCAACGAGACCGTCGCCCAGCAATTGGCTAATGGTGCCGCCAAAGGTTTCGATCGCATCGACCAGGAGGTCGAGCGTCTTGCCGAGATATTCCCGCGATGCTTCCGGATCGGCATGCTGCAACAGCATGGTCGAATTGCAGACGTCGACGAACAGCACGCTGGCCTGCTTATTCTCCGTCGACATTCGCATCGCCCGCAACTTCGGACGATGTTCGCGCTGGTTGGGATGCGGATCGCGCGCCGCCGCGCCGGTGGCCGGAAGGCCGGCAGAATTGTCGGCGCCACCTTCAAGCCTGCTTCCGCATTGCGGGCAGTACCGGTGCTTGCGAGCGACTGGGGCCGAGCAAACCGGGCATGTGCTCACGGCAGGGCCCACCTTTGCAAAACGTCCACGAACAAACCGGCACGCACAGGAGTGATCATCAGCTCCTCGGGAAATATCTTGGCCGTATCAAAATCCGGGATCCTGCCGAGGTTGCTTCGGCGCCGCCAATATCCTGCGGGTCCCATCCTCACTTTAAGGGCACAACGAGAGGGAGAACAAGCGCCAATAGAAACTTCGGCTTGCACGGCCATGATTTGGCATTGCTCACCCTTATGACCGTAATTCGCATAAGGTATATTATGGAATATTTATATCTACAATTGAATCAGATGTTTAGGCGAAATTCCTACCACGGCAAATCAGTTTGGCTGTCGCCTGCGGCTCTGAGGCGCGTCCCGAACGCCGTTCGGAAGCCCGCGATGGCTGGCTCGTCGCGCGATCCTGACGCCGATATTGCCGCCGCTTCCAGACGCTGCAATAAGCCCGCCCTGAATGAGATCGCTGATGACCGCACGGCATCAGGTCCGTATAGGATTGCATCTCAAGAACAATAACCCTCGAGGGAGAAATTCGATGAGCTTTTCACGACGCACGCTTCTCAAGGCATCCGCTGCGTCAGCGGTGTTGGGCGGCATTGGCGCGCCATGGGTGGCGCGCGCCCAGACGGCCGAATTTACCTACAAATACGCCAACAACCTGCCGGACGGCCATCCCATGAATGCCCGCGCCAAGGAGATGGCGGCGGCGATCAAGGCCGAGACCAATGGCCGGTTCGACCTGCAGATTTTCCCGAACAACCAGCTCGGTTCCGACACCGACATGCTGAGCCAGATTCGCTCCGGCGGTGTCGAGTTTTTCACGCTGTCGGGCCTGATCCTGGCGACGCTGGTGCCGGCGGCATCGATCAGCGGCATCGGCTTCGCGTTCCCGGATTACGACACGGTCTGGAAGGCCATGGACGGCGGACTGGGGGCTTATGTCCGCGGCGAGATCACAAAAGCCAATCTCGTGGTCATGGACAAGATCTGGGACAACGGCTTCCGCCAGACGACGTCGTCGACCAAGCCGATCAACGGGCCCGACGACCTCAAGGGCTTCAAGATCCGCGTGCCGGTCTCGCCGCTCTGGACCTCGATGTTCAAGGCGTTCGATGCAGCGCCCGCCTCGATCAATTTCAGCGAAGTCTATTCGGCGCTGCAGACCAAGATCGTCGAAGGCCAGGAAAACCCGCTGGCAATCATCTCGACCGCCAAGCTCTACGAGGTGCAGAAATATTGCTCGCTGACCAACCACATGTGGGACGGCTTCTGGTTCCTGGCCAATCGCCGCGCGTGGGAAAAGGTCCCTGAGGACATCCGGGCCATCGTCGCCAAGAACATCAACGCCGCCGGCGTCAAGGAACGCGAGGACGTCGCCAAGCTCAATGCCGGGCTGCAGCAGGAGCTGGCCGGCAAAGGCCTTGCGTTCAACCAGCCCAACGTGACGCCGTTCCGGGACAAGCTGCGCTCGGCCGGCTTCTATGCGGAGTGGAAGGGCAAATACGGCGACCAGGCCTGGGAGCTGCTCGAAAAGTCCGTCGGCAAGCTGTCGTAACGGGACAGGGGTCTGATCAAGTCAGGGGGCCGCAATGGCTCATGCCGAACTGACCGAAACGGTGACCGGCGAGGTGGCTCAGCCCCCTCGCCGTCGTTCATTGCTGGCGTCGATCGAGCATTTCCTTGGGATGCTGGTCGAGCTCCCGGCCGCCTTTCTGGTTGTCGCCGAGATCGTGATCCTGTTCGCGGGCGTCGTGGCGCGCTACGGCATGCACCGGCCGCTGATCTGGTCGGACGAACTGGCGTCAATCCTGTTCCTGTGGCTGGCGATGCTGGGGGCCGCGGTGGCGTTCCGCCGCGCCGAACACATGCGGATGACGGCTGTGGTCGCCAGCGCCAAGCCTGCGACGCGCGCTTATCTGGATCTGGTCGCGACCTGCGCCGCGCTGGCCTTCCTGTTGATGATTGCCTGGCCGGCCTACGAATACGCCTACGAGGAAAGCTACATCACCACGCCGGCGCTGCAGATCCGCAATATCTGGCGCGCCGCGGCACTGCCGGTCGGCATCGCGCTGATGGCGCTGTTTGCGTTGCTGCGGCTGGCGCGATCGGCTGATTTCCGTACCGTGCTGTGGGCCATCGTGTCGGTCGCTCTGATCATTGCGGTATTCTGGTTGTTGCAAGGCGCGCTGAAGCCGCTGCGCAATCTCAATCTGATCATCTTCTTCGTCGGCGTGGCCGGCTTCTGCGTCTTCGCCGGCGTTCCCATTGCGTTCGGCTTTGGGCTGGCGACCTACGGTTACCTCGCGCTGACCACCAACACGCCGCTGATGGTGCTGGTCGGCCGGATGGACGAGGGCATGAGCCATCTCATCCTGCTGTCGGTGCCGCTGTTCGTGTTCCTGGGGCTCCTGATCGAGATGACCGGCATGGCCCGCGCCATGGTGGCGTTCCTGGCGAGCCTGCTCGGCCATGTTCGCGGCGGCCTGCATTACGTGCTGGTCGGCGCGATGTATCTGGTCTCGGGCATTTCCGGCTCCAAGGCCGCCGACATGGCCGCCGTGGCCCCCGTGCTGTTTCCCGAAATGAAGGCGCGGGGCGCCAAGCCAGGCGATCTCGTCGCCCTGCTCTCGGCCACCGGCGCGCAGACCGAAACCATCCCGCCGAGCCTGGTGCTGATCACGATCGGCTCGGTCACCGGCGTATCGATTGCCGCGCTGTTCACCGGCGGCCTGCTGCCGGGCGTGGTACTGGCGATCACGCTGTCGGCGCTGGTGTGGTGGCGTTACCGCGACGAGGACCTGACCCACGTCGCCCGGGCCAGCGGCGGCGAGATCGGTCGCGCCTTCATCATCGCCCTGCCCGCCGTGGCGCTGCCGTTCGTGATCCGCTACGCCGTGGTCGAAGGCATCGCGACCGCGACCGAGGTTTCCACCATCGGCATCGTCTATGCCTTCATCGTCGGCTATTTGATCTACGGCCTGTTGATCTACCGCAATTTCGACTGGCGCCGGATCCTGCCGATGCTGGTCGAGACCGCCTGCTTGTCAGGCGCGATCCTGCTGATTATCGGCTGTGCCACCGGCATGGCTTGGGGGCTGACCCAATCCGGCTTCTCTCGCACGCTGGCGGCCGCCATGACCGGCCTGCCCGGCGGCTCCGCGACGTTTATCGCCGTATCGATCGTGGCATTCGTGATCCTGGGCAGCGTGCTGGAGGGCATTCCGGCGATCGTGCTGTTCGGCCCGTTGCTGTTTCCAATCGCGCGGGCGGTCGGCGTGCACGAGGTCCACTACGCCATGATCGTGATCCTGGCGATGGGTATCGGGCTATTCGCGCCGCCGTTTGGAGTAGGCTACTATGCCGCCTGCGCCATCGGACGGGTCGATCCGGCCGAAGGCATCAGGCCGATCTGGGGTTATCTGCTGGCGCTGATGGTCGGCCTCATCATCGTGGCGATCTTCCCGTGGATATCGATCGGGTTCTTGTAGGTTTCAATGTTGCGGATGGGACACAGCCGATGAGCGCAACCCAAAATCAATACAGCACCGGATTGGACAAGACGCCGGCGAACTATGTGGCGCTGACGCCGCTCAGTTTCCTCGCGCGTAGCGCGGCCGTGTACCCCGATGCCGTCTCGACGGTCTATGAAGGCCGCGTGTTCACCTGGGCGCAGACCCATGAGCGCTGCCGCCGGTTCGCGTCATGGCTTGCCGGCCGCGGCATCGGGCACGGCGATACGGTGGCGGCGATGCTGCCGAACATCCCGGCGATGAACGAATTGCATTTCGCCGTGCCGATGGCCGGCGCGGTGCTGAATGCGCTCAACATCCGGCTCGATGCCCCCTCGATCGCTTTCCAGCTCGACCATGGCGGCGCCAAAATCATCCTGGTCGATCCGGAGTTTTCCGGCGTGATTGCGGAAGCGCTGACGCTGATGAAAGGACCAAAGCCCTTTGTCATCGATGTCGACGACGCGGCCTATGGCGGCGGAAAACGGATCGGCGAAATCGAATATGAGGCCGCCGTGGCGCAGGGCGATGCGAGTTTCGTCGCCCGCCTGCCCGCCGATGAATGGGATGCGATTGCGCTGAGCTACACCTCAGGCACCACGGGCAATCCGAAAGGCGTCGTCACCCATCACCGCGGCGCCTATCTCAATGCGGTCAGCAACATCCTCGCCGGCAATCTCGGCCAGCATCCGGTCTATCTCTGGACGCTGCCGATGTTCCACTGCAACGGCTGGTGCTTTCCCTGGACGATCGCCGCGTCCGCCGGCATCAATGTCTGCCTGCGCAAGGTCGACCCGTCGAAGATTTTCGAACTGATCCCCAAGCACGGCGTCACCCATATGTGCGGCGCGCCGATCGTCTACAACACGCTGATCAACGCGCCCGATGCCCCCAAGGGCGCCAAGGCGCGCCCGGTGGTCGGATTGATTGCCGGCGCAGCACCGCCGGTTGCCGTGCTCGAAGGCGCGGAAAACATCGGCATCAAGCTGACGCATGTCTATGGCCTCACCGAGGTCTATGGCCCGGCGTCCGTCTGCGCCGAACAGCCGGGCTGGGATGAACTGCCGGCCGATCAGCGTGCCCAGCTCAAGCGCCGGCAAGGCGTGCCCTACCCGCTGCAGGAAGGCGTCACGGTGCTCGATCCCGAAACCATGCGCCAAGTGCCGCGCGACGGCGAGACCATCGGGGAAGTGATGTTCCGCGGCAATATCGTCATGAAGGGCTATCTGAAGAACGAGAAGGCCACGCAGGAAGCCTTTGCCGGCGGCTGGTTTCACACCGGCGACCTCGGCGTGCTCGACGAGACCGGTTACGTCATCATCAAGGACCGCTCCAAGGACATCATCATTTCCGGCGGCGAGAACATCTCATCCGTCGAAGTCGAGGACATCCTCTACAAGCACCCTGCCGTGCTGTTCGCAGCCGTGGTGGCCAAGCCGGATTCGAAATGGGGTGAAGTGCCCTGCGCCTTCGTCGAGCTGAAGGAAGGTGCGAAAGCCAGCGAAGCCGACATCATCGCGTTCTGCCGTGGCCACATGTCCGGATTCAAGACGCCGAAGGCGGTGGTGTTCGGCGTCATTCCAAAGACGTCGACCGGGAAAATCCAGAAGTTTTTGCTGCGCGACCAGGTGGACTCGGCGAAGGCGATTACGGCGTAGGACATATTGTCGGACGTCCGAGAGTTACTTCGCGTAACCCTTGATCACAGCGCGCCAGTTTCTCTGACTGTCGGGCCGAAATCCTTCCCGATGATGCCCTCCCCCCCACAACTTGAGTCGAGCCATCGTGCAATGCTCGGCCAACAAAAAAGGCCGCCCTGAGGCGGCCTTTCAAGTACAAATTGCGTACCGTTTCAGGCGATGCGGAAGCCTGCTGCCTGGCTCTTGCGGCGATAGGCCATGAAGCCCACGCCTGCGAAGCCAAGAATCATCATGGCCCAAGTGGAGGGCTCAGGCGCGGCTGCGGCGAAGGCAAATTCAAAGGCTGTCTCACGAGTTGTAAACGACACGGTGGTAGCGCCAGGCGTGAGGTTTAAACCGATCAGATATCCGGCTGGATTGTTTGGCTGGTTCACGACCGACCCGAGACCTGCAGTCGTCAGCGAGTCGCCGTTGCTTAGCGTGACTGTATTGTCGCCGTTCGGCGAACCCCAAACGAAGTACAGGATATTATTGTAAATGCTGCTTGCCAGGCTGGCCAGACTGAAGGTCAGGACAGTGCCTGATGCGCCAATGTTTATCCAATTATGGGTCGTATCCAAGGTTCCAAACGGATCCCAGCCGGGATTCGGCAGGCTGCTGGAGGGTTGACCCACCTGGTTGACCGCTCCAGGCGTACTGACGACGGGCTGAACGAGATTTGACGTGATCCCGTCAGACGCACCGTAATTCGTGAACGTGAGCGTGGAGGCGCTCGCGGCACTCGAAAATCCGACCGCCACAGCTAGCGCAGCAGCGACGCCGTAAGAAAGAACTCGCTTCATTTGAAACCTCTTGTCATTTAATAAAATCTTACCCTGCGGAGCGCAGCTTAAAGCTCCAAGTGAACATTACAATACCTAAAATGATCAAAATTGACAATTATTTTAAATGTTGGGTTAAATTGACCTCGCCGCGGAATTAAATAATCGCAGCCACAACAGGGCTATCGCTCGGATATTCCGGTAAAAACGCGGCCAGACGATTACGCTCAGCCCGGCGTACCTCCTTATCCCGCCCGCTCAAGCACCAGCCGCAGGCCGTCATAGGCCGGGATCACGCCGGCCGGCAGGCTCGCCCGCAGCACCTCGTAGTCGAGGTCGGAATGCATGTTGGTGATGACGGCGCGCTTCGGCCTGAAGCGCGCGATCCATGACAGCGCGTCGCTGACGCTGAAATGGCTTGGATGTCCGGCATAGCGCAGCCCGTCGATGATCCAGAGTTCGAGATTTTCGAGCAGCGGCCAGCTCTCGGCCGGGATGTCGCTGACGTCAGGCGTATAGGCGGCATCGCCGATGCGATAGCCGAGCGCCGGAATGTTGCCGTGCTGCATGATAAAGGCCGACAGCGTCACCGGCCCGCCCTTGCCCTCGATGGTGCGGCTTTCACCGGCTTCGATCGCGAGATGATCGAGGATCGGCGGATAGTCGCTGCCCGGTGGCGACACGAAGCAGTAAGAGAACCTCGACATGATGTCCTTGGCGGTCGACTGGTTCAGATAAACCGGAATGCGCCGTCGCTGATGCAGCACGACCGAACGCAGGTCGTCGATCCCATGGGTCTGGTCGGCATGCTCGTGGGTCAGAAACACCGCATCGATATGATCGACGTTGGCATCGATCAGCTGCTCGCGCAGGTCGGGCGAGGTGTCGATCACGATCCGCGTCGTCCCCTGCGCCGACACCCGCTCGGCGAGCAGCGAACAGCGGCGGCGGCGATTCCTGGGATTGTTCGGATCGCAGGCGCCCCAGCCGAGCGCGGGGCGCGGGACGCCGGCCGAGGAACCACAGCCGAGGATGGTCAGTGTCAAACTCATGCGGCCGCCTTCGGCGCAGGCACCTTGGAAAACAGCCGGAAGAAGTTTTCAGTGGTCTGCCGCGAAATCTCCTCCAGCGACACCCCGCGCGTTTCCGCCAGCACTTTTGCAACTTCGACCACGTAGGACGGCTCGTTGCGCTTGCCGCGGAATTTGCCGGGCGCCAGATACGGCGCGTCGGTCTCGACCATGATGCGATCGGCCGGCAGTTCGGCCGCGAGTTCGCGCAAGGCTTCCGACTTCTTGAAGGTCAGGATGCCCGTGAACGAGATCGAGAGCCCGAGTTCGATCGCTTTCATCGCCAGCTCACGCCCGCCGGTGTAGCAATGCAGCACCGCGCGGAAGTATCCCTTGGCCATTTCATCTTCGAGGATGCGTGCGCAACCTTCATCGGCGTCGCGGGTATGAATGACCAGCGGCAGGCCGGTGGCGCGCGCGGCCGCAATGTGCGCGCGAAAGCCACGCTCCTGCGCGGCAGGCGAGCCGTCGTCGTAGAAATTGTCCAGCCCCGCCTCGCCGAGCGCGACGACTTTCGGATGTTTGGACAGTTCAATCAATTCGCTCGCCGGAATGCCATCCTCCTCGTCAGCGTGATGAGGATGGGTGCCGACCGAGCAGTAGACGTTCGGAAACCGCTCGGCAATTTGCAGCAACCCGCCGAGCCGCCTCACCCGCGTCGAGATCGTGACGATGCGGCCGATTCCGGCGGTCTCGGCGCGCGCGACGATGCCATCGAGGTCCGCGGCGAAATCGGGAAAGTCGAGATGGCAGTGGCTGTCGACGAGCATGATGTTCGAACCGATCAATCAACCTTTGGTTCGACATAGCGCGGAAACACACCGACCGGCGCCGGCAAAGTCGTGCCAGCGGTCATGCGCCCGGCGCTGCCGAGAGCCGCAAAGCTCCGGGCGTCAGCGGGAATGCTGAGGCTGTCGAGCAGCTTGGCGGAGGCCTCCGGCATCACCGGCTGCGCCAGGATCGCGATCTGGCGCACGACTTCGGCGGTGACATACAGCACCGTCTTCTGCCGCGCCGGATCAGTCTTGGCCAGCGCCCATGGCGCCTCGCCCGCGAAATAGCGGTTGGCTTCGGCCACCACCGCCCACACCGTGTTGAGCCATTGGTGGATCTGCTGCGTCGCCATCGCGGTCCGCGATGCTTCGAGCATGCTATCTGCCTGCGCCAGGATCGCCTTGTCATTGTCGGTGAACTCACCGGGCTCCGGCAGGATGCCGCCCAGTTGTTTGGCGATCATCGACAGCGAACGCTGCGCCAGATTGCCGAGATCGTTGGCAAGGTCGGCATTGATGCGCGCGACGATGGCTTCATGGTTGTAGTTGCCGTCCTGTCCGAACGGCACCTCGCGCAGGAAGAAATAGCGCATCTGGTCGACGCCATATTGATCGGCCAGGTTGAAGGGATCGACGACGTTGCCGACCGACTTCGACATCTTCTCGCCCCTGTTGAACAGGAAGCCATGGGCATAGACCCGCTTCTGCACGGGAATGCCCGCCGACATCAGGAACGCCGGCCAGTACACCGCGTGAAAGCGGATGATGTCCTTGCCGATGATATGAACGTCGGCCGGCCAGTAGCGCCAGTTGGCGCTGTTCTCGTCCGGGAAGCCGACGCCGGTAATGTAGTTGGTCAACGCGTCGACCCAGACGTACATCACGTGTTCGGGGTCGTTCGGGACCTTGATGCCCCAATCGAACGTGCTGCGCGACACCGAGAGGTCTTTCAGGCCGCCCTTGACGAAGCTGATCACCTCGTTGCGGCGCGAATCCGGCCCGATGAAATCGGGCTGGCTCTCATAGAGCTTGAGTAGCCGGTCCTGATAGGCTGACAGTTTGAAGAAGTAGCTCTTCTCCTCGACCCATTCGACCGGCGAGCCCTGCGGGCCGCGGCGCACATTGTCCTCGCCGACGAGGGTTTCCTCTTCGGCGTAATAGGCTTCGTCGCGCACCGAATACCAGCCCGAATAGGTGTCGATGTAGATGTCGCCATTCTGCTGCATCCGGTTCCAGACCACCTGGACCGAATGATGATGCGCCGGCTCCGTGGTGCGGATGAAGCGGTCGAACGACACGTTCAGCCGCTCGTCCATTTCCTTGAACCGGCCGGCATTGCGGGCTGCGAGATCGGCAACCGCCATTCCCTCGCTCTCGGCGGTCTGCACCATCTTCAGCCCATGCTCGTCGGTACCGGTGAGGAAGAACACATCCTTGCCGTCGAGCCGCTGGAATCGCGCCAGCGCATCGGTCGCAATCGCTTCATAGGCATGGCCGATATGCGGGATTCCGTTCGGATAGGCGATCGCGGTGGTGATGAAATAGGTATTGCGTGGCGCAGCCACGACCGGGGCTGCAGCCGCAGGCGCCTTCGCGCGCGGCCTTGCGACCGGCTTCTTTTCCGCCGATGAGGTCTTGTCAATGGCAGTCGGCGCTTTGGAGGCCGCGACAGCCTGCGTAATCGATTTTTTCGCAGGTTTTTGGGCGGGTTTCTTCGCAGGTGCCTTGGAAGCTTTCCTGGCAGCCCTCTTCGACGCCTTGCGCGGCTTCACGACGCGCTTGCTCTTGCTCGCGCGCTGCTTGGCGGCAGCCTTTTTGCCGACGCGTGCCGGCGAGGATTTGGGGGCCTTCTTGGCCTTTTTCTTTTTGGAAGTCTTCTTAGCCTTCGCCACCACGAATTTCCTTTGAACGTTCAAATCAGATTGTCTGGCTGGATCTCTGCGGACGTTACCGCGTGGCTTCCGCGAGCATCCCGAATACCGAGAAAACCAGCGGTTTTCGTTCCAGATTGTAAGATTCGGTATCGCGCGCGGCGCGGATGATCTTTTCCCATACCTCCGCCAGCCGTGCAAGGCGCGGCAGATTGGCGTTGGCATCGCCCGCACGCAGCTTTTCGCCGATCCAGCGATCGACGCCGTCGACGAAGGCGGCGAGCGCGACGCGGTCATTGCCGCCGAGCGCATCGCCGAGTGCGTGCAACTCGCGGGGATCGACATTGGGCAGGGTCGCCAGCAGCGCTGCGGTCCTCTGCTGCAATTTGAGCGCATCGCCACCGAGCAGCGTGACCGCGCGCGAGACGCTCCCCTCCGCCGCCTCGGCGGCTTCCACCAGCGCCGGATCATCGGCGCTCAGGTTCGCGGCCTGTGCGGCGGCGCGGATCACGTCAGCGGTCGCGAGCGGCCGCAGCGGCAGTTTGCGGCAACGGGACAGGATGGTCGGCAGCGCCCGCGCCGGCGAATGGCTGACCAGCAGGAACAGCGATCGTTGCGGCGGCTCTTCGAGGATCTTGAGCAGCGCGTTCGCCGCGTTCGGATTGAGTTCGTCGACGGTATCCACGATGCAGACCCGCCAGCCGTCGACGGCCGCGGTCGAGCCGAAGAACGAGATCGTCTCGCGCGTCTCATCCACGGTAATGACGGTCCGCATCACGCCCCGATCGTTAAGACTGCGCTCGAGCACCAATAGCCCGCCATGGGCGCCATTGGTCACCTGCCGCGCGACCGGATCGGCCGGATCGACCGCCAGCGTTTCCGCGCGCTGCACCGATGGCGCCAGCGGATTGGGATGCGTCAGTACGAACCGCGCCATGCGATAGGCCAGCGTCGCCTTGCCGATACCTTGCGCCCCGCCGATCAGCCAGGCATGCGGAATGCGTCCGCTGCGGTAGGCGTTCAACAGCGCGGTCTCCGCCTCGCGATGCCCGAACAGGTCCGGCGTTTCGCGCGGATGCCGGACGGCCGTATCCTGTTCGACCTTTCGGGCGCTCATGCGGTGCTCGCCCTGGTGGGAATGGCGAACAGATGATCACGCAAGGCGGACCAGACCTGGGCAGCGACCGTGTCTGCATCCGCGTCGGCATCGATCAATACACAGCGCTGCGGGTCTTCGGCCGCGATCTGCTTGTAGGCGTCGCGCAGATCCTGATGGAACTTGACATCCTCCGCCTCGAAGCGGTCGGGCGCGCCGCTGCCACGGCGGGCGGCCGCGCGCTTCAGGCCCACTTCGACGGGGATGTCGAGAATGATGGTGAGATCCGGCTGGAGGTCGCCGATGGTGACGCGCTGCATCGCGTTCAGCACACCGGGCGCGACCTGCCCGAGCCGCCCCTGATAGGCCCGCGTCGAATCCGAGAACCGGTCGCACAGCACCCAGAGCCCCTGGTTGAGCGCAGGCTGGATGACCGTGCGCACATGATCGTCGCGGGCGGCGGCAAACAGCAGCGTTTCTGCTTCCGGCCCCAGCAGCTTGCCCATGCCGGACAGCACGAGATGGCGGATGATCTCGGCACCCGGCGATCCGCCGGGCTCGCGGGTGACGATGGCGCGCAGCTTCACCGCATCGAGACGCTCGGCGAGCTTCTTGATCTGCGTGGATTTTCCAGAACCCTCGCCGCCTTCGAACGAAATGAACTTCCCGCGTCCCGAAGGCCGGCTAACCGTTGCGTCGGCCATGGTCAGAGCTTCTCTGCGCTCGCGCGGAACATGCCGATGACGAGTTCGCTGACCCCGTCGATCGCGCGGCGCATGGTCGAACCGGTCGCGATCGCCTCCGCGGCGTAGACCGGCGCCTCCATGGCGACATTGGCGCCGCGCCAGACCCGCACCACGCCGACCGGCTGGCCTTCGGCGACCGGTGCCCGCACCGGGCCTTTATAGACGACGCGCGCGATCAGCCTTTCGTTGCCGTTCTTCGGCACCATCACCTTGATCGGCTCGTGGCTGGCAAGCTTGACCGTGCGGCTTTCGCCGCCGAACACCTTGGCGTAACCGACCTGCTGGTTGGCCGCGAACAGCGTGCGCGCCTCGAAATTGCGGAATCCCCATTCCAGCATTTTCTTGGCTTCCGATGCGCGATCGTCCGGGTCCTCAAGCCCGTTGACCACGACGATCAGCCTTATGTCGTTTTGCACCGCCGAGCCGACCATGCCGTAGCCGCCCTCCTTGGTGTAACCGGTCTTCAGCCCGTCGGCGCCATTGAGCGAATTCAACAGCGGATTGCGGTTCTGCTGCCGGATCTTGTTCCAGGTGAATTCCTTCTCCGAGAACAGTTTGTACATGTCGGGATAGGTGCGAATGATGTGGCGCGCGAGGCTGGCCAGTTCCCGCACCGTCATCTTGTTGGCGGGATCAGGCAATCCATTGGAATTGCCGAAAGTCGACTTCGTCATGCCGAGTTCGCGGGCGCGCTTGGTCATGAACTCGGCGGCAAAAATCCGCTCGTTGCCGGCCATGCCTTCGGCCAGCGCAATGCAGGAATCATTGCCGCTCTGGATGATGGCGCCCTTCAGCAGATCGTCGACCGAAACCTTGCTGTTGAGGATCGCAAACATCGTCGAGCCGCCGGCCGGGGCGCCACCCTTGCGCCAGGCGTTCTCGCTGATGCGGTATTCATCTGACAGTTTGACGCTGCCGTTCTGGAGGGCGTTGAACACCACCTCGGCCGTCATCAGCTTCATCATGCTGGACGGCGCGCGCAATTCATCGGCGTTCTTCTCGAACAGCACGCTCCCGCTGGTGGCCTCGATCAGGATCGCGGTCGGCGCATCGCCGTCGAAGCCGCCCTCTACCTCCTTCTTGGCACCCTGCACGCTGTTGTTGGCGGCGTAGACGATGCTGCCCCAGCCGACGGAGAGCGCCAGCGCAGCCGCCATCAGGCCCCGCCACGGGCGCACGGCCGCGGAACAGGATTTGCGGGAAACGGGTCTGTCGGCAGCCATTGGCGATGTCCTGAATCCCGGCCTTCTAACAGTTGGAAGTATCGCAAACAACACGGGTTTTCGTAGCTGCGGAGCGGTCGATTGCGACGCCAAGCGAACGACTCTATCCTGCGAATGCTGCGACTTTCCCGACAAGATACGAAAAACAGGGCGGAAACGCGATGCCATCCTCACGCACCATTTCCGCCAATGGGATCGAGCTGTTCGTGCTCGAACAAGGCCAGGGTCCGCTGGTGATTCTCTGTCATGGGTGGCCGGAACTGTCCTATTCATGGCGGCACCAGATCCCGGCGATCGCAGCCGCCGGCTTTCATGTCGTGGCGCCCGACATGCGCGGCTTCGGCCGCAGCAGCGCGCCCGCCGATGTCGCCGCTTACAGCATCTTCGACAATGTCGGCGACATGGTCGCGCTGGTGACGGCGCTGGGCGAGAAACAGGCCGTCATCGTCGGCCATGATTGGGGCGCGCCGGTCGCCTGGCATGCGGCGATGTTCCGTCCCGATATGTTCACCAAGGTTGCCGGCCTCAGCGTCCCGCCGCCATTCCGTGGCCGCGGCCGGCCGCTCGAGAGCCTGCGCGAGGCTGGGATCAACGACTTCTACTGGCAGTATTTCCAGACCCCCGGCGTTGCCGAGGCCGAATTCGAGCGGGATGTCGCCTTGACCATGCGTCTGGTGCTCGGGCGTGGCGTGTCCGATCCCGCGGCGCTCCACATCACCGAGGGCAAGGGCTTTCTCGGCAACATCAATCCGGTCGTAAACCTCCCGGATTGGCTCAGTGAGGCCGACATTGCGTATTTTACCGCCGCCTACCGGAAATCCGGCTTCCGCGGCGGCCTCAACTGGTACCGCAACCTCGATCGCAACTGGGAACTGACGGCCCCCTGGCAGGGCGCCCAGATCCATCAGCCGTCATTCTTTCTCGCAGGATCGGAGGATTCCGTCATCACCGGACTGATCGGGGCCAAGCGCGTCAACGAACTGGAGCGGGTGCTGCCGAACCTGTGGCGGAAGCTGATCATCGACGGCGCAGGACATTGGGTTCAGCAGGAACGCCCTGACGAAGTCAACGCGGCCCTGATCGACTTCCTGACGGATTAATAGAGCCCGCGCCCGCTCAGGACTTCGCTCGGACCGGCCGGCAGATAGGCCGCGCGAGGCGCCGGCGTGTATACCGCCTCGTTCTCGTAGGACACCGCGCGCGGATTTTCCAAATGGCGGCCGCGGGAGCGGCTGGAGGCCGACATTTCCGAGGTCGCATTGATCGAGGCGTAATCGGCCGAGGTGTTACCCAAGCTGTACGGACGCCCTTCCGGCATCGGCACCTCACCGCGAATGCGGCCCGCCGACGACGGCAGTTCGGGAACGAACGGCCGGGCGGAAGCCACCCGGACCGAGGATGGCGACGGTGCCGGAACGCCGGTCCGCAGCGTGGCGATCAACTGGCGGTCATCGGAGCCTTCGAGAGGCGCGCGCCCGACATATTCGACCCGAACCTTGGCAACGCCATTGCTTTTGAAATCAAGCAGTTCCGCGGCCTTGTTCGAGACGTCTATGAGGCGGTTGCCATGGTAGGGGCCGCGGTCATTGACGCGAACGATCAGCGATTTGCCGTTGCGCAGATTGGTGACTCGCGCGTAGCTCGGGATCGGCAGCGTTGGATGGGCCGCGGTCAGCGACGTCATGTCGAACACTTCGCCGTTGGCGGTCAGCCGGCCATGGAAGTCATCGCCATACCAGGAGGCCATGCCTTCGGCGCGATAATCGGGATCTTCTTCCGGCACGTAAACCCGCCCGGCCACCGTATAGGGCTTGCCGATGCGATAGGTCCCGCCGCCTTTCGGCACGGGCTCGCCCATCGCCACCACCCGGGGGCTGGAGGAAACGCCGTATTTCGGATCGACACGGGTGGCGAATTTGCCTGACGAGGCGCAATTGGCGAGCAAGAGACACGCGGTCACGGCGGCAGCGCCGCGCGCCGCCCGGACCATCGATTTAGGCCGCAGAATCCCCATTCGCCCCGATTACCATTCCACCGGCTGCAGGCCCATGTCGAGGCCGCGCCGCCTGATTCCTTGATACGGCCCACCACCGCACCAAGTCATGAAGATATCGCAACCCGAACGCGGCGGAAATGGGGTGTGCGCCGCATGGTGAATCAAACCTTTTTCCGGGTGTCGTTGGCCTGCTCGCCGGTCTGCGGGCGCATCGGAGCGCGGCTAGCACTCCATTGCGGCTCGCTTCGTCCCGCCCTGCCCCGCTTTAAGACAACCTGTTGCAGCAAATCATCACTCGGCGCGGACTTTCATTTCGGCCACTGAATCTTTTTGACTGTGCAACGGCGCGGTCGTTTTGTGCTTCGCAGGGGCGCAAAGGATTTGTGCGATGATTGAGACGGTTACAGCAGTTATGGGCCTGGTGAGCGTGGGGATTTTTCTGGCCCATGCGCTTGAAGGCTATCGTTCCCGGGCCTGAATTTCAGGCCCGCCTGAGGCCTTGGTCCCAAGGACCCTGGTCCCAGGTGGAAAGACGCATCACCTCTTTCGAGGCTGGAGATTCGGAAAGCTTTAATCAATTCGGACGAGCATCCAGAGTGGAAGGTGTATCATGCGCAGCCACGATTTGGTCTCCAACGGATTCCTTGCACTGACCACGGCCAGCCTCGTGCTGCTGTGCTCCAGTTTGCTGGCTTTCGCATTCGGCTAGTACAGGACAAGCGCGGGTCACTCCCATCGCCGCTGGTCCCGCATCCGGACACGATCCGTCCCCAAGAGCTTGCCGCCCTCCATCACGTCGGAACGATTGCGTAACCCGTGGCTGTTTGCGCCGTAGGCCGATGTGACCTGATTTCACCATTCCGTAATTTTCCGGGACTGAACCTTTTCGATGTCCCTGCATTTGCGTAGTGTGCAGCGGGGCATTGAGCGGGGTGCGTTAATGACAGGACACACTCAATTGGCCGTAACACCACGCGACCGCTTTCTCGAGGCGGCGCAAAAGGAACTGGTTGCCTTCGAGCAACGCGAGCGCGAGTTTTCCAGGAAGGAACGGCAAGAGCGGGCTGCACAATTGCAGATTCCCATCGAGAAACCCGGACTTCAGAGCTGGTTGGGGGCGTGCAGAGCCGGTCGGAGATCAAAATCACCGATCGAGGCCCCTCTCCAGACGCCAAAATGCATCATTGGGGAATGCGGATGCTGAAGCGGGGCGAATGAGATAGGCCGCTGGCTGGGCGGCCCGGATTGCGCGGTCGGATATTGAAAGCCATCACGACTGCGGAGATGACCGTCGGGCAGTCTTTTTTGCGTGCGAATGCAAGCTTATAGCGCGCATTTACTTAACCCCTTCAACGCCATAATTTCAATTGACACAAAAATGACCGCCTGATTTATGGATTGCAGCTCATTTTTAGAAGTTTGGAGAATTAAATGCTTTCGAGGCTCAAGCTTGCTTTGACCGCGGCATGCTTTGTTCTGGCCGGTATTTCAGCTCCGGCGCAGGCAAACATCCTTTATACGTTCGGCAATTTTACCGGCGGTGCGACGAGCGGCTCGCTCGAGTTGAACCTTCCAAGTCTGGCGGCGGCGTCGAATCTCAGTGGCAGCATCGCGCCCTATCTTGTGGCCTTGAATTTTACCGAGAATGGCCAGTCGTTCACCATTACGCCTGCGAATTTGGCGTCGAACAGTTACATTAATACGGGCGCGGCAGGATCAGGCGGCGCAGGCATCATTTTTACCCTGACAGCCCTGCAGAACTTTTCGGCCCCCACCCTCACGTTGGAGATATTCACGAACTCCTGGCAGGTGCACTCCGGCCTGAATGGCCCCACCATCGCTCAAGGAAGTTTCTCGATCGGAGCGCCTGTGGTTATCGCTGCCGCGGTTCCCGAACCCTCAACATGGGCCATGATGATCCTGGGATTCCTCGGAATGGCTTTATGGGCACATCGCCGCCGCAGCCGGGTTTCTTTGCCTGCAGCGGCCTGATCTCTCCTCAATCAAAGCACAGCAAAGACCGCCTTCGGGCGGTCTTGACGTTACCGGCTTCGACCTCGCGTGCTTGACGCACGTCGTCTTCGCGAGTGTTCAGCTGCGGCCGCGGCAGTTGACGCGGCACTGCACGCGGCCCTAAACAGGCGCGCCGATGATGTTCGATAACAAGGTGCTGGCAGAATCCCATAGGTTCTCCCGGGACCCTGGCTAATCTGCTGAAATCGTCAGTGCGGAAGGGTGGCCGAGTGGTTTAAGGCACCGGTCTTGAAAACCGGCGTGCCTGCAAGGGTACCGTGGGTTCGAATCCCACCCCTTCCGCCAGAACCGTTCTCCCGCCTGGAATTTTTGGCCCTGCCCGTCTTGGTGTGCATTCCTTCGGTGCTGAGAGCTTCGAGCATTCAAATGCCCCCGCGGGCATAGTCGTCCGGCGGCGGATTTATTTCTGTGCGCGGGATTGAGCGTATGCCAGTTCTTCCGTCATTTCGCGATGTCCATACAATACGGCGATGGAACCTGGTTTTTGCTCACCAAAGAAGCTGGGGGACTTCAAAAATCAGCAGAGAACGCTGAGGCCTGAATGCGGCCAACACCAAAGACCGATTCACTTCAATGATACATATTGACGCAGGTTTTAGTTTACATTAACGATTATGTGCGCCGTCGCTTGCATTCAATACGTCCCGCCGCAGACGTTTTTAAAATTAAATTGGAGGGGTACATGAAATTAAAATTTGCTTTGATTGCCGCTGTTGCGCTTTCGGTATCATCGGTCGCCCACGCGGATTCCGTCACGGGCACCTTGTCTGCTACCTACTATCAAGTCGTTGAAGGGAGCCCTGATTTCCCGGGTGGCACCCCCATTGTCCCCAATGGAAGCGGCCTCGTGAATGGCCTGCCGTTCGTCACGGGCGGCGTGTCGTCCATTGGTCCGAGTGGTGAATTGCAGTGGTGGACCACGGCCAATCCGAACGTATCGGTCACCGGCACGGGGGTGATAACGCTTCCTTATGGAAGCAACATGTACGCGCCGAACAGCACAGGCTCGAACGATAGCCGCGTCTTCGAAACCGCGAAATTCCTTGGTTCATTCTCCCTGGCATCGGCGGGAACCGTAAATTTCGCGGTTAACTCAGATGACGACACGTTCGTATATTTAAACGGCATTCTGATTGGGCAGAACCCCGGCATCCACGGCGTCACCAGCGTCAGCTTTGCCGGAAACGGTCTTGCCGGGCTCAACACGCTCGAAATATTTTATGCCGATCGGGAGCAGACGGGAGCCTATCTGAGTGTAACGGCGGACGTGCAATTGACGGCTGTCGGCGGCGTACCTGAGCCGTCAACCTGGGCGATGATGATCCTGGGCTTTGCGGGCGTCGGCTTCATGGCCTATCGTCGGCGTCATCAGACGGCGACGCTCGCCGCCTGATTATCTCGGTATTGCGCGAAAGGGCCGCCTCCGGGCGGCCCATCTTATTCGACGGCCTGCTGGGAAACCGCCGGAGAGCGCGCTTGTCGTTGTTGCAATGACTGGACCGTGCTGAACGGACCGTCGCTCTCCGTCGATCCGATGACGGGCGACACTGAGAACGGCTGCTCCGGCCGTCGCCTCGCTGGCGATGAAATGCTCTCCATCGCATGGATCGTCGCAACTGACGCCAGACAGCCGTCGCCGGGATACCCTGCCCGCCGAAACGTAAGCATCCGATGACCTCTATGGCCGGGTCGATCGCAACAAAGTCCCCCAGCATCGCCATATTAACAGGTAATCTTGACAGTTTGACTGTTGATTGTTAGATGGCACGACATGAGCTCGCTGTCGGACGATCGTCATTCGGTCAAGCGCACCGCGGCCTTGGCGCGGGACCTTCGCGCTTTGCTGGGCAAGCTGAAACGCCGCCTGCGCGAACCAACCCATTTCGGAGACCTCACGCCTTCCCAAGTGTCCGTGCTGCTTCGCCTGGAGAAGGACGGCCCCGCCACGGCGGCAAGCCTGGCGCGGGCGGAGGGGATGCGTCCGCAATCGATGGCCCCCGTCATCGCAGCGCTGGACAGCGCCGGCCTGGTCAGGGGCGTGCCGGACCCGGCGGACGGGCGGCAGACCCTGCTCTCCCTTACGGACGCCTGTCGCAAATGGGCCGAAGAGGGACGCGCGGCGCGTCAGGACCGGCTGATCCGTATGCTCCAGGCGCAGCTTTCGCCGCAGGAACAGGACGAGGTGGCGAAGGCCGTCGAGCTGCTCAAGCGGCTCGTGGACGATTGATCGCGGTGCGAGGGGCCTCACGCCCGATCGCATCCGCTTGAAATTCCAAAGGGAGCATCCATGGCATTGACCACGCTCGATCCGAACACGGCCCTCATCGTTGTAGACTTGCAGAAAGGCCTTGTTGGCGTGCCTGTCATCCACCCCATCGGCGAGGTGGTCGAGCGGTCGCGCGCGCTGGCCGACAGCTTCCGCGCCCGACGCCTTCCGGTCGTGCTGGTCAACGTCCTCGGCGGCGCACCGGGGCGCACGGAACAGCCGAGGCGCCACGAGAATCCGTTTCCTGAAGGCTTCACCGATTTCCTTCCAGAACTTGACCGGCAGTCCGACGATATCGTCGTGACGAAACGGACCTGGGGCGCCTTCGCCAGCACCGACCTCGAAACCCAACTGAAAGCGCGCGGCGTCACCCAGGTGGTGATCGCCGGCGTGGCGACGGGGACCGGCGTCGAGTCGACCGCGCGACAGGCCTATGAGCTAGGGTTCAACGTCACCCTCGCGCTCGACGCCATGACCGACACACGCCCCGAGGCCCACGATTACAGCACCAGGAACGTCTTTCCGCGGCTCGGCGAGACCGGCACGAGCCGGGAGATCATCGATCTGCTGCAAACAACAAGGAGCGCCTGAGATGACATGGCTTTCTCTCCTGTCCTATTTCTTTGGCGGGGTCTTCCTGGCGAACGCGATCCCTCATTTCGTCAGCGGCATGATGGGGCGGCCGTTTCAGAGTCCCTTCGCCAAGCCGCCAGGAGAAGGGCTGTCTTCGTCCACCGTCAACATACTGTGGGGCTTCTTCAATCTCCTCATCGGTTACGTGCTCGTCTGCCGTGTCGGCGAATTCAGCCTGAAGGATACGGCCGACGTTGCCGCACTCGGCGCCGGCGCGTTCCTGATCGCGCTTTTTTCCGCCCGGCATTTTGGCCGGTTCCATGGCGGCAACCAGCCGGAGCATCCATGAGCCCTCCCTTCGCGGGTATTTTTCGGTCGCTGCGAGGGTTCAACTATCGGGTCTGGGTCGGCGGAGCCTTCGTCTCCAACGTGGGCACCTGGGTACAGCGGACGGCGCAGGACTGGCTGGTATTCACCCAACTCACCCATCACGACGCTTCTGCCGTCGGCCTGGTCATGGCGTTGCAGTTCGGGCCGCAGCTCCTGCTGCTGCCGTGGACGGGCTTTGCCGCCGACCATTTCAACCAGCGCAAGCTTCTCATCGCCACGCAGGCGGCGATGGGGGTTCTTGCCCTGGCACTAGGCGCGCTTACCGTCACCGGCGTCGTCCAGCTCTGGCACGTCTACATCTTCGCCTTCCTGTTCGGCAGTGCCGCGGCGTTCGATGCGCCGGTGCGCCAAACCTTCGTCGCGGAACTTGTCGGGGACGAGGACCTGCACAATGCGGTGGCTCTGAACTCGACCTCGTTCAACGCAGCGCGGATGATCGGCCCAGCCCTGTCCGGCATGATCATCGCCGCGATCGGCACCGGGTGGGCCTTCCTGATCAACGGCGCCTCCTTCGTTGCGGTGCTGATCTCGCTGGCGTTCCTGCGCATCGCGGAGCTTCGTCCGAACGCCAGGGCTCACCGCGCTAGAGGAAGCTTTACGGAGGGGTTCCGCTACGTGTGGCGACGCCCTGACCTCAAGGCGATCCTGGTCATGCTGTTCCTGATCGGGACCTTCGGCCTGAATTTCCCGATCTTCATCTCGACCATGGCGGTCGGCGTCTTCCATGCCGATGCCCGCGGCTATGGCCTGCTGTCATCGATCATGGCGATCGGCACGGTGGCCGGCGCGCTGTTGAGCGCCGGCCGCGAAAAGCCGCGATTCAGCCTGTTGATGGTCGGCGCCGGCGTCTTCGGGCTCGGCTGCACGCTGGCCGCCGTTGCTCCGGGCTACTGGTTCTTTGCCAGCGCGCTCGTCATCATCGGCGTCGCCGCCCTGACCGTCACCAACACGACGAACAGCCTGATGCAGCTCTCAACTGAGCCAGCCATGCGCGGACGGGTGATGGCGCTCCGCGTTGGCATCGCCCTCGGCGGCACACCGATCGGAGCGCCGATCGTCGGATGGGTGGCCAATCATTACGGGCCACGCTGGGCGCTCGGCGTCGGTGCAGCGTCGGGTTTTGCGGCGGCGATCGTGCCCGTTTTCTTGCGGACGCTTCGTCAGGAACGACTCGAGCCTTGACCTTGCACCTCGTACCGCCGGATTAGGTCACTGGTACAACAAAGCCATGGAGCGCAAGATGGCTATAGCGTAGACATAGTGCTCATCATCGTCGGGCGCGGCCCGTCAATCGGCGTCGGGCCGTCACTATCCTGAGACGCCAGCACGCTTCGTCCCTGGGCATCGGCAGTCGGCCATGAACGATTTCGAGAAAGCTGCAAAAGTATTTGAGGCGCTGCAGGCTGCCGAACGCGAGCCGGTCGAAAAGGCGTTGCCGATCCTCAACGGACTGGTCGGACTGGTCCAGGGAAGCGGCGAACAGCCGCTGGAGATTGAAGAGGCGCGCTCCGGCGCGTTCATGGCGATCTGCGAGGTCGGCAAGGCGCTGCACCGCGGCCAGCCTGCGGATCAGCTTTGGGCGGCGGCGATGGGCGCCACCGAGCGATGGATGTCGTTGGCGAAGTGAGGCCGCCTGCCCTGACAGCGGATCCAGGAAACGCTCAGGTTCCGACGCGCAAGGCTGCCCCCTGCTTGCGCAGATAGGCAATGACGGACAGCGCGGTGATGCGGCCGGTCTTCGGGTTCTCCGACGGGATATTCTCGATCGTCATCGAAAAGCGCGCGGAATCGGATTCCACTTCGACGCGGTGCACGTTTCGGGTCACGGTCGGATCGGCCCAGATCTGCAGCGTGGTCCGGTCAGGCCCGAGACCCGCCAGCGAGAGTGCAACGGCGACATTGAGATTGGCCGGAAACCCCTTGGCGGCGTCCCGCGCGGTGCCCTCGAAAATCTTCAAGGGCTCGGTGATCCCGGCAATGTCGATGTCGTTTTCGACGAGGTAAGGAGCGCCCGCGAGGCCATTGAGAGGTTTTCGTGTCACCATCCTGACCGACTGTATCTTGCCTTCCGCCGCCGCGGTGACGGCGTCAAGGCCGATCAGCGCTCCCGTCGGGACCACGATCTGGCCGCCGTTTTGCCGGGCCAGTGCAATCAGATCCTCGTTTTCGAGCAGCGCACCCACGCTCAGCACGATCGCGGTCTTTCCACGGCTCACGAACGGGATGACGATCGACCGAACCAGTTTGCTCGGTGCGCACTCGATGACGATGTCGGCCACTGCGCTGAGGCCGTCGATCGGCAAGATCGCGGGCGGCCGCTTCAGTTGAGCGAGAAACCCGCCATGCTTGGCCGGGTCCTGCGCCGATACGGCGGCAAGGACCAGGCCGTCGATGCCTTGATCTAGGGCCTCGACGACCTTACGTCCGATCGGACCAAGGCCGACGACGGCGACGCGCCTCGATGGGGTGGGCATCTCAAGAACTCCGTGGAATCTCCGCTATGCCCCTGCATAGCATTTCCGTGCGGCGCGTCGAGAATGGCAAGCAGGTCGGGCCGGGAATGTTGAGAACACCGCGGCCAGGGAATATAGATAGTTCAGGACAGAAAGCATCAGATCGTCCCGATCCTCAACCTGGAATCATCCGTTGAACGCCTTGCGCACCATCGCCACCATCATCCTGCTCGCTTTCATCGCACCATGTTTCGCGGGTTCAGCCATCGCGCAGAGCGCCATGGCGGCGGCCGTCGCCAAGCCGGTGTCGCTGCCCGAGATCGCGATCGGGTCGGCGAAAGCGCCGGTGACGATCACCGAATACGCCTCGATGAGCTGCTCGCATTGCGCCGCCTTCGGCGAGAACGTCTTCCCGATGCTGCGATCCAAATATATCGACACCGGCAAGGTTCGTTTCGTATTCCGCGAGTTTCCGCTCGATATCAAGGCTGCGGCGGCCTCGATCCTGGCACGATGCATCGCCAAGAACGATTCCGAGAAATATCTCGGCGCCGTCGAAACCCTGTTCAAGCAACAGGAACGTCTGATCGCGGAGACCAAGGCGACGCTGCTGTTTGTCGGCAAATTGAATGGCATGAGCGAGCAGGATGTCGTGACCTGCCAGGCCGATCAGGAGCAATTCGACAAGCTCACCGCCGATCAGAAATACGCGGTCCAGACCCTCAAGGTCGATTCGACGCCAACCTTCTTCCTCAATGGCGAACGGCTGAAAGGCGCGATGTCGTTCGAGGAACTGGAAGAGCGGATCAAGCCGCTGCTCAAGAAATAACGGCGGCGCCGCTCGACACCTCCCCCTTGTTCTGTGCCGCGCCGTCGCCGATGATGTCCCCAACAACAAACACAGTCGGGGGAAGCGTCATGGCGGCCGTTTTGCAATTGTTGCTCGCAGCCGCCTTGCTGCTGGGCGGTGTCCCGGCGGCCTCGGCGCAGGGCTATCCGAACCGCCCGGTACGCGTGGTCGTTGGCTTTCCCGCCGGCGGCCCGACCGATGTGATCGCGCGCCTGATCTCGCAGAAGCTCTCCGATGCGCTCGGCCACCAGTTCTTTGTCGAGAATATCGGTGGCGCCGGTGGCAACACCGCCTCCGGCCAGGTCGCGCGCGCGACCCCCGATGGCTACACCGTCATGGTGGTCAGCACGGGCTTTGTGGTCAACCCCAGCCTCTATGCCAAGGTACCATACGATGCCGTCAAGGATTTCGCGCCGGTCACGCTGGTCGCGGTTTCGCCGAACGTGGTGGTGGTCAACCCGTCGGTGGCGGCCAAATCGCTTCCGGAACTGGTGCAGTTGATCCGCGACAATCCCGGCAAATACGGCTTTGCCGGTCCTGGCGTCGGTTCGACACCGCACCTCGGCGGCGAATTGTTTCGGCTGGCATTCGGTCTCGACCTCGTGCACGTGCCGTTTACCGGAGCCGCGCCCGCGATCCAGTCGACCATCGGCGGCCATACCCCGATGGCCTTCACCGCCCTGCCGCCTGCCCTTGCCGCGGTGCAGGCCGGGCAATTGCGCGCGCTCGGCGTTGCCGCCACCGAGCGCGTCAGCCAGTTGCCCGATGTGCCCACCTTTGCCGAACAGGGCATCAAGGACCAGGAAGCCGACACCATCACGGGCATCGTTGCACCGGCCGGAACGCCGAAGGAAATCGTCGATCTGCTCTATCGCGAGATTGCCAAGGCGGTCGGCCAGCCCGACGTGAAGGACCGCCTGACCACGCTGGGGTTCAAGGCGGTCGCGAACAAGCCGGAGGAATTCGGCGCCCGCATCAAGCTGGAAATGGAAAAATGGGGCAAGGTGGTGCGCGATGCCAAGCTCAGGATCGAGTGACGCATCCGCTTATTTTGGCGGTTCCTGCACGACATCCATGAATGTCAGGCCGATCCGGTTCTTCTTGATCCAGGCGATCCGGCATTCGCGCACGACCGAGGAGTCCTCCGCCATCACGAGGCGAAAGCACTGCGGAACGAATGCGGGGTTCTCGACATCGATCGCGGCCCCCTCAATCGAGATGTTCCGAACCAGGCAACGCATCACGGAGCCGCCTGACGAAACATAGGCCAGCTGCTCGATCTCGGTTCGCGGGTACTTTCGCTTTTCTTCCATGCGTCGTGGCCGCGGCTATCGCTAGAATAAGCAATTTAGCAGCCAAACCTTAAGCAAATGCACCGGGTGCGCCGCAGTACCGCTCACCCCGGAGCGTTTTCAAATCCAGAATTGTGCGCAGCGGCATGGTGCTCTCCATCGGCTGTGCGCAGATGTGCTCCGCGTCTTGGTGGGCTTGTCGACGGCCTCGGCCTGACGATAGCCTTTGCACATCGGCGGTGCGCAGGCGCGACGCCCGCCCCGATATGAACAGGCGCCACACGGGGGGAAGCGCCATGTTCGAGATACTCGATCGCCGGACTACTCTGACCGGCAACCAGATCAAAATCCTTGCCGCCGCCATCATCGGTGATGCCCTCGAGTTCTTCGATTACTTCCTGATCGGCTTCGTGCTCGCCTTCCTGATCGGCCCCTGGAAACTCACTTTCGGACAATCCGCATTCGTGCTGATGAGTTCCGGCATCGGCGCCATCATCGGCGCCTATGTCTGGGGCTGGCTCGCCGATCGCATCGGCCGCCGCATGGTGTTCGTCGGCACCGTCCTGAACTTCTCGATCGCCACCGGCCTGCTTTATTTCACGCCGGACAATGGCTGGATCTATCTGGCCATCATGCGTTTCTTCGTCGGCACCGGCGTCGGCGGGCTCTATTGTGTCGACCTGCCGCTGGTGCAGGAGTTCATGCCCTCCTCCAAGCGGGGCTGGGTCGGGGGTCTCGTGACCTGCGTCATCCCGCTCGGCGTCGGCCTCGGCGCCGTGCTGGGCGCGTTCATGGGCAGCGACCAGTGGCGGCTGCTGTTTGCGATCGGCGTGCTGCCGGCGTTCATGGTGCTGCTGGTCCGCCTCTGGGTTCCGGAGAGCCCGCGCTGGCTTTGCCGCCAGGGCCGCTACGAGGAGGCGCGGAAATCGCTGGCCTGGGCCCTGCAAATGGAGCCGTCAGCGCTGCCTTTGCCGACCGCGGCCGACGCCGGTCCGGTCATCAAGACGAGCTGGTTCGACCTGTTCAAATACCCGCGCAGCCTGCTGGTTTCCTGGCTCGGCAATGCCGGTGCGCAAACCGGCGTCTACGGCATCACGCTCTGGGCGCCGTCGCTGTTCGTGCTGCTCTTGAAGGTGAGCCCGCAGGAAGCCGCCAAGATGATGATCCTGCTCACCGTCTGCGGCTTCATCGGCCGCCTCTCCTTCTCTTATTTTTCGGAGCTGCTGGGACGGCGCACCTCAGGCGGCTTGTTGGGCCTCGGCGCCGGCGTCCTGACCATCGTCGCGGGCTACAATTACGATGCGACGCTGTTCGGCATGTCCGCGTTCTGGCTGATCCTGGCCGCGACCTTCTTCTTCGCCGACGGCGGCTTTGCCATTGTCGGCCCTTATGCGGCCGAGGTCTGGCCCTCGCATCTGCGAACCACCGGTATGGGATCGGCCTATGGTTTTGGCGGCATCGGCAAGATCATCGGACCGGTCGGCCTTGCCCTGATCGTCGGTTCCAACAACTATCTCAAGCCCGACGTGCCGATGACTCAGATTCCGACGGCCTTCGTGTATCTCGGCTGCTGGTTCCTGATGGCCGGGTTCGTGTATTATTTCATCGGCTTCGAGACCAGGGGCAAGTCGATCGAGCAGATCGACCAGGAACTGGCCGGCGGGGTGGACATGTCGACGGCCAGAGTGCGGCGGGCATGATCCCGAACCAGGCTCGGAACAAGATTGGATGCGGGAGGCTCGGATAAGTTGATCGCGATTGCTGCTGATCTTGCCGGTGACCGGACGATCGTCGCCCGTGCCGAGGCGCTGCGTCCCGACATTGCCGCGGCCGGAAACGAGATCGAGCGCACGCGCCGGTTGCCGCCGGCGCTGCTCGACAAGCTCCATGACGCGCGGCTGTTTCGCCTGTTGCTGCCGCGCTCGACCGACGGGATCGAGACCGACCCCGTCACGTTTTTCCACGTCATCGAAACCATTGCCAAAGCCGATGCGTCGACCGCCTGGTGCCTCAGCCAGGGTGGCGGCTGCGCGATGTCGGCGGCCTATCTCGACCTGCCGGTGGCGCGCGCGATCTTTGCGGATCCGCGCGCGGTGCTGGCCTGGGGGCCCGGCCCCAAGGTCAGCGCGATCGAATGCGAGGGCGGTTACCGGGTCACGGGCGTGTGGTCCTTTGCGTCCGGCGGCCGCCACGCGACCTGGCTCGGCGCGCATTGCCCGATCTTTGCGGCCGATGGCACGCCCCGGCTCGAAGCCAACGGCTTGCCGCTGGAGCGCACCATGCTGGTGCGGACCGAAGACGTCGAATGGACCGACATCTGGAACACGGTCGGCCTGCGCGGCACCGCCAGCGACCAGTTCGCGCTGAACGACTTTTTCGTTCGAGCCGACCATTCGATCACCCGCGAATTCGACCGGGAATGCCGCGAAAGCGGCCCGCTCTACCGGATGGGCGCCGGCACCTGCTACCAGGTCGGCTTTGCCGGCGTCGCCTGCGGCATCGCCAGGAGCGTGCTCGATGATTTCGTCGAGGTGGCGCGCAACAAGGTGCCGCGCGGCGCGAGGGGCACGCTACGCGACAACGCCGTGGTGCAGACCGGCCTCGCCCAGGCCGAAGTCAATCTGCGCGCGGCGCGCGGCTTCGTGCTGCAGTCGATGGCCGATATCTGGAAGGACCTGGTGGCCGGCGCCAGCATCACGGTCGCACAGCGCATCACCGTGCGCATGGCCGCCACCAACGCCATCCACAAGGCGCGCGAGGCAGTCGATTTCGCCTATAACGCAGCGGGCGCTACCGCGATTTTCGAGGGCCATCCGCTGGAACGCCGTTTTCGCGATATCCACACCGTGACCCAGCAACTGCAGGGCCAGATCAGGCATTTTGAAACCGTCGGCGCCTGGATGATGGGTGCCGAGGCCGACCTCACCTTCGTTTAACCTGCTCCAAAGGAGAAGAAACCATGGGACTTGGCGGACTACAGCACTACACCATCGAGCCTGCCGATCTCGAGCGCACCAAGGATTTCTATTGCGACGTGCTGGGGCTTGAGAACGGCGACCGTCCGCCGCTCGACTTTCCCGGCTACTGGCTCTATTCCGGCGGCACCGCCACGGTCCATCTGATGGGAACACGCAAGCCGCGGGAGGGCATCGTGGTGCGGGGGACGGAGAAGAAATACGAGGACACCGGCCGGCTCGACCACATCGCCTTTGCCGCCACCGATGTCGACAGCATGCGCCAGCGATTGCAGGCAAAAGGCGTCAAGTTTCGCGAGAGCATCGTGCCGCGTACCGGTGACACGCAATTTTTTCTCTACGATCCCGACGGCGTCGGCGTGGAGTTGAACTTCCCGAAGACGTAAGCGATCACCGCAACAGATATCATTGACCCTTCGGCCAGCCCGGCGCTGGCCGAAATCGCTTGAATTTGGGCGCTTGATTTCTGCGCAGCCCCCGCGATTCCCGACAAGGCCCCGAGTCAGCCATCAGTCGGGCGCGAGTCGGTCAGGGTTTCTTCATCATTGCATGGCGATTGGAACCGCCGCGCCGCTGCGGCAGGATAGCCGGGTGCCGCGCCTTCAACCTACCCCAGGGCATGCGTGCCCGGCTATTCGCCCGCGGGGTGTCCGCTCCAACCAATGTCGGTGTCCGGCGTGATCCGTGGCGGATGGGTTTTTGCGCGACGCGCCCGGAAGACGCGTTAATCCAGCCCGCGCTCGTGGCTCAGATTGACCATTTCCTGGATGAAGACGGCTTTTTGCTTGTCGTCCAGGCTTGCGAACAGCGGCTCGGCGGCATCGGCAACATTGCGCTGGTCCACCGCTCGATCGTTGAGAAACTGGGCCTCATTGCGCATCTGCTCGATGATGTCGTCCGGTGGATCGCGTTTGGCGCGGGCAATACGCAGATTGAGGCGATCGGCGCCATTATGGCCGAGATAGTGCATCGCACTGTTGAAGCCGGCCCAGTTCTTCTCCTGCTCGGGCGTCAAATTCAATGACTTCTTGATACGCTCGATATTGGCGTCGCTGTTGGCGACGATCTGCTCGGCCGTGATTTGCGGGGCACTGGTCTGGGTCAGCACCTGCGGCTGCTTTGCCGCCGTCTTGGTACCTTTGGCCGCCTTAGCTGATTTGGCAGCATCGCCTTGTTTCGCCGGGCCCGGTTGCTGTTGACCGCCGCCGGTGAGGACCCCGGTAACACCTGTCACCACGCCGACAACACCGCCGATGGCGCCGCCGAGCACGCCGCCGACCGGGCCGGCCGCCTTGTTGCCTTCACGGGCGCCTTTCTGGACGCCCTCGACCACCTGCGCCTCCACCACAAGCGACGCGCCGAACAGCATGATGGCGGCCGCTCCGAGAGCTGCACACCATTTGAGCCGCACGCGCAGCTTCGATGTCGGGCTGGTCATTGGTCGGTCTCCATGGTCGAATGGGGTTGCCGGCATGGCGGTCGCGGCGGCTGAGGATTGCTGCCGAATCCGATTTTATCGTTTTCGCGCCGCCCAAGTCTACCTGCCGCGTCGGATCTCACCGATGACGAAACGTGCCGTCGAGGCTGGTGGCGGCGGAACCTGCGACGCTGTCCCACACGCTTGCACGTGCCGTGGCCTTTGCGGTGTGCAACGCAATATCTCACCTCGAACGCAGGAACTGAACCGGCTCACGGGACCTTGACGCGCGCACTGCCTGCAATTTGTACACAACGTTAGTTCAAGAACTGCGGCCACGTGATTTCTCGACAGACGCTGGCAATTCTGCTCTGATCGTCAATAATGAAATCTCCGCGGCGACCGAATGGCGCCAGATAAAAAAACAAGAACGGAAATTTCCTTCATATCCGATTGGCCCATCCAGGGAGGAACGCCATGTTACGGAAGAAGCTTACACGACGCCAATTTGTTGCTGCGACAGCGCTATCATCGGCGGCCCTCGTGACTGCGCCCTACGTGCGCAGCGCGAACGCCGCCGGCAAACTGAGCATCGGTTTCTGGGACCATTGGGTGCCCGGTGCCAACAAGGCTTCGACCGATATTGTCAATGAGTGGGCCGAAAAGGCCAAGGTCGAGGTCACGATCGACTACATCCCGAGCCAGGGTAACAAGAACCTGCTGACGATCGCCGCCGAGGCGCAGGCGAAATCCGGCCATGACATCTTCGCGATGCCGACATGGTGGGCCCATGCCAATGCCGAGCAGCTCGAAGACGTCGCCGACATCATGAAGCCGATCATCGCCGAGAACGGCGAGGTCAACGGCACCGTCACTTATCTCGGCACGGTCGGCAACAAGTGGCTCGGCGTGCCCGCCTGCGTCGGCAGCCAGATCAAGGGCCCCTGCTCGCGCATCGATCTGATGAAGAAGCACGCCGGCATCGATGTGCAGGCGATGTATCCGGCGGGTTCTGAACCGAAGGCGGACAACTGGAACCTCGATACCTTCCTGAAGGCGGCCGAGGCCTGCCACAAGGGCGGCGTGCCGTTCGGGATCGGTCTCGGCGAGACCACCGACAACGTCGATACGGCCGGCGCGATCTTCCTGTCATTCGGCGCCCAACTCGTCGACGCCAAGGGCAACCTCACCGTCAAGACCGACGCGGTCCGCCAGGCGCTCGAGTATTACAAGAAGCTGATCTCCTTCCTGCCGCCCGACGTTGCGGCCTGGGATGACGCCTCCAACAATAAATGGCTGGTCTCCGGCCGCGGCGCGATGATCATGAATCCGCCGAGCGCCTGGGCGGTCGCCAAGCGCGACGCGCCGCAGGTTGCCGAGCAATGCTGGACCCACGGCTTCCCGGCCGGGCCAAAGGGACGCTTCGCGCCCTACCTGCCTTATTACTGGAGCATCTGGAACTTCTCCAAGAACAAGCAGGCTGCAAAGGATCTGCTCGTGACCCTCTCCAAGCCGGCGGCGATCGAGAAGATGGTGACGGCGAGCGGTGGTTACGATCTGCCGGCCTACGAAAAGCTGACGACGCTGAAGGTCTGGGCTGAAGAAGGCCCGCCAAAGGGCACGCTCTACCACTATCCGAACCCCTACAAGCATCAGATCCTGTCGATCGCGGCATCGCCGGCTCCGCCCAAGATCGCGCAGCAGATCTACGCGCAGGCCACGCTGACCAAGATGTGCCTGCGTTATCACCAGGGCGAAGCGATGGAAAAGACGCTCGCCTGGGCCGAAGGCGAGTGCGAAGGCTTCATGCGAAGCTAGAACGGACAAGCTCGCCGCGACGGCCCGCGCGTTGCGGGTTGCTCGCGGCGAATCCGTTTTCCGCACGAGGTGAAACGGGAGCCGACGATAGGCCGGCCCCCGGGCGCATCGAAAACCGCCTTCGTTGAAATAAATCGCGAGGAAGATGCATCATGGCTGATGTCGCATTGCAGCCGGACCGTGTTGGCGCAACGCAAACACCACGAAAACGCTCCAGCCTTCAGAAGGCGCTGAAGCGCAAATCGACCGCGGCGTTCCTGATGACGCTGCCGCTGATCATTCTGATCACGCTGCTGGTGCTCTATCCGGCGTTCTATTCGCTGCATCTGGCGACCCTCAACAAGTCGATGCAGCGCTTCGTCGGACTCGGCAATTTCGAGTTCCTGTTCAAGCGCGACACCTTCTGGCTGGTGGTCAAGCAGTCCTGCATCTTCGCGATCACGGCGGTGGTCTTCAAGGCGCTGATCGGTTTCATCGTCGCGCATTTCGTCCACAACATTCCGGCCAAGGGCCAGCGCAAATGGCGCGGCATGCTGCTGGTGCCGTGGGTGATCCCGCCGGCCATGAGCACGCTGGCATGGCTGTGGCTGTTCGACCCCTCCTACAGCGCCTTCAACTATACACTGTCGTTCTTCGGAATCGGGCCGATCCCGTGGACCGGCGACGCTACCTGGGCGCGCTTCTCGGTCATCCTGGTCAACGTCTGGTATGGCGCGCCGTTCTTCATGATCATGTATCTGGCCTCGCTGAAATCGGTGCCCGACCAGCTCTACGAAGCCGCCGCCATCGACGGCGCCAATTGGTGGCAGCGGATCTGGTATGTGACGCTGCCGATGATGCGCAACATCATCGCGATCACGACGCTGTTCTCACTGATCGTCACCTTCGCCAATTTCGATATCGTTCGAATCCTCACCGCCGGTGGGCCGCTGGACCACACCCACATCTTTGCCACTTGGGCCTTCCGGATCGGCATCGAAGGCAGCGACATTCCGCTCGGCGCCAGCGTCTCCCTGTTCATGGTGCCAATCCTGGCGGTCGCAGCGATCTTCATCCTGCGTGATGTCAACAAGCGCGGGAATGAATCCTGATGAGCACAGTTGCGATCGACAAGGCCGCCCCGACCCGTACCGTCAAATACGGCAGCATGAGCCGCGACCGGACGTGGGCGCTGCGATGGTCGTATTTTTTCCTCACTTTGTTTGCGATCTTCTCGCTGCTGCCCCCGATCTACATGCTGATCACCTCGCTCAAGAGCAGCGCGGAAATCTCGGCGGCAACCAATCCATGGTGGGTTTTCCACCCGACGCTGGATAATTACATCGGACTGCTGACATCGAACCAGTTTCTGCGCTTCTTCTGGAATTCCGCGCTGGTGTCGATCTTCGTGGTCACCATCACCATGCTGATATCGGTGCCGGCGGCATTCGCCCTGGCGCGGATGCGGTTCTGGGGCTCGGCGACGCTCGCAACCGGCGTGTTCCTGACCTATTTGATCCCGGACAGCCTGCTGTTCATTCCCCTGTTCAAGGTATTTGCCCTGTTCGGCGACTGGACCGGCATCCAGCTCATCAACCGCTGGTATGTGCTGCTGCTGATCTATCCGACGCTGACGGTACCGTTCTGCACCTGGATCATGATCGGCTATTTCGCCTCGATCCCGAAGGAACTCGACGAGGCCGCCATCATCGACGGGGCTTCCTGGTTCCAGACCCTGACGCGGATATTCATCCCGGTGGCGCTGCCCGGCCTGATCGCGGCGACCATCTTCGCCTTCACCGTGTCATGGGCGCAGTTCCTCTATCCGCTGGTGTTCACGACTTCGACCGATCAATTGGTGCTGCCGGTCGGCATCATCACCACGCTGATCAAGGGCGACGTGTTCAACTGGGGACAGATCATGACCGGCGCCCTGCTCGGCGCGGCCCCTCCACTGATCATCTACGCGTTCCTGATGGACTACTACATTGCCGGCCTGACCGCCGGTGCGACAAAGGGTTGAACTCATGGCTGACGTGACGTTGCGTAAAGTTGTCAAGAAGTACGACGACGTCGAGGCGGTGCGCGGCATCGATCTCGACATCGCCGACCATGAGTTTGTCGTGCTGGTGGGACCATCCGGCTGTGGCAAGTCCACCACGCTTCGAATGATTGCTGGCCTCGAAGACATTACCGGCGGCGACATCATGATCGGTGGCGACGTCGTCAACGACGTCCCGCCAAAGGACCGCGATATCGCGATGGTGTTCCAGAACTATGCGCTCTATCCGCACATGACAGTCGCGGAGAACATGTCGTTCGGGCTGCGGCTGAAGCGTTATCCGAAGGCGGAGATCAAGAGCCGGATCGACGAGGCCGCGCGCATGCTCGATATCGTCGAACTGGTCGATCGCAAGCCGAAGCAATTGTCGGGCGGCCAGCGCCAGCGCGTCGCGATGGGCCGCGCCATCGTGCGCAACCCGAAAGTCTTCCTGTTCGACGAGCCGCTGTCCAATCTCGACGCCAAGCTGCGCGTCCAGATGCGGATCGAGATCAAGAAGGTGCATCAGAAAGTCCGCACCACGACGGTCTACGTGACCCATGATCAGGTCGAGGCGATGACGCTGGCCGACCGGGTCGTGGTGATGAACCACGGCCGCATCGAGCAGATCGGCACGCCGAACGAACTCTATCACAAGCCGGCGACGAAATTCGTCGCCAGCTTCATCGGCTCGCCCGCGATGAATTTCATCCCCTGCCGGCTCGAAGAGTCCGGCGGCAAGCTGCATGTGCGGATCACCGACCGCATCGCCTTCCCGCTGCCGCCGGCACGCGCCGCCCGGTACCAGGGCGCATCGCGAACCGACAGACTGCTGCTCGGTCTGCGGCCCGAGCACATCACCGAGGCCAAGGCGCATCCGGAGCCCGGCGTCGAAAGCTTCGATGCCGTGCTCGACGTCACCGAGCCGATGGGAATGGAGACGCTGATCTATTTCGCGCTCGAAGGCGCGCAGATCTGCGGCCGGGTCAATCCCAACGCCGGCGCGCAGGATGGCGCCCCGCTGCGATTGGCAGTGGACCTCAATAATATGCACCTGCTAAACGAGGGAACCGGCGCCGTCATTTGACGGCGAAAACAACCACCCAAGGGCAGGAAATGGCGACCAACAAGAAGAAAATCTTCGTCACGGAATCGATGTCGCAGCAGGGACGCGCGCTGCTCGACGTGCGGGACGACATCGAACTCGTCGAATTCCCCAACATGATCTCGCAGCCGGACTTCCAGGCCAAGCTGAAAGAGCATGCGCCGGTCCATGGCGTCGCCCTTGGCGGCACGCGCTTCGGCGAACCGGAGCTGGAAGCCTCCAAGGACATGCTGGTGGTGACCCGGATCGGCGTCGGCTTTGACGCCGTCGATGTGCCCGCGCTGAGCCGCCGCAAGGTGCCGCTGATGGTCGCCGGCACCGCGAATTCGCCCTCCGTTGCCGAATGCGCATTGTTCATGATGCTGACCCTGGCAAAGCGTGCGGTCGAAATGCATTCCATCGTCCGCGACAATAAATGGCCTAGCCGGCTCGGCATGCTGCCCTACGACCTCTACGGCAAGACGGTGCTGATCGTGGGCTTCGGCCGCATCGGAACCCGCACTGCCAAGCGCTGCCAGGCCATGGAAATGAACGTCCTGGTGTTCGATCCCTACAAGCCCGCTGCCGACATCAAGGCCGCCGGCTGCGAGCCCGTCGCCGACCTCGATGCAGCCCTGCCCCGCGCCGACTTCGTCAGTATCCATTGCCCGAAGACGCCGGAGACCATCGGCATGTTCAACGCGGCGCGGCTGAAGCTGATGAAACCTGCCGCCTACCTGATCAATACCGCGCGCGGCGGCATCGTCGACGAACCGGCGCTGCATGATGCGCTGGCGTCCGGCCGGCTCGCCGGCGCCGGTCTCGACGTTTTCGAACAGGAGCCGCCGCCCGCCGGCCATTCGCTGTTCGCTCTCCCGAACGTCATCTTCGCGCCCCACGTCGCCGGCGTGACAAGGGAAGCCGTGGACCGCATGAGCGAGCAGACCGCACGCAATATTCTCAGCGTGCTAGACGGCGATCCGCTGCGTCAGAACGTGATCAATCAGGACGTGCTGAGCTGATCCGCCCCAGGCAAGGCCGGATATTGCTCCGCACGATCGCCTGCCCCATGACGGAATCTTATTCCGCATGGCAGGCGCACTTTGCGGGGGTGGAAGCACCTGATACCGCCGGTTTGGGTCTGAAGGACAAAACTCAGCCTCATTCGGAAGCGAGGAAAAGATGCCGGGCGGCAACGGGGACACCGATTCCACAGACGAAGTTCGATCCGGAGGCTGAATCGTGAGTCAAAGCGACCCGACCGACAACGCGCTGGCGGCGATCGCCAGCATCCTCGATCAGCCGCCCGTGATCCCGCGCGAGCGGGAACGGCCTGCCGTCGAGGAAGCCCCGGCCAGCCCTCCTCCCCTCGAAGAAGCGCCGCTTTCGCTCGCGGTTCCTCCACCGCTCGAGGCCCCGACACCCGAGGCCCCCGCACCTTTCGAGGCTCATCCGCCGATCGAGGCTGATGGCTATTCGAAAATCGGCCCCGGACCGATGGCCGCGATCCGTTTCAAATGGACGGTGCGCGAGGACAATGGCGACTATTACGTCGATGAGACCATCGGCGAGCATTCGGCGCCGGTCGTTGCCGGACCGATGGGCAAGGACGCCGCGATCCAGATGGTGGATGACCGCGCGGCCGACGCACGGCATCGGTTCGAGCAACTGAAAAGCGAGATGACGGGACGCGCGGCCGCCGCCAATCTGGCACGCAAAGATAGCGGTGAGAGCTAGGCCGACCAGCGCGCTTCGCGCAAGCCAAACGAGCTGGAACGGATTCAATTTTCAAACACGCGTTCTCGTTCCCGCGGCATGAAACGCCAGCACGGTTACAGCGCCAACACGCCCTGTGCTATCCTGCAGTCCATATCGAACAATCGTCGCGGATGCGCAATTGGCAAGCGGAGACTTCGGCGAACAGCGATGAGCTGGTAGGGAGTGCCTCTAAGATGGCGGATTACGCCTTCCGCCTTCGCTCTCCGCGCTACGGCGGACAAGTCGGCTCCAATCCGCCCTACGGGCTGACCCAGGCTTTATAGGAGGAGGACGAACGGCCGGCGGCGCTAGAGAATTTGTTGTTCCAAATCAACCGATCCCCTCAGGGTCATCCATTCGAACGGTGCGATGATGAATCTCGATCCTACTGAAACCAATCTTACTGGTAGATGGATTCCAAATAACCTGGGTGGCATCGTGGCCGATGACACGTGCCGAAGAATCGACTCACTTGTTCATACGCACCTGAAAGAACTAGGACGAGACAGCAGTGGTTGGGACACACTTTATCGCGATCCAGATGACGAGCGCCTTTGGGAGTTGGTATACCCTCAAAGCGAGCTTCACGGTGGTGGTCCACCGCAACTTCGATGTCTATCCATTGACGAGGCCCGAGTGAAATATGGTGACGCCATAGTCACTCGGTCATGTAGTCCGTAGCCCAGCAATCCGCATTTGCATTTGAGGGAATTACGGAGACAGCACTGGACTGCACCCCGTAAGTGAGACACGGTAATTACTGTGACAGGCTCATTTAGAGCTGTAGCGGCCAGAGCGGAGAGCTGTCGATTCGGACGAACGGCTTGCGTGTGACGGATTCATCGGAGACGCGATACCAGCAGAAGATGCATCCCGGCGTGCTCTGCGCGGTGCACCGGAAAAGCCGTTCGACTTCGCCGAGAAGGCCTACTGGCTGCAGCGCGATGTCGCGCTGAAGGCCTTCGTCGACCAGTGGCTGCACATCGCGACCGAGGATGGCAGTTTCAGGAAAATCTACGCCATCTGGTTCGACTGATTTGCCTTAAAATACGCCGGTTTTCCCCTGAAATTGACCGGATGCCGGGTGCGAATTAGACTACCCGGACGACATTGAACCAAAGCCGCTAGTACACGACTCATTATTTGAAAGTGATCTGGATCACGTTTCGCGAGCTGCGTTTGCGTAGCATCGGACGTTTCGGATTCCCTGCACAGGAGGTCGTTATGAAAAAGCTTCTGGCTATCGCCGCGCTTTTGCTGGCGAGCAGCGCCGCGCAGGCCCAATACACCTTCGACTATGGCGGGAAGACCATTCGCATCGATCCCGATCGGGGTACCGTGCAGATTCCGGGCGTCTACGATAACACCGGGCGCAAGGCCAAACGCTCGCGCGACGATAATGATTACCGCGACGACGTTCGAGGCCGGGACGACAACCGAAATCGGGACGACGCCCGCTATCGCGACCGCGAGGACAGCCGCCGCGATGATGCGCGTCGGGATGACGGCCGTCGCGATGACGCGCGCCGCGACGACATGCGCGACGACTATCGCGACCGGCTGCGCCGGCGGCCGCCGCAGGACGCTCGGACCAGTCCGTCGGAGCCCGACCGGACGCCGCCCGTCGAGCGTGCCCCGGCCGAACAGGCCGCCGTGCCGCCGGCCCCCGCCCCCACGGCTCCGGTCCCGGCCGCACCTGCCCCTGTCGAGCCATCGACATCGACGGCGGCCGTTGCACCCGCAGATACCGCACCGTCTGCACCGCCACCGCCGCCACAGGTTCAGCAGGAGCCGCCTCCCGCCCCGCGGCCGTCCGTTGCCGCGATAGCCCCGCCGCCCCCCGCATCGGACCCGGATTCACCGCTCGGCGTTTGGATGACCGAGAAGAAAGACGGCAAGGACGGCAAGGTCAGGATTGAACAATGCGGGCCTAACCTCTGCGGCTATTCCATCGACAAGAGGACCGGTCGCAACGGCGAGCAGGTGCTGATCAACATGAGGCCGGGCAACAACAAATGGACCGGCCGGATTGTCGATCCAAGCTCCGGTAGCAGGTACGATTCAACGATCACGCTGAAGGGCACCGACCGGCTGCGCGTTCAGGGCTGCGCCTTTGGCGGCATGTTCTGCGGTGGCCAGACCTGGACACGCCTCGAATAATGCGCCACGCCTTTTGATCAGAGCCCTATTGATCATAGCCCCGCCGATCCGGCGGGGCTTTTTGTCGCCGGGCCATTGTCGCGTCGTTTGATGCCGCGACCCGGTTCACGCCGAAACACCGTCTGGTTTGTCTATGTGATGACCATCACAGCCGCATCGGAAGCGCTGTGAGAGGGTGCCCCCGTCAAACAAACAGGGGTTGGTCATGAAACGCATTTTCAAATCCGCTATCGCCGGCGCCACGATGATGCTGGCTGGTATGATCTCCGCGAAACCGGCGGTCGCCGCGACCTTCGACGGCCAATGGAACGTGCAGATCGCATCGTCGAACGCGGCCTGCCCCAGCGACGTATCGGTGTCGATCGGGATCAATAACGGTCAAGTCGCCTCGGCCAGCGCCGCGGTAACGGCGTCCGGCCGTGTCGCCGAAGCCGGCAACATCTCGGTGACGCTATCGAGCGGCATGAAGCGTGCGGTCGGTCTCGGGCGCCTTTCCGGTACCTCGGGATCCGGCACCTGGCGCGCCGCGATGTGCTCGGGCACGTGGAGTGCGCAGCGGATTTGATCGAGAGCTTTGGAAAGCAAAGCTCTCGATCATTGTTGACGCGCTTCGTTCGCGATCCGGATATCCGCGCGCGAAACGCTAGCCGACCTTCGCCGAATAGTCGGCGTCGGTGACCTTCTCCATCCAGGTCGCGTAATTGCCGTCGAGTGCTTCCTGCATCGCGATGTGGATCATGCCGTTGGTCGGCGAAGCGCCATGCCAGTGCTTCTCCCCAGGCGGAATCCAGACCACGTCGCCGGGCCGGATTTCCCTGATCGGTCCACCCACGGCCTGGACGCGGCCGACCCCTGAAATCACGTACAGGGTCTGCCCAAGCGGATGCGAGTGCCAGGCCGTTCGCGCCCCGGGCTCGAAGGAGACGCGGGTCGAGACCAGCCGCGCCGGTGCCTCGGTGGCAATGATCGGATCCTGCCAGACCGTCCCGGTGAAATAGTCTGACGGCGCCATTCGCGTCGGCCGTGAGCCGGAAACGTGAATATCCATGGCGTTACCTCGCTTTGTTGATGTTACTTCTTGGTCGCCGCATAGCGCGCCTTGGTCTCGGCATTCATCGGATAGAGGCCGGGCAAGGCTGCACCATTATTCACCTCGTTGACGATCCAGGCTTCCATCCGCTCCTGCTCGGCGCCTTCGGCCAGAATGAGGTCGAGGAACGCCTGCGGGATCAGCACGGCGCCATCCTGGTCGGCGACGACGATGTCGTTCGGAAACACCGCAACGCCGCCGCAGCCGATCGGTTCACCCCAGCCGACGAAGGTCAGCCCTGCAACCGACGGCGGTGCTGCATATCCATCGCACCAGACCGGCATGCCGGTGCCGAGCACGCCTTCGACGTCGCGCACGACGCCATCCGTGATCAGCGCCGCCACGCCGCGCTTGACCATCCTCGCGCACAGAATATCGCCGAAGATGCCGGCATCCTTGACGCCCATCGCATCGACCACGGCGATGCAACCCTGCGGCATGGCTTCGATCGCGGTGCGGGTCGAGATCGGCGACGACCAGGATTCCGGCGTCGCGAGGTCTTCACGCGCCGGCACGAAGCGCAGCGTGAAGGCCGGCCCGACCAGCCGCGGCTGTCCGGGCCGCAGCGGTTTGGTACCGCGCATCCAGACATTCCGCAGGCCCTTCTTGAGCAGGACGGTGGTGATGGTGGCGGTGGACACGCGGGACAGGGTCGCGATCGCTTCGGGGGTCAGGGACATCGGTCAGGCAACGCTCCAATGGGAGGGGATCAAAAGGTAGCGCATCTTGCGGGGCGCGGGCATCGCGTCAAGGGTTCGTTGGGCAGGCTGCGATCACAACATCTTATCGTCGCCATGCAGATTAGTTTATTGAACTTGCTCAATGATTTCGCACCGAGCGAATTCCACTGACGTGCAAAACAGGCTACAGCTTGGTCTCAAGCTCATGAGTCCAGAGGCCATGGCCGAGACGCTACCCCCGCCCCGCCTTTTGCCACCCCGCCTTCTACAAAGCGGCGACAGCGCCATCACGGTGGAGTTTTCCCGCAACATCGACGATGCCGCCAACCGGCGGGTGCTGGCGCTCGACGCCGCGATGGCAAGCGCGCCGGTCGAAGGTGTCACCGAGACCGTACCGACCTATCGCTCGCTGCTCGTGCATTACGATCCCGTGCGGACGTCGTTCGAAGCCCTCGGCGAGCAGATCCTGGCGCTGGCGAAGTTGCCGGTGCCGGAGGCTACGAAAACCCGGCGCTGGCGCATTCCCGTGGTCTATGGCGGCGAGCATGGCGTCGACCTTGAAGACGTCGCCAAAGCACTCAAGACGACGCCCGACGACATCGTGGCGCGGCATGCCGCCGGCGATTACCGCGTCGCCATGATCGGCTTCACGCCGGGCTGGTCGTATCTGTCAGGACTCTCGGATTCGCTGCAAATGCCACGGCGACAGAACCCGCGGCTGCTGACGCCGGCCGGCACGGTCTCGATCGGCGGCGTACAGACCGGGGTGCAGTGCCTCGCCGGCCCCAGCGGCTGGCACCTGCTCGGACAGACCGCGGTCCGCACCTATCAGCTGCATCGCGATCCGACCTTCCTGCTGGAGCCCGGCGACGCCATTACGTTTGCGCCGGTCGACGCCAGGACGTTTGCCGAGCAGGATCGCGCCGCGGCGGCGGGCGAGATCGTCGCCGAGTTGATCACCTCATGAGCAAGCTCGTCGTCACATCGATCGGCCCGGCAAGTTCGGTCCAGGACGGCGGCCGGCCCGGCTCGCAGCGTTATGGCCTGGTGCCGAGCGGCGCGATGGACCGTCTGGCGCTGGCGGCAGGAAATACGCTGGTTGGCAATGAGCTGTTTGCGGCTACCGTCGAAATCGGCCCGTTTGGCGCTGTCTTCACCGCGCGCGGCGGCGCCGTCCGCATTGCGCTCGCAGGCGCGTCGCGCAACGCCGATATCGCCGGTCGCCCCGTTGCGATCGGCAGCACGGCGACGATCGCCGACGGCGAGGCCCTGACGCTTGGCTTTGCCCGCGGCGGTTCGTTCAGTTACCTCGCCATCGAAGGCGGCATTGCCGGTGAGCCTGACTTCGGCAGCCTCTCCGTCAACGCGCGCGCCGGGCTCGGCAGCCCCTATCCGCGTCCCTTGCAAGCCGGTGACGAGTTGCAGGCATCGCCCGCCAGCGCAGCACCGGAGCGGCGGATCGAACTGCCGGCCGCGACGAAAGCACCGATCCGCGTGGTCTGGGGGCCGCAGGATGATGAATTCGCCGATGAGGCCAAAAAGCTGTTCCTCGACAGCGAGTGGAAGATCTCGGCGACCAGCGACCGCATGGGCTATCGGCTCGAAGGCCCCGTCATCAAGCATCTGCACGGCCACAACATCGTCTCCGACGGCACCGTGAACGGCAGCCTGCAGGTTCCCGGCAACGGCCAGCCCATCGTGCTGATGCCGGACCGCGGCACCAGCGGCGGCTATCCCAAGATCGCAACCGTGATCTCCGCCGACTTCGGGCGGTTTGCACAGACTCCGGCCGGCCGCGCCTTTCGCTTTGAGGCCGTCAGCATGGCGGAAGCCCAGCTAGCCGCACGAAAATTCTGGGAATTGCTGCGTTCCCTGCCCGACCGGCTGCGGCCGATCGAAAGCTTTGATCTCAACATCGACGCGCTGCAAGATGCCAACGTCGCCGGCCAGGCCGTCAGCGCCGTCGACGTGGCGACCTGGCAGGTCGCGTCGGCGGACGTAGCGGGCCCGGACTAAAGCAAACCAAATATCCCCTCAGCACAAGCGGACAGGCACCATGACAACCATCGACCTCAACTGCGATCTCGGCGAAGGATTTGGCGCGTGGGAAATGGGCAATGATGCCGCGATGATCGAGCTCGCCACTTCGGTCAACGTCGCCTGCGGCTTCCATGCCGGCGATCCCGACATCATGCGCCACACGGTCGAGCTTGCGAAAGCGCGCGGCGTCAGCGTCGGCGCCCATCCCGGATATCGCGACCTGCATGGTTTCGGCCGGCGCCCGATGCCCGGCTTGAAATCATCGGAGATCGAGAATTTGGTCGCTTACCAGATCGGCGCGTTGCAGGCGATCGCGACCGCCGCCGGTCACAGGGTCACCCATGTCAAGGCACATGGCGCGATCTCCAACGTCGCCTGCGAGGACGACATGACCGCAAGAGCCATCGCCAACGCCATCAAGGCCGTCGACCCCAACCTGATTTTCGTCGTGCTCGCCAATTCCAAGCTGGTGACCGCCGGCGAAGCCGCCAACCTGCCCGTGGTGCACGAAGTATTCGCCGACCGCGCCTATGAAGACGATGGCCAGCTGGTATCGCGCAAGAAGCCCGGCGCAGTGCTGCACGACCCCAAGGCGATAGCCGATCGCGTGGTGCGGATGGTGCAGGACGGCGCGGTGGTGTCGGTCACCGGCAAGGTGATCAAGATGCGCACCGACACCGTCTGCATTCACGGCGACACGCCGGGCGCGGTCGAGATCGGGCGCGGCGTGCGGCAGGCCCTGAAGGACGCCGGGATTGCGGTGGCGCCGTTCAAGACGCCGCACTGACTTTTTCAGTAACCGGTCTCGGCGCCATCGCCGCACGGATCCGAGTAGCGGTCAGGCGCAGCATGCGCCTTTTTCCCTGATATCGCGACTTGCGTCGTTGCGATCGGGCGGCAGATCCATCGCCGGATTCTCGGCAAAGAAACCGTTCGGCTTCAGCGCGAAGCCGACATATTCGACCGGCATGACCGGGAAGTCTTCGGGGCGGCAGACATGGGTGGCGCCAAACGTGTGCCACACCACGATGTCCTCGTTTTCAATTCCGCGGTTCTGCGCCACGTATTTCGGCAGGCCGTCGCCGCCGGCGTGCTGGTTCGGGAACTCTCCGCTGGCATAACGCTCAGCGGGCGCATAACGCGTCACCCACAGGTGCTTGGTCGCAAAGCCGCCGCGCGCCGTCATGTAGCAGTTTTCCTGCGCCAGCATGACGGGCGCCGCATGCGCCAGCAGCTTGTACCCGGTCGGCCCGCCGACGCTGTTGGTCACGTTGGGATTGACGATCTTCCAATAGCGTCCGGTACGGCCGTCGGCCTCGCGGGCGGCCTCCTGTTCGCAACTGAGCGTGCGCGCCGTGGTGTCGAACACGTTGCCATAGGGATTATCGGCGCCAAACGGCCGCGGCCTGAACTCATGCTCGGTGACGCTGTTGCGCTCGCCATCCACCATCATGTGCAGACGCGCGTTGAAGAAGTGCTGGTGCGTCGGACCGCCCAGTCCTTCCGCCACCATGCCGCCCCAGGGATAGGGCTGGCCGGGGACGACCGCCGCGGTCTGGATGATGCCGGTCAGCTTGACTTCGAGCTGGATCGTGCCGTCCTGATAGAAATACCAGTAGAAGCCGTAATCGTAATTGCCGACCGTCGTGAAGAACGAAATGACGAGACGGCGCGAGCGCCGCACCTCGAACGTGTCGTTACGGAACTCATAATGCTTCCAGAGGATGCCAAAATCCTCCTCATGCAGGCAGATCGCGTTCTTCATGACCTGCGGCTTGCCGTAATCGTCGGCGACCGGCACGTCGAAATAATGGATATGCCCGAGGCAGTCGCAGCCGAGTTCGAGCGCATTGGCGAGCTTGCCCAAACCATACTCGCCGGCGTCGAACGCGCATTTCCAGAAATGGTTCGCGGTCGGGTCGGCATAGGGCACGATCATGTCGGATACGCTCGCCCGATAGATGATCGGCCGCTCCCGCGCGCCATCGCGAAAGCCGATCTGATGCAGCACGAGGCCCTCGCGGGCGGACCAGCCGACGCGGAACGACCAGTTCTGCCAGGAAACCTTCCAGCCCTCGACCGAGAAGCCGGGGCCGTCCTTCTGCACGATATCGAGCGGCTTGACGTCTTCACGCATTTTCGGAATCGACGCCCGGTCGTAATTGCGCGACCGCTTCGGGATCGGAACGATATCCGGCTCGTCGACGAGCTGGACGACCTTGTCCTCGATCAGGTCGACCAGCGCGACCACGCCTTCGATCGGATGGGCGTAGCCATTGTCCTTGATATCGCGGCGCCAGAAGGAAACCCCACTGACGAGCCTGCGCCCCTTCTCGACGTCACGGTTGAAATAGCCGGCGGAGAACGGATCGACCTGGACCAGCTCGATGTCCTCGTCCGTCAGCCCGCGCCGCTTCATCGCGCGCCGCCATCCGGCATCACGCTTGACGATATCGCCGACCTTGAACACCTCCTCGATCGTAACCGGCGGCTGGCCATAGGGATGCGCCTTGGTCGGGTGCTCGCGCCAGGCCGTCACCTGGCGCGACCCGAGATCGACGGTTGCGACATGCGTTGCGCCGGTCTTGCAGTCGAACAGCGTGGCCGCCGCCTGCCGCGGGAGCTTGGTGCCGGGTGTCCAACCCAGGATGTCGGCTTTAGCCGGCTCCTCGAGCTGAACATGGGAAAAGCGGGTATCCGGACCAAGCTGCTTGAGGCTCCGCAGCAGATCGGAGGCCAGCGTGACCTCGGTCTCGCTGAGCGGATCAAGGGGATGTTCGATGGTCGTATCGGCTCTTTGGCTTGGGCTATCCACGTTCATTCCCCGCAACATTGGGCCGCAGGTTAGGACAGCCTGTGGGCAACGTCTTGAATGAGCCTGCCAGCTTTTCGACCTTGCAGCATGGCCGGACCTGGGCGACGCTGGGAGGCCCCTGATCGGAACTTCGCTGCGATGGCCATCACCGTCTCGACAGACCCCATTCGCCCGGCCGAGCGACAGGCGTTCTGGACCGAGTCGATCTGTCGATCCTTCGCCCATGTCGACACCAGGCCGATCGGAACCGCGCTGGTCAGCGGCCACTTCGAATTCGTGGAAGTCGGCAGCGTCAAGCTGGTCCGCTTCGACAGCAGCCCGCAATGCTACCGCCGCGATGCAAAGCTTGTCAGCAAGGCGGGCTCGGACGAATTCATGTTCGATTTCCAGCGCCGCGGCCGCAGCGCGATGGTGCAGGCCGGCCACGAGGGCATGATCGAGCCGGGGTATGGCGTGCTCTATGATGCGCGGCGGCCGTTCGAGGACCGGCTCGATGGACCCGAACAGCGCTGCGAAGTGTTGATCGCAACGGTACCCGCCCCGGTGCTGCTCCGGATGTTTCCGCAAGCCGAGCGGCTGTGCGCCAGACCCGTTCCCCTGTCCGGCGTCATCGCGCGCTCGATCGCGGCTTTCGTCCGTGCAGCCATTGATCTGTCGGATGCGCAGCCGGGCCAAGACGACGAGACGGATATCATCACCTATCTGTCGACACTGCTACGTCTCGCCACCGGCGACGATCACGGGCTCACCCGCATAGAGCTGTTCAGCCTGATCGACACCTATCTGAGAACGAACCTCGCCGCGATCCGGCCGGCCCCGGTGCTTGCGGCCGCATTCGGCGTTTCGGAGCGGACCTTCCATCGCATATTTGCGGACCGCGAGACGACGTTTGAGCGCCACGTGCTCCGGCTCCGCGTCGAGCAGTTTCGAGATCTGTTGCAGCGACCTGGCCTGTCGGCAACTTCAATTGCCGCGCTCGCGATGCAATGCGGGTTTGCCGATGGCGCGCACGCCAGCCGGACGTTCAGGGGCTTCTTTGGCATCACGCCACGGGATTTCCGCGGCAAGCAGTCATAATCTCAGAAGGGATGAACCGACAGCGAGCCGAACACGATGGCCGCGATGAGCGCAAGCGAGCTGTAGACCGCGGCGGTATGGAATCCCGTTCCGGTCCGGCGGGACAGCGAACGTGCATAGAGGTGCAGGCGGGCTTCCGCCGATAATTCGCGCATGGTCGATCTCCAACGCAGCATGGAGTGCATATGGAATATCGTTCGCGGCAACTTGCAATAAGGGCCGAGAAATAGTGATGAGGCCCCTCCCGGGGACTCACTTTCCAGTGAAAAATTCTCTTCGCCCGATTCCAGCGAGAATTTTATTCGGGCCGATTTGAGCTATTTGGAACCGCCCCCGGGCGCGTCACCTTTCTTGACCGGTTCGACGTATCCCCTACAGTTCCCACAAATACGGCCCGTTCTGCGGTTAGCCGATTCAAGAAGGAGGACTGCATGAACCGCCGGGAGTGCCTGCTGGCTTTTGCGGCCACATTGGCCGCGGGGCCGGTCGCGGCGCAGGGTTTTCCTGTTCGTCCAGTGACGATCCTGAATGGGTATGCGCCGGGCGGCTCGACCGATATTGCCGCGCGGATCGTCGGCGAAGGAATGTCCAGGCATCTTGGCGGCAAGCCATTCGTCGTTGAAAACCGGCCCGGCGCGAGCGGCACCGTGGCAGCATCCTGGCTCAAGCGGCAGGAAGCTGACGGCTACACGCTGCTTCTTTCCGAATCGTCCTCGTTCGCGATCTGGCCCGCGATGTATGCGGAAGGCGTGAAATACGATCCGCTCGGCGATTTTGACTGGGTGGCGACAATCTGTACCTCGCCAATGGTCTTTATCGTCAGCCCCGACTTCCCGGCCAGGAATCTGGCTGAAGCGCTGGACCTGCTGGGTTCGGAGAAATCGAAGGACCTGAATTATTCTAGTTCAGGAGCCGGCTCCATTCCGCACATTGCAGCCGAATTGCTGCGTAGCAAGATTGGGCCAAAGAACGCCTCCCGGCACATTCCGTACCGTGGCGGCGCGCCTGCTGTTCTGAGCGTCTCGAAAGGCGAAACCGCGTGGGGAGTAGCCTCGCTGGGTTCAGCGTCTGGATTGATGCAAGGCGGACTCGTTCGTGCCTTGGCGGTGACAAGCCCTTCACGCTTCCCGCTCTTTTCCGACATCCCCACCTTCGGCGAGTCGGGCCTGAAAGAGATGGAGCTGAATATCTTCTACCTCGTCCACGCGCCCTCGGGCTTGCCGAGCGAAGCGCTGGACCTACTCAACAAATCAAGCGTGGCAGCGCTCACTGAAGAGACCACCCGCCTGCGGTTCCTCAACGCCGGCATGCTGGCATGGGATGGAGAAAATACGGCTGCGAGCACGAAAGCGATCGTTGCGACAGAGCTCGACCGGTTCAAAGGCGTGGCCACGAAGACCGGCATTCGAATTCTGGGATGACTGCTAGTAGACGTCCTGCTGGAATCGACCCTTCTTCTTGAGTTCCGCCACAAACAGCACGGCCTCGTCGGTCGATCTTGCGCCAAACTGGGCGACGATATCGACCAATGCGCGCTCGACATCCTTGGCCATCCGCTTGGCATCGCCGCAGATGTAGACGTTGGCGCCCTCGGCCAGCCAGGTCCACAATTCGCGCCCAACCTCGCGCATGCGGTCCTGCACGTAGAACTTCTTGTCGCCGTCGCGCGACCAGGCCAGCGACAGCCGCGTCAGCAGGCCCGAAATCTTCATGGCGTTGAGTTCTTCGGAGTAGAAGAAGTCGCAGTCGCTGCGCTGATGGCCGAAGAACAGCCAGTTCTTGCCCGGCGCGCCGGTGGCGCGGCGATCATGCAGGAAGGCGCGGAACGGCGCGATGCCGGTGCCCGGCCCGATCATGATGATCGGGGTTTTTGGATCCTCCGGCAGCGCAAAACCATGGGCCTTCTGTACATAGACCTTCACCTCGTCGCCCGGCTGGATGCGCTCGGCGAGGAAGGTCGAGGCCAAGCCAAGGCGCTTGCGCTTGTTGACAACGTAGCGCACGCAATCCACCGTCAGCGACAATTTGCCGGGCGTCGCATTGTGCGACGACGAGATCGAATAAAGCCTCGGCTGCAAGGCTTCGAGTGCCTCAACGAAGGCTTCGGGATGCGGCCGCACGTTGGGGAATTTCTGCAGCACCGCCATCACGTCGAGCGTGGCCGCGTCGCCATCGGGATCCTCGCCCTGCGCCAGCGCCCTCGCCTTTTCGCGCTGCGCGCCGCCGGTCAAATAGGAGATCAGTTCGAACAGCGAATCCGGCGCCGGCGCCAGCGATACATCATCGAGCAGCACCTCGCGCAAGGTCTTGCCGCGGACCTTTGTGGTGTGTGACGCGCCGAGCAGAGCGATGATCTGGTCGACATGGCCGAGATCGTTGCGGGCGAAGATGCCGAAGGAATCGCCGACGACGTAATCGAGACCGCAGCCCGACAGATCGAAGTCGATGTGCCAGGTTTCCTTTTCCGACTTGCCCTTGTTCAGAAGCCGGCGTCCCACAAACTTTGCCGGAGCCGGATTATCGCGCGAACGCCCCGGCTCCGCGACGGTTGCAGGCGCAGCCACAGCGGGAGCTGCGGCGGCTGCCGACGAGGGCGATGCCGGCGCCTTGTCGAGCTCCTCATACAGCGATTTCAGCATCCGGGCGGTTTCCTTGCCGCCGGGAACGCAGAGATTGAGTCTGGCTTCGGTCTTGTTCGCGATCGCGTCCGAATAGTCGTTGCAATTGTATCCGCACTGGCCGCAATCCTGCTGCGCCATCGCGGCCATCATCTTGCGCCGCAGCGGGCGGCCTTCGGCGAGCTTCATGCGGTCGGCGATCAGCATGGTCTGGTCGTGCCATGGCGCTTCGCCGTCGTCGCCATCGCCACCTTGCATGACGGCGGCGCCCTGCTCGGCCGACAAGGGCGTCGGCGCGTCCGACAGCAGGCCCGCAAAGAACCCGTTCAGCCACGAACGCTGCGCCTCCGAAAACGGCGCGCTGGAGGGAATGATCTCGATCCTGGGCGGCGGTGTGATCTGGTTCATGGGGACACCTCCAAAGAGGAAACCTGGGCATCCGCCAGCTTGCGCAGGGTCTCGCCATCATGGCGGCGCGCAAATGTCAGGAAGGTTTCATCGGATGAAGCGCGATGTGTCAGATAGGCTTTCAGCAGCCGCTCGACATGGCCAGGCGCGTCCTCCGCCGTGATGTCGTGAAACACCTCCTGCCCGACATCGGCATCCGGACCGAAACCGCCGCCGGCGAAGATATGAAAGCCATCGACGGTGTCGTCGGTATCGCCGACCGGGATGCGCGCACCGATCATCCCGATATCGCTGATGTAGTGCTGGGCGCAGGAATGGTGGCAGCCGGTGAGATGGATGTTGATCGGCGTCTCGATGGGGACTCGTGGATCGCACCAGTCTGCGATCCGGGCGGCCGTGCGCTTGGTGTCGGCAAGGCCGAATTTGCAGCCGGCGCGGCCGGTGCAGGCGATCAGGCCGGCGCGAAGTTCCGAGGTTGTGATCGCAAGGCCGAGCGCCTCGATCGCAGCGGTCGCCAGCGCAACCTTGTCGTCGCGCACGCCCGGAATCAGCAGGTTCTGCCAGACCGTGAGGCGGATGTCGCCGTCGCCGAGGTCTTGCGCGATCCTGGCAAGGCCGCGCATCTGCTCGCAGGTCACCTTGCCGAGCGGCAGTGCCACGCCGATCCAGTTCAAGCCCTCCTGCTTCTGCTTGTGCACGCCGATATGGGCGGTTCGGTCGAAATTGGGCCGTGGCGCCAGCGCGTCCGGCGGCACGCGCGTAAAAGCGTGGCCGAGCTTTTCTTCGACCAGCACCAGGAATTTCTCCATCCCCATGCCGTCGATGACATATTTCAGGCGCGCCTTGAGCCGGTTGGTGCGGTCACCGAGATCGATGAAGACGCGGACAATGGCGTCGGAAACTTTTGTCGCATCGGCCGGCTTGACGATGATCCCGGTATCGGTGGCAAAATCCCGATGGCCGGTGATGCCGCCGATGCCGAGCCTGAACCAGATCCCGGGCTCGACGCCAAAGCCGTCCTTCACCTCGACCGCAGAAAACGCGATATCGTTGGTGTCTTCCAGCACCGCGATCTTGCCGGCGCCGTCGAAGGCGACGTTGAACTTGCGCGGCAAGCCCGTCAGCGAACGGTCGTTGAGGATGTGGTAGTGCCATTCGCGGGCATATTCGCGGGTGTCCAAAATTTCCTGCGGATCGATCCCGGCCGTCGGCGTGCCCGTGACGTTGCGGATATTGTCGGCGCCGGAGCCGCGTGAGCACAGGCCGAGATCCTGAATCCCCTCGATCAGCGCCACCGCGTTTTTCGGCGGGATCTCCCTCACCTGCAAATTGGCGCGCGTGGTGACGTTGCAGAACGGCCCGCACAGGCGCTCGATCAGATCGGCAAGCCCGGCAAACTGCCAATGCTTCATGATGCCGTTGGGAATGCGCAAGCGGCACATGTAGGAATCCTGCGCCGGTCCGACATAGAACAGGCCGTAATAGCGCCAGCGGAAATTGTCCGCCGGCGACGGCCGCGCATCGACCCGCGCCTGCTCTTTCAGCCGCGGATAGGCATCGAATGGATGCTCTTCGCGCTTCCACTTCTCCTGATCGACCAGCTTCTTGCCCGATGCCGTGACCTTGTCCTGCGCCCTGATGTGCGCGGCCTCAGGTCCGTTCTGCCCGACATTCGCCTTGCCGGAGGTACCGCCGCCAAGGCCGCGACCGACCCGGCTGATCTGCAGACCCGTCGTAAAACCTTCGAGGTAGCGCTTCTGCTCGTCGGTAAAGTCGATCGTGAGCGTTTCCATTTTCATAGTGCGAGACGAAGCTCCTGCGGCCACGGGGTGGCGTCAACGAAAGGCGGGTGACCGACCGGAGTTGGGCTCGGCTGGTTCGCCGGGCTTGCTCCTGTTCGATCCGGTCAGCTTCGTTGCTGCGGAAATCCATCATGGACGAAGGCCAGCTGGCATCTGCGACGGCTGGCTGCACTGCAGCATTCAAGTTGCGTGCCAATCCAGTTCATATAAAATTATTATGTTTTACAACTAGTTAGAAGCGTTCCCCTGAAGCTCTGAAGCGAACTTCACTGCTGGTTCGCAGGCAGGCCGCCTAAAAAACAGCCTGCATCGAGGCTGCCTAACTTCGCTTCAGGGCTTCCAGCGGCCAATTTCGAACGCCGCCAGATGCCCGGCGATATCGTCGGGGTTGAAGGCCGGACCGGCGAAGGCTCCGATCGGATCGCCTCCGCTTGCCGCCCTCACGGGCTGCCCGGTGGCGGCGTCGTAGAGGTCCGGCCTGAACACCGCCATCGCGGCCTTGAGTGCTTCCGGCCGCATCGTCGTTTGTCCCCAGCGTACCATCTGGGCGTAGAGCCACGCGGCCTGCGCGGGATCGGGCCGCGCGGCGCCCTCCCGCCCCACCAGCAAATAGCGGCTGCTTTCGCGGATCGTGCCATCGGGCGAAACCTTCAGCCGGCCACCCAATGTCCGCAGGATCACTTCCGCATCGACGCCGATATATTCGGGCTTCGCCAGAATGCCGGCGGCCTCGGCGCGGTTTTCCGGTTGCTCGATGAAGTGGGCCGCACGCGACGCCGCCCGGACCAGCGCTGCCAGGACTTCCGGATTCTTTTCCGACCAACCTTGCCGGACCGCCAGCACCTTCTCGACGGCGCTGACCAGGATATCGGAGACGAAATGCAGGATGTGGCCGATGCCGAGATCGACCGCGACCGAATTCCAAGGCGCGCCGACACAGAAGGCATCCACATGCCCATTGGCGAGACTGTCGACCATATAGGGCGGCGGCAACACCACCAGATGAACGTCCTCGTCGGGATCGACCCCGCCCGCCGCCATCCAGAACCGCAGCTGATAATTGTGGGTCGAAAACGGAAACGTCATGCCGAAGGTCAGCGGCTCGGCGCCGGCTTTGCGCCGCGCAGCGACGACGCGCGAGAGTGCCTGCGCCGTCAGCAGCGGATTGCGCGGATCGCCGTCGATTTCGCCCATGATCGCCGCATGCAGCGCCGGCGATACCGTGATCGCATTGCCATTGAGGCCGAGATTGAACGGCGCCACGATCGGCACCTTGACATGGCCGAGGCCAAGGCTCGAAGCGATGGCGACCGGCGCCAGGAGATGCGCCGCATCGAACCGGCCGATATTGAGCTTGTCGCGCACGTTGGACCACGACACTTCGCGCACCAGCGTGACGTCGAGCCCTTCAGTGGCGGCAAATCCCTTGTCGACGGCGACGATCAGCGCGGAGGCGTCGACCAGCGGAATGAAGCCGATATGCAGCGGTGTGGTCATTTCAGCAACTCCGACGCGGTCAGGATCGACTGCGCGATCTCGCCGATTTTCTTCTTCTCGCGCATCGCGGTGGATCGCATCAGCACGTAGGCCTCGTCTTCTGTCAGGCCTTTCACCTTCATCAGGATGCCCTTGGCGCGGTCGATGACCTTGCGTTCCTCGAGCGCCGATTTGGTACGGTCGAGCTCATCCTGCAGCTTGGAAAAGGCATTGAAGCGCGAGATGCAGAGGTCGAGGATCGGCTTGATCCGCTCCTTCTTCAGGCCGTCGACGATATAGGCGGAGACGCCGGCATCGACGGACGCCTGGATCGAGGCGGCATCGCTCTGGTCGACGAACATGGCGATCGGCCGCCGTACCGCGCGGCTGACCTGGAACATCGCCTCCAGCACGTCGCGGCTGGGGTTTTCCAGGTCGATCAGGATGACGTCGGGGTCTTCGGCGTAGATCCGCGCCAGCAGGCTCTGCATTTCGCGGATATGGACCACGCGGGTAAAGCCCGCCTCCCGCAGCCCCTCTTCGAGAATGGCGGCACGGATCGGGCTTTCGTCGACAATGACGATTTTCGGTGACGACTCAGCGCTCATCGATCAACTCTTAACCCGGCAAATCCATCCATAGCACGTCAAAAGCCCCCGCAAAGCCTTGTAATTATGGGCAATTGGGACTAGCTCGTGCTGATCAATCAGGCAGATGTAATATGCAACAGGCCACCGCGCCCAAGATCAGCTTTGTTTCGTTGGGATGATCCTGAGACAACGAATGTAAACTTTGCGACGCACGCTCCCCAAAGAAAGGGCCGCCCGAAGGCGGCGCTCGTCTCGATGATAAACTCGTCAAATTTGGGGGACGCTAGGAAGGTAGCTTGAGGTTTATATGACGCTGCGATCCGCATATTTTCGAGGCTGGAAAGGTGGCCCCACTGTGCTTTTTTGGGGAGACGCAGTGGGCATGCGCCAGCTGCGAGATTGGCTGCGGTCTGTAAAGGCGCCGGACGCGCTAGCATTTGAATCTCTTTGTACGTCCATAGACGGCAATGAGATTGCAATTAAAGCTGTAGCACACGAGAGAGACGCTGGGATGCGTTTCGGCCGCGATGGTCTAGAGTGGAGCTTGCAGCCGGTACTAGCAGAGGATTTCGCAGACAAGCTAGACGTGCTTGCCTCCTCGGTATCAGGACATCAGTACCTCGACGCTCGCGGAAACGATATCGCGGTTGAGGTTTCCATAGGCGAATACCCTGAAAGCCTCCATCCTGATCGTTGACAGGCCGCCATTGGGAAAATGGCGACTTAATTCATTCGCTATGCACGAGCACTATTTTGGCACTGAGGAATCATACGTAGCGGTTGAATTTTTCCGTCTGATCAATTACTTGGACGCCATATCCTAAACAATCAGAACTAGGTTCCAGGCGACCACATGCAAAGAGCGCCGCGCATTTCTTTTACCAGCCTCGGCTGCCCCAAGGCGCTGGTGGATTCCGAGCGCATCATCACGCGGCTGCGCGCCGAAGGCTATGAGCTGGCCCGCAAGCATGACGGCGCCGATATCGTCATCGTCAACACCTGCGGGTTCCTCGACAGCGCCAAACAGGAATCGCTCGGCGCCATCGGCGAGGCGATGGCGGAAAACGGCAAGGTCATCGTCACCGGCTGCATGGGCGCCGAACCCGAACAGATCGAGGCTGCCTATCCCGGCGTGCTCTCGATCACGGGCCCGCAGCAATATGAGAGCGTGCTGGACGCGGTGCACCGGGCGCTACCGCCGGTGCATAACCCTCACCTCGATCTGGTCCCGCCGCAGGGCGTCAAGCTGACACCGCGGCATTACGCGTACCTGAAGATTTCCGAAGGCTGCAACAACCGCTGCAGCTTCTGCATCATCCCGAAACTGCGCGGCGATCTGGTGTCGCGCCCCGCAAACGATGTGCTGCGCGAGGCCGAAAAGCTGGTCAGCGCCGGCGTCAAGGAATTACTGGTCATCTCTCAGGACACGTCAGCCTACGGCGTCGACATCAAATATGCCGAGAGCCCGTGGAAGGGCCGCCAGGTCCGCGCCAAATTCTTCGACCTCGCCAAGGAACTCGGCGAACTCGGCGCCTGGGTGCGGCTGCAATATGTCTACCCCTACCCGCATGTCGACGAAGTCATCGGGTTGATGACCGAAGGCAAGGTTTTGCCCTACCTCGACATTCCCTTCCAGCATGCGAGCCCGGAAGTGCTGAAAGCGATGAAGCGCCCGGCAGCGCAGGAAAAGACGCTGGCGCGGATCAAGAAGTGGCGCGAGCAGTGTCCGGAATTGACCTTGCGCTCGACCTTCATCGTCGGCTTCCCCGGCGAGACCGATTCCGATTTCGCCTATCTGCTCGACTGGCTCGAGGAAGCCGAGATCGATCGCCTCGGCTGCTTCAAATATGAGCCGGTGGCCGGTGCCTCCTCGAACGCGATCGGCAGCCCTGTGCCCGATGACATCAAGCAGGAGCGCTGGAACGCGCTGATGGCGCGGCAGCAGAAGATCTCCGCGCGCCGCCTCAAGCGTAAGGTCGGCACGCGCCAGCAGATCATCATCGACGAGGTCGGCCCGACGGTGTCAAAAGGCCGTTCAAAAGCCGATGCACCCGAGATCGACGGCGCGGTCTATGTTTCCAGCCGACGGCCGCTGCGGGTCGGCGAAATCGTCACCGCCAAGATCGAGCGCGCGGATCAATACGATCTGCACGGCAGCGTGGCGGGGTTTTGATCTCCAACCGTCTTGACACCGTCGGCCATTCGGCTGTATGGGCCTGCGCCATGACATTGAACCGGACCAACCGCCGCGCAGCTTTCCGTCGTCGCTCCTGCGACGATGATGGGCTGCGCCATGTCCGACGACACCGCTGATCAACTAGTTCAGCAACGTTTTCGAGAAGGCCGCACCCGCAAAGTGCGGCCTTCTTGCGTTTCGGCCTGCCCTTTCACCCCCGACCACCCAAGGAGTTCGACATGACCAATGCCACCCATCCGTATGATGCGCTGATGAACATCACCGCACGGCCGCAAACCGTCTTCGTCAAGGGCGACGGCGCCTATCTCTGGGACGACAGCGGCAAGCGCTATCTCGACTTCATGCAGGGCTGGGCGGTCAATTGCCTCGGCCACTCGCCTGCGATCGTCGCCGACGCGCTTGCGGCGCAGGCCAAACTGTTGCTGACGCCGAGTCCCGCCTTCTTCAACGAGCCCAGTCTCAAGCTCGCCAACGCACTGGTCGCCAATAGCTGCTTCGATCAGGTGTTCTTTACGAATTCCGGCGCCGAAGCCAATGAAGGCGCGATCAAGCTGGCGCGCAAATTTGGCACGCTCTACAAAGGCGGCGCGCATGAAATCATCACCTTCGTTGGCGGCTTCCACGGCCGCACGCTCGCGACCATGTCGGCGTCGGGCAAGAAAGCTTTCGAGCCGCTGTTCGAGCCCAAGGTCACCGGATTTCCCAAGGCGCAGCTCAACGATCTCGATTCCGTCAAGCGGCTGATCTCGAGCAAGACGGTTGCCGTCATGTTGGAGCCGATCCAGGGCGAAGCCGGCGTTTGGCCGGCGACCGATCAATTCCTGAAAGAGTTGCGGGCGCTGACCCAGGAGCGCGGCCTGCTCCTGATCGTCGACGAGATCCAGACCGGCATGGGCCGGACCGGAAAACTGTTCCATTACGAGCATGCGGAGATCGAGCCTGACATCATGACGCTCGGCAAAGGCATCGGCGGCGGCGTGCCGCTGGCAGCTTTGCTGGCAACCGACTATGCATCCTGTTTCGAGCATGGCGACCAGGGCGGCACGTTCAACGGCAATCCCCTGATGTGCGCCGCGGGCCTTGCGGTGCTCGAACACGTCGCGGCGCCCGGCTTCCTGAAGTCGGCCGTCGATGCCGGCCTGTTCCTGGAAAGCGAATTGCAGAAACTGTCGGCCCGGCATGGCCTCGGCGAGGTGCGCGGCCGGGGCCTGCTCTTGGCGCTCGATCTCAAACTGCCGATCGGCGCTTCGATCGTGGCGCAGGCGTTTGCGGAGGGCGTGCTGTTGAACTCGCCGCAGCCGGATGCGCTGCGGTTCATGCCGGCGCTCAACGTCACGCGCGAAGAGATATCGATGATGATCGATTGCCTCGACGGCGTGCTGACCCAGATGGGCGCCGCGCGGATGGTGGCGTAGCTCTATCTGTCGTCTGTCGTCGTCCCGGCCTTGAGCCGGGACGACGCTTTTTCCTAGGGCCAAAATCAGGGCCGCAGGATCGCGGCTCCCGTCGTCGCCCGGCTCTCCAGTTCGATATGCGCCTTGGCGACGTCCTTGAGCGCATAGGCATGGTTGATCGGCACGTGCAGTTTGCCGTTGATGACGGCGGCGAACAGCGTGTCGGCGCCCTCCAGCAATTCCTTGCGGGTGCTGACATAGTCGTTGAGCTTCGGCCGGGTCGCAAACAGCGAGCCGTGGTTGTTGAGTTCGGCGAGCGCGAATGGCGGCACCGGGCCTGATGCGTTGCCAAAACTCACGAACAGACCCCGCGGCCGCAGGCAGGACAGCGAGCCCGGGAACGTGGTCTTGCCGACGCCGTCATAGACGACGTCGCAAAGTTCATTGCGGCTGATCTGCTTGACCCGCGCAACAAAATCCTCCTCGTTGTAGAGGATGACGTGATCGCAGCCATTGGCGAGTGCGAGGTCGGCCTTGGCCTTCGAACCGACGGTGCCGATGACATGCGCGCCGAGCGCCTTGGCCCATTGGCAGGCGAGCAAGCCGATGCCGCCGGCGGCCGCATGGATCAGCACGCGATGTCCGGGCTCGACCTTGAAGGTCTTGTGCAACAGGTACCAGACCGTCAGGCCCTTGAGCATCAGCACGGCGCCCTGCTCGTAGGTGATGTGATCGGGCAATTTGACCAGCTTGTCCGCGGGGATCACGCGCTCGGAGGCATAGCCGCCGAGGTTGAAATAGTAGGCGACGCGGTCGCCGGGATGGAAGTTGGTGACTCCGGGCCCGACCGCCACCACCTCGCCCGCCGCCTCGTTGCCGGCGATGAACGGCAGCCCCGGCGCCTTGTAGAGGCCGGTGCGGTAATACACGTCGATGAAATTCAGGCCGACCGCGTGCTGGCGGATGCGGACCTCGCCCGCGCCCGGTGCCGGCACGTCGACGCTCTCATACACCAGGGCTTCCGGCCCCCCCACCTTGTGCACGCGCACGGCCTTGGTCATGACGATTTCTCCCTCGGTAATTGCCAGGGCGCCCGCCCTGAATGTGAAACGAAAGCCATCGCTGCCGCATTGTCAACTCGCCGGCGCAAGCCAGCTATTTGACGGCCTTTCGGCGATTGCGCCGGGCCAGCACGTTGAACAATTCGACCGCGGCCGCGAACACGATGGCAAAGTAGATATAGCCGCGCGGGATATGGAATTTGAATCCGTCCGCCACCAGCGCGACACCGATCAGCACCAGGAACGCCAGCGCCAGCATCTTGGTGGTCGGATGCTCCGCCACGAATCGCGAAACCGGGCCCGACGAGACGTACATGATGAAGCACGCGATAATGACAGCGGCAACCATGATCTCGATATCTTCGGCCATGCCGATCGCGGTGATGATCGAATCCAGCGAGAACACCAGATCGATGATGATGATCTGGATGATCACCCAGAAAAACGCGCTCGCTGCCGACCGCGTGTCGGCTTCGCCGTGAACAGCCTCGACCTCGGCATGAATTTCATGCGTCGCCTTGGCGATCAGGAACAGGCCGCCGCCGATCAGGATGATGTCGCGCCACGACAGCGATAGGCCTTTCACGGTCAGGACCGGATCCTTCAGGCCGATCAGCCACACCAGGATGCTGAGCAACAGGATGCGGAACACCAGCGCCAGCAGCAGGCCGATCTGGCGCGCGCGTTTGGCCTGCTCCGGCGGCAGCCGCGCCACGATCACCGAAAGGAAGATGACGTTGTCGATGCCGAGGACGATTTCGAGCGCCGTCAACGTCAGCAGCGCTGCCCATGCTTCCGGGCGGGTCAGTAATTCCATCATGCCTTGAACGATTTCAGTTTCCGGATCAGCGCGTCGCTGCCGAAGATGTAGGCGGCGATCGCGCAAAGTCCTGTTGTGACGGGAATTCCCACGGCGAAGTCGCAAGCAATCGCATAGGCCGCCAGTGCCGCGCCCGCGGCCAGCAGCCACAGGGTCAACCAGCGCAGGCGCACGACGCGGATCGGGTGCAGCACATGGAACGGCGCGAATGTCAGCGCGATCAGGATCACGACGGCGAGGGTCGCAAGCTCCGGCGAGGGCCGCAGCAGAAACAGATAGAACGCCGCGACATTCCACAGCGCCGGAAATCCGCGAAAATGGTTGTCGGCCGACTTCATACGCCGGTCGGCAAAATACAGCGCGCTCGAGGTCACGATGCCGATGCCAAGCAATGGCGCGGCCAGCGGCAGCACCATGCCGCTCGCCGTGATGATCGCATAAGCCGGAACGAAAACGTAAGTGACGAAATCGACGACGAGGTCGAGCAGGTCCCCCGACCAGTTCGGCTGCAGTCGCGCGACGTCGAATTTTCGCGCCAGCGGGCCATCAACGGCATCGATGACGAGCGCCACGCCGAGCCAGGCGAACATGTTGGCCCAGTGCTCGCGCGCGGCCTCCAGCAGCGCGATCAGGCCGATGCCCGCCCCCAGCGCCGTGAAAACATGCACGCCCAATGCGGCCATCCGCATGGGCCGCGTTGCCGCCGGCGATATTGACTGGGGTATCTGGTCCATGGTTCCGGCAGTGCTTATCAGGAATCGACTCTATTTGCATACAAGCGCTTGCGGCGTTCGGCCGCGCAAATCAATGGAAACATTTAACGAGGTCAACGGCTTGAAAATGCTGCCGGGAATGGCAATTGTTCCAGTATGACCGATGCATCGCCAATTTATGACGCCATTGTTGTCGGCGGTGGACCGGCCGGACTGACGGCCGCCATTGCGCTGGCTGAGACCGGCGCCAAGACCGCCTTGCTCGCGCGCCGGGCGCCCTATGGCGATAACCGCACCACGGCGCTGCTCGGCGCCTCCACCGATCTGCTCGAACGGCTGGACGTCTGGCGCCGCTGCGCCGGTCAGGCCGCGGCGCTACAGACCATGCGGCTGGTCGACGATACCGGCCGCCTGATCCGGGCGCCGGAGGTGCGGTTTTCATCGCAGGAAATCGGTCTCGACCAGTTCGGCTTCAACATCGCCAACCGGGCGCTGATGGCAGCGCTCGAGGAGCGCGCGGCCGAGCTTTCCGGCCTGACGCGGTTCGACGACGAAGCCGTCGCGGTCGACCCACAGGACGCATCGGTTTCCATCCATACCAACGCGGGCGGCACGCTGACGGCGCGCCTCGTGATCGGCGCCGACGGACGCCAGTCCCTGTCCCGCGACGCCGCCGGAATCGACGTCAAGCGGCGCGACCTGCATCAGTCTGCCCTCACCTTCAACATCGCCCATTCCCGGCCCCACAAGAACATCTCGACCGAGTTTCATACGCCGCAGGGGCCTTGCGTATTCGTGCCCCTGCCCGGCAACCGCTGCAGCGTGGTGTGGGTTTCGGCAGCGAAGGAAGCGCAGCGGTTGATGGCGCTCGGCGACGACGACTTGTCCGAGGCCGCGGAGAAGCAATCGCATTCCATTCTCGGCAGCGTCAGGGTCGAGCCCGGGCGCAATCTGTTTCCGCTGTCGATCGAGAGTCCAGGACAATTCGCGAGCCATCGCGTGGCGCTGGTCGGCGAATCCGCGCATGTGCTGCCGCCGATCGGCGCGCAGGGCCTCAACATGGGATTGCGCGACGCCGCTGATATCGCCGACATCGTCGGACAGGCGATGTCGCTTGGCGAAGATCCCGGCGCGCCGCAGGTGCTGGCGCGCTATCAATCCGCGCGGCGGCCCGACGTGGCGAGCCGGGTGTTTGCCATCGATCTCGCCAACCGTTCGCTGCTCAGCGATTTCGTCGGCGTGCAGTCGCTGCGTGCGGCGGGGTTGCATCTGGTCGGCTCGTTCGGTCCCTTGCGGCGGCTTGCGATGCGCGAGGGTCTTGCGCCGTCGTGGCGGCGGGGAGCGCCATCGAGCGCTGCCAAACCATGAACCTCCGCGAAGAGGCCGCGGCCGACGTCAACGTCGTCAGGCAACTGCTCCTGGCATCATTTCCGGGAACCGGCGAAGCCGATCTTGTTGAAAAATTGCGGGCAGCCGGCGACGCGGTCATCTCGCTCGTCGCGATCGATGGCGGTGTGCTGACCGGGCACGTCATGTTTTCAAGAATGGCGGCGCCGTTTCCTGCGCTCGGGCTCGCTCCGGTGGCCGTGCTTTCGGACTGGCGCCGCCGAGGAATTGCCGCGGCACTGATTCAGGAAGGGATCAAGCGCGCCAAAAATGAAGGCTACGCAGGCATCTTCGTCCTCGGCGATCCCGGTTATTACCAGCGCTTCGGTTTCAGCATCCATCATGCCGACGGCTTCGACTCTCCCTATGCCGGGCCGCATTTCATGGCCCTGCCGTTGCAGGGGAACCAGCTTCCCTCGCAATCCGGCCGTGTCGACTATGCGCCCGCCTTCTCCGCGCTGGAGTGATGGACGCATGTCCGGCTTTCACGGCAGCGCCAGCCGGCCGCTCTGGATCAGCCACATCACGCCGGTCAGCGTGACGACGGACGCGAAGGTGCCGATCAGCACGGCGACCGACGCCGGCTCGATCCAGGTGTTGTTCTGCCGCGCGATGACAAACACGTTGAGCGCCGGCGGCAGCGCGGCCATCAGCACCGCGGTCGCCGCCCAGGGCTGCGCGAACGGCCCGAACAGCAGCATCAGGCCGAACACGATCAAGGGATGGATCAACAGCTTGACCGCGATCACGCCCGGCACCTCCCAGGGCACCCGATCGAACGGGCGCAACGCGACGGTGACGCCGAGCACGAACAGCGCCGTCGGCGCCGCCGCGTTCTGCAGGAAGGTCAGCGTGTTGTCGATCGCGACGGGCGGGCGAAAATGCAAGCCGGCGGCGAGCGCGCCGGCGCCGGCTGACATGATCAGCGGGTTCAGCACGATCTGCCGCACCACGATGCCGAACGTGTGCAGCAGCGAGCGATGTTCGCGATCGGTGAACGCGATCAGGATCGGCACGATCGAAAACAGGAAGATGCTGTCGCAGCAGAAAATCAGCGCGGTCGGCGCCGACGCCTTGGAGCCGAGCACGGCCAGCGCCAGTCCCGGGCCCATGTAGCCGATATTGCCATAGGCGCCCGATAGCCCTGCGAGGGTCGCCTTGCGCAGCGACAGGTCGCCGATGACGCGGCCGGTGATCATGGCCAGGATGAAGGCGCTCACGGTCCCGAGCGAGGTCGCGATCAGGAACGGTGGATTGTTGAGTTCCGAAAACGGCGTCTTGGCCATGATGCCGAACATCAGGGCCGGCAGCGAGACGTAGAGCAGGAAGAAATTCATCCAGGCGAGGCCCGCCTCCGGCAGCCCGCGGGTCTTGCCGCAGGCAAAGCCGATGAAGATCACGCCGAAATAGGGGATTGCCAGATTGAGGATATCAGCCATGCGGCGGCGGTCATTTCGTAAGTGTTTTCCGGGCTCTGGCGGGGGATATTCCAGCCGGACCGTAGAGTTAATTCAACCATTTGCCCCTAGCATCGGCCACAATGATGGTCTATTCGACGAGGTATGATTAAAGCGCGCACCGCCAAATTTCAGATCGGGCAGATCGTCCGCCACCGGGTGTTTTCATTCCGGGGCGTGATTTTCGACATCGATCCGGAATTCAACAATACCGAGGAATGGTGGTTGTCGATCCCCGAGAACGTCCGGCCGCACAAGGACCAGCCGTTCTATCACCTGCTGGCGGAGAATTCGGAGTCCGAATATGTCGCCTACGTCTCCGAGCAGAACCTGCTGCCCGACGATTCCGGCGAACCGATCCGGCATTCGCAGGTCGCCGAGATCTTCATCAAGGACAAGTCCGGCGGCTATCGCCCCCGCAATCCCTCGTTGAACTAGAAGCCCCGACCAGACTGGAAGCTCGATCCCAACGAAAAAGGCGCCCGAACCGGGGCGCCTTTTTGTTTGTCGCGATGACCGCGGTTACTTGGCAGCCGGATTGGCGGGAGCGCCGCCACCGGCCTTCTGGGCGTCTTCCAGCTTCTTGCGCTGTTCTTCGGCCCGCTTCTGCAGCTCTTCCTGGAGCTTCTTCTGGGTTTCCTCGAATACCTTCGGGTCGGTCGGCGGACCGTCATACGCCTTGGCGAACTCGGCCAGCGGCAGCGGCAGCGTCAGCGGTGCGCCGTTGGAGTTGATGGCCTGAACCACCAGATTCTGGCCCTTTTTCATATTGGCCAACAATTCCGGGGTGATTTCGTAGTCCGACATGCAGCCGTTCTGGAAGCAGATCACATAGGGGCTCTGCTGCGGCGGGTTGGCATCGACGATGACGCGGGTGCCGTGCACGAGTTGCATGCCGAGCGGCAGCGTCACGCGCAGAATCTTCTTCGGCTCGCCTTCGGGCTCGATGACGACGGCCGCGATGACCGGCTGGCCGGACTCGATGCGCCCGTCCTTGCCGGTGAAGCAGACCTGCTTGGCGCCAGCGTCCTGGCCTTTGAGGCAGAACTTGGTCCAGGGCGCATAGATCAGCTGAACCTGTTGTTCCGGAGGTTGGGCGGCGGCTGCGGCCGGAGCACCGGCTGCCGCGGGCGGCGCCTGAGCGGCGGGCGCGGGAGCCTTGGGAGCCGCCTTCGGGGCCGCCTTGGGCGCAGCCTTCGGGGCCGGTGCCGGGGCGCCAGGGGCCGGTGCCGGGGTTTGGGCCAGCGCGCCCGAGGCGAGCAACGTCGCGGACAGTGCCGTTGCCGCCAACAAGGCGGAAACCCGCCCATGCGGCCGGATCGACGCGGCCAAGATACGGAAATTCATTGCGGAAAACCCTTTCTGAACGGGAGCGCCCGAAACCGCTGCAGGCACCGACACCTAGCCGTTTGGGCGGCTGTCTCCTAGTCAATTGAGGCGGATACGTGACTGGCGCCACCACCTTGGCCAATTGCACGCCTTCAATACAGCGGCGGACGAAAAGATCAATGCCAACAGGCATTTTTGGCTGCGGTCCCCGTCCGCGGCCGAGGGCTATGTCAGGTGATGGTAACGCCTATGATAAAGCTCGCTGGTGACCAATCCCGAATCAAATCCGCGCGTGCCGATGGTAGCCTTTCGACGTATCCGGCTTGGTATCCTTGGCTGCAGCGCGCTTGTGCTCGGAATGTTGCCGGTTGCACTCGCTGACAAGGCCGAGGCCGCCGAAAGCTACGCCATCGCCATGCATGGCGCGCCGGCCTTGCCGGCCGATTTTGCCCGGATGCCCTACGCCCGGCCGGATGCCCCGAAGGGCGGCCGGCTGGTCTGGGGCATGCTCGGAACCTTCGACAGCCTCAATCCCTTCATCGTCCGCGGTCTCGCCGTTCAACAAATCCGCGGCTACGTCGTCGAGAGCCTGATGAGCCGGGGCAATGACGAGGCGTTCACGCTCTATGGGCTGCTGGCCAGAAGCGTCGAGACCGATGACGCCAGGAGCTACGTCACGTTCCGCCTCGATCCCCGGGCGCGGTTCTCGGACGGCAAGCCGGTGACGGCTGAGGACGTGTTGTTTTCATGGGCGTTGCTGCGCGACCGCGGCCGCCCTAACCACCGCCAGTATTACGCCAAGGTCGCCAGGGCCGAAGCGCCCGATCCGCTCACCGTACGGTTCGATTTCGGTGGCGCCAGTGACCGCGAACTGCCGCTGATCCTCGGCCTGATGCCGGTGTTGCCAAAGCATGCGGTCGATCCCGAAACGTTCGAGGAAACCACGATGACGGGACCGGTCGGTTCCGGCCCCTATCGCGTCAGCGCCGTGCGTCCGGGCGCCAGCGTCTCGCTGACGCGCAATCCCGATTATTGGGGCCGCGATCTGCCGGTGAACCGGGGCCTGTGGAATTTCGACGAGGTCCGGATCGACTACTACCGCGAATCCAACGGCCAGTTCGAAGCCTTCAAGCGCGGGCTCTACGACTTCCGCAACGAGACCGAACCGCTGCGCTGGCACGAGGGCTATGATTTCCCGGCCGCCCGCAGTGGCGATTTGATCCGCGATATCATCAAGCCCGGGATGCCGCAGCCGTCGGAGTATCTGGTGTTCAACACGAGGCGTCCGCTATTTTCCGACGTCCGGGTGCGGCGGGCGCTGACGCTGCTGTTCGATTTCGAATGGATCAACCGCAACTATTTCTTCGGCCTCTATACGCGCGCCGGAGGCTTCTTTGCCGGTTCGGAATTATCCGCCTACGGCCGCGCCGCTGACGATCGCGAGCGCGCATTGTTGAAGCCTTACCTTGCAGAAATTCCGCGCGATATTCTCGATGGCAGCTTCCGCCTGCCCGTCAGCGATGGTTCGGGCCGCGACCGCGCCGCGCTGCGGGCCGCCCTCGCCCTGCTGTCCGAAGCCGGCTACGATCTCGAAGGCAACGTGCTGCGCCGGCGCGCAACGAAAACACCCTTCACCTTCGAGATTCTCGTCACCACGCGCGATCAGGAACGGATCGCCTTGGCTTACACCAGGGACCTCAAGCGCGCCGGGATCGACGCCAGCGTGCGCGCCGTCGATCCCGTGCAATTCGACCAGCGCCGGCTCGGCTATGAATTCGACATGATCCAGAACCGCTGGGATCAGTCGCTCTCGCCCGGCAACGAGCAGTCGTTCTACTGGGGCAGCCAGGCCGCCGATATCCCGGGTACCCGCAACTATATGGGCGCGCGGGACCCGGCGATCGACGCCATGATCGCCGCCCTTTTGGAGGCGCGCGAGCGGCCCGAATTCGTCTCGGCGGTGCGGGCGCTGGACCGGGCCCTGATGTCCGGCTTCTACGCTATCCCGGTGTTTAACGTCGCCGAGCAATGGATCGCGCGATGGAATCGGATAGAACGGCCTGCAACCATCGCGTTGACGGGTTATTTGCCGGAGACATGGTGGTTCAAACCGGATGCGCAGCGCAAATGAACCAGCCCCTCGCTTCACCCACGCTCGATACGTTGTTCAAGCGGTCGCTGGCCCGGCAACCGGATGCGCTGGCGCTGGTCGATCCCGTCAACAAGCCGCGCATCACCGGCCAGAAGGCAAAACGCCTCACCTACGCCCAGGCCGACCGCGTCATTTCCGCGCTCGCCGCGCACTTCATCGAGTCCGGATTGCCGGCCAACTCCGTCGTCGCGGTGCAGTTGCCGAACACCATCGAATTCGCGCTGACGATACTTGCCGCCTATCGCGCCGGCCTGGTGGTCGCCGTGCTGCCGCTGTTGTGGCGACAGGCGGAATTGACCATGGCGCTCAACCGGACCGCGGCGCGCGCGATCGTGACGTCGGGCAAGGTCGACGGCATCGTCTATGCGGACCTGGCCATGAACGCTGCGGCCGAAGCGTTTTCGATCCGCCATGTCTGCGGCTTCGGCACCGATCTGCCGGAAGGCATGGCCTCGCTCGACCATGCGATCCTGCGGGAATCCACCACCGCGCGCCCCGTGATCCAGGATGGCCGCAAGGCGGCGCTGATCTCGTTCGACCTGACGTCGGACGGTTTCCGGCCCGTGCCGCGTGCCCATCTCGGCCTGATCGCGGGCGGACTGTCGGTCTCGCTCGAAAGCGACATTCCGCAGGGCGCCACCATCCTGTCGGCGTTTTCACCGATGTCGTTTGCCGGCCTCGCCTCGTCGCTGACGGTCTGGCTGTTGTCGGGTGGAACCCTGGTGCTGCACCATCCGTTCGACGAGGAGGTGCTGAAGCAGCAGCTCAATGATCACGGCTGCGACACGCTGATTGCGCCGGCGCAACTGGCGTTGCGCCTGGATGAACTCGATGTCGTCACCTCCCTGCCGGGCTTGCGTCATGTCATCGGCCTGTGGCGCGCGCCGGAACAGGTGATGTCGAGCGCGTGCTGGTCGGCCCCGCGGGCGACGCTGACCGACGTCTATCTGTTCGGCGAGGCCGGCCTGTTCGGTGCGCGCCGGATCGCCGACGATGGCTCGCCGGCCCTGATCAAGCCCGGACCGCATGGCGCGCCGCGCGAACTGCCGGGCTCCTTGGTGGCGGGCGATATTCTGCTGACGCCGCGCGGCACCCTGGGCTTGCGCGGCCCGATGATCCCGGTCGCCGCCTATGCGCCCCCACCGCCGCCCGGCGACACGCTCATTGCTGCTCCCCCCCGCGACTACGTCGACACCGATTATTCGGCCCGGCTCGACCGCTCCACCGGCGCCATCAACATCACAGCGCCGCCGTCCGGGATCATGGCGGTCGGCGGCTACCGCTTCCTCGCGCAGGACCTGCAGGAATGGGCGAGACGATTGGGACAAGGTGCGCTGCTCACCGCGCTGCCGGATCGCCTTAGCGGCCATCGGCTCGCTGGCCGCGCCCAGGACAATGCCCGCGCCCGCGACGCCCTGACGGAACTCGGGCTTAACCCCTTGATGGTCGAAGCGTTTCGCGATCGCCTTAATACCACCTAGGGTCACGCAAGCAGGTTGCGTTGACGCCACATTAAGCCACCCCAACTAGGATCGCGTTCCCGCACGGCGTGCACTCGATCCGAGTTGTCCGATGTCCCAGCAAGGCCCCATCCTCGTCGTATCGACCGCCGGGCGGCCGTCATTTGCCCCCGCGCTCGATGCGGCAGGGCTGTTTCCGGTCGTCGAGTCCGGATGGGCGGACGCTGGCCGCGCGATCGAACAGGTGCAGCCGGCCGCGGTGCTGGCCGCCGCCGCCGATGTCGATCAAGCCGCCTTTGCCGCGCTGGCCATGCCGATCGCTTCACGCCCCCTCTATTTGCCGCTGATCGCCGTCGATCCCCGCGCACGGCTTCCCGACAACGCGATACCGTTTTTCCCAAGCCAGGGTTTCCAAGGTCACGCTGATTCCAGCCGTCTGGCGGCGCGCCTGCGCGCGGCGCTGCGTATCCGTGCCCTGCACGCGACGGTGATGCGGCGGCAAGTGCCGGCGATCCCGATGGCACTGTCGAATATCGACACCGCCCGGGACGCCACCGCGTTGCTGATCGGCCGCGGCGGCGCCTACCCGACGCTTTCCGTGTCGCTCGGTGAGCAAACCGGCGTCGTCGGCGCGCTCAGCATCGAGGCCGCGGCGAAGCATCTCAACGCCCGCGACATCGACGGCATCGTGCTTGGCGAAGGTTTCAGCCCGCGCGTGGTCGATGCTTTCCTGACCGTGCTGGCCGAAGATGCCCGCTTCCGCCATCTGCCTGTCGTGGTGACGTCAGGCGATCTGCTGCCCACCTACGACCTGCCGAACCTCGAAATCCTCGGCGGCGAGCCGGCGCAGATCGTGGCCACCGCGATGCCGCTGATCCGCCAGCACGCCTTCGAAGCGCATTTGAGCCGGACGCTGCGCTCGATCGACGCCGAGGGCCTGGTCGACGCCCGGACCGGATTGCTCACATCGGCCGCGTTCGAACGCGATTTCGCCACCGCCGTCTATCAGACCCAGGAACGCGGCGGCGGCCTCTCCGTGGCGCAATTTGCCTTTGATCCCGCGCACCCCCGCGCCCAGCTCGACGGCGCGCGCATCATCAGCCGCCTGATGCGGCAAATGGATTTTGGCGCCATCTTCGACAATGGCTCGGTCATCGTCACCTTCGTCGAAACCGACCTGAAGACCGCGCATGCGATCGCCCGGCGATTGTCCAGCGTGATGCGCCACACCCATCGCGGCAGGGTCGACGCCCGCGCGGAGCCGACCGTCACGGTTGCCACGCTGGAGCCGAACGATTCCGCAAAATCGCTGCTGGCGCGGTTGGACGAGGAGGCGCAGCGCGCCGCGTCGTAAAATGTTCCGTCATCGCTGACGGAACATCCCTTGCAGTCCTGCATTGTAGAACAGCAATTCTGCACTGGAGGACCACATGAAGAAAATTGCATTGATCACCGCGTCACTGGCCTTGCTCGCAAGCCCGGCATTCGCCGAGGACGCCAAGACCGTCGGCGCCGCGCCTGCGGAAGCCAAATACTCGACGGTCTCGAAGGACGAGATGTTCTCTTCGAAGCTGAAGGGACTGAACGTCTATAACCAGAAGGAAGAATCGATCGGCGAGATCACCGACATCGCCATCAAGAACAACCAGATCGACGCGCTGATCCTGTCGGTCGGCGGCTTCCTCGGCGTGGGCGAGCACTATGTCGCGGTGTCGCCGTCCTCGGTCAGTGTTCGCCGCGACGCCAAGAACGACAAATGGATGGCGTCGATGAACACCACCAAGGAAGCGCTGAAGGCCGCGCCCGAGTTCAAATATCCGAAGTAAGGGTTGCGCTTTTGCCACGTGAGAACGGCCGTCGGCGGTAGCGCCGGCGGCTGTTTGCGCTTCCGTTCCTGCGAGGAGGAAAGCGACGAGCAATCCATTCTTCCGTTGCCGCTGGATGGATTGCTTCGCTTCGCTCGCGATGACGAGGATGCCTCAGAGAGCTACGCCGCCTTCTTGTTCTCGGCGAGGTTGGCGAGTTGCCGCAGAATCTCCGTCGTGCCCAGCAGCCGTTCTTCCGGCGTCTTCCAGACCTGCAGGAACACCACCTTCATGTCCGGGCGCACCTTCGCGGCCTGGCCGTGCTGGCGGATGAAATGGACCAGCCGGTCCGGCTGCGCGAATTTGTTGTCGCGGAAGGTGATGACCGCGCCCTTCGGCCCGGCATCGACCTTCTCGACATTGGCTCTGCGGCAATAGGCCTTGATGGCCGCGACCTTGAACAGATAGCGCACCTCGTCCGGCAGCACGCCGAAACGGTCGCGCATCTCGGCGGCGAAATTGTCGATCTCCTCGTCGGTTTCGAGATCGGCGAGCCGGCGGTACAGCGACAACCGCACCGCGAGGTCGGCGACATAGTCCTCCGGGATCAGCACCGGCATGCCGATGGTGATCTGCGGCGACCAGCGGTCGGCCGCGGGCTCGGACACGCCGGCCTTGAGGTTGAGGATCGCTTCCTCCAGCATCGACTGATAGAGTTCGAAACCGACTTCCTTGATGTGGCCGGACTGTTCCTCGCCGAGCAGATTGCCGGCGCCGCGGATATCGAGGTCGTGGGAGGCGAGTTGGAAGCCCGCCCCCAGCGTCTCCAGCGATTGCAGCACTTTCAGCCGCCGTTCCGCCTGCGCTGTGATCTTCTGCTGCGCCGGCAGCGTGAACAGCGCATAGGCGCGCAGCTTCGAGCGCCCCACCCGGCCGCGCAACTGGTAGAGCTGCGCGAGGCCGAACATGTCGGCGCGGTGCACGATCAGCGTGTTCGCCGTCGGGATATCGAGCCCGGACTCGATGATCGTGGTCGACAGCAGGATGTCGTATTTGCCGTCATAGAACGCCGACATGATGTCCTCGATCACGGTTGGCGGCATCTGGCCATGCGCGACCGCGACCTTCATTTCCGGCACGTTCTTGTCGAGGAAGTCCTTGACGCCGGCAAGGTCCTCGATGCGCGGCACCACATAGAACGCCTGACCGCCGCGGTAGCGTTCGCGCAACAGCGCCTCGCGGATCATCAGGGGATCGTGCGGCGCGACGAAGGTGCGCACCGCCAGACGATCGACCGGGGGCGAGGCGATGATCGACAGATCGCGCACGCCGGTCAGCGCCAGTTGCAGCGTACGCGGGATCGGCGTCGCGCTCAGCGTCAGCACATGGACCTGCGCCCGCAATTGCTTCAGCCGCTCCTTGTGGCTGACGCCAAAATGCTGCTCCTCGTCGACGATCAGGAGGCCGAGATCGCGGAACTTGATCGACTTGCCGAGCAGCGCGTGGGTGCCGACGACGATGTCGACGCCCCCCTCGGCGATCCCCTTCTTGACCTGGTTCAATTCCTTGGCCGGGATCAGCCGCGAAGCCTGCGCGACGTTGACCGGGAATCCGCGAAAACGCTCGGCGAAATTCTTGCTGTGCTGCCGCGCCAGGAGCGTGGTCGGCACCACCACCGCGACCTGCTTGCCGTCGAGCGCCACGGCGAACGCGGCGCGCAGCGCGACTTCCGTCTTGCCAAATCCGACGTCGCCGCAGATCAGCCGGTCCATCGGGCGGCCGCTTTCGAGGTCCTTCAGCGTGGATGTGATGGCGCCAAGCTGGTCCTCGGTCTCCTCATAGGGGAAACGCGCGCAGAATTCGTCATAGACATGCGGCTGCACCGGCATTTTCGGCGCCTCGTGCAGATGCCGCTCGGCCGCGATCTTGATCAGCTCGCCCGCGATCTCGCGGATGCGGTTCTTGAGTTTGGCCTTGCGCGCCTGCCAGCCGCCGCCGCCCAGCCGGTCGAGTTCGACATTGGCGTGGTCGGAGCCGTAGCGCGACAGCAGTTCGATGTTCTCGACGGGGAGGAACAGCTTTGTCTCGGCGGCGTAATGCAATTCGAGGCAGTCATGCGGCGCGCCGCCGACCTCGATGGTCTGCAACCCGACAAAGCGGCCGATACCGTGCTCGACGTGAACCACGAGGTCGCCGGTCGAGAGGCTCGTGACCTCCGAGATGAAATTGTCGAGCTTGCGGCTAGATTTGCGCGGCCGCACCAGACGGTCGCCAAGAATATCCTGCTCGCTGATGACGGCGACGTCATCGGTCTCGAACCCGGACTCCATGCCGACCACCGCCAGCATGGCTTCATTGCGCGGCGTGGCCTGTACCGTGCGCCAGGCGTTGACGCTGGTGAGGTTGTGCAGCTTGTGGTCGCGCAGCATGCTGCCCATGCGGTCGCGCGAGCCTTCGCTCCACAGCGTGATCACCACCTTCTTGCGCTGCGCCTGCAACGCCAGCACATGCGCCACCACGGCCTCGAACACGTTGATTGCCGTATCCGCACGCTCCGGCGCGAAGCTGCGGCCCTGCCGCGCGCCGGCATCGAACACGTCGGCGCCGTCATCCGGCACCGCGAACGGCGTCAACCGCGCAAGGGCCGCCTCGCCCAGCCGCGTCGTCCATTCCTGTTCCGTTAGATAGAGCCGGTCCGGCGGGAGCGGTTTGTAGATCGCGCCGCCGCCGGGATGCTCCAGCGCCTCGCGCCTGGCCTCGTAATAGTCGTTGATCTGCCTGAAGCGTTCCCGCGCCGCGTCCTCGCTTTGCGGCTCGATCGCGACCGGCGCGCCATCGAGATAATCGAACAGCGTATCCATCCGCTCCTGGAACAGCGGCAACCAGTGTTCCATGCCGGGATGCCGGCGGCCTTCGCTGACCGCCTCATACAGCAGGTCGTCGCGTTGCGGCGCGCCGAAGGTCGCGACATAGCCCATGCGGAAGCGGCGGATGGTCTCGGTGACCAACTGGAATTCGGAGACCGGAACCAGATCGAGCGCGCGCATGTCGAGCAGCGTGCGCTGGGTCTCGGCGTCAAAGGTCCGGATCGATTCCAGGCTGTCGCCGAAGAAATCGAACCGCACCGGCTGGTCGAGCCCGGCGGGAAAAAGGTCGAGAATGCCGCCGCGCACGGCGTATTCGCCGGGCTCGCGCACGGTGGAAGAGCGGTTGTAGCCATTATGCTCGAGCCAGGCGACGATGGAATCCATCGGCACCACATGGCCCGGCGCGACCGACAGCGCCTGCGCCGCCACGACTTCGCGCGCCGGCACGCGCTGCACGATGGCGTTGACCGTGGTCAGCACGATCAGCGGCTTGTCGCTCCCCTGAAGCCGCGACAGCCGCGCCAGCGTGGTCAGGCGCTGCGCCAGGACGCCGCCATGCGGCGACACCCGGTCATAGGGCTGGCAGTCCCAGGCCGGGAACTGCATGACCGGCAAATCGGGTGCGAAAAATTCCAGCGCCCGCGCCAATTGCTGCATGCGGGGGCCGTCGCGGCAGACAACGGCAAGGCTCACCGCCGGCGGCTTCGGCTTGGCCGCGACGGCGCGTGCGAGGTCGGCGACAACCAGCCCCTCGGCGCCCTCGGCGACGTTGGCAAAGGTGAGCGCGCGGCCGGGGGCCAGCAACGCGGCCGGCGATTTCACGGGTGACTTCATACGTCGTGGTCCACGGCGCGGCGCGCCTTGATGCGATCGAACAGCGCGCTGGTGTATTCGGGGGCCAGCGGCTTGTCGCCGGTCAGCGCGGCATAGAGGTCGGGATCGGGCACCTCAAGCAGGCGCTCCAGTTCGGCCATATCGCTATCAGACAGGTTCGATATCTCCGCATCCGCAAAGCGCCCCAGGATGAGATCCATCTCGCGGGTGCCGCGATGCCAGCAGCGAAACAAAAGCCGCTTGCGGCGGTCATCGAGCCCCTCGCTCGACCGTGTCGAACCCGTCATTGTCCCATTCCCATCCGAACGCCAAAAGCCCGGACGTGCCGGGCGGGGTTGATATAGCGACCGGAACGGCAGATGTCAGCCCCACGATTCCGCAAGTTATCAACTATGCTGTAATTGCCGGGCTTGACCCGGCAATCCATCGTCTTTGAAAGATGGATGCGCGGATCAAGTCCGCGCATGACAGTAGAAAACCCGATGCGCCCTGCTCTGCTCAATCCCCTGTTTGCTCCGGTCACGACGCTTGGCGGCGTCGGGCCGAAGCAGGACAAATTGCTGCGCTATCTGCTCGGCCGCAGCGAGACGCCGCGGCTGGTCGATCTGCTGCTGCATCTGCCGGCCAGCGTGATCGATCGCCGGGCGCGGCCGAAAATTCGCGAGGCGGTGCAGGGAACCGTGGTCACGCTGGAAGTCACTGTCGACCGCCACCGTCCGCCGCCGCCGCGCAACTCCCGCGCGCCCTATCTCGTCCATGCCAGCGACGACACCGGCGATGTGGTGCTGACGTTTTTCCGCGCCAAGCCCGGCTATGTCGAAAAACTGCTCCCCGTCGGCGAGAAGCGCTACGTCTCCGGCACCTTGCAGATGTACGACGGCATTCCGCAAATCGTGCATCCCACCAACATCGTGGATGAGGCGGCATTCGCAAAACTCTCCGGCATCGATCCGGTCTACCCCCTGACCGAGGGCCTCGCGCTCGGTTCGCTGCGCCGCGCGGTCGCGCAGGCGCTGCAAAAGCTCCCTGAATTGCCGGAATGGATCAGCCCGGAAGTGATCCGCCGCTGCCACTTCCCGCCCATCCGGGAGGCGTTCAACAGGGTCCATGTCCCGGTCGAACTCACCGACATCCTGCCCGACGGCCCGTTCTGGTCGCGGCTCGCCTTCGACGAATTGTTGGCCGGTCAGTTGGCGCTGGCGCTGGTGCGCGCGCAGTTGCGGCGGCCGGCCGGCGATCGCCATGCCGGCGATGGGCATCTGCGCAGCAGGATCATCGATGCGCTGCCCTATGCGCTGACGGCGTCGCAGCGCGATGCGGTCGCCGCCATCATCGAAGATTTGCGCCAGCCGGTGCGGATGCTGCGGCTGCTGCAGGGCGACGTCGGATCCGGCAAGACTGTCGTGGCGCTGTTGGCCGCCGCCGCCGTCACCGAGGCCGGCAAGCAGGCGGCGCTGATGGCGCCGACCGAAATTCTGGCGCGCCAGCACATCAAGACCATCACCCCGCTGGCGGAGCGCGCCGGCATGCGGGTCGCGATTCTCACCGGCCGCGAGAAGGGCAAGGAGCGCCGCGAAATTCTGGCGCGACTGGAGGCCGGCGAGATCGATTTCCTGGTCGGCACCCATGCGCTGATCCAGGACGACGTGATCTTCAAGGCGCTGGCGCTGGCGGTGGTCGACGAACAGCATCGCTTCGGCGTGCGCGAGCGGCTGGCGCTCACCAACAAGGGCGAGGCCGTCGATGTGCTGGTGCTGAGCGCGACCCCGATCCCGCGCACGCTGGTGCTGACATATTTTGGCGACATGGACGTCTCGGAACTGCGCGAAAAACCGGCCGGCCGGCAGCCGATCGATACCCGCACGGTTCCCAACAGCCGGCTCGACGAAGTCATCGACGGCGTCGGCCGCGCGCTCAAGGCCGGCAAGCTGGTCTACTGGATCTGTCCGCTGGTGGAGGAATCCGAGGCCGAAGGCATCGAGCACCTGACCAACGCCACCGAACGCTTCGAGCGCCTGCAGCAGCGTTTTGGCGACCGCGTCGGCCTCGTCCACGGCCAGATGAAAGGCACCGAAAAGGACCGCGTGATGGCGCAATTCGCCGCGCACGAGATTGGCCTGCTGGTCGCCACCACCGTGGTCGAGGTCGGCGTCGACGTGCCCGCCGCGTCCATCATGGTGATCGAGAACGCCGAACGGTTCGGGCTCGCGCAATTGCACCAATTGCGCGGCCGGATCGGCCGTGGCTCGGAAGCCTCGACGTGCCTGCTGCTCTACAAGGAGCCGCTGAACGAGATGTCGACCGCGCGCCTGAAAGTGATCCGCGAAACCTCCGACGGTTTTCGCATTGCCGAGGAAGATCTGAAACTGCGCGGCGAAGGCGACGTACTCGGTGTGCGGCAGAGCGGCCTGCCCGGCTACCGCATCGCCCGCTCCGACGTCCACGGCCAGCTCATCACGCAAGCCCGCGACGAGGCGTTGCGGATCATGAAGGACAACCCCAAGCTCAGGGGCGAGCGCGGCGAAGCGCTGCGGTGCCTGCTGTATCTGTATGAGCGGGACGAGGCGATCCCGCTGATTGGCGCGGGGTGACGCTCTTTCCCCGTCATTGCGAGCGCAGCGAAGCAATCCATGGCGCGGCATAACGGACAGATGGATTGCTTCGTCGCAAGGGCTCCTCGCAATGACGCAGAGAGGCCAGCGCGCTACTCCACCTTCGCCGGCTGCAGCTTTGCCGCGTTCGCGGCATTCGCCGCGCGGGCGGCCTGCGCGGTGGCGGCCAGGGCTGCGATCTTCCTTTGCGGGTCGGAGGAGCCGGGCTGCACCACGCCGCAGGACATGATCAGGGTCGCGGCGTCTTCGGCGCTCATCTCGATTTCGAGGATCTTGCTCTTGGGCACGTAGAAGAAGAAGCCCGTCGTCGGGTTCGGGGCGCAGGGCAGGAACACCGAAATGTGCTCGTCCTTGCTGGGCAGGCTGTTGGAGATCTCCGCGCTCGGCGCCTGCGAGATCAGCACGATCGACCACATTCCCGGCGAGGGAAACTCGACGAGGCCGACGCGGCGAAAGCTCGATCCCTGCCCCGAGAACAGGGTCTCGAACACCTGCTTGACGCCCCGATAGATCGCGCGCACCGCCGGAATCCGGCCGAGCAGCTTTTCGCCGAGATCGACCAGCGTCCGCCCGATCAGATTGGCGGTCAGGAAGCCCAGCAGGGTCAGCGCAACCACGGCGATGATCAGCCCGGAGCCGGGCAGCCCGAACGGCAGATAGGTTTCCGGCCGGTACGCAATGGGCACGAACGGCCGCACCAGGCCGTCGACCCAGGTCACGAACCACCAGGTCAGGTAGAAGGTGATCGCGATCGGTCCGGCGACCACCAGGCCGGTGAGGAAATAGTTGCGAAAACGGGCCATTAGCCCGCGCGGGGCTTCCGGCGGAACTTCAGCCGGGACGGACGGGGGCAGCTCTTGGGAATTCATTGCGGTTCCAGGTCGCGGGGCAGCAGCCGGTCTTGTTCCAGCTAAGCCATCCTAGCAGGTTTTTGAAGGGCCCAAGAACCGGCAACTGCCGGCCGATGGCGCCCTGCGGCTATTCGACCGTGACCGATTTGGCCAGGTTTCTGGGCTGGTCGACGTCGGTGCCCATGATTACGGCGGTATGGTAGGCCAACAACTGCACCGGGACGGCATAGACCATCGGCGTAAAGGTCGCGGCCATATCGGGCAGCACGATGGTGACCAGCGATTCGATGGTGGCTTCCGCCGCCCCCTTGGCGTCGGTCATCAGGATGATCTTGCCGCCGCGGGCGGCGACCTCCTGCATGTTGGAGACGGTCTTTTCGAACACCCGGTCGTAGGGCGCGATCACCACGACCGGCATGTTCTCGTCGATCAGCGCGATCGGCCCGTGCTTGAGCTCGCCGGCGGCGTAGCCCTCGGCGTGGATGTAGGAGATTTCCTTCAGCTTCAGCGCGCCTTCCAGCGCCAGCGGATAGCTGGTGCCGCGGCCGAGATAGAGCACGTCGCGGCATTTGGCGATGTCGCGCGCGAGCTTTTCGATCTGCGATTCCGAGGTCAGCGCCGCCGCCATCAGACGCGGGATTTCGACCAGGCCGTGGACCAGCTTGGTCTCGTCCTCGTCCGACAATTCGCCGCGCGCCTTGCCGGCGGCAACCGCCAATGAGGCCAGCACCATCAACTGGCAGGTGAATGCCTTGGTCGAGGCGACGCCGATCTCCGGTCCCGCCAGCGTCTGCAGCACGGTCTCGCTTTCGCGCGCGATCGTGGAGGTCGCCACGTTGACGACCGAGAGCGTGTGCGCGCCTTGCGACTTGGCATAGCGCAGCGCCGCCAGCGTATCGGCGGTCTCGCCGGATTGCGAAATGAAGATCGCCAGATCGCCCTTGCGCAAGGGCGACTCGCGGTAGCGGAATTCCGAGGCGACATCGACCTCGACCGGCACGCGCGCCAGCCGCTCGAACCAGTATTTGGCGACAAAGCCGGCATAGCTCGCGGTGCCGCAGGCGACGATCGCGATGCGCTGGACATTCCTGAAATCGAACGGCAGTTGCACCGGCAGCATCACCCGCTCGGTCGCCATGTCCACATAGCGCGCCAGGGTATGGCCGACCACTTCGGGCTGCTCGTGGATTTCCTTGGCCATGAAGTGGCGGTAGTTCGCCTTGTCGACCAGTGAACTCGACGCGGTGTGCCGGATCGCATCGCGCTGAACGATCGAATTGTCCTTGTCGTAGATGGTGGCGCCCTTGCGCGTCAGCACCACCCAGTCGCCATCCTCGAGATAGCTCACGGTGTCGGTCAGCGGCCCGAGCGCGATCGCATCCGAGCCCAGATACATTTCGCCGTCGCCGTGACCGATCGCGAGCGGCGGCCCGTTGCGGGCGCCGATCATCAGGTCGTCCTCGCCGGCGAAGATGAAGCCGAGCGCGAAGGCCCCGCGCAGTTGCGACAGCGCCGCCCTCACCGCCTCCACGGGACCGACACCCTGGCCGAGCAGATGGTCGACCAGGTGCAGCACGATCTCGGTGTCGGTTTCGGTCTTGAATTCGGCGCCCTTCTTCTCGAGTTCCTCGCGCAATTCGCGGAAATTCTCGATGATGCCGTTATGGACCACCGCGACGCGGTCGGTGGCGTGTGGGTGGGCGTTGTTAACCGTCGGCTTGCCATGGGTCGCCCAGCGGGTATGTCCGATCCCGGTATGGCCGGGCAGCGGCTCGGCCTCCAGCCGCTTTTCGAGATTTTTGAGCTTGCCCTCGGCGCGGCGGCGCCCGATCTGCTTGCCCTCCAGCGTGGCGACGCCCGCGGAATCGTAGCCGCGATATTCCAGGCGTTTGAGCGAATCCACCAGCAGCTCCGCGACCGGAGCGCGTCCGAGAATGCCGACAATGCCGCACATGCGGAAAAATATCCCCCAAATCGTCGAAAATTGGCCGAAGCAGCGCCACGTTCCCTTAACGGGAAACCCGGCCCCAAACCTACTCAATAATTATTGCGGATTGAGTCGAAAGCATCATATCGCAACTCGTTGCTCTTCTGACCAACTTGATCGTCAAGTGGTTAATTTTGTTCATCTTTTATCTATTTTACGGTATCATCTCGTCGCAACTGCACGCGAGGCCTGTTCGTCGGGGTCTGCCCCGAAGGGGACGGTTGCAAGGGATCTCCTCTGATTCTCATTAAATCAAAAATTTAAAATGAACACTCTATTTAATTTTCGGATTGACTCCTAATCTGCCGTCGGTCAGAACTTGGAAAGTTATTTTTTAAAGGGCGTCATAATGTTCAAATCAATTATTCACTGTGCCGCGATGGCCGCAGGTGGGCTCCTCCTCTCCGCGGCCTCTGCCCTGGCAGGGCCGGTCTACACGTTCACAACCAGCGTGGGCGTCCAACCATCCAATGTTGGAACGATAACTCTCACGCAAATCAACAGCACGACGGTCGACGTATTCGTCGACCTGACAGACACCACCCTGCCGGCGCCGCAATACGGATTCATCAATACCGGCGGGCCGCACACGCCGTTCGCCTTTACGCTGGCAGGCACCGAGAGCGGTGTCAGCGCCACGTTCCTCCAACCTTCTGGTGGTGCTTACACCTTTGGGCTGTTCAGCCTCAGCACGAGCAACGGCGACGCCACTCCTTTTGGGACCTTCGGCATCTCGATCAACAGCACGGCTGGCAACGGCTCAAGTAATGCTTATTACGGCGACTTGGATTTCCGCGTCACCCGGACCAGCGGCCTCAGCACCGATGACTTTATCGCGAACGCGCAGCTCGCATATTTCGCCGCGGATCTCACCAACGGGCAGGATACCGGCTCGCAGGCATGGATGACCCGTGTCGTTGCTGCCGTCCCCGAACCCTCCACATGGGCCATGATGATCCTCGGCTTCGCTGGCGTAGGCTTCATGGCCTATCGCCGCCGCAACCAGGCAACTGCGTTTCGCATGATCTGATCGCATCTTCCTCGGATATGCAGAAAGACCGCCTCGCAGCGGTCTTTCTTTTTGAATTAAACGAGAGGCATCAGTTTGCCGGCCTTTTGCACCGGACTGAAGCGCGATTCAAACGAGGCGTTTGAAATTCAGCAACCTGGGGTCCGGCTTCTCGGCTGGGTGGCCGGCGCCGTTGGACCCACGCCTATGCGGGCGCCGCGTTCCGCAAAATGAAGCCGCTCATGCCCGGAAGCGAATTCTTCGAGGTCGGCCGCCAAGCGAGACGCCCTCGCCGGCCGGCCGGTCACCAGGCATAGCGAACCACGCCCTTGCCGGCGTAGCTGCGGGTGACGTTGGAGAACTCGCCTTCGAACGTTGCCGCCGTCGACCAGCCGTTCAGCCATTTCATCTCGGCGGCGCCGGTCACCAACGCGGAATCGGCGGCGCGCGCCGCGCCGTTGACGACGAACGAGGCGCCCGGCAGCGTCTGGAAGGTGGCGCCGATCGCGCGATCCGGATTGAAATCATGCGCCCAGGCGGCGCGGCCGCGCAGCGTGAAGATGCCGCTCTGCACGGCAAAGGATCTGTCGGTGCGCAGCCCGAGTTCGCTGCGGGTGTCGGTCACGCTCTTCGAATTGTAAGCCAGCGCAAACACGTTGCTGCCGACGATCGCCTGCTCGGCATAAGCCGGCAACTCGAAGGTGGTGAACTGTCCGGCGGCGTACGGCGTCCAGCCAAATCCCTGGCTCACAAAGCGATAGCCACCTTCAACGCGGCCCGACCACGCATTGGCATTGAACTGCGCGCGCAGGCGATCGATGCCGGCCACCGTCACCGTGCGGTCCGTCGTGATGTCCTGCCAGCCATAGGCCAGCGCGCCGCTCAGATATGCCGGACCGATCGTGTGCCGGATGAACGCGCCGGCCTGGAACAGGTCGGAGCGGCCGGAGCCAAACCCGTTGACGCTGAAATTGGTGCCGCCACCGGCCAGCGCAAAACCCGCCAGCGTGTTCGGCGAAATGCGATAGTCGGCGCCGACGGCCGTGCCGTAAATGCTGCTGCGGGTATCGTTCGATCCAACGACCATATTGCCGTCGGTCCGCTGTGAACCGCCATAGCCCGCCACCCAGACGCTCCAGCGTTGCGCGAACGGAGGCGCCGGCGGCGCCTTGGTATAGATCGCGGCCAGCGCATCAGCGGGCTTGCGCCTGGCGGCATAAGCGAGGCTGTCCTCCGCATAGGCATTCGGATTGCCGCCACCGCTGACGGGATCGCCGCGCCCGGCAATGAACGGGTCCGTCATCACGCCCATGAACTGGTTCATCGCATCGAACGTGGTCTGCTGCGATCCGGTCGCGATCTCGCCCGAGACCTGCGTCAGCGCATTGGCAAGACCAGTGCCCGCAAGTGCAAACAGCGCATTGAAGCCGGCCGGCATGTTGGCCCCGGCACCGAGCGCGTTGTCGATACCGGCCGCGACGTTCTTCTGGTTGATCGTGGCGCCGGCCGGCAGGTTCGGCGACAGCAGGCCGGGATCGACCGTCAGCAGAACATCTTTGCCGACGTAGCTCAGCCGTGCATTACTCGCAAAGCTGTTGGCGGCGAGAAAGCCCGCCGAGTTGAACGTGCCGGCGACAGTACCGGCCGTCAAAATCGTGTAGGTCGTCGTGGTGGCGACGCGAGTCAAGGGATCGACCATGACCTTGCCGGAAAGCGTGGCGGTGCCCGTCACATTGGTCTTGTCTGATGTCGCGCCCGAGATCTGCACCAGATAGGTCGAGGCTGCCGTAAACGTCAGGCTACCGGTCACGTTAAGCGTGCCGATCGAATTGCCCGGCGCTAGCGTGCCGCCATTGATCAGGGTGTTGCCGACCGTGCCGGTGCCGCCGAGCGTGCCGCCGGCATTCACCGTCAGACTCGATGCCGACGTTAGATCACCGTTGACGCTGAGAATGCCGCCATTGACGGTAACCGGGCCGGCATAGGTGCTGGTGCCGGTCAGCGCCCAGTTCGACGTGCCCGTCTTGTCGAGCAGGGTCCAGCCGGTGTCGATCTGGCTGACGTTGAAGCTGTTGTCCGCGCTGCCGCCGAGGCGGAAGGTGTCGGTGCCGCTGCCCGTCGCCGCGCCGACCAGCGCAGCGCTGGCGCCACTCATCAGGAACGAATTGTTGGCGCCGCCCAAGACCAAGGCCACGCCGCTGTTGCCCTTGATGCTACCAGAATTCGTGATGGCGACGGATCCCCCGATTGTGCCGAGACCTACGCTACCGGTAATCGCGCCATTGTTGACGACCGTATTGGCGGTACCATTGCTGAGCGAGACACCGGCAGCGGAGGTGGCTTGCAGAACAGCACCGGCGCCGATCGTGACGGCGATGTTGCCCGTTCCCGAAGCGGCGGTTATGGCCGATTGCGCCGCCTGAATCGTTCCGGCACTGACGTTCACGGTATTAAGCCCGAGATTCGTGGAGTTGATGACGCCGTCGAAAGCCGTGCCCGTCACGTTGTTTGTGACATTCACGGTCGACGTCGCGGAGCCGACCACCCCGGCGCTAATTCCGGCAGTGCCGGAAACAGTGCCTGCGGCCGCGACTAGGACATTGCCGTTGCCGGTGCTTGACGCCACAATGCCGGCGTTGCCCGACGAACTCACGTTGCCGACGCCGGTCACCGTGACATTGCCGCCACCCGTTGTTTTCGCGAATATGCCGGCGCTGGTCGCCGTCACGTTGCCGGTGCGGTTGACCATGACGCTGCCGCTATTGTTGGCGCCGGTGACCTCGGCGTCGATACCAATACCGCCAACGGCATTGATGTTGCCGGACCCGCCGACCGTAATAGAGCCGTTGGTGCCTGCGGCGTTGTTGTCCTGAAATGCGGCGATGCCGACGCCCGCGGTGCTGGCGACGACGCTGCCGCCGGTAATGGTGATACTGCCCTTACCCCCTGAAGTCGCGACAATGCCATTAGCGCCGGTTACGGCGCCGGATCGGTCGATCAGGATGTTGGACGTGTTCGCCGTCGCATTGATGCTGGCATTGATTCCAACATCGGCGGTTCCGGTAGCGTCCCCGCTCCCGCTGATGGTGATGCCGCCGCTGGTGCCAAACTGCTGGACATTCATGCCGCTCTGCGCGCCGGTCGCAGCGCCACTGCCGTTGACCAGGATGTCGCCGGTTCCCCCCTTTACCGCGAAGATGCCGGAACCGACGGTGCTGAGCGCCGTCGCGTTGCTGGTGACCGTCAGGTTACCCGCGCCAGCCGAACTGGCGACTACCCCACTGCCACCCGTCGCAGTGACCGCCGCATTTCCCAAATAGGTGACCGCACCGAAGGTGTTGGTGAGCCTGACGCCGTCACCGCCTGTGCCAGTAATCCCGAAGATCGTGTCGTTGTGATTGAAGGTCAGGCTGCCGGCCGCCGTGACGGACGCGGTTGCGCCGCCGGTATCGATCTTACCGCCCGGATTGACATTAATCACCGTAGTGCCGGCAAAAGTCGTGTTGAGCGTGCCGGCGGTCGCTTGGTCGCCTGGGGCCTGGCAGGTCACACTGGCGGTATTCTCGCCGAGGCAGGCCGCGAGCGCGCCTTGCGGGTAGCCCGCGATCGCAGCAATGAACGCGCCGGTGAAGGCAGTGCCGGCCAGCAGCGTAGCGCGGCGGCGCGGAGAAAAAAGCATCGTGCGTTCAGCGAACCGATCGCCGTCCGCTCCCCTGACGAATCCTGCGCGCATTCAAATTTCCTAGCCAGACGCCCAGCGGCCTGCCGGTGGCGCAGCCGTACCCAACAGAAAACCCCCGAAATGCAACGCCAGCATTCGCGGTGCGACCATCGAGCATTGGGAACTGGATATCAATCGGTCGACGGCGATTTACCTGCAGTGTGACGGCGATGTCACAACCGACTGCAACTTTTGCGGGTGGGCGGCCCGGCGCATCGATCCGTCATTTCCCGATGCACAATCGCATCGGGAAATGACGGTCAATTTGGAGGTCTCGTCTTTTTCCGCAGACTGCCCCCGCGATCGCTCACGCCGCGGGGGACAGTCGGGACGAAGATATTACGGCTGGTTGGTCGGGCGACGCTGGTCGCCGTTGCCCTGCAAGCGGCGAACGATCCAGCGCCCGATGTCGCCAAGCCAGTTGCCGCCGTTGATCGCCTCAAGCTCGGCATCCGTCAACATTTCGATGTCCGAGTTCTTCGGTTCCACGTTCTGCATGGTCGTCTTGTCCTTTTAAGCTCGGGCGGACCATTCCGCCGTCGATGGGAGGACAATGCCGCAGCAGCCTTCGCGTCGCTGTGACGGGGGTCACACGATGTCGCGCGGCCACCGATGGCCGCCCCCGGCGCAACCTTGGCGACTCGTCCGCCGAGCTCGAAGAGCGACCTGTCCCGCAGCGCGACGCCGGGATAACTGCCTTCTGCTATTCAGAAATCTTGTCAAGCCCCGGAATGGAAAATATTTCTGTTTACCAGAATGGCAAATCAGTTCATATCGATTCCCATCCCGTCCTGGTCAGAAGGGCGTCGGCCGTCGTCACGGACGTTGGGCGGGGAGCGGTGGACGTGGAGGTTGTCGCCTGACGAGCGCGGCCGAAGCGTACGGCAAAAGCGTGTGGTCCCGACGTCGCGTTGCTGGCGTCAATGCACCTGGAGGCGTTCGACTTCCCAGGGCGCAACGGAGGCAAAAGAGCCGTTCTCCGGGGAGAGCTCGCCATAAGCCGTAAAGCCATCGCGCAGGGAATGTCGGATGTTCTCCGCTGCCCTGTATGCTCATGTGCATTTTGTTTTGTGCACGACGCACATGAGATCGCGGGTGCAGCGCGC
>JAFKKG010000036.1 GCA_017305715.1 Hyphomicrobiales bacterium | reverse complement strand
CGGCCCACTCGAGTTCGCTCGCCTGGTCCGAGCAAACCTTATGCAAAGACGACCGATCGACCGACTGCTCGAACCGTTACTGCCAATTCCCATATGTCCAAATCAGTTGAAACTTGGATTATACTTCCAATGAACCGGACAGCCGTGGGACAAGCCCGGGCATGACGAACTTAGGCAGTGCGCTCGTAGATCGTAAGTGTGTCCTTGCCGACGTTTTCGCTAGCACGGACTCTTAGCGCGGGCGACCCTGACAGAGCCGACAGCGGCAATGCGTCCAGCGCGGGAATGCCGTCGGCGCCGATCGGCTCCGGCCCGCGCAGCAGCCAGACTTCGTCGACGAGGCCCGCCCTCACGAAGGATGACGCGACGCGCGCCCCGCCCTCCACCATCAGCCGCGAAATGCCCTTCTCCGACAGCGCGCGCAGCACCACCGGCAGATCCAGCCCCGGCGGCGAGATGGTCGCGGCGACGCGGATCACCTGCGCCCCGGCCGCGCCGAGCTTCATGGCGGCCGGCGCCTCCGCAAGGTCCGAGGTCATCACCCAGAGCGGCGTCTCGCGCGCCGAATGCACCAGACGGCTCGTGCCGGGAATCCGCAAGCTCCGGTCCAGCACCACCCGCACCGGCGACAATGCTTCCATGCCCGGCAGGCGGCAGGTCAGCTCCGGATCGTCCGCCAGCACGGTGCCGATCCCGACCAGGATCGCATCGCATTGCGCGCGCAGCAGGTGCACGCGGGTCCTTGCGGCCTCGCCGGTGATGGCGACGGGCTTATGACCGGCGGCGCCGATCTTGTCGTCGGCGGAGACCGCGAGTTTCAAGATCACATGCGGACGCCTGTCGCGGATGCGGCGGAAATGCCCGGCATGGTCGTAGGCTGCTTCCGCGGCCCCAAGGCCGACATCGACCACGATCCCGGCGGCACGGAGCTTGGCATGGCCCTGGCCGGCGACTTCCGGATTGGGGTCTTCGATCGCCGACACCACGCGCGCAACGCCCGATGCGATCACGGCATCGACGCAAGGCGGCGACTTGCCGAAATGCGAGCACGGCTCCAGCGTGACATAGAGCGTGGCGCCGCGGGCGGCTTCACCCGCGCGCCTGAGCGCTTCGGGTTCGGCATGCGGCCGGCCGCCCGCTTGCGTCCAGCCGCGGCCGACGATGACGCCATCCTTCACCACCACCGCGCCGACGGCGGGATTCGGCCAGGTGCGCCCCTGCCCGCGCCGGCCGAGCGCCAGCGCCAGTTGCATGAAGCGGGCGTCGGCAGCCTTGGCGTCCCTGGATTTCTGCGCGTACTGGTCTTCCAGAATGCGGAAGATCATTTGCGTAACGCGGTGACCCGTGCGTCTTCCTCGCCGGACAGTTCGCCGAGCACGGCCTCAAAGTCCTTGGCCTCGCGGAAATTGCGATAGACCGAGGCAAAACGCACATAGGCGACGTCGTCGAGCTGGCGCAGATGCTCCATCACGATCTCGCCGATCGCCTCCGAGGAAATCTCCGCCTCGCCGCCGCTTTCAAGCTCGCGCACGATCGCCGAGACCATCTTCTCGACCCGCTCGGAATCCACCGGCCGCTTGCGCAGCGAGATCTGCAACGAGCGCACCAGCTTGTCGCGGTCGAACGGCACGCGGCGGCCATTGCGCTTGATCACGGTGAGTTCGCGGAGCTGCACCCGCTCGAAGGTGGTGAAGCGGAAGTTGCAGGCGATGCAGACGCGCCGCCTGCGGATCACGGCCGAGTCCTCGGTCGGACGCGAATCCTTCACCTGCGTATCGAGACTGTTGCAGCTGGGACAGCGCATCCGAAAAGACCTTTATTGGTAGATCGGGAAGCGGTCGGTCAGCGCCTTGACGCGTTCCTTGATCGCAGCTTCCACCAGCGGCGCCTTGCCGTCGGGCGATTGCGCCAGCGCGTTGAGCACTTCGGCGATCATGGAGGCGACCTGCTGGAATTCGGCGACGCCAAACCCGCGCGTGGTCGCCGCCGGCGTGCCGAGACGCAGGCCGGAGGTGACGAACGGCGTTTCGGGATCGAACGGAATGCCGTTCTTGTTGCAGGTGATCGCGGCGCGCACCAGCGCCTTCTCCGAGACGTTGCCCTTGAGGCCCTTCGGCCGCAGATCGACCAGCATCAGATGGTTGTCGGTACCGCCGGAGACGATATCGAGGCCCTGCGCGCGCAGCGCTTCCGCCAGCGCCTTGGCGTTCTCGACGACGTTCTTGGCGTAGATCTTGAAGTCCGGACGCAGCGCCTCGGCGAACGCCACTGCCTTGGCGGCGATGATGTGCATCAAGGGACCGCCCTGCAGGCCCGGGAAGATCGCCGAGTTGAATTTCTTGGTCAGCGTCTCGTCGTTCCACAGCATCAACCCGCCGCGCGGGCCGCGCAGCGATTTGTGCGTGGTGGTGGTGGTGATGTGGGCATGCGGCACCGGCGAAGCATGGACGCCACCGGCCACCAGGCCGGCGAAATGCGCCATGTCGACCAACAGATAGGCGCCGACGCTGTCGGCGATCTCGCGGAAGCGCTTGAAGTCCCAGGCGCGCGAATAGGCCGAGCCGCCGGCGATGATCAGCTTCGGCTTCACCTCCTCGGCGCGGCGGGCGACGTCGTCCATATCGATGATCTGGTCGTCGCGGCGCACGGTGTAGTGCTGCGCCTTGAACCACTTGCCGGACATGTTGACCGGCGCGCCATGGGTCAGATGGCCGCCGGCGGCCAGATCGAGGCCCATGAAGGTGTCGCCGGGCTGCAGCAGCGCCAGGAACACCGCCTGGTTCATCTGGCTGCCGGAATTCGGCTGCACGTTGGCAAACTGCGCACCGAACAATTTCTTGGCGCGGTCGATCGCGAGCGTCTCGGCGACATCGACCCACTCGCAGCCGCCATAGTAGCGTGCGCCCGGATAGCCCTCGGCGTATTTGTTGGTCATCACCGAGCCCTGCGCTTCCAGCACCGCGCGGCTGACGATGTTTTCCGAGGCGATCAGTTCGACCTCATGGCGCTGCCGGCCGAGTTCGCCCTTGATGGCGGCGGCGATATCCGGGTCGGCCTCGGCCAGGGTTGCCGTGAAGAACGAGTCGGGCGCGGAAGCGGTCTTGGTGCTGGAGCTCATGGGCCAAAATATCTCCACCGCCGCAAGGCCTTAGACGGCAAAACGGTCGGCTACGTGTGGCGGTCGAAAGAAGCGCTTGCGAGATACCACATCGGCCCGGGCCGGCCAAGCACTTGCGGTATCCGCCTGATAATTATGCAAGATATGGTGGGGATGGCGGGGATTCCAGCCCGCCGTCGCCCCGGCCCTGAGCGGGGGCGCTCGTCATTCCGGGATGGTGCGCGAGCACCAGACCCGGAATGTCGAGATTCCGGGTTCGATGCTTCGCATCGCCCCGGAATGACGACTACGTCGTCATTTCGCGAACCGGTACGCCCCGCCCTTCTCCACGCTGCGCTGGAACGCCGGCCGGGCGTGCATCCGCGTCAGCCACGCCTTCAGGTTCGGATACGGTCCAAGCTTGTCGAACACTTTCGCCATCTCGCCGACGAAGCTCATCTGGATGTCGGCGCCGGACAATGACTGGCCGACGAAGAATTCCCGCCCCTTTAGTGCGCGGTCGACATAGCCGAGATGGTTGGCGAGCTCGCTGTCGATGCGCGGATGCAGCGGCGCACCGGCTTCCTTCAGCCTGGAGACATAGAGGTTCAGCATCAGCGGCAGCATCGCCGAGCCTTCCGAATAATGCAGCCACTCGTTGTAGGACTCGAAGTCGGCGCTGCCCGGCGCCGGCATCATCGCGCCCTTGCCGTATCTGCGGATGATGTAGTCGACGATCGCGCCCGACTCCGCGATCGTGACGTCGCCATCGGTGATGACGGGCGACTTGCCGAGCGGATGGATCGCGGTGAGTTCGGGCGGCGCCAGCCGCGTCGTGGCGTCGCGCTGATAGCGCTTCATCTCATAGGGGAGCCCAAGCTCTTCCAGCAGCCACAGGATCCGCTGCGAGCGGGAGTCGTTGAGATGATGAAGCGTGAGCATGCGCGTTTCCTCAGGGAATCCTTGTTTGGAGGCAGAGGTTAGCACCGTCATTGCGAGGAGCGAAGCGACGATGCTAGGCTTTCGTCAACAAGGAGCGAATAATGCGGATTGCGATTGTCGGCACCGGCGGCGTCGGCGCCGGTTATGGGGCGGCGCTGGCCAAAGCCGGCGCGGAGGTCACCTTCATCGCGCGCGGCGCGCATCTCGCGGCCATGCAGCGCGACGGATTGAAGGTGCTGAGCCCGCGCGGCGACATCCATCTGGTGCCGACACGGGCGACCGATAACCCCGCCGACATCGGCAGGGTCGATTTCGTGCTGTTCTGCGTCAAGCTGTGGGACGTCGAAAGCGCCGGGATCAGCATCAAGCCGCTGATCGGCCCCGATACGGCTGTCATCCCGCTGCAGAACGGCGTCGACGCTGCCGAGCGGCTGATCCCGATCCTCGGCGAGAACGCCGTGATGGGCGGCGTCGCGCAGATCAGTGCGAAAATCATCGAGCCCGGCGTGATCCAGCAGGTCGGCACCTTCATGCGCATCGTGTTCGGCGAGCTCGACGGCAGGGCCAGCCCGCGCGGCGAAAAGTTTCTCGCGCTGTGCCAGAAGGCCGGCTTCGAAGCCAAGCTGAGCGACGCGATCCTCACCGAACTCTGGATGAAGTTCATCCTGCTCGCCGCCAACGCCAGCGCGGTGGCGCTGTCGCGCCGGCCGGTCGGTGACTTGCGCAGTCCCGAGATGCGCCCCGTGATGATGTCGGCCTATCGAGAAGTGATGGAGGTCGGCCGCGCCAACGGCGTGACGCTGCCGGACAACGCCGTGGAGATCACCGCGGGATATTCCGACAGCCTGCCCGCGCATCAAAAACCGTCGATGGCGCTCGACCTCGAGCGCGGCAACCGCCTGGAATTGCCCTGGCTCGGCGGCAAGGTCGTTGAGCTCGGCAACAAGCTCGGCGTGCCGACGCCGACGCACAGCCTGATGTATGCGATGCTGAAGCCCTACATCATGGGCAAGCCGGCGGACTGAGACCGGACGGACAAAAAAACCCGGATGCCGCTTTCGCTCATCCGGGCCACGGCATCACGTTACCGAGGACGCTCTCAGCCCTCACATCCCCGTATAGCCCGCTTTCACCGGATCGGTGGAGCCGTCGAGCTGGCGCAGATAGGTCAGGCCGCACACGGTGAGGCGGTGGGTGTCCTTTTCGCCGGCCTCGAACAGCGTCTTCACGTAAGCCGTCACCTTCTCGCGCGCTTCGTCATTCGCGGCGGCGGTGCGGTTCACCAGCATGTCGTAGGTCTGCATGATGCGGTCGATGGCGGCTTGCATGAAGTACTCCGGTGGCGGATCAGCGGCGATAATTCGCAGGCACCGCAGAAGTTCCATCCGCGAAACCGTTTTTGCGGGCCCCAAAAGCAAAACGCACCGGACCCGGTAGACCGGGGCCGATGCGTTTTGAACAGGGCTATCCGCTGTTGGCTGCCGGTCTTCTCGCTGGCCGGCTTGGCCGCAACAGAGATTCTCCTTTGACGGGTTTTCCTCACGCGAACCGGAAGTGCAGTTCGCTTGAAAACGCTAAATAATTCTCAGAGCCGATACAGGATCTGGTCGGTCCAGAACCGCTCGAGCCGGTGCAGCGACTTGTTCAGGGTCGCGAACTCCTCGTTCGAGATGCCGCCGACCTGCTCCACGGTCTTGACGTGCTTCTGGTAGAGCGCGTCGACGATGCGGCGGATTTCCTGGCCCTGCGTCGTCAGGCGGATGCGGACCGAGCGGCGGTCAACGCGGCTACGCTGATGATCGAGGAAGCCGAGCTCGACGAGCTTCTTCAGATTGTAGGAGACGTTGGAGCCGAGATAGTAGCCGCGCGTGCGCAGTTCGCCCGCGGTCAGCTCCTTGTCGCCGATGTTGTAGAGCAGCAGTGCCTGCACCGAATTGATATCGGCGCGGCCGCGGCGATCGAACTCATCCTTGATCACATCGAGCAGCCGGCGATGCAGACGCTCTACCAACGTCAACGCTTCAAGATAGAGCGGCTGCACCGGAGCTTGACCGGCAGAGCGTTCAGCGGTTTCCACCGCCGTTGCAACGGCTTTCATCATGACATTCCCCTGTCGTCGTTTTTATCGACTTATTCGACGAAACTTGTGTCCCGCCTGATAGCTTCAACTTAAGGGGCCGGTTTGAAGATCAGCTTAAATAAGACAATAAAGAGATCATGAATTTAAGACAGTAAATCGCGGATTAAGCCCATGGATAAAGGACTTTTCGCAACGTTTCGTTGACGGTGGCAGGCCTCTGTTCACGCTTCGTCTTGAGGCCCTGTCGCATTCCAAAACAGGTCCGTTCGAATTCGAAACGCCTGCGTAAGGGGTGTGAGGGAACCCTTTACAGTGACTGAAAAGTTACCGCGAAAAAAAACGAAAATTGTACGGGATGGCATCGCGGGATTTGCACGCGGACGCGCTGGTGCGATTAACGGTTCGGACTTTCATCCTTCGAGACGCGCGCTAAGGGCGCGCTCTTCAGGATGAGGCCTACTGGCTCGCGAGGAATATGAGAGCCTCATGGTGAGGAGCGCGCTCTTGCGCGCGTCTCGAACCGTGCGGGCCCGACAATACGCGGCAGCCAGGCGAAAGATGTCCGCAAGGGCGCGCCTATGGCGGCCGTTCGCGCGCGGCCATCCAGGCGAGTGCGAGATAGGCGGCGAGCATCACGGCTTCGAAACCGACCACCGTCAGGCTGCCGCCATAGATTCCCGGAAACATCAGTTCGATGACGGCCATCGACACCACGGTCGTGAGCCACACCACCGCGCCCCATGGCGTCGCAAGCCACAGGCCGACGGCGGCGACGAGTTCGATGACGGCGAAATAGATCGTCGCGGTCTGCCAGGCCATCGACTGGTTTTCGAACGCCTCTTCCTCGCCGCCGATGAAGCCGGTCACCTGTGCCCAGTGATAGAGCCCCTTGGCGATCGAGACGACCGCCATGACGCGCAGGAACAGCACCAGCCGCCGCGTCCACGCATTCTCATCCGGCTCGATGCGCTCGGACGAGATCGCCGCCACCGACATGGCGTTCTCTCTGGCATTGTCGCGGGCCGGGTCCCGATTGTCCCGCGACGGGTCGCGCGCCGAGGTGTCAGACATGGGAATCGGTGCTCACTGGCGAAAACGGTCCTTAATGCGGGAGCTTTGCACGAGGTTTGGCACGAGCCTTTGTACGAGTCTTGGCCCGCCCCGGGGATTAACATCAATTACCGCTGATGCAAATCAAGCCTGCGGTGACGCGGCCGTTCAGGAATGCTAGAACCAGACCGGGTCGAAATCAGGCCAATTCAGCCTTCCGCCGGGGAGTATCATCATATGGCGATCAAATTCGGGCGTCCGATCGAAATGCGCGACGGCCCGCGGCACCAGAGCGCCCTCACCGCGGCGCCGCTCGACCTCGTGATCCGGCCCCGGCGCAACCGCAAGGCCGAATGGGCGCGGCGGATGGTGCGGGAAAACGTGCTCACGACCGACGACCTGATCTGGCCGCTGTTCGTGGTCGGCGGCCACAACACGCGTACCCCCGTCTCCTCGATGCCCGGCGTCGACCGCATCACCGTCGATCAGGCGGTGCGCGATGCCGAGCGCGCGGTGAAGCTGAACATTCCCTGCATCGCGCTGTTCCCCTACACCGATCCGTCCCTGCGCGACGAACAGGGTTCCGAAGCGCTCAATCCCGACAACCTCGTCTGCCAGTCGGTGCGCGCGATCAAGAAGGAATTTCCCGGCCTCGGCGTGCTCTGCGACGTCGCGCTCGATCCCTTCACCAGCCACGGCCATGACGGGCTGATCGAGGACGGCAGGATCCTCAACGACGAGACGGTGGCGGTGCTGGTGCGGCAGGCGCTGGTGCAGGCCGAAGCCGGCTGCGACGTGATCGCGCCCTCCGACATGATGGACGGCCGCGTCGGCGCCATCCGAGAGGCGCTGGACGATGAAGGTTTTGCCGACGTGCAGATCATGTCCTACGCGGCGAAATACGCCTCCGCCTTCTACGGCCCGTTCCGCGACGCCATCGGCTCGGCAAAGACGCTGACCGGCGACAAGCGCACCTATCAGATGGACAGCGCCAATTCCGACGAAGCGCTGCGCGAAGTCGAACTCGACATCGCCGAGGGCGCTGACATGGTGATGGTCAAACCGGGGATGCCCTATCTCGACATCGTGCGGCGGGTAAAGGACACCTTTGCGATGCCGACCTTCGTCTACCAGGTGTCGGGCGAATACGCGATGATCGCGGCCGCCGCCGGCAATGGCTGGATCGATGGCGAGCGCGCGATGATGGAAAGCCTGCTCGCCTTCAAGCGCGCCGGCGCCGACGGCATCCTGACCTATTTCGCGCCGAAGGCGGCGGAGAAGATCAAGGCCGAGAGCTGATCTTTCGTCGTCCCGGCGAAGGCCGGGACCCATAGCCGCCGATGTGCATGGTTATGGGAAGTCGTCGAAGACCGTTTTCTGATCGATGGGCCGCGGCGTATGGTCCCGGCCTTCGCCGGGACGACGACTGCGTTAGCCCCCGAATCGCCGGAATATTGCCGTTTCGTAATCCTTGCGGCCCCTTGCGCGCGCGGGCGCGGTTCCCATGTTTGCGCGGGAATATGCACGGTCTGGAGGACTGATCATGTCGTATAGCGGCTCGGGTAATGACGGCGCCTCGAATGCGCGCAGCTCTTCGCGGGCTGGCGGCACGTCGAGCGCTGGCGGCGCCTGGCGCAACGATGGCGGCGTGGCGCCGCACGCATTCGATCCGGACTTTGAGCCGGAACTGTTTCGCGGCGTGCTGACGCGGCGGGCGTTTGCGTTCCTGATCGACCTCGTGGTGCTGTCGGTGCCGGTGATCCTCGGCTATCTCTTCATCGCCGTGTTCGGCCTGATCACGCTTGGGCTGGGCTGGGCGCTGTTCTGGCTGGCCTGGCCGGCCTCCGTCGTCTGGGCCATCGTCTATTACGGCGCCTCCCTCGGCGGGCCGCATTCGGCGACGGTCGGCATGCGCGTGATGGATCTGGAACTGCGCACCTGGTACGGCGCTCCCGGCTATTTCGTGCTCGGCGCCACGCACGCGGTGCTGTTCTGGGTATCGATCTCGTTCCTGACGCCGCTGGTGCTGCTGGTCGGCCTGTTCAACGGCCGCCGCCGGTTGCTGCATGACATCGTGCTGGGAACCGTCGTGATCAACAGCTCGATTCGTACGCAGGTTGTTCCGCAGTCACGCGCTTATTAGAAGGTGCAAGACGCCAAAGCGATTGACCGTCAGCCTCCGCGGCGCGATGCTGCAGCATGTTCGGCCCCGATCGGGATCGGGGCCGGACTTCCTGCTCCGGGTACCAATTCTTCACCGGAAAGCGTTATCGTTCGAGTTTCGGAGGCCTGACGACCCGACGTGACCCAGCATTCGCGTGATACCCCACAGTTTTACCTGACGGCGCCCTCGCCCTGCCCCTATCTGCCGGGCCGGCATGAGCGCAAGGTGTTCACGCATCTGGTCGGCGACAAGGCCGGCGATCTCAACGACCTCCTCACCCATGGCGGCTTCCGCCGCAGCCAGTCGATCGCCTACCGGCCGGCCTGCGACCAGTGCCGGGCCTGCGTCTCCGTGCGCGTCGTCGCCAACGAGTTCCGGCCCTCGCGCAATTTCCGCAAGATCCTGGCGCGCAACGCCGACATCGTCGGCGAACAGCGCAGCGCGGTGCCGACCTCGGAACAATATTCCGTGTTCCGCGCCTATCTCGACCGGCGCCACCGCCATGGCGGCATGGCCGACATGACCGTGCTGGACTACGCCATGATGGTCGAAGACAGCCACGTCGAAACCCGCATCATCGAATACCGCAAGCGCAGCGTGGATTCCGGCATCACCGGCCGCGGCGAGGATCTGATCGCGGTGGCGCTGACCGACGTGCTCAGCGACGGCCTGTCGATGGTCTATTCGTTCTTCGAGCCGTCCGAGCATGCCCGTTCGCTCGGCACCTTCATGATCCTCGACCACATCACGCGCGCCAGGCGGCTCGGACTGCCTTACGTCTATCTCGGCTACTGGATCGAGGGCTCCAAGAAGATGGACTACAAGGGCCGCTTCCTGCCGCAGCAGCGGCTGGCGCCGTCCGGCTGGCTGCGCATCGAGGCGTCAGGCGAAGTGCCGTGCGAGCCGCAGGACTAACGTCAATCCGCTAGCGCGGCTTTTTCTTCGACCCGTTCAGCGCGGCTGCGTCGCGGATCAGCGCCTTGAAGGCATCGGCGTTTATCTCAACGCCCTCATGAATATCGATCGCGCGCCTGGTGTTGCCCTCGAGGCTGGAGTTGAACAGCTTTTTGGGATCCTTGAGCGAAGCGCCCTTGGCGAAGGTCAGCTTCACGGCGCTCTTGTAGGTCTCGCCGGTGCAGATAATTCCGTCGTGCGACCAGACCGGAACGCCGCGCCACTTCCATTCCTCGACCACGTCAGGGACGGCCTGTTTGATCAGCGCGCGGACGTGGGCCAGCGTCTTGCCGCGCCAATCGCCCAGTTCCTTGATGCGCCCGTCGATCAGCCGGGACGGCGCTACGGCGCCGCTTTCTTCCTTCGAACCGCTGGCGTTCTTCTTTATCATCATTGCCGCTCTTCTCATGGTTGCTGTCGCTCGTCCGTCACGTTGTCCCGCTCACATCCGCTCGCCGGGCATTTGGCTGGCTTGCTTCACCCAGGCGGCGAGCACGGCTTCGTCGAACTGGTCGTCCTCGTGGATATCGAGGTAGCGCACTTCTTTCTGCCTGGACGCGCCGGGAGGAACAGGGCGGAGCGACGTGCCGCGGAAGAATGCCACCTTGACGTATTTCGTGAACACATGGATGCCGAGGAACCAGCCTTGGCCCTCGATACCGTACAGCGGCGAGTTCCATTTGACCGCCTTGTGCACGCCGGGGACGGTTCGCACGATCAGCGCGTCGAGACGGCGTCCCACCTCGCTTTTCCAGCCCGGCATGGCCGCGATGTAGGCTTGTACCGGGGCGTCGCCATAGGCCTTCGCGATCTGCGGGTTGCCGCCCGACAGCAGCGCCGGCTTCGCAGCGATCCGCTTGGCGGCGGCCTTTACGGTCTTCACTGCCTTCTTCTTGCCGACCTTCGCCGCCTTCCGGGACGTCTTGCCAGCCTTCATGTCCGCTCCTGTCCGATGCGTCAGTTGCTGCGCCACCTTGCGGCATAGGGCAGCATGAACAGATACAGACCTGTGATCAGCAGCAAGGCGAGCGGCAGCAGCGCCAGCAGGCCGAGCCAGTCGGCATAGGCGCCCCGCGCCACGGCAATGCTGTTGATGATGACGCCCACCGTAAAGACGATGGACACCCAGCGGTGGAATTGCCGAAGCCATATATTCCAGTTCAATGCGATCTCCTTTGGTCAGCTATTACGCGATCGTATCCGCAGCCTTCATTCCACCCGCGCCAACAGCTGGTCCAGTTTTTCAAGGAACTGCTGCCAGCCCGCCTTGGCACCGCCATAGGCCTGCGGCTGATCGGGGCGGAAGCCCGACTGCTCCATGCGCAAGCGGGTGCCCGTTGGCGTCGGGGTGAGAGTCCAGGCGACGACACTGGTCAGATTGTAGGCCGCCTCCTCGTGCTTGAAATTCCAGGTGTAGGTCAGCTTCTTGTGCGGCTCGACGCTGAGAACCTCGCAGTCAAGCACGCCGCCCCAGTCGCCGCGCAGATTGAAATTGTGACCGACCACCGGCTTGAAGTCGTTCTTCATCAGCCACTCCTCGATCAAATGCGGCTGCGTGAGCGCGCGCCAGATCTTTTCCGGCGGATGCGCGATCTCGCGTTCGACGACGACCGAGCGCGTTTCTGATTTCATTGGTCCATCCTTTTGAGGAGATCTTCGAGATCGTCGAACCGGCTCTGCCAAAAACCCGCCATCTGGCTGGTCCAGTCGATCAGCGGGGAAAGCGCGCCGAGCTGTGCGCTGTAATGGGTCTGCCGACCCTGATGGCGATCGCGCACCAGCCCGGCCTGTTTCAGGACGCCGAGATGTTTGGAGACCGCCGGTTGCGAGACCCCTGCCCGCGCCGTCAGCGCCCCGACCGTCTGCTCGCCGTCACGGCACAGCCGTTCGAAGATCGCCCGGCGGGTCGGGTCGGCAAGCGTTCGGAAGAGCACGTCTTGAGCGGCTGACATCTGGATCGATAACCCGTTGGCTATTGGTTATCGTATAACCATAGAGATATGGATTAGTCAAGCGGAGGCTGCTTCGATTGCAAATTGGGCTGATATGTCGTCCTCAGTCGGGCGATCACGCATATCTCTAGGGTTATAAATACCGCCATCAAAATTCGCCGTCGAATATCTTCAACTCGCGAACGGTGGCGTGATAAGCGTCGGCGGAACTTCACACCCGCACTGTTTGCCGGAGCCGTCAGCCCATATGGTCGAACCGGGCCCTTCCGCCGCCCCGATGCCGCAACCGGTATCCTACGACTGGCTACGGCGACGGATCGTCCTCGGGGCGGTCGTATTCGCGCTGGCACTGCTCGCCGTGCAGGCGCTTCAGGCCTGGAATGGCTATTACACGGTCCGCGGCGAGACAGAACGACGGGCAAGCAACCTGGTCTTCCTGCTGAGCGCCCACATGCAGGAGGCGGCGGCAGCGCTCGATGCCTCACTCGCGCAAATCGCAGCCGCCAGCGCGCGGCTGGGCGGGCCGTCCGGCAACGCAGGCGACTGGAACGCCGTGCTGACCGGCGCGATCGCCGGCCTGCCAAATGCGGGATCGCTCACCGTCATCGACAGCGAGGGCATTATCCGGCATTCGACGGTCCCCAATCTCGTGGGTCAGTCGCGGCGAGACCTCTATCTATTCCAGACGCTCCGCCAGCAAGCGACGACCGGAATGATGGCGGACCGGCCGTTCAAAAGCCTCGTCACCGGCGACATGCTGATTCCGCTCGGGCGCCGCCTCGCAGGCCCGTCCGGCACGTTTCAGGGCATCGCGGTGGCCACCTGGCGCCTGCCGCAACTGCGGGCTTTCTACCATTCGATCGATGTCGGTCCCGGTGGGCTGATCCGCATCCTGCATCCCGACGGGCAGGTGCTATTCCGCGAGCCGTCGTCGCAAGACCCGATCGGCGAGCCGGCCCTGCAAGACCCGGTCTACCTGGCGCATCGGGCCGGAAAGACCAACGCCCTGCTGGACGAAGATTCGGGCCCCGATCGACGCGCCCTCATTACCGCCTTCCATACGCTGGCCTCGCCCGGAGTCCTGCTTGCGGTTTCGCTCGATCGCAAGGCGGCGTTCGCGGAATGGCGCAGCAACCTCGCCGTCAACGGCGCACTGCTCGCCGCGGAATTCCTGGTTCTTGCGATCGCGACGGCCACCATCCTGCAGCTATTGCGGGCGCGCCACGCCGCGACATTGCGCCTGGCCAGCCGCGAGCGGCAGTTGCTGCTCGCCCAGTCGATCGCCCACATGGGAGCCGTCACCTTCGACATGCCGGCCGCGACGGTTCGGCCGTCGCCGCAGATCGCCAATATTTTCGGCTGGCCGGAGCCGGTGGAGGAAATTCCGCTGCGGGATTTCCTTGCCGCCGTGATCGACGCCGATCGCCAGCCGCTCGAACAAGCGATCGGGCGCTGTGCCGCCAATGGCGGACCGTATCGCCATGAATTTCGCATCACGCGCCCGGATGGCGGCACGCGCATCATCTGGTCCGAGGGATTCCAGGACCATGACACCCGGGCCGGCGCGGCCGGCGTCGTCGCCATTTGCCAGGATGTGACCGATCGCCGGATGGCCGAGCGCCAACTGGCGCAGGCCCAGAAGATGGAAGGTGTCGGCCAATTGACCGGCGGCGTCGCCCACGACTTCAACAACCTTCTGACCGTCATCATCGGCAATCTGGACATGCTGGCCGAATGGCCCGGCGCAGACGCGCGCGCCCGCGAGACGGCCGACATCGCGCTGCGCGCCGCCGATCGCGGCGCCGGTCTCGTGCGCAGCCTGCTGGCCTTCTCGCGGAAGCAACCGCTGCAACCGCGCGTGGTCAATCTGAACGAGATCGTGCTGGAAACCGATCATTTGCTGCGGCGAACGCTGGGCGAACAAATAGAGCTGGAAACCAGCCCGGAACGCGAGATCTGGCTGACCATGGTCGACCCCGCCCAATTGCAGGCCGCCCTGATCAACCTTGCGGTGAACGCACGCGACTCGATGGGACAAGGCGGCAAGTTGACGATCGAGACCGGCAACGTCGTGCTGGATGAGGACTATGCGCGGCAGAATGCCGACGCCAGGCCCGGCGCCTATGTCCTGCTGGCCGTCAGCGATACCGGCGCCGGCATTCCTGCCGCGATCCTGGACCGCGTGTTCGAACCGTTTTTCACCACCAAGGAAATCGGCAAGGGCACCGGCCTCGGCCTCAGCATGGTCTACGGCTTCATCAAGCAGTCGAATGGCCACATCAAGATCTACAGCGAGGTCGGGCATGGCACGACCGTAAAACTCTATCTGCCGCGAAGCGAGCCGACGGCGATCGTGGACGCTCCCGTCACCGCGTCGCCGCGGGACTTGCCAAACAACGAAACCGTGCTCGTCGTCGAAGACGACGCGATGGTGCGCGATTTTGTCGTGCAGCAGTTGCGGCAGCTTGGCTACCGGACGCTGCTGGCCGAGAACGGCAAAGAAGCGCTGGCTGTTCTCGACGGGGACGCCGGGATCGACTTGTTGCTGACCGACGTGATCCTGTCGGGAACGCTGACGGGCAAGCAGGTTGCCGACGCCGCCGCGCAGCGGCGGCCCGGCCTCAAGGTGCTGTTCATGTCCGGCTATACCGAGAATGCGATCGTGCATCACGGCAGGCTCGACCCCGGCGTCATGCTGCTGTCAAAGCCGTTCCGCGCCACCGAACTCGCGCGGATGGTTCGCAGGGCGATCACCGAAAATCATACCAGCGACGCGTGATACGGCCGTTCGGCGAATCACCCGCCGAACAACGTGTCGTACAAAAGCTTGACGTTCAGCGTCACGATGAGGGCCGCGACGATCCATGCCACCCCGGCGACGGAGCGGGAAATCACAAAGTCGCCCATCTTGCGCCGGTCGGACACGAACCGCACCAGCGGGATCACCGCGAACGGCAATTGCATCGACAGGATCACCTGGCTGAGCACCAGCAGATTGGCCGTCCCCTTCTCGCCGTAGAGCGCCGTGACGATCACGACGGGAACGATGGCGATGCCACGGGTAATCAGACGCCGCGCCCAGTTCGGCAGGCGCAGGTGCAAAAAGCCTTCCATCACGATCTGGCCGGCCAGGGTCGCCGTCACCGTCGAGTTGAGTCCGGACGCCAGCAATGCGACGGCGAACAGGGTCGAGGCCATGCCGAGCCCGAGCAGCGGCGACAGCAATTCATACGCCTGCTCGATCTCGGCGACCTCGGTGCGGCCGGTCGCATGGAAGGTGGCGGCGGCGACGATCAGGATCGCGGCGTTGATGAACAGCGCCAGCATCAAGGCGATGGTGGAATCCGTCGTCGCCCATTTGATGGCGTCGCGGCGGCCTTCGTCCGTGCGCTCATAGGCGCGGGTCTGCACGATCGAGGAGTGCAGATAGAGATTATGCGGCATCACGGTGGCGCCGATGATGCCGATGGCGATGTAGAGCATTTCCGGATTGGTGACGATCTCGGTCGACGGCACGAAGCCGCGCAGCATCGCGGCCACGGGGGGCGCGGCGGCAAAGATCTGGATGGCAAAGCAGACCGCGATCACGATCAGCAGCGAAATCACGAAGGCTTCGAGGAAACGAAAGCCCTTGTTCATCAGAAGCAGCAGCAGGAAGGCGTCGAGCGCCGTGATCAGCGCGCCGCCGATCAGGGGAATGCCGAACAACAGTTTCAGCGCGATCGCGGTGCCGATCACTTCCGCGAGGTCGCAGGCGATGATTGCCGCTTCGCAGATCAGCCACAGCGCAAAATTGACCGGGCGCGAATAGGTGGCGCGGCAGGCCTGCGCGAGATCGCGGCCGGTGGCGATGCCGAGCCGTGCGGCGAGCGCCTGTAGCAGGATCGCCATCAAATTCGACAGCAGGATCACCGCCAGCAGCGTGTAGCCGAACTTCGAACCGCCGGCGAGATCGGTCGCCCAATTGCCGGGGTCCATATAGCCGACCGAGACCAGATAGCCGGGCCCGAGAAACGCCAGCAGCCGGCGCATCCAATGGCCGCCCAGGGACGGCACCGAGATCGTCGCGTTGACTTCGGGAAGGCTGGCTTGCGCGTTCGCGGCGGCGTCAGCACGCCAGCCGGCGGGAGTGTCTTGCAAGGTCTCGGGCAGTGTCTCGGGCCCCAAACGGGGTGTTCGCGCATCCATTTCAACACGATGGCCGATCTCGATATTTATTGCAACTCATTTGCAACTGCATCTAGCCATCACGAAAATGATACCGATGGCCCCGCTTGTAAAGTACTGAGGAAGTACTTTAAGTTAGTGGCATGGTCAAATTGCCCGTCGAGACGCCTACCGCGACCCTGCGCTACGCCCTCACCCCCGATGAAGCGGGCGTTGCGGCGATCGAGGCGACGTTTGCCGCCTACGACCGCATGATGGCGATCCTTTCGGAAGTCGCGCCCGTCGGCGCTAATCTGGTCTCGCTGCATGCCCAGGCCTACGAGACGATCCGCCGCGAAACCGATTTGCCCGCGCGCCTGGTGACGCTGGGCTTGCGCGACCGCGCCGGCTACGTCGCGGGAATCCTGCCGCGGCGGATTCCGCTCGACGACAAATTATTCGCGATCAAGGGACCGACTTCACTGACGATCAGCACTGTCAGGGGACGCGTCTTGGTGCCGTTCGAAGTGCCGGGCTACGTTGCCGGGTGGGACAGTCCCTTCCCGGCTCATTTGGTCTCGGACGGCCGCACTTACGAAGTCCACATCGCCGTCAAATCGAAATCAACACCGCCGGAGGAGAAGACCATGCTGCACGAAGGCATCCTTGCACGAATGGGGCGGCTGCTCGCCGCCATCGCCAGCCAGACCATGGACAACGCCGAGAACCTGAACAAGGTCGCCCTGGTCAAGCAGGCGATCCGCGAAATCGATGCCGGCGCCGACGAAGCGCGTTACGCGCTCGGCAAATCGCGCGCCGAGGAATTCCGCCTCAAGCGGCGGCGCGACGAACTCGACGCCGAGACCGCCGATCTAACGGAAAAGATCCGCTTCGCCCTGGCGGAAAACCGCGAGGATCTCGCGCGCGCCGGCGTCGCACGGCAAATTGATCTGGAATCCCAGGGCATTGCGCTGGAGCGCGCGATGGACTTCATCGAACTCGAAATCGATGAGCAGACCAAGGCCTTGCAGGCGATGCTTGGAGCGCGACGCGAAGCGGAAGCGCGGCTCGCCGATCTCGAGGCGAGCCTGGTGCAGCATCCGTTAACCGAAACCAACCGGGGCCCTTCGGCGACTAACACGGTAAGTGCCGACCGGGCCATGGCGGCGATCGCGCGGGTGACCGGCGTTCCCGCTTCCAGCGTGCTCGGAGCCAAGGAACTGGATGAACTCGACCGCCTGCACCGCGAAAAGGAAATCGCGGCAAGGCTAGAAAGGATCAAGTCGCAGCAATGAGTGCCATCGGCGACATTCTGCTCGCCCCCGACGTGCGGCCGTTCGCGGTTGCGGCCGCCATCATGCTCGTCCTCGGCGGCATCGAATTTCTGACGACCGTCATCGGTTTTTCGCTCAGCGACCTGTTCGGCCACGATGCTTCGGCCGACAGCGGCGGCCATCATGGACTGGATGGCCTGTTTCTCTGGATCAATGCCGGGCGCCTGCCCCTGCTGATACTGATCATCCTGGCGCTCGGCGTCTTCTCGATCGAAGGATTTTTGCTGCAGGGCGTCGCACACACCCTCGGCACCACCGTGCCGGTCGCGATCGCATCGCTGGTGGCGGCTGTCGGCAGCGTCCCCGTGATCAGGAGCACCAGCCGTGGCCTCGCCCGCATCATCCCGCGCGACGAGACCTATGCGGTCTCGGATGCCGATTTCGTCGGCAAGGTCGCGCAGGTCGCGGTCGGGCCGCTGGACCAGGGATTGCCCGGCAAGGTCCGTCTCAAGGATGTCTTCGGCAACTGGCATACACTTACCGCGCGCGCCAGCGCCGATTCAACGCCGCTCCCGGTCGGCGCCAGCGTGTTGCTGGTCGACCGCGACGCCAAGAGCTTCATCGCCATTTCCGCACCCGCCGATCTCATTGCACCAATACAATCATCAAACAGGGCATAAAATATGTGGGAACTTGCTGTACCCGTTGCCATTGGCGTCGCCGTCGTTTTTGTCTTGGGCCTGTTGTTCGCCCGGCTCTACCGGCGCTCGACGCGCGATGAAGCCTATGTCCGCACCGGCCTCGGCGGCCAGAAGGTCGTGCTCGACGGCGGCTCGCTGGTGCTGCCGGTCTTCCATTCCACCGCCGCGGTCAATTTGAAGACGCTGCGGCTGGAAGTCGCCCGCGGCGGCCCGGATTCGCTGATCACCAAGGACCGCATGCGCGTCGACATCGGCGCCGAATTCTACCTGCGCGTCAAACCCGATGCATCGTCGATCGCGCTGGCGGCGCAAACGCTCGGCAACCGCACCAATGACGCCGCCGAATTGCGCGAACTGGTCGAAGCCAAATTCGTCGATGGCCTGCGCTCGGTCGCGGCCACCATGAATCTCGAGGAGTTGCAGGAACAGCGCGCCACCTTCGTCAAGGCGGTGCAGGACGCGGTCGGCGCCGACATCCAGAACAACGGCCTCGAACTCGAATCGGTGTCGCTGACGCGGCTCGACCAGAGCGACATCAAGCATTTCAATCCGAGCAATTTCTTCGACGCCCACGGCCTCACGACGCTGACCAAGATCACCAGGGAGCGCGAGCAGGAGCGCAACCAGATCGTCCGCACCACGGAGGTCAACATCGCCCAGCAGGACCTCGTCGCGCGCCAGACCACGCTGACGATCGAGGCCACCAAGCGCGAGGCGGAACTGGCGCAGCAGCGCGACATCGCCAACAAGACCGCCGCGATGCGCGCGCAGACCGCGCAGGTCGAACAGACCGCGTTGCAGAACGAAGCCGAGTACCGCATCCAGCAGGAACTGGCGGTCGCCAACAAGCAGACCGAAGCCAACCAGTTGCGCGACACCCGCAAGATCGAGGCCGATCTGGCGGTCAAGCGCCGCACCACCGAGATGGACCGCGATCTCCAGGTCGTGGCGCAGGAAGCCGCGATCGTCGTCGCCAACAAGAACAAGGAACAATCCGAAGCGCAGACCATCGCCGAGACGGCGCGCGCGCTGGCGATTGCGGCCGAGGAAAAGGTCACGACGGCGCGGGCCACCGAAATCGCCGAGCGCGACAAGATCATCAACGTGATCGCGGCGCGCAAGGTCGCCGAAACCGACGCGATGCCGATCACCGTGATGGCGGAGGCCGAACGGCAGGCCGCCGCCAACAAGGCCGAAGCGATCAACGTGCTCGCCCGGGCCGATGCCGCCGCCGCGACGACGCGCGCGACCGGCGTCAAGGCGCTCGGCGAGGCCGAGGCCGAGGTCGCAGCCCTCAAGGCCGAGGCCCGCAACAAGCTCGGCTCTGAGATCATCGAATACGACCTCAACCTCGCCCGCCTCAACATCATCCCGAGCGCGCTGGCCGAAGCGGTCAAGCCGATCGAGAAGATTTCGGACATCCGGATCTTCGATACCGGCAGCCTGCTCGGCCGCGGCGGTGGCGGCATCGGCGGCGGAGCTGGAGCCGGCGGCGGCAATCTCGGTCTGGGCGACGGGCTTGCAAGCCAGTTGCTGTCGGTCTCGGCGTTCAAGCCGATCATCGACAAGATCCTCACCGAGGCCGGTTTTGCAGCCGGACCGGATGCGCTGACCAGCCTCACCAATGCGCTGGCGGCCCAGAAGCTCGCCCATCCGTCCGAGGCGCCTGCGGCGCCGGCCGCACCTGCCGATGCGCCGCCCAACACCATCTCGGGCACGGGGAAAGCGACGCTCGGACCGAAGTCGTAATCCGCCGTTCAAGTTGCAAATTGAAAGAAGCCCGCCGCGGTTCCACGCGGCGGGCTTTTTGCTTGTCGGGAAACGGGTGGGTTCGATCGTGCTGCGGTCAGACAATGACGGCGAAACGAATGCTCAGGGAATCAAATCATGCCCGCCGCCGACACGACGCTGCCGCCGACCTTCAACCGCCTCGCCTGGTCCAACCTCGCCGCGCAATCGGCCGAGCAGATCGCGCTGGCCGCCGCCCCGATCGTCGCGGTGCTGCTGCTCGGCGTCGGCGAAGGCCAGACCGGTCTGCTACAGACCGCGCTGACGCTGCCCTTCATCCTGTTTGCGATTCCGGCGGGCCTGCTCGCCGACCGCATCTCGCGGCGCTGGCTGATGGCGGGCTCCGAAGCGCTGCGGGCGGTGGCACTGGCGGCCATCCTGCTGCTGATCTGGCAGGGATGGATGACGCTGCCGCTGCTGGCCTTGCTCGGCTTCATTGCGGTCTGCGGCACGGTCGCCTACAGCGTCGCGGCGCCAGCGCTGGTGCCCTCGCTGGTGAATCCGCAACAACTGCCGGCGGCGAATGCGCGGATCGAGCTCGCGCGCACCGTTGCGTTTGCCAGCGGCCCCGCGCTCGGCGGCGTGCTGGTCGGATGGGTCGGTGCAGCGCCCGCCTTTGGATTCGCCGCGGCGCTTTCCGTGATCGCGGTGGTGCTGCTGTCGGGCATCTATGAGCCGGCCCGCGCCCCCGCGCCGCGGCGGCATCCGCTGCAGGACATCAAGGAAGGCGCCGCTTTCGTGCTGCATCATCCGCTGCTGCGGCCGGTGTTCATCACGCAATTCGTCTTTGGCGCGGCCTTTTTCGTCATCCTGTCGGTGTTCGTGCCTTACGCGGTGCGCCGCTTCGGCCTTTCGGCAGCCGGCATCGGCACGACGCTGGCGATGTATGGCGTCGGGATGGTGGTCGGTGCGCTCGCAGCGACGCGGGTGATGCGCCGGCTGCCCTTCGGCACCGTCATCGCGCTCGGCCCCGTGACCGGTTTCGCCGCGGCCATGGTCATGGCGCTGACCACCTTCATGGCCTCACCCTGGCTCGCGGGCCTGAGCTTCTTCCTGCTCGGCGTCGGCCCGATCCTGTGGGTGATCTCGACCACCACGCTGCGCCAGTCGGTGACGCCGCCGTCGCTGCTCGGACGCGTCTCCGCCATCAACATCACGAGCTATGGCGCGCGTCCGCTCGGCTCGGCGCTCGGCGCCATCGTCGGCGGCCTCTACAGCGCGGAAGCGTGTTTGTACCTTGCCGCCGCGATCTTCGCCGCGCAGGCACTGGTGATCCTGATGTCACCGGCGGTTTCGCTGGCCCGGCAGCCGGACATGGTCGGCGACGGACCCGCGCTGCGGGCGTACTGAGGTTGCGCCGCCGGTCCGGGCGGCTGCACGCTCAACCGCGCTTTTCCCTCAAAGCCAGCCGGATGGCGATTTCCACCGGCGAGTAATTGCCGTCCTCCCGCTCGAGCCTGAACGGTTCGGCCGGATGCAGCGGCGGCTGCGCCATGAAGCGCGGCTGCGTCCCCTGATGCATCTGCGCCGCGTGCACCAGGAAGGGATGGCAGAGATAGACCGTCCCCGCCTCGCCGGTGGCCAGCGCCTCCGGCCGGTCCAGCGCCACTCCCGCCTGGCCAACGGCGGCGTGAGATACCCCTACCTCGCCCGCCGGTTCCAGAACCCGCGCGATGTCCCGATGCGAGCCGATCTTGATACGCGTGGGCGCGTCATGTTCGCCGACATCCGAGAACAGAAACAGCATCAATAGCGCCCGGTCGCGCGAGGTGACATTGGCGCGCCACGACGAAAAATCCTGACGCTCGCCCGGATCGCTGGACGGGCCGGGAAAGCTGACATCGATGTGCCAGCCGGCGTCCCCGGGATCGTCCGGATGCGGAAAGCGCACCGGGAAGGTGCCCAGATTGGGACGCGGCCGCCAGCGCCCCGCTCCGACCAACTGGTCGAACGCCGCATGGAGCATGGAACTGTTGACCGCGCGTCTGAACGGCTCGTCGCCATAATAACCAAGCCGGATCACCGGGCGCGTCCACGTCGCAGGATCATCGCGATCGCATGGCAGGTCGCGCCACATGATCTCGCGACCCTGGTCGGCCAGTTCCTTCGCAAAGGCGCGGTCGAGCCGCACAAATCCGTCTTCGATAAATTGCCGTATCTGCGCGTCGCTGAGGGCGCGCGCGGGTTCGCGTTCATGGGCAGGCATAAAAAATCCTCATATCGTCAGCCACCACCGCCCTGCTCGAAGCAGGGTCGGTTGGGCTCATTCGGTCCTAGGGGAATGCGGCCGGCGGTATCGCCATCCGCAAATTGACTTCCGGTCGCCAAACGGCGGCGCCGTCAGTGGCCCAGGAAGAAGACCGAAGCGATATGGAGGGAGCGCATCATCATGATGGTGCCAGTGTAAACCCGGCGGCTTCGGGTTGGCAACGGAGCAGGAAATCGCTTGAAGCGTTTGCAGCGATTGGATAGCAATCTTGACGGGAAGTTGCTGCAGGGCCCTCATTGCGCCCTTCCGGTTTCCAGCCTCGCGTCATATGATCATTATAATTTTATCGAATCCGGGAACGCTCCATGGCCGACCAGACCGTCGCGATCGACACGAGCCGTCCCCGCCCGGAAGCCTCCTACACCGTACTGCAAATCGCCGTGCTGGCGGGCCTGGCCGCCACCGGGACGCTGGCGACCAACATCCTGCTGCCCTCGCTGCCGCAGATGGCGGCCTCGCTGAAGGTGACCAGCGCGGCGGTGACATCCGCCATCACCATCTTCCTCGCGGTGTTCGCGGTCGGCCAGCTCGTGGTCGGGCCGATCTCGGACCGTTACGGCCGCCGCTGGCCGGTTCTGATCGGTTTTGCCGTGTTCTTTGCCGGCAGCGTCTGGTGCGGCCTGGCCACGGACCTCCCCAATCTCCTGACCGGCCGCGTGATCCAGGCCGCGGGCGCCTGCGCCACGTCGGTGCTGTCGCGGGCGATCGCGCGCGATATGTATTCGGGCGCGGCGCTGGCGCGCGTGATGGCGCTCATCATGATCGCGATGGCGGCGGCCCCCGGTTTCTCGCCGCTGCTCGGCGGCGCGCTCGAGCACTATTTCGGCTGGCGGTCTGAATTCGCCCTCGTCGCGGCCTTTGCCGTGCTGGGCGCGGTGGCTTACGGCGCCGTGCTGGGCGAAACCCACCACGCGACGCGCACGCCGCTCGATCCGCTGGCGATCGCGAAAAACTATTTTGGCCTGATCGCCGACCGGCGTTTCGTGGTGCCGGCCGCAACCGTGAGCCTGATCATGGGCGGACTGTTCTCGATGTTCTCGGCCGCGCCGCGCATCCTGATCGAGGCGATGCATTTTACGCCGATCCAGCTCGGCCTGTTCTTCGCGGGCACGGTCATGATCGTGTTCGCCGCCGGAATGCTGGCGACCAAACTGGCCCCGCGTTACGGGCTCGACCGCTCGATCCGCGGCGGGTTGGTGGCGGCCGTCGCCGGCGCCATCGCCATCCTGCTGGCGTCGCTGTACAGCCCGACCTTCCTGTCGTTTCTCGCCGCAACCAGCGTGTTCCTGCTCGGCATGGGCATCGTCAATCCCCTGGGGACGGCACAGGCGCTTTCCCCGTTCGGCGAGAAGGCGGGCGCGGCCTCCGCACTGCTCGGCTTCTGGCAGATGATGATGTCGGCGATCGGCGTCTGGCTGGCCGCGACGATCTCGCATGACGCGCTGTTCGCGCTCGGCGTGGTGCTGACGGTGTTTTCGCTGGTCGCCGCAAGCCTGTACACGCAGCGGGCCAAATCGACTTAGCTCCCGAGATAGCGCTCGTATCTGCCGGCCACAACCTCATCCGACGCGATATCCGGATCCAGCGTGTAGAGATCCTGCGCGCGGCCGATGCCGCGCAGCGCGTAGCGGCCGGTGGAAACCAGGAAGTTGCGGCCCGCCGCGTCGAGACCGGTGCGAAAATCCTGCGACGTCAGCAATTCCCGGTCGACCGAGCGGCACATCGAGGCGATGCGGCTGACCTCGTTGACGGCGGGGCCGACGACGGTGAAATCGAGCCGGTCCTCGCTGCCGATATTGCCATAAAACACCTCGCCGATATGCAGGCCGCAATGGGCCGTCGTCACCGCCAGGCCCTCGGCGGCACGGCGGGCGCTGACCGCGGCCATGTTGCGCCGGAAACGATGCTCGGCGCGCAGCGCGGCGCGTTTGGCAACGGCCATGTTCTCATGCGTGAACATCGCCAGCACGCCGTCGCCGATCAGTTTCAGCACTTCGCCGCCGGCCTCGTGGATGGCGTCGATCGAGGCCTGCGCGTAGTCGTTGAGAAAGGGAATGATCTGGCCGGGCTCGATGCTCTCGCTGATCGCGGTCGAGCCGCGCAAATCCGAAAACCACAACACCGCCTTGATGCGCTCGGTGACGCCGCGGGACATGCGGCCGCGCAGCACCTGCTCGGAGGCGTCGCGGCCGAGATAGACCCGCCCCAGCGTCCGCGCCACCTCGGCCTGGGCTGCGGATTTGATCGCCAACCCGAGCACCGGCACGAGGTCGCGCAGCGCGGCGAGCCCCTGCTCGCCAAATCCCTCCTCGCGCCGGGTCACCCAGGTCGAATAGAAGCAGTCCATCTGGCCCATGGTGCCGGCTTCGCCGAAACGGTGCACGAAGGAGAGGAAATGCTTGTGCCCCTTGGCGGTCAGCTCCTCGATCATGTTGAACTCGAGCCCTGCGCAATCGGACAGATCGATCAGCAGTTCGTCGCCGCCGGTCTCGAGCAGATGATGGAATGTCGAGCGCCGCCAGTTTTCCGCAGCGGTGCCCTCGCTGCTCGAACCATACTCAAAACGTTCGCTCTCGTTGGTCCGGGAATCGTTCCAGCGAAATCCGCGCCCCTCGAACACCGGGTGCAGCGTGTCGATGAAGACGAGCGAACGCGACAGCTCCAGGCCGTGGGCGCGGCAGCGCTCGCAAAAGCCGCGGAGCAGATCGTTTTCGGGCAGGCCGGTCAGGCTCTGGTTGACGAGCCAGTTCATCAGGCGCAAGCGGGGCGTGAGTTCCATAGTTGCATTATGCCGCGCAATCGTGACGGACGAAAGGCCCGCCGCCCGTTACGAGCTTGCGCGCGCGACGACCTCGCCGTCCTCCTTCACGAACGTCTCGACGGGACGATCGAGCAGTTCGAGCACCAGCTCCGACGGCCGGCACAGTTTTACGCCCTTCGGCGTCACCACGATCGGCCGGTTGATCAGGATCGGGTGGGCCAGCATGAAATCGATCAGTTCGTCGTCGCTCCATTTGGGATCGGCAAGGCCGAGCTCCGCATAGGGCGAGCCCTTTTCGCGCAACAGCGCCCGCGCAGAAATGCCCAACGCGGCGATCAGCTCAACCAGCCGGGCGCGGCTTGGCGGGGTCTTCAGGTACTCGATCACTTCAGGCTCTTCGCCGCTCTGGCGGATCATCGCCAGCGTGTTGCGCGAGGTGCCGCAGGACGGGTTGTGATAGATCGTCACGCTCATGAATGGGCCTCCTTTGTCGTTGCGCCCACCTCGCCTGCCCCGCGCAGCAGCCAACCCATCAGCAGCATGGCGATGATGGCGCCGCACAGTTCGGCGGCGATGAAGCCGGGTAGATCGGTCGGACGTATCCCTGAAAACGTGTTGGTCAGCGAGCGGGCAATGGCGACGGCCGGATTGGCAAACGACGTCGACGACGTGAACCAGTAGGCCGCCGTAATATAGAGCCCGACCAGCCAGGGAATCGCCGGGCGGTTGAACCGGATGCCGGCGAGGATGGTCGCAACGAGACCGAACGCCGCCACCGCTTCGGCCAGCCATTGCGCACCGCCGGTCCGCACTTTCACGGACGCATCCATCAGCGGCAGCGCGAACATCGCGTGCGCCAGCATGGTGCCGGCGATGCCGCCCGCAATCTGCGCGATCGCATACGACAACGCCTCGCGCGGCGGCAGCTCGCGCCGGAGCGCAAACACCAGCGTAACCGCCGGATTGAAATGCGCCCCCGAAATGGGCCCGAGAATGCTGACGAGCACCACGAGGATCGCGCCGGTCGGCAGCGTATTGCTGAGCAGCAGCAGCGCAACGTCCTTGGTCAGCGTCTCCGCCATGATACCGGAGCCGACGACGGTGGCGACCAGTATCGCGGTGCCGAGGGCTTCCGCGGTCAGGCGGCGCGGCACATCAAACTTTTGCATGAGCGCGCTTTTTTCTGGCGGGCGGACAGCACGGCGTCAGGTCTTCGACCAGCGGCGCGCAGATTTCCGGCCGGCCATCGCAACAGTCCCTGACCATGAACAGCATGACCGCCCGGAACGCGTCGAGATCGGCGCGGTAGACGATCGAGCGGCTGAAGCGCTGCGCCGTCACCAGTCCCGCGCGCGACAGAATCGCCAGATGCGACGACATGGTGTTCTGCGGCACCGCCAGCGCCTTGGCGACGTCGCCGGCCGCGAGCCCTTCCGGCTCGTGCTTCACCAGCAGGCGAAACACATCCAGCCGGGTCGGCTGGGCGAGTGCCGCGAGCGCGAGAATGGCTTGTTCTGATTCCATATATCCAGACTTATGGATATATGGACGACTGTCAAGTCGTACCGCTTTGTCGGGCGCCATAGGCTCCATCGTCCAAGCGCTGTTCAAAGCGAACAATCGGCGTGATGTGGTCGTTGATCGAAAAACCGCATCCGTGCTCGCCGGGCTTGACGGTCAACGGCACAAGCCGCTGCCTTGAACGGCAACGGGCCTCGTGAGAAGTTGGATTGATGAAAACCGTTATTGTCTATATCGGCGCTGCCGTCGCCGAGATCGCGGGCTGTTTTGCCTTCTGGGGTTGGCTTCGCCTTGGCAAGCCCGCGTGGTGGTTGGTTCCGGGTGTCGTATCGCTGATTCTTTTTGCGTATCTGTTGACCCTGGTCGAAACCGAGGCAGCGGGGCGTGCCTACGCCGCCTATGGCGGCCTCTACATTGTCGCGTCACTGGTTTGGCTTTGGGTGGTTGAGAATACGCGTCCTGACCGCTGGGACATCGGCGGCGCCTGCATATGTCTGGTCGGCGCGGCCGTCATTCTCTGGGGACCGCGCGGATAGTTCACGCGCCGCCCGACCCCGGGGTCTGCGATGCGCGCCACCCCCCCGTCGGGCAAATCACCTTCCGATTTTCGGAAGTCGTGTCAAGAGCCGAAATGAAAAATATTTCGCTTTTCAGAAATGGCAAATCAGGGCTACGACTTTGCCCATCCCGCCCTGGTCAGAAGGGCGTCGGCCGTCGTCACGGACGTTGGGCGGGGAGCGGTGGACGTGGAGGTTGTCGCCCGACGAGCGCGGCCGAAGCGTACGGCAAAGACGTGTGGTCCTGACGCCGCGTTGCTGGCGTCCATGCTCCTGGGGGCGTCTGACTTCCCAGGGCGCGACGGAGGCAAAAGAGCCGTTCTCCGGGGAGAGCACGTGATAAGCCGTAAAGCCATCGCGCAGGGAATGTCGGATGTTCTCCGCTGCCCTGTATGCTCGTGTGCAGCATTCTTAGCACAATCCGCACACGAGACCGCGGGTGCAGCGCGCATCCGGCATTCCCTGCGCCCTCAGTTTGGAGAGGGCGGAGAATTTCTGGCAAAGCTCGGGCGCAACGCGCCGCGAGACTGCGAAAGCTTGTCACACCAACTGTCGTCGTCCGCGAAGGCGGACGATCCAGTATTCCAGAGGCGCCGATGATAGAACCGAGAAGCCGCGGCCTACTGGCTCCCCCGCCTCGCGGGAGACGACAGGCTCCCGCGGAATGACTCGATCGACGTCATTTCGGGCACCGCGCCGCCACTATCACGAAGCCGCACGACGTGTCGAACTGGTGTTGCCTTGAAACCGGCGTTTGCAGCCGCTCCAGGCGCAAGCCAGCGCTGCGACGAACCGGCGCCATCAACCGTTGACGCCTGTTGCGCAGAAGGTGCAAATGCCAAGCAACAAGGCAAAGCAGGATGCGGTTGCGCATCGTGAGCAAATCGGGGTGAAACGCATTTCCTTGAACGGCCGATCCGTCATCGTCGCGATGTGCATGGGGCAGCTCGGCAGCCTGCTCCCTCACGTCGTGGTGCCGTCCATTCTGGCCGCGTTCCTGATCCCCGAATGGCATCTGAGCGGCGCGCAGGCCGGGCTGCTGGCGGGCTCGGGTGCCGCCGGCTACATGCTGACCGTGCCGCTGCTGGCGACGCTGACCGACCGGATCGACGCGCGCAGGATTCTGATGGCGGGTTCGGCGGTCAGTGCGCTCGGCACACTGCTGTTCGGCCTGTTTGCCACCGGTCTCTGGTCCGGGGCGTTGTTCAACGCGATTGCCGGCATCGGCTTTGCGGGCGCCTACATGCCGGGCCTCAAGGCGTTGACCGACCGGCTTGAGCCGGGAGATTCGTCCCGCGCGATCACGCTGTACACGTCGAGCTTTTCGTTCGGCGTCGGGCTGTCGTTCCTGGTCTCGCAGCTTGTCGCGGACGCCTGGGGCTGGCGCGCCGCCTTCCTGGTGACCGCGCTGGGCCCGCTGGTGATGCTTTCGGTCTGTTTCCTGCTGCGGCCGGTGACGCCGAAGCCCGCGCCAGGGCGCCTCCTGGATTTCGCGCCGGTGTTCCGCAACACCAACGCCATGGGCTTCGTGCTCGGCTATGGCGCGCACTGCTTTGAGCTGTACGGCATCCGGACCTGGCTCGTCGCGTTCTGGACGTTCGTGGCGGCGAAGAATTCGGACGGATCGATCCTGACGCCCGTGGTCGTCAGCGTGCTGTTCTCCGTGCTGGCGATGCCGGCCAGCATTCTCGGCAATGAATGCGCGATCCGGTTCGGCCGGCATCGCGCCATCACCGCCGTGATGCTGAGTTCTGCCGTCGTGGCTCTGTTGATCGGCGCGTTTGCCGACCAGTCGCCATGGCTGCTGCTGCCGCTGATCCTGGTCTACGCCATCACGGTGCCCGCCGATTCCGGCGCACTGACATCGGGGATGACGATGGCCGCCGATCCCAACTACCGCGGCGCCACGATGGCCGTGCATTCAACCGTTGGCTTCAGCCTGTCGGCCCTCGGTGCCTGGGCGCTTGGCGTCGCGCTGGATGCAGCCGGCGGACCGTCGAGTGCGTCGGCGTGGACGGCCGCGTTTGCCGTGCTGGCGGCCGGCATTCTGCTTGGGCCCCTCGCCCTCTATTGGTCGCGACGGATGATGATCCAGGCATGAGCGCCTCGCCGCCTTCCATCCAAAAAAGCAACGCTGTTGCCACTAAACAGTCATGGCGGCCGTTTTTTGAGTTGTCTATTAATATAGACAACTCGATTCCGGCAGGGTGGCCATGACGGCAACACGAACGACAAGCCGGCGCAACGCAAACAGGCCATGAGCGCAAGCCCCCTCCCCATTATCCTGGCGCTTGGCACCACGCAGACGCTGGCCTGGGCGTCGAGCTATTATCTCCCGGCGATTTTGGCCGATCCGATCGCGCGCGATCTCGGCGTGTCGTCGAACTGGATCTTTGCCGCTTTCTCCGCCTCCCTGGTGCTCTCGGCTTTGCTCGGCCCGCGCATCGGCCGGCAGATCGACCTGGTCGGCGGCCGGCCAGTGCTGTCGATGTCCAATGTGGTATTCGCCGTGGGACTGACGCTGCTCGGGTTCAGCACTTCCGTCCCGGTGATGGTCCTCGCCTGGCTGCTGCTCGGCATCGGCATGACCGGCGGCCTCTACGACGCGGCGTTCGCGGCACTCGGGCGCATCTATGGCGATGCGGCGCGGCGCTCGATCACCGGGATCACGCTGATCGCGGGTTTTGCCTCCACCGTAGGATGGCCGCTCTCGGCCTGGGGGCTGGAAACCATCGGCTGGCGCAACACCTGTTTTGCCTGGGCGGCGGCGCATATCCTGATCGGCCTGCCGATCAATTTATGGATGCTACCGGCGGTCAAGGGCGCCAAGGCCGCGGTCGCTTCCGCCGTCAAGCCGCATATCCCGATCGACCGCACCATGATCCTGCTGGCCTTCGTGTTCGCCGCCGCCTGGACCGTCACCGGCGCGATGGCCGCGCATTTGCCCCGGATCATGGAAGCCGCCGGCGCGACCCACGGACAAGCGGTATTCGCGGGCGCGCTGATCGGCCCGGCGCAAGTGGCAGCCCGCATTTTCGAGGCCGGCTTCCTCAGCCGCTTCCATCCGCTGGTCTCGACCAAGCTCGCCTGCATCACGAATCCGATCGGTACTGCGATTCTCGCTCTGGCCGGCGGCGGCGCGGCCAGTGTATTCGCGCTGTTCTACGGCGCCGGCAACGGCATCCTCACCATCGCGCGCGGCACGCTGCCGCTGGCGATCTTTGGCCCCCAGAATTACGGCTATCGCCTCGGCATCATCGGCGCACCGGCGCGGATGGCGCAGGCCGCCGCTCCGCTGCTGTTCAGCCTCTTGATCGACACCATGGGCAGCCGCGTCCTGATCGTCTCCTCGGCGCTCAGCCTCGCGGCGCTGTTGGCGCTGTTCCTGTTGCGCAACGATCCGCCCCGGGCTGAGATATGATGCGGAAACTGGGAGGACTGCCATGACAAGCGACAAAACGCCGTCGATCCGGCGCATCAATCCACCTGAACTGGGCACCCCGCCCGGCTATTCGCAGATCGCCGACGTCAGCCCCGGCCGCCTCGTCTTCATCGCCGGTCAGACCGCGGTCGACCGCGACGGCAACGTGGTCGGCAAGAACGACTTCGCCGCGCAAGCCGAACAGGTGTTCGCGAACCTCACCGTCGCACTGCAGGCGAGCGGGTGCACGGCCGCCAATTTGGTAAAGCTCACGGTGTTTCTCACCGAAATGGATAATCTCGGGCGCTACCGCGAGGCACGAAATCGCTTCTTTGCCACCGTCACGCCGCCGGCCGCGCCCGCGGTGACGCTGGTCGAGGTGTCAAAACTCTATGGCCCAGATCTCCTGATCGAGATCGAGGCGATCGCCGCCGCATGAGGTCATGCATTCAACGGCTTGCTGACCGTCGAGGTCGCGATCCAGATGCCGGCGAACACCGCGATCAATCCCAGCACGAGATTGGGCGTGATCGGCTCGCCGACGAGTTGCGTGGCGAGCAACCCGGCGGCCAGCGGGTTGACGGTCATGGTGGTGGCGACGCGAGTGGGCGATGCGCGCTCCAGCGCCAGCACCCACAGGATGAACGCCAGCGCGCCGCCGGCAATGCCGAGATAAAGCCCTGCGATCCATTGCGCCGTGTCGAAATGGCTGAGCGTGGCAGCGCTCCCGGTCAGCGCCCCCACCAGGATCAGCGCGGCTGCGCCGGCGCCCATGCCGACGGTGAGGAAGCCGAGCGCGCTCGATCGCCGGATGAACGGACGGGACCAGACGTTATAGAAGGCCATGCACAAGACGGCTGCCGTCATGATCAGTTCGCCGCGCCAGGCGCCGGCCGGCGCGCTCGACAGCCCCGATGCAAGCGCGGCGAAGACGCCGAGCACCGCGATGCCGACACCGATCGACTTCCGTTTCGTCAATGGCTCGATGCCGAGCACGGCGCCGACCACCATGGTATGCAGCGGCAGCGTCGCCAGCGCGAGGCTGGCGCGCGCCGCGGTCGTGTAGGACATCGCGATGTTGTAGAGGACAAAGAACACGCCGAAGAAGCAAAAGCCCAGCGCCGCGACGGCCGGCCAGTCGCTACGCTGCGGCCATCGCGCCTTCAAGAGCAGCGCAGCGGGCAGCACGCAGCAAAAGCCGATCCCCCAGCGCAGGATCGCCATGGTGATCGGATCGGTATTGCCGGCGAGATAGCGCGTGATCGCTGCCGCGGTCCCACCGAGAGAGCTCGATACCAAAGCAATTGCGACACCGACCCATTCGCCCACTTCGTCCTCCCGCGCTCTGCCGCGCCATCGGATGCGACGCTTGGGAGACCATATGATCGCGACCGATCACGCGCGCGAGTCAAAAAACACGCGTCGCGCGAACTTTTCCGAAGAATGGCGACAAGTGTCAGCAGCGCCCTCTAGGATGCCTGCGTATGCGGACAGGTCTCGACCTCGATCGTGACGTGGCTGAGACCCTGCAGACCGCCGAGCCGGCGCTTGTAGGTGGCAGGCGGCAGCGGGTTGTCGGAGATAACGGAGATCACGGCCGCGCGATGCCCGGGGCCGACTTGCCACAGATGAAGATCGGTAACGCGGTCGCCCTTGGTTTCGATCCGGCTGCGAATGGTGCCTTCGAGATCTTCATCGGCATTGACGTCAAGCAATACGGCACCGGAAGCACGGATCAACCCGACGGCCCAGCTCGCGATCACGACACTGCCAACAATGCCGACAACCGGGTCGGCCCAGACCCATTTCGCATACATCGCCATCAGAAGTGCCGCGATGGCGAGGATCGACGTCGCAGCGTCGGCCATGACATGAACGTAGGCGGCACGAAGATTGTTGTCGTGGTGGTGATGCCCATGGGCATGATCGTGACCATGATGATGGTCATGATCGTCGCGCAACAGCCACGCGCTGACGAGATTGACGGCAAGACCGAGCACCGCAACCGCAATGGCCTCGCCATAGGCAATCGGCACCGGATTCACCAGCCGAACCACGCTTTCATAGGCGATCTGAACCGCGATCATCGCCAGGATGATCGCGCTGGAAAAGGCCGCGAGGTCGCCGAACTTGCCGGTGCCGAAGGTGAAATGCGAATTGCCCGCCTGCCGGCGCGCGAACAGATAGGCAAGCCCCGCGATCCCGAGCGCGGCGGCGTGGGTCGCCATGTGCCAGCCATCGGCCAACAGCGCCATCGATCCGGAAAACCACCCGACGGCTATTTCACCGACCATCATCACGGTGGTCAGCGCCACCACGAACCAGGTCCGGCGCTCATGTCGGGCATGCCGGGCGCCAAGGAACACGTGATCGTGCGTCCACTGGTCGATTGAATGGGAATGCATGGCCAATCCTCGCGTCGCGATTGCGTGGCACGAATATAGATGCTTCCGGCGAAAGTTCGAAGAGGCAATGGCTGCAAAATCAGCCTCGCCTGATCAAGATATCTCCTCCGGCGGCTTGATGTGCCGGAACGAGAATAGCAGCGCGAGGTCGTAGGCAATCTTCAGGGTGCCGCAAACCACCAGCGGCAGGCCGGAGAACGCCGTCATCAGCAGCGCGCCCGATATCGCCGGGCTGATCGCGGACGCGAGGCTGCGCGGCACTGCGGTCACGCTGGCCGCGGCGGGACGCTCCGCCGGCGTTACGACCGCCATGACGTAGGAGGTGCGGGTCGGCACGTCCATTTGCGACAACGCCGAGCGCAGCAACAGCAATCCCAGCGCTAGATACAGATTGGGCGAGAACGCCGCCAGGATCAGGAACACGCTGGAGGGGATATGCGTGAACACCATGGTGTTGACGAGGCCGATGCGCCTGGCGAGCCATGCCGCGACCGGATAGGAGAAGGCGCTCAGCGTGCTCGACCAGAAAAAGAACAATCCCGCCGCCGACAGCGAGAGGTCGAAGCGCTCGAACAGCCAGAGCACCAGCAGCGATTGGGCGACGAAGCCACCGGCAAACGCGTCGATGCTGAACAGCGCGGCCAGCTTGTAGACCGTGCCGCGCGAGGGCCCGAGCGGCGTTTGCGGCGCCCTCTCCTCGCCCTGCGTATGCGGGACACGGCGATAGAGCGCGGCGCAGAGAATACCGAGCGCCGCATAAGCGTAAAACATCAGCCGGAACGCGCCGAGTTTCGTGCTGCCGCCGGCGACGAGGAAATCGGGCAACGACGCCGCGAGCGAGCCTGCCGCGGTGGCGAGCGCGCCGATCAGGCTGTAGCGGGCAAAGATCTGCGTGCGGCGTTCGTCCGTGCTGCTGTGTGCCAGCACGGCGTGTTCGAGCGGCACCAGCACGCCGAGATCGCCACCGGATGGGTTGATGGTGCCGATGAAGGCGACCAGCACGATCAAAACGAAATGCTCGACGCCCGGAAATGCCATACCGGTCGCCGCCATCAGGCCGGCGCCGAACATCAACAGCGGACGCAGATCATGGCGAGGCGCGATCCAGCCGACGATCAGGGTCAGAAGGGCCGTGCCCAATAGCGAGGCGGTCGCGACAATGCCGACCGCGACGGCGTCATAACCCAGCAGCGTCATGTAGGCCGGCAGGATGATGATCGCAAAACCGTCGCCGAAGCCGCGCAAACCTCGCGCGACATAGAGCAGCTTGATCAGCGACGTGGCGGTTGAAGGCCGTGATTTTGTGGAAATGCCGGTCATCGATCCATGCTTTCATGCGCAACTCGACACGTCGAGCGGTGCGCAGAGCTTGGACGGTGGACCGTCTGACGGGGAGCCTGCTTTGTCCCCGGTACGAAAGAGGCTAGGCCGGAATTTGCACCGGCGCAAGCTCGCTGCCGCCTACACTTTCTCGGCCGGCGCGAGCTTGCAGACCTCACCGCTGGATTCGATCTGCAGCGTGGCGTGGTGGATGTTGAAACGGTGCGCAAGCTCCTCGCAGACCCGGCGCAGGAAGGCGTCGTCGGTGCCGTCGGGCCGCACCAGATGCGCCGTCAGCGCGGTCTCGTTGGTGCTCATGGCCCAGATGTGCAGGTCATGGATTTCGGCGACGCCGGCAAGTCCGGCGAGATAATCCCTCACCTGCGCCAGCTCGATGCCACGCGGCACGCCGTCGAGTGCGAGGTTGACGCTGTCACGCGCCAGCCCCCACCCGCTCCAGAACACCACGGCCGCGATCACGAGGCTGATGACCGGGTCGACCCACAACCATCCCGTCACCATGATCACCAGCGCGGCGATCACCACGCCGAACGAGACGCCGGCGTCGGCGACCATGTGCAGATAGGCGCCGCGAATATTGAGGTCGCCATGGCGGCCGCGCATGAACATCAAGGCGGTGCCTCCATTGATGACGATGCCGATGGCTGCGACCACCACGACGGTCCAGCCCGCGACCGGTGCCGGCTCCTGCAGGCGATTGACGGCCTCGACGACGATGCCGCCAACGGCGACCAGCAGCAGCCCTGCATTGAACAGCGCCGCGAGGATCGAGGCCCGCCGGTAGCCATAGGTGTACCGCTGCGTCGGCTGCCGCTGCGCAAGCCAGGCCGCGCCCCATGCCAAGAGCAGCGCGATCACGTCGGAGAGATTGTGAACGGCGTCGGAAATCAGCGCCAGCGAGTTGGCAGCATAGCCGAAGATCAGTTCGGCGATGACGAAGGCCGTATTGAGCGCCGCGCCGATCGCGAACGCCCAGCTGAAATTATCGGGCGCATGGCTGTGCCCGGCATGATCATGCGCGTGGGCATGGCCGTGATGATCCTGCCCCTGGTGGTGATCGTGCGCCATGGCGCTGACATATAGCGCCTGGAAATAGGAATACTATTACAGCGAAACCGCGATCAGTTCCTCGACCAGTTGGGCACCGCCGACCGGAAACACGATGAACTGTTTGCCGCCGGCCATATAGCTCATCGGTGCGCCCGTCGCATTGCCGGCAGATCGATCTCCGCCAGCATTTCGCCCGTGGTCTTGTCGTAGACCCATAGATGCGGGTCGCGATTGAACAGATCCCTGATCGGCATATTGAGGCCCGGCACGAATCGCATCGGACCGAGATAACCCATCTGCACGACGATCATCACCGTCTTGGTCAGGAGCGCCCAGCTGCGCTGGGGCAATCCCAACTGCTCGCGGATGCCGAGGTTCTGGATCGCCCGCAACGCCACACTGCGACCAACCGGAATACGCCAGCGGTGCTCGCCGGAGTTCATGTCGATCGCGACCATGCTGCCGAATGGCGGCTTGAGCAGCGGCAAGCCGCGCGGTCCCGGCAGGTAACTGGGCAGGCCGATATAGTCATACGTCCCCTGCCACGACGCCTCCGGCTTGCGGATCATGATGAGGGTCGGCAGGCGCTGGGTTCCGACATAGAGCGTATTGGTTTCCGGATCGACCGCGGCGCCTGCCCAGCTCGCGCCGCCAGTATTGCCGGGCACCTGGATCATGCCGCGCTCGGTCGGCGGCGTGTAAAGGCCGCCACGGTCATAGGCGGAGGCGATATCGATCGCCTCTCTGTGAATCTCCGGCGTCAAATCGATCACGTTGTCGTTGCTCGCACTCTGGATGTCGAACGGCGCGGGCCGGGTCGGAATCGGCTGGGTTTTCGCCGCACGCTCGCCGGGCACGCTGGAGGCCGGCACCGGCTGTTCCTCGATCGGCCAGACCGGCCTGCCGGTGACGCGGTCGAACACATAGACAAACGCCTGCTTTGTCACTTGCGCCACTGCCTTGATCGGCTTTCCCGCCACCGTGATGTCGATCAAATTGGGCGCGGCCGGCGGGTCGTAATCCCACAGGCCATGATGGACGAGCTGGTAGTGCCAGACCTTCTTGCCGGTGGTCACGTCAAGACAAACCAGACTTTCGCCATAGAGCCCGTCACCGGGGCGATGGCCGCCGTAATAATCATTGGTCGGCGTCGAGACCGGCAGATAGACGTAGCCGAGCTCTTCGTCGGCGCTCATCGGCGCCCAGACATTGGTGTTGCCGGCCTCTTTCCAGGAATCCTTCTCCCAGGTCTCGGCGTCGGGCTCCTCGCCTTGCGCCACCGTGTGGAAAGTCCAGAGCAGACGGCCGGTCGCCCCGTCAAATCCCCTGACGTCGCCGGGCGGCGACGGCCGGCTTCCCCACCAGTCGAACACCGACGAGCCGACCACGATCACCCCGCGCACGATCACCGGCGGCGACGTCATGGTGTAATAATTGCGGTCGATCGGGCGGCCCAGTCCTTCGACCAAATCGACCCGCCCGTCCTTGCCGAACGACGGCACCGGCTTTCCCGTCCTGGCGTCGAGCGCGATCATCTGCGCGAACGCGGTCAGGATCACGATCCGTTCGTCATCGCCGCTCCGCCAATAAGCGACGCCGCGGTGCAGCCAGCCGAGGTTGGGGGGAATGCCAAGGCCGTTCTCGTAAATCTTCGGGTCGTACACCCATTTGGTCTCGCCGGTGGCGGCGTCGATCGCGGCGACCTGCGACAGCGAGGTGCTGGTGTAGAGCACCCCGCCCACCATCAACGGCGTCGCTTCATTCGCCACGCTCGGGCCGGCGCCGGTCCTCTCCTTGACCGCCATGTCCGGCGACTTCCAGCGCCAGGCAATGTGAAGATTTTTGGCGTTGGTCCTATCGATCTGCGTCAGCGGCGAATAGCGCGACGCGGCGTAGGTCCCGGCATAGGCCGGCCATTCCCCCTGTGACAATGCCTTGGCGGATTCGGTCAGCGCGCCGGGGATCGATTGGGCGTGGAGTGCGGCAGGCATCGCCAGCACCACCAACGCGAGGCCGAGAACTGTCAGGCTCGTCCACGGATGCCATCTGGCTTCGTGCATCGCCGCCTCCCCCGATTTCGAGGGAGCATCGGCGAGAAGCACGATCCAGTCAAAGGATTCTGCGTTGTCCCTGCGAACGCAGGGAGCCATACCCCAAGGCCGTCGATTTGGAGGGAGCTGGAGCAGCCACTTGGGATAACCGCAAATACCTGTGGTTATAGGTCCCGGCTCAAGGCCGGGACGACGGCTACTCCACGCCCCGCAAAAACTTGTTCGACTTCGGCAGGCCGTGTGCGAGGCGGCCGGCGTCGGCGCGGTTGCCGCGCCACTCGGCCAGATCCTTCCAGCTCATGCTCTGGTCGCGGCCGGCGGAATCCTTCCAGGCGAGCCCCGCCTTGGAATCGAATACCGCGACGTCGGAGAGTTTGGCGCTGGTGTACTTTTGCAAGCGCACGCCGCGGCCGCGCGCCATCTCCGGCACCTGGTCGAGCGGGAACAGCACCATCTTGTGGTTGGTGCCGATGACGGCAACGGTATCACCGGCAACGGTCGCGATCGCGCAGGCCTCGTTCGGCATTTCGACGTTGAGCACCTGCTTGCCCTTGCGGGTGTTGCCGACGCAATCGTCCTCGTTGACGACGAAGCCCTGCCCTTCGAGGCTCGCGATCAGGAATTTGCGGCCGCCCTTGTTGACGAACAGCGACACGATCGCGACGTCGGGCTCCATGTCGATGAACATCCGGATCGCCTCGCCATGGCCGCGGCCGCCAGGCAGCTTTGCGACGTCGAGCGAATAGAACTTTCCGTTGGTCGCGAATATCAGCAGCTTCGACGTGGTCTCGGCAAAGAAGGCGTGGTCGAGCTTGTCGTCGGTCTTGAAGGTCAGCCCCGAAATATCCTCGACATGACCCTTCAGGGTGCGCACCCAGCCCTTTTCGGAGATCACGACCGTGCACGGCTCGCGCTCGACAAAGGCCTCCTCGATCGCGGCAAGATCGTGTTCGGGCGCATCCGCAAACGTGGTGCGGCGCTTGCCGAGCGGTGTCTTCGGGCCAAACAGGTCGCGAACTTTTCGTACCTGATCGCCGACCCTGGACCATTGCTCGGTCTCGGATCCGAGCAGCGACTTAATGCCCTTCAATTCGTTACGGAGGTTCTTGTCCTCGGTGCGGATCTCGAATTCCTCGAGCTTGCGCAAACGGCGCAGCCGCATGTCCAGGATGGCGTCGGCCTGGACTTCGGTCAGCTTGAACGCCTTCATCAACTCCGGCTTCGGTTCGTCCTCGGTGCGGATGATCTTGATCACCTTGTCGATGTTCAGATAGGCGATCAGATAGCCGCCGAGCACCTCCAGCCGGTTCTCGATCTGAGTCTTGCGGTAGTTTGAGCGGCGCACCAGCACATCGCGCAAATGGTCGAGCCATTCGCGCAAGGCTTCGGCGAGCCCCACCACCTTCGGGATGCGGCCCTTGATCAGCACGTTGAGGTTTAACGGAATCTTGCTTTCGAGCTCGGTCAGCCGGAATAGCGATTCCATCATCAATTCAGGATCGACCGCGCGGGACTTCGGCTCGATCACGAGGCGGACGTCTTCGGCCGACTCATCCCTGACTTCGCCTACCAGCGGCAGCTTCTTGTCCTGCCAAAGTTCGGAGATTTTCTCCACCAGCCGGCCCTTCTGGACCAGCCACGGGATCTCTGTGATGACGACCACCCAAGTGCCGCGCGCGCCTTCCTCCTGATTCCACCGCGCGCGAGTGCGGAACGACCCCCGCCCGGTCACGTAGGCTTCGGCAATCGCCTCCTTGGAATCGACGATGATGCCACCGGTGGGAAAGTCGGGCCCCTTGACCCATTTCAGCAGCGACTTCGATTTGGCGTCGGGCTTGTCGATCAGATGCAGCGCCGCATCGCATAGCTCGGCCACGTTGTGCGGCGGAATCGAGGTCGCCATGCCGACCGCGATGCCTTGCGCGCCATTGGCGAGCAGGTTCGGGAAGCCGCCGGGCAGCACCACCGGCTCTTTGCTTTGGCCGTCGTAATTGGGACGGAACTCGACGCCGTCTTCGTCGATGCCTTCCAACAGCAGCCGCGCGACCTCGGTCATGCGCGCTTCGGTATAGCGATAGGCGGCCGCATTATCGCCGTCGATATTGCCGAAATTGCCCTGGCCGTCGACCAACGGGTAGCGCATGGAGAAATCCTGCGCCAGCCGCACCATGGCATCGTAGATCGCCTGGTCGCCATGGGGATGGAACGAACCCATCACGTCGCCAACGATTTTGGCGGATTTTTTGAGTGCCGTGCCGGGTTCGAGGCGCAACAGGCGCATGCCATAGAGAATGCGCCGATGCACCGGCTTCAGGCCGTCGCGGGCGTCCGGCAGCGCGCGGTGCATGATGGTCGAAAGCGCATAGGCGAGATAGCGCTCTTCCAGCGCATCCCGCAGCATCACTTCATGGATTTCGGCCGGCTCTTCCGGCGGCAGTTGTCGTTTTCCCATGGCGACGGGTTAAACTTTTGGGGTGAATCGGGCAAGACGCGAATCGGGGCAACACCATTCCCGGCGTCGTCCCGGCGAAGGCCGGGACCCATAACCACAAGTGTTTGTGACAGAAATCGACCGGGGCCACGGCTCTTAAGCCGCGGTGTGTCGGTCCCGGCCCAAGGCCGGGACGACGGGCGTCCCTCGTCACACCGCCCTGCTGATTCGCGCCCGATATTTGATTACCGCGTTGATAAAGCCGTCGCGGGCATCCGAATGGCCCTGCCCGCGCGGCTCCAGCACGTGGCGGAGCAGGAATATGCCGGTCAACCGGAAGCCGTCCTGCAGGTCCTGGTCTGACCAGCCATTCGCCCCGCCCTCACCCTCACGCAAAAATGCCGGCAGCGGTAGCAGCCGGTCACGGTAGGGCTCGCCGGCCCGCCGCGACACCGCGCCGCCGGATTTCGGCGACACGTAAATCAGCTCTGATGTCTCGCCGGTCGCGGCGCAGTTGTCGAGGTCGAGACCGAAGCCGAGTTCGGCCAGCATCGCCAGCTCGAAGCGGATCAGATGCGCTGCGGCGCCGCTGACATCGTCGAAGTCGTCCAGCGTGCGGTCGAGCATTTCATAGATGTCCTCGTGCGGATCGCGCTCCGGCAATAGCCGCACCAGCGAGGCCAGATGAGTGACGCCATAGGTCGCATGCGCCGACGCCAGCAGTGTCGCCGCGCGCAATCGCGTGCCCTCAATCGCGTAATAACCGAGATGTTCGTCCAGCCGCGCCCGCCACACCGTGGTGACGCTGTTGCCGGGCTGCAGCAGCGGCCGCATCCTTTTCCCCGCACCGCCCCGCACGAGGCCAAGGTGTCGGCCATGGCTGCGCGTCAGAAGCTCGACAATGGCGGAGGATTCGCCATGCCGCCGCACCCCCAGCACGATGCCTTCGTCGGTCCATTCCATGGCATGAAGCTTATCACAAGGGTGGGCAAAGCGTAGCGTGCCCACCAGCGATCAACAAACGGCGTCGCGCGAACCGGTGGGCACAGCGCGAAGATGCGCCTTTGCCTATCCTAAGCACCGGCCCTTGTGCTATGCTTGCCGATAGGCAAGTCATCCATGCATCGCATCTATTTTGACGCCAATGACAGCGTGCCTCACCACGAAGGCTATCCACTACATTTGGATGCCGCAAAAAAGGACTTGGCTCGCATTCCAGGCGGCCCGCAAGAAGGTATGCGTGTGGTCATCTACATGACCGACGAACTGGAGATGAAGGCTACTTTGGCCTTTGATTCCAGATGGAACATCTGGATGGCTATACCAATAGCAGGAACAACCAAGATTTATCCGCAAGCGCTCAGGTAATCGTCAGGCCGGCTCCCGTTTGCAATCGGGAAACGATCCCCGCCCACCAGCTATCTTCGGAAGCCGAAACGTCTTCTCGACCGATCTGTTTGCCCAGCCATTGTCAAACGTTCCCGTCAGAAATTGCGTAGTCAACTTCCCCTTGAACGTTACGATCGATTTCGCCGATTCAGATATTGAAAATTGATTTCGCCGGTCTACACGACCACGCCACTTTCCTCTGGAGGAGCCGCCAGAGAACTGCCCGCGGATAACAACAACGCCGCCCAGGCAATCACCGGTTGATCCGCATTCCTGGCTTTCCCCGCGCTACACGGCGGTCACGCGTTGAACCAGCCCACGGCATCGCCGCTAAAGGAGAAATACAGCCCCGCCGCCGTCAGCGCGCAGGACACCACCTCGATGGCGCTGTCGAATTGCACGCCGCTTGCGCCGATCACCTGCACCAGTGAAATCACCGACAGCACCAGCGCCGCCACCAACACCCAGCGTGGCCAGTTCTTGCGTCCCCGCGCCGCGAGCCGGACGAAATAGACCAGAAGCAGGATCAAGCCGGCCGCGATGATGGTCGACACCATGATCGCCTGCTCCGTCATGTCAGCTCTCGGCGTACGATCCCGGAATGCCACCGACACCGCATCCAGCGTCAGCGAGAGATACAGCAGCACTTCAAACCAAACTACGTTCCTGGGCAAAATCATCGAAGACGCCGATCATCCCTGTTGTTCTCGTTCTTGATTACTCTTTGGGGAATTCCAGTCCCATCTCGCGGTAGCGATCCGGATCGTCGCCCCAGTTCTCGCGCACTTTCACGAACAGGAACAGATGGATGGGGACGCCCACGATCTCGGCGATCTCTTTGCGAGAATCCGCGCCGATCGACTTGATGGTGGCGCCGCCCTTGCCGAGCACGATCTTGCGCTGGCTCTCGCGCTCGACAAATATGGTCTGCTCGATGCGGACCGATTTGTCCTTGCGCTCGGTCCAGCTGTCGGTCTCGACGGTGGACTGATACGGCAGCTCCTGGTGCAGTTGCCGGTAGATCTTCTCGCGGGTGATCTCGGCCGCCAGATGCCGCATCGGCGCATCCGACATCTGGTCTTCGGGATAGTGAAACGGACCTGCCGGCACCATTTTGGCGAGCGTCGCGCGCAGATCGTCGACGCCATCGCCCGACAACGCCGAGATCATGAAGGTGTGTTCGAATTTCATCCGTGCGTTGGCGGCCTGCGCCAGCGCCAGCAATTTCTCGCGCGGGATCAGGTCGATCTTGTTCAGCACCAGGATTTTCGGATGCTTGACGCTTTCGAGCTTGTTCAGGATTGCGTCCGCCTCCTCGTCGATGCCAGCCTTGGCATCGAGCAGCACGCAGACGAGATCGGCGTCATGCGCGCCGCTCCAGGCGGTCGACACCATGGCGCGGTCGAGCCGCCGTTTCGGCGCGAAGATGCCGGGGGTATCGACCAGGATGATCTGCGCATTGTTCTCGATGACGATGCCGCGGATCAGCGCCCGCGTCGTCTGCACCTTGCGCGAGACGATCGTGACCTTGGAGCCGACCAGCGCGTTGACCAGCGTGGACTTGCCGACATTGGGCGCGCCGATCAGCGCGACGAAGCCGCATGCGGTAGCGGCTGAAGATTCAACTGTCATTGGATTCAACTGTGTTGCCGCCGCCGCCAACGCCCTCACGCTCGATCATCACGGAGGCTGCAACCTTCTCGGCCGCACGCTTGCTGCCGCCGACACCCTCGGCCGGCGCCAGTCCCGGCAGATCGACGGAGACGCGGAATTGAGGGTCGTGATGCGGCCCGGTGCGCTCGACTTCGCGATAGACCGGCGTCGGCATTCCCCTGCTCTGCGCCCATTCCTGCAACACGGTCTTGGGATCGCGCAGCGGCCGGCGCGGCTTGCGCATCCGTTCGGTCCAATTGCGCTCGACGAACAGGGCGGCTGCCCCATAGCCTCCGTCGAGAAAGATCGCGCCGATCACGGCTTCGCAGATGTCGCCGAGCACCGATTTGCGCAAGCGCGCGCTGGCGCTGGCGCCGACCTGGCCGAGCTTGATGTCGTCGACCAGCCCGAGCGATTTCGCGACGTCGGCGCAGCTCTCCTTGCGCACGAGTTCGGCGAGCCGCTTCGACAACTCTCCCTCATCAGCAGTCGGAAATGCACGATACAGCATGTCGGAGACGATCAGCCCGAGCACGTGGTCGCCGAGGAATTCGAGGCGCTGATAGCTCTCGGCGCGGGAGCGCGCCGCCTTGAGCGCGGACACGTGGGTGAACGCGGAGGTCAGGAGATTGGGATCGGCGAAAGTGTGGCCGATGCGTGCCTCGAGCGCGACCACCGCGGCCTTGGCCGATTCCTTGGCCGCCGCCCTGCCGCGCTTCTTCTTGGGCGCGGCGGCGCGGCCGGCATCGGGCTGCGGGCTCTCGCCAGGTGTCGGGGTATCCGGGATGACGGGCGTGTCGTCGTTCATCGCACGATTGAGAAAATGCGGTTCCAGCGCACCGCGGTCGGCCAGCGCCAGAACATCCAGGCGTGTTCGCCCTCGGCAATGGAGAAGAAGATCATCTGCGCCCGGCCGACGATGTTCTCGAACGGCACGAATCCGACCTGCGACAACACACGGCTGTCGGTCGAATTGTCGCGGTTGTCGCCCATCATGAAGAAGTTGCCGGGCGGCACCGTGTAGACGTTGGTATTGTCGTAAAAACCGTTGTCGACGCAATCCAGCGATTCATAGGACACGCCGTTCGGCAGCGTTTCCTTCCAGCGCTTGACCCGTGCGGTGGCATCCGAGCCACAAGGGTCCTCGCCGATGAAATCGCTCAGCCGCTCGCGCTTGACCGGGGTGTCGTTGATGTAGAGCAGGCCCTCCTTCATCTGGATGCGGTCACCGGGCAGGCCGATCACGCGCTTGATGTAGTCGGTGGAATCCTCCCGCGGGAGGCGGAACACGACGATATCGCCGCGGTTCGGCTCGGAGCCGAAGATGCGGCCCGAGAACAGCGGCGGCGACAGCGGGATCGAATAATGGCTGTAGCCGTACGAATATTTCGAGACGAACAGATAGTCGCCGACCAGCAGCGTCGCCTTCATCGAGCCCGAAGGGATGTTGAAGGGCTGGAACAGGAAGGTGCGGATCACGAGCGCGATCAGGAGGGCGTGGATGACCACGCGGATGGTTTCACCCAAGCCGCTTTCAGATTTTGTCCCGGATGTCACGCTCATCGCTTTCCCAATTCCCGCAAGGCTTTTCAGCCGAGCCCTGCTTTTGGCATGGCCTGGCCCGCTTGGTGGCAGAACGTTTTCCTCACGCGAATCGAGAGTTCCGTTCGCGTCAAGAAAATGGTCTCGATACTGATATTAAAGGCAAATTCCGGTGCGAAACCCGAATTCACCCTGGTTCGGTAGTGTCGCACGGCGTTTTAGACGGTTGTTCGCGGCCGTGCAATCAAGCGCCTCGACAAAACTTTGCAATCCATTGATAAATCATTGTTTTTTGTTTTGCAGCGGTCCCCGGGCGTAAACCGCCGCTGGCCTCAAGGTTTGCCCGGAGCGACGGCCGAAATTATGACGAAAGCCTGCGCCAGCGGCCAATCATCGGTGATGGAGAGGTCGATCCGGGCCTCAAAACCCTCCGGCGTCAGCTTCTCGAGCCGGGCCAGCGCCCCGCCAGTCAGCTGCATGGTCGGGCGGCCGCCGGGCAGGTTCACCACCCCCATATCCCGCCACCACACCCCCTGACGGATGCCGGTACCGAGCGCCTTGGAACAGGCCTCCTTGGCGGCGAACCGCTTGGCATAAGTGGCAACCACCATCTTCTCGTTCTTGGCGCGGCGCGTCGCCCGGGCGCGCTCGGCATCGGTGAAGACGCGGTCGAGGAAGCGGTCGCCATGGCGTTCGATCACCTTGGCGACGCGGGTGATATCGATCAGGTCGGAGCCGATGCCGATGATCATGCCGTCGTTCCTAGCCCGCGAGCCGCTGGCGGCCACGGTCCATGGCGGCCCGCATGCTGCGGACGGTCTCGCCGAGGCCGACGAACAGCGCCTCCCCCATCATGAAGTAGCCGATGTTGAGTTCGGCGAGTTCAGGCAGGCCCGCGATCGTCTCCGATGTCTGGTAGTCGAGGCCGTGACCGGCATGGACCTCGAGCCCGGCGGCACGCGCCAGCTTCGCGCCCGCGACGATACGCTGCCATTCCGCCTCGGCCTTGGCGGCATGGCCATCGACCACGGCATCGCACCAGCCGCCGGTATGGATCTCGATGACAGGTGCGCGCAGCCTTGCGGCCATCTCGATCTGCTGCGGATCGGCCGAGATGAACAGCGACACCCGGATGCCGGCGTCGCTCAGGCGGGCAATGAACGGCGCCAGCGCATTGTGCTGGCCGACCACGTCGAGCCCGCCTTCGGTGGTGAGCTCTTCGCGGCGCTCGGGCACCAGACAGACCGCATGCGGTTTGACGCCAAGCGAAATCCGCAGCATGTCCGGCGTCGCCGCCATCTCGAAATTGAGCGGCTTTGAAATCTCGGCCTTGAGCCGTTCCATATCGGTATCGCGGATATGGCGGCGATCCTCGCGCAGATGCGCGGTGATGCCGTCGGCGCCGGCTTCGATCGCGATCAGCGCGGCGCGGACCGGATCCGGCCGCGCGCCGCCGCGCGCGTTGCGCAGCGTGGCGACGTGGTCGACATTGATTCCGAGGCGCAGCGGGGGGACGGGCATGACAGTATCTCGTCAACGAGTTGGTGGATAATCCCTCATCCTGAGGAGCGGCTGCTTCGCCGCGTCTCGAAGGATGCGGGCCCTAGTGTGGCCTCATGGTTCGAGACGGCGCAAGACCGTCGCCTCACCATGAGGGTTGGCTACGGGCGAAGCCTTACCCATTGACGCGCTCGACCCGTGCGACGACGGCCTTGGCGCGCAACTGGGCGATAATAGCGCTGAGATGCTTCAGGTCATAGACCTCGAGATCAATGGTAAGCTCGGTGAAATCGGGCGAACGGCGCGACATGCTGATATTGTCGATATTGCCGTCATGCTCGGCGATCACGGTCGCGACCTGCGCGAGGCTGCCGGGCTCGTTGACATTGTGCACGAGAATCCGCGCCGGGAAACGCTGCGGCATGGTCTCGTCGATATCCCAGCGGACGTCGAGCCAGCGCTCCGGCTCCTCCTCGAAATCCTTCAGCGCCGGCGACTGGATCGGATAGATCGTGATCCCCTCGCCCGGCGAGACGATGCCGACGATACGGTCGCCCGGCACCGCGCCACCATTCGGCGCGAACTTGACCGGCAGGTCGGAATTGAGGCCACGCACCGGGATCACCGAGGCGGAGCGGGCCGGATGCGGCGATTGCTGCTTCAGCTTGGCCATGAAGCCCTTCTTGGCCCCGTAGCGCACCATCCGTTCTTCCTTGTAGTCCGGATACATCGCGCGCGCGACATCGGACGCCTTGAGTTCGCCGCGCCCGACGGATGCCATCACGTCCTCGATCGAGGCGCGCGCCAGCCGCGGCAGCGCACCCTTCAGCTTGTCGTCGGCATATTCGATCTTGGCACGGGCAAACAGGCGGTCGACGATGCGGCGGCCAAGCCCGGCATACTGATCGCGCACGGCGGTCCGGGTGGCGCGGCGGATCGCCGCCCGCGCCTTGCCGGTCACGGCGAGCGACTCCCAGGCCGACGGCGGCGCCGCCTGGGCCTGCGAGGTCAGGACCTCGACCTCGTCGCCGTTCTGCAATTCGGACGACAGCGGCGCGAATTTGCCGTTGATCTTGCAGCCAACCGCGCTGTTGCCGACGTCGGTATGCACGGCATAGGCAAAGTCGATCACATTGGCCTGGCGCGGCAGCGCGATCAGCTTGCCCTTCGGCGTAAAGCAGAACACCTGGTCGTGGAACAGTTCGAGCTTGGTGTGCTCCAGAAACTCTTCCGGGTTGGCGCTTTCGGACAGGATCCCGACGGTGTGGCGCAGCCAGGCAAAGGCGTTGGATTCGTGCTTGAGCCGCTCGGTCGGCGAGCCCATGCCTTCCTTGTAGAACGCGTGCGCGGCGATGCCGAATTCCGCGATCTGGTTCATCTCCTCGGTGCGGATCTGCAACTCGACGCGCTGCTTGCCGGGGCCGATCACGGTGGTGTGGATCGAACGATAGTCGTTCTGCTTCGGCGTCGAGATGTAGTCCTTGAACCGCCCGGGCACCACCGGCCAGGTGGTATGCACGACGCCGAGCGCGCGGTAACAGGCCTCGACGTCGGCCATCACGACGCGGAAGCCGTAGATGTCGGACAATTGCTCGAAGCCGACAGACTTACGCTCCATCTTGGTCCAGATCGAAAACGGCTGCTTGCGCCGGCCATAGACGCGCGCCGTAATGCCGTTCTTCTGCAAATTCTTCGACAGCTGGCTTTCAATCTCGCCGATCAGGTTGCGATTGCGTTCCGCCAGCGAGTCGAGCCGCTGCATCACCACCGCATAGGCTTCCGGATCGAGCGTATGGAACGAAAGATCCTCGAGTTCCTCGCGCATCTCCTGCATGCCCATGCGGCCGGCCAGCGGCGCATAGATGTCCAGCGTCTCCTCGGCGATCCGGCGGCGCGAGGCGTGCGGCACGAATTCGAGCGTGCGCATGTTGTGCAGGCGGTCGGCAAGCTTGATCAGGAGCACCCGGACGTCGTCGGCGATCGCCAGCAACAGCTTGCGCAGATTCTCGGCCTGCTTGGCCTCGCGCGAAACCAGCTCCAGCCGCTTCAGTTTGGTGAGGCCCTCCACCAGCGCGCCGATTTCGTGGCCGAAGACGTTGTCGATTTCGGCGCGCGTCGCCTCGGTATCCTCGATGGTGTCGTGCAGGAGTGCCGCCACGATGGTGGCATCGTCGAGCTTCAGCCCGGTGAGGATCGCCGCGACCTCGAGCGGATGCGAGAAATAGGGATCGCCGGACGCTCGCGTTTGCGTACCGTGCGCCTTCATCGCGTAGACATAGGCGCGGTTGAGCAGGTCCTCGTTGGTATCGGGATTATACGAGCGGACGCGCTCGACCAGATCATATTGCCGCATCATCCGCGAGCGCGGCGTTTTGGCCCTCTCGATCACGGGCGACGCCGGCGCCACCGCGACCGTTTCGGTCGCGGCCTGCATCTGCCGGGATATGCGACGCCAGAACGCCATCGAATCACTGCCTCCGCGCGCCGAACTGGCCCGCCGCAAGAATGCCTCACCAACATCTAATGCGTTTTCGAACGATGCTGCACCCACTTAAGCGGCGGCAAACGATCAATTTCGCATGGCTTGGGCCCGTTATATTTGCCGAACCCATGGCCAAGCGGCGGCCAAACCGGTCCAGGCGATCGCACCCATCCGCCAAGGACGCACCGTAACCGAAAAAATGTCAACAAAAGCAAAGGCCCGGACAAATATCCGGGCCTTTGACAGATCAGGGGTTGGGCAGGAGTTGGGAGCGCCCGAAAGCTGCGACTATTCGTCCTCTTCGGGCTGCTCTTCCGGCGGAGCGAGGCCTTCGAGGCCCTTCAGGAGCTCCTCCTCGGTCATGCGTTCGACCGCGACCTCGGTGTCGTCGGCATCGACGCTGGCACCGGCCGAGCCGATCAAAGGAACGGTATCGGGCTCAGGCTCATCGACCTCGACGAATTTCTGCAGGGAATGAACGAGTTCCTCGCGCAAATCTTCCGGAGAAATCGAGGAGTCGGCGATTTCCCGCAGCGAAACGACCGGGTTCTTGTCATTATCGCGATCAACTGTGAGTTGTGATCCGGACGAGATCATACGGGCGCGATGTGCCGCCAGCAGAACCAGGTCGAACCGGTTGTCGACCTTATCAATGCAATCTTCCACGGTGACGCGCGCCATAGACTGTCGCTCCGTTAAATGGGGCCCAATATGTTGGTTATGGGGGCTAGTTATAGGGGTGGACGACGTTTCGCAAGGCAAAATTTGTGATTTGCCTTCCCGGTCGGCTCTGCTAACCCAAGACCCGGGGCCAGAAGGCCGGAGCGTCCGGAGACGGCGGGACACCGTCCGGGACAAGTAATCTCTCATTGCGACGTCAAAAGTCTAGGTTTTTTGCCCTCTCGCCACCATAATTAAAGTGGTGAGTGTCGTGGGGAAGATTCACCGAACTTTAGGCAGCTGGACTGGAAAGTGCGCGCGGTCGATCGCCGCTGCGCTAAAAACGTTAACAACAACGCGAGAACCACTTTGATGTCACCCGTTTCCAACAAGATCGCGCTCTTTATCGATGGCGCCAATCTCTATGCAACCGCAAAGACACTCGGCTTCGACATCGACTACAAGCGCCTTCTCAAGGAATTCCAGAGCCGCGGTACGCTGCTGCGCGCGTTCTACTACACGGCGATTATCGAGGATCAGGAATACTCCTCGATCCGTCCTCTGATCGACTGGCTCGATTACAACGGCTACACCGTCGTCACCAAGGCGACCAAGGAATTCATAGACGCCAGCGGCCGCCGCAAGGTGAAGGGCAATATGGACATCGAACTCGCCGTCGATGCCATGGAGCTCGCCGAACATGTCGATCAGATCGTGCTGTTTTCCGGCGACGGCGATTTTCGCTCGCTGGTTGAAGCGGTGCAGCGGCGCGGCGTTCGCGTCACGGTAGTATCGACGATTTCGAGCCAGCCGCCGATGATTGCCGACGAACTGCGCCGCCAGGCCGACGTCTTCACCGACCTGGTCGAGTTGCAATCCAAGCTTGGCCGCGATCCCTCAGAGCGCCCCGCCCCGCGCGAGCCGCGTCATCACGCGCCGCAATTCCTGCAGCGCGCGACCACCATGGCGCCCCGTGGCGCGGGTGATGAGGACTTCGACGATTGAGAATGATCAGGTGCGCTGCTAGTCACGTTTAGATGGCTAGCATCGCCGCCCCCGCCGAACCCGACCGCAACTGTCCGCTCTGCCCGCGGCTTGTCGACTTTCGCATGCAGACACGCGCGAAAGAGCCGGATTGGCACAATGCGCCGGTGCCTGCCTTCGGCGATCAAAAGGGACGGTTGTTGATCGTGGGCCTCGCCCCGGGCATGCAGGGCGCCAATCGTACCGGCCGCCCCTTCACCGGCGACTACGCGGGCGATCTGCTCTATGCCACCTTGCTGGAATATGGCTTCGCCAAGGGCACCTATCAGGCGCGGCCGGACGATGGGTTGCGGCTGGTCGACTGCCGGATCGGCAATGCGGTGCACTGCGTGCCGCCACAGAACAAGCCGCTGCCGGCCGAGATCAACACCTGCCGGCAATTCCTGATCGCAACCATCGCGGGCATGCCGAAACTTCGCTCGATCGTGGCGCTCGGCCGCATCGCCCATGAATCGACGGTGAAGGCGCTGGGGCTCCGAAACGCCGCGGCGCCATTTGCGCACGGTGCCGTGCACAGCGCCGGCACCATCAAGCTCTACGACAGCTATCACTGCTCGCGCTACAACACGAATACCCGCGTGCTGACGCCCGAAATGTTTCGCAGCGTGTTTGCGAAGGTGCGCGCGGATCTGGACGAGAGCTAGCGCCGGTTGGTTGACGCGTTTTCTTCGCAGGAACCGGACGCCACTCGCTTGAAAGCGCCTTATGCCGGGTTCGCCTTCAACCACGCCAGCACGTCGCCGGCATTACGGTCCGGCGGAAACACCGGATAGAACACGTGACTGATGCGGCCATTGTCGATGATCAGCGCCAGGCGCTTGATCAGGGTCAGCCCAGCCACTTCCATCGTCGGCAGATTCAACGCACGCGTCAGCGCCAGCTTCTCGTCGGACAGCACCGCAAACGGCAAATGCAGCCGCGACGCCATCTCGGTCTGGTAGACGTTGCTTTGCGTCGACAGGCCGAACACATGCCCGGCGCCGGCGGCTTTCAGTTCGGCATACAAATCGCGGAACGAACAGGTCTGCGGCGTACAACCACGCGCGCCGGGAATCATGTCCCAATCATCGACCAGACTGATCTTGCCCGGCTCGCCGGTGCGGGGATAGGCGAATACCACGGTCCGGCCGGGCAGCCCCGACAGCGTGATGGACTGGTCGTCGGTCGCGATGAGGCTGAGCGGCGGAATCGTCATGCCGACAAGATGGTTCGCCGCGCCATCGTCCGATGGCGGCGGGATTTTGCTCCAGTCGACTTCAAGCAGGTTTTTCTGGTTCATCGGTTCTCGTTCCCTCAAGGCGGCGAGTAGCGAGGAGCGCGAATGGCGAGTAGCGAATGGAAAGGGTATCCAAAGGACTTACTATTCGCCATTGCCTACTCGCTATTCGCCATTCCCTATTCGCCCCCTACCCCCGCGCCCGCATCAGGCGGCCCTTCTCCCGGCCCCAGTCGCGTTTCTTTTCGGTCTCGCGCTTGTCATGCAGCTTCTTGCCTTTCGCCACCGCCAGCAACAGCTTGGCGCGACCGCGCTCGTTGAAATAGAGCTTTAGCGGGATCAGCGTCATGCCTTCGCGATCGACGGCGCCCATCAGCTTGTTGATTTGCTTGCGATGCAGCAACAGTTTGCGCGGCCGCTTCGGCTCATGGTTGAAGCGGTTGGCCTGCAGATATTCGGGAATATTGGCGTTGATCAGCCAGATCTCGCCGTCCTTGGTGTCGGCATAGGATTCCGCAATCGTGGTCTTGCCGTTGCGGATCGACTTCACTTCGGTACCGGTTAGCGCAATGCCGGTCTCGATCGTGTCCTCGATCGCGTAGTTGAACCGGGCCTTGCGGTTCTCGGCGACAACCTTGATCGGGCGCTCGTTCTTCTCGGCCACTTCACGCCTTCTTGAGGAGATCGCGGATCTCGGTCAACAGCGCCACCTCGGCCGACGGCTTCGCCGGCTCAGCGGGCTTGGCTTCATCCTTGCGCTTCAGCGTGTTCATGGCCCGGATGACCATGAACAGCACGAAGGCGACGATGAGGAAATTCAGCGTCAGGGTCAGGAAGTTGCCCCAGGCCAGCACGGCGCCCTGCTTCTTGGCGTCCGCCAGGTTGGTCGCGGTCACCGCCTTCGACAGCCCGGTGAAATAGTTGGAGAAGTCGAGGCCGCCAGTGATCGAGCCGATGATCGGCATGATGATGTCACCGACCAGCGAGGAAACGATGGCGCCGAAGGCCGCACCGATGATGACGCCGACCGCGAGATCGACGACGTTGCCCTTCATGGCGAATTCGCGGAATTCCTTCAGCATTGTCGATTTCCTTCCAGGTTCATCGGAATGAGAGGTCTGTTTCAGTTGATCAGGCCGGCATGAACCATGGCGTCGCGGATCACCTTGCCGGTCGACGGCGTGACATTCATCAGCGGCAGCCGCACTTCGTCGCCCAGCCGCCCCAGCAGCTTGAGGCCATGCTTGGCTCCCGCGAGACCCGGCTCCTTGAAGATGGCATCATGCAGCGGCGTCAACCGGTCTTGGAGCTTCAGTCCGGTCGCGTAATCGCCCTTCAGGACGGCCGACATCAGTTCAGCGCACAATTTTGGCGCCACATTGGAGACCACCGAAATACACCCATGTCCGCCCGCCGCCATGTAAGCCAGCGCCGTCATGTCCTCGCCGGACAGTTGGATAAAATCCGGCCCCATCGCATGGCGCTGTTGCGATACCCGGGCGAGATTGGCCGTGGCGTCCTTGACGCCGGCGATGTTCTTCAACTCGAACAACCGGGCCATGGTCTCGACGGACATATCGACGACGGAGCGCGGCGGGATATTGTAGATGATGATCGGGATGCCGATCGCGTCATTCACCGCCTTGAAGTGCTGGTACATCCCTTCCTGGGTAGGCTTGTTGTAATATGGCGTCACCACCAGCACGGCATCGGCGCCGGCCTTCTCGGCGTGGACCGCCAGATCGACGGCCTCGCGCGTGGAGTTCGAGCCCGCGCCGGCGATGACCGGCACGCGACCCTTTGCCTCATCGAGACACATTTCGACGACCCGGTGATGCTCCTGATGGCTCAGTGTCGGGCTTTCGCCGGTGGTGCCGACGGGAACGAGGCCATGCGAACCCTGCTCGATCTGCCAGCTGACAAGACCGCGGAAGGCCGCCTCGTCGACCGCGCCGTTCTTGAACGGCGTGACCAGTGCGGTGAACGATCCCCGGAACTTCGTCTTGGCTGCCATGGACTTTCTCCCAACGCGCTGGCGACGGCACTTTAAAAAATGGCCAGCCAATTCATATCGAGTCTGCGGGTCTGGCGAAAGGGCCGAAGGATATAGCCACAGGCCTTTGTTTTTGATGCGCTTTCCGACCGCAGCGCGGCAGCGCGCCTGCGACACGGCAAAACCAGAATCCAGGCCGCCGTTCAGATGCCATCGGGACGGAATCAGCTCCAGCCGCGATTTTGCCGTGGTGGTGGCGCAAACATCGCGAGCTGCGACGTTTTTGGCATTTTGTCCACATATTCAATCAAATAGACCTAAGGCTTCAGCGATTGAATGATTCGCCGCCGCAGAGGAAAGCCGTGACCCGTTCCGCCCGCGCAGCCGCATTGCGATCCGCACTGGCGACAAGCCTGGTACTGGCGGTCGGCCTGTCTGCAATTCCTGCGGACGCCTGGGCCAAACCGAAAGTTCCGTTGCCAAAGCCGCGGCCGATCGCCCGCAATGTCGTTCCAAAGACGACACCGGCGAGCCCGGTGCAGCGTTCCCTGGCCGCGGCGCCCGCAGCGGCGGCTCCGATCTCGCCATTACCAGCTCCCGGACCGGCTCTCGCGCCCGCGACGCGCGCGCATGCCGCCCTGCCCGCGGCGCGCAAACCGGTTGCGGCCGCCGCGGTGGCGGCGACGTCATCGACCCCGCAGGCCGACAAGGACACACTGGAAAACGTCATCGAGCTCATCCGCAAGCGCAAGCCTGCGGATGCAACGCAGGCCCAGGCCGGCATCACCGATCCGGTCGCGCGCAAACTCGCCGAATGGCTGATCCTGCGCAGCGACAACAATGGCGCGTCGGTCGAGCGTTATCGGGCCTTCGTTTCGGCCAATCCGAGCTGGCCGTCGCAGACCTTCCTGCGCCGGCGCATCGAGGCCGCGCTGTGGGACGACAAGCGCGACGACGCCACGGTGTGGTCGTGGTTCGAAAACGAATCGCCGATTTCGGCCAAGGGCAAGTTCGCGCTGGCGCGGGTGATGATCGCACGCGGCGATCGCGCCAACGCCGAGCGGCTGGTGCGCGACGCCTGGCGGCGCGACGGCATGACTGAAGATACCGAGACCACCGCACTTGATCTCTTCGGCGCCTTGCTGAACGCCGGCGATCACAAGGCGCGGATGGACATGATGCTCTACGGCACCGAGCAGGAGGCCGCCGGCCTGCGCGCCGCGAAGCGGATGGGTGCCGGTCATCTAGCCTTGGCCAAGGCACGGATCGCGGCAAACAAAAAGGGCTCCAACCTCAGGGCGTTGCTCGATGCGGTGCCGCGCGAACTGCATGGCGATCCCGGCTACGCCTTCGCCAGGATCCAATTGCTCCGCCGCGAGGAGAAATTTGCCGAGGCCGCCCAATTGATGATGGGCGCACCGAAGGATCCAGGCCGACTGCACAATCTCGACGAATGGTGGATCGAGCGGCGGCTGCTGGCGCGCAAGATGCTGGACGTCGGCGAACATCGCACCGCCTATCTGATCGCAAGGGACGCCGCGCTGCCCTCGCGCGATATCTACAAGACCGAACAGGAATTCACCGCAGGCTGGATCGCGCTCCGTTTCCTGAAGGATCCGGCGGTGGCCGCCCAGCATTTTGCGCGCATCGGCGTCGGCAGCGTCAATCCGACCGCCCTCGCCCGTGCCGGCTATTGGCAAGGCCGCGCCGCAGAGGCCGCAGGGCGCGGCCAGGAGGCACGCGCCGCCTACGCGCGGGCCGCCGAACAATCCACCAGCTATTACGGTCAATTGGCACGCGCCAAACTTGGATTGCCGCAGATCGAATTGAATGGCGTCCCCCGCGGGCGCGGCGCGGACCGGCTGGAGATCGTGCGGGCGGCGCAGTTGCTCTATGAGCTCGACGAGCGCGAGGTCGCGATCCCGATTCTCGCCGACATGGGCGAGAACGGCGACCCCGATGCACTGGCCGGCCTCGGCGAGCTGACGGCACGCTATGCCGACGCCCGCGGCATGCTGCTGCTCGGCAAGGCCGCCCTCAATCGGGGGCTGCCGTTCGACCACTACGCCTATCCCGTCAATGGCATCCCGCCGTTCAAGCCGTTTGGGCCGGAGGTCGAGCAGAGCATCGTCTACGCCATCTGCCGGCAGGAAAGCGCCTTCAACCAGGCCGTGGTTTCGCCGGCGCAGGCATACGGCCTGATGCAGGTGACGCCGGACGCCGGGCGCTACGTCGCCAAACGGGCCGGCGTCAGCTTCGACCTCAACCGGATGAAGACCGATCCGGTCTATAACGCCGCAATGGGCGCGGCCGAACTCGGCGGGTTGCTCGAGGACTATCGCGGTTCCTACATCCTGACCTTCGCGGCCTATAATGCCGGCCGCGGCAGCGTCAGGAAGTGGATCGAACGCTACGGCGATCCACGCGATCCCAAAGTCGACGCGGTCGATTGGGTCGAACAGATTCCGTTCTCCGAGACGCGCAACTACGTGCAGCGGATCATGGAGAACCTGCAGGTCTACCGGGCGCGGTTCGGCGGCGGGACCAGGCTTCAGATCGAAGCGGATCTGCGCCGCGGCGCCAGCATCGAATAGCCGATCACCGAACTTTTCGCGATCGCGTCCCGCCGCCTTGCGCCGGGCGAGACAAATTTCAACGCACGCAACGGGGCTCCGGCGACGATGCGCCGCGGCCCGCACGTCGCCGCTGAGCGATTAAGGCGACGCACAACGAAAAACCCCCGGCAGTTGCCTGCCGGGGGTTCCTGGTGTTTCAAGTCTCTCGGGATCAGAAGTTACGCTGAGCGCGAAGCTGCAGCAGAACCGTGTTCTGGTCCTTGAACTCGTACACGGTAGCCGGCTTCGGCGCGGACGCGCCGAGCGTTGCCGAACCGGTGAAGTTCTGATCGAGGTGGAACCACTGGGCTTCGGCCGAGAACGTCAGGTTCTTGACCGGAGTCCAACGGGTGAGAAGACCGAGCTGCGAGACGTTGTAGTTGGGGTTGCAGCTGTAGTCCGCGCTGACCGCCTTGGCGGGCGTCGTGTAGTTGGTGCACATGAAAGCTTTCGCCGCGCCGTCATAACGAACCGCCGAATAGCTTCCGAACAGGCTGGTCGACCAGTAGGGGTTCCAGTTGTGGTTGAACGCGCCGCGGATGCCGAACGATTCGGTCAGATGCAGCGAGCCGTCACCACCATTTGCCACCGGCAGGTAGACCGCATCCGTCGTCACGCCAAAGCCGACGCTCTGATAAGCGCCCGCGCGGCTTGTACCGCCGAACATTGCAAAGCTCGGCGAAGCCGACGAGGTTGCAATCACGTTCTTGGTGACACCCTTTGCGTAGCTGACATCAACCTTGATGTCGTCGCCCGCGCCGGTCGGGAGGTTCTTGAGCTGCAAGGCCGCCATCACCGAACCGCCCCACTTGGTGTCGGGGTGACCGGAGATTTCCGACAGAGCGGTGGGCGAACCGCCGGCAACGCCGACACCACCGGCAGGAGCGCCCGTCGTGTTCAGGATGTTGTAGGAGCCGCTGACTTCGTGGGCCGCTGCCGAAATCTGGAAGAGACCCCAGGCCTGGTCGACGCGCACATTACCGACGATATCGGGCACGTGGGCGCCTGCATAAACGTTGCTGCCGCCGAGCGTGGCATTCAGCGGAAGCGCCAGATTGAAGACGCTGGTGCGATCCCAGACGACAGGATCGTCGAGACCGATCGACGCGCTCACGCCATTGCCGAACTGCGCGGTATACTGAATTTGATTGACACCGGTATCGGTGTTCTGGCCGCCGAGCAGACTCGAATTGATGTTACCCGGGAAGCCCTGCCAGGGCGTCGCATAGGCCGAGGCAGACTTACCGAAGGTGAAGCCGGCGAACTGGATGAAGACGTACTCCACCGCGACGTAGCCTTCGCCCGGGCTGTTCAACAGGCCGGTGGAGGTGCCGACGCTCGGCGAACCGGTGAAACTGTTCGGATTGACGTTGTTGCTGCCTTGGGTGCTGAACTGGAAGTCAGCCTGGCCGAAGGTACGAACCACGCCATACTCGGTGGCGGTACGGGTATCGATGGTCAGCGCCATACGGGAACGCGCGGCAAAGTAATCGCGATAGCGATTCTGCTGCCCGAGATCGCCGCTCCATGCCGGTTGGCCATGGATGCTGCCATTGAAAGTGCTGTCGACGCGCACATAGCCGCCGAGCTTGATGCAGGTGTCGGTGCCCGGGATATAGAAGAAGCCGGCTCCGTAAAGCGAGCAGATCCTCACATATTCCACGGCCTTGGCCTTGACCGGAAGGTCGGCCGCTTCAGCCCCGCTGAAGCCCATCAGGGCCGCCGCTGAGCTGAGAATTAGAGTTCGCGCTATTTTCATTCGGGTCTCCTGTCCCACGATTCATGCAAGTGCATGGCGAACAGTTAACCCAGAAACGGGCGCCGAGAATGACAACGATGTGAAACGCTCCACTTGGTCATTCGGTGTGATCTTTTTGCTACGCAACATTTTCGGGGCGCGACGGTGTGCGGCGGATAAAGCACAACGAAAAACCCCCGGCAGTTGCCTGCCGGGGGTTTCCCTGTTGTTTCAAGTCTTTCGGGATCAGAAGTTACGCTGAGCGCGAACGTTCAGGTACACAGTGCTCTGGTCCTTGAACTCGTACACAGCACCTGCGCCACCCGGCTTCGGAGCACCCGGGCCACCCGCGGTCGCGACGGCACCGGTGTACTTCTGGTCGAGGAAGAACGCACCGACTTCAGCCGAGAACGTGAGGTTCTTGACGGGAGTCCAGCGGGTCACGACGCCCACCTGATACACGGAGAAGTCCGGGTTACAGGTGAAGTCAGCGGAGACAGCCTTGCCGGTCACGTAGACCGCGCAATACTGGCCCTTGGCCGAGGTCAGGTCGAGAGCGTTACCGTTGTACTTGACCCACGAAGCGCTGCCGAACAGGCTGGACGACCAGTACGGATCCCAGTTGTGGTTGAACGCACCACGGACACCCCAGGCTTCCGTCAGCTTCAGGTCACCCGTGCCGCCGTTGAGGGCGGGCAGATACACAGCGTCCGTCGTCGCACCGAACCCGATGCTCTGATAGGCGCCCGGACGGCCGGTACCACCGAACATCGCGAAGCTCGGCGAGGCCGCGCTCGTGGAGATCACGTTCTTGGTGTCACCCTTGGCGTAGGTGGCGTCGATCTTGATATCGTCGCCCGCGCCGGTCGGGAGGTTCTTGATCTGCAAGGCAGCCATCACCGAACCGCCCCACTTGGTGTCGGGGTGGCCAGAGATTTCCGACAGAGCGGTCGGAGCGCCCGCAGCAACACCCACGCCGCCAGCCGGAGCCGCAACGGTGTTCAGGATGTTGTAGGAACCGGAGACTTCATGCGCAGCGGCCGAAATCTGGAACAGACCCCAGGCTTGGTCGACGCGGATGTTGCCGACGACGTCCGGAGCATGCACGCCAGCGTAGGTGTTGGCGCCAGTGCCCGCGAAGCCGAGGCCGAGGCCGAGGTTGTAAACCGCGGTACGGTTGAACGTGACCGGATCATCGAGACCGATGGTGGCGGAAACGCCGTTGCCGAACTGAGCGGTGTACTGGATGTTGTTCACACCCGTGACGGTGTCATGGCCGCCGAGCAGGTACGAGTTGTTGTTGCCCGGATACCCATGCCACGGCGTTGCGTAGGCCGAAGCCGACTTACCGAAGGTGAAACCAGCGAACTGGATGAACACCATTTCAACCGCGACGTAACCTTCGCCCGGGCTGTTCAGCAGGCCCGTGGAAGTGCCGATGCTCGGCGAACCCGTGAACAGGTTCGGGTTGACCGTGGTGTTGCCTTGGGTCGTGAACTGGAAGTCAGCCTGACCGAAGGTACGGACAACACCGTATTCGGTGGCGGTGCGCGTATCGACCGTCAACGCCATACGGGAGCGGGAAGCATAGTAGTCGCGATAGCGGTTCTGCTGACCGAGGTCGCCCGACCACGCCGGCTGACCGTAGATGCCACCATTGAACGTGGTGTCGACACGAACGTAACCACCCAGCTTGATGCAGGTGTCAGTGCCAGGAATGTAGAAGAAACCAGCACCGTACAGGGAGCAGATCCTCACGTACTCGACCGCTTTGGCCTTGACGGGAAGATCGGCAGCCTGAGCTCCACTCATGGCGATGAGACCCGCCGCTGAGCCGAGAATTAGGCTCTTAACCATCTTCATGATAAACCTCCAAGTTGCTCTGTAGGGAAGGTTCCGGATCCGCCGGGTGTAAACACCCTAAGGTTGGTTCCCTTAATCCCCTGAAACCCGCTTCGTCGCTTCGCGCCTTCGGACACTCCCGCATCAACGCGAGGGACTTAAGCGAACCACCTAACGGGACGACCTCGGGATGCCCCCCTCCGTCGCGTGATCACAATTACCGAGGACTTCTGCACACGCAACAAAGGAACCGCTTCGGAACGCATGACTCAGCCCCTTTTCCGAAGGGTGTTGCACAAATAACACGCAGATGTGATCGAACTTTTTTCTCAATGCATTGTTTTTATTGATGTTTTTTAAAAAGTTCCATTTGACGCGTGAATGGTTGCCGCGGGGTACTGGTCGGGCGCCTCTCCCCCTCCTGAGGCCGCATGGCGTCGAATCGAGCGCGGCAAACATCGAATCCCCACCCGCCAACCGTCACCTATTATAGAGTCGCCGACATCAGACGCCGGCGCGCTGGCTCGGCGCTGACCACGTCCTTCGAAGCAGCGCTTCAATAAGAAGGTGTGGGCAACGGCGCCGTGCGGGCCGCAATCGCGACAACAATGAGGCGGTTCGGCTGACCTGCCGCGGAATCGCCGAGGCGCTTGGAGGACGAAGGTCTTTCAATCTCCGAGCAAGTTCCAACACCTTCTTGCCGTGCCCGGGAACAGCTGCTTGCTTGAATCAAATGTGGTCGCCCGCGATAACGAATCGAACACGCGACGGCCGAAGACGCGGAGAGCCAGATGGCCATCGACGCCGCGCCAGAATCGTCGAATCCGCTATAAAAACAGGGACTCGCGGTGTTCACGTCGTTCCGGAATGAAGCCGGTAACAATGCGCGGCGCCGCCAGATGCTTGACGGATCAGGTCCGCGAGCCATGCCGCATCGGGTCTGCGCGAGCCTTCGAAACGAAGCTTTTCTCAGGAGAGACCCGCGTCCCCGAACTGAAGTGAAATGCTCGTGCCCAGGGGTGGTGGCGGAGAGGAAGGGATTCGAACCCTTGATACAACTTTCGCCGTATGGCGCTTTAGCAAAGCGCTGCCTTCAGCCACTCGGCCACCTCTCCGGTGCGGGTCTTATGCATCGAATCGACCAGCAGGGTCAAACCCGAAGGCTGCTCCCATGCCGGACCCGGCGCGCTCAACAGAGGTAGATCGGCTGAAACGACACCTGATTGATTTCGCTCGACAAGTCGGACTAGGTAGCGGCGAACCGGCGGGGGTTGGCCGGACCTTGCGCTTCGTCGCAATGGCAGCCCTTTCTCGCCTCCATATCGGCAAAACCGCCGCAGCAAGCAAACACCGCCGGACTGACACGCCGATCGAACGGTTATCAGCGCTCGGATGAACCCGACCGACGCACCGAGAAAACGCCTGCCTGCGCCCCAGATGACGCGACAACCTCTGCGACCTCATCCCGATCGTTTTTCTCTGCATGATGCAGATTTCACTTTGGTGCCGCGTACGCTTCATCCCATGCCATTTCGGCAGCCGCACATGATTCTTCATCACGTGTTTCTGTTTCTCGGTCGCCTCAGCTTCATGTTTGGCAGCGTGGGCGTGACGCCCGCCAGCGAGCCGTATCGCCACCGCCGGCACCAGCAATCACGAATGGATCGCTTCAGGCAAACTCGGCTCGTTCAAGAGGTTCGCGCCGCACGTCGTCGACACCACCGGCATCGCACCCGCTTCCCTGCCCGTTCAGACGTCCGTCCAACGCTGCAGCAGCTTGTGATAGTGGCCCAGAAACCCAGCGAGGGACGGGTGGTCGGGATGTGTTGCCGCGAGCGAATGGATGACTTCGCCCAGCTCGTAGAGCATCGACCGCCGCCCGTCATCGCGGATCATGCTCTGTATCCAGAAAAAAGAGGACGTGCGGATCCCCCGCGTGACCGGCGTCACCTCGTGCAGGCTCGTGGCGGTGTAGAGGATGGCATGCCCCGCCGGAAGTTTAATGGCCTGGTGCCCATACGTGTCCAGCACACGCAACTCGCCCCCGTCGTATTCCCCGGGTTCAGAGAAGAAGACAGTCATCGAGAGGTCCGCACGCAGGCGCACGCCGCCTGAAGCGGGGATGTCCATGACGGCGTTATCGATGTGCGCCCCGTAGTGCTCCCCCCCTTCGTACCGGTTGAACTTCGGCGGAAGCACCTTCACCGGCTGCGCGGCAGACATAAAGGTCCCGTTGCTGGCCAGCGCCTTGAGAATCATCTGCCCGATTTCTTGTCCGACGTGGTGGCTCTGGTCGATCTGCCGGTTCCGCTTGACCTGTTTCGCCAGAACACCCGCCGTGGCCGCGCCGTCGATCCAATTCGCCGCCGCGTCGAGCTTTTGCCGCGCGTATGCAACCTGCTGCGGCGTAAGAAGGTTGGGAATCGCAACGAGCATGGCAAAAGGAACCGCAAAATAGGAGACGAAACGCGGAATTCGGGAGGGCACAGCTTAGCCGTTCCGGAGTCGTGACGTCAACGCAGCGGAACGGGCCGCTACGACGCGAGGCCGGTTCGACGGCTGACGTTGGCGGACAAAGTGATCGAATAATGCGCGATGCAGGACCTATGACCGCGGCTGTATCAAAACGCTGCTGCCTCGCCATGACTCCTGTGCTTCTGCGGAGGAGCTGATGAGGCGCTTCGTTGCGCGGGCGGATCGTGGGCCGTGGACGTTATGGCCCGAATGCCTCGATGATTTCAGCAAGCCTGTTCGCGTGACCTGCGTGTTGTCGGTGCGCTTGATCTGGCGCTGCCGGCGTCGGCCGGCACCCCGTCATCTCGCCGCTCAGTGCTCGGTCATCCAGGCCCGGGCTTCGCGCTGCGCCGTGGCGATCTCGACGTCCGACATCATCTCGGCGACTTCGCGGCGCATCGAGACCGCATCCGTGCGGCCCTTGAGGGCGGCGAGATTGAACCATTTATGGGCGGCGATCAGATTGACGACGCCGGAACGGCCGCTCGCCCAGTACAGGCCACGCTCGAACAGCAGATCGGGGATTGCGGTTTCCACCGGTGTTGCTGTCTCCAGATCGAATTGTCCCTGAAACATTGAAGTCTCCCCTTTTTCTTGTTGCCGCCCTCCCCCGAGCGCGGCCCCTGTCCACTGTCTGAAACGTCCCGTTACTTTCCACGCCGTTTGCCGGCTTGTTGGGATGATCATGACCGATCAAATTTGAAGGGCAGTTTAAATTTCGCGATGAACGGGGTGTAAACGCGCGGTGCGGCGCGGCCCGCACGAAATCGCAAAAGTCCCTGCGCCGCAGCAACAAGTCAGGATTCGTGAAGACCGGTTTACCCTGCCATTTGGCAGAACGATAACCATTGCAACGCCTCGCATTTCGCGCGTGGTCATCGGCGCGAACGGAGCACCAGCATCTGCAGAAGGTCCAGCGCCGAATCGGTGGGCGCGGCGCAAGCGATGCGTGGCGAAATATGACCGCGACCCACCACAGCCGCGGAAGCCGCGGGGCGGTCAGACGCCAGGGGCGGTCGAAAGCAGGCAGGTAAAGGATTTGGAAATGTCAGAACGCCGGGCGCCGGGGGCGCGGCCATCGGAACGGAAGGCGTTCCGGGGAACGAGGGCGTCGGCGAACACGTCAGGACCAGATTTCAGCCGGGCTTTGAGCCCGGCGAAATTGCGGAGCAAAGATTCCGCACCGAACGAAGAAAGCTCGTTTCTTCTGCCGGACCGGTTTTGGAAAAGCGAACTCTCCCGAAAGTCGATCCAGCCGTTTGACCTGATGTCTCGCCGACACCCTCTTTCGTCGACCAGAGCCATCCGAGTTATGTTTGCTCCGAGAAGCAAACGGTCTGATGGTTCGTGTGACGTGCCGGCATCAAGCCGCCGGCAATCTTGGAGAAGCGAAGTTACTTCTTCTTCTTCGCGACCTTGCGGGTCTTCTTCGCAGTCTTCTTCACTGCGCTCTTCGCCTTCTTTGCCTTCTTAGCTTTCTTGGCCATGTTGCCCTCCTAATGTAAGTGAGATGGCTTAGTTCGCTGCGTGCACTCGGGAATCGAGATGCACTACATCCCGAATACACCAACACATTCAAAAAAACAGCTTCTCGCTTAAGGAAGTGTTGACGCCGCCGAGGGAGGGCGCGCGACGCGCTGTCATCGGCAACATCGCCACGCGTTTGCGCAGCGATGCAAAAAGTGCAGCAACGGCCGACATCGGCGTTTGTCAATATTGAAGGAAACACTATCGCTATAGATGTTTTCGCGATTCACGCGCGCCGTCACCCATCCCTCGGCGGCACCGTCGCGACTCGCTTCAACCCGGCGAAAGCCGGTTGCGTGGACTCTGAGTCGCAAACTTTGGCAATAAAATTATTTTCATGGTCACAGCGTTGGCGTCTCATCGGCGCTCGCCAAAACTGAATTTCTGAACGAATCGTTGCGACCGATTCGCAGCCCCCGCCGTCCGTCGTGACGATGATTTTTCGATCCGCGATACGCGATCGATGCACGCGTGCGTGCGCCGACCGGACACTCTGACGACATCGAAAGCGTCCCGTTACGGGACGCGTCAGATGCCGAGCTTCGCTTTCAGCAGATCGTTGACGGCTTGCGGATTGGCCTTGCCGCCGGATGACTTCATCACCTGGCCGACGAACCAGCCGGCGAGTTGCGGCCTGGCTTTCGCTTGCGCGACCTTGTCCGGATTGGCCGCGATGATCTCGTCGACCACCTTCTCGATCGCGCCGAGGTCGGTGACCTGCTTCATGCCGCGCGTCTCGACCAGTGCGCGGGGGTCGCCGCCTTCCTGCCAGACGATCTCGAACAGGTCCTTTGCGATCTTTCCGGAGATCGTGCCCTCGCCGATCAGGTCGACGATCGCCGCGAGCTGTAGCGCCGACACCGGCGAGTCCGTAATGCCGCGGCCTTCCTTGTTGAGGCGTCCGAACAGTTCGTTGATCACCCAGTTGGCGGCGAGCTTGCCGTCACGCGCCTTGTCGGCGAGCCCGGCCAGCACGGTCTCGTAGAAGTCCGCGCTTTCGCGTTCGGCCACCAGCACGCTGGCGTCATAGGGCGACAGTCCGAAGCTCTCGATGAAACGGGCCTTCTTCTGGTCCGGCAATTCCGGCAGGTCCGCCCTCAGGCCGGCGACATAGGCTTCGCTGAACTCGAGCGGCAGCAGATCGGGATCGGGGAAGTAACGGTAGTCGTGCGCCTCCTCCTTGGAGCGCATCGAGCGCGTTTCACCCTTGTTGGGGTCGTAGAGGCGCGTTTCCTGATCGATGACGCCGCCATCCTCCAGGATTTCGACCTGACGCCGGGCTTCATACTCGATCGCCTGGCCGATGAAGTTGATCGAGTTCATGTTCTTGATCTCGCAGCGGGTGCCGAGCGGCCCGCCGGGCTTGCGCACGGAGACGTTGACGTCGGCGCGGAGCGAGCCCTTCTCCATGTCGCCGTCGCAGGTGCCGAGATAGCGCAGGATCGAACGCAGCTTGGTCACATAGGCCTTGGCCTGCTCGGCATCGCGGATATCGGGTTTTGACACGATCTCCATCAGCGCCACGCCGCACCGGTTGAGGTCGACATAGGACATGGTCGGGCTCTGGTCGTGCAGCAATTTGCCGGCGTCCTGCTCCAGATGCAGCCGTTCGATCCCGATTGAGACGCTATGGCCGCCATCGAGTTCGATCTCGACCACGCCCTCGCCCACGACCGGCGATTTGTACTGGCTGATCTGATAGCCCTGCGGCGAATCCGGATAGAAATAGTTCTTGCGGTCGAACACCGAACGCAGATTGATCTGCGCGTTCAGGCCAAGCCCGGTCCGCACCGCCTGCCGCACGCACTCCTCGTTGATCACAGGCAGCATGCCCGGCATCGCGGCATCGACCAGCGAGACATGGGTGTTCGGCTCGCCGCCGAATTCGGTCGAGGCGCCCGAGAACAGCTTTGATTGCGAGGTGACCTGGGCGTGGACTTCGAGCCCAATCACCATTTCCCAATCGCCGGTGGCGCCCTTGATCAGTTTGGCCGGTTTGACTGACGCGTTCATGGATACCAATTCCAAAACAAGGATGGAGCTACATATATCAGGAAGGCTTGGGCTTCGCGCAATGAATGGCGGCAGTCAAGCCGGAGAAATGAGCGTTCCGGTGGTCACAGTCCGCGACGAAATGCCTGATAAGGCTTGCTCTGGCGCAGGGCATCGGCCCCGCTCTCGATCAGGAGATCGACCTGGTCGGCCGGCAGCGAAAAACGCGTCGGAATGGCATTGAGGATACCGGCGCGTGCCGGACCGAGCTGGTCGAAACTCACGCGGTCGACAGCGAAGCTGACGTCGCCGCAGCGCCAGTTGGCGCCGGCACCAAGACGCGAGCGCTCGGCTGCCGACAATCCGCATCGCCAGCGCTTGACCTTGCCGGCCCAGTCGTTCGCCAGCGCCGTGAACGCCGCATAGCTCGCCCGGACGCTGGAATCGATCGCGGTGTCGGCCGCGGCCGACACCAGTTCCACGCCGCTCGGCCCTTCGAGCCGCTGTGCGAAGTCGCCCGAGATGCCGCGCCCGGCGTCGACGACCAGGAACAGGATGCGTCGCACCTTCACCGCCTGCCGCTCGGTCATCGGTTCAAACGGACGCTGTGCGGCCAACAGCCCGATCGAGAAGCCGGACAACCCGAAATTATCGACGAGGCCGCCATCGAGCAGCTTTACATAACGCATCGAGCCGTCGCGATACCGTGCGTTGGCTTCAGCGAATGATTTCAGCATAGGCTGCGCATTCGGGTCGCGTCTGGCACGCTCGATCCATGCCGGCATTTGCGCTGCGCAGCCGCCTGGATAGGTCTCCAGCACGATCGGCGCAAACGCCAGCGGCACCGCGGCCGAGGCCGCGACCGCTTCGGCCACGCGATAGGGCCTGATGTCGCTGCACAGTGCGTCGAAGTTGGTCTTTCCGAATACGAATGGCGTCCGGTTATAAATGTCCGAAGCGTTGATCCAGACCCGCGGCCGCCGATCCTCACGAAACGTCTCGAATCGCGCGCCGTCGAACAGGTTGCGGTCGAGCCATTCGGTAAACTGGCTGTCATTGACGCCGCCGCCGAACGCGCGACCGATATTGCCGAGCGAAAGCTGGGTGTTCAGCCCCTCCTCGGCATTGCGCAGCAGAAACCGTTCGCGGAAGTCGTCGAGGGCCGCGCGCTTCTTCAGGCCGAAATAGGCCGCCGTCACCGATCCTCCGGATACACCGGAAACGAAATCGACGTGGTCGAGAAGCGATTTCGCCTGATTGGACCCGGCACGGGATCGATCGAGTTCGCCCAGCACGCCGAACGAGAACGCCGCCGCACGCGTACCGCCGCCGGAAAAGGACAGCGCCAGCAGCATGTCATCGTCGTAGCTCGGTACTTCGCGGCCAAAATTATTGTCGGCGACCGACGCGCCCAGCGGAGCGTTGCCTGGCAGATTGTAGACCGACGCGCATCCCGCAAGTACGCCTGCGAACGCGATGGCCAATCCGGCCAGAATTCCCGTCCGCTTATTCAACGCTGGCACGCAAATTTCCCATCGCAGGCCCCCACCCGGTCCCGTCAGTTCTATCATGGTCAAAGGTGGCGCCGGCATGGCCCAGGGGGCTGCGCCTAAACAGGGTTAATGCGGCAACAGCGCGGACACGATCCGCTCCCATTCGGCCTCCAGAGAATCCTTGGCGACCGGCTGGCCGGCCTGCCGGTACCAATAGCCGGCGTTGCCGAGATCGCCTTCGACGCGGTGCAAATAGGCATGCACCCAGGCGGCATTAGCCGTGCCTTCGTCCTGGACGATCCTGTGCGCCTCGTCCCATTGGCCCTTGGCCGCCCACCACAAGGCGGCCAGCGGCGGTTCCAGGCCGGGCGCCGGAGAGGTCCCCGACAGACTGGCGCGGAAGTCGCTCATTTCTACCACCACCGCTCGGGCGTGAAGCGTCCGGCCGCCTGCTCGAGCACTTCACCGAGCGAGAACAATGTCTCTTCGTCGAAAGCCCGCCCGATCAATTGCAGGCCTAGCGGCAGCCCCTGCGAATCCTTGCCGGCCGGGACGGCGATGCCCGGCAGGCCCGCCATGTTCACGGTCACCGTGAAGATGTCGTTGAGATACATTTCCACGGGATCGGCGCCGCCCTTCTCGCCGACGCCGAACGCCGCCGACGGGGTCGCCGGCGTCAGGATCGCGTTGACGCCTTTCGCAAAACAATCCTCAAAATCCTTCTTGATCAGGGTGCGGACTTTTTGCGCGCGCAGATAATAGGCGTCGTAATAGCCGGCGGAGAGCACGTAGGTGCCGATCATGACGCGCCGTTTGACTTCGGCGCCAAAACCCTCGGCGCGGGTGTTCTCGTACATCTCGATGATGTTCTTGCCCTGCTCGCGCAGGCCATAGCGGACGCCATCGTAGCGCGCGAGATTCGACGACGCTTCCGCGGGGGCGACGATGTAATAGGCCGGCAGCGCGTACTTGGTGTGCGGCAGCGATATCTCGACCAACTCCGCGCCAGCCGCCTTCAGCCAGGCCGCGCCCTCGGTCCACAGCTTCTCGACTTCCGCCGGCATCCCGTCGAGACGGTACTCCCTGGGAATACCGATCTTCATGCCTTTGACCGATTTTCCGATCGCCGCCTCGTAATCCGGCACCGCACGATCGACCGACGTGGTGTCCTTCGGATCGTACCCGGCCATCGAGCGCATCAGGATCGCGGCATCGCGCGTGGTGCGCGCAATGGGTCCTGCCTGATCGAGCGAAGACGCGAACGCGACGATGCCCCAGCGCGAGCAGCGGCCATAGGTCGGCTTGACGCCGACGGTCGCGGTGAACGCCGCCGGCTGGCGGATCGAACCACCGGTATCCGTCGCGGTCGCGCCCATGCAAAGCATGGCCGCCACCGCGGACGCCGAGCCGCCGGACGAACCGCCCGGCACCAGCGTGGTGTTGGAGCCCTCGCGCCGCCACGGATTGACCACCGGGCCGAAGCACGAGGTCTCGTTCGACGAGCCCATCGCGAACTCGTCATTGTTGAGCTTGCCCAGCATCACGGCGCCGTCGCGCCAGAGCTGCGAGGTCACGGTCGATTCATAAGGCGGCACGAAATTGCCGAGGATTTTTGAGCACGCGGTCGTGCGCACATCCTTGGTCGCGAACAGATCCTTGATGCCGAGCGGAATGCCGGCCAGCGGGCCGCCCTCGCCTTTTGCAATCCTGGCGTCGATCGCCCGCGCCATGGCGCGGGCCTGATCCGGCGTTTCCAGCACGAAGGCGTTGAGCGCGCGCGCCGCCTCGATCGCGGCAAGATGCGCGTCGGTCAGTTCAAGCGAGGTGAAAGACTTGTTCGCGAGGCCATCCCTGGCCTCGGCGATCGTCATCGAAATCAAATCGGTCATTTATTGATCGGGCTGCAGAAGAACGGGGACAGGGTCTTGTCGTTGGCGGGATCGTCTTGCCTGGGTCGCGTCAGTTCGGACGCCTCGAGCGCGTCGAGTACGGCATCCATCGCCTTGTCGGGGTCGGCGACCTTGCCCTGGCGCTCCATCGCGTCGAGGTAGTTCATGTAGGCCGCATAGGCCTTTTCATCGTCGCAGAGCATGCACATCGCGGACTTCCTTACTCGACGACCTTCGGCACCAAAAAGAAACGGTTCACCGTGTCCGGCGAATTTTTGACCACGTCATCGGCGATCTCGCCGTCATTGACCACGTCCTGGCGCTTCTTCATGTCCATCGGGGTCACCGACGTCATCGGTTCGATGCCGTCGACGTTCACTTCCGAGAGCTGCTCCACGAAAGCCAGCATGGCATTCAGTTCGCCCTGCAGATGGGGAACCTCGGCCTCGGAAACCGCAATGCGCGCCAGATGCGCGATGCGGCGAACGGTGGCGGCATCAACGGACATTAATATAGGGCCTCGAACGGGGGATCGCACCTGCCGTATAGCAGAGCCCGGTTTTGCGCCGCAACCACGGGAAGCCGCCGCCCCGCCATTTCAGGCTCCGATTACCGCCAAACGGGGAAAATGCCCCTCAAATGGGCTCTCATCGCGCGGTACGCGCCGGGGGCCGGGCTTCCCGGGGCAAAAGCAGCCGACGAAACCATTTTCGGGGACCGACGCAGTCGTTTTGAAACAGTCGAGGCGTCCAATTCGTTAACAAACTTGGAGGCCGTGCCATGTGGACAACAGAAAATAACAGGTCCGTAACGGAAAGTTGGGATCCCGCTCTCTGGTCGATCGGTGGCGTGCTCGGCGTCGCGATCCTATATCTGGCGTGTCTGGCCTGACGAATGTGAGGCAACACCATGTCCAAAGCGAAAGCACTGCAGGAAAAGGCTGAGATGTTCGAGCGGCGCGCAGAAAGCGCCACCGATCCGATCTCGCGACGACACTACAAGGAAATGGCGGCGCATTATCGATCGCTCGCCGTCGAGCATCTCGACGTCAAGCGCAACGAGCCGGCGCATTAGCCGGCCAGCGAACTCAGCCGCGCCAGCGCCGCCCCCGCCAGCGCCCGCGTCAGCTCGGCAGCCGGCATCTCGCGCCCCATCCGCACCGCCTGCCCGGCCCACAAATTGGTGAAATCGACCTTGCCGTGTTTTTCGGCGGCCGCCTTCAGCGGGGCGAGCGAGGTGGCCGCGTGCGGAAATGCCGGCGCGTCCGGCGAAATCGGTCCGACCTCGCGCATCACACGGTTGGCGACACCGCGCGCCGGCCGCCCGGTCATGACATTGGTGATGACGGTGGAATCATCATGCGCCTGCGCCAGCGCGACGCGCGCCGGCGCGATGACCTTCGATTCCGGACAGCGCAGATAGGCGGTGCCGATCTGCACCCCCGAAGCCCCCAGCGCAAAGGCCGCCGCGATGCCGCGCCCGTCGGCGATGCCACCGGCTGCAATCACCGGCACCTTCACGGCATCGACGACCTGCGGCACCAGCGCAAACGTGCCGGGCTGCTCGGTAATATTCTCGGTCAGGAACATGCCGCGATGGCCCCCGGCTTCCGCCCCTTGCGCGATGATCACGTCTGCGCCGTTCTCCTCGAGCCAGATCGCCTCCTTCACTGTTGTCGCCGACGACATCACGATGGCGCCCGCCGCCTTGACGCGCTTCACCAGCGCCTTGTCCGGCAGGCCGAAATGGAAGCTGACCACTTCCGGCTTCATCTCCTCGACCAGAGCACACATTGCTTCATCGAACGGCGCGCGGTTGGCGGCAGTGACGGGCGCCGCCGGATCAAGGCCCAACTCGTTGAAATAGGGCGCGAGTCGCGCCTTCCACCCGGCCTCGCGCGCGGGATCGGCTGCGACCGGCGTGTGGCAGAAGAAGTTGAGGTTGATCGGCGCCGAGACGCGCTGGCGGGCGATGCCGATCTGCTCGCGCGCCTTCTCGGCCGTGATCATCGCGCACGGCAGCGAACCCAGCGCGCCGCCCTGGGCCGCTGCGATCACCAGTTCCTGGTCCATCACGCCGGCCATCGGCGCCAGCACGATCGGGAATTCGGTCTTGAAGAGGTCGAGAAGTCGGCGGTCTGGCCACATGGTGCTGCTCGCTTGGATGAGTGGGATAGGCGCGGATCAGGCTCTTGATGCTGCGGAAGAGTTGCGCCGTCCAGCCAGTAACTGGTCGGCCTCGGTGACGATCCTGTCGATGATCACGGCCGCCGGCGGAATGTCGTGGATCAGGCCGACCGCTTCCCCGGCGATGACGGCGGCGATATCGAAATTGCCGGCGGCTCTGGCTGCGGCATATTCGGCCGCGACGGCCGTGACGTTCTGCATCAGTTCGATCTCGCGTCCCATCCAGCGCCGGGCCTGATCGTTGATCAGGCAGCGGCCGTTGAACGGCGCCGGCCAGACATTGTTGCGCGACAGATCGAAGATGATGCTTCTGACGCTGCTGCCGCTGGTCGCGGCGCAAATGCGCTTCTTGGCCTCCTCGGCGCCGTCGCATTCCTGGCTCGCGTAAAAGCGCGTGCCGAGCAGCACGCCGGAAGCCCCCAGCATCATCATCGCCGCCAGCCCGCGGCCGTCGCCAATGCCGCCTGCGGCGGCAACCGGCACTTTCCCGGCCACGAGATCGATGATCGCCGGCACGATATCGATGGTGGTGCGGGAGGCGCCATGGCCGCCCGCCTCGCTGCCCTGCGCAATCAAGAGGTCGGCGCCGGCGTCGAGCGCCTGTCGTGCCATAGCCTCGTCCTGCACCTGACAAATCAGCAGCGCGCCCGACGATTTGATCCGTGCCGCAAACGGCCTTGGATCGCCGAACGACAGCATGATCGCGCGGGGCCGTGCCGCCAGCGCGATGTCCAGCAGTTCGGGCCGCTTCGCCAGACTCCAGGTGATGAAGCCGATGCCAAAAGACGCGGATACGCCTTTGAGCTTCGCGGTCTCCTGCGTGAGCCAGGCCTTGTCGCCATAGCCACCGCCCAAAATCCCAAAACCTCCGGCCGCACTGACCGCTTCCGTCAGCCGCGCTCCGGCGATGACATCCATCGGCGCCGACAGGATCGGATGCGCGATCCCCAGAAGGGACGTCAATGGTGTGCTGATCGACATGCCCAACCCCCTCAATCTGGACAAGCAGCATAGGCCGAACTATCATTCTTAAAAATGAATACTACAGAACGCTGCCATCTCTAAAATGAAACGAAGGCCGAGCCATGGAATTGAGCGATCTCGTGACCTTTTCAACGGTGGCCCGCCTTGGCGGCATCACCCGCGCCGCCGACGAACTCAATACCGTGCAATCCAATGTCACCCAGCGGGTCAAAGCACTGGAGGCCGAGATCGGCACCGCACTGTTCGAGCGCCATAGCCGCGGCATGACGCTGACCGGCGCCGGCCGCCGCTTGCTGCCCTACGCGCAGCGAATGGCCGCGCTCTCGCGCGAAGCCGTGCTCGCCGCGCGCGACGATGGCGAGCCCAAGGGACCGTTGTCGATCGGCTCGATGGAAACCACCGCCGCGGTACGCCTGCCTCCCCTGCTCGCCGAATTTCACCATCGCTATCCGGCGGTGCGCTTGAGCCTGCGCACCGCGCCAACCGCGGATCTGGTCGCTGCCGTGCTCGACGGATCGCTCGATGGCGCCTTCGTTGCCGGTCCGATCGATCACGCCGAACTGCATTCGACGATCGCCTTCACGGAAGAACTGGTGCTGGTGACCGCGCGACGCTGGACCAGCCTTGCCGCCTTGCGCGCGGGCACGCCGGAATCCGGCCCCACCGCGCTGGTGTTCCGCACCGGCTGCACCTACCGGCAGCGGCTGGAGCAGGTTTTCTCGGAATTCGGCTGGCCGTCCGCGGCGCGGTTCGAACTCGGCACCCTCGACGGCATGATCGGCTGCGTCGCCGCCGACATGGGCGTCACCCTGCTGCCGCGCGCAGTCGTCGGAAAAAACGAGACCGTCAACATCCACAAGCTCAAGGCCGCCCAATCGGGGGTCGACACCCTGTTCATCCAGCGCCGCAGTGCACATCAATATAGTGCGCTGCAGGGCTTTACCGCCTGCCTGAACAAAAACGGCGAGGTCATCGCCGCCTGACCTCCATCGCGCCAAATCTCATTGTCGTAAAACTGCAACAATCAATTTGCACTGCACACCTTGATCGCTGCGGCTTTCCAGCGCAGCGCTGCACTTCTCTTCCAAATCTTTTAGATCGCCATGCACGACTGCGTTAGTCTGAGGCGCTGACTACCAACAACCATAACGTCAACTCTGGGAGGATCTGCGATGCGCAACGCGTTGGTGTTGTGCTGTTCGGCTGCCCTGTTGGGTGCGGTCGGAACGGCAAGCGCTCAAGACTGGACGAAATCGAAATGGGGACCGAACGACGAGATCGGCGCGGCCAATTACATGACGCCGGAACTGGTCGTGAAGGCGGCCGGCCTCGTCAAGACCGGCAAGACCTACGCGCTCGGCATTCCCGTCGACTCCAAGACCCCGGCCTATCCGCCACGCGGCTTCAAGATCACGGTCGTGCAACCCGGCCAGGCCGGCATTCCGGGCCTCGGGCCCAACAAGGCCACCTATAATGACGACATCATCGAGGGCTGGGTGGGCGTCGGGAGCCAACTCGACGGTCTTGGCCATCTCGGGATCGAGCACGTCTACTATAACGGCAACAAGCTGCTCGATTTTGCCGATCCCACGGGGCTGAAAAAACTCGGCATCGAGAAGGTGCCGCCGATGGTGACCCGCGGAGTGCTGCTCGACATGGCCGCCTATTACAACACCGACGTGGTCAAGGAAGGCACCGCCTTCAACGTCAAGGAGATCGAGGAGGCCGCCAGGAAACAGGGCGTCGAAATCCGCCAGGGCGACGTCGTGATCTTCCATACCGGCTGGCTCAGCCTGATCGGCAAGGACGACAAGCGATACGCCAGCGGCGAGCCCGGCCTTGGAGTCGAAGGCGCCAAATACCTCACCGGCAAAGGCGTGGTTGCCGTCGGCGCCGACACCTGGGGGGTCGAAGTGCTTCCGTTTGAATCGAAGAACCTGTTCGAGGTGCACCAGATCCTGCTGGCGATGAACGGGACCTACATCCTCGAAAACATGGACACCGCCGAACTCGCCAGGGACAAGGCCTATGAGTTCCTGTTCGTGCTCGGACAACCGCGCTTCAAGGGCGGCGTGCAGAGCATGATCAACCCGGTCGCGATCCGGTAAACCTTGCCTGTGGACGGCGTGGCGTTCTCGCGTGGACGCCACGCCGCATCCACCTTTGCATGACGTGCTGGCTGCGTGTTATGCGGGTCCATGCCCGCCCCAATTCTCCCCCTGATCGAAGCGGCCACGCACTGGCCCGAGCGCGGCGCGCTGGTCGGCCTCGACCTCGGCACCAAGACCATCGGCGTTGCCGTATCCAATGCCGATCGCAGGCTGGCGACCGGCGTCGAGACGATTCAACGCAAGGCGTTCAAGGCTGATGCGGCGCGCCTGCTCGCCATCGCCGGCGAGCGCAACGTGGTGGGCTTCATCCTCGGCCTGCCCATCAACATGGACGGCAGCGAGGGCCCGCGGGCGCAGTCGACCCGCGCCTTTGCGCGTAATTTCTCCAAGTTGACCGATCTGGCGATCGGCCTGTGGGACGAGCGGCTCTCGACATCCGCCGTCGAGCGCGAACTGATCGGAATGGACGTCAGCCGCGCCCGCCGCGCCGAGGTGATCGACGAGCACGCCGCGATCTTCATCCTGCAGGGCGCGCTCGACCGGCTTGCTACGCTGCGCGGCGAGCGCTGAACATGGCGGTGGTGATCTCGGCGCTGTTGCCGGTGTTTTTGCTGATCGTGCTCGGCTTCATACTGAAGCGCACCCTGATGCGGCTGGAGACGCAATGGCACGGGCTGGAGCGGCTGACCTATTACGTGCTGTTTCCGGTGCTGCTGATCCAGACGCTGGTCAAAGCCGACCTGACCAAGGTCCCGGTCGCCGGCGTCGGCGGCGCGCTGCTGCTGTCGGCGCTGTTGATGTCGTTGCTATGCCTGGCGCTGCGGTCCCTGCTCGCCCGCGGCGCGGTCGATGGACCGGCCTTCACTTCGGTGTTCCAGGGCGCGATCCGCTGGCAGACCTATGTGGCGCTCGCCGTCTCCGGCAGCCTGTTCGGCGATTCCGGGCTGGCGCTGGCTTCGGTCGCGATGGTCGCCATCATCCCGCTGGTCAACGTGTTCAGTGTCAGCGTGCTCGCGCACTACGCCTCGGCGGAGAAGCGCTCGGTCGGCGAGATCGTCATGACGGTGGTCCGCAATCCCCTGATCTGGGCCTGCGTGATCGGGCTCGTGCTCAACGTCACCCACATCCCGATGCCGAAGCTATGGCATGACGTCGCCGATGCGCTCGGTCGCTCGTCGCTGGCGATCGGCCTGCTGGTGACCGGCGCCGGCCTGCATCTCGAAGGCATGTTCCGCCCGAGCCTTGCGGCTTCGGTCGCGGTCTTCCTCAAGCTGGTGCTGATGCCCGTGATCGCCGTCGGGTTGGCGCTGTGGTTCGGAATCACCGGCTCGAATCTGGCGATCGTGACCGCCTGCGCCGCCGTGCCGGCCTCATCCAGCGCCTATGTACTGGCCCGACAGATGGGCGGCGACGCGCCTTTGCTGGCGCAGATCATCACCCTGCAGACCATTCTGGCGGCGATCACGATGCCGATCGCGATCGCATTGGCAGCCATGATCTAGCTCCCGGCGAGCCAGAAGGTCTGAATCGTCGCCGCGGTGTTGTTGAGGCCGTGAAGTACGATCGTCAGCCAGGTCGATCCGGTGCGGTAGCGGAAATAGCCCAGCAATAGGCCGATGCAAAACACCTCGCCGAAGAAAAACCAATCATACTGCAGGTGCAGCGAGGTCCACGCCAGCGACGACAGGAAGATGGCGCCGGGCACGCCGAGGCGCGATTCCGACCAGCCGCGATAAAGAAAGCCGCGCGCCATCACTTCCTCCGAGATCGGAGCCGCGACGCAGAACGCGATCACCAGCAGCCACAGCGCGCCGCCGGCCTGCGCCGATTTCAGAACCTCGCCCATGAAACCCGGCGTCACTTCGCGCCCGAGCGTGCGCGACAGCAGGTCCCAGCCGCCGACCAGCACGGCCAGCGAGACGGCGCCGATCAGAAAATTCCACCATGAAGTCCAGCGCAGCGCGAGGTAATCGACAAACGGCGTGCGCGAGAAGTGTGTGGCGACCCAGGCCGCGAGCAGCACGGCGGGCAGTCCCATGATCACGGACAGCGAAATCGTCAGCCCGGAGCCGACGACATGCACGGTTGCGGCAAGATCGATCGGACCTTCCCGCCGCAACACGAAGTAACCGATGACGGCGGCTTGCCCGACAAACATGCCGGCGAAGATGAACAGCCCCCACAGCGTCGTGCCCCAGAACTTCCATATCCGGGGCGGACGCCGGGCGGGCGCGACAAGAGGCGGCAGACTTTCGGGATTGAGGGAATCCATCAACTGACTTTCAGGGCAACGCCCGTTCCAGTAAGCCACTAACGTCGGCACTGGCAAGATCGACCGCGCCGTACATGCTGGCATGATTCCCGGCAAGGCGCGTCGCCGCGAACAATTCCGCATGCCGTGGCGATACCGCGTTGAGCGCGGCGCTCGCGGCGAGCAATGCCAGCTTTTCCACCGCCAGCCGGGCCACCCGTTCGCCGTCGGGCCGCCGAAACGCCTTGCCGATGAACACGACCGCCTCGCCGGCCCCCGGCAGGCCCAGCGTTTCGCCGGTGAGTTCGTGCAACACGGCCGAGGCCGCATCGGCCTCGCGCGACAGCGCGCGCAGCACGTCGAGGCACATCACATTGCCTGACCCTTCCCAGATCGCGTTGACCGGTGACTCCCGGTAATGCCGCGCTAGAATCCCCTCCTCGACATAGCCGTTGCCGCCGAGGCACTCCATCGCTTCATACAGGAAGCCCGGCGCGCTCTTGCAGACCCAGTATTTGATCACGGGGGTCAACAGCCGCATATAGGCGGCCTCCCTGGCGTCGGACGGCGCCCGGTCGAACGCGCGGCACAGCCGCATGACGAGCGCGATGGAAGCTTCGACATGCAGCGCCATGTCCGACAGCACGGCCTGCATCAGCGGCTGATCGGCGAGATGTTTCTGGAACACGCTGCGGTGCCGGGCATGATGCAGCGCATGCGCCAGGCCCGAGCGCATCAGGCCGGCCGAAGCAATGGCGCAATCCTGCCGCGTCAGCTGCACCATCTGGATGATGGTGCGGATACCCTTTCCTTCCTCGCCGATGCGCTCCGCATAGGCGCCGGTGAATTCCACTTCGGAGGAAGCGTTGGAGCGGTTGCCGAGCTTGTCCTTCAGCCGCTGGAACCTGATCGCATTGACCGAGCCATCGGGCGCGAAGCGTGGCATGAAGAAACAACTCAAGCCGCCCTCGGCCTGCGCCAGCACCAGGAACGCGTCGCACATCGGCGCCGACATGAACCATTTATGGCCGGTGATGCGGTACGCATCGCCGTCACGCTCGGCGCGCGTCATGTTGGACCGCACATCGGTGCCGCCCTGCTTCTCGGTCATGCCCATGCCGACCGTCATGCCGCGCTTGGTCCACCACGGCGCAAAGCTCGGATCGTAGGAACGCGTGGCGAGCACCGGCATCACCTTTGCGAGCAGATCCGGCGCTTCGGCCAGCGCCGCCACCGACGCGCGCGTCATCGTGATCGGACAGAGATGGCCGGTCTCGACCTGCGAGGCGATATAGAATTTGGCGGCGCGCACCACTTCGGCGGCGCCGCCGGCCGGCCTGCCGCCGGCATTCCAGGTCGAGTTATGCACGCCGGCATGCGCCGAGTGCGCCATCAATTCGTGATAGGCCGGATGAAACTCGACCTCGTCGCGGCGGTTGCCGCGGGAATCGAAGCTGCGCAGCTTCGGCGTGTTCTCGTTGGCGACACGCCCCCGCGCCGCCATCGCGGCCGAGCCCCAATGCTTGCCGAATTCGGAGAGTTCGCCGGCCGCATCGCCGCCGCCATTGGCAGCAACGGCCTCGGCCAGCGGCCGGTCGACCGCGAACAGGTCGACATCTTCGAAGGGCGGTGACTGGTTGAAGACCTCGTGGGTCGCGAATGATGCCTGGGTCATGGCGGGTCCTGCTCCGGGAATCAATTCCGTCGCGTAATCGGGAAATCATAGGCCTGCCGGCCGGCGCCCGGCAGCGAAAAGTGCCACCACTCCTTCGAATAGTTCACAAACCCTTGCCGGGCCATCGCAGCCACCAGCGTAGTCCGCCACCTTCGCTGTGCCGGCGTGATCGAGGCGGCGGCGGTGTGTGACTTGACGTCCGAGCAATCATAACCGGTGCCCATATCGACGCTGCCTTCCGGCGCGCGCGCCTCTACCGGCGCGGTGCAGTCGGCGTAGACTTTGCCGGAATCGAACTTTGCGGAATTGTCGGCGGTCAGGTCGACCAGGGTCAGGTCCAGCGCGGCGCCCGTCGAATGGCCGGAGCGCGTCGCGATATAACCGAGCCGGAACAGATCGGCCTTGCGGAAAGCCGGGTTGAAGCGCCGCTCGCCCGGCGTCTCCCGGCCATTCCTCGACCACGCCACCATGTCGGCGACCGCGCGTTCCGGCCGGTAGCAGTCGAACATTTTCAGTGAGAGTTTTTGCCTGGCCAGCTCCTGCTGGATGTTTTTCAGCGCCAGCCCGACCTCGCGCTTCACCACGCATTCGGCGGCGTCATATCCCCGCAGCGGCTTGCCGACAAAGTTGTTCGAGGTGGCATAGCGCATGTCCTGGATGATGCCGGGCTCGATATCGCGCAGGTAGACAAAGCCGCCCGGCAGGGCCTGCGCTTTCGCTGACGGCGGACTGGCCAGGCCGAGCCCGGCGAATGTGATCGCTAAAACAGCCTGCCATTTCTGCATGGAACGCCCTTCCCGCGCGCCGAACGCGGCGCAATTACGGCGACCCTCTTTACCCTGCGTGGCGACAGACCGGGGGATAACTCGCAACGCCTTTATTCGCGCTTGCCCCGCATCGGAAGTCTGCCTATAGCTCTCGTTTTAATGACCCCTGCATCGAAATCGACCTTCGTCCTCGGTCACCGGCATCTGCTGGGAATCGAGGGGCTTTCCGCCGCCGATATTACCGGCTTACTCGACCTTTCCGAGGAATATGTCGAGCTCAACCGCCAGGTGGACAAAAAGCGCACAAGTTTACGCGGTCGCACCCAGGTGAACCTGTTTTTCGAGGCCTCGACGCGGACCCAGTCCTCGTTCGAACTCGCGGGCAAACGGCTCGGCGCCGATGTCATGAACATGTCGGTGTCCTCGTCCTCGATCCGCAAGGGCGAGACGCTGATGGACACGGCCGTGACCCTTAACGCCATGCACCCCGACATCCTGGTGGTGCGGCACCACGCGTCAGGCGCGGTGGAACTTCTGGCGCGCAAGGTTGACGGTTCCGTGATCAACGCCGGCGACGGCAGCCACGAACATCCGACCCAGGCGCTGCTGGACGCGCTGACCATCCGCCGCAACAAGGGTCGGCTGGAAGGCCTTGTGATCGCGATCTGCGGCGACGTGATGCATTCCCGCGTCGCCCGCTCCAACATCCTGCTGCTCAACACCATGGGCGCCCGCGTCCGCGTGGTGGCCCCCTCCACGCTGTTGCCGCGCGGCATCGAGCGGATGGGCGTCGAGGTGGCGCGCGACATGCGCGAAGGCCTCAATGGCGCCGACATCGTCATGATGCTGCGCCTGCAGCGCGAGCGCATGAACGGCTCGTTCGTGCCGTCGTCCGGCGAGTATTTCCACTATTTCGGTCTCGACCAGAAGAAGCTCGCTTATGCAAAACCCGATGCGTTGGTGATGCATCCCGGTCCGATGAACCGTGGCGTGGAGATCGATACATTCGTGGCGGATGGTGCCCAATCGCTGATCCGCGAACAGGTCGAAATGGGAGTGGCGGTGCGGATGGCGGTGCTGGAAGCACTCGCCCGCAACCTGCCGAACGCCTGACATGCTGACCGATCGCCGCCCCATCCTCTTGGCCAATGCCCGCGTCGTCGATCCCTCGCGCGACTTCGACGGTCCCGGTGACGTCCTGATCGCCGACGGCCTGATCCGCGATTCAAAGCGCGGTATCGGCGCCGCCGGCGTGCCCGAGGGTACCGACATCATCAATTGCGCCGGCAAGATCGTTGCCCCCGGGCTGATCGACATGCGCGCCTTTGTCGGCGAGCCCGGCGCCAGCCACCGCGAAACCTTTGCATCCGCCAGCCAGGCGGCCGCCGCCGGCGGCATCACCACCATCATCTGCCAGCCGGATACTTCGCCGGTCATCGACAATTCGGCTACCGTCGATTTCATCCTGCGGCGCGCGCGCGACACCGCGATCGTCAACATCCATCCGATGGCCGCGCTGACCAAGGGCATGGCCGGCGATGAGATGACCGAGATCGGCCTGCTCAAGGCCGCCGGTGCCGTCGCCTTCACCGATGGCGCCCGCAGCGTCACCAATGCGCAGGTGATGCGCCGCGCGCTGACCTATGCGCGCGATTTCGACGCGCTGATCGTGCACCACACCGAAGACCCCGACCTGGTCGGCGAAGGCGTGATGAACGAAGGCGAGTTCGCGACACGGCTCGGCCTGTTCGGGATTCCCAATGCCGCCGAGGCTGTCATGCTGGAGCGCGACATGCGCCTGTTGGCGCTGACCGACGGCCGCTATCACGCGGCCTCGTTGAGCTGCATCGAGTCGCTCGAAATCCTCAAGCGCGCGCGTGACGCGGGGCTAGCGGTCTCGGCGTCGGTTTCGATTAACCATGTCACGCTGAACGAAAACGACATCGGCCCCTACCGGACGTTCCTGAAGTTGTCGCCGCCGCTGCGGACCGAGGACGACCGTCTGGCGCTGGTCGCCGCCGTCGCCTCCGGCCTGGTCGATGTCGTGATGTCCGATCACAATCCGCAGGATGTCGAGGTGAAGCGGTTGCCGTTCGCGGAAGCCGCCCACGGCGCGGTCGGATTGCAAACCATGCTGCCGGCGGGCCTGCGGCTGATCCATAATGGCGAGATGGATTTCAAGACGCTGATCCGCGCGATGTCGACGCGTCCGGCGGAACTGCTCGGCCTGCCCGGCGGCTCGCTGCGCGCGGGTTCCCCTGCCGATGTCGTGGTGATCGACGCCGATACGCCCTGGGTCCTCGACCGCGACGATCTCAAATCGCAATGCAAGAACACGCCGTTCGATGAAGCCCGCTTCTCGGGTCGCGTCGTCCGTACTATCGTCGGCGGGCGGACTGTTTATGAGCATGTCTAATCCGCGCGACATGTTGCGCGGCAGGAGCATCGGCGATGTCGTTTGAGCCATTCCTCGTCGTTGCGTTTTTCGTCGGCTACCTGTTCGGCTCGATCCCGTTCGGGCTCGTGCTGACCAGGCTCGCCGGCACCGCGGATTTGCGCTCGATCGGCTCCGGCAGTATCGGCGCCACCAACGTGCTGCGCACGGGCAACAAGGGGCTCGCCGCCGGGACGCTGATCGGTGACGCGCTCAAGGGCACGCTCGCGGTGATGATCTGCGGCTATTACGGCGGACCCAACGCCGCGATGCTGGCCGCCTTCGGCGCCTTTCTCGGCCATCTCTATCCGGTCTGGCTAAAGTTCAAGGGCGGCAAAGGCGTCGCGACCTATATCGGCGTGCTGATCGCTCTGTTCTGGCCGGCGGCCGTGGTGTTCTGCGTGATGTGGCTAGCTACCGCCGCCACCACGCGCTACTCGTCGCTGTCGGCCTTGGTCGCGGCGTTCGTGACGCCGCTGTTCCTGTGGTGGTTCGGTCACCCGGCGCTGGCTTCGCTGTTTGTGGTGATGACGCTGTTGCTGTTCTACGCTCACCGCGAAAACGTCAAGCGCCTGCAGGCGGGGACGGAAAGCCGGATCGGGCAGAAGTGACGCGCAGGATCATTCCGGAGCGATGCACAGAGATTCCGGGTCTGGACCCCGGAATGACGAATCATTTCGCCAGCGCTTCCTCGACGAACCGCGCCGCAGCCAGTGCCTTCGCATCATCGCCATAACGCGCGATGACTTGCACACCGACCGGCAGTCCGCCGGAAGCAATGTGCGCGGGGATGTTGACGCAGGGCGTTCCCATCAAGGTCCAGAGCCGGTTGTAACGCGCATCGCCCGTCGAGCCCAAGCCCTTGGGCGCAGCGCCCGGTGCCGATATCGCCAGCAGCACGTCGACATCCTCGAAAATCGTCGTTAGCGCGATCCTTGCCTGACGCGTCACGCGCATCGCCTCGTCATAGACGGCAGGCAGCATGCCCTTGCTCTCGTCGAGCCGTCCGCGCAGATTCGGCGCGACAGCGTCGTAATGCTCGCGGTATTCCCAGGCGAGTGCCTGATGCGCCTCGAATTCCTGCACATTCGGGTGCTCGCGCCACGCCTCCGCAACAATCTCAGGCATCGCCAGCGTGCGCACCGACGCGCCGGCGCGTTCCGCTGCCCTGGCCGCGATCTGCAGCGCCTCGGCGCCTTCCGCCTCCGGCGCGCCGGCGAAATCCTGCGTTACGACGCCGATCCGCGGCGTCGGCACCGACGCCTGCGGCAGAAATTCGTCGCGGCCGGCGATCGCCGCCAAGCCATGCGCGACATCGCGGACACCGGCCGCGAACAGCCCGACCGTATCCAGCGTCCAGGAATAGCACTTCACGCCGACGGTCGGCAGCAGGCGGTAGGACGGCTTGATCGCGGCGCAGCCGCAGAACGAAGCGGGGCGGATCACCGAGCCGCCGGTCTGCGTGCCCAAGGCCAGCGGGATCATGCTGGCCGCTACCGCCGCCGCTGAACCAGCCGACGATCCGCCCGGCGTGTGGGCGGTGTTGCGCGGATTGAGGGTTGCGGTCGGATCCGACGAGGCGAACGCCGTCGTCGTGGTCTTGCCGACGATGCTGGCGCCCGCCGCCTTCAGCGCCATCACCACAGCCGCATCGCCGCGCGAACGAAATCCCTTGTAGATGGGTGACCCCATCTCGGTCGGAAAATCCGCGGTGTCCATGATGTCCTTGATGCCGACTGCGATGCCGCGCAGCAGCCCGGCCTGTGCGGCGCGGACGTTCGGGTTATGACAAACGAACGCGCCGATCGTTTTCTCCTGCGCGCCGATCGCCTCCAGCGACTGCGCGATCGCGGCATCCGCGGACAGATCGCCCTGCGCGATCAGGCGTTGAAGGTCGGCGAGCGAGATCATGGGCTTACTCCTGATGCGACGAGCCGGTTTTACGGAGCGTGCCGGAACGGGGCAAGCGCAGCACCGGCATGGCAGCCGTGAGAACGACTATTGATCGCAATCTCCGGTTGGGCAAAGCTGACTGCCGCATGCACGAGCGAACGCCCAGCGCGCCCCACCTTACCGATTCCGAACGGATCGACCGGTTGCGGCTTATTCGCAGCGACAATGTCGGCCCCCGCACCTTCACCTCCCTGCTGCGCCATTTCGGCAGCGCCCGTTCCGCGCTGGAGCGGCTGCCCGATCTGGCGCGGCGCGGCGGCGCATCGGGATCAGGGCGGATCTGCAGCGAAGACGAGGCGCGAAATGAATTGGGGGCCAGCAGAAAGATCGGCGTCACCCTCGTCGCGCCCGGTGAAGCCGGCTACCCCCCGCGGCTCGCCACGCTGGACGATGCCCCGCCGCTGCTCGGCATTCGTGGCGCGCCTCACGTGATGGCGCGGCCGATGATTGCGATCGTCGGATCGCGCAATGCGTCCGGCGCCGGACTGAAATTTGCCGGTCAGCTCGCGCGCGATCTCGGCGATGCCGGGTTTGTTATCATCTCCGGGCTGGCGCGCGGCATCGACCAGGCAGCCCATCGCGCCACGGTCGGAAGCGGCACGGTTGCGGTGCTGGCCGGCGGCCATGACCGGATCTATCCGCCTGAGCATGAAGATCTGCTGGCCGCGCTGCTCGAACAAGGCGGCGCGATGTCCGAAATGCCGCTCGGCCATGTGCCTCGCGCACGCGACTTCCCGCGGCGCAACCGCCTGATCTCCGGCGCGTCGCTCGGCGTCGTCGTGATCGAAGCCGCGCACCGTTCGGGATCGCTGATCACGGCACGGATGGCCGCCGAACAGGGCCGCGAAGTGTTTGCAGTTCCCGGCTCGCCGCTCGATCCGCGCGCCGCCGGCACCAACGATCTGATCAAACAGGGCGCGACGCTGACCACGGAAGCCAGCGACGTCATCAACGCGGTCGCGCCGATCATGGAGCGGCCGGTCGCATTCGCCGCGCGCGAGGGCGACGGCGAGCCGCTGGATTTCGAGGCCGGCGCCAGCGAGCGCAAGGGCATCATCGACTTGCTAGGACCAAGTCCGATCAGTCTCGATGATCTGATCCGGATGTCGGACGCCTCGCCCGCCATCGTCCGGTCCGTGCTGCTGGAGCTCGAACTCGCGGGCCGGCTGGAGCGCCACGGCGGCGGGCTGGTCTCGCTGGTCTAAAAGAAAGCCTGGACCGCAATCCCAGGTAATACGTTACCCAATCAACGCTTGTCGCTGCGCGCGTCAAAACTGCTGCGGGCCCCCTCGATTTCCGGCAGATGCGAGAACGCCCATTGGCCAAGCGCCTTCACCGGCTCCGCCAGCCCGCGGCCGAGATCGGTCAATTCGTAGTCGACCCGCGGTGGAATGGTCGGAAATACCGTGCGCGTGACCAGGCCGTCGCGCTCGAGGCCACGCAGCGTGAGCGTCAACATCCGCTGCGAAATGCCGCCGATCACGCGCTTCAGTTCGTTGAAGCGCTGCGGGCCGCCGGTCAGTTGCATGATCACGAACACGCTCCATTTGTCGCCGACCCGGGCCAGCACCGAGGCCACAGCGCGGCAATCGCCCGACGCGTGCGGGTTCGGTGGGAAGGCAGGCACATGGGTGTGCTCGGGTCTCATGGATGTACTCGGGTTTCAAAAATGTGCGTTCTTGCGGGGTTTTACGACAGTCACTCATATAGCGCCAGTTACAAACCAATACCAAGGGTGACCAAAATGAGACTTCTGCATATCGACTCCAGCGTGCTCGGCCCCCACTCCGTCAGCCGTCAGGTTTCCGCCGCCATCGTGGACCGGCTGCGCCGATCCACGCCCGGACTTCAGGCCAGCTATCGCGACCTGACGCTGACCCCGCTGGCGCATCTGTCGGGATCGCATCTGGCCGCCGGCCAGGGCGCCACCCCCGAGCCGTCGCTGCAGCCGGATATCGCCGCCGGCCAGGCCGTTCTGGAAGAGTTTTTGGCCGCCGACATCGTCGTGCTCGGCGCCCCCATGTACAATTTCACCATCCCGAGCCAGCTCAAGGCCTGGATCGACCGCATCCTGGTCGCGGGCAAGACCTTCAAATACGGTGCGCAGGGCGTCGAGGGTCTGGCCGGCAACAAGCGCGTCATCGTCGCGATCTCGCGCGGCGGCTATTATGGCGCCGGAACGCCGATGGCCGCGCTTGAACACCTCGAAACCTATCTGCGTGGCGTGTTCGGCTTCATCGGCGTCAAGAACGTCGAATTCATTTCCGCCGATGGCATCCAGGTCGGTCCCGAGCATCGCGAGAAAGCCGTCGCCGGCGCCTTGCAGGCCGCGAACAATCTCAACGCGGCCTAACGAGAGACGCCTGCCGCCCCCTGATGGCAGCGGCAGGCGGTTCGGCCGGCGTAAGCGATGACGGAGGTTTTCATCCCAACGCGTTGACCGGACTCAGCTTTTGCGAAAACCGCATCATCCCCGATAGATCGGCGCGCCGCTTGGCGAGGCTGTGGCGCCGCCATCGACGAACAATTCCTGGCCCTGGACATGCGCGGCATCGTCGGAGGCCAGGAACAGCACCGTCTTCGAGATGTGATCGGGTTCGCCGATGCGGCCGAGCGGCGTGGAGGCGCCGATGCGCTTTTCAAAGGCCCTTTCGGCGTCCGGCGTCGCCAATGCGGCGCCCCAGATCGGAGTCCGGATCGCACCGGGCGAGACCACGTTGACGCGAATGTTTCGCGGCGACAGTTCGGACGCCATCACCCGCGCCATGGCGCGCACGCCGGCCTTGCTCGCCGCATAGGCGGAATAACCGGGATTGCCCAGCACCGAAATCACTGAACCGTTGAGGATGATCGAGGCGCCGTCGTTGAGATGCGGAACTGCCGCCTGCACGGTGAAGAACACCGCGGTGATGTTGGTCCGGATCACCCTCTCAAATGCTTCGAGCGTGGTTCCCCCGACCGGCGTGCTACCGGGAATACCGGCATTTGCGAACACGACGTCGAGCTTGCCGAATTTCGCCACCGACTGCTCGATCGCAGCTTCGGTCGCCGCGATGTCAGTCGCATCGGCGGCGATCGCCAGCGCGTTCGGACCCAGTTCCTTTGCCGCCGCCGTCAGCGTCTCCTTGTTGCGCCCGGTGATGACCACCCGCGCGCCCTCCGCCACGAACAGCTTGGCCGTCGCCAGACCGATGCCGCTGTTTCCGCCAGTAATGAAAGCTGTCTTGTTCGCCAGTTTCACGGGAACCCTCCGATGGTTGCATTATTAAACCAAGTTGCCATCTAGGGTATCTGGTTTTATTATGCAACTACACAAGACTGTGATCCCAGCCGGGGAAGGCCATGGTGAAACGGACGAGTTTTGAAAAGGACGATTGTCCGATCGCGCGGTCGCTGGACGCGATCGGCGACTGGTGGTCGATGCTGATCATCCGCGAGGCGCTATTCGGCAGGCGCCGCTTCGGCGAATTCCAGAAAAGTCTCGGGCTCGCCAAGAACATCTTGACCGTGCGGCTACGATCACTGGTCGATCAGGGCATCCTGAAGCTGGCCCCCGCCTCCGACGGCAGCGCCTATCAGGAATACCTTTTGACGCCGAAAGGCCGCGGCGTGTTTCCCATCCTGGTCGCGCTGCGCCAATGGAGCGAGGAATTCGACGTTCACCCCGAGGAGATCACCACCGTCCTGGTCGACAAGCAAAGCGGCCGCCCGGTGCGCAAGCTCGAACTCTATTCCGAGGACAGGCGGCTGCTGGGTGCGGGCGATACCGCGCTCAAACCGCGGCCGGGGTCGAAGCGCGCGAGGCGCGTGTCGGCTTAGCTCAGCCCACCACGCGCTATCGCTCGCCGCCGAACTCTTGGCAACGCCTTTCCACATTGAACTCGGGACTGGTCAACCGGGTTCGTGCATCGATCGCCGCCCCCTAAGAGAGCCTATGCTACATGAGTCTCGAATTATCTAACGACGGCACTCATATGCATAAGCTCGCAATCGGACGACCCATATCCGCTGCAGCTATTTTCACGCTGGCGCACTTGCTCGTCCCCTCGTTAGTAGCCGCACAAGTTCCGCCTCCGACGGAGTCTGTGAATGTGCTCGATGCAAACTCGGCAACGGTAGCCACACTCTCCGTGCCTCGCACTGGCATTCAAGCCTCAGAGCTTGCGGTCTTGATCAATGATAACGATCCGCAATCCGTGGAGATTGCAAACTACTATCAACGGGCGAGAAACATCCCAAGCCAGAACATGATTCACTTGAGTTTTGACCAAACTAAAATCTATCCCGGCTTTGACGCAAATCAGGGTATTGATCCCGCTGACTTCGCCGCACTCAAGGCGCAGGTGGATGCCAAAGTGGGTCCAGAAATTCAGGCATTCCTGATTTCGTGGAGCAGGCCTTTTCGCATCGCGCGATTTAATTACCACGTGACCAACTACTCGATCACGAGCGCTTTCGCCTACGGTGTAGACGCAGATTACCTCACCAGTAAAAGTTGTGGCCTTGGTCCCGTGAACCCGTACTACAATTCGCGGTCCACAACGCCCTACACAGACTTCGGTATTCGACCAACCATGATGCTCGCTGGCGTAAGCGTGACGAGCGTAAAAGCAACCATCGACAAGGGACTAAAGGCTGACAGAAACCTTCCCAGGGGAAACGGCTGGTTTGTCAGGACTGCAGATAACGTGAGAAGCGCACCTCGATATCGGGATTTCCAGACGACGGCTCAAAACTGGAATCACCCGGACGCACTCACCATGACGTACTACGACCACTTGGCGAACGGTGGCCTATCGGAAGTCAAATACAAGCGCGATATTCTCTTTTACGAAACAGGCTTAGTTAATGTCCCGGGCCTCAATACGAACGCCTATGTTCCAGGGGCTCTGGCGGATCATCTCACCTCGTTCGGAGGCGATCTGTTTGCGAACGGCCAAATGAGCGCACTTCGTTGGCTTGAAGCTGGGGTAACAGCAAGTTATGGCACCGTGATCGAACCTTGTGCCTATGCAGAGAAATTCCCCGCGGCTTCAGTACTCGTGCAGAATTATTTTCACGGCAACACATCGCTTGAGGCGTACACAAAATCAGTCCGGCGACCGTCTCAAGGGGTTTTCGTGGGGGATCCTCTCGCAAGACCTTTCGGTACTCAGGCAACCCTCGTGAACGGAATGCTCAGCATAAAGACGTCGAGCCTTGAACCTGGAACAACTTACAATCTCTATTCGGCGCCCTCCGCGATCGGGCCTTTTTCACAGATTGCAACGATTTCAGTGCCAAGATTTCAGATCGCGACGATAGACATCGCGGGTATGAGCGCGCCGTTCTTCAAACTTGAATCAGCGGCTGGAACTACCCCGCCACCGCAACACGGGAATTAGAGCGCCCTCAAGCGCAGCCAGATGTCCGCTTCACCGGTCGCAAATGTCACGACAGCTTGCGCTTGCTCCGCAGCCGCAGCCGTTCTTCGGCTTCGAGCTGCGCCATTCGAAGCAGATGGCCGAGCATCTCGAGCCGGTGGCGATCGGCGAGTTTTGCCAGTTCGGCCACGGTCTCCGCGATGAAGGCCACGGCCTCGTCGGGGCCGCCCTCCTCGCCTGTCTCATCCGCCTGAGATCGACGCCCCCTACCCGAAGCTGCGCGCTTCCGGCCGCCCCCTGCCTTGCTCAAAAAAGTTGCACCCAATGACCTTCAGTATGGACAAGAAATAACCCCTTTGCGGGCGCAACTCTAGGACGCAATTCGCAACTTCCTGTATATAAGTCGGCACATCAAAGGTCCCTGATCATGATCTGTCGATTTGACAGGGGCCGCCTCAGCACCCATGTTCGGGCCGAAACGGCCGCCGCGAGTCTCGCGGAACCGGCCTTTATCTTTTCCCATAAGCCATTGGAATGACATGAATATCGTCATTGTGGAGTCGCCGGCGAAAGCCAAGACGATCAACAAATATTTGGGCGCCTCCTACGAGGTTCTGGCCTCGTTCGGCCATGTTCGCGACCTCCCCGCCAAGAACGGATCGGTCGATCCGGAGGCCAATTTCCAGATGATCTGGGAGGTCGACCCCAAGGCGGCCGGCCGGCTCAACGATATCGCCAAGGCCCTCAAGGGCGCCGACCGCCTGATCCTCGCAACCGACCCTGATCGCGAGGGTGAAGCGATCTCCTGGCACGTGCTCGAGGTCATGAAGGAAAAGCGCGCGCTCAAGGATCAGAAGGTCGAGCGGGTGGTGTTCAACGCCATCACCAAGCAGGCGGTGACCGATGCGATGAAGGCGCCGCGGCAGATCGATGGTGCGCTGGTCGACGCCTATATGGCGCGCCGCGCGCTCGACTATCTGGTCGGCTTCACGCTATCGCCGGTGCTGTGGCGCAAGCTGCCGGGCGCGCGCTCGGCAGGCCGCGTGCAGTCCGTGGCGCTACGGCTGGTCTGCGACCGCGAACTCGAAATCGAAAAATTCGTGCCCCGCGAATACTGGTCGCTGGTGGCGACGCTGACGACGCCGCGCGGCGACGCGTTCGAGGCGCGGCTGGTCGGCGCCGACGGCAAGAAGATCCAGCGCCTTGACATCGGCACCGGCGCCGAAGCCGAAGAGCTCAAAAAGGCAATCGAAGCCGCCAACTTCACGGTCTCGACCGTCGAGGCGAAACCCGCGCGCCGTAATCCGCAAGCGCCCTTCACCACCTCGACGCTGCAGCAGGAAGCCAGCCGCAAGCTCGGCTTTGCGCCCGCGCATACGATGCGGATCGCGCAGCGGCTATATGAAGGCATCGATATCGGCGGCGAGACCACCGGCCTCATTACCTATATGCGGACCGACGGCGTGCAGATCGACGGCTCCGCCATCACCCAGGCCCGCAAGGTGATCGGCGAGGATTACGGCAACGCCTATGTGCCGGACGCGCCGCGCCAGTACCAGACCAAGGCCAAGAACGCCCAGGAGGCGCACGAAGCCATCCGCCCGACCGACATTTCGCGCCGTCCGGCCGAAATGCGCCGGCGTCTCGATGTCGATCAGGCCAAGCTCTATGAGCTGATCTGGATCCGCACCGTCGCGAGCCAGATGGAATCCGCCGAGCTGGAACGCACCACCGTCGATATCGCGGCCAAGGCCGGCTCGCGCCTGCTCGACCTGCGCGCCAGCGGCCAGGTGGTGAAGTTCGATGGTTTCCTCGCCCTCTATCAGGAAGGCCGCGACGACGAGGAAGACGAGGATTCCCGCCGCCTCCCCGCGATGAGCGAGGGCGAAGCGCTGAAGCGGCAGGATCTTGCCGTCACGCAGCATTTCACCGAACCGCCGCCGCGCTTCTCCGAGGCGTCGCTGGTCAAGCGCATGGAAGAGCTCGGCATCGGCCGGCCCTCGACCTACGCCTCGATCCTGCAGGTGTTGAAGGACCGCGGCTACGTCAAGCTCGAGAAGAAGCGGCTGCATGGCGAGGACAAGGGGCGCGTCGTCGTCGCGTTCCTGGAAAACTTCTTCGCGCGCTATGTCGAATATGACTTCACCGCCAATCTGGAAGAGCAGCTCGACCGCATCTCCAACAACGAGATTTCCTGGCAGCAGGTGCTGAAGGAATTCTGGACCGGTTTTGCCGGCGCGGTCAGCGACATCAAGGACATTCGCGTCTCCGAAGTGCTCGATGCCCTCGACGACATGCTGGGACCGCACATCTACCCGCCGCGCGCGGATGGCGGCGATGTCCGGCAATGCCCGACCTGCGGCACTGGCAGGCTCAATTTGAAAGCCGGAAAGTTCGGCGCCTTCGTCGGCTGCTCGAATTATCCGGAATGCCGCCATACCCGCCCGCTTGCGGCCGACTCCGAGGCCAGCGCCGACCGCATCCTCGGCAAGGACCCCGCGACGGATCTCGACGTCACGGTGAAGGCCGGCCGCTTCGGTCCCTACATCCAGCTCGGCGAGCAGAAGGATTATGCCGAGGGCGAAAAGCCCCGCCGCGCGGGTATCCCAAAGAACATGTCGCCCGGCGACATGGAATTGGAATTGGCCCTCAAGCTGCTGTCTCTGCCGCGCGAAATTGGAAAGCATCCGGAAACCGGCGAGCCGATCACGGCCGGCATCGGCCGCTTCGGCCCGTTCGTGCGGCATGAAAAGACCTATGCGAGCCTGGAAGCCGGTGACGAGGTGTTCGATATCGGCCTCAATCGCGCGGTGACGTTGATCGCGGAGAAGATCGCCAAGGGACCGAGCGGCCGCCGCTTCGGCGCCGATCCCGGCAAGCCGATCGGCGAGCATCCGAGCCTTGGCGGCGTCGCCGTCAAGAACGGCCGCTACGGCGCCTACGTGACCGCCGGCGGCGTCAACGCCACGATCCCGAGCGACAAGACGCCGGACACCATCACGCTCGCCGAGGCGATTGCGCTGATCGACGAGCGCGCAGCCAAGGGCGGCGGCAAGCCGAAGCGTGGCGCCAAGAAAGCTGCGCCAAAGAAGGCGGCCGCGAAAGCCAAGGCGCCAACCGATCCCGACGCGCCGAAGCCCGCCAAGAAGGTGGTGAAAAAGGCAGCCGTAAAGCCGAAATCGGAAGCCGTCAGCAAGGCGCGCGCGCCGGTCGCTCCTGCGGCGAAGACATCAGCCGCAAAGCCAGCAGCAGCCCCCAAAACGCCTGCGAAGAAAAGCGCGGGCAAGGCCCGGGGATAAGTGAAGAGAAAACACGACAATGGTTTTCCGGCCCGGGACGCCATCGTCGCCTTCATTCGCGCGAATCCAGGCAAGATCGGCACCCGCGAGATCGCGCGCGAGTTCGGCCTGAAGAACGCCGACCGCGTCGAGCTGAAACGCATCCTGCGCGAACTCGCCGACGACGGCACCATCGCCAAGCGCGGCCGCAAGATCCTCGAGCCGGCCGCATTGCCGCCGACCGTGATGGCCGACATCACCGGCCGCGATACCGACGGCGAACTGCTCGCCACCCCCACCGAGTGGGATGAAGAGGAGTTCGGCGCAGCGCCGAAAATCCGCATCCACGTCCCTCGCCGCCCGCAACCGGGCACCGCGGCCGGTGTCGGCGACCGCGCGCTGCTTCGCGTCGAGAAAACCGACGAGGCCGGAGGCCCGGCCTATCGCGGCCGCGTCATCAAGGTCATCGACCACGCCCGCACGCGTCTGCTTGGTATCTTCCGCAAGCTGCCGAATGGCGGCGGCAGGATGGTTCCGGTCGACAAGAAACAGGCCGGGCGCGAGCTGAACATCGCAAGCACCGACACCGGCGGCGCCGAGGACGGTGATCTCGTCAGCGTCGACCTCGTGCGCACGCGCGGCTATGGCCTGGCGTCAGGCAAGGTGAAGGAGCGGCTCGGTTCGCTCGCGACCGAGAAGGCGGTCAGCCTGATCGCGATCCATGCCCACGACATTCCGCAGGCCTTCACGCCATCCGCGTTGCGCGAAGCCGAGGAGGCAAAGCCTGCGACTTTGAAGGGCCGCGAGGACTGGCGCGAGCTGCCGCTCGTCACCATCGATCCGCCCGATGCCAAGGACCATGACGACGCGGTTCATGCCGCGCCCGACGACGATCCGAACAACAAGGGCGGCTACATCGTCCATGTCGCGATCGCCGACGTCGCGTTCTATGTGCGGCCGGGCTCGGCGCTCGATCGCGACGCGCTGACGCGCGGCAATTCGGTGTATTTCCCGGACCGCGTGGTGCCGATGCTGCCCGAGCGCATCTCCAACGACCTCTGCTCGTTGGTGCCGGGCGAGCCGCGCGGCGCGCTCGCGGTGCGCATGGTGATCGGCCATGACGGCCGCAAGCGCTCGCACAGTTTTCACCGCGTGCTGATGCGCTCGGCCGCCAAGCTGAATTACGCGCAGGCGCAGGCCGCGATCGACGGCCGGCCCGACGACACGACCGGCCCTCTGCTCGAGCCGATCCTCAAACCGCTCTATGCGGCCTACGCGCTCGTCAAACTGGCGCGCGACGAGCGCGATCCGCTCGATCTCGATCTGCCCGAGCGAAAAATCCTGCTCAAGCCTGACGGCACCGTCGATCGCGTGATCGTGCCGGAGCGGCTGGATGCGCACCGGCTGATCGAGGAGTTCATGATCCTCGCCAACGTTGCCGCTGCCGAAATGCTCGAAAAGAAAGCCTTGCCGCTGATTTATCGCGTGCACGACGAGCCGAGCCAGGAGAAGGTCCATAACCTCCAGGAATTTCTGAAGACGCTCGACCTGCCATTTACAAAAGCCGGCGCACTGCGCCCGGCGCTGTTCAACCGCGTGCTGGGCCAGGTCCGCGGCGAGGACTATGAGCCGCTGGTCAATGAAGTGGTGCTGCGCTCGCAGGCGCAGGCGGAATATTCCGCGGAGAATTACGGCCATTTCGGCCTGAACCTGCGACGCTACGCGCATTTCACTTCGCCTATCAGGCGATACGCGGACCTGATCGTACACCGCGCGCTGATCCGCGCGCTCGGCCTCGGCGAAGGCGCGCTGCCCGAAACCGAGACGCTGGAAACGTTGAGCGAAGTCGCAGCGCAGATTTCGGTCACCGAACGCCGTGCCATGAAGGCCGAGCGCGAGACCGCCGACCGGCTGATCGCGCATTTCCTCGCCGACCGCATCGGCGCAACGTTCCAGGGCCGCATTTCCGGCGTCACCCGCGCCGGATTGTTCGTGAAATTGTCCGATACGGGCGCCGACGGGCTGATCCCGATCCGCACGCTCGGGACCGAATATTTCAATTGCGACGAGACGCGCCATGCGCTCATCGGCTCACGCAGCGGTGCCATGCACCGGCTGGGTGACGTCGTCGACGTCCGTCTGGTAGAAGCAGCACCAGTGGCTGGCGCGCTGCGGTTCGAGTTACTATCTGAAGGTCAGGTCATTCCGCGCGGCAGAATGCCGGGTGGCCGGCGCGAAAGTTCGAAAGCTCCGGTCACATCATCGAAGACGCGTCCAGGGCGCAGCCCGCATCCGAAAGATCGCAAGTCTGGAACAGGCAAGTCCGGTAAAGGAAAACCCGGCAAATCGAAGAGAGGCAAGTCATGGAAACGGTAAGTCCTGCAACGACAGTCTGGACCAGGGAATCCGTGAAGGGCGAAAAGCGCGATCTGTGGACCGCGATGAAGCGCGGCTTCATGTGCCGCTGCCCGCGTTGCGGCGAAGGCAAGCTGTTCCGGGCCTTCCTCAAGGTCGGCAACGACTGCTCGGCCTGCGGGCTCGACTATACCCCGCATCGGGCCGACGATCTGCCGGCCTATCTCGTGATCATCATTGTCGGCCACATCGTGGTACCTGTCGTGCTGTGGGTGGAAACCAATTATGCGCCGGCGATCTGGGTGCAGATGGCGACCTATTTGCCGTTCACCTTCATATCGTCGCTATTGCTGCTGCAACCGGTCAAGGGCGCCGTGGTCGGCTTCCAATGGGCGCTGCGAATGCATGGCTTTGACGAAAATGCCGCTAGCGACATTCCTCCGGTCTAGCTAAACCAAAAACAACAAGAGCCTTTAGGGGATGGAATGACCGAAGCAGCGCCCGCCGTAGTCGAAGGAAAAGAAGCCGACCACCATCCCTACTTCCGACCGAAGGACGCCGCGACGCTGATCCTGATCGACCGGAGCGGCGACAAGCCGAAGGTGCTGGTCGGCAAGCGCCACGACAATGTGGTGTTCATGCCCGGCAAATATGTTTTCCCGGGCGGCCGTGTCGACAAATCGGACAACCGCGTTCCCGTCGCCGCCCCCATCACCAGCGAGCTCGAAGCCAATCTGCTCAAGGGCAGCCCGAAAATCGCGCCGTCGCGCGCGCGGGCGCTTGCGGTGGCTGCGATCCGCGAAGCCTGCGAGGAGACCGGACTTTGCCTCGGCCGCAAGGTCGAAAAGCCCGCAAAGCTCGAAGGCGCCTGGAAGCCGTTCTCGGACGCCGGCCTGCTGCCTGATCCCTCCAGCCTGTTCCTGATCGCGCGCGCGATCACGCCGCCCGGTCGCGTCCGCCGTTTCGACACCCGCTTCTTCACGGCTGACGCCTCCGCCATCGCCCACAAGGTCGAGGGCGTGATCCATGCCGATGCCGAACTCGTCGAACTGGTCTGGGTCGAGATCGGCTCACAACCGCTCGCCGACGCCCATGCCATGACCAAGAACGTGCTCGCCGAACTCGATCGCCGGCTTGCAACCGGCCCGCTGCGCCACGATGCGCCGGTGCCGTTCTTCCATTTCTACGGCGGCAAGATGCAAAAGGACGTGCTGGGGGCGTAGGTGCACGCTTAACGAGCGGCGCCCATGACGGCAGGCAGCATCCTGGTTGCGACCAGCCGGTGTCCCTCCACCGTGAAATGAATGCCGTCCGGCTGCAAATATTGGCGCAAGGCGGCATTCCACCACATCGGAATAATCCTGATGCCCCGGCTGCGCAGCCGGGCTTCGATCGCAGCCAATTCCGCATTCTGGTCGCCCATGCCGCGCCGCCGTGCGTTCCAGCCGCCACCGCGGCGATCGAGCAGCACGATCCTCGTCCCCTGGGGGACCGCGGAATCGAGCCGCGCCAGCATGCCCGCATTGGTATCGCCGGAGATTCCGGCATTGGTAACGTGAACGTTGCGGCCCTTCGCGGCCAGCATGCCCTCCAGTTGGGCCGGCCAGGCATCCGAACTGCTGACGCCCCGGCCCGCCACATTGCTGGCGCCGATGGCAACGATCTGGGCCTGCGCGATGTCCGCAACGCAGAACATCGCCGCAACGAACGCGACTGCCGCAAACAGCCTGGCTGTCGAAATCATGCTGCCCTCACGCCGGGTTTGGTGCGGGTTGGAATATCCTCCGCTCGCCGCTCAAATTGCAAGAATCTTCTCGAGAGCCCTGATGGCGTTGTCCGCCCTGCTTCCTATCTGTTTCGGAGCAATAACCAGACGGAAACGGGGCAATGGCTAATCGGCAACTCAAGCTCGGCGCGTTCATGCGTCCGGTCTCCATCCACACCGGCGCCTGGCGCTACCCCGGCGCCTGGCCGGACGCCAATTTCAATTTCCCGCATCTCAAGAAGCTGATCCAGAAGCTGGAGGCCGGCAAGTTCGACGCCTTCTTCATGGCCGACCACCTCGCCGTGCTGAACATGCCGGTCAATGCGCTCAAGCGCAGCCACACCGTGACCTCGTTCGAGCCGTTCACGCTGTTGTCGGCATTGGCCGGCGCGACCGAACATATCGGCCTGATCGCAACCGGCTCGACCACCTTCGACGAGCCGTATCACGTGGCGCGCCGCTTCGCCTCGCTCGACCACATCAGCAACGGGCGCGCCGGGTGGAACATCGTCACCACGTCCAATCCGGACGCCGCGCTGAATTTCGGGCTCGACGACCATATGGAGCACGCCGAGCGCTACAAGCGGGCGCGTGAGTTCTATGATGTCGTTACGGGTCTGTGGGATTCCTTTGCCGACGACGCCTTCGTGCGCGACGTCCAATCCGGGCTCTATTTCGATCCCGCCAAAATGCACGTGCTCAACCACAAGGGCAAATATCTCAGCGTGCGCGGCCCGCTCAACATCGCGCGCCCCGTGCAGGGCTGGCCGCTGATCGTGCAGGCCGGCGCCTCGGATGATGGGCGGCAGCTCGCCGCCGAGACCGCGGAAGCCGTGTTCACTGGCGGCGGCAGTCTGAGCGATTCACAAAAGCTCTATGCCGATATCAAGGGCCGCGCCGAAAAAGCCGGCCGCAATCCCGAACACATCAAGATACTTCCTGGCGCCTTCGTCGTGGTCGGCGACAGCGTCGACGAGGCCAAGGAGAAGCGCGCAAAGCTCGACAGCATGGTGCATTACGAGAGCGCCATCGCTTCGCTGTCAGTTCAACTCGGCACCGATGCCTCCGGCTTCGATCCCGACGGGCAGTTGCCGCCGATCCCCGAAACCAACGCCAGCAAGAGCGGCCGCCAGCGGCTGGTCGACGTCGCCGCGCGCGACAAGCTCACGGTGCGCCAGCTCGCCCAGCGCGTCGGCGGCTATGGCGGGCTCTCCTTCGTCGGCACATCCTTGACCATCGCCGACCAGATGGAGGAATGGCTGGTGAGCCGTGGCAGCGACGGTTTCAACATCATGTTCCCGTTCCTGCCCGCCGGGCTGGACGATTTCGTCGACAAGGTGGTGCCGGAACTGCAGAAACGCGGGATTTTCCGGAAAGAATATGAGGGCCGGACCCTGCGGGAGAATTTGGGGCTGCCGCGGCCGAAAAACCGCTTCTTTGAGGGTTAATTGCCGGGATTCGCCTCGGTTTTTGCCCCGAAAACCTTGACTTTGGGCGATCAGAAGCTAGTTTGCCGCTCAAATGCGGGCCGATTTGGCCGGCACCCGATTTTCACACATCAAGGGTACTGAACATGGCCAAAGCGGTCACCATCAAGGTCAAGCTCGTTTCGACGGCGGACACCGGCTTCTATTACGTCGCCAAGAAGAATTCGCGCACCATGACCGACAAGCTGGTCAAGAAGAAGTACGACCCGGTCGCGCGCAAGCATGTCGAGTTCAAGGAATCGAAGATCAAGTAACTTCGCAGAAGATTGCGGCTGAACGAACGGGGCCTTGCGGCCCCGTTTTTGATTCAGCTCTACTTGGTCGCCGCCACCATTGGCGGTTCGCTCGGCCGGAGCAGCGCGAACGCGACCTGGATGATTCCACCCGCAAGACCGAGCGCAACGCCGATCCGCCACGCCATCGTGTAGGACCCGAGCGCGTCGTAGAGCAGACCGCCACCATAAGCGCCGAGGAACGAGCCAATCTGATGGCTCATGAAGGCGAGCCCCTGGATCATCGCCTGCCATTTCAGGCCGAACATTTCGGCGACCGCGCCCGCCACCAGCGGACCGACACCCATCCAAAGGAAGCCCATGATCGCTCCGAACAGCAGCGTGGTCGCCGGCGTCGGCGGCAAGGTGAAATACCAGGCGAGCGCGATCGAGCGGACGATGTAGATGCCGCCGAGCAGCGCCAGCTTGTTCCAGCGCTGGCCGGCCCAGCCGAAGAAGATGCTGCCGAGCACGTTGAAACCGCCGATCATGCCGAGTGTCTGCGCGCTCAGCATCGGATCGAGACCGCAGATCGCCAGATAGGACGGCAGATGCGTGGTGAGGAACACGAGCTGCATGCCGCAGACGAAATAGGCGCCGGTCATCACCACGAAGGAGGCGTTGCCAAACGCGATTTTTGCCGCGACGCCAGCTGAAGTGTTGCCGATGTCTTCGGGGGCGGCCTTGGGCAGCGGAATCCGGTCCACCCTGCCCGCAAACCACGCCGCGGGAATCATGGCCAGCGCCAGCACCACAAAGCCGGCCAGCCCGACGCGCCAGCCATATCCCTCATTGAGGATCTGCCCGAGCGGCGCCGACAGCAGCGCGCCCAGCGACCCCGCTCCTGACACCAGACCGAGCACGGTGCTGCGCACCGTTGCCGGGACGGCGCGCGCCGCCACCGACATCGCGATCGCGGCCGCCGTGCACGCCAGCGACATGCCGATCAGCACGCCGCCGCCGATCATGACGGCCAGAAAACCGTGCGCGCTTGCCATCAGCGCAAGACCGGCGAGATAGAGAAGCGATCCGATCACCATGATGCTGCGAAAGCCGTAACGCACCGTCATTGCGCCGGCGAGCGGCTGCAGAAATCCCCAAGCCAGATTTTGTACCGCGATCGCGAGCGTGAAATCCGAAACCGAAATGCCGATGTCGCGGGTCAGCGGCTGCATGAAGATGCCGAGCGACTGCCGCAGCCCCATGCTCAGGGTCAGCAACAGCGAGGCGCCGATCAGGATCGGTAATGTCGGTCGCAGGATTTGCAGCAGGGGCATTGTTTTTGTTCTCCCGATCGGCTGCGGTCGAACGCCGCGTCCTGCGATTGCCGCCTGAAAAAGGTACACAGACCTGTGTAATTAGTCTATAAGGGGCAGGCACTGTCAAGGACGATGGATATCGCGCGCACGCATGGCACCCCTGCCCGCCAAACCGGCGATGAAAGACCGGATCCTCGAAACCGCGGATAGATTGTTCTATCTGCAGGGAATTCGCGCGGTCGGCGTCGACACCATCGCGGCCGAAATCGGCATCAGCAAGCGCACGCTCTACAACCACTTTCCGTCCAAGGATGCGCTGATATCGGCCTATCTGGCGCGCCGCTTCGTGGCGCCTCGGCCGTCCGGGAAGCCGCCGGTCGAGCAGATTCTCGGCACCTTCGATTCGCTGGAGCGGCGTTTTTCGGCCAGGGATTTTCGCGGCTGCCCGTTCGTCAACGCGGTCGCCGAACTCGGAACTGAGGACCAGTCGGTCCGAAAGATCGCCATCGCCTTCAAGGAAAGCCGCCGGCTGTGGTTTCGCGACCTGCTGGTGCAGCTTGCCGTCGCGGACGCGGAGGGACTTGCGACGCAACTCGCCGTACTGGTCGATGGCTGCATCGCGCAGGATCTGGTGCGCAACGACCCGGCGATGGCGCGGGCGGCGAAGGCCGCCGCAACGGTGCTGTTGGCAAATGCCGGCGTGAAGGTCGGCGGCGGATAGGCCGCGCCATAGCCGCAGGTCAAGCGGCTGGCGTATGAGGCGGTGAAGCGCGGACGGTAACGGCTACCTTACGCCGCCGCGGAAACCACCCGGTTCCGCCCGTCATGCTTGGCGCGGTAGAGCGCGGTGTCGGCGCGCTTGAGCACGTCAGCAACCGGCTCGCCCTTGCGGTCCAGCGTCGACAGCCCGATCGAGACCGTGACCTCGATGCGCTGGGCGCCCTTGGCGATGGCGAAAGTCTCGCCCACGATCGAGCGGCGGAGCCGCTCGGCGACCATGCCGGCGACATGCAGGTCGGTTTCCGGCATCACGATGACGAATTCCTCGCCGCCGTAACGGCAGGCGAGATCGATGCCGCGGATCGACTTGCGGATCCGCACCGCGAACTCGCGCAGCACGTCGTCGCCGGCGTCATGGCCGTAATTGTCGTTGATCGCCTTGAAGAAGTCGATGTCGAGGATCATCAGCGCCAGCGGCTTGCTGCGGCTCGACGCCTGTTCGGCCAGCGTTGCCAGATGGCTTTCCATGTAGCGGCGGTTATGCAGGCCGGTCAGGGCGTCGGTGATCGCCATTTCGATCGAGTTCTGCACGTTGTCGCGCAGATGATCGGTATAGCGGCGCCGGCGGATCTGGGTGCGCGCGCGCGCCAGCAATTCGTTCTTGTCGACCGGGCGCAGCAGATAATCGTTGACCCCGATCTCGAGCCCGCGGAGCAGCCGCGCATTATTGTCGGCGTCGGAGATCGCCAGGATCGGGACCTGGCGGGTGCGCTCCAGCGAACGCGCCTGGCTGCACAGCCGCAAGCCGTCGAAGTTTTCGAGGCTCAGTGAGACGATCAGGAGGTCGTAATTGCCCTCGGCGGCATGGAACAGCGCTTCCGCCGGGTTGGCCTCGACATCGACGGTGTGCTCGGCGGAAAGCAGCGGCGCCAGCCGCTCGTAGGATGACGGCCGGTCGTCGACCAGCAGGATGCGCCCACCGACGCCCTTGTCGGCCACGGCCGTGCGCTCCGGCGCTTCCATGCCGATTTCGAGCGAGGTGATGGCGCGCATGCGCAGCTCATCGGTCATCATCTTCAGCCGCGTCAGCGACCGGACGCGCGCGATCAGCACCACGTCGGACACCGGCTTGGTCAGGAAATCATCGGCACCGGCCTCGAGGCCGCGCACGCGGTCGGCCGGGCTGTCGAGCGCGGTGACGATCACGACCGGAATGAAATGCGTGGCTGGATTGGACTTCAGCCGGCGGCAGACCTCGAAACCGTCCATGTCCGGCATCATGACGTCGAGCAGGATGATGTCGCATTCGGCGCGCGAACAGACCTCCAGCGCCTCGGCGCCGTTGGTCGCGGTCAGCACATCGAAATACTCGGCCGACAGCCGGGCTTCCAACAGCTTGACGTTGGCGGGAACGTCATCGACGACCAGGATACGCGCAGACATCGAAACTCACTCCCACTACCCAATAAAACGCCGTACCGTTTCAATAAACTTGCCGACCGAAATTGGCTTGGACAAATACGCTTCGCAGCCGCCCTCGCGGATGCGTTCCTCATCGCCCTTCATGGCGAATGCCGTCACCGCAACGACCGGTATCGCGCGCAACTCAGGATCATCCTTGATCCAGCGCGTGACTTCGAGGCCGGAGACCTGCGGCAGCTGGATATCCATCAGAATCAGGTCGGGGCGGAGCTTGCGAACGAGGTCGAGCGCCTCGAAACCATTGCTGGTGCCCGACGTCTGATAGCCATGCGCTTCCAGCAGGTCGCGAAAGAGCTTCATGTTGAGCTCGTTGTCCTCCACGATCAGGACGGTTTTGGCCATCCCGTCCCTCCCCTCGTCCAAATCAAGAACCAGACCCGCCATTCGGTGCGTCCGCACCGCCTCCGGGCTTGTTGAAAAGTGAAATCAAACTAGCGCCAGATTCGCTCTAACCCGTTAAATCCGGGTGCCATCTTTTCGCGAAGCGGTTTTCACTTGCTTGAACAGTTTCCGCAGACTCGGGCATGATGGTCCCAAATTAGAGACCATAAGTTAACGGAAAGGCAAACCCGTCTGTTGAAAAAGCCTGTTCACAACCCCCGGGAAGTAGCTGAAATCGTTGCGGTTCAGGCGCTGTCCTTCATTGCCGGCGATCCCGAGCGGCTGGGCCTGTTTCTGGCCGAGAGCGGTTTGGGCCCGGAGACGCTGCGGACGGCCGCCGCCAACCCGCAATTTCTGGCTTCCGTGCTGGATTTCGTGATGCGCGATGACGCGACCGTGAAGGCCTTTGCGACGGCTTCCGACCTCCACCCGACCAACGTCGCCGCCGCCCGTCAGGTACTGGGCGACCCGCATTGGGAGCGCGACGTGCCGTGAGCGCGCTGGCGCAGGCAAGCGATGGGCCGCGCTGTTTTTGCCGGGATTGCCTCGGCGACCTCGACATCAAGGCCAGGCGGTGCGGGATATGCGGCTCCCCTCGCCTGGTCCGCCACCGCGCGCTGCCCTCGCTGACGCTGGCGCATATCGACTGCGACGCGTTCTACGCGACGGTGGAGAAGCGCGACAATCCGGAGCTGGCGGACAGACCGGTCATTATCGGCGGCGGCAAGCGGGGCGTGGTGTCGGCCGCCTGCTATATCTCGCGGACGTTCGGCGTGCGCTCGGCGATGCCGATGTTCAAGGCGCTGGCGCTCTGCCCCTCGGCGATCGTGATCCCGCCGGACATGGCCAAGTATGTCCGGGTCGGCCGCGAGGTGCGCCACGCCATGCAGACGCTGACGCCGCTGGTCGAGCCGCTGTCGATTGACGAGGCGTTTCTGGACCTTTCCGGCACCCAGCGCGTCCACGGCATGATTCCCGCCAAAGTGCTGGCGCGCTTTGCCCGCGACGTCGAACGCGACATCGGCATCACCGTGTCGGTCGGCCTGTCCTGCAACAAGTTCCTGGCCAAGATCGCCTCCGACCTGGACAAGCCGCGCGGCTTTGCCGCCCTCGACCAGGACGAGGCGCGCGAAATGCTGGCGGACCGGCCGGTCGGCTTCATCTACGGCGTCGGCCCCGCGACCCAGGAAAAGCTGCTGCAGCGCGGGTTTCGCACCATCGCAGACCTGCAGCGCGCCGACGAGGTCGAGCTGATGAAGCAGTTTTCGACCGAAGGCCGGCGGTTGTGGCGGCTGGCGCGCGGCATCGACGACCGCCTGGTGGTGCCCGATCGCGGCGCCAAGACGATTTCGAACGAGACCACGTTCGAGACCGACATCCGCGATTTCGCGACGCTGGAGCGTACGCTGTGGCGGCTGTCGGAGAAGGTTTCATCGCGCCTCAAAAGCAGCGACCTCTCCGGATCGACCATCACGCTGAAATTGAAGACCGCCGATTTCAGGCAGCGCACCCGCTCGCAATCGATCCAGGCGCCGACGCAGCTGGCGGCAAAGATATTTGCGGTATCCCGTGAATTGCTGGCCAGGGAGATCGACGGGACGGCCTTCCGTCTGATGGGCACCGGCGTCAGCGCGTTGCGCGCGGGCTCCGAGGCCGACGATTCCGACATGCTGGACCGCCGCTCCGCCCATGCCGAACGCGCGATGGATGATTTGCGCAAGAAGTTCGGCAATGCCGCCGTCATCAGGGGCATTGCGTATAAGGGGCCGGAAAGGGACGAGGAGGAAGAATAGCCTAGATTGTCTTGGCCGGGCTTGACCCGGCCGTCCATCTGCTTCGAGAGAATTTTTGAAGAGTGATGGATGCGCGGGTCAAGCCCGCGCACGACAAGTAGAATGCGGCGGACCCCGCCCCTCACTTACACGGTTTGGAATCCTTGACGTCGAATTTGCCCATCGCGCCTGAAATGACAAAATCATTGTAGTCCAGCATCAGCGCGCGGGAGACGCCGTTCTCGAACAGCTCGAACGACATCGCATAAACCGGCGTCTGTTCACCGTCCTTGGCCTTGGCGTCGCGGTCGTAATAGCTCACCGTGACCGGCCAGCGCGTCAGCGCCTTCATCTGGTCGTTGGCGGTGGAGGGATCGGGGGTCGCGATGGTCTTGGTGCCCGGGATCGGCTGCCCGATCACCGACAGCGTGTTGTAGACCTTCTCGCCATTGTCGGAGCCGTCATAGACGGTCAGTTCGAGCACCGATTTGCCGGCGCGGGCGGCCGCGATGATGTGCTGGATCTGCTCGGTCGGAAACACGATGTTGCCGTCGAGATCGAAGGTCTTCGCCACCGGCTGCTTCAGCTTGACCGTGATGTGATCGCCGCTGCGCTCGGCGACGCCATCTACCGCGGCCGAATCCGAATCGTTCATCCGGGTGTCGATCTTGAAGCGGTAGCTTTTGCCGGCTGCGTCCTCCCAGGAGGTCGAGCGCAGATCGCTGAGCGTCAGCTTGCCCTCGCCGCTGTCGAGCTCCGACACCTGCCTGAATTCGGAGGTGTAACCCTCGCACGTGCTGCCGGAGAAATTGTACAGGATGCGCCCGCGCGCGCCGCTGATGGCGTTGGAGCCGCGCGATTTGACCAGACTGAGTTCGTAGAGCGCCTGGTGGGAAAGGAACGGTCCGCTGGCGGCGGAGTGCGCCGACCCGATCTGGAAAACCGATCCCGTTGCAACGGCTGCGATTGTCAGCACCCAGGCACGCGGCGGAATCCGGAACGGTCTGACCATCTGTTTTCCTTGGGCGGGAGAAGATTCGCCTACATTACTGTCGGCCCTATTGCGTCGCAACTAGGGCGATGTCACGAAATCGTAGCAATTTGGCGCCGGAATGCCATGTTTTCCGGGATATTTCCTTAATTGCGGACGGGCGCGCCACCGACTTGCGTTCGCTTGCAACCGTGAACGCGATGCGCGAAACAATGGCGGCCTGACAACATTGGGCGTTGGTCAACACAAAACGAGGACGGGATATGGCGGGTACGGTCGAACAGAAGCTGGCGGCACAAGGCATTACGTTGCCTGAGCCCCGTGCCGCCATGGCGAACTATGTCGGCTTCGTCCGCACCGGAAACCTGCTGTTCGTCTCCGGCCAGGTTTGCGCCAATGCAGAAGGCAAGCTGATCGCCAAGGGCAAGCTCGGTGCCGGCGTCAGCACCGAACAGGGCTACGCCGCGGCACAGGGCTGCGCGGTCAATCTGCTGGCGCAGATCAAGGCCGCGCTCGGCGACCTCGACAAGGTGGTGCGCGTGGTCCGGCTCGGCGGCTTCATCAATTCGGCGCCGGATTATTTCGACGGACCGAAAGTGCTGAACGGCGCCTCCGACCTGATGGTCGCGGCCTTCGGCGACAAGGGCCGCCATGCCCGCACCACTGTTGGCGTCTCCTCGCTTCCGTCGGACGCGGCAGTCGAGGTCGACGGCGTGTTCGAGGTCTCCTGAACAGGAGGCGCGCGATGCGCGCGCCTGACTGGTTGACCGCGCGGCCGGTCGCTCATCGCGGCCTGCACGATGCCGCGCGCGGCGTCATCGAGAACATGCCGGCCGCCGCGCAGGCGGCGGTCGATGGAAACTTTGCGATCGAATGCGACATCCAGCTCTCGGCCGACGGCGAAGCGATGGTGCATCACGACGATGCGCTCGGCCGCCTCACCGAGGGCACCGGCGCCTTGCTCGGCAAGACCGCGGCCGAACTGAAGGCGGTCACATTCAAGAGCACATCAGAGCGGATGATGACGCTCGGCGACCTCTGCGCGCTGGTCGCCGGCCGCGTGCCGCTGGTCATCGAGGTCAAGAGCCATTTCGACGGCGACCGGAAACTGGTGTCGCGGATGGCCGACGTGCTCGCCGCCTATTCCGGACCCGCGGTCGGCATGTCGTTCGACCCGGACCAGGTGCTGGCGCTGCGCGAACTGATCCCCTCGCGCGCCCGCGGCATCGTTGCCGAACGTGAATATAGCCAGCAGGAATGGCCGGAAGCCTCGGCCGAACAGCGCCGCGGCATGACCCATCTGCGTCACGCCTTCCGCACCCGGCCGCATTTCGTCGCCTACTGGGTCAACGAACTGCCAGCAGCGGCCCCCTGGATCGCCCGCAACCTCTTTGGGCTGCCGCTGCTGGCCTGGACGGTGCGTACGCCCGAACAGCGCGCCCGCGCCATCAGTTGCGCCGACCAGATGATTTTTGAGGGATTCGTACCCTGACATTCCCGGCCTGCGGTCCCTCGCCGGGAACCTGATCCGCTCGCTGCGGCCTTGAAGTCGCGGGCGCAATGCAACATCTTTGCTTGTGTTGGTCACCATCGCGATGGCCGATCGCAGCGTGGGGACCGGTTACAGATTCTCGATGGCGTCATCCGAAATCACCCTCGAAGCCGTCCCCTCCGCCAGCGATATCCCCGCTGCGGCGTGGGACGCCTGCGCCAATCCGAAGACAGATCCCGACAGCCTGGAAAACCTCGACACGCTGGCTTCACCCGGCGCGGCAGGCGATTCGTGCCCCGATTCAAAACCCGGCTATAACCCCTTCGTTTCCCACGCCTTTTTTGCCGCGGCCGAAGCTTCCGGATCGGCCTGCGCACGCACCGGCTGGGGTCCGCGACACCTGCTTGCCCGGCAGGGCGGCAAGATCGCCGGCATCGTGCCCTGCTATCTGAAATCGCACTCCCAGGGAGAATATGTCTTCGACCGCGGCTGGGCCGACGCCTATGAGCGCGCCGGCGGGCGCTATTATCCAAAACTGCAGGCATCAGTGCCGTTCACGCCCGCCACCGGGCCCCGCCTCCTGATCCGCGGCGACGTCGACCGCGAGCAGATCGGAACCGCGCTCGCAAGGGGGCTCATGGGGCTTTGCAACGCCACCAACGCCTCCTCCGTGCACGTGACTTTTGCCCAGGAGGCGGAAGCGAAGTTCCTCGGCTCCCACGGTTTCCTCCAGCGCAACGACCAGCAGTTCCATTGGCACAATGACGGCTACAAGAGCTTTGACGACTTCCTGGGATCGCTGAATTCGCGCCACCGCAAGGCCATCAAGCGCGAGCGGCGCGAAGCGCTCGCAGCCGGCATCACCATCCACCGCCTCACCGGCGCCGATATCACCGAGGATGCCTGGGACGCCTTCTTTGGGTTCTACATGGAGACCGGCTCGCGCAAATGGGGCCGGCCTTACCTCACGCGAAAATTCTTCTCGCTGATCGGCGAGAGCATGAGCCGCGACGTGCTCTTGGTCATGGCCCGCCGCAACGGCCGCTGGATCGCCGGCGCGATCAATTTCATCGGTGGCGACACGCTGTTCGGCCGCAACTGGGGCGCGGTCGAGCATCATCCCTTCTTGCATTTCGAGGTCTGTTATTATCAGGCCATCGATTTTGCGATCGAGCGCGGCCTGAAGACGGTGGAGGCTGGCGCGCAGGGCGAGCACAAGCTGGCGCGCGGATATCTGCCGCAGACGACCTATTCGGCGCACTACATCGCCGATCCCGACTTGCGCCGGGCGATATCAGATTATTTGAAGCGCGAACGCGCTTATGTCGCCGAGGTCGGGCGCGAACTCACCGAAGCCGGGCCGTTCCGCAAGGGCGAGGCTTGACCGCCAAGGCAACGTTGTGAGATTTGGACCAACCGAGGGAAGCACCATGTCCGCCTACGACCCCAACAACATCTTCGCAAAGATCCTGCGCGGCGAGTTTCCCTGCCACAAGGTCTATGAGGATGAACATGTGTTCGCCTTCCTCGACATCATGCCACGCGCGCCCGGCCATACGCTTGTCATCCCGAAGGCCCCTGCCCGCAACATCCTCGATATCAAGCCGGACGACTACGCCCATGTCGCGCGCGGCGCGCACAAAATCGCCGCCGCCGCGATGAAGGCGTTCAAGGCAGACGGCATTACCATCCAGCAGTTCAACGAACCCGCTGGCGGACAGGTCGTATTCCACCTGCACATGCATGTGCTGCCGCGGCACGAGGGCGTGTCCCTGCTGCCGCCCGCGAGCCGCAAGGAAGACGTCAAGGTACTGGAAGACAACGCGACCAAGCTGATCGCGGCGTTGAAGGGGTAGTTACCTCCGTCATTGCGAGCGAAGCGAAGCAATCCATCGCGCGGCATAACGGATAGATGGATTGCTTCGTCGCTGCGCTCCCGCAATGACGAAGAGACCAGTTACTCCGTCTGGAAATCCCCCGCCTGCGGCAGCGCCAGCGGGGTGAATTCGCAGCGGTCGGGTTTCAAATCGATCAGCGGCGTCTCGTCGAGGCAGTCGAGGCCGCGCACCAGCACCACATTGCCTTCGACGCCCACCAGTTTGACGATCGAGGTGCCGATCGGATTGGGCCGTACCGGCGAGCGCAGCGAAAACGTGCCGCGTGTCGATTTGTTGTTCTTCGGGCTTTGCAGCACGAGGTCGCGGCGCGACAGATGCAGCCAGTAGATCACTTCGAGATTGGAATAGAAATCGACGCCCTTGATCGCGGGCACCCAGGGTTCGAAAATCTCCAGCCGGCAGACCGGGCCGTCATGACGGCCCTGCCGCGGCGTTTCCAGCCGAGATTTCCAGGGCGTGCGGATGCGCCCGATGAACACGAGGCCGGCATCCCTGGCCGGCGGCATATCGACGGTCAGTTCCCCGTCGCGGACTTCACTTTCGCGAACCATGTATCAATCCAGTGAGATATTGAGTGCCTTTATCACACCAGCCCACTGCGCGCGATCGGTCTCGATAAATTTGTCGATCTCGACGAGGCTCTTTGGACCTAGCGGTTTGAACCCTGACTTATCGAGTGCGGCACGAAACACGTCGTCGTTCAGGGCCCGGTCGAGACTGGCCTTGAGCTTCTGCACGACGTCGTCAGGCACTTTCGACGGTGCGGCAACGCCGTACCAGACGCTGACGGCATAATCGGGGTAGCCGCTCTCCGCCATCGTCGGCGTGTCGGGCAGTTCGGTAATGCGTTGCGCCGAGCTGACGGCCAGCGGCCGCAGCAATCCGGCCTTGACCGGCGGCAGCGCGGTGCCGACCGTATCGAACATCAACTGGATATTGCCCGACAACAGATCCTGCAGCGCGGGGCCTGCCCCCTTATAGGCGATATGCACCATATCGACCCCGGCCATCTGCTTGAACATCTCGCCGGCCAGATGCGTGGTGCCGCCGGTGCCGGCCGATCCGAAATTCAGCTTCCCCGGATTCTGCCTCGCGTAGGCGACAAACTCCGCGACCGTCCTGGCGGGCACGGAGGGGTGGACCTCCATCAGCACCGGCAGATCGGTGATGACAGCCAGCATCCGAAAATCCTTCGCGGGATCGTAGGGCAGCTTCTTGTAGAGCTGCGGATTGAGCACGAACAGCGAAGCCGCCGTGAAGAACAGCGTGTAGCCGTCGGGCTCCGAGCGCGCCGCGGCCTCGGCGCCGATGGCGCCCTGCGCCCCCGCCTTGTTCTCGATCACGACGGTCTGCTTCAGGTCGCGGCCGAGATAGTCGCCGACCAGCCGGCCGAGCACGTCGGTCGGCCCGCCTGCGGCATAGGGGACGATCAGCTTGATCGCGCGCGTGGGATATTCGGCCGCGTGGCCTTGCGGCGCGGTCAGAACGAGGCCGCAGACCAGAGCCGCTATTGCGCGCCAATTCATGCCGTTACCCCTGCCGTTTCTGATTTGAAGGGAGACTAGGTTCTGTACTCAAACCCCTTGTCGTTGATGGTGAGGAGTGATTCAAGGCTTCCAAATGGAGGCTTTAATGGCACGCTTCGATTTGACCGACGCAGAATGGACGATCATCGCACCGTTGTTGCCGGGAGCTGAAGGCAAGAAGAA
>JAFKKG010000035.1 GCA_017305715.1 Hyphomicrobiales bacterium | reverse complement strand
CCGGGGAGAGCTCGCCATAAACCGTAAAGCCATCGCGCAGGGAATGTCGGATGTTCTCCGCTGCCCTGTATGCTCATGTGCGCACTCTTTTGTGCACATTGCACATGAGACCGCGGGTGCAGCGCGCATCCGGCATTCCCTGCGCCCTCCATTTGCAGAGGGCGGAGAATGTCCGGCAAAGCTCGGGCGCAATGCGTCGCGAGAAGGCGAGGATATGTCCTTGTCGTCGCCGGGACGACAGAAAACTGTCGCCTTGCTTCATAGTCCGGCTTTCGGCATGGTTATGAAAACAGGCTTGGGCGGCGAAACCTGCAGTTGGCTTATGGATGAAGACGGACATCGCCGCCCGGTGCCAAACTGTCGAGGGGGTACGATGCTTTTCAAACGTCTGGTTCAGGCCGCGACCGCGGCGCTCGTCCTTGCCGCCGCCGCGCCATTGTCGGCGCAGCAGGTGCTCAAGGTCGGCTCGACGCCAACGGGGATTCCCTTCACCTTCCTCGAAACCAAGACCAACAGCATTCAGGGCGTGATGGTCGATCTGATCACCGAGATCGGCAAAGACGCCGGCTTCCAGATCCAGATCGAGCCGATGCAGTTTTCCGCATTGGTGCCATCGCTGACCTCGAACAAGATCGACATCATCTCGGCGGCGATGTTCGCGACCGCGGCGCGCAAGGAAGTGATCGATTTCTCGGAAGCCGTCTACACCTATGGCGAGGGCCTCGTGGTGCCGAAGACCGACGCCAGGAACTATGTCTCGCAGGAAGATTTGAAGGGTGAGGTGGTCGGCGCCCAGGTCGGAACGGCGTTTGTCGATGCGTTGAAGAAGACGGGATTGTTCAGCGAGGTCAAGGTCTACGACACCATTCCGGATATTTTGCGTGACGTGAATGCAGGCCGTCTCAAGGCCGGCTTCGCCGATTTTCCGATCCTCGCCTACAATCTGAAGCAGGGTGCGTTTGGCGACGTCCGCCTGGTGGATTCCTACAAGCCGGTCACCGTCGGCACTGTCGCGATCGGGGTCCGCAAGACGGACCAGGAACTGCTCGGCAAGATCAATGCTTCGCTTGCCAAGCTGAAGGCCAGCGGCGCCCTCGACAAGATTCTCGACAAATGGGGTCTGAAGCCCAAAGCCTCGTAATGTGGATGCGCAGGCGTGAGGCGTGATCTGAGCCGATGCAAAACTTCCTGCGCGACGCCGTCGAGTTCCTGCCGATCCTGTTGCAGGGCGTCTGGCTGACGGTCGTCGTCACGATTGGCTCGCTGCTGCTGTCGACGGTGCTGGGCCTGCTGTGGGCCTTGATGCGGGTTTCCGGCATTCGCGCGCTGTCGGGACTGAGCGCCGGTCTGATCAATGTGATCCGCGGCATCCCGATCATCGTGCTGCTGTTCTACCTCTATTTCGTGATGCCCGATTTCGGCGTCGCTCTGACGGCGCTGCAGGCCTCGATCATCGGGCTCGGCATCGCCTATTCGGCCTACCAGGCCGAAAACTTCCGCGCCGGCATCGAGGCGATCGACAAGGGGCAGATCGAGGCCGCCCAGACCATCGGCATGGGCTGGTGGCTGACCATGCGCCGCGTGTTGCTGCCGCAGGCGGTCCGGATCGTGCTGCCGCCCTACGGCAACGTCATGATCATGATGCTGAAGGATTCCTCGCAGGCCTCCACCATCACGGTCGCCGAACTGGCGTTGCAGGGCAAGCTGATCGCGTCCTCGACCTTCAAGAACACCAGTGTGTTCACGCTGGTCGCGCTGATGTACCTCACCATGAGCATTCCGCTGATCCTGCTGGTTCGCCACTTCGAAAAGAAGGCGAACCGCAAATGATCGAGCTCAGCAATGTCCATAAACGCTTTGGTTCCAACGAGGTACTGAAGGGCATTACGGCTTCGGTCGAGAAGAGCGAGGTGGTCTGCATCATCGGCCCGTCAGGTTCCGGCAAGTCGACCATCCTGCGCTGCATCAACGGCCTGGAAAGCTACGATTCCGGCGACATCCTGGTGGAGGGGGCAAGGGTCGACAACAAGGCGCCGTCGATCGTCGCGATCCGCACCCAGGTGTCGATGGTGTTCCAGCGCTTCAACCTGTTTCCGCATCGCACCGCGCTGGAGAACGTGGTCGAAGGACCGATCTACGTGAAAAAGGAACCCGCGGCCGATGCGCTCGAACGCGGCCGTGCCTTGCTGGCGCAGGTCGGGCTTGCCGAGAAGGCCGACGCCTATCCGGGACAGCTTTCCGGCGGCCAGCAGCAGCGCGTCGCCATTGCGCGTGCGCTTGCGATGCAGCCCAAGGCGATCCTGTTCGACGAGCCGACCTCCGCGCTCGATCCGGAACTGGTCGGTGAGGTGCTCGGCGTCATGCGCAAGCTTGCCGATGACGGCATGACCATGGTCGTGGTCACCCACGAGATGGGATTTGCCCGGGATGTCGCCGACCGCGTGCTGTTCATCGACGGCGGCGTCATCGTCGAGCAGGGGGCTGCGAAATCCGTGCTCAATGCGCCGCAGCACGCGCGGACGCAGGATTTCCTGCACCGTGTGCTGCATCCTCTCTGATTTGAACTTGCCGGACCGTATGACCGTGACCCATCAACCCCTCGCTCTGCCGCCGAGCCTCTACGCGGACACCGCGGGCGAGGGGGCCGCGATCGATATGCCGGTCACGGGCTTGAAATCCGTTCGCCTAAAGCTCCGTTCTCACTTTCCAGAGCTCCGGGAACAGTTCGACCTCGAGCATCCTGCGCAGATAGGATACGCCCGACGTGCCGCCGGTTCCGCGCTTCAGGCCGATGATGCGCTCGACTGTCGTGACATGGTTGAAGCGCCAGCGGCGGAAATAGTCTTCGAAATCGACCAGCTTTTCGGCCAGTTCATAGAGCATCCAGTATGTCTCGGGCGATGCGTAGACGCTCTTCCAGGCATTCAACACCCTGTCGTTCGCGGTCCGCGTCACGCGCCAATCCGTTCGCTGCGCATCCTCGCCGATGTCAAAGCCGCTCCGCGCCAGCAGAAGCAGTGCTTCGTCGTAGAGACTGGGCTGGCCCAGAATCTCCTCCAGGCTGGCGACGATGTCGGGGCGGTGGAGATGAGGACCGAGCATTGCAATATTGCGGTTGCCGGCGAGGAATTCGATGGCCCGGTACTGGTACGACTGGAAGCCCGACGACTGGCCGAGCTGGTCGCGAAACTTGGTATACTCGCTCGGCGTCATCGTCCGCAAAACGTCCCAGGCGCCGGTGAGCTGTTCGAAGATCCGGGCGATGCGCGACAGCATCTTGAAGGCGGGCTGGAGCCTGTCGTTGTGGATGGCCTTGATGGCGGAGCGGATTTCGTGGATCGCCAGCTTCATCCAGAGTTCGGAGGTCTGGTGCTGAACGATGAACAGCAGTTCGTCATGCGCATCGGAAAGCGGCTTCTGAGCATCCAGCACGCGCTCCAGATGCAGATAATCGCTGTAGGACATCCGTCCGTCGAACGACATCTGGGCGCCGTCGCGGGCGGGATCGTCGGGCTTTCCGGTCATGTCACGGCGGCCATCTGATGATACTCGGCTGCGTCCCAACGGCGATTGTTCACGACATCCTCGATCGCATCGATCGCCGCGCGAACCTCGGTCTCGCCGATGTAGAGCGGTGTAAAGCCGAAGCGGATCGCATCCGGAGCGCGAAAATCGCCGATCACGCCGCGTGCGATCAGCGCCTGCATGATCGCGTAGCCGTTCGGATGGCGAAACGAAACCTGGCTGCCGCGCCGGCTGCCGTCCCGCGGCGAGGCCAGCGTCAGCTCCGGACAGCGGGTTTCGACTTCGCGGATGAACAGATCGGCGAGCGCAATCGATGCTTTGCGGACGTCATTCATGCTGACGCCCTCCCAGACATCCAGCGCAGCGTCGAGCGCGGCCATGGCGATGACAGGCGGCGTTCCGACCCGCATTCGTTCGATGCCGGCGCCGGCCCGGTACTCGAGATCGAACGCAAACGGCGCCTGATGCCCCAGCCATCCGGAAAGGGCGGGCCGCGCCGTGTCGGCATGTCCGGGCGCGACATAGATGAAGGCCGGCGCGCCGGGGCCGCCATTGAGATATTTGTAGGTACAGCCGACCGCGAAATCGGCTTTCGCCCCGGATACGTCGACCGGGATGGCGCCCGCGGAGTGGGCGAGATCCCAGACCGTCAATGCGCCGGCGGCGTGCACCCTCCGGGTCAATGCCTTCATGTCGTGGAGGCGACCGGTACGATAGTCGACCTCGGTCAGCATCAGCACCGCGATCGTCTCGTTGATGGCGTCCTCGACTTCCTCGGGCGCGACGATCTTGAGCGTATATCCCCGGCCGAGCGACCGGAGCAGACCTTCGGCCATGTAGAGATCGGTCGGAAAATTGCCGTTGTCGGACAGGATCACCCGTCGGCCGGGATTGAGTTCGAGGGCGGCGGCGAGCGCCTGATAGACCTTGATCGACAGCGTGTCGCCGATCACCACGCTTGCCTCGGGCGCGCCGATCAGCCGGCCGATGCGGTCTCCAATGCGGCGCGGCTGCGCCATCCAGCCGGCGCTGTTCCAGCCGCGGATGAGCTGTTGTCCCCATTCCTCGGCCATCATGCGGCGAACGCGGTCGGTCGCCGCGACGGGCAGGGGACCGAGCGAGTTGCCGTCCAGATAGATGACGCCGTCCGGCATCTGAAACAGGGATCGCGTTCGCGAGAAGTCGGTCATCACAGGCCTCGTTCGCCGGCGGCGGATACTGGCACGGCGGCGAAGCGTTTCAAGCCCGAAAGTTATATATCTAAAATACTTTTTGACTTGTCGGGCAGGCGGACAATGTGAGTAGATATCGCCGAACTGAATCCCGATCGTAGGCCGACCCGCATGATCTTTCATCAGATTTCCGACTGGAACGACGCCTACGCCAACGGCCCCAACATTCCCGGCGGCGAACGCTGGCCCGCCGCCTGGGTGCAACCGGCTCAGGCCTATCGCGATGAACTGGCGGGCAGTGGCCGCGCGACGCTCGATATCGGCTATGGCGAGCGGCCGCGCAACCGGCTGGATCTGTTCCGCCCCCGGGGCCAGCCCAAGGGTCTGGTCGTCTTCGTCCATGGCGGGTTCTGGCGCGCCCTCGACAAGAGCTATTGGTCCCACCTTGCGCGTGGCTCCGTCGACAGCGGTTATGCGGTGGCGATGCCTTCCTACACGCTATGTCCGGCGGTTCGGGTGGCCGACATCACGCGCGAAATTGCCGCCGCGATCACGCGGGCGGCCTCGATGGTGGATGGCCCGATTTTCCTGACAGGCCACTCCGCCGGCGGACATCTGGTCACGCGCATGATTTCGGCGACGTCACCGCTTCCGCAGGCCGCACGCGCCCGCATCCGCAATACCTTGTCCATCTCGGGCTTGCATGACCTCCGCCCGATGATGAGGATCGCGACGAATGCCGACATGCGGATCGATGAGGCCGAAGCGCAAGCCGAAAGTCCCGTGCTGTTGCAGCCCTTGCCGGGCGCCCGGGTGGTCTGCTGGGTGGGCAGCGCGGAGCGGCCGGAATTCGTGCGCCAGAACGCGCTGCTTGCCAACATCTGGACCGGGCTCGGCGCGCAAACCTGCACGATCGAGGAGCCTGGCCGCCACCATTTCGATGTGATCGATGGCCTGGCCGACCGCAATCATCCGATGCTCCGGACTCTCCTCGCTGATGCCGTGTAACGTCGGCCTATCTGGTGCCGTAGGCGCGGTCGCCGGCGTCGCCGAGGCCGGGTACGATGAAGGCATTGTCGTCCAGCCCCTGGTCGATCGCGGCGAGCCAGATCGGGACATCCGGATGAATGCCGCGCATGCGTTCGACACCCTCGGGCGCGCCGATCAGGCATACAAATCGGATGTCGTTGGCGCCGCGCTCTTTCAGCCGGTCGACCGCAGCGACGGCGGAATTCGCCGTTGCCAGCACCGGGGAGATCACGATCACCAGCCGCTCGTGCAGGTCGCTCGGGGCCTTGAAGAAATATTCGACGGCGACAAATGTTTCCGGTTCGCGATAGAGCCCGATATGCGCGATCCGCGCCGTCGGCACCAAATCGAGCATGCCTTCCGCGAAGGTGACACCGGCCCGCAGCACCGGCGCGAAGACCAGCTTCTTGCCCGCGATCTGCGGCGACTTCATGTGCGCGAGCGGGGTTTCGATTTCGACGTCGGCCAGCGGCAGATCGCGGGTGACCTCGTAGCAGATCAGCATCCCGATCTCCTTGAGGAGTTCGCGAAACGACTTAGTCGAAATGTCCTTTCGCCGCAACAGCGTCAGCTTGTGCTGCACCAGCGGGTGATTAACGATGGTAACGCCGTCCATGGTGCCGATCCCTGATCTAGAAAACAGTGCCGTCGCTCATGACTTTTACCGGAGGCGAAGCGTCGGCGCGGCGTTCACGCGCCAGCAACCGGCCTGCAGCCCACGTTCCGCCTTCGAGGATTTTTGCGAGCGGCATCGAGGTGGCATCGACATTGAGCCGTTGCCGTACACCATCGGCGACGCGGTCGAGCAGCGCCACCGTCAGCGCCCGCCACTCCACGACCAGGGACGAGGCGACCTCGTGCTCCCGTTGCGCAGCCTCCGGATCGCGAAACGCGAGCACGCCGGCATCAACGAACAATCCGCCGTTGCGATATTCGGCAAGGCCGGTGAGGCCACCGATATCGGTTACGGCGATGCCGGCCGTTTGCAGCGGCTCGATCAGCGAATAGGCCAGCCATTGCGAGAGCTTGTGCAGCGGCACGAGTCCGCTGGTCGCGTCCGCAGTCGTCAGCATCGGATGTTTCCAGCAGTCGCCGAGCGCGATCCCGCCCAGTGTCAGCCGCGATGGCCAGATGGAGCCGAGTTGTTGCAGCAATTCGGTGAGGATTGTCGGCGCGGGAAGCCTTCTGTCTACAGCCAGCTTCGCCAGCCGATCAAAAAGACCGCCCGGCCGCGGCGAGTCCTGGCTACCGAACACGTCGGGTTTCGAGGCCAGAAGTTCGCCGAGGCGGCGCAACAAATCGACGCGTCCCTCGATCCCGATCAGTGGATTGGTCGCCGAGATCTGCATGCCGCGCTCGAGGTCGGCGACATCAAGATTTGTCAGCACCTCGGCATCGGCGCGCAGCGGTTCCGATGGATCGGCCGAGAAAGCGCCGCCTCCAAACATCGCGAGGCTGGCGAGCCCCAATCCTTCCGAGCGGCCGATCGCCGATCCGGTTTTCGGATCATGGTAGCGCCACGCCGGACCGGCGCCGGCATCGAGAAAGACGCTTGTGATCGCCAGATCGAATTCGGCTCTGGCGCGGGCCGCGCGACCGGACCATTTGGTCTGGCCTGCGATATCACCCCAGCGGTTATCCCCATTGGTGACGAAATGCCGCCAGCGCGAATGAAAGGGAATGTCGAAGGAGGGATAGGCTTTTCGCGTGGTCTCGATCACCAGGTCGACGACGCCAGCCATGCGACCAAGATCAACGCGGAAACTCGGCAACCTGTCCTCAAGGCCGAATTCGAGCATGCGATGTGCACGCTCGCGAACCGCAGCGGCATTCAGCAATGACAACGCGGCGGACGTCTCGGGGTTTGCAGGCGACACGGCGCGCTCTCAATATTTTTCGAGCGGACGGCCAACCGGATTGTCCGGACTTTCCTGCGGCTCAGGCGTGTAGTAGCCGGCGGCTTTCTTGGCCGCGATTTCCACATGCGCATCCGCCGGGATCATGTCGTCGGGGATCGGCACCCGTTCGACGATATCGATGCCCTGGCTGGTCAGCGCATCGTGCTTCATGTCGCTCATGGAGATGAAGCGGTCGATCCGCCTCAGGCCGAGCCAATGCACGACATCGGGCATGAGTTGCTGGAAGCGGGCGTCCTGCACGCCGGCGACGCATTCGGTGCGCTCGAAATACTGGGCCGCGGCATCGCCGCCTTCCTGGCGCTTGCGCGCATTGTAGACCAGGAATTTCGTCACCTCGCCCAGCGCGCGGCCTTCCTTGCGGTTGTAGATGATGATGCCGAGCCCGCCGGTTTGTCCGGCGCGCGCGCATTCCTCGATGCCGTGAATGAGGTACGGCCGGCAGGTGCAGATGTCGGAGCCGAACACGTCCGAGCCGTTGCATTCGTCATGCACGCGGCAGGTGATCTTGGTGCGGTGGTCCGGCAGTTTCGTCACGTCGCCGAACAGATAGGCCGTGGTGCCGCCGATCGGCGGCAGGAACACTTGCAGGTCGGGCCGTGTCACCAGCTCCGGAAACATGCCGGCGGTCTGCTCGAACAATTGCCGCCGCAGATTATTCTCGGTGGTAGCGAAGCGCTCCGCCAGGCCCGGCAGATACCACACCGGGTCGATCGCAATCTTGACCACGGAAACGCTGCCGTTCTTGTGCACGACATCGCCATCCTGCTGGAGCCGTCCGGCCTTGATCGCTTCCTGCAGTTCGGGCAGATCGAGGCGGGCGCGGGTGATGGCAATGCTCGGCCGGATGTCGATGCCTTCGGCGATTTCGGTCGCAAACTTTTCCGCTGCGAGATGTCCCCATGGATCGAGCGAGACGATCTTCTGTGGGTCGGACCATTGCGGAAACGGCCCGATGGTTTCGGCCGGATGGGTGTTGGTGAGGTCCGGACGCCGGATCGGGTCGAGCGCGCCGGATGAGACGGCGAGCGCGCGATACACCGAATAGGAGCCGCCATGGGTGCCGATGACGTTGCGGTCCTGCGGTCGGGACACCGTGCCGATGATCGGCCCGCGTTCGCGCGCGGTGGCGGCGCCCCAGACGATGGGAAAGTTGAGCTTGGCACCCGGTGCCGGGTGCGAGGTGATGCGAATATGGTCAACCCGATTGGAACGAGTCATCGCTACGAACCCTGAAATGGCGACGGCCCGCCTAGTATAAGACGGGCCTAGTCACGCCAACGTTAAATTCAGCAGCGGTTGCAGCTGAGAAAGCAATATAATCATGTTTGGGCCGAATTCAACGGCGATTCAGGCCGCTCGATAGCGGCGATACCGGCTGTTAACCTTTTGGTGCGACGCCGCAGTCCGTCTTCTGCCACGGCAGCATTGCAGGGCAGATATCGGCATCGCTCGATGCCTGCCGTCTTTACGCTTTCGTGTTTGACAGCGAAGGTGATGTTCGAACTCAGGCAGCGCCAGGAGGCCACCATGCCGTCAGTCGATCTCAATTCCGACCTGGGCGAAGGTTTTGGGACTTATCGCTGCGGCGATGACGACGCCATGCTCGCCATCGTCACGTCGGCCAACGTGGCTTGCGGGCTTCACGCCGGCGATCCCGAGGTGATGGCGCGGACGTTTGCCATTGCGCGGCAACGCGGCGTGGCGGTCGGCGCGCATCCCGGCTTCCCGGATCTGTGGGGCTTTGGCCGCCGCCGCCTCCCGTTCACGAACGGAGAGATCGAGCGGCTCGTCGCCTATCAGGTCGGCGCGGCGATGGCGCTGGCGGCGTATGCCGGCCACCGCATCACCTATGTGAAGACCCACGGTGCGCTCGGCAATATCGCCTGCGAGGAGCGCGACGTTGCCGATGCGGTGGCACGCGCGGTGCGGGCGGTCGACCGTGACCTGTCGGTGCTGGCCATCGCGGTGACGGAGATGGCCGCGGCCGGCGAAGCCGCGGGGTTGGAAATCCACCAGGAGATCTACGCCGACCGCGGCTATACCGAAACCGGGCAACTGATCCCGCGCGGCCAGCCTGGCGCGATGATCGAGGGCGCGGAGGAGGCTGCCGCGCGCGTGCTCGCGATGGTGCAGGCGGGCGCGGTGATCACGGCCAGCGGCAAGCATCTGCCGACACCGATCCGTTCGATCTGCGTCCATGGCGATTCCGAACACGCGGTTGCGACCGCCAGCCTTGTACGCAAGCGGTTGGAGCAGGCCGGCGTCACGCTGAAGCCGTTCAAGCCGATTGCCGCATGATTTTGCAGGCCGATCCGCGCTTTCTCGACGCCGGCGAAGCCGCGCTCGTCGTCGAATTCGGTGACATGGTGGACCCTGCTGTCAATGACAGGGTGCTCGCGCTCGATGCTGCCTTGCGTGCGGACCCGCCGGCGGGCGCGCGCGAGTTCGTGCCCACCTATCGCTCGCTCATGATCCATTACGACCCGCTGCGGATCGACCGGGCCGGTTTGATCGCCATCGTGCGCCGCATGATGGCGGGCCTCGCCGAATGGCGGGGCGGGGGCACCTCGTGGACATTGCCCTGCTGCTACGATCCGGCACTGGCCGAGGATATCGACGAGGCCGCCGGGATTCTCGGCCTGACGCGCGATGACATCGTCGCGTTGCATACCAAGGCGACGTATCGCGTCTATATGTGTGGCTTCACGCCCGGCCAGATCTATCTGGGCGGCGTGCCCGAGCCGCTGAAGATCTCGCGCCGTGCGACACCAAGGCCGCCGCATGCGGCCGGCGCGGTGTCGATCGGCGGTGGTCTCGGCACCGTTGTGCCGTTCGTGATGCCGACCGGATGGTATGTCATCGGCCAAACGCCGGAGCGGCTCTATGCTGCGGAGCGCAAGGATGCCTTTCTGATCCAGGCCGGCGACATCCTTCGGTTCGACCCGATCGATCTCGCGACATTCCGCAATCTGGAGCAGCGGGCGGCGAGCGGCGATATCGTTGCCAGCAAGCGCGCGGCATGACGACGGCTTTGGCGATGCTTCGCATTTTGTCGGTCGGGCCGGGAGCGACGTTGCAGGATGGCGGCCGGCACGGCTATTTGCGCTTTGGCGTCACCGCCGCAGGCCCGATGGATCCGCTGTCGCATGCTGCGGCAAACCTTGCGGTGGGCAATCCCGCAGGAGCGACCGCGATCGAAGTGTCCGTCGGCGGCATCGAACTGACCACTGAGCGCGCATCGCTGAACGTCGCCATCGCCGGCGGTGAATTCGCGCTCAGCCTCGATGGCAGGCCGCTGCCGACAGCGGTGGCGTTCAATCTGGAAGAGGGCGCGGTGCTGAAAATTCGCGCCGGCGCTGGCGGCTCCTGGTGCTATCTGGCGGTGGCGGGGCAATTCACGATGCCAAAGGTGCTCGGCTCCCACGCCACCCACACGCGCACCGGTTTCGGCGGTGCGAACGGCCGCGCGCTCTCCACTGGCGATCGTCTCGGCATCGAACGGTCGGCGTCGTCGCAGCCTTCGATCGGTGCCATCGTGGCGCCGTGGCTCGACCGGCCGCTCGACACCATCCGCGTGGTTCTGGGTCCGCAACACGACTACTTCGCGAACCATCAGATCGCCGCCTTTCTGGCCGGGCCGTGGACGGTCTCGGCCCGCAGCGATCGGATGGCATACTTCCTCGACGGACCCCGGCTGTCGCATGCGCGGGGCTACAACATCGTCTCCGACGGGATTGCCATCGGGGCGATCCAGGTGCCGGGAGACGGCCGTCCCATCGTTCTGATGGCCGATCGTCAGTCGACCGGCGGCTATCCGAAGATCGCGACCATCATCGGTCCCGATCTTGGCCGGCTGGCCCAGGCCCGGCCGGGCGCGGTGTTCAGATTTGCCGCCGTGTCGATCGCGGAGGCGGTTGCGGCGCGTCGCCAGGAGGCGGCGCTGCTGGCGCGGGGCGTTGTCGTCGAGCCCCTGGTGCGCAGCCACTTCAGTTCCGAATTCCTGCTGGGCCTCAATCTGATCGACGGTGTCGTGGGGGCCAAAGCCTGACAGCCGCGGAGTTCAAGCAACGCGGCACGAGACCAGCGAGCTCAGGCGTCGACCGCAACCTTCAAAGCCTCGGCACGAATCTCCTCCACCAGGCGTTCTTTCAAGCGGACGAATTCCGGCGCGGTCTTGATCTTGTAGGATCGCGGGTGGGGCAGGTCGACCGCGATCTCGGTTTTGATGCGGCCGGGGCGGGCGCTCATGACGATGACGCGGCTGCCGAGGAAGATGGCTTCCTCGATATCGTGGGTGACGAACAGCACGGTCTTCTGGTCGCGTTCCCAGATGCCGAGCAGCATTTCCTGCATCAGCACGCGGGTCTGGTTGTCCAGCGCACCGAACGGCTCGTCGAGCAGCAGGATTTTGGGATCGTTGGCGAGCGCACGCGCGATTGCCGTGCGCTGCTGCATGCCGCCGGAGAGTTGCTTCGGCCAGTGGTTTTCAAAGCCGGACAGGCCGACCCGCTGAATAAAGCCATCGGCGATCTTGCCGCGTTCCGCTTCCGATACGCCGCGCTCGCGCAGTCCGAACGCGATGTTGTCGCGCACCGTTAGCCACGGAAACAGCGTGTAGGATTGAAACACCATGCCGCGATCGGCGCCGGGTCCGGTGACCTCTTGCCCGTCGAGAATGACGCGGCCGCTGGTCGGCCGGTCGAGACCCGCGATGATGCGCAGCAGCGTGGATTTTCCACAGCCCGAGGGCCCAAGGATGGTGACGAAGTCGTTGTTGCCGACGTCAAGATTGGTCGGCTCCAGCGCCCGCGTCGGCGCATGGCCCTGGCGCGCGGGGAAGGTGCGCGAGACCTGATCGATTTTCAGCGTGGTCACGCCAGTCTCCACGGAAACAGCCAGGCGTTGAAGGCCTTGAACAGGAAGTCCGAGACGAGGCCGATCAGGCCGATGACGATGATGCCGAAGATGATCTGGCCGGTGTTGAGCAGCGCCTGGCTGTCGGTGATCATGTGGCCGATGCCCGAGGATGATCCGATCAGTTCGGCGACGATGACATAGGTCCATGCCCAGCCGAGCACGAGGCGGAGGATTTCCGCGATCTCGGGGGCGGAGGAGGGCAGCAGCACGCGGCGGATGATGCCGCTGTCGCTGGCTCCCAGCGTGTAGGCGGCTTCGACGAGGTCGCGCCGCGTGTTGCCGACATTGACGGCGATCATCAGGATGATCTGGAACACCGAGCCGATGAAGATGACCAGCAGCTTCTGCAATTCACCGATCCCCGCCCACAGGATCAGCAGCGGGATGAAGGCCGAAGCGGGCAAATAGCGGGCGAACGAGACGAACGGTTCGAGAAACGCCTCGATCGGCTTGTAGGCCCCCATCAGGACGCCGAGCGGAACGGCGATGATGGCCGCGAGCACAAAACCGCCGATCACCCGCCAGATCGTCATGCCGATATCGAACAGGAAGCCGTGCTTGACCAGGAGTTCGACGCCTTCCTGGAGCATCGTCAGCGGATTGGCGAGGAACGTCTTGGAGACGTAGCCGCCAAACGTAGCCCACGCCCACAGGGCAACGAACAGCACGAAGAACGCGAAGCCATAGGCCACGCGTTGCTTCGACGTCACGGGATCGAGGGGGCGTATCAAAGGGCTCTCCTCAGAGCGGAGTTATCCCGCTTCCGGATCGGGAAGCGGGATCGTTGTGGGGTGGCGAGGCTTACTTGATGAAGCTCGCGTCAAAGATGTCTTCGGTCTTCGGGATCGATTTGATGATGCCGATCTCCAGCAGCAGCTCGCCGGCTTCCTTGGTGAAAGCCTGGAATTCGCCCGCGAAGAATTTCTGGTTGGCGGCCTTGTCCTGCCAGCGCAGGTATTTTGCCGAATTGCCGAACTGCTCGCCGGACTGTTTTACGTCGGAGCCCATGATCTCGTAGGATTTGGCCTGGTCCGTTCCGATCATGGCGACGGCTTCGAAATAGCTGTCGGCCAGCGCCTTGGCGGCCTTCGGATTGTCGGTCAGGAATTTCGGCGTGCAGCCGAAAGTGTCCATGATCATGGGATAGTCGAGCGTGGTGGCGATGATCTTGCCCTTGTCCGGCGCGGCGCGCACCGTCGAGAGGTAGGGCTCATAGGTCATGGCCGCATCGTTCTGACCGGCCACGAAGGCCTGCGCAGCTGCGGCCGGCTCCAAATTCACCACGGTCACGTCCTTGACCGAGAGGCCGTTCTTCTTGAGCATCCAGGCCAGCGTGAAATAGGGCGCGGTGCCGGGCGCGGACGCGGCGACCGTCTTGCCCTTCAGGTCCTTGATCGACGCCACGTCGGCGCGCGTCGCCATGCCATCGGCGCCGTAGCTCTTGTCGAGCTGGAAGATCTGCTTGGTCGCGACGCCGTTGGCGTTCCAGGATATCCAGGTTTCGACGGTGGTCGCCGCGCACTGGATGTCGCCTGACGCCACGGCCAGATGGCGATCCTTCTGCGGGATCTTCTTGATCGTCACATCAAGGCCGTTCTTCTTGAAGATGCCGGCCTGGTTGGCGAGCGTGAGCGGCGCAAAACCGGTCCAGCCCGAGATGCCGATCGCGACCTTGGTTTCCTGTGCGATCGCCGGTGCCGACACCAGCAGGGCGGCGGTCGCGGCAAAAATTCTCAAACTAGACATGATCGTGCTTCCCTTTTTTCCCGTTGATGGACTGCGTCCCGTTCGTCGTGTCGCTGCATGAATTGTGCCGGACTTCATCGATATCCTCTCAGCCGCCCTTGAACCGGGCAACCAGTTTGTGGGCCTCGCCGGGATAAACCAGCCGCACGGCCGTCAGCGGCCGCGCGCTGCGCCAGGTGTGCCGGTCGATCACGAGGCAGGGCGCGCCTACCGCAATGTCCAGTGCGCTTGCGGCCGCGGCATCGGCCACGATAGCACTGATCGAATGCTCGGCCTCGGTCCACGGGACATGGTGAAGCAGCCAGGTCCCGGGAGGTTCGATCGAAAAGTCTGCCGATGCTGCTTCAGGCACCGCGTCGAGATTGATCAGCCGGTCCTCGATCGCGAACGGCACGCCATCGGCGCTGTGGCGGCACGCAATTGCGATCACCTTGCCGGACTTCCGTACCCCCAGACGGGCGCGGTCCGCGGCAGTGGCGGCGCGGCGCGAGCACTGGGTCAACTGATAGAAGTAACTGCGGCCGAGCGCCGTGATTTCCGCCCGGATGTCGGGAATCGTCAGCACCGCCGACAAGAATTTGGGACGGCGCACGAATGTGCCCGCCCGCCGCCGCCGCTCGATGAGGTCCGCCTGCGCCAACTCCGACAGCGCCTTGCTCACGGTCATGCGCGAACAGCCATAGCGTGCCGTCAGTTCGTGTTCGAACGGGATGCGGTGACCCGGCGGCCATTCGCCGGTCAGGATGCGGCGCTCGATGTCGAGCCGGATCTGTTTGTACAGCGTCGGCTTGTCGGCGGCTTGCAGTTTGTCGCGATCGGTCGAGAGGCTCATGCGATGAGCCTTCGCACGGCCGCGTTGAAAGTGTCGCGCGCCTGCAGGCGGAGCCGGTGGCGGCGACCCTCGACGACCTTGTTGCCGCCAGCCCAAACGCAATCGATGGCATTGGCATTTGCCGCAAAAATCCAGCCGTCGAGGACGGCATCGCCGCGACGCCCGGCGAGCGACGGGTGCGAGGCGTCGAGGGTGACGATGTCGGCGCGGGCGCCGGCCGCAAGTCCCGCGATCGGCTGCGCCAGTGCCTGCGCACCGCCGGCCAGCGCAGTGTCGAACAGCGCGCGGCCGGTGGAAATCCCAGGACCGCCTGACAGCACATTGCGGGCGCGGTGCTTCAAGCGCTGGCCATATTCGAGCTGCCGCAATTCGTCGGCAACGCCGACCAGTACATTGGAATCCGTGCCGACGCCGAACCTGCCGCCGAAGTCGAGGAATTCGCGGGCCGGAAAAATGCCGTCGCCGAGGCTGGCTTCGGTGACCGGGCAGAGGCCGGCGACCGCGCCGCTTCTGGCAAGGGCCTTGGTTTCCGTCGCGGTCATGTGGGTCGCATGAATCACGCACCAGCGCCGGTCGACTGGCGCATGTTCGAGCAGCCATGCAACCGGCCGCCGACCCGACCAGGCGGTGCAATCCTCGACTTCCTTGGTTTGTTCGGCGGCGTGGATATGGATCGGGCCGCCTCCGGCCAATGGTTCAATGGCCGCCAGTTCATCCGGCGTCACGGCGCGCAGGCTGTGCGGGGCGATGCCGATATTGGCGCCGGGCAAGCCACGGACAGCGATCTCGGCGGCCGCGATCAATCTGGCGAACTGGTCGATCGAGCAGATGAAGCGGCGCTGGCCGGCATGCGGCGCCGCGCCACCGAAAGAACCGTGCGCGTAGAAGCTCGGGAGCAAGGTGAGGCCAATACCGCTGGTCTCGGCGGCCCCCGCAATGCGCGTCGCCATCTCGGCGGGGTTTGAATAGGGCGTGCCGTCGCGGTCGTGATGGAGATAGTGGAATTCGCCGACGCGCGTAAAACCCTGCTCCAGCATTTCGACGTAGAGCAACGTTGCGACCGCCTCGCAGTCCTCGGGCGTCATGCCAAGCGCGAAGCGATACATCGTCTCGCGCCAGGTCCAGAACGTATCGGACGTGTTGCCGCGTGTTTCCGCAAGCCCCGCCATGCCGCGCTGGAACGCATGGCTGTGCAGGCTGGCCATTCCCGGGATGGCGAGTTGGTGGCGCTCGTCGTCGGCTTGCGGTGCCACGCCGGCCGTAACCCTTGTGATGATCCCGCCGGTCATCACCACCTGCACGTCGTCAGCCCATCCCGAAGGCAGCAGCGCTGATCCGAAGTGCAGAGTGGACATGTTTCCAAACCGGGTGGACAGAACCGCGGGACGGGAATATGTATAGACATATCGACACCCCCGTCAAGCTTCCGCCCGTGAGGGAAACGCTGCATGGCCGAGCGCTTCGATCGAATTTGGCATGATGCCCGGCTCGCCACCGTTCGGGAGGATCTGCCGGACCTCGGCGTCATCGAGCATGGCGTGATCGCGGCGCGGGATGGCCGCATCGCCTTCGCAGGCAGCCGCGCCGATTTTCCGTCTGATGCCGATGCGGCCGAGCGGATCGATTGCGGCGGGCGGTGGATCACTCCCGGGCTGGTCGATTGCCACACCCATCTGGTGTTCGGCGGCAACCGCGCGCATGAGTTCGAGCTGCGGCTGCAAGGCGCCAGCTACGAAGAGATCGCGCGCGCCGGCGGCGGGATTGTCTCGACGGTCGCTGCGACGCGGGCATCCAGCGAAGCTGAACTCGTTGTGGGCGCATTGCCGCGGCTCGATGCGCTGATCGGCGAGGGCGCCACGACGGTCGAGATCAAATCCGGCTACGGGCTCAATACCGAAACCGAGATGCGGCAATTGTCAGCCGCGCGCGAGCTCGGCCGCAACCGACCTGTCGGCATCCGCACCAGTTTTCTCGGCGCGCATGCATTGCCGGCGGAGGCGGAGGGCGACAAGGATCGTTACATCGATCTGGTTTGCCGCGAGATGCTGCCGGCGGTGGCGCAGTCCGGACTTGCCGACGCCGTCGACGGGTTCATGGAAGGCATTGCTTTTTCGGGCGAGCAGACGGCGCGGGTATTCCGTGCGGCAAAGGCGCTGGGATTGCCGGTCAAGCTGCACGCCGATCAATTGTCCAATCTCGGCGGCGCCGCGCTCGCCGCGGAGTTTTCCGCTTTGTCCGCCGATCATCTGGAGCATACCGACGAAGCCGGCGCCGCCGCGATGGCGCGGGCAGGGACAGTCGCTGTGCTGCTGCCGGGCGCGTTCTATTTCATTCGCGAAACCACAAAACCGCCAGTCGACCTGTTTCGTGCCCACGGCGTCAAGATGGCGCTGGCGACCGACTGCAATCCCGGCAGTTCGCCGCTGACGTCGCTGCTGCTGGCCATGAACATGGGCGCGACGCTGTTCCGGATGAATGTTGCCGAATGCCTTGCCGGCGTGACGCGGGAAGGGGCGCGCGCGCTCGGTATTCTCCATGAGACCGGCACGCTCGAGGCCGGCAAAGATTGCGATCTTGCGATCTGGAATATCGAACGGCCGGCCGAACTCGTCTACCGGATGGGCTTCAATCCGTTGCACGCGAGGGTGTGGAGGGGGCGATGAGCGAGCGCGCTCCATCCATTGTCGTTTCGCCGGGAAAAGTCAGCCTCGACGATCTGGCGCAGGTGCTGGCGGGCGCCGCCGTCGTGCTCGAACCCTCGTTCTGGCCCCGCGTCGAGGCGGCTTCCGCCATTGTGGCTGATGCCGCGGATGCGGACGCTCCCGCCTACGGCATCAATACCGGGTTTGGAAAACTGGCATCGAAGCGAATCCCACCCAGCCAGACCACGCTGCTGCAGCGAAACCTGATCGTCTCGCATTGTTGCGGGGTCGGGCTGCCGACGCCTGAACCGATCGTGCGCCTGATGATGGCGTTGAAGATCGTGTCCCTCGGGCGGGGCGCGTCCGGTGTTCGCCGCGAAATCATCGAGCAATTGCAGGCCATGCTGGCGCGCGGCGTCTATCCGCTGGTGCCGCAGCAGGGTTCTGTAGGCGCATCCGGCGATCTGGCGCCGCTGGCGCATATGACCGCCGTGATGATCGGCGAAGGGCAGGCGCTGGTCGGCGGCAAAATCGTGCCGGGCCTCGAGGCGCTCGCCGCGGCCGGTCTTGCGCCGGTCACGCTCGGGCCGAAGGAAGGCCTTGCTTTGATTAACGGGACGCAGTTCTCGACCGCCTATGCCATTTCCGGTCTGTTGCGTGCCCATGGCCTGCTCTGTGCGACGCTGGTAACTGGTGCGTTGTCGGTCGATGCGGCAATGGCTTCGACGGCGCCGTTCCGCGCCGAGATCCAGCAATTGCGGGGCCATGCCGGACAGATCGCAGCCGGGTCAGCGCTGACGGCGTTGCTGGAGGGCAGCGATATCAGGAATTCGCATCTGGAGGGTGACGAGCGGGTGCAGGATCCCTACTGCCTGCGCTGCCAACCGCAAGTGGCGGGCGCTGCGCTTGACCTGCTGACACAGGCCGCCCGGACCCTGACGATCGAGGCCAACGCCGTCACCGACAATCCGCTGGTGCTGGTCGAAACCGCTGAGATCGTTTCGGGTGGAAATTTTCACGCCGAGCCGGTCGCCTTTGCCGCCGACCAGATCGCGCTGGCGTTGTCGGAGATCGGGGCGATCAGCGAGCGGCGCATCGCCACGCTGGTCGACCCCGCGCTGAATTTCGGGCTGCCGCCGTTCCTGACCCCGGATCCCGGCATCAATTCCGGCTTCATGATCGCCGAAGTGACGGCCGCCGCACTCTATGCCGAGAACAAGCAGCGCGCCGCGGCCTGCTCGATCGATTCGACGCCGACGAGCGCCAACCAGGAAGATCATGTGTCGATGGCCGCGCACGCCGCGCGCCGGCTGTCCGACATGGCGGATAATCTCGCGACCATTCTCGGCATCGAATTGCTGGTTGCGGCGCAAGGCATCGGGCTGCGCGCGCCACATACGACGAGCCCGGCGCTCGCGGCGGTCATTGCTGTCTTGCGTGGCGAGGTACCGGCTTTGGGTCACGATCGCTACATGGCTGACGACATCGCGAAGGCAACGGCGCTGGTCGCCGCTGGTGCACTGCCGGATGCCGCGATATCGGTGCTGTCAAACAATCCGTTTCCAAACCTTGCCCGGGAAGGTTTCTTGTCATGAACCGCCGCCTCGACAACGACCGCATCATCCGATCGCCGCGCGGATCCGTCATCAGCGCCAAGAGCTGGCTGACGGAAGCGCCGCTCCGCATGCTGATGAACAATCTCGATCCTGACGTGGCCGAACGGCCGAGCGAGCTCGTCGTCTATGGCGGCATCGGCCGTGCGGCCCGCGACTGGGACAGCTTTGACCGGATCGTGACGTCGCTGCGCAAACTCGAAGGCGACCAGACGCTGGTGGTTCAGTCGGGCAAGCCGGTCGGCATTTTCCGCACCCATGCCGACGCGCCGCGCGTGCTGATCGCGAATTCGAACATCGTGCCGCATTGGGCCACGCTCGATCACTTCAACGAACTCGACAGGCAGGGCCTGATGATGTTCGGGCAGATGACGGCGGGATCGTGGATCTATATCGGCAGCCAGGGCATCGTGCAGGGGACGTATGAAACCTTCGTCGAGGTGGGGCGCCGTCATTACGGCGGCAGCCTCGCGGGCAAATGGATCCTCACCGCAGGCCTCGGCGGCATGGGTGGCGCCCAGCCGCTGGCCGCGACCATGGCGGGAGCGTCAATGCTCGCGGTCGAATGCCAGCCGAGCCGCATCGAGATGCGGCTGCGCACCGGTTACCTCGACCGGCAGGCGGGCACGCTCGATGAGGCGCTCGCGATCATGGCGGAGGCGGCGCAGAGCAAAAAACCGGTCTCGGTCGGCCTGCTCGGCAATGCCGCCGATATTTTTCCCGAGCTGGTGCGCCGCGGCGTCCGGCCGGACATCGTCACCGACCAGACCAGCGCGCACGATCCGATCAACGGCTATCTGCCGAAGGGATGGACGCTCGGCGAGTGGGCGTCGAAGCGCGAAGCCGATCCGAAGACGGTGGAGGCGGCGGCCAAGACCTCGATGGTCGGTCACGTCCAGGCCATGCTGGATTTCCACGCACAGGGCATTCCGACGCTCGACTATGGCAACAACATCCGCCAGATGGCCAAGGACATGGGGCTGAAGAACGCGTTCGATTTCCCCGGTTTCGTGCCGGCCTACATCCGTCCGCTGTTCTGCCGCGGTATCGGGCCGTTCCGCTGGGCGGCGCTGTCAGGCGATCCCGAGGACATTTTCCGCACCGACGCCAAGGTCAAGGAACTGATGCCGGACGACAAGCATCTGCACAACTGGCTCGACATGGCCCGCGCGAGGATCAAGTTCCAGGGACTGCCGGCGCGGATTTGCTGGGTCGGCCTTGGCGACCGTCACCGGCTGGGCCTGGCGTTCAATGAAATGGTGGCGAAGGGCGAGCTAAAGGCGCCCATCGTGATCGGTCGCGATCATCTCGACAGCGGCTCGGTCGCAAGCCCGAACCGCGAGACCGAGGCGATGCGCGACGGCTCGGACGCGGTGTCGGACTGGCCGCTGATCAATGCGCTGCTCAACTGCGCCAGCGGCGCCACCTGGGTCTCGCTGCATCACGGCGGCGGCGTCGGCATCGGCTATTCGCAGCACGCCGGCATGGTGATCGTCGCCGACGGAACGCCGGAGGCCGCGCGCCGCATCGAGCGGGTGCTCTGGAACGATCCGGCCACGGGCGTCATGCGCCACGCCGATGCGGGTTATGAGACCGCGATTGAGTGCGCCAAAGCCAGCGGTCTCGATCTGCCGAGCCTGAACCTGTAGCTCTCTGAAATCGCAGCTCGGATGATCGAGCGTTACTGACGCTCGATGCCGGCTTCCCTGGTGAGCGCAGCCCAGGTCTGGTTTTCGGCGGCGACGAACGCTGCAAAATCGCTGGCGTTCAGCCATTGCTCCTCGAAGCCGATCTCGGCGAGGCGCTGGCGTACCGCAGGCTCTGCCAGGATGTCGCGAACCGCCGCCGACAGCGTTTCGATGACGTCCGGCGGCGTGCCCTTGGGCGCGAACAAGCCGGTCCACGCCGAGAGATTGCCGAGATCGACGCCTTGCTCCTGGATGCTCGGCAATTCCGACAGCAGCTTGCTGCGGTCCTTGGTGATGGTGGCCAGTGCACGAAGCTGACCCGACTTCGCCAGCGCCTGGGTCGCGGTCGCGTCATTGAACATCATGGAAACGCGACCGGCCATGACGTCGGTGATGCCTTCCGGACTGCTCTTGTACGGCACCGCCTGGATATCGATCCCGGCGCGTCGCTTGAGCATTTCTCCGGCCAGCTGGCCGAGCGCGTTCGCGTAAGCAAAAGACATCGTGCCGGGCTTCTGTTTGGCGAGGGCGACCAGTTCGCCGACGCCCTTGGCCTCAATCCCGGGATGGATGACGAGGATATAGGGAAACAGGCCGATCCGCGCGATCGGTGCAAAATCCTCGGTCGGGGAATACTGAATGGACTTGAGCAGGCTGGGGTTGGCGGCATGCGTGGTCGAGCCGCCGAACATCAGCGTGTAACCGTCCGGCGCGGAGCGCGCGGTCGCGGTGGTGCCGATCGCCCCGCTGGCGCCGGCCCGGTTCTCGACCACGATGGTTGCCTTCAGCACTTCGGCAAGCCGTTGCGTGACGACGCGGGCCACGCCATCGGTGCCGCTTCCCGCGCCAAAGGGCACGATGACGGTGATCCGCTTGGCGGGATAGGTTTGCGCCGTTGTGGCGCTGCCGGCGGCAAGCAGCATTGCGAAAACAAGCGCAATGCTGCGCACGGATCGATTCCAGATGTCCACGTCGTTTCCCCGGCAAAGAAAATTGGGCCGCGAAAAAGCAGCGGCCGCAGTCGTCGTTTTGAAGTGATCGGTTGCGCCGGTTTCCGGGCGCGGGCGCTCAGGACGCCCTTTTATCCGACCGCCGATGCGGATGGCCCGCCCGGTCCGCCGTCTTCATATCGGGTCGCCACAAAACTGTCTACAGTTTTCAGTGTGGAGGAGGGGGCACGATGACGCGCCTGCCGGGCCCTATTGCGGCTCGATGCCGGCCTGCTTGATGATCCGAGACCATTTGTCGGTCTCCGACCGCAGGAAGGCGTCCAGCGCCGCGGGCGTGGCGCGTTCCGGTTCCACCGGACTCATGCTGAGTTCGGCGAAACGGTTGACCAGAGCGGGGTCCTTGAGAGCCTTCTGCAGGGCTTCGACCAGCGCATCCACGATCGGTTTTGGGGTGTTGCGCGGCGCATACAATCCGTACCAGGTCGTGACGTCGAACGCCGGCACGCCGGCTTCCGCCGAGGTCGGCAGGTTCGGCAGCGTCGATACGCGCTTCTTGCTGGTGATCGCAAAACCCGGGATGGTGCCGGCCTGGATATAGGGCGTCGGTCCGGTGGCCGGATCGCAATAGACGTCGATATGACCCGCGATGATGTCGTTCAGCGCCGGTCCGCCGCCTTTGTAGTAAACCGCGGTAAGCTTGGTATCGATGGCGCTCATGAACATCAGGCCGCACAGATGCGAGGCCGAGCCGAGGCCGACATTGCCATAGGTGACCTTGTCGCCCTGGGCGCGCACATAGGCGACCAATTCCTTGAGATCCTTGGCGGGGAAGTTCGCGCGCGCCACCAGAATCATCGGCACATCGGTGACGAGGCCGATCGGCGCAAAGTCGCCGATCGGATCGAACGGCAGTTTGGCGTAGAGGGCGGGCGCGGTCGCCTGGCCGACATGCATCAGCAGCAGGGTGTAGCCGTCGGACGGAGCTTTCGCGACGCGGTTGGTGCCGAGCGTGCCGCCGGCGCCGACGACGTTTTCGATGATAATCGTTTGCTTCAGCGTGGCGCTCATCGATGTTCCGAGCAGCCGCCCAATGACGTCGCCTGGGCCGCCGGCGGAAAACGGAACCACCATGGTGATCGGCCGGTGTGGAAAATCCTGTGCGAATGCCGGCAGCACCGGCGACAGCAACAGCGCCAGCAGAACACGCTTTACAAACTTCATGGTAGCTTCCTTTGGTCTTATGACCCGTTGAGACAGGTGGATCGGGGCAAGGCGGGCTCACTCATCCGCGCTGACCTTCTCGTTCGCCGCGGATGACCGTTCGATCATGCTGAGCGCGGCCACGGCCGCCGCATTGATGTGATCGACGCAGCATTTCTCGGCGAGGTCGGGGTCACCGTTCTGGATCGCACGCCAGATCGCGGTGACCTCGCGCAGGCTCTTGTTGATCCGCTTCGGCTGCGACATCGAGGTGATGCGGAGCAGCGTGATCCGGTCGTGCAGCGGCTTCAGCATGCGTTCGATGAAGGCGTTCTGACAGCCGCCGATCAGCGCCGCATAGAACTCGGTCTTGGCTTCAAGGGCTGTTATCAGGTCGGAATCGGCGAACGCGGCTTTCAGCTTGGCCAGCGCATCGCCGATCCTGCGAACCACGGCGGGATCGCGCAGACGGGCGCATTCGCGTCCGGCAAACCCTTCCAGCACGGCGCGTGCCGCGTAGAGTTGCCTGGCTTCCTCAAGGCTGATGGTGCTGACGACCGGGCCGCGGTGCGGGACGGTATTGACGAGGCCATCGGCCTCCAGCAGCCGGAGCGCTTCGCGAATCGATGGCCGGCTCACGCCCGTCATCTCGCAAAGCTCCCTTTCGACCAGGCGCTGGCCCGGCTTCAGCTTTCCGGACATGATCGCCTCGCGCAGCTTCTGCGCGACCATCGAGCGGACGGTGGGAACGTCCTCGATCCGAAGCGTGGATTGCAATTCACCGCGTTTGTCCATTGTCTACCGCCTTGGTGCCGGCTCCGGGTTCAATAGCGATTTACGGGTAGAATCATCATTTCCGCAATTTGAACATGCGGAGGCTGGTCCAGCGCGAACACGATCGACCTGGCAATGTCTGCCGGATCGAGCGCCATCTTGAACTGGTCGAAATAGTCCTTTTCCTTCGCCCGGTCGCCGCGATAGCGGGTGAGGATGATATTGGTACGGGTCAGGCCGGGCTGCATCTCGGTGACCCGGATCGCCGTCTCCGCAAGCTCGCCCCGGAGCGTCTCGGTGAACATATGCACGCCCGCCTTGCTGGTGCTGTAGGCGGCCATGTCCGGAACGATGCGCACGGCGTTGATCGAGCTGATATTGACGATGTGGCCCGAATTGCGCTGGACCATGCCGGGCAGCAGGCTGCGGGTCACGCGCATCAGGCCGATCAGGTTGGTCTGGATGATGGCGGACCAATCGTCCGCGGCGCCGGCATCGAAGCGCGTCCGGCCGCCGATGTCGTGCCCGGCGTTGTTGACGAGGATGTCGATCGGCCTGAAGGCGTCCGGGACGAGCTCCGGCAGCCGATCAACCGTTTTCGCATGCGTAATATCGAGCTGGATCGGGAACGCCTTGTCGCCGATTTCGTCGGCAAACTGACGAAGGGCCTCCATGTCGCGGTCGACCAGAACGACCCGGCGGCCACTGTCGATCAGCGCCCGGGTGATGGCGCGGCCCATGCCGCCTGCCGCGCCGGTCACCACTGCGTTCTGGCTTATTGCATCAACCATTGATGGTCTCCGTTGCGGATCGAGCGCTGGTTCTCATGCGATGGACCAGCCCCCGTCGATCGGCAGGGTGGTTCCCGTGATGTCTTGCGCCGCCGGACTGCACAGGAAGGCAGCTACGGCGCCGACGCCTTCCATCGCGACAAACCGCCCGGTCGGCTGGCGCGTTGCCAGATAGTCACTGGTGGCCTCGCCGATGCTGCGGCCTTCGCTGGCCGCGAGATCAGCGATCTTGCCCTGAATGGCCGGGGTGGGCAGCGTGCCCGGGCATAACGCGTTGCAGGTGATCCCGTATTTTGTCGTCTCGATCGCGACGGCGCGGGTCATCCCGACGATCGCGGTCTTGGTGGTCACGTAGTCGATCCGATCCGCAACGGCGCGGCTCGAATAGATCGAGGCCATATTGATGATGCGTCCCCATTTGCGTTGCTTCATGCCGGGCAGGACGAGACGGATCAGGTGAAACGGGGCCGACAGATTGACGGCGAGCGCTTCGTCCCACTTTTCCGGCGGAAAGTGCTCGACCGGCGAAAAATGTCGCACCACCGCGTTGTTCACGAGGATATCGACGGCGCCGATACGGCCGAGCAGGCCGGCCATCATGGCTTCGATGGCGGCGCGCTGCGACAGGTCGGCCGCCACGCTGATCACCTCCTTGCCGAATTGCGCGCGCAGACGATCCCGCGTCTGCGCGGGTTCGATCAGATCATGCAGGACAATGTTGGCTTCCGCGCCGGCCAGGCTTTCGGCCACGGCAAGGCCCAGGCCCGCCGTCGCCCCGGTCACCAGCGCCCATTTGTCCTTCAACATCGCCCCGACTTTCACGTCTATTTCTTGTCCAGTTCGGCAAACACTTCCTTGGCGTTGCGGAATGCGTCGACGCCGGCCGGCACCCCGCAATAAATCGCCACCTGCATGAACACTTCGCGTATTTCCTCGCGCGTAGCGCCGTTGGTCAATGCGCCCCGCACATGGGTCTTGAGTTCCTGCGGCCGGTTCAGTGCGCACAGCATCGCGAGATTGAGGAAGCTCCGTGTCTTGTGTGTCAGGCCATCGCGGCCCCACACATAGCCCCAGCAATATTCCGTCGTGAGGTCCTGCATCGGCCGGTTGAAGTCGTCGGCCGATGCGATCGCCTTGTCGACGAATTCATTACCCAGCACATCCTTGCGGATCTGAAGGCCTCGATCGTATGTCGCCTTGTCCATATCGGTATCCAATCCTCAGTTCTTCGGCCAGAATGGTTGCGCCAGCGCCAGTTGCGGCGGAAACACCGTCACCGGCACGCCGGATTGCCACTGCACGATGGTCATGCCGGCACCGACGCGGCGGCCTTTTTCGTCGAACTTGATCTCGCCGAGCGGATAATATTTCGACGGACCGGCATCCATGGTGCGCAACGCCTCGCCGACGGCCACGCGGTCGGCCTTGCCCGCCTTCTCGAGCGCGTCCTTGATCACCCACATGTCGCCATAGGTGGAGATCGCGTTCTGCGTCATCCACGGCTCCTTGTAGCGGGTCTTCAGTTCGGCGATCAGCGCCTCGTGGCCCTTGGCCCCCCAGCTCGCGACGCAGGTGAGCAGGCCCTGCAGCAATTCCGGGCTCACCGTCTGCAGCATGTCCGGCTCGGCGATGGCGATGCCGAACGAGATGGTCGGGATCTTGCCCTGGCCGAGGCCGAACTCGTTCATCTTCTCGAGCAGCAGCTTGGCGTCCGAAATCACGGTCGGCAGGAAGAACAGCAGGTCAGGTTTGGCCGAGCGCACTTTCTGAACCAGCGATGTGGCGTCGGCGAGCGGCGGTGTAAACGTTTCGTCGACGGTCAGTTGCAGGCCATTTTCGGCGAGCAGGCCGTCGCGCATCGCCTTGGCCGAGGACACCGAGGCCGCGGTGTTGTCGGTGACGATCGCGACCGTCTTGGGTCTCCTGCCCGACGCGGTTTCCGCGAGCTTGACGATCTGCGGCAAAGCCTGCTTGGCCTGCGACCCCGCCGTAGCCGAGGTCTGGAACACGTATTTGAAGCCGCGGTCGGTGATCAGGTCGGAGTAGGAGAGGGTCAACACCGGCAGATTGGCGCGCTCCGTGACCTCGGTGACCGCCAGCGTGAACGAGCTCAGATAAGCCCCGCTCGCGGCCACCAGGTCGGTCTCCTGCGCGACCATGCGTTGCGCCGCGTTCTTGGCTTTCTCCGTGGTGTCGCCGGAATCGAGCACGATCAGTTTCATCCTGGCGCCGCCGAGCGCCTTGATGCCGCCTTGCGCGTTGATGTGGTCCACCGCCATCTCGGCGCCTTCGCGCATCACGGTACCCGGGCGCGCGTAGAGGCCGGAGACCGGCACCAGCAATCCGACCTTCACTTCCGAAGGCTGCTGTGCCCACGCACGTGTCGCGATCAGGCCGGCGGATGCGCCGGCCAGCAGGCTACGCCGCGTCAATGCGGCCCGGGTACTTTTCGTCATGACAATTCCTCCCTGAAATTTTTTGAGACGACATTGAGGTCAGGACTTCTTCGGCCAGAATGGAGACGACTGAGCGAGGTCGGACGGGTACACCGTGACCGGCACGCCGTTCTGCCACTGCACGATCACGACGCCGGCGCCGACACGCCGGCCCTTTTCGTCGAATTTCAACTGGCCGCCGGGATAGTATTTCGCGGGGCCGCCATCCATGGTGCGGAAAGCGTCGGCAACGGCGAGGCGTTCGGCCTTGCCGGCCTTTTCAAGGGCGGCCTTCATCAGCCACATGTCGCCGTAGGTCGAGATCACGTTCTGCGTCGCCCACGGCTCTTTATACTTGGCCTTGAGCTCGGCGATGATGTCCTCATGTCCCTTGCAGCCCCAGTTGGCGACGATGGTCATGATGCCCTGGACGACTTCCGGCGTGACGCTTTGCAGCATGTCAGGTTCGGCAATGGTGATGCTGAAGGACACGGTCGGGATCTTGCCCTGGCCGAGGCCGAACTCGTTGATCTTTTCGAGGCCGAGCTTGGCGTCGGAGACGGCGTTCGGCATGAACAGCAGCAGGTCCGGCCGCGCCGATCTCACCTTTTGGATCAGCGGCGTGGCGTCGGAGAGCGGCGGCGTCCAGACTTCGTCCACCACGAGCTGCAGGCCTTCCTGGGCGAACAGTTTCTCCTTCAGCGCCTTGGCGGTCGCGACCGAGGTCGCGGTATTGTCCATCAGCATCGCGACCGTCTTGGGCCGCTTGCCGGCGGCCTTTTCCGCCAGTTTCATCAGTTCGGGCAGGCCGAGTTGCGATTGCACGCTGGCGGGCGCCGCGGTCTGGAAGATGAACTTGAAACCGCGGTCGGTGAGCAAGTCCGAATAGGACAGGGTGAGCACGGGCAGCTCGGCGCGCTCGGTGACTTCGGTCACCGCCAGCGTGAAGGAGCTGAGATAGGCGCCGGTTGCCGCCACCAGGTCGGTTTCCTGAGCCACCATGCGCTGCGCGGCATTCTTTGCCTTCTCGGTGGTGTCGCCGCAGTCGATCACGACGAGCTTCATCTTGGCGCCGCCGAGCGATTTGATGCCGCCTTGCGCGTTGATGTGCTCGATGCCCATCTCGGCGCCCATCTTCATGACCTGGCCGGGGCGGGTGTAGATCCCCGACAGCGGCACGATCAGGCCGACCTTGACCTCGGCCGGCGCTTGCGCACGCGCCATCGTCGACAGCCCCATGGCCGCCGCGCCCGAGAGCACGGTGCGCCGCGTCAGCGCCGTCTTCGAAATCCTGTTCGTGATGTTATCCTGACCCATTTTCATCCTCCCAATGGTGTTGTTGTTCGCTGTTACATGCCGAGATAGGCTTTGCGGATGCGGTCGTCCGCCCGCAAGGTCTGGTTGTTGCCTTCGAGTGCGACGCGGCCGGCTTCGAGAACGTAGCCATGGTCGGCGGATTCGAGCGCCTCCGCGACGCGCTGCTCGACCAGCAGGATCGTGAGGTTCGATTGCCGGCGGATTTCGATCAGCCGCTCGAAGATGAAATCCGCGATGGCGGGGGCGAGGCCCATCGAGGGCTCATCCAGCATCAGCAGCTTGGGTGAACCCGCCAGCCCGCGGCCGATCGCCAGCATCTGCTGCTGTCCGCCCGACAGCGTGCCGGCGAACTGGCCGCGGCGTTCGGCGAGGATCGGCAGCCACGCGAAGATGCGCTCGATATTGTGCTTCCAGTCGCGTTGCCCGGCTTCGGTCATCGCGCCCATTTCGAGGTTTTCCATCACCGTCAGCGATGGAAATACCTGACGGCCCTCCGGCACATGGGCGATGCCGAGATGCGCGCGCTGCGCGGGCCGGATCGACCGCAGGTCGTGATCGCCAAAGGTGATCGTGCCCGCGCTCGGCCGTACGATGCCGGAAATCGTCTTGAACAGCGTGGTCTTGCCGGCGCCGTTCGGCCCGACGATGGCGACGAACTGGCCTTGCTCGACCTTGATCGAGACGCCGTTCAAGACGGGGATCGCGGAGTAGCCGGCGGTCAGCCCTTCAATGCGGAGCATGGGCCACCCATTTTTTGCCGAGATAGGCCTCGATGACGCGGCTGTCGCGGGTGACCGCTTCCGGTTCGCCCTCGACGATGACGGCGCCGTGGTCGAGCACGAGAAAGCTGTCGACCAGACGCACCATCGCCTGCATCGTGTGTTCGATGATTGCAATCGTCATGCCGTCACGGGCGAGGCGCTGGATGACAGCCACGACCTCGTTGGCCTCGTCATGGCCGAGGCCGGCCAGCGTCTCGTCGAGCAGCAGGATGCGGGGCTGTCCGGCCAGCGCCCGCGCCAACTCCATCAGCCGCAATTCCTTGGTCGTGAGTTCGCCGGCGATGCGATCGGCGATGCCGGACAGGCCGACGCGGGCGATCGCGTCCGTGGCCAGTTGCTTTGCCTCCGCATCGGTCCTGGCGCGGACATAGGCCCCGACCACGACATTGTCCGAGATCGACATGCGCAGGAACGGCCGCATGATCTGGAAGGTGCGGCCGATGCCGGCCTCGCAGAGTTCGTGCGGCTTGCGGCCGGACATCTCGCGCCCGTCGAGCAGGATTTCGCCGGTGCCCGGCCGCAAAAATCCGTTCAGCAGGTTGAACAGCGTGGTCTTGCCGGCGCCGTTGGGGCCGATGATACCGAGGATCTCGTTTTGCCGCAGCTTGAAGCTGACATCCTGCACGGCTTTCAGTCCGCCAAAGGAACGCGAGAGGTTGCGGACTTCGAGGACGACGTCACCCGTCCCCGGGGATCGCTTTGGCCGCGCGGGTGCAGCAGCGACGGAAGCGACCGGGACATCCGGCGCGTCCGGCTTTGCCAAGACCGGCGGCGCCGAGCGCTTGCGCAGGAAATCGCGCACCTTCCAGAACAAGCCTTCCGGCGCGAGCAGGATGACGCTGATGATCGCAAGGCCGTAAATCACGCCCTGAATGCCGGGAAAGCGCGAGCCTGCTTCGGCATTGAGCGTTTCGGCGAGAGGGATCAGGATGACAGATCCGATCACCGGCCCCCAGACCGTGCCGACACCGCCGAACATCGCGACCGTCAGCGCCTGTGCCGATACCAGCATGCCGAACACCGATTGCGGGGTCACCACCAGCAGCACGACCGCGTAAAATCCGCCGACCGCGCCGGCGATGGCGCCGCTCAGCGTGACGGCGCGGAGTTTCCACGCCAGCGTGTTGATCCCGGCGGCTTCCGCGGCTGCCTCGTTCTGCTTGATCGCCAGCAAGGCCATCCCGAAGCGCGACTGTTCGACCTTCCGCGTCAGTAGAATGGTGCCGAGCATCATCGCCAGCGCCACCAGTGTGTAGAAGCGGTGGTCGGCGAATTGCATATAAGCGATCGGGTTGTCGCGCTTGATCGGCAGCGTGACTTCCTGCAGGCCGAGCCATTCGAACACGTAGAGGATGGCGAGCGGGTAGGCGAGCATCGCCAATGCAAAGTAATGTCCCTGCAGGCGGAAGGTGGGAAAGCCGATCAGGAGCCCGGCGACGCCGCCAATCACGGCCGCGATCGGGATCGTCACCCAGGGCGAAAGATCAAAATGGATCTGGCCGAGCGCGACCGCATAGGCGCCGAGGCCGAAGAAGGCGGCGTGACCGAACGAGATCAGCCCGGTGTAGCCGCTGAGCAGGTTCCAAGACAGGCCGAAGATCGCCCAGACCGGCACCAGCGTCATCACGAGTTGATAGTAGGAGTTGGTCACGCTCAGCGACACCACCGCGTAAAGCGCGGTGAAGACGAGGATCGGCAACAGCGAACGCCAACCACGCATGGTCATGTCCGCTCCACCATGCGCCCGAAGAAGCCTTGCGGACGGAAGAAGATGATCAGGAGGAACACCACGAAGATCGCGGCATTTTGCAGTTGGGTGGGCAGGATCAGCGTCGACATCTGCTGCACCAGTCCGATCGTCATGCCGCCCCAGAAGGCGCCGATGATGCTTCCCATGCCGCCGAGCACGACGCCGGCATACATGACGATCACATATTCGACGCCGACAAAGGGATGGAACGGATAATTGGTGGCGAGCAGGCCGCCGGCGATCGCGGTGATGCCGGTGCCGAGCGCAAACGCAATGCGGTGCGCGCGATCGACGTCGATCCCCATATAGGTGGCTGCGGTTGGGTTATCGGCGGCGGCGCGCAGCGATTTGCCGAGCCGCGACCGCGTGATCAACAGCGTCAGCAGCAGCATCGTCACCAGCGAGACGACGGCGTCGATGCCGCGCGCCTTGTTGACGAAGACGCTGATGTCGTTGAACATCGGACCAAGCTCCCACGCAGAACTCGACAGCGGCGTCCGGATCGAGGCCAGCACCGAGCCGAACACCAGCAGGCCGCCATTTTGCAGGATCAGCGCGATGCCGAGCGTCAGAATGAGCTGGGCGTAGTGACCTTCGCCTTCGAGCGAAGAGGTGCGCGTGCCTGACACGCGCGAGATCAGGGTGAGGTGAACGAAGTAGCCGAAGGCGGCCAGCACCGGGCCGGCCAGCACGATGGCGACGAACGGCCCAAAGGTGTTGCCGAAGGTGGCCTGCACGCCGAGCGCGGTGAAGAAATAGAACGCAGCATACATGCCGAGCATCATGAAATCGCCCTGGGCGAAATTGATCACCCGCATGACGCCGAAGATCAGGCCAAGCCCGACGCACATCAGGCCATAGACCGCGCCGATCAACAGCCCGGCGGACAGGGCCTGCAAGAAACCTTCCAGCGCCTGGGTCACCGGTCACCCCGTGTCGGGGTCAGCGGTGTGGCGGCCGTCTCCGGTTTGAACATGGCGTTTCCCAATTCCTGTTTATCGTCGTGATTCATGACGCCGGCCGCAGCCTTTGTTCCACCGGCTCGAGCCGGCATTGGGCTGCGATCACGCTGGCGTCTGGAAGCGTTGCGCAGTCATCGACGAGCTCTTCCAGATACCGGGCGCGCCTCTCGCCGATGACTTCGGCGGCGGAGCTGCGAAAACGGATGCGGATTTCGTCCGATGTTGCGGCAATGACGTTGTCGAGGCGGTGACGGAGCGTTGTTCCGTTGCGCAGGCCGACAAGGATCTCGGCGCCCTGTTTCGCGGGGAAGGCCGCCGTAAGACCAGATTCGCTTTGAAGATCGGTGTGTTCGACGAGGCGAAGTATTTTGCGATCGTCGATATCCGCGTAATTGTCCTCTTCCAGCGCACCGCGCGCGAGCACCGCCGCGACGCTGAAGGGTATGCTCATCTTGGCTTGCAGGGCGTTGCGGAACGGCCCCTTGGAGTCACAGCCGGGGTAGCGGGCCGCGGCTTCCGGGACCCGGATCGAAACGGTCGCGATATCGTCCGCGGTGCCAAGTTCGCGAGCCGCGCGCAGGGCGGCCTGCGCCGCGGTCTGCGCGAAATTGCAGGCGGGCGCCGGCTTGTTGTAGACGGCCATGAGCTCCGGTTCGCTGGCGAACAAACGGATTTCGGCGGGCGCCGGCTGGCGGCGGAACGCGGCGAACAATCCGGCTTCACCTTCCAGGATCGTTTCGGAGGCGAGGGCGCCGGCTTCCGCAAGCTCGATCGCGGCAATCGCGTTGCGGGCCGCAAAGCCCGGATGGAAATACATCTCGGAGCCGCCGGCCCGCGGCCATTCGTTCAGGCCGGACGACGTGTTGGCGGCAATGGCCATCGCGCTGGTTGCCGCGGCCTCGGTGAGGCCGAGCGCGTAGCTTCCCGCCAGTGCGGCGCCGAGCGGTGCGACCAGCCCGGTCGGTCGGTAGAGGCGCGCGAGATCGGATGTCATGAGCGCGCGGCCGATTCGCGCGCCGGTTTCATAGCCGATGATCGCTGCGGCAAGGAATCTTGCACCCGGCAACGATGTTCGCTCCGACAGCGCGAGCAAGGTCGGCCAGATCACCACGCCATGGTGACAGACGCTGGCGGCGTGCATGTCTTCGCGCACCAGGCCGTGCCCCATGACCGCGTTGGCGAAGGCCGCATCGCCCGGCGAGGCAAGCGTGCCGCTCCCGACGATCGTCGCGCCATTTGCGACCGCGCGCGCGATGGCGACCGCCTGTCGGCTCCAGGGGTGAGGGCGTGCCTCGAAAGCGCAGGAGAGAAAATCCAGCAGGCAGATTTTCGCCTTGGCGACGACATCGGCGTCGAAGCAGCCGGGATCGACGGCAAGCGCGGCGCGGGCCAGCTTCCGCGCCATCGAACTCCCGCTTGCCTCGTCCGCCCGCACCGTCATGGCAATCGCGTCCCCTCGATCGCTGCCGAAACTAGCCGCGCATTTCCACGCCGGCCCATTCCTCCAGCACCTTGGCGATCGACGTGAAGTCGGATGACGCGCCGTATTTGGCGTTGGTGATCGCGAGCATCTGCCGGACCACCGCGCCGCAGACCATGGGGACTCCCATCGCCTCGGCCTCATCGACGCAGAGCCGCACGTCCTTGTAGGAAAGACCGGTGGTGAAGCCGAAATCGAACGTGCCGGGCAGCACCGCGCGGGGGAATTTGTCCTCCGAGGCGCTGTTGCGTCCGCTGCTGGCGTTGATGATGTCGATCAGCACTTTGGCGTTGACGCCGCCCTTGACGCCCATCGCCACCGCTTCCGAGGTGATGACGAGGGCCGCCGCCGCCATCAGATTGTTGGCGAGTTTTGCGGTCTGCGCGGTGCCCGGCTTGTCGCCGGTGTAAAACAGCTTGCCGAAATGCTTCAGGATCGGCTCGACCCGGTCATAGGTGGCCTTCGGGCACGACACCATCACCGCAAGCGTGCCGTTGACCGCACCCTTGATGCCGCCGCTGACCGGCGCATCGACCAGCGTCAGCTTTCGTGCCTCAAAACCTTTCGCGATCAGCTTGGCCGCGCCTGGACCTGTGGTGGAGAGGTCGATCAGGACAGAGGCGCGATTGCCGGCGACGATCCCGTCGGGGCCCAATGCGACCGCCTTGACGATATCGGGGGTGGGCAGGCTGGCCAGCACGATGTCGGCGCTGGATGCGACTTCGGCCGGGGATTTGGCAAGCCGTGCGCCGCGCGCCACCAGCGCCTTGGTCGCCTCGCTGTGCGGATCGTAGATGCACAGCGAATAGCCGGCGTCCATCAATCGTCCCGCCATCGGTCCGCCCATGCGACCGATTCCGACAAAGCCGATTGTTTCTGCAGCCATGGTTTGCTCCCTGTCGCGCCGCAAGGTCGGGCGCTTCTTGTTCTTGGCGGGTTGATGTTGGGCCGCGGCCGGGGTTCCGGCCGGGTTTCGTCGAATGTCCAGATTGTCAGTCAATCTGTCAAGCATAAGATTCTAGTCGACAGGCCACGTCGCGCCGGAATAGGGTCGGACCAACAGGGTTCGAGGAATTCGCTCAGTGCGGCATGATGAAGCGCAAGGCGCCGGCACGATTTTCGCCGATTTCGTTGCCGGTACGTCGTGGACGGATGTCGCCGCGCAAAGCCGCGAGGCGAAACGCTCGATCCTGAACTTCTTCGCCACCGCGCTCGGCTCGGCCCACGACCCCGCCGTCAGCGCGGCACTGCGCGTGCTCGCGCCATTCAGCGGCGCGGCGACGTCTGCGGTGATCGGCCGTCCGGAACGGCTCGATGCGATGGGCGCGGCCTTCATCAACGCGATTTCGGCCAATCTGCTCGATTTCGACGATACGCATCTGGACACCATCATTCATCCGGCGGCGCCCGTGGCGGCACCGGTGCTGGCGTTGGCGGAGGCGCGGGGATTTTCCGGAAGGGATGTTCTCGTGGCTTTCATCCTCGGCGTTGAGATCGAATGCCGCGTCGGCAATGCCGTGTCCCCGGGACATTATGCGCGGGGCTGGCACATCACCTCGACCTGCGGGGTGTTCGGCGCTGCCGCAGCCTGCGCCAAATTGCTGGGGCTCCCGGCAGACCAGATTTCAAATGCGCTCGGCATTGCCGCCAGCCAGTCGGCCGGCATCGTCGAGAATCTTCCGAGTGCGGCAAAAAATGTCAGCGTGGGCAATGCGGCGCGCAACGGCCTGTTTGCGGCGTTGCTCGCGGCGGAAGGTTATTCGGCTTCGTCGCGGGCCATTGAAGGACCGCTCGGCTGGTCCCGCGCCATGGGCGACGAGCCGAATCTGGCGCGTCTGACGGGTGGTCTGGGCCAGGGCTGGGAGATCGCGAAAAACACCTACAAGCCCTATCCCGCGGGCATCGTGTTTCATGCTGTCATCGACGCCTGCTTCAAATTGCGGGCGAAGCTGAGCCAGCGCATCGATCAAATCGAATCAGTCACCGTGCAAGGCTCGGCACTGCTGCTGGCGCGCGGCGATCGTGTGGTTCGCAACGAACGCGACGCACGTGTCAGTATCCATCATTGCGCCGCCTGTGCGTTGCTGCTCGGGGCGGCTGGCGTCGTCGAATTCACCGACGCAACCGTGTTCCGGCCGGACATCGTGTCCTTGCGCGAGAAGGTGAGGGCACAGCTTGATGCTTCCCTTCCGGATGGCGCCGCGCGCGTCAATATTCAATTGACGTCCGGGGAGATGCTGAGCGAGATCGTGATGGCCGCGAAGGGCAGTCTCGCCGATCCGCTGTCCGACCGCGATATCGAAGCCAAGCTGCGCGATGGCGCGCGGCTCGGCGGAACCAATTGGGATATCGACCGCATCATCGACGATGTCTGGCGTCTCGATACGCTGGCCGGCGTCTCAAGCCTGCTGAGGCCGCACGGCTGAGCCGTGGTGCCTTGAAATACGGTTCTCAAACAATGGAAGGAACAGAGATGACTGAGTTGTTCGACAAAGGCCTCAAGGTCCGCAAAGAGGTGCTCGGCGAGGAATACGTCAACAAGTCCATCGCCGGTGCTGATGAATTCACCCGGACGATGGCGGAATGGTCGACCGAATTCTGCTGGGGCGCGCTGTGGACCCGGCCCGGACTCGACCGCCGCACCCGCAGCATCGTCAATCTGGCGATGCTTGGCGCGCTGGGCCGCCCGCATGAATTGAAACTGCACGTCAAGGGCGCCTTGAAGAACGGCGTCACCAAGGACGAGATCAAGGAGATCCTGCTCCAGGTCGCCGTCTATTGCGGCATCCCGTCGGGCATCGATGCGTTCCGGAACGCGCGCGAGGCCTTCAACGACGTCGAAGCCGGCAAGTGACCTGACCGCCGTCCGCCACTACTGGGCGGCGGCGAACCGCCGTCGTGTCGTGCGCGCCGGGCTGGCGTATTTCGTCGGCTCGGGCGCACGATTGACCATTCGCAAAATTTGCCAGTTTTCCCAATCCCCTATAGGATTCGCTGTGGGTACAAACATCTAACGAAATTAATGCCTTAGTCGACGCTCTCTCCGTTGACCCTCCGCGTCGGCCCGCGCGGCCGGCAGAGGCGGAAGCGGAGGACGGTCATGGCGAGCCCCACTCTTCAGCGGCGCTATAAAGGCGTCTTCCCGGTCGTGCCGACCGTGTTCGACGGCGAGGGCCGGCTCGACCTCGACGGGCAGAAGCGGGCCGTCGACTTCATGATCGATGCCGGCTCGCAGGGACTGTGCATCCTCGCCAATTTCTCCGAGCAGTTCGTTTTGACCGACGCCGAGCGCGACACGGTGCTCGATGTCGTTTTGAAGCACGTGGCTGGCCGCGTTCCCGTCATCGTCACGACGACGCATTTTGCGTCCCACATCTGCGCGGAACGCTCGCGGCGGGCGGAGCAGGCGGGGGCTGCCATGGTGATGGTGATGCCGCCCTATCATGGCGCGACCATCCGGGTCGGCGAGGCCGCCATCCACGAATTCTTCCGCACCGTGTCGGATGCGATCTCGATCCCCATCATGATCCAGGATGCGCCGGTGGCGGGCACGCCGCTGTCAGCCGCCTTCCTCGCCCGCATGGCGCGCGAGCTGAACAACATCGCCTATTTCAAGATCGAGACGCCGCAGGCAGCTTCCAAGCTGCACGAGTTGATCGCGCTTGGCGGCGAGGCGATCGAGGGTCCCTGGGACGGCGAGGAGGCGATCACGCTGATGGCTGACCTTGAGGCCGGTGCCACCGGCGCGATGACCGGCGGCGGCTACCCCGACGGCATCCGCCAGATCACCGATCCCTGGTTCGCCGGTCGCCGGGACGAAGCGATCGCCGCCTATGAACGCTGGCTGCCGCTGATCAACTATGAGAACCGGCAATGCGGCCTGATCGCCTGCAAGGCGCTGATGAAGGAAGGCGGCGTCATCAAACACGAAACCGTCCGTCTTCCCTTGCAGCCGCTGCATCCGGCGGTTCGAGCCGGCTTGATCGAAATCGCGAGCCGGCTTGGTGCGCGGGTGCTGCGCTGGGGCAAGTGAAGCGCGTGCATCATTTCGGGAAAAACTGAATTGACCATTCGCCTCGCCATCGTCGGTCTCGGCAAGATCGCCAGGGATCAGCACATTCCGGCGATTGCCGTTAGTGACGGCATCGAACTTGCCGCGACTGTCGACCCCGATGGCGGCATCGACGGCGCTGCGCATTTCACGACGCTCGACGAATTGCTCGCTGCTGTACCCGACATCGACGCCGTTGCGCTCTGTACGCCCCCGCAAGTGCGGAGCGCGCTGGCGGCGGCCGCATTGCGGGCCGGCAAGCATGTGCTGCTGGAGAAGCCGCCGGGCGCGACGTTGAGCGAATTTGAGCCGCTGCTTGCGATGGCGCGGCAAACCGGACGGACGCTGTTTACGGCGTGGCATTCCCGTTTCGCGCCGGCCGTCGAGCCTGCAAAAGATTTTCTTGACCGGCGCGAGATCAGGTCGGTCGTGGTCGAATGGAAGGAAGACGTGCGGGTCTGGCATCCCGGCCAGGCCTGGATCTGGGAGCCGGGCGGTCTCGGCGTGTTCGATCCCGGCATCAACGCGCTTTCCGTCATGACCCACATCCTGCCGCATCCGTTCTTTCTGACCCGGTCCGAACTGTCGTTTCCGAAAAACCGCGCGGCGCCGATCGCGGCCGACCTTGCCTTCTCGGATCAAGCGGGCACGCCCATCCGTGCCGAATTCGACTGGCGGCAGACCGGCGAGCAGACCTGGGACATCCGCGTCGAGACCGATAACGGACGGTTGACGTTTGCGGCCGGCGGCCGGCGCCTGCTTCATGATGACCGCGTGCTGGTCGATGAGAAGAAATCCGAATATCGCCTGATCTATCGGCGCTTTGCCGAACTGATTGCGAACGGCATTTCCGACGTTGACCTGTCGCCGCTGGTCCATGTCGCGGACGCCTTCCTGCTCGGCCGGCGTCGTGACGTCGAAGCGTTCCACGAGGTGTGACGTGTCTGGCCAATCAGAGCCGAAGCTTGCCCGCGAGATTTTTGGGCATCTGCCTGACGGCACCGCGATCGAAGCCGTGCATCTGCGTGGCGACAATGGCTTTGAGGTGCGCCTGATCACCTTTGGCGCGGCCATTCAATCCATCTTCGTTGCCGACCGGGACGGGCGCCTGGGTGACGTCGTCCTCGGCCGCAAGGATCTCGCAGGCTATCTCGCCGTCCGGCGCTTTCTCGGCGCCACGGTGGGGCGTTATGCGAACCGGATCGCGAATGGCACCTTCGAACTGGATGGCACACGCTTTCAATTGCCGACCAATGACGGCCCCAACGCGCTGCATGGCGGGTTGTCAGGCTTTGACCGCAAGCCGTGGACCGTTGCGGCGATCGGCGAGAATCCGGCGCCGTTCGTAACGCTTTCCTATGTCAGTTCTGATGGCGAGGAGGGCTATCCCGGCACACTGAAAACCGAGATCACTTACAGCATCTCCAGCGGTACCGAACTTTCGGTCAAATTCTCCGCGGTCACGGACAAGCCGACCATCGTCAATCTGACCAATCATAGCTTCTTCAATCTCGCCGGCATCGAGATGGACGGCGGCATTCTCGACCATCAGGTCATGATTGTGGCCGATACGTATTTGCCGGTCAGTGCGGCCGGCATTCCCTTGGGCGGGCCTGGCAAGGTTGATGGAACACCGTTCGATTTCCGCAATCCCCATCCCGTCGGCGCCCGCCTGCGCGACGCGAATGAACAGGTTCTGATCCGGCGGGGCTACGACCACAATTTCTGCCTGCGTGGCGGCATCACCGCCGCGCCGCGCTTTGCCGCCCGCGTCGAGGATCCCACCTCGGGCCGCGTTCTCGAACTCTGGACCAACCAGCCCGGCGTCCAGTTCTATTCGGGCAATTTCCTCGACGGGACCGTGACCGGCAAGTATGGCCGCGTCCACCGCCAATATGACGCGCTCTGCCTGGAACCGCAGGTCTATCCCAACACGCCCAACCGGCTGGATTTTCCGTCGGCGCGGCTCGACCCCGGACAGGTCTATCGCCACGTCTCGCTGTATAAATTCTTCGCAAGATGAGGCGCCGAACCGCCTCGCATCACCAAAGGGTTCATTCTGCTTGCAGAACCACAATGGGTGACCGATCATCCGCCAAAATCAAAGGTGCGCCGGCCCGGCGACTTGCGCTCAACACCTGGGAGTGAAGCATGAAACTGCTCAAATCTGTCCTGTCGGCCATCGCGGTTGGCTCGGTCGTCCTTGCGGGGCCCGCGCTGGCGCAGAGCAAGCCCACCGTCGGCATCGCCATGCCGACCAAGGCGTCGGCGCGGTGGATCGATGACGGCAACAACATCGTGAAGGTGTTGAAGGAGCGCGGCTACAATACCGACCTGCAATACGCCGAAGACGATATCCCGAACCAGCTCTCCCAGATCGAGAACATGGTGACCAAGGGCGCCAAGGTGCTGGTGATCGCTTCGATCGACGGCACCACGCTCTCCGACGTGCTCAAGCAGGCCAAGGACAAGGGCATTACCGTGATCGCCTACGACCGGCTGATCCGCGACACGCCCAATGTCGACTATTACGCGACGTTCGACAATTTTCAGGTTGGCGTGCTGCAGGCGCAGTCGATCGAAGCGGCACTGAAGCTCAAGGAGGGCAAGGGCCCGTTCAATATCGAGCTGTTCGGCGGCTCGCCCGACGACAACAACGCCTATTTCTTCTACAACGGCTCGATGTCGGTGCTGCAGCCCTATATCGACAGCGGCAAGCTCGTGGTCGCGAGCAAGCAGATGGGCATGGACAAGGTCTCGACCTTGCGCTGGGACGGCGCCACCGCGCAGGCCCGGATGGATAATCTGCTCAGCGCGTTCTACACCACCAAGCGGGTCGATGCCGTGCTGTCGCCCTATGACGGGCTGTCGATCGGAATCCTGTCTTCGCTCAAGGGTGTCGGCTATGGCAGCGGCAACATGCCGATGCCCATCGTCAGCGGTCAGGACGCCGAAGTACCCTCGATCAAGTCGATCCTGCGCGGCGAGCAGTACTCGACCATCTTCAAGGACACCCGCGACCTCGCCAAGGTCACCGCAGACATGGTCGATGCGGCGCTGAGCGGCAAGACCGTTGTTGTCAACGACACCACCACCTACAAGAACGGCGTGAAGGTGGTGCCGTCGTTTCTGCTCAAGCCTGTTGTCGTCGACAAGACCAATTGGGAGAAAATCCTCATCGAGGGCGGCTATTACAAGAAGTCGCAGATCAACTGATGCGGCTTGACTGATGGGTACACTGCTCGAAATGCGCGGCATCGGCAAAGCCTTCGCCGGGGTGAAGGCGCTGGACGACGTCAGTTTCACGGTAAGGCAAGGTGAGATCCATGCCCTGGTCGGCGAGAACGGCGCCGGCAAGTCGACCCTGATGAAGGTGCTGAGCGGCGTCTACCCGCACGGCAGCTTTGACGGCGGCATCGTCTATGACGGCGAGGAACGCCATTTTCGCGATATCAATGATTCCGAGGCGCTCGGCATCATCATCATCCATCAGGAACTGGCGCTGGTCCCGCTGCTCTCGATCGCGGAGAATATCTTTATCGCCAACCCGCCGTCGCGGTTCGGCGTGATCGATCGCGACGCCGTCTACACGCGGTCGCAGCAGCTGCTGGCGAAGGTGGGGCTCAATGAAGCGCCGGACACGCTCGTTACCGATATCGGGATCGGCAAGCAGCAGCTGGTGGAAATCGCCAAGGCGCTGTCCAAGCAGGTGCGCCTTTTGATTCTCGACGAGCCGACCGCGAGCCTCAATGAAAGCGACAGCGCCGCCTTGCTCGACCTGCTGCTCGAGTTTCGTTCGCAGGGCATGTCGGCGGTGCTGATCTCGCACAAGCTCAACGAGGTGGCCCGCGTCGCCGACCGCATCACCGTGCTGCGCGATGGCCGCACCGTCGATACGCTGGACCGCGAGGCCGGCGGGCTCGAGGAGGACCGCATCATCCGCAGGATGGTCGATCGCGATCTCGAAAGTCGTTTCCCGAAGCGGGAGCCAGCGATCGGCGACGTCGTATTCAAGGTCGAGAACTGGTCGGTCTATCATCCCTTGCATGCGGACAGGCAGGTGATCAGAAATGTCGACTTCCAGGTCCGCCGCGGCGAGATCGTCGGCATCGCCGGGTTGATGGGGGCGGGGCGCACCGAATTCGCGATGAGTCTGTTCGGCCGTTCCTGGGGGCGCAGGATCACCGGCCGCGCCGTCATGCACGGTAGCGAGGTCGACCTCTCGACCGTCGGCCGCGCGATCGACGCCGGCCTTGCCTACGTCACCGAAGACCGCAAGCAGCTCGGCCTGCTGCTCGCCGAGGACGTGCGCAAGAATATCACCCTGGCCAATCTCAAGGGTGTCTCGGCCAATAGCGTGATCGACGACATCAGGGAATTGCAGGTCGCGAGCGAATATCGCAGCCGCATGCGCATCCGTTCCTCCGATGTCTATCAGGTGGCCGGCAGCCTGTCGGGCGGCAACCAGCAAAAAGTGGTGTTGTCGAAATGGCTGTTCACCGATCCGGAAATCCTGATCCTGGACGAGCCGACCCGCGGCATCGACATCGGCGCCAAATACGAGATCTATTCCATCATCAACGAGCTCGCCGATGCCGGCAAGGCGGTCATCATGATCTCGTCGGAAATGCCTGAATTGCTCGGGATCTGCGACCGCATCTGCGTCATGAACGAGGGCGCTTTCGTCGGCGAGTTCGACCGGTCCGAGGCGACGCAGGAAAAAATCATGCGCGTCATCGTGCGCCGGGGCGAACGGCTGGTCGACAGGAGTCTGGAAAGCAGGCTGGAAGAGAAGCGGGAAGAGGCACGGCCATGAGCGACAAGACCGCGGCGCTGACCGAGGCGCCCAGGCAGACCGGCTTTCTCAAGGCCAATTTGCGCGAATACGGCATGCTGCTGTCGCTGTTCGCGATCATGCTGTTCTTCGAGATCGTCACCGACGGCACGCTGCTGCGCCCGCTCAACCTGACCAATCTGGTGTTGCAGAACAGCTATATCGTGATCATGGCCCTCGGCATGCTGCTGGTGATCGTGACCGGCCATATCGACCTTTCCGTCGGCTCGGTCGCGGGCTTCATCGGCGCGATCGCGGCCGTGCTGATGGTGCGCTACGGCGTCCACTTCATTCCGGCCGCCATCATCTGCCTCGCGCTCGGCGGATTGATCGGGGCGGCGCAGGGCTATTGGGTGGCCTATTTCAAGATCCCGTCCTTCATCGTCACGTTGGCCGGCATGCTGGTGTTCAAGGGGTTGGCGCTGGCGGTGCTGCAGGGCCAGTCGGTCGGCCCGTTTTCGCCGACGTTCCAGAAGCTCTCGTCCGGCTTCATTCCGGAATTGTTTCCCGGCGCCGGTTCGCTCAACGCGACTTCGCTCCTGATCGGCGCCGTGCTGGCGCTCGGCCTCGTCTATGTCAGCGTCTCCACCCGCGCCCGGCGCGCCAGCCATGGCGTCGAGGTCGAGCCGACCACCTTCTTTGCGCTGAAGAATGCGATCCTGTTCGGCGTGGTGATGTATTTCACCTATCTGATCGCCTCGCATCGCGGTCTGCCCAACGTGCTGGTCATCATGATCGCGCTGATTGCGCTCTATGGTTTCGTTACCGCGCGAACCACCATCGGCCGGCAGATCTATGCGGTCGGCGGCAATGAGAAGGCCGCAAAGCTTTCGGGCATCAAGACCGAACGGCTGACCTTCCTCACCTTCGTCAACATGGGGGTGCTGGCCGCGCTTGCTGGCCTGGTGTTCGCGGCACGGCTGAATACCGCGACGCCGAAGGCGGGGGCGGGTTTTGAACTCGATGTCATCGCCGCCTGCTTCATCGGCGGCGCCTCGGCCTATGGCGGCGTGGGGCGGGTGGCGGGCGCCGTCATCGGCGCGTTGATCATGGGCGTGATGAACAACGGCATGTCGATCCTCGGCATCGGCATCGACTACCAGCAGGTCATCAAGGGCCTGGTGCTGCTGGGGGCCGTGTGTCTGGACGTCTACAACCAGCGGCGGTGAGGGACGCTGCTTTACGGACCTATCGGCTGGCTGAAGGAACTGTGTCTCGAACCAAATCGGCTGCTGTGCCGACCCATCAACGCACCCGAGAGAACACCGCTGCGAGGATGCGATGAAACCGCAGAAGATTCTTTTCAGCTTCGACGGCCGGATCGGCCGTCGAACCTACTGGCTGGCGATCCTCGCCCTGATCGTCGCGGTGCAGGTCCTGACGCTTGCCCCCTTTCTCCTCGAAAGCGAGAAGGCGGCCGTCCTGATGCTTGCCTTGACCTCGCAATTCATATGGCTCTTGAGCCTGTGGCCGTTATTGGCCGTGGGCAGCAAGCGATTGCACGACCGCAACAAGAATGGCTGGTGGCTGCTGGTTTTCTGGCTGCTCCCCTTTGCCCTGTTCTGTGGCGGTGTCAGCGTCTACCTCTTTGACGATCCCAAAACCGGCCAGAGCGGAGATTTCGCGACCGGCTCGCTCCTGGTTCTTGCGAGCCTTCCGCCCGCGCTTTGGGGCATCGTCGAACTCGGCATCCTGCCGGGCACCAAGGGGCCGAACCCGTACGGCGCCGACCCGGCGCAACAGCCGGCTTGAAAACCCATTTCGAACCTGGGTTGATGATGGCAGGATGTCCGCCCTGGGGTTAAAATCGCTACGCCCGTACGTGTCGCATTGGAGCGCAAGGCGAAAGGGAACCGGATGACGGCGCGTGGCTCAGGTCGACTGCTGCTTTGCGCGGGTCTCCTGCTTGCGATGCCGGCGCTGGCAGCCACTCCGGCTGACCGTGGCGCATGCGCCGCCGGTGTCGACAAGCCTGATGTCGGGCGTGCGGCCTGTAGCCGCATCATCGACGACGCCAGCGGCCCGGTGGCGGAACGCGTCGCAGCCTTCAAGAGCCGCGGTCGCGGCGCCTTCAAGGGGAGGGATTACGACCGCGCGATTGCCGACTACAGCGAAGCCATCCAACTCAGCCCGACGGACGCCCCGGCCTTTGCGTACCGGTGCGAGGCCTACGCGAGCAAGGAGCACCACGACGCGGCCGTTGCGGATTGCACCGAAGCGATCAGGATCGATCCGAATTATGGCTTCGCCTACAACAACCGCGGCGTTGCCTATTACGGTCTGCACGAATATGACGCCGCGCTGGCCGACCACGCCGAGGCGATCAGGCTCAATCCCCGCGACGCGTGGGCCTATGCCCGCCGCGGCATGGCGTGGACGGAAAAGGGGGAATTCGACCGGGCGGTCGCCGATCTCACCGAAGCGGTCACGATAGATCCGGCATATGCCTTTGGTTTCGGCCAAAGGGGGCAGGCGCTGTTCAGGAAACGGTTGCTGACCAAGAAAGGCGAATGGGAGCCCGCCATCGCAGATTACAGCGAGGCCATCCGGCTCGATCCGGATCTGCTGTGGCTGTACAGCTCGCGCGGCGTTGCGTACAGCAACAACCGCCAATATGACCTTGCCATTGTCGATTGCGGCGAGGTCATCCGGCGCGAACCGAGGAATTCCGCGGGCTATAATTGCCGAGGCGTGGCGCTCGAAGGTTTCAAGGACTATCGCCACGCGATATCAGATTATGACCAGTCCATCAGCATCAATCCGGCGAACAGCGTGGCGTATTGGAATCGCGGCAATGCCCATATGGCGCTGCGCAAGATCGATCAGGCGATCGCCGACTACGACCAGGCGATTGCGATCAACCCCAAGGACTTCAACGCGTTCAACTCCCGCGGCAAGGCCTTCGTCGCCAAGGGTGACAGCAACCGGGCGATTATCGATTTCACGCAGGCGATCGAGTTCAGTCCGTCCTATGTCGAGGCCTACAACAACCGCGGCCTCTCCTATGAAGTGATCGGCCGCCGCCTTGATGCGATCGCCGATTTCCGGAAAGTACAATCGATCGACCCGGCCGACCGGACCAGCAAACAACAGCTCCGCCTGCTCGGCTTCTGAAAAATGGATTGTATCCGCGGGAAGCTTCCGCGGCCCGTTGCTGCCATGCAGCAACGATGCGCGGCGCGAACGCAAAGCCGGCGTCCCGCTTTCCAGTGTTGTCCTTCCCCTGTAGCATCATGCCAAGACGGCCGGCATCAAGCGGCCGCCACATCAAGGGGAGGGGTTTTTATGCGTCGCAATATGATTGCCGCATTCGCGCTTCTGTGGTGGGGCGCGGGGCTGACCGCCTCCGCGGTCGCACAGCAACCGGTCAAGCTCGGTGTCCTCAACGATCAGACCGGACTGTACGCGGATCTGAGCGGCATGGGCTCGGTCCACGCCGCGCGCATGGCGGTCGAGGATTTCGGCGGCAAGGTGCTGGGCCGGCCGATCGAAGTCATCTTCGCCGACCACCAGAACAAACCGGATATCGGCGCCAACATCGCGCGGCAGTGGATCCAGAACGAGGGCGTCAGCCTCATCCTCGACCTTCCCAATTCGGCGGTGGGGCTCGCTGTGCGTGAGGTGACGCGCTCGCTCGACGCCGTCGACATCAACACCGGCGCCGCCTCATCGGATCTCACCGGAAAAGCCTGCTCGCCGCATGGTGTGCACTGGAGCTTTGACACCTACGGCCTCGCAGCGACGATTGGCCAGGCGCTGGTCAAGCAGGGTGGCGATAGCTGGTTTTTCCTCACCGCCGACTACGCGTTCGGGCATGCCCTCGAGAAAGACACCTCCGCGTTCGTCACCGCCGCCGGTGGCAAGGTGGTGGGGGCCGTGCGCCATCCGCTCAATACCGCTGACTTCTCGTCGTTCCTGCTGCAGGCGCAAGCCTCGAAGGCGAAGATCGTCGCGCTCTCGAACGCCGGCGGCGACACCATCAACGCGATCAAGCAGGCCGGCGAATTCGGCCTCGGCCGCAAGGGCGACCAGCGCGTGGCAGCGCTGCTGCTGCAGTTTCCCGACACCCACGCGCTTGGCCTCGAAGCGGCGCAGGGGCTGACCGCGAGCGAGACGTTCTTCTGGGACCTCGACGACGCAACGCGCGCCTGGACCAAACGCCTGGTCGCCCGAAACGCCGGCAAACCGCCGAGCATGATCCATGCCGGGACCTACGGGGCGACGTTGCATTACCTCAAGGCGGTGGCGGCATCCGGCACGACCGATGCGACCAAAGTGGTCGCCAAGATGAAGGAACTGCCGATCGACGACTTCTACACCAAGGGCACGGTGCGCGAGGATGGACGCGTGATGCGGCCGTATTATCTGCTGCAGGTGAAGAAGCCCTCGGAATCGAAATACCAGTTCGATTACCTCAAGCTGCTGGCCACGGTGCCGGCCGAGCAGGCGGCGCGGCCGCTGAGCGAGAGCGCTTGCCCGATGGTGAAGCGCTGAGACCCGTCGCGGCGACGTTCGGCGGCGGTAACTCCGTCAGGCGTCGCGGAATGATTGTGCCACGCCTCGGGCGCATCCGCTCGCGCCAGCGCTTCTCGGGACGGGTGCGTCGAATGGTCTCGCCGATGGGGCATGCGGGGTTTGGGTGGCCGGACCGCGCGTGGCGGCGGTTTGCGGCGGCATTAGCCCAAAGCGAAGGCAGCTTGCGGCAGGAAGCGGCAGGAGGAGATGCAAAATTCATCGGCGTTGCGGCTCAGCGCACGTCGTTCTGCAGAAATGTGCACTGTCCCCATCCGAAAGCGCCGCTCTACACTTCTGGCTACACAGAGGAGTGGAGTGGTCATGAAACCAAGATCCAGATTATTGCTGTTGCTGAGCGGAGCGTTGGCCCTCGCCGCGCCGTTGCCCTCGGCGGTGCTCGCCAAGGATACCGTGAAACTCGCTTTCATCGGCCCGCTGTCAGGCGGCAATTCCGCGCCGGGCCTCGGCGGCCGCAACTCCGCGCAGCTGGCGGTTCAATTGCGCAACGCCGATCCGGCGGCGAAATACACTTACGAGCTCGTGACGTTCGACGATGAGTGCAAGCCCAATGTGGGCATTCAGGTCGCAACCAAGGCGGCTTCCGACAACTCCATCATCGCAGGCATTACGCATTACTGTTCCGCAGTCGGAATCGCGACGGTCGACACCTATTCGCGTTTCGGTCTGCCCGTGGTGGTGTGGGGCGCGATCCTGCCCGAGATCACCTATGGCAACAATTACCGCGAGATCCATCGCGTCAACGGCACCATGATGAACGAGGGCAAACTGGCCGCGGAGTTTCTCACCAAGCAGGGCTACAAGAAGTTTGCCGTCGTCCATGACACCACCGACTACGGCAAGGGCCAGAACAAGTATTTCACGGAGTACCTCAAGCCGACCGGTGGCGAGATCGTTGCGACGTTCCCGGTCAGTCCCGACCAGCAGGATTTCACGGCGGAACTGACCAGGATCAAGGAGCTCAAGCCCGACCTCATCCTGATCGGCGGCCTGACGCCGCTCGGCGTCCGCCTGCGCGCGCAGATGGATCGCGTCGGCGTCACCGCCCAGCTTGCCGGCGTGTCCGGCATCATGACGGCCGGTTTCCTCGAAGGCACCGGCGCGGCCGGTGAGGGCACGATCTCGTTCCACAACGGCGCGCCGATCAGCAAATATCCGCAAGGCCAGGCCTTTCTCGACGCCTACGCCAAGGCCGGCTTCCGCGAGGATCCCGACGCCTACGGGCCGTTCGCCTATTCCGCGACCAATCTGGTGATGGACGCGATCGAAAAGACCGGTCCCGATCGCAAGAAAATGAAGGAGGTGCTCAACGGCACCAAGGGTTACAAGGCACTGGTCGGCGAGATCAACTTCGACGATCACCGCCAGAACATCGTCAGCGCCAACGTCTATGTGGCCCAGGACGGCAAGTGGGTGTATTGGCCGGACAGCGACTATGCCGCCGGCAAGAAAAAGCTCGCCAAGAACTAGAGAAATGGCGGCGAGCTCCGGCTCGCCGCTTCCCCGCTTCGATAATTCGATCCTCCTTCAAACCGGAACTCTGCGATGGACATCGGCATTCTTGCCCAGCAGCTCTTCAATGGCCTGATGCTGGGCGTGATCTACGCGATGATCGCGGTCGGTTTCTCGCTGTTCTTCGGTGTGCTTGACGTCATCAAGTTCTCCCATGGCGATGTGGTGACTGTCGGCGCATTCTCCAGTCTCGGCGCGGCCGCTCTTGCCGGCGGCCTGGTTGCGCTGCCGCCCGCGCTGGCGCTGGCGTCGGGAATAGCGGCGGCCGTGGCCATCGGCGCGCTCGCCGGGGTGATCATCGGCCGCGTTCTGGTGCTGCCGCTGCGCCATGCGCCCGGCGTCAACGTGCTGCTGGCCACCCTGATGGCGGGCACCGTGCTGCGCGAAGCGATCCGGCTCGGCGTGCCCAACGGCGGCAATCCGAAGCCGTTTCCGGCGCTGCTGCCGGGCGGCGCCATCCAGGCCGGTTCGTTCAGTGTCGGCATCGACAGCGTGATGATCCTCGCCACTGGCCTGCTGCTGGTGCTGGGAACGCATCTTCTGATCACCCGCACGCGCTTTGGTCTGGCCATTCGCGCCGTGGCGCAGGATGGCGAGGTAGCAAGGCTGTCGGGGATCGATTTCCAGGCGGTGGTTCTGGGAACCTTTGCGCTGGGCTCCGCGCTCGCGGCATTCGCGGGCTGCATGCTCGGGCTCTATTACCGCGAGATCAATTTCAACATGGGCGTTCTGCTCGGCATCATCGGTTTCGCTTCGGCCGTCGTCGGCGGGCTCGGCAGCATGCTCGGGCCGATCATTGGCGGCTTCCTGTTCGCCGGCGTGCAAACCCTGGTCGTGGTCGCGCTGCCGATTTCGAGCGCTTACAAGGACGTCATCGCTTTCGCTGTTATCATCATCCTGATTGCGATCTTCCCGACCGGCCTGATCGCCGAGCGCCGCAGCGAGCGGGTATGATGAGCAGCATTCCGTCCCCGATCCCGGTATTGTCGCCGCTTCGGATGCAGCGTCATCCGCGCGCCGTCGTCGCGCTCATGGTGGTTTTGCTGTTCGCGGGCGGCGGCCTGATGATGCATGCGGAATCGCAAATTCAGGTGCTCGGCCTGCTCGCCGCCTTCCTGGCGGTGTTCGCGATCGCTGATCGAACGCCGCTCGGTCAGGAAATCTCGGCGATGTGCGGCGACTATGGCGGATTCGCCAACGGCGTCGCTTTCGTCTGTGCGCTGAGCCTGATCGCGGTCTTTCACGGCGAGCACTACACGCTGCTGATGCTGGCGACGGTGGCGCTGTTTTCCACGGCCTGCATCGCGCTGAATCTTCAGCTGGCGTTCGCAGGGATCGCCAACTTCGCCGGCGCTGCGTTCTTTGTGCTCGGCTCGTACACGGCCGCCGTATTGACGGCCTATACCGAGGTTCCACATCTGATGATCCTCATGGTTGCGGGCCTCGTGACCGGCGCGACCGGCGTCATTCTGCTGCTGCCGGTGCTGCGGACCCGCGGGCACTATGCGGCGCTCGTGACCATCGCATTCGGCCTGCTGCTGCGCAGCCTGCTGGAGGTCAACGATACCCTCGGCGGCCCGCAGGGCATGAAGATCAAGGGATTTTCGGCGTTCGGCCTCGACTTCAACCTGATATCGTCGATCGGTCCGTGGGATGTTTCGTTCTATCTGCCTTACGCCGTGCTTTCGATCAGCATTTTTGCGGTGGCCTTTACACTCATCCGCCGCATCGAACGGTCCTGGATCGGGATCGCGCTCGACACCGTGCGCTGCGACGAGACCGCGGCCTCGGTGTTCGGCCTGTCGATCGCCCGCTGGAAGGTCGTCGCGTTCCTGATCGGCAACGCGGTGATCGGCGTTGCAGGCGCACTCTATGGCATGATGAACGGGTTCGTGACGCCGAACGGGTCCGGGCTCGGCGACTCCCTGTTGATGCTGTCGATCATCGTGCTCGGCGGGCTCGGAAATTTCTGGGGGGCCGTGGTCGCCGCGATGGTGATCCTCGTCATTCCCGAAAAATTGCAGGCGATCCAGGAATACCGGCTGCTGATCTTCGCGTTGCTGGTGCTGGCCATCCTGCTGTTCCGCCCATCGGGCATCTTGCCGCGACCGATCCGCGATCTGTCGCGCTTCATCGGCCGGCCCGGAGCGGACGCATGAGTGCTCCCTTATTGACCTGCGGCGGCCTCACCATGCGCTTCGACGGTCTCGTCGCGCTCGATGGTCTCGATATCGAGGTCGCCAAGGGCGAAACCGTCGGCCTGGTCGGCCCGAACGGGTCAGGCAAGACCACGTTTTTCAACGTGGTGACCGGTCTCTACAAGCCATCGGCGGGATCGGTGCTTCTGGATGCGCGCGATCTGTTCGCCAAACCGCCGCAAATGATCGGCAGGGCAGGCGTTGCGCGAACCTTCCAGCGCTCGCGGCTGATGCTGGACCAGAGCGTGTTCGACAATATCGTGGTCGGCGCGCTGTGCCGGCTCGATCTCGGACTGCTCACGAACCTGTTTCGCCGCCGCCGCTGGTCGGACGAACTCGGCTTGATGTTCGAGCGCGCCCGTGCGCTGGCCCAGCGTTTCAATCCCGTCATCGCCGACCGGCTGTTTCAGCCTGCCGGATCGTTCACCATGATCGACCGCCGGCGGATCGAAATCTGCCGCGCGTTGATCGGCACACCTCGGCTTCTTCTGCTGGATGAACCCTCGGCGGGCATGACGCATGACGAGACGCGGCAGCTGATGGACGATCTCTTGGCGTTTCGCCAGGAGATGCCGGACCTGGCCGTGATCCTGGTCGAGCACGAAATGGACGTGATCCGCCGCGTCTCGGACCGCTGCGTGGTGCTGAATTTCGGCCGCAAGATCTTCGAGGGCAGCTTTGATGCGCTGATTGCCAACCCCGATGTCCAGACCGCCTATCTCGGAGTGAGCCAATGATGGCCGGCGCCACCGCGACGCGCAAACTGTCGGCGATCGGCATCACCGCCGGTTACGACCGCGCCGATGTGCTGAAGGGGGTCACGGTCGAGGTCAAGCCGGGCACGGTGACCTGCATCCTCGGCGCCAATGGCGCCGGCAAGAGCACGCTGATCCGGACCATTCTCGGCCTCAACCGGGTCCGCAAGGGCGAGGTGTATTTCGGCGGCGACGCACTCGCGAACATGCTGACCCACAAGATCGCCGCGCTCGGCATCGCCACGGTGCCTGAGGGCAATCGCGTGCTGCCGCGCATGACGGTGCTCGACAATCTGAAGGTCGGCGGATTGTTGATGCGCGATTCCAGGCGCGTGGCCGCACGCATGGAAGAACTGTTCGAGACATTTCCGCGGCTGCGGGAGCGGCGCAATCAGCTGGCCGGCACACTCTCTGGCGGCGAGCGGTCGATGTTGTCGATTGCGCGGGGGCTGATGACGGATCCCGAGCTGATCGTATTCGATGAGCCGTCGCTCGGACTGTCGCCGCTGTTCGTCTCCGAGGTCTTCGGAATCGTACGGCGCCTGAAGACGGCCGGGCTGTCGATCCTGCTGGTCGAACAGAATGTGCGCCAGACACTCGACGTTGCCGACTACGGCTATGTGCTGGTGCAGGGCCATGTCGTGGCGGAGGGGGATGCGGAAGCGCTGAAGCAGAACGCCGAACTCCACAAGGCCTATTTCGGCGTTCACTGACAAAGAAAAGCTAGGGAGAAAACAATGGGACTTCAGGTTTTCGATCGCGCCAATCCGCTGCGCAAGCCAAAGGGATTTGAACCCGTGGTGCAGCGATGGTCTGCCGGCTTCGCCAACAAGTGCGAGGCGCTGTGCGTGGCGTTCCACGGCATTCAGGGGCGTGACGCCGAGAGCGTCTACGCCTCGCCGTTCTTCCCCTGGATCGAGGCGGCCATTGGCCTCCCGAGCGGACCGACGGTGCACGACCATGCCTGGTTTATCGACCAGAACGGTCTCTATACCCACATCGTCGCGGCCTACTGGCTCGATCAGGGTCGCCGCGACGACTGGCTCGCCGATCCGCATTTGGCGACCTGGTGGACCGATGCCGCGCGCCTTGCCGAACCGAATGGATATTTTCGCGAGAGCCTCACGGTGCCGGTCGAGCGGCAGGAGACGCTGTACTGGAAGGACTACCCGGCCGCGCTCAGCCGGTCGCCCGACGTGGCGGTCTATCCGACACCCTATTGCGGCTATTACGGCGCGATGCGGGACCGGATTCCGCTGGCGGCGGTGGATGCGTTGGCGCCCGCGATCAAGGAGTTGCCGCCGGCGGTGGTCCGCGATACCAGATCGGCGCGCTGGCGCATCGTCACGCCGCAAAATTTCACGGTCATCCGCTCCGCCGCGTTCTGGGGCCGCTGCGACCCCGCGCAGACCGAGGATTACATGCGCGATCTGCGCGCGCCGCTGGAACGCGGCATGGCTTACTTGAAGGAAAGCCCGCAGGCCACCGGCTGCTGCTCGCTCCGCTTCCAGCAGACCTGCGATGCCGGGGGCAAGCCGGAACTCGAGACCCACGCGCTCGGCTACTTCCTGTCGCTGGAGCACATGGAGAACTGGGCCGAGCGTCATGCATCGCACGAGGCGATCTTCACCGCCGCGATCGCGCGCTATCGCAAGTTCGGCAAGGCCAACCAGCTCCGCACCTGGCACGAGGTGTTCGTGCTGCCGGAGCAGGGGCAGGTCTTCGAGTACGTCAATTGTGCGCCCGGTACCGGACTGTCGGGCTATTTCGCGGGCGAGCGGCTGTGATCGCGCAACGCCAGATGCATATGAAGGGTTCGCACGATGACGTCATCCGTGAAAATTGCCGCCGTCCATGCCGCGCCGGTGTTTCTCGATCGCGCGGGCACGACCGCAAAGGCGATCTCGATCATTCGGGAGGCGGCCCGCGGCGGCGCACAGCTGATCGCGTTTCCCGAGACCTATATTCCGGCGTTCCCGGTCTGGGCGGCGCTGTGGGCGCCGATCGAGAACCACGATCTGTTCGTGCGGATGGCCGAGCAGTCCGTCGCGATCACCGGACCCGAAATCGCGGCGCTGCGGCGGGAAGCGAGGTCGCTCGGCGTCACGATCTCGATGGGCATCAGCGAGAGTTCGCCGACCAGCGTCGGGCTGATCTGGAACAGCAACGTCCTGATCGGTCCTGACGGCGCCATCCTCAACCACCATCGCAAGCTGGTGCCGACTTTCTACGAGAAGTTGATCTGGGCCGCGGGCGACGGCGCCGGGCTCCGTGTCGTCGACACGCCGGTCGGCCGGGTCGGAAACCTGATCTGCGGCGAGAATACCAATCCGCTGGCGCGCTATACGCTGATGGCGCAGGCCGAGCAGATCCACATTTCGAGCTGGCCGCCGATGTGGCCGACGCGGCGGCCGAGCGCGGGTGGCAATTTCAACAATGTCGCCGCCAACCGCATCCGCGCCAGCGCGCATTCGTTCGAGGCCAAGGCGTTCGGCGTCATTACGGCGGGCTTCATGGACGCGCCAATGCGCGAATTCCTGATCGCGCGCGATCCTGATGTCGTCGACGTGATCGACCGCACCCAGCGGGCGGCGAGCTTCTTCGTCGATCCCACCGGAGAGATGTTCGGAGACATCCTGCAGGATCAGGAAGGCATCGCCTATGCGGAATGCGATCTGCAGCGCTGCGTCGAGCCAAAACAGTTCCACGATGTGGTAGGCTATTATAACCGCTTCGATGTGTTCGATCTCAAGGTCAACCGCAAGCGATTGACCTCCGCCACGTTCATCGATGCCGGTCCGGCCGAACTCATGCCTGCACTGGCCGAGCAGGCGGAGGCCATCTCATTCCACAACGGCGGTGGTCTGGATTCCTGACCGGATAGGACGGTTTAAACCAGGGGAAGCGCGTCATAACCGGCAGGAATGGCCTTGCCGGGCCGGGATGCCCGTCATTCCCGTGACCGTCGATGGCGCGGCGCACAACGGGGGTGTCGCCGGGCTGGCGTTCGCAGCGTCAATCTCGCAAAATGACCGGGGCAAATTGATTTGCCGCTCATGTCCGCTGCTCGCATCTGTCAGGCATCTTCGTGTTCGATTGGAACGATCTGGTCTATTTCCTGGAACTGGCGCGTCAAAGCCGGCTTGCGCCGGCCGCGCGGCGACTGAAAGTCGACCACACCACCGTTAGCCGGCGCATCGCCGAGCTGGAAAAGAATCTCTCGGTCAAGCTGTTCGACCGCAAGCCGGATGGTTTCGTTCTGACCGAACATGGTCATCGCCTGTTCGCCATTGCCGAGCGCATCGAACAGGAAGCCTCTTCCGTGCAACAGGCGCTCGGTTCGGACGCGAGCACGGCCACGGGGAGGGTGCGCGTCGCCACCATGGAAGGAATCGGCGCCTTCTTTCTGGCGGAGCGTTTCGCGGAACTGGCGGCGCGAAATCCGGGCATAACGGTCGAGCTCGTGACCGAGCGGCACCTGATCAGCCTGACCAAGCGCGAGGCCGACATCTTCATCAGCTTCGTGCATCCGGACGGGCAGCGGCTCGTCGTCAAGAAGGTCGGATCGTTTCGCCTCGCTCTGTATGCGAGCTCCGCCTATCTCGACCGTCGCGGCATGCCGGCCGATCGGGCCGATCTGGCATCCCACACCTTCATCGACTATGTCGAAGACCTGATCGCGATCCAGCCGGTTCATTGGCTGCTGGACGTGCTCGAGCCCTCCAACGTCGCGTTCCGCTCATCGAGCATGCATGCGCAACAGAACGCCGTGGCCGCAGGCGCGGGGATCGGGTTGCTGCCGCTGTTCTCGGCCAAGGCCAATCCGGCGCTGATCCCGATCCTCAGCGATGAGATCAAGGTCTATCGTGACGTTTTCCTGTCGGTCCACGAAGATATCGAATTCATGAGCCGTGTCCGCTCGGTCAGCCGTCATCTCGCCCACATCTTCGAACGCGACAAGCGATTCCTGAACGAGTTCTGAGCGCGGCTCCGCCGGCGGCAAGTGCCGTGCCGGCGGTCGCGGGCGATAGCAAGGTCACGCCGCTTTTGATCTCGATTTCGCCACGTGGGTGGCGATCGCGTCCATCAATGCCGGAGACAGGCAGTCATAGGGCTCGAGCCCGAGTTCCGTGAGGCGGGACCTGATTCCCGGCATATCAGACGGGGGGACTCCGGATTCGATCACCGACGATACAAAGGCCGCAAAACCCGGCGCGGCCGAACCGGTTTCCTGGAACAGTTCGGGATGGATGAAGTCGAGGCCGTAGAACGGATGTCCCTTGTTCTCGATCCGGCCGTACATATGCGTACCGCAGGCCTTGCAGGCATGCCGCTGAATGGTCTTCGAGGCATCGATGATGTGAAGCTTGTCGCCGTTTTCCAGCACCGTCACATTTTCGCGTGGCACGACGGCGACGACCGAGAAGGTCGCCCCCTCCGGCTTCCAGCACTGGGTGCAGCCGCAGGCGTGATTATGGGCGACGTCGCCCTTGACGCCGACCTTGACCGGTTTGTCGCGGCACTTGCAGACAAGGGTGCCGCCGGCAAAACTGCCCGAGCCCTTCTTGACGCCGTTGTCGACCGACGGGTGGATATGAACAGTCATGGGCCTATCCTCCTATGTTTGACGCTCTTTGACTCTAGAAGACGACGACCGAACGGATCGACTTGCCCTCGTGCATCAGATCGAAGCCCTTGTTGATTTCCTCCAGCTTGAGAACATGGGTGATCATCGGGTCGATCTCGATCTTTCCGTTCATGTACCAGTCGACGATTTTCGGCACGTCAGTGCGGCCGCGCGCGCCGCCGAACGCGGTGCCTTTCCACACCCGGCCGGTGACGAGCTGGAACGGCCGGGTCGCGATTTCCTTGCCGGATTCGGCAACCCCGATCACGACAGAGACGCCCCAGCCGCGATGGCACGCCTCGAGCGCCTGGCGCATCACGGTCGTATTGCCGGTGCAGTCGAAGGTGTAGTCGGCGCCGCCGTCGGTCAGCGTGACCAGATGCGCAACGATGTCGCCGCCGACCTTGGTCGGGTTGACGAAATGCGTCATCCCGAAGCGGCGGCCCCATTCGTTCTTGCTGTCGTTGATATCGACCCCGATGATCTTGTCGGCGCCCACCATTTTTGCGCCCTGAATCACGTTGAGGCCGATTCCGCCAAGCCCGAACACGACGACATTGGCGCCCGGCGTGACCCTGGCGGTGTTGACCACCGCGCCGACGCCAGTCGTCACGCCGCAGCCGATGTAGCAGCTCTTGTCGAACGGGGCGTCTTCGCGGATTTTGGCCACCGCGATTTCCGGCAGCACGGTGAAGTTCGAGAAGGTCGAGCACCCCATGTAATGGAAGACGGGTTTGCCCTTGTAGCTGAAGCGCGATGTGCCGTCGGGCATCACGCCCTTGCCCTGCGTGGCGCGAATTGCAGTGCACAGATTCGTCTTTTGACTGAGGCAGCTTTTGCACTGGCGGCATTCGGGCGTGTAGAGCGGGATGACGTGGTCACCCGGCTTCACCGAAATGACCCCGGGGCCGACCTCGCGCACGATGCCGGCGCCCTCATGGCCGAGGATCGAAGGAAAGATCCCCTCGCTGTCGAAACCGTCGAGCGTATAGGCATCGGTGTGACAGATCCCGGTTGCCTTTATTTCGACGAGGACTTCACCGGCCTTCGGTCCATCGAGATCGACTTCGATGATCTCCAGAGGCTTCTTGGCTTCGAACGCGACGGCAGCGCGGGTCTTCATTCTCAACTCCATTGTCGCAGGTCATGCCGCCACCAGAACACGGCGTGAGCAGCTATTGCAGGCGTCCACCGGTCATTTCCTGCTCATGCAGGAATTCTCCGCCTGGGTGTAGGCATCCGTCTTGTCTTCCTTCTTCGCCGGACGCGCACGCCCGACCGCGTCATTGGCGCGGGCGCGCAGATAGATGTAGAGGTCGTCCATGTAGCAGGCGACGTTCGGATTATCGCCGAGCGCCGGCATCACGTTCTCCTGCGACGAACTCACGTTCTTGCGGCCGCTTGCGACCACGCTGACGAAGTCGCCGTAACTCATGGTCTTGAGCGAATCCGCGAGGGCAGGGGCATAGGTCGATCCCATTCCGTCGGGGCCATGGCAGACGTGGCATTCCGAATGATAGCGGCGGTATCCGGAATACGTGTACCAATCCACCGTGCCGTCAGCGGCGACCTTGAAGGTCGGATTGCCATCCTTGTCGAAATACTTTCCGTCCTCGGACTTGACGGCGGTCGGATCGCTCGCGTTCTCGGCTGACGTCATTCCGCCGGATACCACGAGGATCATCGCGGCGCCCACAAACCAGATTGTACGCAAGAGCTTGTCCCTCGGGATTCGGTGGCAGGTGTTCCGGCGCATGGATTCCACGCGCCGGAACATCGATCGCTCAGTTCACTGCGGCAGAGCGAATACCGTGAGGCTGCCGCCGAGCGAGGTGTAGTTGCTCAACGCGGCGTAGCCACCGACGGCGCCGAGACCCGCGGTCGGATCGGTCAGGCCGGCTGCAAGGCCGATACCGGCCCAGCCGCCGACGCCGGACAGCACTGCGATGTACTGCCTGCCACCGTTCTCATAGGTCGTGACGTTGCCGATGATGCCGGACGGGGTCTTGAACTTGTAGAGTTCCTTGCCCGTCTTGGCGTCGACCGCCTTCAGGTAGCCTTCGAGCGTTCCGTAAAACACCACGCCGCCGGCGGTCGCGAGCGCGCCGGACCACACCGAGAACTGCTCCTTGTTCGACCAGATGATCTTGCCGGTCTTGTTGTCCCAGGCGATGAAATTGCCCATGTGGGATTCGCCGGGAGGCGGATACATCGAAAGCGTTGCCCCGACATAGGGCTGGCCTGCGGTATAGCTCACCTTGAACGGTTCATAGTCCATGCAGACGTGGTTGGTCGGCACGTAGAACAGCTGCGTGTCCGGTGAATAGGCCGCCGGCTGCTCGTCCTTGGTGCCGAGCGCGGCCGGGCAGACGCCCTTGGTATTCTTGTCTTCGCCGGTCTGTTCGGTCGAATATTGACTGACAACCTTGGGACGGCCGTAGGTCGGCGAGCTCTTGTTCATGTCGACGCCGGTGGTCCAGTTGACCTTCGGATCGTACTTCTCGGCCACCAGCAATTCGCCGTTGGTGCGGTCGAGCGTATAGGCGAGCCCGTTGCGGTCGAAATGGGTGAGCAGCTTGCGCTCCGCGCCATTCAACTGCTGATCGCTGAGGATCATTTCGTTGACGCCGTCATAGTCCCATTCATCATGGGGCGTCATCTGGTAGACCCAGCGGGCCATGCCGGTATCGGCATTGCGCGCGAAGATGGTCATCGACCATTTGTTGTCGCCCGGGCGCTGCTTCGGGTTCCAGGTCGAGGGGTTTCCCGAGCCGTAATAGACCATGTTCAGAGAGGGATCATAGGACAGCCAGCCCCACGTGCAGCCGCCGCCGATCTTCCACTGATCGCCCTGCCAGGTCTTGAGGCTCGAATCCTTGCCGATCGGCTTGCCGAGATCGGTCGTCTTCTCGGGGTCGACCAGGATCTGGTCGTCCGGCCCTTCGGAGTAGGCCCGCCATACCTGCTTGCCAGATTTGATATCGTAGGCGGTGACGTGACACTGCACGCCGAACTCGCCGCCGGAAATACCAATCATGACCTTGTCCTTGACGACGAGCGGCGCGGAGGTGCCTGTCGCGCCCTTGCCGGGATCGCCGTTCTTCACCGACCACTCGACCTTGCCGGTCTTGGCATCGAGGGCGACCAGCGTGGTGTCGGCCTGGTGCAGGAAGATCTTGCCGTCGCCATAGGCTACGCCGCGGTTGACCGTATCGCAGCACATCACCGGGATGACGTTCGGGTCCTGCTTGGGCTCGTACTTCCAGACGATCTGGTTCTCCTTGGATAGGTCAAGAGCATAGACCTTGTTTGGGAACGGCGTATGAACGTACATCATGTTGCCGACGATGAGCGGGCCGCCCTCGTGGCCGCGCAGCACGCCGGTCGAGAACGTCCAGGCGACCTGGAGCTTGCTGACATTGGCGGCCGTGATCTGGTTGAGCTTCGAGTAGCGCGTATTGGCGTAGTCGCCGGCCGGCATCACCCAGTCCTTCGGGTTCTGCGACATCTTGATCAATTCGTCATTGGCAACGGCGCTACCCGTGGCAAACGCCGCCATGGAACCAAGACAAGTTGCAAATAGCACTTTGCGCATTGCGTCCTCCCACTGATGAACTTCCGGTTCCGCCGAGGCGGACCGCTTTTTTCCATTTTGTGGGGTATCCATATCCCGTTCGGAAACGGGAAACTTGCCCAAGAGGGAAGGCCGTTTGCTCCAAAGCGAACCCCGGCGATTTTTCTGGATTCGAGTCAAATCACCCCGGGGCTGCCACACATGAGGCAACCGTGCTGTGCAGCGCACTACAACGATGGCGTACGATCGGATGCGAACCTTTCCCTTGACGGCGCAGAAACTAAGTCGGAGGATTGTCGAGTGGATGCCGGGACATGCGGTGCTTGGGTCAAAGACCTTTCTAAATTGAGGTAATGTCGCTTCACCGTGACCGAGTCTCTCGCGGCAATAGTCACGCTTCTCGAATCGGTGGCTGGAAATGTCTGATACGGTCCACTCGCTTACCACCTCGGGATTGTCGCCGAAGAAGCAGATCCAGTGCTGGTCGGACGCACTGACGGATCTTTGCGGGCAATTCGACATCGATCCGCTGCAGGCTTCATCGCTCGAAGCGCGGGTCAACTACACGACGGTCTCGAAGCTGAAGCTCTGCCAGATCGAGGTCAGCCAGCATCGGATCGCGCACACCGTGTCCCGTTCCAAAGCCAGCGAGCATCCCTACGTCAAGATATTGTTCCAGACGCACGGCGTTTCCTATTTCGAGCAGGAGGGCCGGCGCATCGACCTGATGCCAGGCGATTGCCTTGCCTATGACGTCTCGTGTCCGCATACGATCGTCAGTCCGGCGTTGACGCGGCACGATGTGGTGATCGTACCGAAGGCGCTGCTGCAGGAGCGCGGTTTCCATCCGGCGAAGATGTCGGCGTGCAAGCTTTCGGCGCGCACGGGCACCGGCCGGATCGCCTATGACTTCGTGCATGCGGCATTCGACCAGGCCGCGAAACTGTCGCCGAACAACGCTGTCGTCGTCGCCGATTCGCTGATCGATCTCCTGCTGTTGCCGTTGCGCGAGGCGGACGCGAGTTTCGATCGCGGCGGCCCCGAGGCGATGTATATCCGCGCGCAGGCCTTCATTCGCGAACATCTGCGCGACCCCGATCTCTGCATCGACCAGATTTCCGCTGCATTGGGCTGCACCAAGCGCTATCTGCACATGCTCTTCAGCGACAGGGGCATGACGGTCAGCGACTATATCTGGCAGGCACGATTGCAGAACTGCCGCCACGAGCTGGAAACCCACGCGGGCAAGACCGTCACGGATGTCGCGTTTTCATGGGGCTTTTCGAGTTCGTCGCATTTCAGCCGGGTCTTCCGCCGGTTTTTCGGCATCGTTCCGTCTTCCATCCAGAAGACCCAGCACGCGACGCCGTCGTCCGACGCGTCCTGATTGCAGCGCCGCCGTTTCATCCGCAACCGCGACCCCAACAACCTGAACCCGATGGGCTGATCGACGCCTGCATGGCGCTGTGATTCGCGCGCGATGGAAGCCTTGCCTGTCCGGTTTGTTACGGTCTATTTTTGCGGCACGAACATTGCTTTACTTATCTCGCCGGAGACTCAGGAGCGGGACGGATGAAGCGAATCATCCTTTTTCTCGTCATGTTCGGTTATCTTACGACAGGGCTCGGCGCGCGCGACCTCGGCCAGTGGGAAAGCTCCGATCCTGCCATCCGCCAATGGTACCAGTCCCTGATGCAGCCCGATGCTCCCAATGCATCGTGCTGTGGCGAAGCCGACGCCTACTGGGCTGATGAAATCCACGTCCGGGACGGCAAGACCTACGCACGCGTGACCGACGATCGGCCGGATGGGCCGCTTGGCCGACCGCACGTCGAGAACGGGACGGAAATCGAAATCCCGCCCCACAAGCTCAAATGGGACCGATCCAATCCTACCGGGCACGGCATCGTCTTCATGAGCCGCGCCCGTTACGTGTTCTGCTACGTTCAGCCCGGCGGCGTGTGAACAGCCGATCAGCCCATCGGAACCGGCGGGCAGGTGCTCGGCCGCGGCTTGGATCCACGCTTGTCGATCGGCACATTGCAATTGTCGATCCGCTGCTCATCCGTCCATTTCCTGCCGAGCCGTTCCTTGCCGGTCAGCGTCGCGGGTGTGTCTGCGGCGCTCGATGCCGGCTGCCCGGCCGGCGATCGGTACTGTGCCTCGGCCGACAACGCGAGGCCGATGGCGAGCAGGGCGCCGAACGTACCGCAGATCAATGGTCTCATCTGAACCGCCTCGCACATTGCAACGCCCGATTAGACAACAGCGAGAGTAGCCCCGCCACCCGAAACCCGTGGTTCCAGCAGATCGCCCTCCGTCCTGACCCTGAGGCGCCGTATCGAGTTCAGGGCGTATCCTTGGGCGGAAGGATCGGAGCGGGCAGTGGCGCGAATTCGATGTTGCCGGCCTCACCGGTCAGGAACGATAGATCGAGCGGACCGCCGCTCAGGGGATCGCCGCCTGGTGCTGCCGTCGGGCGTAGCGTCGAGACATCAGAAGGACCTTCAGGCGCGGGTTGTCCATTGCCCGATCCGTAGTCGGCCGCACGTCCGCCCTGCGGGTGGCCTTGCATGATCTCGTCGCGCGCGGCCGTCACCTTATGGGCGAGTGCGGCGGAATAGGGCAGGCGATGGGCCCGCGGCTGCCCGCTGGGGAGATTGGCGGCATCGAGTTCCTCGATCCAGATATGCACCGCGCCGGGGTCGCGATCGAACGGGTTGGGTTCGACGACGCGCGCCCATAATAACTGGAATCGCGCGGGCAATGGTGTCGGCGCCGACCAGCCGGTCAGGCCTTCGACGCGGAAGAAGGCCACGCAGTAAAAGACGCTGGTGACGAGCACGGCGGCGGCCTTGAGGGGCCAGGAAACGCGTGCGCGCAGGACCAGGATCAGCAACAAAACCGCCAGCAGCACATAGGCTACCGACAGGCCGAGGATTTCCTTTTGCAATGCCATCGTCAGCCACTCTTGCTGAGCCGGTTGCGCAGTGTCTGCAAGAGCGACTTCTCGAGATGATTGACGTCGACGACGCTGCCGCTTGCGTCGATCGAAAAGCGGACGGCGGTACGTTCGGTGCCCGCGCTTCCCATCATCATCGTCGCGTAATGGACGACCTGAACCGTTGGGTTGAGCTTTTCGACCTTTACCGAGACCGGTACCGGTTCGCGGCCCATCGCGATAAAATGATAGATATTCACGGTGTATTCGCCGGCGACGATGCCACGGATGCTGACCGTCTCCTGGCGGATCGGCGACAGCACCTTGCGGCCGTTGACCAGGATGAAATCGTTGGCGCCGCCGCGATCGTCGCGGTCGAGCAGCATGAATCCCGCCTCGCGCCGCCGATACCAGACCATATTGCCCAGCGGGTCCTGGACGAACATGTCGAAGTCGTCCGGGTGCTGGTCGGGCCAGGCCATCGTCACGAGGAATTCGGCCTTGCTGTCGACCTTGCCGTCCCTTGCCTCCGGGGCAATCGCCAGCAAGGCGATGAAGAACAGGAAGGCAAGGACCTGCAGCGCCTTGAACAGCATGACCGCGAACGGATCGAACGGCTCCTCCTGCGGCATGAGTTCGAATTCGTCGATCATTCCGCCGCCTCAGGCCGGTTCTCGAGAATCGAAACCACCCGGACTTCCGTCAGGCCGACCGCGAAGGCGAACAGCTTCGCGGTCGCATCGTCGAGCATGTAATATTGGATTCGGACGAGGATCGAACCGACCAGACCGGCAAGCGTCGTGTACATGGCGACTGCCATGCCGTCGCTCATCAGGTTCATCGAGGACCTGACCGTGCTGCGATCGCCGGGATCCAGCCCCGCAATGGGCGCGAGCATCATGATGAAGCCGATGATCGTGCCGAGCAGGCCGAGCTTCATCAGCGTGTCGCTGGCGAAGGCGCCGAACTGGTTGGAGCCGCGCAGCCGGCTGGCAAGCCCGCGCAGCAGCAAGGTCTGATCGAGTTTTCGGAACCCCTGCAGGCGTGCCTTGACGGCAAGGTCACGTATGTGGGCCGCGACCAGACCGGCAGGAAGTGTGCCGGCGCCGGCGACGACGACGGCGTTGCCATCGAGATCGAGGCCACCGGATCCGGACGCGATCAATGCACCGGTGCGGCGCGCCGCGTCGCCCTCGCGCGCAATCACGATCGTGCGCCACAGGCAGTGCAGGGACGTCGCGACGTACAGCAAGGCGATGATCAGCGAGAGATAGGTGCGATCGCCCGCGATCATCTGCCGGATGAGACCGAAGCGCCACAGCACGACGAGTGCAAAAACCCACAGCCCGGTGAAGATCAGCCATCGCAACAGAGGGCCACGGTCAGCAAAGGTTTCAAGATCGCCATTCGCCGTCGGCATTCGAACACCTCGACACGCGAGAGAACGCCAGCCTTCCACATGTCGTAAACGCATTCAAACTGAATTCGCCCGAACGGCGTTTCGAATTTCCGCGGAGCGCTCGTTCGCTGTTATCCCGCGCACGTCGCTGATGCGAAGCGAGCGGCGCGGTATTTGACCAGGAGAGAACTGGCTTTGCCCAAGAGGGAAATATCGGCTGCAGGTGCGGCACTCTGGTCTTGCGCGGCCGGGGTTCCATACTTGCGCTGTATCCGGGGCGGCCCTAGCTTCAACCCCGGCGTGAGCGTCACGCCAGATTAGTTGGGAGGATCCCGAATGACTTGGAAGACTCCGAAAATCGTCGAAGTGTCGGTGGGCATGGAAATCAACATGTACGCCTGCGCATCGCGCAAGTAGACTGCGTCGAAACGTTCTGCCCGGCTCTGGCGGCTCCGCTGCTTCGAGCCGTGGCAGGCGTCGCTGTTCGGTTTCCCGCAGAACAAGCGTTGCCATCCGGTCTGCCCCAAATCGAATATGGCTACCGCGCAGCGGCCTTCATTGACCACAGAGCCCTGACGGCGCGTGCCGATTCCTTGGCCGTCATCCCCTTCGCTATGGTAGGGTGCAGCGCCGGGCGGCGATGCCCGTCGTGTCCTTTCCTTCCATGGCGCGGGAATGCCAATTCACTCGAAGACCTGCCGGACGATATTCGTCTGTCTCGCCGCGTTGCTTCCGGGCGGCGCTGGCGCGGAGGGCATCGATACCGAGCATCTGTTCGGCTTCATGCTCGGCTCGGATATAGGCACCGTCGGCGAGCGCGAATTCCAGAGCCAGACCACCGGCCGTTTTGCCAGGAATGGCGGAAACTACCGGGCGGTCGGTCAGGAACTCGAACTGGAATTCGTGCCGGTCGAGAATTTCCGAGTGGAATTGGGAAGCAGCTTTGCGTCCCATTACATTCGCGGTGTTCCAGGTCTGGAGGATCGACGCCAGTTGGCCTGGGAGGGCCTCTCCGTCGACCTGCGCTACCGGCTTCTCGACCGGGACGCCGCCCCGTTCGGCTTTACCGTCGCGCTGGAAACCCACGCCAACCGCATCGACGAAACCAGTGCGGCGGTGGTCCGAAGCTACGGGACGGGTTTGACGCTGGCGTTCGACCGGGAACTGATTCCGAATGTCGCTGTCGCCGCCTTCAATCTTTTCTACCAGCCGGAATGGACGCGCTTCATTGGCAGCGGAGCCGCGGAGCAGGAATCGACCGTCGGCGCGGCGTTCGCCCTCATGGTGCAAGCACGCCCGGGTCTCTTTCTCGGCGGTGAGGCGCGCTATCTGCGACAGTATGAGGGGATCGGGCTGCAGGAACTCGCGGGCCAGGCGTTGTTTGTTGGCCCGACCGCCTATTTTCAATTGTCGCCGCGCTCCCGATTGACCGCGGCCTGGAGCATTCAGGCGTGGGGACGTCCGGCCGGGTCGAATGCTGCCCTCGATCTCGTCAACTTCGAGCGCCATCAGGCGCGGCTGATATTCGGCGTGAACTTTTGAGCCCGGGCGGCTACCGGAACGTCGTCTCAAGCTGTGGTGAAACTTCATTGCGCCCGCTACGTAGCTGTTTGTGTTATCTATTCAGCGCACAAGCTTGTGGGAATTTCAGGCATGAACGGAATAGACCTGATCATAACGGTGTGTGCCGTGCTGTCGCCGGCCACCTGCGAAGAGCAGCATTTGGTGTTTTCCTCGGACGTCTCCCCGCGGCAATGCGTCATGGCTGCCCAGCCCTATATCGCGCAATGGATTGGCGAGCATCCGAAATGGACCGCGGTCAGATGGCGCTGCGAATATCCGCATGCCAACGACAAGGCCGACAGGGACGAGGTTACCCCCGCAGGCTGAAGCCGGCATGGGCTGCCGCCGCCAGGATTACTTGTTGCAGTCCTTCAAATCCTTGTCGGCGATCGAGAACACGGCGTCCGCCTTGATCTCGATGCCCCGCACAACGCATTGCCGTGCGTCGCGATAACTCACCTTGGCATCGTAGCGCCCGGGCTCCACGCCGGTAATGCGCAGGCGCTCGTCATGGTCGACTTCCTTGTCCTTGTCGTTCAGGGTTTGGTTGGGCCCCCAGGCATCCTTGCCGGCCGGCGATAGCTCAAAGCCCGATATCGTTGCGCTCGTCAGGTTCCAGAGCCGGATGCCCTTCTTGCCCTGCGCGGCCAGTTCGCCGCCCGCCGACAACAGTGCGACCAAAGCCAACATCCATCGCATCGGTAACCTCCCGTGGCCAGATTGCGGCGCAAGCATCGTCTTTTCAGCCGACCCGTCCTAGCATAGTTTTCACGCGCGGCAGCGGAGGAAGACGATGAGACGGGTCGGATCGCCACGCAGGATAGCCTCGGCGTTGTCAGCGCTGATGGCGATGGCATCGATCGCCCATGCCGATGAGGTCAACGACTATCCGACGTCGGCGCGTGCCGAATACGTCTTTGGCTGTCTGAAGGCAAATGGCGAGTCACGGCAGGCCATCGAACAATGTTCCTGTTCGATCGATGTCATCGCCTCGCTCGTGCCCTATAACAGGTACGTCACGGCCGAAACCGTCCTCAGCATGTCGCAGGTGCGGGGCAATCTGGGCGCCCAGTTCCGCACGTCCGAACAGGCGGCCGGCGCGCTCAATGATCTCAGGCGCGCGCAAGCCGAAGCGGAAGTGCGCTGCTTCTAGACGCCGAGCCCGGATATCGGCGCGTTGCCTCACATGCCGGATGCGTCGACCTGCCAATCTTTCTGGAACAGGTGGCCTTCGGTGTCCCTGGCTTCGGCGCGGAAACGCTTCGCCCCGTTCGAAACATAGGTGAAGCGGATATTGGGGTCTTCCGAAATCGAGATGCCGCCTTCCATCGCCAGCACCAGACTGTCATCCTGCCATAACCGCAACTGGTTGACGAAGAAGGGGGGGATGTAGAGCTGGGTCACCTGGTCCATCTGCAGGCCGGAATGGCTGGGATGACCGATCATGATTTGCGCTTCGCGGGCGCCGCTCGCGGCCCCCTGGCCGGCGCGCGCGAACTGCCGATATCGCATCTGTCCCAGTCTGCTCCTGGCCTCGTCGGCATTCTTGGTTGCCGGTGCGGAGCAGCCGCCGGAGGCCTTCACATAGGTCTTGGTCACATAGAGCTTGCCGTCGCTCAGCTCCGCCACGGCATGAACATCGGTGTAGTTGTTGACGCGCACGCGCGTCGAGATTTCCGTCACATTGGCGTCCGGCCCAAGTTCGAACTTCGCGGCCATCGGCGCCGGATTCTGATCGATCACCAGCGTGATCGTCCGCACGCGGCGGCTGTCGCCGAGCGGGAGCTTGGTGCGCAGGGTGACGGGAACGATCGCCGCATCCTCGGCACGATACGGCATCTCGATGGCGATCACCTCGGCACCGTCGTTCATCGGGCGATTGTTGAAGATGTCCTGCACCAGGCCCGGCCAGGGATCGTAGGCTTCTGGCGTAGCCGCCGGGGCGGCGCGCGCGCCGAGAACGACGCCGAGCAGGCTGGCGACGCAGAGCAGGTGGAAACGACGTCCGGACATGGCAGGCAGCCCTTTGCGGCAGCGGGCGGTAACGCCGTGAATATACCGCATCGGACGGGCTATTCCCATTCAATTTCCGAGAATGCCGTTGTTGCATTGCGCGCGTTATAGTCGTCGAACAACTGCCACCGCGATCGCTCGCTGGCCGCGGCGGTGTCGGCGGCGACCGTGATCGGTTCGCCACGGGCGACAAGCTTGCGAACATCCGACGCCAATGTTCCGAGATAACGCCGCTGGCCGTCGAGGGCGCCCGGCCATTCGCTCACAGGTCCGTGACCGGGAACCACGCGCTCCGCGGGAACGGTGCCGAGCTCGTCGATAACACCAAGCCACCCGCGAATACTGCCGTCCAGGACCGGAACGTGGGTGAGGAATACGAGGTCGCCCGCGAACAGGGTCTTGGTTTGCGCGTCGAGCACGGTGAGGTCGCTGTCGCTGTGCGCGGCCGGCCACGACCTCAAGGTCAGGATACGTGAGCCGAGATCGAGCTGGATGGTGCCGTCGACGAGGCGCGTGGGTGGTATCATGCGCACCCCCTCCATGGACGGCGCGCCCATGATCCGGCGAAATGCATCGAGATAGAATGGTCCGCGTGCGGCCATCGCCTGCGGCAGGTTTCGATGGCCGACGAATACGGTTCCATCACCTGTGAATGCCGCGCCGCCAAAGACATGATCGGGATGGCCGTGCGTATAGATGACGTAACGGATCGGCTTGTCGGTTCGGGCAACGATCGCCGCAAGCAGTTGCTGCCCCTCGCGAACGCTGCCGCCGGTGTCGATCACCGCCACCGCGCTGTCGCCAATGATGAAGCCGACGTTCGCGGTCGCGCCGTCGTTCTCGCCGGTCATCAGCGCGGTCTGGCCAAGGTGCACGAATATTCCGGGGGCGACTTCGCTCACAGGCAATTCCTGCGCCTTCGCCTGGGATAGGGTTGAGGCAGCGAACACGACAAGCAGGGCAAGAACCGAAACGCGATGAGCCATGTTTCTGCCTCAGTCTCGTCAGGGTGTTTTCGATCGCCGGATATTACTCCGGCAAGCTGGTTTGCGTCGCAACATGCAAAGCGAATCCAGCACGGGGATATTGCTGTTGCACGCCATGGCACGCTGGGCAATTGGTGGATAAAGCATGATCCGCAAAAGTGTGAAGCGGTCGATCAGGAAGGGAACGCATGATGACAGATTGTGACCGTCGTTGCCGTTTGCTGGTCTTGCTTCTTGCGATCACCGCCATATTCGCGAGTAGCGGCGCCGCCAGAGCGCAGACCAATGATGGCAGTGATCTGTCGATCGAACTGGTCGATCCCAAAGTGCTAAGGGTCTGCGCCGACCCCCGCAATCTGCCGTTCTCCAACGACAAGGGCGAGGGGTTCGAGAACAAGCTCGGCGAGCTGTTCGCGGAGAAGCTGCAGAAAAAGCTGGAATACATGTATTTCCCGCAGGCGGTCGGCTTTGTCCGGATGACGCTCGGCTCGCATCGTTGCGATGTCATCATGGGCTTTCCGCAAGGCGATGATCTGGCTCAGGGCACCAATCCCTACTACCGGACGGCTTATGCGCTGGTTGCCAGGCAAGGCAGTGGGCTCGACGAGGTCGCGTCGCTCGGCGACGCGCGGCTGAAAGGCAAGCATATCGGCATTGTCGCCGGTACGCCGCCCGCCACCAACATGACCGTGAACGGCCTGATGGTCGATGCCAAATCCTATCCCTTGATGGTCGATACGCGGATCGATTCCTCGGCTGAAGCCATGATCAACGATCTGACATCGGGAACGATCGACGCCGCCATTCTGTGGGGACCGATGGCCGGCTTCTACGCCCGCAAGGCAAATCCGCCGCTTCATGTCACCCCGCTGGTCAAGGAAACCACGGGGCCGCGGCTTGTCTTTCGCATCGGCATGGGCGTCCGGCCCGCCGACCAGAACTGGAAGCGGCAGCTCAACCGCCTGATCCAGGAGAACCAGCCGGCCATCAACAAGATCCTGCTCGACTTCGGGGTTCCCTTGCTCGACGAGAATGACCGGCCGATCGGCGCTGAGACGGCAAAGAAGTCGCCGTGATGCGCGCCCTTGCCTGCATGGTCATTGCGACCGTTGCGCTGGCAGCCCAGGTTTTCGCGCAGCAGAACGTGCCGGAGCCCGACGGATATCGCACGGATGATTATCGCTCGGCCGTTCCCGCCACGCTCGCGGGTGCGCGCGTCGTTACCACCGAGGAGGCTGCAGAGATCTGGCGTACGCGCATCGGTAAATTCATCGACGTGCTGCCGCGTGCGCCGAAGCCGCCCAATCTTCCCGCTGGCACGGTCTGGCGCGACAAGCCGCGGCTCAACATTCCCGGCAGCATCTGGCTGCCGGATACGGGCTACGGCAAACTGGCGCATGCGACCGACGCCTATCTGAGGCGCGGGCTCGAGCGGGCGTCCGGCGGCAACAAGGCCGCGCTGCTCGTAATCTATTGCCAGGAAAACTGCTGGATGTCCTGGAACGCGACGAAACGGGTGCTGTCCTACGGCTATTCCAATGTGGCCTGGTATCCGGAGGGAACGGAAGGCTGGGAGCGCGCCGGCCTGCCGGTCGCGGAAGCGCAGCCGGAGCCGAGAACGGATGAGGGGGAGAGATCGCGCTGAGTCGCTCACTCCGAGTCAGTCCACCTCTCCCGAAGGGAGCGGTGGAAGTCCCGATGCCGTTCCACTCAACCTAATCACGCGCTGGCTAGCTAGTTCGTGGCTTCGCTACTCGATCTCCTGCTGAATCATGCGGCCGAGCGCGAATAGCCGCTGGTCGATCGCGGTCGGCACCTCGCAGACGAATTTGACCACCCGCTGCCGGTCCTCAAAAATGCGGGTTTGCCAGATCATCTGATTGCTGAGCTCGTCGACCTTGGTTTGATCGGGCGGGGATGCGCCCTGCAGGGTGTGCAGCGCGGCCACATCGGATCGGATTTTGTCGGCCGCCTCGCGCTGCTTGCGGGTGATCCGCTCCAATCCATTCATGACCGAACTGCGTTGTACGTTGAGGCTGTCGAACAGGCCGGCGAACAGCAGCTTGCCCGTCGTCGCCTTGTCGGCCGCGGGCCCGGCGAGAAATTCCGTGATCAGCTTCTGGGCATCGTCGAGGGACGTCCGTCTTGCCGCCAGCTTCGCGACCAGCGCGCTCACCTTGGCGTCGTCCTTCCATTTATCCCTGATATCGTCGAGCGGCGGGCCGGCCCACACCGCGGCGAGCGAGATTTCCGGCACCTTGGCCTGGATGCACGGCCAGTCCGGGTAACGCGGATCGGCGGCAAGGCTGACGTCGGTCGCCCCTGCGACGAGAAGCAGCGCGCCGATCGCGATTGCCCCTCTCATGTCTCGCCTCCGGCGGACCCGCGCCGGACCAGGCCGCGCGATGGATCATAGGCGTAGATCGCGCCGATCATGAAAGCGGCGGTGCAACAGGCGACCACGGCCAGCGAAATCCAGTTCACCTGTCCGTACAGCGCAAAGCGTATCAGCTCGACGGCGTGCGTAAATGGATTGAACAGGCAGACATAGTAGAGCAGCGGACTGCTTTCCTGCACCCGCCAGAGCGGATACAGCGCCGATGAAGCAAAGAACATCGGGAAGATGACAAAATTCATCACGCCGGCAAAATTCTCGAGCTGCTTGATGCCGGAAGAGATCAGCATGCCGAGCGCGCCGAGCATCAGGCCGGAAAGCACCAGCGACGGCAGCACCGTGAGATAGCCGATCGGCGGCGGCGCGATGTCCCAGAACCATGCGATCAGGAGGAAAGCATAGACCTGGAGCAGCGAGACCGCGGTTCCCGCAACGAGCTTGCAGAACAAGAGATACCCGCGCGGCAACGGGCTCACCAGCAAGGTGCGCATATTGCCCATCTCGCGATCATAGACCATCGAGAGCGACGACTGCATGCCGTTGAAGAGCTGGATCATCGCCATCAATCCCGGCGCGATATAGACCTCGTAGAGGATGTAGGTCTCGTATGGCGGGATGATGGAGATGCCGAGGACCTGACGGAAGCCGGCGGCGAAGATGAACAGCCACACCAGCGGCCGGACCAGCGCCGACACGAAGCGTTCGCGCTGGTGCACGAAGCGCAGCGCCTCGCGCCACACGATGCCGTTCAGGCAGGTGACATATTGCGCAAGCGAGAAGCCAGTTCGGTCCCGGCTGACGGTGGTGGAGCTCATGGCACGGGGCCCCCCGGCTCCACCGCAGCGCCGGTGAGGCGCATGAACGCCGAATTGATGTCGCGGGCGCCGGCCTCGGCGATGATGTTCTGGGCCGGGCCATAGCCGAGAACCCGGCCCTGGTGCAGCACCACGAGGTCATCTCCGGGCGCGATCTCGTCAAACAGATGGGTGGCCCATAGCACGCCAATACCTTGCTCGCTCACGAGCTGCCGGACGTGGTGGAGGATGTCGGCGCGGGCCTTGACGTCGAGCCCGACGGTGGCCTCGTCAAGCAGCAGCAGGCGCGGGCGATGCAGCAGCGCGCGCGCGATTTCCAGCCGCCGCATCTGGCCCCCGGAGAGGTCGCGAACCTTGCTGCCGGCACGGTCCGCCAGCCCGATGCGCGTCAGCACGTCGTCGCTGCGCAGGCGGGCTTCGCGCCTGGCGATGCCATGCAGGGCGGCGTGATAGAGCAGGTTTTGCGTCACCGAGAGGTCGAGATCGAGCGTGCGGGACTGGAACACCACGCCGAGCAGCCGTAGCGCTTCGCCTGGCGCACGACCGACGTCGTTCCCGAAAATGCCGATGTGTCCGGCCTGGATACCGAACAGCCGCGTAATCAGCGCGAACAACGTGGTCTTGCCGGCGCCGTTGAGGCCAAGCAACGCGGTGAAGCTGGCTGGCGCCACCGCAAAGCTGACGTCGATCAAAGCGCGCCTTGCCCCATAGGCGTGGCTGACGCCGGCGATCGATAACGCGGCGTTGGCCGCAGAAACGTCCCGCGGGCGGGTGTCCGGCGATCCCTGACCGGCATTGGTTGCGCTGATCGCCGTCATGGCTCGGCAAACGCAATTCCCCAGGGCAGTTCGCCGACCTGGATGGTCTTGATCACCTTCTGCGCCGACACATCGATCACCGAGACGTCGTTGGACACGCCGTTGGTCACCAGCAGGTATTTCTCGTCCGGGGTGAACGCCATGTGCCAGACCCGCTGGCCGACCAGCAGATACTTTGTCACCTTATGCGTGGTGGCGTCGACCACCGCAACGCGGTTGGCGGGGCCGAGCGCAACGAAGCCGGTCTTGCCGTCCTTGGTGATGCCGATGCCGACCGGCTGGATCGCCTCGCGCCGCAGGCCGGGAATGTTGAACTCGATCTTGCCGGTGATGACCCGCTTGGCAGGATCGATGATGGCGACGGTGCCGCCGATTTCCGAGGACACCCACAATTCGGAACTGTCGCGCTTGAATTGGGCAAAGCGCGGCCGCGCGTCGACCAGCACGTTGGCGACGATCTGGCGCGTCGCGGTGTCGATGAAATGCGCCATATTGGTGGTTTCGGACGTATTGATCAGGATCTTGCCGTCCGGGCTGATCGCCATGCCCTCGGGCTCGACGCCGACCTGGATGTCGCCGAGGCGGACACGGTTTTCGAGGTCGATGATGGTGACCGTGTTGTCGTTCTCGTTGGCGACGTAGAGGAGCTTGCCGGCGGCATCCTGGGTGAACAGTTCCGGATCGGGACCGGAGGGCAGGCTGTCCACCACCTGCTGGGTCGCGGTATCGATGACCTCGATCTTGTCGTCGTCGCCGACCGCGACCAGCACGAATTTTCCGCTCCGCGTGAATTCGATGCCGCGCGGACGCTGGCCGACCTTGATGGTGGCGGTGACGGCCCATTTGTCGGTGTCGATCACCGACACCGTGTTGCTTTTCTCGTTCGAGACATAGGCAATGAAGGCGAAGGCGGGTGTCGCCGCCGCAAACAGCACCGTTACGGAAAGCAGGCACCGACGCCACATCCGCGATCCCCAAATCCTGAGCAAGATTTGCCTCAATTCAGTTTGCATTTGGTTTCGGGTCGGTCGACGCCGAGTGTGTCGAGTTCGGAGGTTTGATGCAAGAAGCCCTCCTGCGGCGAAACCGAGACGACCATGCGTCCGTCGGCCAGCAGGATGGGTTGCCGCAGTTGCAGGTTCCAGTCCCGCAGCGTCAGCCGCTGTCCCTTGAATGCCGCAACCGAAAAATCCGGCCCCTTGAGAAAATCAGATACCGCCCTCGGGTCACCGGAGTTGGTGCGTGATGTGGCTTCGCCGATCATGCGCGCCGCGGTCCATGCCTGCATGTCCCGCGCCGTCATGCGCCGCGAATTCAGCTTGACGAAGCGGTTCTGGATCTGGATCGCGCCCCATTGGTCGTGCGCGGCGTCCCAGCTCGTCGGCACCAGACCGGCCGAGCCCGCGACCGGCCGCGCGTCCCAGGTCCGGTAGGGCAGATAGGAGGCGAACACTTCACTCTCGTCCGCGGCGACGAGAACGTCATAGGCCGGCGCAGCTTGCGTAAACACCGGCATCTGACGCTGAATCAGCGTCACGCCGCTGTCCGTGCGCCGCGCGCCGCCGGTGTCCTCGAACATTTCTTCCTGAACAATTTTGGCGCCGAAGCGGGCAGCAGCCCGTCGCAGCGCGTCGGCGTAGAGCTTGTCGGTCTCGTGTGAACCGACCACCAGCAGCCAGCGCTTCCATTGCTTCCATACCAGATACTGCGCCAGCGCGTCGGCGAGCATCGAGCGCGTCGGGGCGACATGGACGACGTTGGCACGGCAATCCTGTTCGCGCAGCCGGTCGTCGGTCGCTCCGGCGTTCAACAGCACGGTTTTGCGATCGCGCAGCGCATCGGCGGCCTTCAACAGCGCCGCGGCAGGCAGGTCAACGATGATGAAGCCATTGCGGTCGGCGAGCGTCGCTGCCGCCTTGGCGACGTCCTCGCCATCTCTGAGGCGAACTTCCTCCAGCGCGAAGCGCTGATTGAGGAACTTGCCGGTGGTGTTGTTGTCCTCGATCGCGAGACGCGCACCGGCGATGCCGTCATTCTCCGATGGCTGCTCGACGAGGGACAGTTTCGATTTGATGCCGGCCTGGCCGAGATAACCGATGTGGATGTCGATCGGCTCGGCCGCCAGCGCGTGGCTGGCCACGACGCTCAGTCCGATCACGCCGACCAGCCATCGGATCATGGACGCTCCCTGAATTCTCCTCCTCGTCTTGACGGCGATGGAGGGGCGCCTATTTTGCGGGCACGCTCGATCCGAAACATGACTGAATTGTTTTGGCTTGCAAGTCCGCATTTCGTTGTTGCCGGGCCAGAGGCTTCAGGGATCACGATCATGAGAGCATTGTTTGCCGTCGCCGCACTGCTGCTGCTGTCGATGCCGGCGCGTGCCGATCCGCCGAAGCTTGCCGTCTTCGATTTCGAACTGCTGGATACGAGCCTCGAAGGCGAGATGAGGGGGCCGCAAGCCGACGAACACGATCGATTGATCCGCATCAGCGATCAGGTGCGCCGGCAGGTGGCGGAGACGAGCAAGTTCCAGTTGCTCGACATCTCGCCCGTGAAAGCCGCAGCCGAGGGCAGCAATCTGCAGGCCTGCGGTGGATGCGATGTGCAATATGCGCAGCGCATCGGTGCCGACCTCGTCATCACCGGCGTCATGAAGAAGATTTCCACCTTGATTCTCAACCTCACCATCTTCGTGCGGGACGTCCATACCGGACAGCTCATCACGGCGATGAACGCCGATTTTCGCGGCAACACCGATGAATCCTGGACGCGGGCCACCAGCTATCTCGTGCGCAACCGGCTGCTGGCGCCCAATTACGGCAAGCCCCAGCCATAACGAACGGAGCAATTCAGGCTGTCAGGCGCGCGGCGTGCCAGCGCAGATGATCGCCCATGAAGGTCGAGATGAAGAAATAGCTGTGATCGTAGCCGCCCTGGCGGCGCAGCGTGAGGGGGATGGCCGCCTTCTCGCAGGCGCTTTTCAGCAATTCCGGACGAAGCTGCTCGGTGAGAAACGAATCGGCGTCGCCAACGTCCACCAATAGATCGGAGAATCTCGCGCCGTCCTCGATCAGCGCCACGGCATCATGCTTCCGCCAGGCCTGCCTGTTGTCGCCGAGATAGCCGCCCAGCGCCTTGATCCCCCATGGAACCTGCGAGGGCGCGACGATCGGCGCGAAGGCGCTGGCGGCGCGGTATCGATCTGGGTGACGTAGTGCAACGGTCAGGGCGCCGTGGCCGCCCATGGAATGACCGAGGATGGACTGCCGCGCGGCATCGGCGGGAAAATGCGTGGTCACCAGCATCGGCAGTTCTTCCGTGACATAGCTCCACATGCGGTAATTGCGCGCGTACGGCGCTTGCGTTGCGTCGACATAAAAGCCGGCGCCGAGTCCGAAATCATACGCGTTGGCGGGATCGCCGGGCACGTTTTCGCCGCGCGGGCTGGTGTCGGGGGCAACGAAGATCAACCCGAGTTCGGCGCAGGCGCTGCGGAACTCACCTTTTTCCGTAACGTTGGCGTGCGTGCAGGTCAGTCCCGACAGATACCAGACGACCGGCAGCTTGGCGCCATCCTGATGCGGAGGGACAAAGACCGAGAATGTCATATCGGTCCCGGTCTCCGTGCTGGCGTGTTTGTAGACGCCTTGCGTGCCGCCATGCGATTTGTTGAGCGAAATCGTTTGAATCGTCATGAGTTCTTATGAGTCTTTCATGCTTCGCGCGGCGCGATCTCAGGCCACGCCGTTCTCGATGGCGAGCCGCACCAGTTCGGCGGATGTGCGTACGCCGAGCTTGTGGCGCATGATCGAGGATGTGTTGGCGACGGTCTTGTAGGAGGAATGGATCAGCCAGGCGATTTCCGACAGGCATTTGCCTGCGCTGAGCAGGCGCAGTATTTCCATCTCGCGCGCCGTGAGTTTCGTCAGCGGGCTCCGGGCGAAGGAGGGGCCGCCGAACGCAATGCTTTGCGCGATCGCCGGCGGCAGATAGACCCCGCCCTTTGCAACCTCGCGAATAGCGTCGACGAGGTCCTGCGGATCCCCGGTCTTGGAAACGAAACCTTTGGCGCCGACTTCGATGGCACGCGCAGCGAATATCGGATCATCATTCATGCTGAACATGATGATCTGCGCGGATGCGTCGCCTCCGAGCAGCCTTCGCGCCAGTTCGAAGCCGGAAACGGTCGGAAGGTTGATGTCCAGCACGCAGATATCCGGATGCCGTTCGCCGAACACGCGTTCGCCACTCTCCGCGTCGGAGGCTTCCACGACATCGATCTCCGGATCGTCCGCGAACAAGGCACGGCAACCCGAAGCAACGATGCGATGATCATCAACGATCAGAACGCGCATTGGCATTGGTCCCGAACAGCCGCATCAATCCCGTTGTTGCACCGCATCAGGTGGAGATCAGACGCAGACTTGGAGGCGATAGCTGCCGTCGATCATCATGCAACCCGGGCGATGTTGCTATACGCTTCGATTAGATAGACGCCGGTTTTGTCTGTCAACGCTCCGCTCGATGACGATTCGAACACGAGTTCTCTCTCAGGCTAAGACGACTTCACTCCTGGACAAATGATATGTTGCAAAAGCTTTCGTTGCGTGCCCGGATCAACCTCTTGCTCGCACTCGTCCTCACGCTCGGTCTGGCCATCAATGTTGCGCGGCTGCTGTTCGAGGCCGGACCCCGCGTGCAAGCTGAAGATCAGAGCGTGATACGGCTCGCGCGCGAATTCATCGATACGATCGTTGCCGGATTGAATGAGGCGCCGGATCCCGAGGCGCGGTTGACCCAGATCGTTCACGACCTTAATCGGCTGCGTCACGTCAGCATCACGCTGCAGGGTGGGGCGGTCGCACGACAAGGGATCGCCGGCGAGCGCGGCGACGATGCCCATGTGCGCTCACCGCCGCCCTGGTTTGTCAGGCTCGTTCACCCCGAACAGACCACCGTGAGCGTGCCGATCTCGGTCAAGGGAAAACCGGGTTCGCTGCTGATCACGTCCCATCCGGACGACGAGATGGCGGAGATCTGGGATGGCATTATCACGCAGCTTTTGATCGGCACGGCAGTCGCAATCGTCCTTTTCCTCATTACGAGCAGGGTCGTGAGTCGGGCGCTCACGCCGATCGGTGCGCTTTCGGAGGCGATGGCGAAGATCGAGGCCGGCGGCTACGACACGCGCGTGAAGCCGGACGGGCCGCCGGAACTCGTTGCCATTTGTGACAAGTTGAATCACCTGGCATCCACCCTGGGCGATGCGGTGGACGACAAGCGGCGCCTGGCCGAACGCGTCGTCTCGCTGCAGGATGTCGAGCGCAAGGAAATTGCGCGCGAACTGCATGATGAATTCGGCCCCTATCTCTTTGCCTTGCGCGTGCATGCCAGTGCGCTGACGCGGATCTCGGATGTGGGCGAGCCAAACGTGGAAGCCTCGCGAAAACACGGCAGCGCCATATTGGAACAGCTCAATGCGCTGCAACAATCCAACCGGCGGGTCCTCGAGAAATTGCGGCCCGTCGGACTGACGGAACTCGGCCTCCGCGAAGCGCTCGGCGCGCTGTTGCGCCTGTGGCGGGAGTCTCACCCCGGTATCAATATTGAAACCGCCATCTCGCCGTCACTGGGCGAGACGGGAGAGACAGCCGATTTGACGATCTACCGCACCATCCAGGAAGCATTGACCAACGCGTTTCGCCACGCGGGTGCGACCCGCATCCATGTAAGCGTGGAACCGGCCGAACTGCCGTCGGGGCCTGCGCGCCCCGCCCGCGGCGGCGCGCTGGTGCGGATCCGTGACAATGGCAGCGGATTGGGCCCCGATCACAAGCTCGGCTTCGGGCTGACTGGAATGCGCGAGCGCATTTTGGCGCTGGGCGGCTCGCTCACCATTGCTTCCGGCGACGGCGGCGTAACGGTAGAGGCGCTGGTTCCCCGAGACCTTGGTCGCTAGTTCGGGAATTCTTCCCGAACGCGTTCGGGACGTTTTGAATGGTGCGCTACGATTTTGACGCCCTTAGATTGCTCGCTACTAACCGGCACGCCACCATGGCCGGGGCGCAGTGGGAAGAAGCGAAATGGGCGTTCGGTTCCTCGTTATCGGGACAATGTCACTGTGCCTGGTTCCCGCCGCCGATTGCGCCCAGGCCCAGGAGGCTTCTGGTGCTTCCGAAGTATTGCCCGCGATCGAAGTTGTTGCGCCGAGGACCGCTGCTGCCAAGCCGGCCCGGAATAGAAATGCTCCTCGCGTTGCCAGGAACGTGCGCCGGGTTTTCGTCTACCCGACCGCGCCGACCCCGACCGCGGGTTCCGGAATGGATGTCGACAAGGTGGCGGCGGGCATCAACGCGGTCGGCGCCGCGCAAATCGCGCGCACCGGATCGCTCAATATCGCGGATGTCCTGCAGCAACAGGTGCCGGGTATCATCATCAGCGACGCCACCGGCAATCCGTTCATGCCCGATATCCAGTTTCGGGGCTTCGTGGCGTCTCCCGTCGCCGGCACGCCGCAGGGACTGGCGGTCTACCAGAACGGGGTGCGCGTCAACGAAGCGTTCGGCGACACCGTCAATTGGGATCTGATCCCGACGGCTGCGATCAGGTCGGTCACTGTCGTCACCAACAATCCGGCATTCGGCCTCAACGCATTGGGCGGCGCCGTCAACGTCCAGATGAAGGATGGCTTCAACTACAAGGGCGCGGAAATCAACACGATGGGCGGCTCGTTCGGACGCATCCAAAGTTCGGCGCAATATGGCAAGCAGGTCGACAATTTCGCCGTCTATGCCGCGCTCGAAGGCTTGCGTGAGAATGGTTTTCGCAACTTTTCGGAGTCGGCGATCCGCCGGTTCTACGGCGATGTAGGTTACCGCAGCGATAGCAGCGAATTTCACCTCAACGTGGGCGCCGCCAGGAACAATTTCGGCGCGTCTGCGACGGTGCCTGTGGAATTGCTGCAGAATTACTGGGGCGCGACCTACACCACGCCGCAGACGACGGCCAACAGCGTCGCCTATGTCAATCTGACCGGAAAGGTCGAGGCCACGCCGACCTGGACGATCGAGGGTTCGGCGCGCGTCCGCGCATTCCAGCAGAAGGCGGTGGACGGCAATCCGACGGCCACCCAGCAATGTGCGGCCGATCAGACCCTCCTTTGCTTCAACGACGACGATGTGCCGGCCAATGGCCTGAACGGCGTCCAACTCGCCAATCCCTTCCCCGACAATGCCGTGCTGGGACAGATCGACCGGACCACAACCCGTTCGGTCACGACGGGGGCCACCCTGCAGGCAACCAACACCGACCAGCTGTTCGGGCATAACAATCAGTTCATGGTGGGCGCCAGTTTTGACTCCGGCGTCAGCCGCTTCGGCGCCAGTGCGGAATTGGGCACGATCGCTCCAAACTATGTCGTCAATGGCAGCGGCATCTATCTCGGCCCCTCCGGCGAGCCGATCTCGATCGGTCCGGTCTCGCTTCGCGCGACCAATCGGTATAGCGGACTCTATGCCCAGAACACGTTCGACGTGACGGAAGCGTTTTCGATCACGGGCGGCGGCCGGTTCAACCACGCGCGCATCGAGCTCGAGGACCAGCTCGGCACGGCGCTCAACGGCGAGCATACCTTCACCCGGTTCAATCCGATGATCGGCGGCACCTACAAGATCAACCCGGGCTTGACGGCCTATGCCGGCTATTCGGAAGCCAATCGCGCGCCGACGCCGCTGGAGCTCGCCTGCGCCGACCCTGCGCGCCCCTGTATCATCGCTGCCTTCCTCGTTGCCGACCCGCCGCTGAAACAGGTCGTGTCCCGCACCATTGAGGCCGGCTTCCGCGGCACGAAGGAGCTGAATATCGGCACGCTCGGCTGGAAGATCGGCGGGTTCCGCGCCACCAATGCCGATGACATCCTCGCGATTCCGAGTCCGGAACTGCAGGGATTTGGCTATTTCCAGAACGTGGGCCGGACACGCCGGCAGGGCATCGAGGCCCAGGTCAATCTGACGTCGAAGACCCTGCAACTCTATGCCAGCTATGCGCTGGTGGACGCACGCTTCCTCGATGCGCTGCAGGTCGGCTCGCACAGCCCGTTCGCCGATGAAAACGGCAATGTCCAGATTCTTCCGGGCAACCGCATTCCGGCCATCCCGCGCAACCGGATCAAGGCCGGCATCGATTATTCGATCACCGACGCGTTCAAGGTCGGCGGCGATGCGCTGTTCGTCGGCAGCCAGTATTTCGTCGGCGATGAATCCAACCAGGCCCAGCGGCTGCCGGGCTATGCCGTGTTCAATCTGCACACGTCCTATCAGATCAACAAGTCGATCCAGATCTACGCCCGCGCGGACAACATCTTCGATAACCGCTATGCGACCTATGGGACCTTCTTCGACACCACCGACGTGCCCAATTTCGCCAATGGCGGTGCGCCCTTCGCCGATGCGCGTTCGGTCAGTCCGGCGCGCCCGCGTTCCTTCTATGCCGGCATGAAGGCGACGTTCTGAAGCGAGCGGGGGCAGGGGGCGCAGAGGTGCTTTACGGCCGGCTCCACCAGGCATGGCCGATCCATGCCAGCATCGAAGCGCCCGCGAACCACAATACGATGATTGCGATCATTCCGGCTCGGCTGGTCGGACGCTGCCCGGCCTCGTCCGCCCTGGCGCGATACTCGGCCATCACCTCATCGGGGATGAGCGTCACCACGAGCCAGATGCCGAGGGGAAGCAGGATCAATTCGTCGAGATAGCCGAGGACCGGGATGAAGTCCGGTATCAGGTCGATCGGCGAAAGTGCATATCCGGCAACGGCGACCGCAAGCGCCTTTGCGTACCACGGCACGCGCGGATCGCGGGAGGCGAGATAGATCGCGTGAACGTCGCGCTTCAACCGGCTTGCCCACGTTCTGAGACGGGAGAGCATTATTTCAACCGCGCCTTTTGCCGAGGCATGACCAAGTGAGACGCAGCGCGATACGGGCTGCGTTCACATCTCGATCGTGGATGAATGCAATTGCGTTCATTCCGGGGATGACGGTTATAGGGACAAGCCGGGCGGCGGCTTGCGGATGCGGGACGCCTGCTCGAAGGCGTACCCCAGGCGCAGCAGCTTGTGCTCGCTCCAGGCGCGGCCCGCGAGGGTGACGCCGAGCGGATAGTCCGGCGTGTCCTTGTCGCCGGCCCCGGAGACGAAGCCTGCTGGCACCATGACGCTGGGATAGCCCGCCTTGGCGGCGATCGTGGCGCCCATGCTGCCGGGGAACAGCACGGCGTCGAGCTTGTGCCGGTTCATATAGGCGTCCATGCCACGCGTTCTGGCGGCGAGCAGGTCCATGGCACGGGCGGACTTGTACTCGCGCTCGCTCAAATCGCCCCGGGTGTTGTTGGCGGCGAGGAACAGGTCCTGGCCGAACCGCAGCGCCTTGCCGGCGTTCGCTTCGTTGAAGGCCACGATGTCGGCGATCGTCTTGTTGTCGGTGTTGGTCGCCCAGTCCTTCAGATAGAGGTTGAGATCGTGTTTCAGTTCGTAGAGGAAAACGATCCACTGCATCACCGGATTGCCCTTGTTCGGGCTCAGCGGGTTGCGGTTGAGCACGGCCATGGTCGTGCCTGGTCCGGCAACCCAGCCCGCCGTCGGCATGCTGGCGCGTACGATGACGGCGCCGAGATCCTCCAGCACCTTGATCGTCTCGCTCATCACCTTGGTCCATTTGGGCACCAGCCTGCCGTAGTAGCAGTCGTTCAGCGGGTCGGCGGGGTCGCTCGGCACGCCGATGCGCGCGCCCTTCATCGCATCGGTTGCGAGGCCCGCGGTGTAATCGGCCGGCCGCCGCTGCCGCTCGGTCGCCGGATCGAGCGGGTCCTTGGCTACCAGCACGTTCAGCAGAACGGCCGCGTCGCGCACGGTGCGCGTCATCGGCCCTGCGGTGTCCTGGCTGTGCGAGATCGGCACGATGCCGGCACGGCTGATCAGTCCGACAGTGGGCTTCACGGTGACGAGGCCATTTTGGCTGGCGGGAAACAATAGCGAGCCCGAGGTCTCGGTGCCGATCGAGGCCGCGCACAGGCCGGCCGCCACCGCGACCGCCGAACCCGAGCTCGACCCTCCCGGGGAAACCAGCGGGATGCCTTGATCGTCCGTCAGCGCAGGCGCGTAAGGGTTCTTCACCTGACCGCCCAGCGATGAGTAGCCTGAAGGCATTTCGAGCGCGAGGATGTTGGCGAACTCCGTCAGGTTCGCCTTGCCCAGGATCACCGCGCCGGCGTTCCGCAGCAGCTTGACGACGGTCGCGTCATTCCGGGCGCGCGCGCCCTCCAGGGCCAGCGAGCCCGCGGTGGTCGGCTGCTTGTCAGCGGTGGCGATATTGTCCTTCACCAGTATCGGCACGCCGGCCAGCGGCCGCTTCACCGATGGCTTGATGTCATCGAGCTTGCCCGCGATCGTGATTGCATCGGGATTGAGTTCGCGCACGGAGTTGAGCATGGGCCCGCCGCGGTCACAGGCCTCGATGCGCGCGAGATAGAATTCGGTCAACGCCGTGGCCGTGACCCGCCCATCGGCCAAGGCGTCGACGATATCGCTCATGGACGCGTTTTCGAGCTGCAGCGCCCCGGCGCCGACGGCAGCCGCGGCGGGGCGAGCATTGTGGCGGGCTGGCTTCTTCATGGCGTGTCTCTTGCTGTCCCCAACAAGGACATGTTGCGCTTTAGCTGGCAGCGAGAGCAAGGGCATCCACCGCAACGAAATCCAGCGCCTTGGGGTGAGAGGGCAGATCGAGCAGCGCCTGCGCAAAGGCGCCGGCGGCGATCTCGGCCAGGACAGCGATGCCGGTGCGCCAATGCCAGTTGCCAATTCGAAACAGGGTCGGGCGGTAGCGGCGCGCGATCGGCACCTCCGGCCTGATGGCTTCGATGTGGTGGTACAGCTCGTGGGCGATGAAGACGTCGCGCGGCGTTGCCCGGCCGAGCAATGGCGCGGCGCGGGCGCCGGCGAGGCTGCGTTCGAGCGGGCCCAGCCCGCGTCGATAGAGCACGATGCGGGGCGGCCGCGGCCGGTATTCGGCAAACCGCCAGATCGATCCGACCATGGGATCGGCCTCGGTCGTCTCGACCGGAACGCCAAGCGCGCCGGCGATCTGTTCCGGCGTGAGACCAGCGAAGCGCATTCGCAGACCCGCGGCGGCAGCCGTTCCGTCGGCAAGTGCATCGGAAACGGCGGCGAGCTGCGTGGCGTGGTCGAGGCGCCAGGCATGGGGATCGGCCTGCAGCATGGCGAACCCGAGCGAGTGGGGCGACGCAGCGGCTTGCGGCAACCGCGATGCGCCTGCCACCAACGCCATCGCTAGAGCCCCCGTGAAGGCGGAATGCCGATCAGCGCTATCGAGGCATCCGCGGTCAGTCCATCGAGCTCGCTGCGGGTCACCGCCATCGCCTGGTCGATCGAATTGACCCCGGAGAGGTCGATCAACTGGCCACCGACGATCACGAAGATATCGGGCGTGATGGTGCTGTCGCCATTATAGATCGTCGTGTCTTCCCACAGCCGCCGCAGGCCATCGAGCGCGGTCTGGGCCGAGACCGGACGGACGACGCTATGGCTGCGCTGCACGCGAATGACGCCATCGAGGTCGACCGCGCGAACCGGGCTGCGGCGTTTCTTGAAGAAGCCCCAGCTTCGCTCCTCGACCTCGCCCTGGAAAACCCGCATGCGCGGCGTGGCGGCGGCGAGCGCGACGCGCTCCAGGCTGATGCCCATCGCCTTGGCGGCGATTTCCCGCGCCTCCGGCTCGCCGATCTCGTCGCGGCGCTGGCGGGCGCGCATTTCCGAGGCGCCCATCGCGGTGGCACGGACCCGGTGGGTGTTCTGATCGACCTCGATCGTGACTTCGACACCCTCAGGTGCCGCACCGAGCTTGACCACGGCCTCGAACGCCTCGCGGCGAATCCGCTTGAGATCCTCCGGCTGCGGATTGGGGATGACGCGTTCGACCACATCGCGCACCAGCGCCAAAGCGACGCCGATCGAGGAAATGACCTCGGCATCCCTGGATATTTCGTGATGAAGCCCGGTACGGCTGGAAGCGTGGGGAATCAAAGCGGCGGCGCCGCCGCCTTCGCCCACCAGCACCGCCTGATCGCGATCGAGTTTGTATTCGGCGATCAGGTCGTCGACGACAGGGATCACCTTGTCGGTCGCGATATCGAGGATGGCGCGCGCGGTATCCTCGACCGATTTGCCGATGAACTCCGCGAGCACGGCGATCGCCCGCCGCGCCGATTCGAGATTGCCATGCGCGTGCAGCCCGGGCTTGGCATAGCCGAGCACGTTGGCGGCGCAGGTATTGGTGATGGCATAGCGCGTGCCATTGGCGCTGCGCACCGCGACGTAGTCGTCGGGATCGTCCGCCTTCGGCTGGAAAAACTCGATCGTGGGATCGACGATATCTTCCGGCTTGGCAAAGGCGGCATAGGGAAGTCCGGCGATATGGGCGCTGCGCGGCCCGACATCGACGAGCTTGCCGCCGCGGGCACGGACCATGCTGCCGCCGGCAATGCCTATGACGCGAACGTCGAGCGAGCTGACATAGGTCTCGTGACCGCCGACGCGGGCATATTTGACGGTCGGGCGTCCGTTCCGGATCACGCCGATATTGGTGCTGGTGCCGCCGACCTCGAAATAAATCCCGTCGGAGACGCGCAGATACATCAGCGCGCCGGCGACGCTTGCGGCCGGCCCGGAGAGCATCGTCATGACGGGACGCCGGCGCATCTCCTTGATGTCCATCACGCCGCCGTCGCCGCGCATGATCATCAGCGGCGCCTGGATGCCGGCCTCGCGAACACTGGCTTCCGTCATGGTCGCGGTGTCGATCATCTTCGGCAGGATGCTGGCGTTGATGACGGCGGTTCGGGTCCGCGTCGTCAAGCCATAGAGTTTGGTGATCTCGTTGCCGCAGGTCGCGGCGAGGCCCGCTTCGACCACGAGACGGCGCACCGCTTCTTCGGCGTCATTGTCGTCGACGCCAAAGGCGGAACTGGCGACGATGACCTTGGCGCCGTCCGCCTTCAGTTCCTCGATCGCCTTGCCGATCGTAGCGTCGGTCAGCGTCTCCTTGATCAGGAACCGGTTGGCCGGTTTCATGAAACGGCCGGGAGCAAGCTCGATCGGTTTCATCGCGCTCTGGCTTTTCGCCAGCAGCGATTCGACGCGGGTCGACATCCCGATGACGCCGACGCTGGCGACGTCGCCCTCGAGCAAGGCGTTGGTGGCCTGGGTGGTCGAATGCGCGAGAAAGATCACTTCCTTCGGATCGACACCGGATTGCACCAGGACATTCCGGAACACGTCGACCACGCCCTTGGCGACGCCGCGCGGGTCGGAATGCGTGGTCAGCACGGAGAACCGGCCGACCACTTCGTGGGTCGCATTGTCGATCAGCACGGCCTTGGTGAAGGTACCTCCGACGTCGATACCAATGCGATAGGCGCGGTCCGACGCCGATGGTTCAGTCATCACTCACATTCTCCGTCTATTGCAGCGAGCCCAGCATCAGGTAGCAAATCAAGGAATTGACCGCGACCATCAGGCAGCCGAACGGCAGGGCAGTCTTGAGGAATTGCCCGTGACTGACCTTGGTGTGTCCGATCGTCCACAACGTCCATGAGTTGGTCGGGTCCATGCTCCCTTGCACGATCGTCGGCGCCAACCAGATCGAATAGAGGTAGGGGATCGGGATGTCCTTGTTGGCGAGAATGATGGCGAGCAGGGCCGCGCCGGTGCCGATTACGACCAGCGGCCCGCGATAGATGCTTCCGATGCCTCCGAGCACGCCGAAGAATATCGCAGCCTGCAGCGGTGTATGCGGCAGGACCGGTCCGAACAGCGGCTTCAGTGCGCCCGCGACCTCCGGCGTTTGTCCCGCAACGATGATCATGCCGCAGATCGTCCACAGCGCGGCGATGGTCGCGATATCGGGGAATGCATCTGCGAATGTCTTGTTGAAGAGATTGAGATGTCCTTGCAGCGTCCGGTCCTTCCACGTCAGCACCAGCGCCAGCAGAATCGAGACGAGGAAGGTCGGAATGATCTCCCATTTGAATACCAGCACCATGATCACCGGGAAGATCGGCACGATGTAGGTGTAGTAGGGGGTGCGCTTGCGGACGGGGGCGCTCTCGCCGGCGACGTCGACGGAGGCGAGCCGGCGCGCACCATGGTTGCGCAGATAGAAGAACGCCAGCATCCATGCCGCCAGAATGTACACGCACATCCCGACCACCCAATAGGTCAGATAGGGGGCTTCGTATTTGAGGCCGGGAAACAGTTTCTGGAATGTGCCGAACTGAACGAGGTTGATGAAGGTGCCGGCGCCGATCCCCATCGTGAATACGGGCGCCGCGACATAGGGTGGAATGCCCTGGCTGAGCATGATCGGCAGCGCGATGACGCCGATCGCGATCGCAGCTCCAACCCCGTACATCGACGTGAACAATAGCGCGGTGACGAGCGTGATGGTCATCGCGGTGGCCAGCGGCCGATCGCCGGCGAGTTCGACCGCCGAGCGGATCACGCTTTCGGCGATCCCGGTTTGAATGAGGATCTGGGCGAACCAGGCGCCGAACACGATGATGATCACGGCGCTCGCATAGGCAACGCCGCCGCCCTGCAGGACTTTCTTCTGGATGTCGTCGATGCCGATACCGGCAATTGCCGCCCAGGCCACCGCCAGGATCAGCAACATGATGATCGGACTTTGTCCGCGGATGATCAGTACGACGACGGCAAGAAATGCAACGAGCAGCGCAATGCCTGTCCCAACGTCCATTGTTTCTCTCCCCCGTTTGCCGGCCGTCCCCGCGGCCTTTGCAAAACAAGTCTGGCACAAGAGTGTGTGGCTGGCGAGAACAACATGTTCGCAGACGTGCGCTTCGCGCAGTGTAAGCTGGTGCGTCGCAATATCTCCGACAGGTTGCGGGCCAATCGTTGAGCAGCCGAACTCGAAAATGAATTTGGACTTCCAGTATTGCCATCCTGTAGTTTGCCGTTGATCAGGTTTTGCTGCCGTGAGGAGATCAGGATGCCACTTCGCAGGCCGCGCTGGCGGCATCCGGGATTGCAGCCGGGCTGGATCGATCGACCCCATCAGACGCTGGCGCTGGGCGAACTGGTGCTCGAGAGCGGCGAAGCCATTCGCGATTTCGAGATCAGCTATGTCGTGCACGGGACGCGCGCGCCGGCCGACGACAATGTCATCCTCGTCCTGACGGCGATCGGCTCGACCCATCACCGGCTGGATTTTCTGATCGGTCCCGGGCGGCCGCTCGATCCGGCGCGGCACTTCATCATTTGCGCAGACGCAATCGGCAATGGCCTCAGCACGTCCCCGAGCAACAGTCAGACCCAGCCCGATCTGTCGTTTCCGCGCTTTTCCATCCGCGACATGGTCGCGAGCCAGTACAAATTGCTCGACGCGCTCGGTGTGGGGCGGCTGGCGTCGATCGTCGGGGCGTCGATGGGCGGCATGCAGGCACTGCAATGGGGCGTCAGCCATCCCGACCGGATGCGCAGCCTTGTGGCGCTCGTGCCGATGGCGCGTACCCGTTCGTGGTCGGTTGCAATGAACGAGGTGGCCCGCCGGGTTCTGCGCGCCGATCCCGGTTTTCCGTCGGGTCCCTATGGCGCCGGCTTCGAGACTTGGGCTGCGCTGACGCGCGTCATCACCAATCGCGAGCCGGGGGCGCTGGAGGACATCGCGCCGGCCGCCATTCCCAGGCTTGTGGAGCGGACGATCGAGGCGGCGCGCAGCTTGGCGTCCGATCCGCTCGACTGGATCTATCAGAGCTGGGCCTATGACGCCCACGATGTCGGCGCGACGCCAGGCTTTGCTGGCGATACGACGGCCGCGCTGCGATCGATCAGGGCGCCGACCTTGCTGCTTGTTCCCGATCTGGATCTCTACAATCCGGTCGAGGACGCGATCGAGGCGGCCGGGTTCATTCCGGACGCCACGCTGGTGCGGTTAGGCGGCAACGCCGGCCATGCCGTTGCGGCCGACGGCTCGCCGCAGCTCGACGAGATCCGTGGCGCGATCGGTGATTTCCTGAACGCGCGTGCCGGCCAGCCGTAACGTGCCGCGCGGTCGCGCTGCACGTTGCGACGGTCGCGTTGCACTTCAGGCGCGGTAAGCCGTCTTGTCGGTGCCGCGATAGAGCACGCGAAGCTGCTCTTCGGTGACGGCCTTGTGGAAGGCGAGCGCTTCGGGCTCAAGTTCCCGCTTCGGTACGTACTCGGGCTCGAAGTGATGGTAGGTGTCCTTGCCGCGCACCAGCGTTGCCCAATCTCGTTGGCCGACGGCTTGCTTCAACCGCGTCGGGATGTAGCGGACGGCCAGACCGATGCGCCGGTCATCGGAGCGATTGGGTTCCGATCCGTGGAACAGCAGCACGTGGTGCAGCGAAGCCTGACCGGGCTTGAGCTCGGCGAAAACGGCCTTGGACTCGTCGACCTTGACGGCGATTTCCTGTCCACGGGTCAGCAGATTGTTCTGGTCGAAGGTGTCTTCGTGCTGGACCTGTTGTTTGTGCGTGCCAGCCACGAATTTCATGCAGCCGGAGACCTTGTTGGCCGGCGACATCGCGATCCAGGCGGTTGCGACATCGGCGGAGTCGAGCCCCCAATAGGTGGCGTCCTGATGCCAGGAGACGAAGCCGGGATCGTGGGGCTCCTTGATGAAGAAGCTGGTATTCCAGCAGAGGATGTCAGGCCCCAGCAGATCCTCGATCGCATCCAGGATCTTCGGATGGCGGATCATCTCGTTGATCCAGGGAAACAGCACGTGGCTGCGGTGACGCATCTCGCCCTTGATCGGGCCTCCGGTCCTCGCCTCGTAATCCTCCAGCTTGCCGCGAAATTCCCTGACCTCGCTCTCGCTCAGTGCGTTGACCGGAAAATGATAGCCACGCTCGCGATAGCCGGCGACTTCATCTTCGCTCAGTAGTTTCGTCATCGAGTTCCTCCGATATTCTTTTCTTGTTGATCGGGAAGCCTTGTCAGAACCTGGCGTTGCCGGAATTTACCGTGCCCCGCCGTCGCGCCTGATTCCGCCGGCGGTTTCCTCGCGCTTGACCTCCGGAAACAGCCACATCGCAAAGATCATGAAAAATCCGAGGAACGCAACCACGTATTGGATGCGGTCGTGTCCCAGAACATGCTGGTAGTAGGCCGCGATGGCCGCCACCAGCACGACAACCAGCGAGAGTCCCAGCTTGATCTTGACAGGCATCGCGTGAATCTCCCGATGGCTACGACACGATTGCGATCGATGGCGCCGCGACCTTCACCAGCGCCGCGAGCGCGAGGATTTGAACGCCGACCAGCGCGACCAGTCCGGCCGGACCGTCGCGCAGCGGCGCCGGCCATGCTTCGAATAGGCCGGGGGCAAACAGCACGACGAGGCCGGTGACGACGATCAGCGTGCTCCATTTGAGTTCGGCATAGCCATACCATCCCGTGCCCGCCAACAGCGCCGCGAGCAGAACCGCGTTGCCGAACACCAGTACCGTAGCCGCATTGGATCTCGCCGTGTCCGGGCGCGACCGCAGCGGAAACATGCCGCAGACCGTCAGCAGCGCCACGGCGCCAACCGTCGCGAAGCCGGCGAACCAGAGCAATGAAACCCAATGCGGTTCGATCGCGTCCATGGCAACCCCGAGAACCTATTCGGCCGGCGTGGCGAAGCCCGTCGTGTTTCCCGTCATGTCCGGCTTTGGCGTGCGCGACGTCTTGCGCATGTTGGTCTTGACGAAGCGGGTGTCATAGCCGTTCAGGAGATGACCGATCAGCCCGCGGTCGAGATCCGAGGTGCCGAACAGCCAGTCCATGACCGGGAAGGTGAGGTTCATGTTCCGCTCCATCATGATCGATTGATTGTGATGGGCGGCATGGTGACGGCGGATGGTGTTGACGAACGGCATGTTGCGCACGAACCAGTTTTCGTCGACATGGCAGCAGAAATGCATGAATTCGTAGATCAGATACATCGATGTCGTGGTCGAGATCAGCAGCCAGCCGACATTGGGCGAGACCAGCCAGCCCATCACCAGCGCCGGCGGGATCGACATCATGGTGAAGGTGACGAGCGCGTAGGGCGGAAAGAACGTCACGCGCCAGTCGTGGTGGTCGGCGAAGCGCATTTCGGTGTCGGTGAAGAACTGGTGGTGCATCAGCGTGTGGCGGTTGTAGATCGCGCGAAACGCCTTGATCTGCGAGGGGCGGTGCATGACGAAGCGATGGATCCACCATTCGAAGAAATTCGCGAACAGGAACGTCACCGGAACGATCAGGAACTCCCACCAGCGCGGATCGCTGACATTGGCGAAATAGACCGACAAGGCCGTGAACCCGATCACATAGATGACGAAGACATGCAGCCGGCCGTTGTACCAGCCCGCGATGCGGTGACGGTAATTGGCGCGATAATTCCGCTGCCGTTCGCTCATTGGACTTGAGGATAGTTCCATCGCGCCGTCTCCATCTCCAGCCATGATCCGCAGCCAGGGCCAGTCCGAAGCCTCGCCCGGGCTTTGCCGGCTAATATATCACCAATCTATCAGAACGGGAAAGAGCCTTTTGAGTCGGGATTCACAGGCTTTGCGCGAAAATATCGCTTGATGAAATGTCCGTGATATATTTATGGTATGCCAAGAACGCACGGCAGGTGCGCAACATTAACGGGAGGCACCGATGAAGTTCACGCGTCGCGATTTTTCCAGACTTGCGGGCGCCGGGCTGGTTGCCGCCGCGGCGCCGCGGCTGTTCGCGCCGGCCCTGGCCCAGGACAAGCCGCTCAAGATCGGCATCATTGCGCCGCGGTCGGGCGCTGCCGGTACCGCCGGCGAATGCGGCATCCGCGCCGTGCAATGGGCCACCGAGCGGATGAACAAGGAGGGCGGCATTGCCGGCCGCAAGTTCGAGCTGGTGATCGAGGAAGAGACCAATCCGAAGGATACGATCGAGCGGCTGCGCCGCCTGATCCTGCAGGAAAAGGTCGATGCCATTCACGGCCTGATCTCGACCGGGGTCAGCCTCGGCGTCGCGCCCGTCGCCGAGGAAGAGCAGGCGCTGGTCGTGATGTGGGACGGCACCACCCAGGACGGCGTCAAGGAGATGATGCCGAATCCGAAATACGTCTTCCGTTCGACCGACAATGAATGCGAAGCGGTGATGGGATCGCTGCTGGCGGTCAAGCATTTTAAAGGCAAGTTCAAGCGCGTCGCCGGCATCAACCCGGACTATTCCTACGGCCGCAATAATTGGGAGGCGTTCAAGCAGATCCTGGCGCGCTTCGGCGTCGAGGCCGAGTTCGTCGCCGAGCAGTGGCCCAAGGTCGGCACCATGGACCTGACCTCGCATATCGCGGCGCTGAATGCGGCCAAGCCGGATTTGATCTTCTCGTCCATGCTGTTCGCCGATCTTCCCGTCTTCATGAAGCAGGGTCACGCGGCCGGCCTGTTCGAGGGCGTCAAGATGGTGCTGCCGGCCGCGGGCTGGCAGATCAATCAGCTCAAGAAGGAATTCACGCCGGAGGGGATCATCTTCGGGCACAACACGCTGTATTTCGACCATCCGCAGGCCTCTCCGCTGCAGAAGGCGTTCGTCACGGACTACATGGAGCGCTACAAGGAAGCGCCGCACTGGGAAGCCGACCGGGCCTATTTCGCGCTCGCCACCTACAAGGCCGGCGTCGAGGCCGCGCAAAAGGCCGGCGGCAAGTGGCCGACGCAGGAGCAGGTGGCCGAGGCGATGCCGGGTCTCGAGGTCGAGAGCCTCGGCGGCAAGGGCCGTTTCCGCAAGGACAAGATTGCCGAGCAGGTGTTCTACCAGGGGCCCTCGACCAACAATAACAAATACGATTTCCCCACCCTGGCCTCGATCGACACCTTCCGCGCCGACCAGCTGCAAAAGCCGCCGGGCGCGGATTTCTGGGAGTGGATCAAGACCGCCAAAATGCCGGTCTGAGACATGACGGAGCTGGTGGATGTCATCCTGGGCGGGACATTCCACGCCGCGGTGCTGTTTCTCGTCGCGGCCGGGCTGCAGCTCGTGTTCGGCGTGCAGAAGATCGTCAATCTCGCCTGCGGTTCGTTCTACGCGCTGGGGGCCTATTTCGGCATCACCGCGGTCGGCCTTGCGATCAAGCTCGGCATGCCGCCGGTGTTGTTCCTTCCGGTCCTGATCGTCGCGGGTCTCGTCATCGGCCTGGTCGGATGGCCGATCGAGCGTGTGCTGCGCACGATCTATCGCCGCGACGAGAGCTATCAGCTCTTGATCACGTTCGGCTTCCTGCTGATGTTCCAGGACGTATTCCGTTATCTGTGGGGCGCCACGCCGCGCACGATGGATAACGTCTATCTCGCCTACGGTTCGGCGAATCTTCTGGGAGTTAAAGTCCCGACCTATAATCTGCTGGTGATCGCGGCAAGTCTCGCCATCGCGGTCGGGCTCGGCCTGTTCCTCGAGCGCACGAAAACCGGGCGCATCGTGCGCGCCACGGCCGAGAACCGCGACATGGCCGAGGGGCTCGGGGTCAACGCCTCCAAAATCTTTGCATTGGTGTTCACCGTGGGCTGCATGCTGGGCACGGTCGGTGGCGCGCTGGTGGTGCCGTCGGGCGCGGCCTCGCTCGATATGGCTGTTGATCTCGTGGTCGAATCCTTTGCAGTGGTGGTGATCGGCGGGCTCGGCAGCATGCGCGGCGCGCTGGTCGGCGCGCTCGTCGTCGGCTTGATGCGGGCGGCCGCGATTTCGCTGGTTCCTGAAATGGAGATGCTGTCGGTCTATCTCGTCGTGGTCCTCGTGCTGATTGTTAGGCCGGCCGGACTGTTCGGAAAGGCGACCGCGTGAGCAACCCGTCGATCGACATCGCTGCGGAGAGGATCACGCGGCGAAGCGCGCTGCGGCCCAACGGATTGTGGGTGCTGCTGGCGCTGATAACGGTCATGGCGCTGTTGCCGCTCATTGCCTCGCCCTATGTGCTGCTCCTGATGCTGCCGTTCATCGGCTACAGCATCGCGCTGCTCGGGTTCAATCTGTTGTTCGGCTCTACCGGCCTGCTATCCTTTGGACACGCGCTGTTTCTCGGCGTCGGCGCCTATACGGCAGCGAGCCTGACCTCGAAATTCGGGGTCCTGAGCTTCGAGCTGATGGTACTCACGGCCGCCTTGGTGTCCGGTTTGATTTCGCTGGTGGTCGGCGCGTTATGCGTTCGTTACACCAAGATATTCTTCGGCATGCTGACGCTGGCGTTCGGCATGCTGTTCCATTCCTTCCTGTTCAAATTCTATGGCATCACCGGCGGCGATCAGGGCATGCGCGTGCTGCGTCCGCTGCTGCTCGGTATGGAATGGCGCGGCGGCAAGACCGCGTTCCTGACCGGCCCGTTCTATTACTATGCGCTCGTTCTGCTCGCCGTGCTGGGCCTGGCCATGTGGCGCATCACCCAGTCGCCGTTCGGCCTGCATCTGCGGGCCATCCGCGAAAACGCCGGCAAGGCCGCCTATGTCGGCGTGCAGATTTTCCGGATGCGGCTCGCCGCCTTCGTGATCTCGGCGGTCTATGGCGGCATCGGAGGAACCATCCTGGCCGTCACCACGGGACTTGCCGACCCCGAATTGGCGTACTGGACCCATTCCGGCAACCTGGTGTTCATGGCCGTCCTCGGCGGCAGCGGAACGTTTGCAGGACCCGCGGTCGGCGCGCTGGCCTTCGTCCTGCTGCAGGATTTTGTCATGTCGATCACCCAATACTGGCGCTTCGTGATGGGTGCGGTGCTGGTGCTGCTGGTCGTGTTCATGCCGCAGGGCCTGTCGGGCACCATCGAGGCGCTGCTCAACCGGCGCCAGAGAGGGCGATGAGATGCAGGCCGCTCCCGCCGCCGATGCGTTGCCGCTGTTTGAGGCCATCAACGTCTCGAAGAGTTTCGGCGCGTTCAAGGCGCTCAGTGACGTGTCGTTCCATGTCAACGACGGCGAGTTCGTCTCCATCGTCGGCCCGAACGGGGCCGGCAAGACGACGCTGGTCAATGTCGTCACCGGGCTGCTGCGGCCGACGACCGGCGAGGTGCGCTTTCAGGGACGCGATATCGCCGGCGTCGGGCCGGTCGAACTCGCACGGCGCGGCATGTCGCGTGCGTTCCAACTGGTCAACATCTTCCCGGCGCTGACGGTGCGCGAAACGCTGGCGGTGGCGGTCGCCTCCCGCCTGCTCCGTGTCGGCAATCCGTTTCGCTCGCTGAGGCGCGATGATGTGCTGCAGGCCGATGCCGAACGCATCGCGGAGGTTTTGGGTTTGCGCGCCCGGCTGGAGACGGTCGCCTCGGCGCTGTCGCAGGGCGAGAAGAAGCTGCTCGACATCGCCAGCGCCTTTGCCTTGAATCCTTCCGTCATCCTGCTGGATGAGCCGACCAGCGGCGTTTCGACCGGCGACAAGCACACGATCATGGAAGTTCTGGTCTCGGCGGCGAAAGCCGCCGGCGTGCGCGGCATCGTCCAGGTCGAGCACGACATGGATCTCGTCGAACGTTACTCGCATCGCATTGTCGCACTTCAGGAGGGACGGGTGCTCGCCGATATGTCGCCGCAGGCCTTCTTCGCCGATCCCGCCATGATCGCCGCCGTGGTCGGAACGCGCCCGCAAACCCTGAGAAAGCCGCATTGATGCTGGAGCTGTCGAATCTCAAAGTCGACATCGAGGGCAGCCGCATCCTGGGCGGCATCAGCCTGTCGGTGGCCGCGGGCGAGCTGGTCTGTCTGGTCGGCCGCAACGGCGCCGGCAAGACCACCACGTTTCGCAGCATCATGGGGTATCGGCGTGCCCGGTCGGGCAGCATCAGTTTTGAGGGCGCTGACCTGACGAAACTGCCGACGTGGCAGATCGCGCAACGCGGCATCGGGTTTTCGCCGGAGGAATCGGAAGTCTATACCGACCTGACGGTAGCCGAGAATCTCGAACTGTCGACCTGGACGCGGCCGTCCGGCCGGGCGGCCGGTGTTCGAATCGAGGAGGCCTACACGGTCTTCCCAAAACTGCGGCAATATCTGGCGCGCGGTGGCGGGCAGCTATCCGGCGGCGAGCGCAAGATGGTGTCGATCGCCCGCGCGCTGACGCTCGACCCGAAATTGCTGTTGCTCGATGAGCCGTTCGAGGGGCTCTCGCCGGCGATCATCCCTCTGATCGCGGAAGGCGTTGCGTCGATCCGGGCAATGGGCAAGGGTGTGTTGATCGCCGAATCCAACGTCCACCATATTCCCGACTACGTCGACCGGATCTATGTTCTGGAGCGCGGCGAGGTGATGTTTTCGGGAACGCTGGCGCAGGCGCATCGCGACCGTGACGTCATGCGGGTGATCGCAGGCCAGATCGAGGCCACCTCGTGACGGCGGCTTCGATCGCGGAAGACAGGAGAGCGGCATGAAACGCTATGTCGGAGACCGAACCATCGACGGGGTCAAGGTGACCGTGGACGGCGTGCCGCTCGATCCCTGCACCGCCGTCAGGGAATTCACCAAGAACGGCTTTGAATGGAGCTACGAAGGACCCGAGCCGCGCCAGCTCGCGCTGGCACTGCTGGTCGATCATCTCGGCGACAGGGACAAGGCAAAAGCCTCGGTCGAACCGTTCATGCAGGCCGTGGTGGCGAATTTCGGCAATGAATGGGAGATGAATTCGGCGGATATCGACGCGGCCCTTGCCGCGCTTTCCGGCAAGGCGGTCGCTTAAATGGCTTTGCAATATCGCGCCGCGGTCCTGCATGCCGCGCAAACACCGATGTCGATCGAGACCATCACGGCGTCCGAATTGAAGCCCAATGACGTGCTGGTTCGCATTCGGGCCGCCGGCCTGTGTCACACCGATCTCGAAGTGATCGAAGGATCGCTGCGCTATCCCTTGCCGATCGTGCTCGGGCACGAAGCTGCCGGTGTCGTCGAGCGGGTCGGTGCGGATGCGCGCGGCGTCAAGGCGGGCGATCACGTGATTCTGTCGTGGAATCCGCATTGCGGGCACTGTTTCTACTGCGACCGCGATGCGCCGATCCTGTGCGAGCAATATCTCGGCGAAGGGCCGAAGGGTGTCGCGTTCGACGGCGGGACGCGTACCGCGCTCGCCGACGGCCGGCCGTTGCAGCAACTGATGTTCCTGGGTTCGTTCGGCGAATATTGCGTGGTGTCGGATCAGCAGGCCATTCCGGTGCCGAAGGAAATCCCGTTCGACCGCGCCTGCCTGATCGGCTGTGGCGTCATGACCGGCGCAGGCGCAGCCCTCAATCTCGGCGCCATCGCTTATGGCGATGCCGTGATGGTGATCGGCTGCGGCGCGGTGGGGCTCGCCGCCGTGCAGGGCGCGCGGCTCGCTGGCGCAGGGGCGATCATCGCGGTCGATATCGACCCGGCAAAACTGGTGCTTGCGGCAAAAATGGGCGCCACCCATGGCGTCGACGCATCAAAGGACGATGCGGTCGCCGCCGCGAAGCGCGAGACCAATGGACGCGGCGTCGACGTCGTGCTCGAGGCGGCGGGCAGCGCTGCGGCATTCCGGGTGACCGCGGAGGCCGTGCGACCCGGCGGCCAGATCATCTGGCTCGGCAAGATCGACGTCAACAAGGACGTCTCGTTTCGCTGGGGCTCGCTGATGCAGGAAAAGCGCATCCGCCGCGTCAGCTATGGCAACACGCGTCCGCGCCGCGATTTTCCGCTGCTGGCGCGGGCCTATCTGGACGGTGACCTGATGCTCGACGAACTGATTTCCCGCCACATCAGGCTCGAGGAAATCAATGAGGGCTTTGCGGCGCTCAAGCGCGGCGAAACCATTCGCAGCGTCGTTACGTTCGACTAAACGCTTTCCAGCGAAAGCCTGCCCCGGACTTGATCCGGGGTGGACACCGGTTCGCGTCAAGAAAACGCACATCAAGAATTTTGGGTGGATCAGGCGTCGAGCGTCTTGCGCGCGAAATCCTCGATGTAGTCGATCAGGCGGTCGGACGCGACCGCGGCCGCCTTCGCTTTTTTCTGCGCCACTGCGTCGGCCACCGCGGCGTGCAATTTGGCGGCGAGCGGCATGTCCGCGACCTCCTGGTAGTGCTGATACCAGAAGCGGCGTGATAGCGCGTTCATCAGGCCCATCGACCGCCGCGCGAATTCGTTTCGCGCCGCCGTGGCGATCAGGGAATTGAAGCGCTGGTCGAGCCGCATGAATGCGATGTCGTCGGCTTTTGCCGACGCCGCCAGCATCGCCTCGGCCAGCTCGGCGAATTCGCGCCGCTCGTCCTCGGTGGCGCGTTCGGCGGCGAGGCTCGCCATCAGCCGTTCCAGTTCGCGCCGGACTTCGAGCAGCCGCAGTTGCAGCAGCAAATTAATCTCGGAGACCATGATTCCGCGCCGGGGCATGATCACGACCAGGCCGTCGCGGGCGAGACGCTGCAAGGCTTCGCGGATCGGGGTCCGGCCGATCTTCAGGCGGACCGAGAGCGCCTGTTCCGACAACACCGTACCCGGCATCAATTGCAGCGTCACGATCATCTCCTCGAGCTCGCGATAGGCGCGGTCGGTAAGCGTACCGTCTTGCGCTTCCTTGGCCCGGGACCGACGCTTGGCTGGCTTTCTGGCGTTCAACCTGTCCTCGGATCTGTCGTCCCAGGGGTGGGACATTCGGCTGCAGCAATGTCAACCCAAGTGTATATCGGTCATATATCATGGGCAATGGGCGGCGCGATGCGGCGAAGGCGGAGAGGCAGACATCGTGGATGGCCGAGGCCCTGCATTCGATAAGCGTCGCACAAGGCCAGAGCGGACGTCGCATCAGCCAGGAGAGCGCCTCTGGATGCCAGCAACATCGGCGCATCCCTTGATTTGGACCGGTCTCCGTGGTAGCTACGCGGCATGATCAACGTCGTGCGCATCGCGAACCGTAAACACTCGACCCGCTCTCGCTGGGCCGTGGAAGGAGTCGTGCGCTAGGAATTCGTCGACGCGATCATTTCCACCAGGCCCCGCCGGCATCGGACGGGGCCTTTTGTTTGGCCACGCTCCCTGCCGGCGCAACAGCAGGAGCATCCGATGCCACCCCAACAGACGAACATCCCATCCGGGCTCGAGCGCGATGCGGCGGGGCCCGGCCTCGACCTGCCCATCGCATTGGCCGCGGTGCGCCTCAATGCGTCCGTTGCACCGCCGGACGGTGCGTTGTCTGAAGGGAATCCTGCCGGATCAATGGCCGCGTCGACGCGGCGCATCGGGATCTGGTTCAAGCGATATTGGTGCGCATTTCAGCAACGACGCCAGCGCCTGGACTCGCGAGCCGCCGTGGCTGACCTGAGCGACGCGAGTCTGAAGGACATCGGCCTAACGCGCGATGAGATCGACTACATCACACCTGAGCGAGCGATCGATAGGCTTAGAGAGAACGCGCACCTATGGGGCCGCGGCGCAATGTAAACGGATCAACCGTCGTATGCGCGTCAGGCTATGGCTGCGTCCTCATGAGTCCGCGTCCTAATCGAGCTGGATGTCGAACATTTTGCGCAACAGCTCGGCGCCGTTTCGCGTCACCCGATAGGTGGCGGCATAGTTTCCCGGCGGCCAGGCGGACGCCTTGCGCGCTTTGCCGGACGATATGAAATACTGCGCCTTGTTGCTTTCCAGCGCCGGGGCCGCGTATTCGGCGAACAGGCCATCCGGTCCCTGAATGGTAAGGGACTGCTCGTCGCCTTTTTGCAGCCCGATGACTCGGATGTAGGCGACCAGCGCAGCCGATTGACGGTTTGGCGGATTGTTCTTGATGTCGCCGGACTCGATGAGTTCCATCGTCGGCGCCACCGCCGAAAATCCATAGTTGAGAACGTCACGCGGCCGATAGTCCAGTGCGCGCGCCCAGAGCGACCGGCCGCCGCTCTTGCAGGAATCCAGTGCGGGGCCGAACGCAAAGGGATCGACGATCGCGCCCGCCAGCCGGACCGTGAAATGAAGGTGCGGAAATTCGGTCTCGCCGGATAGGCCGACCTGTCCGAGTGGCTGGCCCTCGGTGACCCGATCGCCGGTTTTGACGCGGATGCTGCCCCTGGCCATGTGGCAGTACTGCGTCTGCCAGCCATTGTCGTGGTCGAGAACGACCCCGTTGCCGCATTCTTTTCCGGCTATCGCGGCCTTTCCAATGCTTCGCACCGAGATATCGGACATGCCATCCCTTGCGCCGGCGACGCGCCCGCTTGCGGCCGCCAGCACCTCGACGCCCGAACGCTGCATGCCGAGATCGAGGACGCGGATGTCCGTTCCGTCATGGCCGTCATAGGTGCGCGACCCGCATTGATAGTCGCGGCTTCCCTTGGAGAGATCGTGGTCGACGTAACTTTGCACGAAGCAGGTCGTGCCCAACTCGCATCTGACGGGGAATGCGAGTGCGATGGGATCGGCAGCCTGCGCGCCCGCCGAGGCCAGCATGCCGAGCAACAGCGCGATTGCGATTCTCAACGGTTCATACTCGTCAAATTCCTCGCGGGAAGGGCAGGGATCACCAGGATACGATACGCAGTATAGCCGGAAACCTAAGTGCCGGCATGGACGAGCAGCGGATCGGCGGAAATCACCCGCTTCAGGGTCCGCAGCGAAAAGGTCGAGCGCGTGTGCCGGATGCCCTGAATCCGGTAGAGCTTTTCGCGAAGAAAGCGCTCGTAATGCGTGGTGTCGGCGACCGCGACCTTGACCAGATAGTCGTATTCGCCGGTGACCAGATTGGCCTCGATGACCTCGGGGATCCGTGCAAGCGCGTCACCGAAGCGGGAGAGCACCTTGTCGTCGTGCTTGTCCAGCGTGACCTCGATGAAGACGATATCCTTCAGGCCGATCGCGACATGGTCGATGACGGCCGAGTAATGCTGGATGACGCCGATCTGCTCCATGTGCCTGACCCGCGACCAGCACGGCGAAGACGAGAGCCCGACGCGATTGGCCAGCTCGTTGACGGTCAGCCTTCCCTCGTTGCCGAGGACCGACAGGATTTTTCGGTCGATCAGGTCGAGATCGGCCCCGATTCGCGGCTTCGCCGCCGAAGACGATTTCATCATTATTCTCCAAAAAATCAGATGATTCTTCTGCCAATGGCGAGTATCGCATAAAATATCGGGAAATTCACCTGCCCACCCGGCGATACAGTCCCGCCCCGAGGAGATCAGCAAATGCCATCCGCCGGATATCGCGCTTCGACCGTCGTCTTCAGGGCTGTTGCCACGGATTCGCTGGCCGCGGCGTCGCAGCTATTGGCCGACGTGCAGCGCTTTGGACTGCGGATCGCCGAATTCCGGATGACGGTCGATGTCGAAGGAGGGGCGACCATCGACTTCGGCATCGAAGCGGGGCCGGACCGCGATCCCGCGGTTCTCCGCTCCCGCTTTGCACGGCATCCCGCGCTCCGTTCGGTCGAGATCATCAGGCAAGCGATGGTCGCAGCGGAAGATGCGGCGGCATGAACGCCTGGCCTCCCACCTGGCTGTAGCGCCGCTTGCCGCATCCACTGCATTTGGGATGCCGCGATCAGATTGGTGTCGTCGGGTAAACCGCGCCGGCGACTAACCTTCGCCTCGGCACGAGCTTCGGTTGGCATTTCGTCCCGTAGTGTTGGTATATGATGCCATCGTCATAACCGGAGCTCGATGTGTGTCGGCGCGCATAAATTTTCGTCAGGTGGAGGCGTTCCGGGCGGTCATGTTGACCGGCACGACGATAGCGGCCGCCAACATGCTCAATACAACGCAGCCGTCGATCAGCCGCTCGCTGGCGCAGATCCAGTCGGCTGCAAAGCTCAAACTGTTCGAACTCGATCGCGGCCGGTTGCGCCCGACGCCCGAGGCCGTGATGTTGTTCGAGGCGGTGCAGCGGAATTTTCTCGGATTGGAGACGATCGAAGAGACCGTCGGGCTGCTTCAGCGCTCGGGAACCGGCCGCTTGCGTGTGGCCTGTACGCCGGCGCTGGGCATGAGCGTCATGCCCACCGTCATGGCGAACTTCAAGATGCGCCACCCCGACGTCCACATCACGCTGCGGACGATCAGCTCCTACGATGTCCGCGAGGGATTGTTGAACGGGCTGTATGATCTCGGTGTCACGACCAATTCGCTCTATCTCGAGGGTGCGCAGCTGGAAGCCAAAGTCGTCGACCAGGTCGCGGCGGTGTGCGTGATGAATCGCTCGCACCGGCTGGCAGCGAACGCGCATGTCGGAGCGCGGCATTTCCAGTCCGAGACATTGCTGACATTGGATCGCGAGGACGATCTCGGCGACGAGTGGCGACGCGCGCTCAGGCAGGCCAAGGTGACGCCGGCGTCGGTGATCGAAACGACGTATTCGGCGACGATCTGCCGGCTGGCGGAAGCCGGAGCGGGAATCGGCGTGGTGAATCCTTACATCGCGTCGGTGTTTTCGGCCGGGCTGCGTGTGGTCCCGGTGAAGCCGGCGATCAGCGTCAAGGTTTTTGTGGCCTATCCCCGCCATGTTGCCATGTCGGCGCTCACTTCGGCGCTGATCACGCAAATCAGCGATCACTTCAAGACCGATGCGCGGGCGCCCCGAAGGCGGTAGGGCATGACGAGATTTGGTTGAGTTGTTCGCTCCGGACTCAGTTTACCTCTCCCCAGCGGGGAGAGGTCGATTTGCGCAGCAAATCGGGTGAGGGGGCGCTGCTCCAACGAGAGGCCGTAACCCCTCACCCGCGCCTTCGGCGCGACCTCTCCCGATGGGAGAGGTGGAATTCCCGATTCGGTTCCCACTCGATCTAATCCCATCAGCCGTCCCCATAGCGGCATGTATATCAATACTGCATAGTGCAGTGGCGTAATATGATTGGCCGGAATAGCGGGCCGATGCTTGATTGCGCGACGTGCCTTGCCGGGTACCATTCTTTCTGAAGGAGCCTCAACGATGAGGTTGATCGCGGCTATACTGTTTCTCTTCATCGGCGCTCTGTTCGATCCGGCATCGGCTCAATTCAGTCAGGCCCGCCTCGTCGTGCCGTTTTCCGCCGGCGGAACGGCCGACGTTCTCGGGCGAATCGTCGCCCAGCAGCTCGGCGCGCTGACCGGCAATCAGGTCGTCGTCGAGAACCGGCCGGGCAGCGGTGGCAACATCGGCGCGGAGGCGGTGACGCGCGGCCCGGGCGACGGCTCGGTCTTGCTGCTCGGCACGATCGGTATTCACGCCGCGAGCAAGATCTACCGCACCTTGCCGTACGATCCGGCCAAGGATCTTCAGGCGGTGACCATCCTGGCCGAGGTGCCGAACGTGCTCATCGTCCATCCCTCCGTTCCGGCCAAGGACGTCAAGGAATTTCTGGCGCTGGTCAAGGACAAGCCCGGGACACTCAATTTCGGTTCGGCGGGCAACGGATCGTCGACGCACATGATCGCCGAATTGTTCAAGCTGAAGGCCAAGGCAGACATCACGCATGTGCCGTACCGCGGCAGCGCGCCGGCGCTGAATGATCTGGTTTCCGGCCAGATCCAGCTGATGTTCGAGAATCTGCCGACCGCGCTGCCGTTCATCGAGAACGGCAACGTCCGGGCGCTGGGCGTGACCAGTGCGACCCGGTCGGCCAGCCTGCCGTCGCTGCCGACGATCGCGGAAGCCGGCGTGCCCGGCTACGAGGGAACGGCCTGGTTCACCATTGCCGTCGCCGGCAGCGTGCCACCGGCAACGGTCGCGAAACTCAACGCGGATATCCAGAAGATTCTGCAGCAGCCGGAGGTCATCGAACGTTTCAACAAGCTTGGGGCGGTCATCGTCGGCAACAGCGTGGCGGACGCCAAGGCTTTCATCGACCGCGAAACGGCGAAGTGGAACGACGTCATCGAGGCGGCGCAGATCAAGATCGATTGATCGGCACAGCAGAGCGTTTTCAAGCGAGGCGGATCCCGGTTCGCGTGAAGAAAACGCGTCTAACAAAGAGAAGGAGCCCTGTTCCGATTCCACCGGAACGGGAAAAGCTCCAGCAGGAATTGATCGGCCATGCCGTTATCGCGGTTCAACGTTCTGGATCTGACGCGCGTTCGCTCCGGCCCGCTGGCCGTTCGTCAGCTCGCCGACTGGGGTGCCAATGTCATCAAGATCGAGGCCCCCGAGGCCGTCGACGGTTCGAAGGGCATGGGCGGCGAACGTGATGGCTCGGATTTCCAGAACACGCACCGGAACAAGCGCAGCATCACCCTCAATCTCAAGCGTCCGGAAGGCCGCGAACTGTTCTACGCGCTCGTCGCCAAGGCCGACGTGGTTGTCGAGAACTACCGGCCCGACGTGAAGACGCGCCTCGGCATCGATTACGAAAACCTGCGCGCCGCCAACCGCCGCATCGTGCTCGCCAGCATATCCGGCTTCGGACAATCCGGGCCTTATGCCGGTCGTCCCGGCTTCGATCAGATCGCCCAGGGCATGGGCGGCCTGATGTCGGTGACGGGATTGCCGGGGCAGGGTCCGGTTCGGGCGGGTATTCCGGTTGCGGATCTGTCGACGGGCCTTTACGCCGGCATCGGTATCCTGATCGCACTGCTGGAGCGCGAGGCCTCGGGCGAAGGCCAATGGGTGCATACGTCGCTGCTGGAGGCGCAGATCGCCATGATGGATTTTCAGGCGACGCGCTGGCTGATCGACAAGGAACGTCCGGGGCAGGCCGGCAACAACCATCCGACCAGCATTCCAACCGGCCTGTTCCGTGCCCGCGACGGCATCCTCAACCTCGCCGGTGGCGGCGAAACCATGTGGCGGCGGATATGCACCACGATGGAGCTCGGCGACGTGGTGGACCGGCCGGAGTTCGGGTCGGAAGAACTGCGGTCGAAAAATCGTGATGCGCTGAATGCGATCCTTCAGGAGCGCTTCATCCAGAACACTGTCAGCCACTGGGTGGACCGGCTCAACGCGGCCGGCGTGCCCTGCGGTCCGGTCTACGGCGTCGACGAGATGTTCGGCGATCCCCATGTCGAGGCGCTCGATATGCGGCTGCGGGTAGCCCACAAGCGTCTGGGCCTTCTCGATCTTCTCCGCAGCCCGGTGTCGCTCAGCCGCGGGGTGCGGCGCGCGCGACCGACGCCGGAACGCGGCGAGCACACGGCCGACGTGCTGAATGAACTCGGCGTGACCGCCCGGCAAATCAGCGCGTTGCGCGCTCAGAATATCGTCTAGGCTCATCGGATTCACAAAATGACCCTGCAACAATTGCAACTGAGTACGAAGGACGGCGTGACGACGCTGACCCTGAACAATCCGGCGCGGCACAACGCGATGAATTTTGCGATGTGGCAGGCGTTGCCGGACCTTCTGCAGGAGGTTGCCGCCGACCGCGCCACGCGGGTTTTGATTCTCACCGGCGCCGGCGAGCGGGCGTTCTGTTCCGGCAACGACGTGTCCGAGTTCGACCAGGTTCGCAGCACCTCGGCGCAGATCGAGCACTATAACGGGCTTCAGCGCGTCGTCTGCGAGCGTCTCGCGGCCATCTCGAAGCCGACCATCGCCATGATCGACGGCTACTGCCTCGGCGCCGGCCTCGAGTTCGCCTTGCTGTGCGATTTCCGCTATTGCACGCCGGCTTCACGGTTCGCCGTGCCGGCCGTCAAACTGGGACTGCCGTATCGCTTTGAGGATATCGTCAAGCTGCTCGACGTGATCGGCCCCGCGCGCACCCGGGAGATGGTGCTCGGCGGACGCCGGATCGAGGGCGACAAGGCCGCCGAAATCGGACTGGTGCATGAGTTGGCGCCCTCGCGCGAGGCGCTGCTTCGTATCGTGGACGAACTGGCGAGCGAACTCGTCGATGCCGCGCCGCTCAGCCTCGCCGCAGCCAAGGTCACGATCAACGAGGCGGTGCGGAACGCCGCCGCTCCGGATCTGGCGCGCTGCAAGACACTGGCCGACGACGTCTATGCCAGCCAGGATTACATCGAAGGCCGCGCCGCCTTCGCCGCCAAGCGCAAGCCACGTTTCGAAGGACGCTGACGATGAATTACCGGATTGCGATCGATATCGGCGGCACGTTCACCGATGGCGTCATCGAAAACGTTGGCAGCGGCGAGGTGCGGCTGGCGAAGCGTCTGACGACCCAGACCGATCCCGGCCAGGCGCTGGCCGAGGTGGTCGACGATCTCATCGGCGCCGTCAGTCGCCTCAATGGCGGCGGCAGCCCGGCCGGGGCGGTATCGGAAGTCGTGCACGGCAGCACGCTGGTGACCAATGCCCTGATCGAACGCAAGGGCGCCAGGACCGCACTGGTCGCGACTGAAGGCACCGCTGATATCATCGATATCGGCCGCGAGGTGCGCTACGACCTCTACGACCTCGACATCGAGATGCCGAAGCCGCTGGTCGCACGCGAGCACCGGTTCGAGCTTGCCGAACGCATTGGCGCCGACGGCGTCGTCCTTGTTGCGCCTGACGAGGCCGGGATCGCCGCCGTCGTCGAACAGGTGAGGCAATCCGGCGTTCAATCCGTCGCAGTGTCGTTCCTGCACGCCTGCGTCAATCCCGAGAACGAGATCCGCATGGGCGACGCCTTGCGGCGCGCGTTGCCGGAGCTTGCGATCTCGCTGTCGTCGCGCGTCGCCCGCGAAATACGCGAGTACGAGCGGACCACGACGGCGACCGCGAATGCGTTCGTTCAGCCGATCGTCGCCAAATATCTGCACGAACTCTCGGCGCGGCTTCGCCAGGCCGGCATCGATGCGCCGCTGCGCATCATGGTATCGAGCGGCGGCTCGACCTCGGCCGAAATCGCAGCCGAGGTGCCGATCACGACGCTGGAGTCGGGGCCGGCCGGCGGGGTGCTGAGCGCGGCCAATGCCGGACGCGCCGCCGGGTTCGACGACGTTCTCGCCTTCGACATGGGCGGCACCACCGCCAAACTCTGCACCGTGATGGGCGGCAAGCCGTCCGTCGTGCATTGCTTCGAGGCGGCGCGGGTCCGCCGCTTCAAGAAGGGCAGCGGCCTGCCGCTGCTGGTCGCCAGCATCGATCTGATCGAGATCGGGGCGGGCGGCGGCAGCATCGCGCGGATCAGCGATCTTGGCTTGCTGACCGTGGGTCCCGACAGTGCGGGGGCCGATCCCGGTCCGGCCTGCTACGGCCGGGGCGGCGAAGGCGCGACCGTCACCGACGCCGATCTGATGCTCGGCTATCTCAATGCGGATTTCTTTCTCGGTGGCCGGATGGCGCTCGACGCCTCCGCCGCGCGAACCGCGTTGCGGCGTCTCGGCGAGCGGCTGTCGCTGGCGCCGCACGAGGTCGCCAGAGGCATCTTCAATGTCGTCAACGAGGCGATGGCCGGCGCAGCGCGGGTGCATATCGCCGAGAAGGCGCAGGATCCGCGGCGCTTCACCATGGTGGCGACGGGCGGCGCAGGTCCCGTTCACGCCGTCGAGATCGCGCGAAAACTGCGCGTGCCGCGCGTGCTGTTTCCGATTGCGGCCGGCACCGGCTCCTGCCTCGGATTTCTGGCGGCGCCGCTGCGCGTCGACCGCTCCTGGTCGCGGCCGGCGCGGCTCGATGCGATCGACTGGCGCGAGGTCGACGCAACCCTCACAGACCTCAAGCGCGATGCCGAGCAGGAGCTCAAGACCGCGCTGACCCGGCCGGCTGACGTCACATGGCAGATCCTCGTCGAAATGCGCTATGTCGGGCAGGGCGCGAATCTTACCGTGTCGTTTCCGCTGCGAAGCGTCGGGCCTTCCTTTGCGTCCGAACTCGACGCGGCGTTCCGCAAGGCCTATGAAATCAACTATGGCGGCGTGCTGCCGGCGGGATCACTGGAGGTCGTGACCTGGCGCATCGTCGGCGCGACGCAGCAGGACATCAAGCGCTTCGTCTGGCCTTCGGCCAGCGGCGCGTCCGGCGAAAACATCACGCCAAAGCCCAAGGCATATCGCGCGATCTTTTGCACGCAAGCGGGCAGCATGGCCGAGGTGCCGGTCTACGACCGCTACGCGCTTGGCGGCGGAACGCGGCTGCGCGGGCCGCTGGTTCTCGAAGAATCGGAATCGACCATCGTCGTGCCCGTCGAAGCCGATGTCGACGTGCTCGGCGACCTCAGCGTACTGATCCAGCTCGGAGGCGAAGGATGACAACCATGGATCCGATCTCGCTGGAAATTCTCTGGACGCGGCTGGTCAGCCTGGTTGACGAGGCCGCTGCCACGCTGGTGCGCACCTCGTTTTCGACCATCGTTCGCGAGTCCAACGACTATGCCGTCGTGCTGCTCGACCGCGATGCGCAATTGCTGGCGCAATCGAGCCAGAGCATTCCCTCGTTCATCTGTACGCTGCCGGAGACGGTGCGGCATTTTCTGAAGGTGTTTCCGCGCGAGACGCTGAAGCCGGGTGACATCCTGATCACCAATGATCCGTGGCTCGGCACCGGGCATCTGCCCGACATCAACATCGCGATGCCGGTGTTCCGCGACGGAATCCTGGTGGGATTCGCCGGCAGCGTCGCTCATTCGCCCGATATCGGCGGCCGGCTGCGTTCGCCCGGCAACCGTGACCTCTATGAGGAGGGCTTGCGCATCCCGCCGATGAAGCTGATCGCCGCCGGCACCATCAATCAGACGCTGATCCAGATCATCGAGAACAATGTGCGGATTCCCGAGCAGGTGCTGGGCGATCTATGGGCGCAGGTGGCGGCCAACCGCATGCTGGCGCAGCGCCTGCTCGAGACGCTGGACGAGACCGAATGCGACCTCGTTGCGGTCGGCAAGGAAATGCATGCGCGCTCGGAAGCGGCGATGCGCAGCGCCATTCTGGCCCTGCCGGACGGCGACTACGAATATGAGGCGAGCGTCGATGGCTTCATCGAGCCGGTGACGATCCGTTGCCGGATTGTCGTGAGGGGCGATGCCTTGACCGTCGATTACACCGGCTCCTCGCCGCAACTGCCCCGCGCCATCAATGTGGTGCCGATCTACACCTTCGCCTACACCGCCTATGCGCTCAAATGCGTGCTGGCGCCGAACGTGCCGAACAATGACGGCTCGTTCCGGCCGATCACCACGACCGCGCCGCTGGGATCGATCCTCAACCCGAAATTCCCCGCGGCAGTGAGCGCGCGCGCCATGACCGGGCATCTGTTGCCGACCGCCGTGATGGGCGCGCTTGCCAAAGTGGTGCCCGACCGTGTTCGTGCCGCGGCTGGCTCGCCACTATGGTGTGTGCAGCTTGCCGGCGCGCATCAGGGTGAGCGGTTTGCCTCGACGTTGTTCCTCAATGGCGGCCAGGGGGCCGGCGCGAAGGGGGACGGCCTACCGGCGCTCAGCTTCCCGAGCAACCTCGCCAACACCCCGATCGAGGTGATCGAATCCCAGGCGCCGATCCGCATTGTCCGGCGCGCGCTGCGGCGCGGCACCGGCGGCGCCGGCAAGACGCGGGGCGGCGACGGCCAGGTGTTCGAAATCGACCTGCTCGCCGATGAGCCGGTGGCGATGTCGTTCATGGCCGATCGGCTGCGCACCGCCGCGCCGGGGATGCAAGGCGGCGAACCCGGCGCCACCGGCCGCGTGCTGCTCAACGGCGAGCCGATCGACCCGCGCGAAACCCTGGTGGCCGCGCCGGGATCGCGCCTCACGCTGGAAACGCCCGGCGGCGGCGGGTTCGGCTCCGCTGGCAAGCGCTGAAGCGCGCCGGCCGGCTATCCGCCGCGGAATTGCGGGCGGCGCTTGGCGACAAAGGCGGCGATGCCCTCCTGCGCATCGTCGGTCGCGCTGGCCGCGACGATCGAGTCTTTTTCCGCTGTGAGCTGATCGGCAAGACCGGTCTCGAATGATTGCCGCAACATGCGGCGGACCGGGCCAAAGGCGCGTGTCGGACCGGCGGCGAGTTTGGCGGCGAGGGCGGCCGCCTCGCTCTCCACGGCATCATCAGGGGCGAGGCGCGACACCAAACCGAAGGCGAGCGCCTCCTGCGCGGTGAGTCGGCGGTTCAGCAGAAAAAGTTCCTGCGCGCGCCGCATCCCGACCATGCGCGGCAGGAACCAGGTGTTGCCGCCATCGGCGGTGAGACCCAGCGCGCCATAGCCCAGCGCAAACCGCGCATCCTCGGCCGCCACGACGATGTCGGCAACGTAGAGCAGTCCCAATCCGCCGCCACCGGCGCCGCCGCGGACGGCGGCCACGACCGGCGCGTCGATGCCGGTCAGCCGCTCGATCGCCAGATGATAGCTGTCGATCATGCGGCGCAGCCGGTTCGGCAATTTTTCACGTTCGGTGCCCGCGAACAGGCCGAGATCGCCGCCGACGGTAAAGTTCGGCCCATTGCCGGTGATGAGCACGGCGCGGACCTCAGGCCGTTCCGCGATCTGGGTGGCGGCTTCGGCGAGATCGGCGGCCATGTGTTCATCGATCGCGTTGCCCTTGTCCGGCCGGTTCAGCCGCAAGGTGGCAAGGCCACCCTCGACATCGAGCAGCACGGTGCGCAGGGGACCCGCGGCGTCATGCCAGCGCGCGGTGTCGGTGAATTGTTCGAGCGACTTGATGCGTCCCTGGTCGACCGCGATCACATGCGCAAAGGCCGCATCGAGGGCTGCGCCGCCTTGCTTGCCGCGGCCGCGATAACGGCCGGTCACCAGCAGGCGGCCATCGGCGAGATCGAGAAAGTGTTCAGGCTCGGCGCGCGCCTCGAAATGCCGGGCGATAGCGCCCCAGCCATTGCGCCGCATCGCCGCGGGCCCGTCATGATCGCCGCCGATGCCGAACGGCATGCCCGCGGCGGTGCGGCCGGTGAATTCCGGGTGCAGCAGCGCGTCGAGTTGTTCGCGGTTGCCGGCGGCAAGGGCTGCGTAGAGCGCGCGGGCGAGATCGGCAGGATTTTGGCGTTCCATCCCTAAGGTCCTCTGTTTTGGCGCGCAATGTCGCAGAGCTTGACGGCGGCGACAACGGCGCTTGACTCATAATCTAACCTTATTTAGTTTCTAATAACAATTAGGTTTTTTGGGAGGGGCGCATGAGCATGCACGTGACGGAAGCTGATCAGGCGCCGCTGGACCGGGCCTTCGCCGTCAAATGGTACGCCGAGGGGTGGATCGATTGCTGGAACAGCAACCGGCCCGAACGCGTGCGGGACATCCTCACCGAAGACTTCGTGCTGGATAGTCCGACCACGCGCCACACCGGCTGGCAGGTGCGCGGCCATCAGGCGACGATGGAATACATCCGCTACGTGCTGTCAGCGTATCCGGACCTGCAATGGGAAGTTACCGAGCCACCGATGTTCTCCGACCATATGGCGCGCGTGGCGTACACCTGGCGCGGCACCGGTCATTTCAGCGGCCGGATCGATCCGCCGGGCATCGCGGGCACCGGCCGTGCGTTCGAATTCGCCGGACATGAGGTGTTCGACTTCCGCGGCGACCGCGCCTGCCGGCTTTACGCCACCTACGATCTGCTCGGCCTGATGAAGCAGATCGGTCTCTATCGCAGCGCGAGCGCGCCATAAACATTCTTGAACAACACAAGCGGGGAGGGCGTCATGACGGGGAGCTTGCGTGCGTTGCTGGAACATGGTGTCGCCAAGGCACCCGACAGGGTAATGATCCGTGCCGATGGCGCGGAACTTTCCTGGTCGCGTCTGCATGACCAGGCCTGCCGCGTCGCATCAGCGTTGGTGCGCGACGGGGTCAAGCCGCAGGATCGCGTGATCTATCTCGGCAAGAACGATCCGCGCTATTTCGAAATCCTGTTCGGCTGCGCGCTCGCGGGCGCGGTAATGACGCCGCTGAACTGGCGGCTGGCGGCCGATGAACTTGCGGCGATCATCGAGGACGCAGAGGCCACAATCGCGTTTGTCGATGGCAGCGTGGCGCCTGTCGTCAAAGGCAGGCTGAAGACGATCGTGGCGCTCGGGCCGCATCAGAGCTGGATACCCTATGCGCAATGGTGCGGCCCGCCGCAGGATCGCGGCGTCCGCCCGGAGCCGGAGCATATCGCGTTCCAGCTCTACACCAGCGGCACCACCGGGCGGCCGAAGGGCGCGATGTTTGCCAATGGCACCAATCTGCGCGTGCTGCTCGACGATATTTCGGTGGAGTGGGGATTCACGGCAGACGATGTCAGCCTGGTCGCGCTGCCGCTGTTCCACATGGGCGGTCTGGCCTGGGCGCTGGCCGGCCTTGCGCGCGGCGCCCGCTGTGTGCTGGTGCGCGACTTCGATCCCGCCGGCGTGTTGAACACGATCGAGTCGGAAAAAGTAAGCGTTGCCTTCTTCGTCCCGGCGATGCTGTCCGCCATCTGCGCCGCCGCCGAGGCCGGCCCGCGAAAGCTCGGTCTGCGCCGGGTGTTCTATTCCGGTGCGCCGATCAGCCCGGTGGCGCTGACCCGGGCGATGGCGGTGCTGCGCTGCGACTTCATCCAGATCTACGGCCTCACCGAAGCGACCGGCGCGTTCGCGCAATTGCCGGCGCATGAACACGATCCGAACGGGCCGCTGGCGCATCTGCTGCTCTCCGCCGGCCGGCCTTACCCCTGGGTTGAAATCCGGGTCGTATCGACATCTGACGCAGGCGATGTAGCCACGGGCGAAATCGGCGAAATCTGGACGCGCTCGCAGCAGAACCTCGTCGGATACTGGAACGATGCCGAGCAGACGGCGAAGGCGCTGACGCCGGATGGCTGGCTGCGAACCGGCGATCTCGGCCGGGTCGATGCGGAGGGCCGCATCTTCCTGGTCGATCGCGCCAAGGACCTCGTGATCTCGGGCGGCGAAAACGTCTATCCGGTCGAGGTCGAGAATGTGCTGGCCACGCATCCGCAGCTTGCGGAAGTGGCCGTGATCGGCGTTCCCCATGAACGCTGGGGCGAAACCATCAAAGCGATCGTGGTGCCGCGGCCGGGCGCTGAGGTAAGCCCGGACGAGGTGATCGGTTTCGTGCGGCAGCGGCTGGCCGCCTTCAAGTGCCCGACCAGCGTCGATATCGCGGCCACGCTGCCGCGCACCGCTACGGGGAAAGTTCTCAAGCATGTGCTGCGGGAGCCCTATTGGCGTGGCTACGATCGCCGTATTAACTGAGGGCTTGCGAATCGTGAGGGCTGCGGTGACACGCGACGACATTCCGGCCGCGGCCGATTCTCCGGCGAATGCGAGCCAGGCATCGCGGGCGAGCCAGGCATCGCCAGCGAGCCAGGCATCGAAGGGTGATCGCACCCGCAAGCGCCTGCTCGATGCCGCCGCCGCCGAGGTGGCCCGTCACGGCGTCGCGGGCACCAGCATCAACGCGATCGCAGCCGCGGCCGGCCTGAAGACCGGCAGCGTCTATTTCCATTTCGAATCCAGGGATCGCCTGGTCGAGGCGATGCTCGAGGAGGGCCTGCTGGCCTCGCTGGCCTTTCTCGATTCCGCGCTGGCGGCGGTTCCGGAAAATGCCAGCGCCGCCACGCGACTGGGCGCTGCGATCCGCGCGCACGCCACCGCCGTGCATGAACTAAGCAACTATACCGTCGCCGTGCTCGGACCTTCATTCCCCAGGGATGCAGCGGGCGCCGTGGCCCGCAAACTCCGCCGCAACTATGTCTCGCGGTGGACCGAACTCGTCACCGAGGCGCAGGGCGCCGGCGTCCTGACCCGCGACGCCGATCCGCGGCTGCTGCGCGACCTGATCCTCGGCGCGCTCAACGCCGTCAGCCTGGCTGGGCGGCCCGCTGATGACGTCGCACTCGCGCTGCAGTCGTTGCTCGGGCTCGGCGGCGGCAAGCGCAAGACGTAGAGACAACGAACTCCCTCCTAAAGGGGAGAAGGGAAGAAACGGCGCGGCAGGATGCGTCAGATTGACCCGACGGGCAAATCACGTATTCTGAATTTCGGAATCCGTGTCAAGCCCCAGAATAAGAAATATTTCGCTTTTCCGAAATGGCAAATCAGGGCTACGACCTTGTCCATCCCGTCCTGGTCAGAAGGGCGTCGGCCGTCGTCACGGACGTTGGGCGGGGAGCGGTGGACGTGGAGGTTGTCGCCAGACGAGCGCGGCCAAAGCGTACGGTGAAGACGTGTGGTCCTGACGCCGCGTTGCTGGCGTCCATGCTCCTGGAGGCGTTCGACTTCCCAGGGCGCGACGGAGGCAAAAGAGCCGTTCTCCGGGGAGAGCACGTTATAAGCCGTAAAGCCATCGCGCAGGGAATGTCGGATGTTCTCCGCTGCCCTGTATGCTCGTGTGCAGCTTTCTTTGCACTGTTCGCACACGGGACCGCGGGTGCAGCGCGCATCCGGCATTCCCTGCGCCCTCCATTTGAAGAGG
>JAFKKG010000034.1 GCA_017305715.1 Hyphomicrobiales bacterium | reverse complement strand
ATAACCTTGCGATCATCCGGCCGGGGCCGGCCGTTCTTCTTGCCTTCAGCTCCCGGCAACAACGGTGCGATGATCGTCCATTCTGCGTCGGTCAAATCGAAGCGTGCCATTAAAGCCTCCATTTGGAAGCCTTGAATCACTCCTCACCAACAACGACAAGGGGTTTGAGTACAGAAACTAGTCGCCTGACGCTTATGAATGCCCCATCGCCGCGATCGCATCCGCAATCGCGATGGTCCGTTTGGCCATATCGGCGTGCAACCGCTCCACCATGCGGCCGTCGAGCTGGATCGCACCACGCGAGGCATTTTCGGGGTGCTGGAAGGCGGCGATGATCTTGCGGGCTTCGGCGACTTCCTCCGCCGGCGGCGTGAAGATCGCGTTGCAGGCCTCGATATGGCTCGGATGAATCAGCGTCTTGCCGTCGAAACCGAGATCGCGGCCCTGCGCGCATTCGGTCGCGAAGCCGTCGATGTTGCTGATGTCGCTATAGGGCCCGTCGAGGATCTCGAGGCCGTGCGCCCGCGTCGCCAGGATGCAATGGGTGATCATCGGGATCATCGCGGCGCGGCCGGGCTGCATCCGGATCCGCGTCTCCCGCGAAATGTCGTTCGGCCCGAACACGAAGCCCGCAAGACGCGTTTCCGAATCCTTCGAGGCCGCTGCCAGCTTGTCCGCATCCAGCACCGCCCGCGCGGTTTCGATCATGGCCCAGACCCGGATCGAGGCGTCCGCGTTGATGTCGCTGAGCCGATTGGCGATGGCGTTGAGATCGGCAACGCTGGAAATCTTGGGAACCAGAATACCGTCGGGCCGGGCCTTGCCGGCCATGCCGACGTCGTCGATCCACCACGGCGTATCCAGGCTGTTGACCCGGATCAGCACTTCGCGCCTGCCAAAGCCGCCGGCTGCGATCGCCTTGGCGATCTGGTCGCGGGCCAGCGACTTGGCGTCCGGCGCCACGGAATCCTCAAGGTCGAGGATGATGCCGTCGGCGGCCAGGTTGCGCGCCTTTTCCAGCGCCCGCGCGTTCGATCCCGGCATGAACAACAGGCTGCGGCGCGGACGGATCATGGCTGGTTTCCTGACGGTTTTTGAACCCCACGCGATATCATTTCAAACATCCCTCCGAAAGCCTTGTTCCTGTCATCGGTCTATGGTTAGGCAAGGGCCATGACCGCATTTCCGCAACATCTGCTCGACGGCTACCGGACCTTCACCTCGCAGCGGCTGCCTACAGAACAGTCACGCTACCGGGAACTGTCCGAACGCGGCCAGTCGCCCGCCGTGATGGTGATCGGCTGCTGCGATTCCCGCGTCTCGCCGGAGGTCATTTTCGACGCCGGCCCAGGCGAGCTGTTCGTGGTGCGCAACGTCGCCAATCTGGTGCCGGTCTATCAGCCCGACGGCGGCGCGCACGGTGTGTCCGCGGCGCTCGAATATGCGGTCAACGTGCTTCGTATCAAGCATGTCGTGGTGCTCGGCCACGCGCAATGCGGCGGCATCCGCGCCTTCATCGACAAGATCGATCCGTTGTCGCCGGGCGATTTCATCGGCCGCTGGATGCAGATGTTCATCAAGCCGGGCGAGGTCGTGGAGCAGCGCGACCGCGAAACGATGCAGGATTTCACGGTCCGGATCGAGAAAGCCGCGATCTTCCGCTCCCTCGAAAACCTGATGACGTTCCCGTTCGTCCGCACCCTGGTCGAACGCGGCGAGATGAGTCTGCACGGCGCCTATTTCGGCGTCGCGGAAGGCTCGCTGTTCGTGCTCGATCAGACGGCGAAGGAATTTCGCAGTGTCGCCGGGATGCCGGGCAGCCCGTAACGCCGGTCTGCGCTATTCGCCGCCGTGACCGTCACCGCCAAAGCGGTCGCCGATCGCGAGCATGAAGGACGACACCACGAATACCAGATGCACACCGACCAGCCAAGCCAGCTTGGTCGGTTCGAAACTGATGTCGATGTTCATGAACGCCTTCAGCACCTGGATCGCCGAGATCGCAACGATCGAGGCCAGCAGCTTCTGCTTCAGACCGCCGAAATTGACCTTGGTCATCCATTCCGGCCAGTCCGGATGACCGCGGGGATCGATCTTCGAGACGAAATTCTCGTAACCGGAGAACACCACGATCAGGATCAGGTTGCCGGTCAGCGAGATGTCGATCAGGCTGAGCACGCCGAGGATGATGTCGGATTCCTTGGCGGCGGGAACGTGCAGGATGAAGTGCCACAGCTCCATGCAGAACTTGAACAGCAGCGCGGCCAGGCTGATGACGAGGCCGAAATAAAACGGCGCCATCAGCCAGCGGCTGTTGAAGAGCAGGTTTTCGAAACCCAGCTCGACGCGTTTCAGCTTCGGATTGGGCCGATAGGAAGCTGACTCTTCCGTCATATCGCCTGCTGCCTGACGCCCTGTTTCCACGTGACCGCTGCGCCTGCCTGCTACGCCGCCTTCTTCTTGGCGCTGATCAGCTTGCGGTTGATCAGGCACTCGGCGATCTGCACCGCGTTCAGCGCCGCGCCCTTGCGCAGGTTGTCGGAGACGCACCACAGCGACAGGCCGTTCTCGACCGTCGCGTCCTCGCGGATGCGGCTGATATAGGTGGCATCCTCGCCGGCCGCCTCATACGGCGTGACGTAGCCGCCGGGCTCGTGCTTGTCGATCACGAGGCAACCCGGTGCATTGCGCAGGATGTTGCGGGCCTCGTCGGCGGTGATCGGATTCTCGAACTCGATGTTGACGGCTTCCGAATGGCCGACGAAGACCGGCACGCGCACGCAGGTCGCGGTCAACTTGATTTTGGGATCAAGAATCTTCTTGGTCTCCATCATCATCTTCCACTCTTCCTTGGTGTAACCGTCCTCCATGAACACGTCGATCTCGGGGATGACGTTGAAGGCGATACGCTTCGGGAATTTCTTGTTGATCAGCTCGCTGTTGGTGTAGACGGCCTTGGTCTGCGAGAACAATTCGTCCATCGCATCCTTGCCGGCGCCCGACACCGACTGATAGGTCGCGACCACGACGCGCTTGATCCTGGCCTTGTCGTGCAGCGGCTTCAGCGCCACCACGAGCTGCGCAGTCGAGCAATTCGGGTTGGCAATGATGTTCTTCTTGGTGAAGCCGGTCACGGCCTCCGCGTTGACTTCGGGCACGATCAACGGCACGTCCGGATCCATCCGCCAGGCCGACGAATTGTCGATCACTACCGCGCCGGCAGCGCCGATCTTCGGCGACCATTCCTTCGACACCGCGCCGCCCGCCGACATCAGGCAGATGTCGATATCGGAGAAATCGTAATGCTCGAGCGCCTTGCACTTGAGGGTCCGGTCGCCATACGACACTTCGACGCCGACACTGCGGCGTGATGCCAGCGCCACCACCTCGTCCGCGGGGAATTTGCGTTCGTCGAGAATGTTGAGCATTTCCCGCCCCACATTGCCGGTCGCTCCGACCAGCGCGACTTTGTAACCCATCGTTCACTCTCCGAAGAAAAATGCCGTCCCCTCGCCCACGGCGGAAAGGGAAGAGGCAGCGCTTCTATGCGAGAAACACCCTCAATACAACGTTTGCAACAACGTTAGACCGCAGCGTTTGGGCGTTTGATGCAGTCCCTTTCGGCCGAACCGGCCAAATCCGATTATACGACGAGAATTGGTCCCGCGCTGACCGGCTTTGTGGACGAGGTATGCGGTACGCTGGCACGGCTGTTTGCCTATGCCATGACGCTGGCCCTACTCGCCATCGGCGGCCTCGCGCTATGGGAACAGTTGCCCGATGCCGCGACGGACTCCGCGGCCAGGAGCGCCTGGAACCTGGCCGACCGCTCGTCACGCGCTTTCGCCGTCAGCGCGTTTGATCCTCACGATAAAACAGAGGCTTACAAGATTTTTCGGCACCCGCAAGGCGGCCGCCGGGACGTTTTCCGCTGGGCTGGCGCCGCCGAAAGGCCGGCCGCCGAACTCGAGATCTATCGCCCGGGCCGCGAACTCAGCCATGAGGGCCCCGCGATCGCGGAAATCGCCGCGCGGATCGACCCGGGCGGCGTGGGCGAACTGGAAACCGCGGGCCTGATCGAGAGCAAGTTCGGCCCCGTCACCCTGCTGCGCCTGACCGGCGACGGCGCCGACAGCGGCCACGGCTGCCTCGGATTCATCAAGCGCGTCAGCGATCCCAATGTCCGCATCTCCGGCTGGTCGTGCCAGGGCGACAATTTGCCCGCCCGCCGCGCCGCGATCTCCTGCATGTTGAACCGGCTGACGCTGCTCAGCACCGGAAACGACCCAAAACTGGCGGAATTGTTCGCCCGCGCCGAACTCAGGCGCGGCGACTGCGCGACATCCGCCGCGCCGGTCCTGTCGGCAGATTGGCTGACCGGTGTCGGCAATCCGCAATTGCGCCGCGCCTTCTAGTCTTAATTTTGACGCGTTTGCTTCCCGTGAACCCGGCCAAGATACTGGTTTTCATGAAACTTTTTCGCTTCTGCCGGCATTATTCTGGTCCGGTGTGGCGCAATAGACCTAGTGGCGACCGCCCTGCCGTGGCTACAATGAGCGCCAATCCGATTTGGCGATCCGCCAGCCCCGAGTGGCGGCAATGACGAGGATGCGATGACCCAAAAATTCCCCGCTGCGAGCAAGCTCGTGGTGCTGCTGGCTGCAGCGGCCTTTGTGGCGGTCGGCGCGACCGCCGCCAGCGCCCAGTCCAAGCCGCGTTACGACAAGGACGGCCGTCATTATTACGGACCGCAGGGCCCCAACCGGGTCTACCAGCAGGGCCCGAATACCCGCGTTTACGTCACCACGCGTTCGTGGCTCGACGCCGGCACGGAAGTCTTGCCGGGTGACCGCAAATTCCAGGATTATGCGTTCCCGCCGTCCCGATCGTTCGGCATGGAAAACAAGAATCGTCCGCTCGATCGTCAGCCGCTCAACCCACCGTCGGATTTGGGTGGCTATCCGCAGGCGTTCCCGATTCCGTATTACTGATTTTCGTTGTCCCGGCCTTGAGCCGGGACAACGGAGCCCTTCGCTTAGGCGTGGAGTTTCTGCAATTCCTTCAGGATCGCATCGCCCATCTGTGTGGTGCTGGCCGCCGTCGTTCCCTCGGACTTGATGTCCGCGGTACGAAGTCCGCTGGCAAGCACCGCCGCGATCGCCGCATCGACCTTGTCGGCAAGCGACCCCATGTCGAACGAGTAGCGCAGCGCCATCCCGAACGAGGAAATCATCGCGATCGGGTTGGCGAGACCTTTCCCGGCGATATCCGGCGCTGACCCGTGCACCGGCTCGAACAGCGAGCGGCGCTTCTTGGTCTTGGCATCGATCTCGCCGAGCGAGGCCGAGGGCAGCATGCCGAGCGATCCTGTCAGCATCGCCGCGATGTCGGACAGCATGTCGCCGAACAGATTGTCGGTCACGATGACATCGAACTGCTTCGGCGCCTTCACCAGCATCATGCCGCCGGAATCGGCGAGCTGATGCTCCAGCGTCACGTCCTTGTATTCGCGGGCGTGCACCTGCGTCACCACCTCGTTCCACAGCACGCCTGACTTCATGACGTTGCGCTTTTCCATCGAGGTCATCTTGTTGCGGCGCTTGCGCGCCAGATCGAAGGCGACGCGGGCGATGCGCTCGATCTCGTAGGTGTCATAGACCTGGGTATCGACGGCGCGCTTCTGGCCGTTGCCGAGATCGGTGATGGTTTTAGGCTCACCGAAATAAACGCCGCCGGTCAGCTCGCGCACGATCATGATGTCGAGGCCTTCGACGATCTCGCGCTTCAGGCTGGAGGCTTCCGCCAGCGCCGGATAGCACACCGCCGGGCGCAGGTTGGCGAACAGGCCGAGATCCTTGCGCAGCCGCAGCAGGCCGGCCTCGGGCCGTACATCATAGGGCACGGCGTCCCATTTCGGGCCGCCAACCGCGCCGAAGATCACGGCATCCGCCGCCATGGCCTTTGCCATGTCGCCTTCACTGATCGAAACCTTGTGGGCGTCATAGGCGGAACCGCCAACCAGCCCCTGCTCGGTCTCGAAATGCGCAATTCCCTGCGCGTTGAGCCAGTCGATCAGGCGCTGCACCTCGCCCATCACTTCGGGGCCGATGCCGTCGCCGGGGAGAAGCAGCAGTTTATGGGTCGCCATGATGTTTCCTCATCCAATCGTCATGGCCGGGCTTGTCCGGGCCATCCACGTCTAACGTCGCGAGCGGGGAGACGTGGATGCCCGGCGCGAGGCCGGGCATGACGCAGGCCCCGGAATTCCGCCGGAGTGCTAAAGCGCCCAAGGCGGATTGGCAAGGCGGCCCGGCGAGCGAGGCTGGTTTTTCGGCTGAGCGCGCTGGCGCTGGTCGGCCGAAATTGCGCAATCGGCACAACACCATTGCTTCCGGCGCGCTGTGCAAGGGAACGCGCGCCTGCCACAATGCGCGCCCTGCCGGAGTATCCTGTGCGAGCGCCTGACCACCCACCCTCCACCATGCATCCCGCGTGGCTGATTCTCATTCTCTCGCTGGCGCCAACGATCGGTCTTGGGATCGGTCGCTTTGCCTATGCGCTGGTGCTGCCGGACATGCGCGACGCGCTGGGGTGGTCCTATTCCGCCGCCGGCTTCATGAACACGATCAACGCCGTCGGCTATCTCGCGGGCGCGCTGCTCGCCGCGCGGATGATCCGGCGTTACGGGCTGGCGCGCACGGTGCGTTGGGGAACGCTGGCCGCGGTCGCCTCGCTGGCGCTGTGCGCGCTGTCGGGCAATTTTTGGGTGCTGAGCTTTGCGCGATTGCTGGCGGGCATCGGCGCGGCCGGCGGATTCGTCGGCGGTGCGGCGCTGGCCGCCACGATCGCGCAGCGGCATCCCGAGCGGGCGAATTTCCTGCTCAGCCTGTTTTACGCCGGACCCGGCTCCGGCATCCTGGCATCGGGACTGATTGCACCGTTCGTCCTGCAAGCCTTTGGGCCGGGATCATGGTGGATCGTGTGGTGGGCGCTGACGCTGCTCTCCGTGGCCATGATCCTGCCGCTGCTGCTGACGCCGTTCGGCACGAATGGCGCGATCGACAGCGCGGCGCCAGCCAAATTCTCGATCCGGCCCGTGCTGGTCTATCTGATCGGCTATTTCCTGTTCGGCGCCGGCTATATCGCCTACATGACCTTCATGATCGCCTATGTCCGCGACGGCGGCGGGGGCGCGCCCGCGCAGAGCCTGTTCTGGAGCCTGATCGGAGTCAGCGCCTTCGTGACGCCGTGGCTGTGGCGCCGGGTGCTGGCCATGGACCGCGGCGGCCTTGCCACCACGGCCATTCTCGGTGTCAACGCGATCGGCGCGGCGCTGCCGATCTTCGGGCACTCGCCGCTGTTGCTGGCGATCTCGGCGCTGGTGTTCGGCGTCGCCTTCTTCGCGGTGGTAGGCTCGACCACCGCGTTCGTGCGCTTCAACTATGCGCCCGCGGCCTGGCCGACCAGCATCGCGGCGCTGACGATCGCGTTCGGCATCGGCCAGACGCTCGGGCCGATCGTGGTCGGCGCGATCACCGACGCGATGGGCAGCCTATCGTTCGCGCTGAACATCTCGGCGGCGATGCTGGCGATCGGTGCGGTGTTGTGCGCGTTTCAGAAGAAACTGGCGAATAGCGAATAGCAAGTGGGCCTTCTATTCGCCATTTGCTACTCGCTATTCGCCCTCTTCAACTCCCGCTGAACGAATTATATCCCTGGTCTTCCCAGAAGCCGCCCTTGTAGTCGTTGGTGACTTCCATCGAGAGCACGTATTTCGGATTCTTGAAGCCGAGTTTGGTCGGCACGCGGATCTTCATCGGGAATCCGTAGGCGCGCGGCAGGATCTCGTCGCCGAATTTGAACGTCATCTGGGTCTGCGCATGCAGCGCGGTGCGCATGTCGAGCGGCGAATTGTAGCCGTCCTTGTCGGCGCACTGGAACCAGACATATTTGGCGCGCGTATCGGCGCCGACGATTTTCAGGAAATCGCGCAGCGGCGTGCCGGTCCAACTGCCGATCGCGCTCCAGCCTTCGACGCAGATATGGCGCGTGACCTGCTTGACCTGCGGCAGCTTGTAGAGTTCCTCCAGCGTCCACGGCTTCTTGTTTTCGACGAGGCCGCGCACCTCGAGCTTCCAGTCCTTGCCTTCGATTTCGGGTGCGTCCTCGAGACCGTAATAGGCGTTGAACGGGAACGGTTTTGTAATCGCGCTTTCCGGAAACGTCGGCGCCATCGCATCGGGATTGAACATCCAGGCCTGCACGGCGTCATTGAATTTCGAGACCTGCTTCAGCATCTGCTCGGCCGAGAATTGATCGGTCACATCGCAGCCGGTGAGCAGCGTCAACGCGCCAAAGCTGGCGCCGCCGGCGACGAAGCGCCGGCGCGTCAGGTCCGGCATGGTCTTGACGGCGTCCTTGAGCAGCAGGCTCTTGTCGACGCCGGGGATCAGAAGGTTGCGAAGGCGGCGCATGGCTATTCTCCTCAGCGGCCGATGATCATCGCGCGCAGGCTCTTCGGCACCAGGAGGGCGAGCGCGACATGAACCACCATGAAGGCGACGATCGCGGCCATGCAGACGAAATGGACGTAGCGGGCGGTGTCGTAGCCCCCGAACAGCGCGGTCAGATATTGCAGCTGCACCGGCTTCCAGATCGAAAGTCCCGACAGCACGATCAGGATGCCGACCACGATAATGCCGGCATAGAGCAGTTTCTGGACCTGATTGTATTTCGACAGATCCTCGTGCGACAGCTTGCCGGTCAGCGCGGCCTTGGTATCCGAGATCACGCCGACAGGGGTGATCGGCAGCAGCTTCTTGCGGAAGCGGCCGGTGGCAAAGCCCAGAGCCAGATAGATCAGGCCGTTGACCATCAACAGCCACATCGCGGCGAAGTGCCACAACAGCGCGCCGCCGAGCCAGCCGCCAAGGGTGATACTGCCCGGGAAGGTGAAGCCGAACAGCGGCGAGGCGTTGTAGATCTGCCAGCCCGACATGATCATCAGGACCATGGCAAAGGCATTGGTCCAGTGCAGGGCGCGCACCCAGGCCGGCTGAATGACCTTCGCGCGCGTCGCCTCGGGTATTCCCTTCGCGCTGGCTTGCTGGTCGCTGGCGGTGATGCTCGACATGGCTGATCCGTGACTCAATTCAGTACCGGGTTATACGCCCGGAACCGGGTTTTCGTTACCGCCCCCGTGCGACCAGATCGACGCATGGAGGCGCCGTCGGATCACAAAAAAGCGAGCCGGGGGTGCCCCGGCTCGCCCGTCCACGCATCCTGTTGGGACTAATCAGGGCTGCGCGGGGTTATGACGCCGGCATCAGCACGGTGTCGACGACATGGATCACGCCGTTGGACTGGTTGACGTTCGGGATCGTGACCATCGAGGTTCCACCCTTGGCGTCGACGATCCAGACCTTGCCGCCGTCGTGCTTCACGGTCAGTTCCTCGCCTTCGGCGGTCTTGAGCTTCATGCCGTCCTTCAGGTCGGCCGCGGCGAGCTTGCCCGGCACGACATGGTAGGTGAGGATCTTGGTCAGGGTCGCCTTGTTCTCGGGCTTCACCAGCGTTTCGACGGTGCCGGCCGGCAGCTTGCCGAAGGCGGCGTTGGTCGGCGCGAACACCGTGAACGGGCCCTTGCCCTCCAGCGTGGGAACCAGCCCGGCGGCTTTCACGGCAGCGACCAGGGTGGTGTGATCCTTGGAGTTGACGGCGTTCTGGACGATGTTCTTCGAGGGGAACATCGCGGCGCCACCGACCATCACGGTCTTCTCTTCGGCGCGCGCCGGCGCCGTAACAGTGGCCGTGAGAGCCAGGACGCTGAAGGCAGCGGCGGTCAGATAAGCGATACGGTTCGACATGGAATCTTCTCCCGATGATTGAGGTCTCCGGCGGGGGCCGCCGGTGCTGAGAACAACGACGTGGGCCGATTGACCTGAACGTTTGCATCGTCGTTGGCCCGAGTTACGGGAGGTCTGTCGGGCGGTTTCGGCGGATAATTTATCGTGATGGCTGAAACTTTCGGAGCTGTGGCCCGTGTGGGTGATTCCCGTGAGGCAACCGCCATGGCGAGCAGCAACGCGACGAAGCCATCCATTCTTTCTTTCTCGCGGCGACATGGATTGCTTCGCTTCGCTCTCCCCGCAACAAACGCCTCGCGTTTGTTGCAGACAATGACGGAAGTTACAGTTTCGCGATCTCGCGGCACGAAATGCCCGAGGTCTGCTCTTAACGTTCCGCCCCCCTAAACAGAGAGCGCAGGGAATGCCGGATGCGCGCTGCACCCGCGGTCTCATGTGCAATGTGCACAGAGAAGTGCGCACATGAGCATACAGGGCAGCGGAGAACATCCGACATTCCCTGCGCGATGGCTTTACGGCTTATAACGTGCTCTCCCCGGAGAACGGCTCTTTTGCCTCCGTCGCGCCCTGGGAAGTCAGACGCCTCCCAAGTGCATGGACGCCAGCGTCGCGGCGTCAGGACCACACGTCTTTACCGTACGCTCAAGCTGCGCGCGTCAAGCGCAACTGTCACGTCCACCGCTCCCCGCCCCTCGTTGTGACGATGGCCAACGCCCCTCTGAGTGGGACGGGATGGGCATGGATATGCCCTGATTTGCCATTTCGGAAAAGCAAAATATCTTTCATTTCGGGGCTTGACACGACTTCCGTAAATCGGAAGTGATGATTTGCCCGTCGGGTCAGTTGGTCGCCCCGTATGCCAACCGCGGCTGAACGCGAAATGTTTGCGCAGGGGAACGGCCCCGCTCACGCAGTCACCTGGACAAATGGCTGTCGAGCTTCCTCTGCGCACGGACTTGCGAGATCGGCGCGAACCAAATGCACCTTGATGCCGACCTTGCTCAGCGTATGCGGAATCGGGGGACTGAACTTGGAGACGCCGACAGTGATGCTGTCGATCAAGGCGAAGCGGTGCAACAGGCCGATCGCAACAGCTTCTCCGAGCGCTTCCAGGGTCTGATATTTGGTCGCGCCAGCGAGATCCACCGCGGCCTCCACCACGGCATCGTAGCGGACCGATGCATCCAGGCGGTCGTCCCGGTGCGTCGGCGCCGGCTGCAATGTCGCATCGATGTCGAAGGTGAATTTCTGGCCGAGGCGGCGCTCTTCCTCGAACAGGCCGTGATATCCGAAGGTCTGTAATCCCGCGATCTGGATGGACGTCAACACTGGGCGCTCCTTCATCTTGAAGGTGGATCGGAGTTTTCCGATTGCCCAGGCGCGCGGCTGATTATCCCGCGCTTCCCGATGGTGCCCCATCTGCTTGTCGCCAGTCGCGCGAGGTGGTCGGTATAGCGGCAGAATCGACTGGGCTCAAGTGCAGGTTCGACCGACCCTTCGTCATTGCGAGGAGCGCAAGCGACGAAGCAATCCATTCTTGCATCGCCGCACGATGGATTGCTGCGCTTCGCTCGCAACGACGGCGGGATGTTGAAATTACCCGAAGCGCGATGGGACTAGGTTCAGTCGTTCGCTCCGGACTCTGTTCACCTCTCCCCAGCGGGGAGAGGTCGATTTGCGCAGCAAATCGGGTGAGGGCGCGCTGCTCCAACGACAGACCGTAAACCCTCACCCGGCGCTTCGCGCCGACCTCTCCCGAAGGGAGAGGTGGAGTTCCCGATGCCGGTCGAACTCAACCTAATCTCATCCCGCTTTAGTCCCGGTTCGCCGGCGTCTGAATAAACCCCCGATTATGCGTCGGGCTGATCAAAATCTCGTTCATGCAGACCCGCGCGGGCATGCTGGCCACAAACGCGATGGTGCGGCCGCAATCTTCCGGTTGCAGCATCTTGGCCTGTTCGGCTTCGCTCGGCACCACCGGACGCAGTTTCAGGATCGGGGTTGCGACCTCGCCGGGCGACAGGCAGCAGGCGCGCAGGCCGTTGACGCATTCATCCATGTTGAAGGAATGGGTCAGCGCCAGCACCGCATGCTTTGTGGTGGTGTAGGCCGGGCCCGGCATCTTGGAGACATGGCGCCCGGCCCAGGATGCGACGTTGATGATGCAGCCGTCCTGCTGCTTGCGCATCGCGGGCAGCACCGCGTGCATGCAATAGAGCACGCCGTTGAGATTGATCTCGACGAGCTTGTCCCAGCCTTCCAGCTCCATATCGGCCCAGCTTCGCTTTGGCACGTTGATGCCGGCGCTGTTGACCAAGAGGTCGATCCGGCCATGTTTTGCCAGGATCTGGTCGGCGGCCTTGTTGACATCGGCCTTCTTGCTGACGTCGAGCACAATGGCTTCGGCCTTGCCGCCCTTTTTAGTGATGTTCGCGACCACCCGATCCAGCTCTTCCTTGCGGCGGCCCGAAATCACCACGGTCCAGCCGTCGGCGGCGAGGAATTCCGCCCCGGATTCGCCGATCCCGCTGCCGCCGCCGGTCACCCAGGCCACGCGTTTCCCGTTATTTGACATGCAAACTGTCTCCGTTGCTTTGTGAGGGGCCTTTTTGCTAATCCAGCCGAAATTTCGCGCCCCTCAGGGAATGTTGCATGAACACCACCGCCAGCGCCAACCTGTTTTCCCGCCTGTTCGACAACCTCGACGATCCCAGCCGGCTCGCGATCGAGATGCTCGACGGCACGCGCATCAGCTATGCCGATCTGATCGCCCGCGCCGGCCAGATGGCCAATGTGCTGGTTTCGAGGGGCGTCAAGCCGGGCGACCGCGTCGCAGCGCAAACCGAAAAGTCCGTGCCGGCGCTGGTGCTCTATCTCGCCACCGTGCGCGCCGGCGCAGTGTATCTGCCGCTCAACACCGCCTATACGCTGAACGAGCTGGAATACTTCATCGGCGATGCCGAGCCGTCACTGGTGGTGTGCGATCCCTCGAAGGCCGAGGGCATTGGTGCGATCGCGGCCAAGAGCAAGGCCCGGGTCGAGACGCTCGGCGCCGACGGCAAGGGCTCGCTGACGGATGCCGCAGCCTCGGCCGATGCCGCCTTCACGACCGTCGCCCGCGCCAATGACGATCTCGCCGCGATCCTCTACACGTCAGGCACGACGGGCCGTTCCAAGGGCGCGATGCTGACGCATGACAATCTCGCATCGAATTCCCTCTCGCTGGTCGACTATTGGCGTTTCACCAAAGACGACGTGCTGATTCATGCGCTGCCGATCTATCACACCCACGGCCTGTTCGTGGCGAGCAACGTGACGCTGTTCGCGCGCGCCTCGATGATCTTCCTGCCGAAGCTCGATCCCGAACTGATCATCAAGCTGATGGCGCGATCGACCGTGCTGATGGGCGTGCCGACCTTTTATACGCGGCTGCTGCAGAGCCCGAATCTGACGAAAGAAACCACCAAACACATGCGGCTGTTCATCTCGGGCTCGGCGCCGCTGCTCGCCGACACCCACCGCGAATGGTCGGCGCGGACCGGTTTTGCCATTCTCGAACGCTACGGCATGACCGAAACCAACATGAACACCTCGAACCCCTATGACGGCGACCGCGTGCCCGGCGCCGTCGGGCTGCCGCTGCCCGGCGTCTCCGTGCGCGTCACCGATCCCGAGACCGGCAAGGAGATCGCGCGCGACAGCATCGGGATGATCGAGGTCAAGGGCCCGAACGTGTTCAAGGGCTACTGGCGGATGCCGGAAAAGACCAAAGCGGAATTCCGCGACGACGGCTTCTTCATCACCGGCGATCTCGGCAAGATCGACGACAAGGGTTACGTGCACATCCTCGGCCGCGGCAAGGATCTGGTGATCTCCGGCGGCTTCAACGTCTATCCCAAGGAAATCGAGAGCGAGATCGACGCCATGCCGGGCGTGATCGAATCCGCCGTGATCGGCGTGCCGCACGCCGATTTCGGCGAAGGCGTCACGGCCGTGGTGGTCTGCAACAAGGGCGCCGACGTCACGGAAGCCGGCGTGCTGCAGGCACTCGACGGACGTCTGGCAAAGTTCAAGATGCCGAAGCGCGTCTTCGTCGTCGACGAGCTGCCGCGCAACGCCATGGGCAAGGTGCAGAAGAATATTCTGCGGGATACCTACGCGAAGATCTACGCGAAATAGCGACCGCGTTGTTCGGCGAGTGAGCGCGCGCCGCTCGATCGATCGTCTCCTTACAGCAGGCTTATTACAAACCGGCCGCCGACGATGAAGAGATAGCAGCCGAACGCAATCTCCAGGGAGCGCTTCGACATCGCATGGGCGGCGCGCACGCCGAGCGGCGCGGTGAGCAGGCTGGTCGGCATGACGAGCACGGCGCCGATCAGCGAGACGAAGCCGATCGCGAACGGAACTTGCAGCGCGGCGACGTCAGGATAACGCGCCGCCGCAGGCCAGCCGGCATAGACATAGCCGATCGCGCCGGGGATCGAGATCAAGACCGCCAGCGCCGAGGAAGTCGCAACCGCCTGATGAATGGGGCGGCCATAGAATGTCATCAGCAGATTGGCGAACAGGCCGCCGCCGACGCCCATCAGGGTCGACAACAAACCGATGAAGAAGCCGTAGAGCCGCATCAACGGCCCGGTCGGGACATCTTCACCGAATTTCCAGTTGTCGCGCGCGAGCAGAAGGCGCGCGGCGGCTGACCATGCCACGCCGACGAACACGATCTTGAACAACCGCTCCGGCGCGTAACGCGCGGTGATACTGCCGGCGATGACGCCGATCACGATCGGCAGCCACCACAATTTGAGGATTCCCAGATCGACCGCGCCGCGGGCGTGATGGGCACGAAACGAGCGGATCGAGGTCGGGATGATGATGGCAAGCGACGTGCCGATGCAGAGCGGCATCCGCACCTCCAGCGGCACGCCGGCCAGCCGAAAGCATTCGTAAAACACCGGCACCAGGATGGCGCCGCCGCCAATGCCGAAAATGCCGGCGAAGAAGCCCGACAACGCACCGACCGCGACCAGCATGAGCGCGAGCTCGACGAGCTCGGTAGGATTGAGTCCGGCCATAACCATCGAGCCTTAACCATCACGCGTTGCGCGTCAGGGTGCGTGTCGACGTGCTTTAGCGGCAAACCACCGGGCGACCAATGCTGGGATCGGCGTGGCACCCATGATCAAGCCTGCGCCGCGCGAGGGATGGCTCACGCTGTGGCGGGAGCAGCCGACTGGCGCATTGAGCAGGCGAAGACGCAGCGCAGAATTCGCATATCCGCCCGGCTCTGGGTGAATGGCCTTAACCCCGGTCACGGCGGCGAAGCCGAGATCGTGGCCGACGCGCTGACCGCGATGGCAGCGCGGCCAAGAGCGTGGTCCCTTTACCTGGTTTCAGGCCATCCCCGCCAACATCGCCAAACCGCAGGGAATTTACCGGTTATCCCGCTGAGCAGCCGCGGGTCGTCAATCGCTCCAACGCTGACGACGCGATGATCGATCGAAATAACCGAACTGATTTATCTCAATGACAGAACGGCAATTCAATCTTTCAAGTGATGGCCGCAGCCGTGGTATACCAAGCTGCTGATAGGCTTCGCTTCATCGCCCACCTAGTAATGAATGGCGGTTCGACATCCCGGCATTTGATCGTTGCGCTGACCGTTTCGACTACGTAAATAGAATTGCTTTAACACGATCCCCGAAGGGCCATCCCCACGGCCCCACCAACTTCAAAGCCGCCGATGACCGCCAGGATCGAACGACCGCTTTCTCCCCACCTGCAGACCTACCGCTGGACGCTCACGATGGCGCTGTCCATCGTGCACCGCGCCACCGGGGTGGCGCTGTATTTCGGAACCCTGCTGCTGGCCTGGTGGCTGATCGCCGCCGCTTCGGGCCCCGGCGCCTACGCCAATGTGCAGGCCTTTACCGGCAGCTTCATCGGACGCCTGATCGTGTTCGGTTACACCTGGGCGCTGCTGCATCATCTGCTGTCCGGCCTGCGCCACTTCGTCTGGGACCTCGGCTATGGCTACAAGCCCAGCGAGCGCGAGGGCATGACCTGGGGCGCGCTGATCGGCGGCATTTCGCTGACCGTGCTCGTGTGGATCGTCGCCTACACCGTTGGAGGCGGCCGATGAACGCGCCCAAATCTTCTTCGATGCGCACGCCGCTGGCGCGCGTCCGCGCGCTCGGCGCCTCGCATTCCGGCACTTCCGATTTCTGGCGCCAGCGTCTCACCGCCGTCGCGATGACCTTGCTGATCGTGCCCGTCATCGTGGTGGTCTTGATGCTGGTCGGCAGCAACCAGGCGGGCGCCAAGCAAATCTTCAGCTCGGTGCCCATCGCCATCATCATGCTGCTCTTCATTGTCGCCAGTGCCTGGCATATGAAGATCGGCATGCAGGTCGTGATCGAAGATTACGTGCACAACGAGAAGATCAAGCTCGCCAGCGTGATGGCCAATAATTTCTTCTGTATCGCGGTGGCGCTCGCCTCGATTTACGCGATCCTCAAAATGTCATCGGGAGTCTAGCCCATGGCCGCTGAAGGTAACGGCAAGGCCACCAATGGAAGTGGTCCCGCCACCAACGGAAAAGCCTATCCGATCGAAGACCACACCTATGACGTGGTGGTGGTCGGCGCCGGCGGCGCGGGCCTTCGCGCCGTAGTCGGCTGCTCGGAAGCCGGCCTGCGCACCGCCTGCATCACCAAGGTGTTTCCGACCCGCTCGCACACGGTCGCGGCGCAAGGCGGCATCTCGGCTTCGCTCGGCAACATGCACAAGGACGACTGGCGCTGGCACATGTACGACACCGTCAAGGGGTCGGACTGGCTCGGCGATCAGGACGCCATTGAATACATGGTGCGCAACGCGCCCGAGGCCGTCTACGAACTCGAACATTGGGGCGTACCGTTCTCGCGCACCGAGGACGGCAAGATCTACCAGCGCCCGTTCGGCGGCATGACCCTGGATTACGGCAAGGGCCAGGCGCAGCGCACCTGCGCCGCCGCCGACCGCACCGGCCATGCGATGCTGCACACGATGTACGGCCAGTCGCTGCGCCACGCCGCCGAGTTCTTCATCGAGTTCTTCGCCATCGACCTGATCATGGACGACCAGGGCGTCTGCCGCGGCGTGATCGCGCTCAAGCTCGACGACGGCACGCTGCATCGCTTCCGCGCCCAGACCACGATCCTCGCCACCGGCGGCTATGGCCGCGCCTACGCTTCCTGCACCTCGGCGCATACCTGCACCGGTGACGGCGGCGCGATGGCGCTGCGCGCCGGCCTGCCGCTGCAGGACATGGAATTCGTCCAGTTCCACCCGACCGGCATCTACGGATCAGGCTGCCTCGTCACCGAGGGCGCCCGCGGCGAAGGCGGTTATCTCGTCAACTCCGAGGGCGAGCGCTTCATGGAGCGCTATGCGCCCTCCGCCAAGGACCTCGCCTCCCGCGACGTGGTCTCGCGCGCGATGACCATCGAAATGCGCGAAGGCCGCGGCGTCGGCAAGAAAAAGGACCACATCTACCTGCACCTCGATCATCTCGATCCCAAGGTGCTGCATGAGCGGCTGCCGGGCATTTCCGAATCGGCAAAGATCTTCGCCAATGTCGACGTCACCCGCGAGCCGATCCCGATCACGCCGACCGTGCACTACAACATGGGCGGCATTCCCACCAATTATCACGGCGAAGTGCTGACCAAGACCAATGGCGACGACAACGCGGTCGTGCCGGGCCTGATGGCGCTCGGCGAAGCCGCCTGCGTCTCCGTGCACGGCGCCAACCGGCTCGGCTCCAATTCGCTGATCGACCTCGTGGTGTTCGGCCGCGCCGCAGCCCTGCGTTGCGCCGAGAAACTGACCGCCAACGGCAAGCAGCCGGAATTGCCGGCAGGCTCGGCCGACATGGCGCTCGGCCGGCTCGACCACTATCGCTACGCCTCCGGCGGCACGCCGACCGCAAAACTGCGCGACAGCATGCAGCATGTGATGCAGAGCAATTGCGCGGTGTTCCGCACCGGCGAAGTCCTGAGCGAAGGCCAGAACCTGATCCACAAGGTGCATGGCGGCATCGGCGACGTCGCGACATCGGATCGTTCGCTGGTGTGGAATTCCGACCTGATCGAAACCCTGGAATTCGACAATCTGATCGTGCAGGCGGTGGTGACGATGGACTCGGCGGCCAATCGCACCGAGAGCCGCGGCGCCCATGCCCGCGAGGATTTCCCCGATCGCGACGACAAGAACTGGATGAAGCACACGCTGGCGTGGATCGGCGAGAACGGCAACACCACGATCGATTACCGCCCGGTGCACGACTACACGATGACCAACGACGTGCAGTACATCCCGCCGAAGGCGCGGGTGTATTGATCTCGATAGCGAAGGCTTGCAGGTATGGTTGAATTCGCGCTTCCGAAAAACTCAAAGATCACCGGCGGCAAGAGCTGGCCGAAGCCGGCGGGCGCGACCGAGACGCGCGAGTTTCGGGTGTATCGCTGGAATCCGGACGACGGCAAAAATCCGGGCATCGACACCTATTATGTCGACACCAATGATTGCGGGCCGATGGTGCTCGACGGCCTGATCTGGATCAAGAACCACATCGATCCGACGCTGACCTTCCGCCGCTCGTGCCGCGAGGGCGTCTGCGGCTCCTGCGCCATGAATATCGACGGCCAGAACACGCTGGCCTGCACCAAGTCGATGCATGACGTCGGCGCCGGCGGCGCGGTCAAGGTCAACCCGCTGCCGCACCAGCCGGTCGTGAAAGACCTGGTGCCCGACCTCACCAATTTCTATGCGCAATATGCCTCGATCGAGCCGTGGCTGAAGACGACCACGCCGACACCACAAAAGGAATGGAAGCAGAGCCACGAGGACCGCGAAAAGCTCGACGGACTCTATGAGTGCATCCTGTGCGCCTGCTGCTCGACCTCGTGCCCGAGCTACTGGTGGAACAGCGATCGCTTCCTGGGTCCCGCCGCGCTGCTGCAGGCCACCCGCTGGGTCAAGGATTCCCGCGATGAAGCCACCGGCGAGCGGCTCGACAACCTCGAAGACCCGTTCCGGCTCTATCGCTGCCACACCATCATGAACTGCGCCAAGGCGTGCCCGAAGGGCCTCAACCCGTCGGAAGCGATCGCCGAGCTCAAGCTCAAGATGGTCGAGCGGCAGATCTAGACAATTTGTAGCGATTATCCCGGCAATCGGCCGGGCGCACGCGTGGAAGTTTCCGTTTCCGCGCCGCTTTGTTCCTATGGCGGTTTGACGTAACATTCGCTCCGGATTGGGAGCGCCCGTGCAGACCGCACAACGCAACTCGCTGAGATTGCTGCAATGGATGATGGCCGCTTCGCTGGCCCTGCCGCTGGCGCTGTTCGTCTTTGCTTCCACCGTTTCCTGGATCTCCATCAACGAAACCGCCGACCGCGAAATCGAGCGCTCGCTTGACGTCGTGCACGAGCACGCGCTGAAAGTGTTCGAGACCATCGACCGCAGCCTGTCCGAAATCGGCGAGATCATCCGGGGCATTCCCGACGCCGGGATCATCTCGCGCGAGGAAACGCTGCACCAGCGCCTGAAACAGCTCGCCGAGTCGCTGCCCCAGGTGAAGTCGGCCTGGGTGTTCGACGCCAAGGGCCGGGCGCTGGTCAACAGCCTGATGGTGCCGGCGCCCGACATCGACTTCTCGGACCGGGATTATTTCAAGGCGCACGTCGCCGGCGACATCGGCACCTATATCGGCCCCGCGCTGAAGCCGCGGCCGCCCTACCAGGGCGCGCCGTTCTTCGGCTTCAGCCGCCGGCGGCAAACCGAGGACGGCAGCTTCGCGGGCGTCATCCAGGCGTCCGTGCTGCCGGAATATTTCGAGCATTTCTACGCCCGGATCGGCAGCGAGCCCGGCAGCTTCTTTGCGCTCGGCCTGCGGGACGGCACGGTGCTGGCGCGCTTTCCGACCATCGACAGCGAAACCCGGCTCGACGTCGGCGGACCCGCCGGGCAGCAGATCGCAGCAAACGCCAGGACGGGCCTGATCACCGTGACGTCGGCGGCCGACGGCATCGAACGCCGCCTCGGCTACCAGCAGCTCGCGGAATACCCGATCTACATCAGCGCCGGCCTCGAGACCTCGGCGATACGGGCGCGGTGGCTTTCCACCATGAGCCAGCATCTGATCTTCGGCGCGCCGGCGACCGCCTTGCTGTTTTTCCTGCTCGGACTGTCGTTGCGGCGGACACGGCATCTCTACGCCGAGGCCGCCAAACGGCAGGAGGCCGAGGAAGCGCTGAAGCACGGCCAGCGCCTCGAGGCGCTGGGGCAACTCACCGGCGGCGTCGCGCACGACTTCAATAATCTGCTGACGGTGATCCGCGCCTCGGTCGACCTGCTGCGGCGGCCCGACCTGCCGGAACCGCGCCGGCTGCGCTACATCGATGCGATCTCGGACACCGTCACGCGGGCGGCACGGCTGACGGGCCAGTTGCTGGCGTTTGCGCGCCGTCAGACGCTCACGCCGAAACTGTTCGACGTCGGCCACAACGTGCAGATGCTGAGCGAAATCATCGGAACGCTGATCGGTTCACGAATCGAGATTGCGACCCAGGGGCCCAGCGAGCCGTGCTTCGTCAACGCGGATGCCGCTCAGTTCGAGACCGCGATGATCAACATGGCGGTCAATGCCCGCGACGCCATGGACGGTCGCGGCAAGCTGACCATCACGGTGCGCACCGCAGCCGAACTGCCCGGCCACAGCGCCCAGCTGCCAAAGCCCGGCGACCGGAGGCCGGACGCGCGGAATCCAGGCGGCCAAAATCCTGGTTATGTCGCGATCTCCGTCGAGGACAGCGGCGTCGGCATTCCCCAGGAGCAGTTCGGGCGCATCTTCGAACCGTTTTTCACCACCAAGGAGGTCGGCCAGGGCACCGGGCTCGGGCTGTCCCAGGTGTTCGGCTTCGCCCGGCAATCCGGTGGCGAAGTGGTGGTGGCCAGCGAAGTCGGCAAGGGCAGCATCTTCACGCTCTATCTGCCGCGCGTCGCCGGCGATGACGTGCCGCAGCAGGTATCGGCGGAAGAGGCCCCGCCGCTCGACGGCCGGGGCATGTCGGTGCTGGTGGTCGAAGACAATATCGAGGTTGGAAAATTCGCGATCGATGCGCTCGCCGAACTCGGCTACCGCGCCACCCTGGTCGACAACGCCACGCACGCGCTGGAAGAGCTGGCGGCCGGCGCCGACCGCTTTGACGTCGTGTTCACCGACGTGGTGATGCCCGGCATGACCGGCATCGAGCTGGCGCAGGAAATCCGCCGCCATCAGACCGACCTGCCGGTCGTGCTGACCAGCGGCTACAGCCACGCGCTGTCGGAAAACGGCAGCGACGGCTTTGAGGTGCTGCAAAAGCCCTATTCGATGGAGCAGCTCTCGCGCGTGCTGCACCGGGTGGCCGGCTGGCGCCAGATGAAGCGCGCGAGCGCGACGCGGGCCTCCTGAAAGCCGTGCGCGGCCTCCGGAACCGCCGGGGAACCTTCTGATTTTCTTCGCGTTACCGGGGCATGGCCAAAACCAGTGTCAAGTCCGGTACGAAGTCTGCAACAAAATCCACGTCGTCGGCGAAGCAATCCACTTCTTCCGGGAAACAACCGGCCGAAACCTCCGAGATCGTCGACGTCGTCGCCGAAGGCGGCGATCACGTCGAGCCGCCGCCGCCCGAAGTGGTCGAACCCGATCCGGAATTAACCCCCGAGGAGGCCGAGCAGGCGCGCAAGGACTATCTGCTGACCCGGTTCTGGATCAGCGCGCGCGGCTATTGGGGCAGCAATGGCGACCGCCTGGCGTGGATGTTCTCGATCGGGCTGTTGATGCTGATCATCGCCAATGTCGGATTCCAGTACGGCATCAATGTCTGGAACCGGGCGATCTTCGACGCCATCGAAAAGCACGAATCCGCGACCGTATTCCATCTGACCGCGGTCTTCTTCCCGCTTGCGATCGGCAGCGTGCTGCTTGGCGTCGCCCAGGTATATGCGCGGATGGGCATCCAGCGCCGGTGGCGCGCCTGGCTGACCTCGTCGGTGATGACGCGCTGGCTCGCCAATGGCCGCTACTACCAGCTCAATCTCGTCGGCGGCGACCACAAGAACCCGGAATACCGTATCGCCGAGGATTTGCGGATCGCGACCGATTCGCCGGTGGACTTCATCGCCGGCGTCACCTCGGCCTTCCTCTCGGCTGCGACCTTCATCGTGGTGCTCTGGACCATCGGCGGCGCGCTGACGGTGACGCTCGGCGGATCCGTCGTGACGATCCCCGGCTTCCTCGTGATCGCCGCGGTGGTTTACGCCGCGATCGCCTCCGGCTCCATCATGACCATCGGCCGCCGCTTCGTGCAGGTGTCGGAAGACAAGAACCAGGCCGAGGCGGAATTCCGCTACACGCTGACGCGGGTGCGCGAGAACGGCGAGAGCATTGCGCTGCTCGGCGGCGAGGAGGAAGAACGCGACGGCATCGACAAGAACTTCACCAATGTGCTGCGGCAATGGTCGCGGCTGGCCCGCCAGCATATGCGCACCACGCTGGTGTCGCAGGGATCGAGCCTGATTGCGCCAATCGTGCCGCTGTTGCTATGCGCGCCGAAATTCCTCGACGGCAGCATGACGCTCGGACAGGTGATGCAGGCCGCCTCCGCCTTCACCATCGTGCAGACCGCGTTCGGCTGGCTGGTGGACAATTATCCGCGGCTTGCCGACTGGAACGCCTGCGCGCGCCGCATCGCCTCGCTGATGATGTCGCTCGACGGGCTGGAGCGCGCCGAGCGCGGCGACGGTTTCGGCCGCATCAAGCGCGGCGAGACCGAGGGCGAGGCGATGCTCAGCCTGAACGATTTTTCGGTGACGCTGGACGACGGCACCGCCGTCGTCGGCGAGACCGAGGTCGTGATCGAACCCGGCGAGCGGCTGCTCGTGGCCGGTGAATCCGGCACCGGCAAGAGTACGCTGGTGCGTGCGATTGCAGGGCTGTGGCCGTGGGGCGGCGGCAGCGTCAATTTCCATCCCGACCGCCGGCTCTTCATGCTGCCGCAAAAGCCCTACATCCCCTCCGGCACGCTGCGCCGCGCGATCGCCTATCCCGGCGCCGCCGAGGACTGGAATCCGGAGCAGATCTGCGAGGCCCTGCACAAGGTCGGTCTCGATCACCTCAAGGAGAAGATCGAGGAAGACGCGCCGTGGGACCAGACATTGTCGGGCGGCGAAAAACAGCGGCTGGCGTTCGCCCGGCTCCTGCTGCACAACCCCGACATCATCGTACTGGACGAGGCGACCTCGGCGCTCGACGCGAAAAGCCAGGACAAGATGATGGAGATGATCACCAGCGAATTGCCCAAGGCGACCATCGTCAGCGTCGCCCACCGCGCCGAATTGGAAGCGTTCCATAGCCGCAAGATCGTGCTGGAGCGGCGCAAGGGCGGCGCCAAGCTCGTCAGCGACATCGACCTGATCCCGCGCAAGGGCAAGCGGCGCCTGCTCGGCCGTTTCCTGCGCCATCGCAAGGGGCAAACGAAAAAGGCGGCATGAAAAGGTAATAAATCTCGCCGTCGCCCCCGCGTTCGCAGGGACGACAGGCCGTTGGACCCGCGCGCAAAACCGGCTATGCATGCGCCGCTCCCACCGAGGACGACGCTTGAAACCCGACAACGACCCCACGCCCGCGCCGTTCGGCGCGTTCGCACCGAATGCCGCGCAGGCTGCGATCATTGCGCTGGCGCATCGCTCGCGGTTGAAGCGTGGCGCGTTCCGGCCGATGCTGTCGCGGCTGGTCAATCTGTTGCGCGCCGGGCCGGTGGACGTGTCCTATCAGGGCGCGTCGTTTCGCTTCTATCACCAGGCCAGCGCCACCGAGCGCGGCGCATTGTTCAACCCGGACTACAACATCGAGGAGCTGGATTTCCTGCGCGCGCATACGCCGGCCGGCGGCGTGTTCGTCGATGTCGGCGCCAATGTCGGGACCTACGCGCTTGCGCTGGCGCGCCATGTCGGCGCAGGCGGCCAGGTGATCGCGATCGAGCCGCATCCGGTGACGCATGCCCGGCTTGCCTTCAACAATGCCGCGTCCGGCTACACCCAGACCAGGCTGCTCGCCGCCGCCGCCGGCCCCGCCGACGGCGAATTGATGATCGAGACCGACGGTGACAATCTCGGCGCCAGCCATATCGTTTCGGGACAAGCCTCGGCCAGGGCGATCAAGGTGCCGTCGCTGCGGCTGCAGCGCATCCTCGATGAGGCCGGCGCCTCGCATGTCGATGCGCTGAAGATCGATGTCGAGGGTTTTGAGGACCGCGTGCTGACCGGCTTTTTCAAGGAAGCGCCGCAATCCCTCTGGCCCCGCGCGGTGGTGATCGAACATCTGTCATCGAATGAATGGCAGAATGACTGCATCGCCGACATGCGCGCACGCGGCTATGCCGAGACCGGCAAGACCCGCAGCAATACGCTGCTGGTGCGGAGCTGAAGATCATTCCTGAAACCATGGGAGAATGCGATGATCGACCATATCGGTTTTCCGGTTTCCGACTATGAGCGCGCCAAGGCGTTCTACCTGAAGGCGCTGGCGCCGCTCGACTACGTGCTGGTCATGGAAGTGACGCAGGAGCAGACCGGCCATGATCCCGCGGCCGGCTTTGGCGCCAACGGCAAGCCGGATTTCTGGATCGGCGGCGAAGGCGGGCTGGACAAGCCGCTGCACGTCGCGATCCTGGCGAAAGATCGCGCCACCGTCGATGCGTTCTACCACGCCGCCATGGCCGCCGGCGGACGCGACAACGGCGCGCCCGGAATTCGCGCGCACTACCATCCGAATTATTATGGCGCGTTCGTGCTCGATCCCGATGGCCACAACATCGAAGCGGTATGCCATACGCCGGCGTGACTGGCGCACTGGGGTGACTGACGCACCGTAGTGGGTGGGTTCCCTGGTTCCTCTCAAGGCTTTCGTTGGGAACATCGCAGCATCAATTCCGTTGTCACTGATGCCGATTGAACCGCCCGAAATCCCGCCGGCGACACCGGGCACGCCGACCGAACCGCCGCGTGAATATCCGCCGGGCAATCCCAATCCGGAGGTGCCTGCGCCGATGCGCGAGCCCGGCACGCCATCGCCGCCGCAGGAATTGCCGGGCAAGATGCCGGACGAACTTCCGGTGCGCGGGCCTGACGGGCCCTCGACGCCCAATCCTGCTATCGCCCGGGAATGAGGGACGATATGAGTTTTGAATTGAACGCATCGTCTGAATGCGCAATGAACAATTGCGCATTCAACCTGTTGCGCCGTCGAAATAAAAAGCGCGCGCGAGTTCCTGCCTGCCACAATCCGGCCTAATGATTAGCCGTTGATCGAGCGACCGAACACATCGGTGCCAACGATACTTTACTGCCAGAACCTTTCCGGGGACCAATATCATCATGACAAACCTTCGCATCGTGCTGCTTGCCACGACCGCTCTGACGGTAACGCAGCTTGCGACATCCGTATTGCACGCGCAGACCGCGCCGCTCGTCGTCGCACAGGCGAGGGAAGAACTCGGTCCCGACGGAAAGCCCAAGGCGCCACCGAAGGACCGGCCGCCGGCTGCCAGACCGTCGACGCCGCCACCGGCTGCGGCTCCGCCGCCGCGACCGACTCCGCCACCGGCTGCAGCCCCGCCGCCGCGACCGACACCGCCGCCGGCTGCGGCACCGCCACCGCGACCGACACCACCACCGCCGCCCGCTGCGGCACCGCCACCGCGCCCAACACCGCCGCCGCCCGCTGCGGCGCCTCCGCCGCGTCCCACGCCGCCGCCGGCACCACCCGCCGCAGCACCGCCGCCGCGGCCGACTCCGCCTCCGGCGCCACCCCCCGCCGCTGCGCCGAAGCCACCGGCGCCGCCGACGGCTGCGCCCCCCTCGCATCCGACACCTCCGCCACCGCCTCCCGCGAGCGCGGCACCGCCCGCGCGCACCGCTCCGACAGCACCGCCGGCGGCAACACCCACGACACCTCCTGCTGCGACACCGCCGGCCGCGACGACGACACCGCCCGCGGGTGGTGCAACGACGCCTCCAGGCGATGCGCGCAAGGGCCCACCGCCCGGCGCCGGAAAGCGCCTGCCGGGAGCATCACCCGCGGGAACGCCTCCGACGACCACGCCGCCGCCGACCCCAGCTCCGTCGAGTGCGGCTCCATCGACGACGGCCCCCTCCACAACGGCTCCAGCGACGACGGCACCGCCGACCGCCACGCCTCCCGCCGCAACGCCCTCGACGACGCCTCCCGCCGGCGCAGCCCCCACGACGCCTTCCGGTCGTCCAGGCATGCGTCCGCCCGGTGCTGGTGGCCCGACGGCGACGCCTCCGGGCACACCTGCGACCCCGCCGGCCGCTGGCGCGCCTCCGGCCGCGCCGGGCGCTGCTCCGGTCGCACCGACCACCGCGCCCCCTGGCCAGCAGGGCCGCCCCGTCATTCCTCCGGCACCTCCCGGTGCCGCAGCACCAAGTGTCGTCCCCGGCTCGGCGGCTGCAACACCACCGCCCGACAGGGCGCAAAACGCTGCGCCGACGGTGGCGCCGGCCTTCCGGGCCGCCCCCACGATCACAACGCAACTGCCGCCACCGCCGCAACCGCGGCGGGAAAACCTGACGCCGCTCGCCATCGGCGCCGGCGTGGTGGCTGGCGCGGTGATCGGCGCGACCATCGCCGATTACCGCAACCAGCGGCGCGAAACCGTCGAAGGCGGCCGCACCATCTACACCGAGCCGGACCGAATCATCATCCGCGATCCGAGCGGGCAGGAATACGTCCGCGGCAACGATCTCTATCGCTTCCGTTATGGTGCGCGTGACATCCAGACCACGACGGTCGGCGGCGAAACCCGCACGGTCGTGATCCGGCCGGATGGCAGCCAGATCATCACCGTGGTCGCCAGTGACGGGCGGCTGCTGCGCCGGATCCGGCGCGACGACCGCGGCCGCGAGATCATCATCATCGACAACAGCTACCGCGATCCGCGCGCGGTCGGCGGCTTCTATGTCGACCTGCCGCCGCCAGTGGTCAGCATGCCGTACGACCGCTACATCGTCAGCGCGGACGAAGCGCCGCCGGAACTGATTTATGACACCATGGTGGCGCCGCCGGTGCAACGGATCGACCGGCGCTACACGCTCGACGAAATCCGCTACAGCCCCAATGTCCGGATGCAGATGCCGAGCATCGACGTCAACACCATCAACTTCGCGACCGGTTCGTGGGAGATCCCGCCGGACCAGGCGGCGAAGCTGCAGGTGATCGCCGACGGTCTCAACCGGGCGATCCAGGCCAACCCGCGCGCGGTGTTCCTGATCGAAGGGCACACCGACAAGGTTGGCAACGACGTCGACAATCTCTCGCTGTCGGACCGTCGCGCGGAATCCGCCGCAACGCTGCTGACGCAGCAGTTCGGCGTGCCGGCGGAGAATCTGACCTCGCAGGGTTATGGCAAGCAGTATCCGAAGGAGCAGACGGACGGGCCGAGCGCGATCAACCGGCGCGTGACGATCCGCAACATCACGCCGCTCCTCAATGGCGGGCAGGCGTCATTGCCGCCGCCCCCGCCCGGCACCGCGCCGCCGCGGTAAGGCGAGAGCCACGAATGAAAATGGCCGGGAGCAATCCCGGCCATTTTTTGTTCGATGTCTATCAACGAATCCGTCCCGGCGTTCGCCGGGACTCATAACCACAGGTCTTCGTTGTCAGAACGCAGTCTCTCCTACACTGCCCTATCGAGAGATCACGCGGTATGGGTCCCCGGCGTTCGCCGGGACGACGATGGAGCTGTTTCTTGCGCCCCTCAGCCCTTGTCGTTGCCGAGCTTGAAGATCTCGGAGCCATCACCGCTCGAGAGCAGGCCGGTGTCCGAATAGAGTTTCAGCTTGGCGCGGGTATCCGAAATGTCGAGATTGCGCATGGTCAGTTGCCCGATGCGATCGGCCGGCGTGAAGGCCGCATCCTCGACCTTCTCCATGCTCAGTCGCTCCGGCGCATAGGTCAGGTTCGGGCTTTCGGTGTTCAGCAGCGAGTAGTCGTTGCCGCGGCGCAGTTCGAGCGTCACCTCGCCGGTGACGGCGCGCGCCACCCAGCGCTGCGCGGTTTCGCGCAGCATCAGCGCCTGCGAATCGAACCAGCGTCCCTGATAGAGCAGCCGGCCGAGGCGCATGCCGTTGATCCGGTATTGCTCGATGGTGTCTTCGTTGTGGATGCCGGTGACGAGGCGTTCATAGGCGATGTGCAGCAGCGCCATCGCCGGCGCCTCATAGATGCCGCGGCTTTTCGCCTCGATGATCCGGTTCTCGATCTGGTCGCTCATGCCGAGGCCATGCCGGCCGCCAATGGCGTTGGCTTCGAGAAACAGTGCAACAGGATCAGCAAAAGTCTGGCCGTTCAACGCTGTGGTCTGGCCTTCCTCGAAACGCACCACGACTTTTTCGGCCTTGACGACGCAGTCGTCGCGCCAGAACGGCACGCCCATGATCGGGTTGACGATCTTGATGCCGCTGTCGAGGCTCTCGAGATCCTTGGCCTCGTGGGTGGCACCCAGAATATTGCTGTCGGTCGAGTAGGCCTTTTCCGCGCTCATCTTGTAGGCAAAGCCATTGGCGGTCATGAACGCCGACATTTCGGCGCGGCCGCCGAGTTCATCGATGAACTGCTGGTCGAGCCAGGGCTTGTAGATCCGCAAGCTCGGATTGGTCAGAAGGCCGTAGCGATAGAACCGCTCGATATCGTTGCCCTTGTAGGTGGAGCCGTCGCCCCAGATGTTGACGCCGTCCTCCTTCATGGCCGCGACCAGCATCGTGCCGGTCACCGCGCGGCCGAGCGGCGTGGTGTTGAAGTAGGTCGCACCGCCGGTCGAGACGTGGAACGCGCCGGACTGGATCGCGGCGATGCCTTCGTGGACCAGTTGCGTGCGGCAATCCACCAGGCGGGCCTTCTCGGCGCCGAACTCCAGCGCCTTGCGCGGAATCTCGTCGTAGTCGGTCTCGTCGGGCTGGCCGAGATTGGCGGTATAGGCAAAGGTGCGGGCGCCCTTCTGCTTCATCCACACCAGCGCGGCGGACGTGTCGAGGCCGCCCGAAAAAGCGATGCCGACTTTTTCTCCTTTGGGCAGGCTCTTCAGGATCGTACTCATCGGGCTTCCAATCGGTCGACAGGGTGGATGTGGCGGGCGGCTTTGGCTGCGCGAATATCAAACTTTGCGCTGGTCGGCACGCGTTTAATGGCGCCGTCCGGGTCGAATCAGCCCACCTGGCGCGAGCGCCTGGTCAGCCAGTTCCAGGGCCGGGCCAGTCGCGCCAGCGTCGCCTCGATCTCGGCGTCCGATTTCCGGGTCGACGGCCAGCGGTACAACCAGCCATGGACCAGCCAGATCACCAGAAAGCTCACCAGGCCGGCGGCCGCGACATCGGTGAAGAAATGCCCGCCAAACGCCATCCGCAGCACCGAGGTGGCGATCCCGAACAGGGTCGCTGCGGCATAGGCCAGCGGCCGCCACGCCGGTGGCGTCAGCGCGGCCGGGGCGTAAGTCCAGAAGGCCGTGGCCCCCTCGCCGGAGAAGAACGAGCAGTTGCGCCCGCAGGTCCCGCGCGGGTCCCAATACGGCACGAATTCCTGCGGCCCGTTGAATTCCGTCACCACCACCGGCCGTGGCCGGCCCCAATAACTCTTGAACGCGAGGTTGGTGAGAAACACCGCAGAGAGAAGCATGGTGACCAGCAGGAACACGGCGGTGCGCGCACGCATGAACATCGGCCGGTCCGGCCGCACCAGCTTGACGACGATGGCGGCGAGCGCCGGCAGCGCGAGCGCCCACGCAACCCACATCGCGGCGTCGCGCGCGATAGCGGCGATCCAGTCCTGCTTCAGCGGAAACGATTTGGTGGCGGGATCGTAGAACAGCGCCGCCAGCTTCAGATCGAGTTCCGGAAAAATCCCGAACAGCAATCCGATGATGAGCGCCAGCCCAAGCGCGATGAAAAGTCCGGTCCGGTTCATGGCGCGGGGTTTAGCCGAGGGGATGGGAGATGGAAAGGCTCGGACCTCTTTTCCCCTCTTCCCTTGCGGGAGAGGGTGGCTTCGCGACGCGAAGACGGGTGAGGGGTTCTCTTTCCGCGGCAAGATTGAGTTTGCGGGTAGAGACCCCTTATCCGGCGTTTCGCGTCACCTTCTCCCACAAGGGTAGAAGGGAAAGAAGAACAGCGCATCACGAGGGCGGCCGCGAATGGGCCGGCAGCGGCGGTGGCGGGCGCAGCGGCCTTGGTGGCTCGCGCCAGGCGCCGGCGGAGCGGCCGGCGATCATCCAGTAGACGAGTCCTGCGACGATGCCCGCCCCGGTCATGATTTCGAGATGGCGGCGGATGATGCCATCGAAACGCATCGTCGCGGGATCGAACGGGACGAGGCCAAGATAGCAGGCCGCGCCCACGATCGCGCCGCCGACCGCATAGGCCAGAATACTCCGGATATAGAATGCCTCGGTGATCAGAACCACGATCAGCGCAGGCAACAGCGCAAAACCCGACAGGAAGATGAAGCCGAACCCGAGCACGACATCGATCGCGCCCTGATCGATCGGCCCCGAGCCGAGATCGCTGAATTCGGGATACAGCACCGCGCCGATCACGATGACGCCCGCCGCCAGACAGGCGAACAGGAAGCCGAACAGGACGACGAAGAAGCGGCCGATTAGCGCCATGCAACAAATTCCATCGAGGACACGAGCGCGACTGTGTCTACCGTCATGCCCGGCCTTGTGCCGGGCATCGATGTCTTGCCTTGCCAAGACCGAATAAAGACGTGGATGGCCGGGACAGGCCCGGCCATGACGGATCAGCTACCATCTCAATCCGTCATCGCCATCGCGCGCAGCGCCTGCCGCTCGCGCGCGGACAATTTTTCGGTCTCCGATTTCAACTGGCCGCAGGCGGCGAGGATGTCGCGGCCGCGCGGCGTGCGTACCGGCGAGGAATAGCCGGCGTTGAAAATATACTCGGAGAATTTTTCGATCTGCTCCCAGTCCGAGCATTCATATTTGCTGCCCGGCCACGGGTTGAACGGAATCAAATTGATCTTCGCCGGAATGCCCTTGAGCAGCTTCACCAGCAGCTTGGCGTCATCCATGGAATCGTTGACGCCCTTGAGCATCACATATTCGAAGGTGATGCGGCGCGCATTCGACGAGCCCGGATAGTCGCGGCAGGCTTGCAGCAATTCGGCGATCGGATATTTGCGGTTGAGCGGCACCAGCTCGTTGCGCAATTCGTCGCGCACCGCGTGCAGCGAGATCGCCAGCATGACGCCCATTTCGTCGCCGGCGCGGACGATGTTCGGCACCACGCCGGAGGTCGACAGCGTGATGCGGCGGCGCGAAATGCCGATGCCTTCATTGTCCGACGCGATCAGCAGCGCATCGCGCACCGCGTCGAAATTGTAGAGCGGCTCGCCCATGCCCATCATCACCACGTTGGTGACGAGGCGGCCGCCGGTCGGGGTTTCACGATCGGCCCAATCGTTCAAACGATCCCGCGCCACCATGATCTGGCCGACGATTTCGCCCGCGGTGAGGTTGCGCACCAGCCGCTGTGTGCCGGTGTGGCAGAACGAACACGTCAGCGTGCAGCCGACCTGCGAGGAAACGCACAGCGTGCCGCGGTCGGTTTCGGGGATGTAGACGCACTCGACTTCATGCGCCTTCTGCAAATCATCGCCGCTCGGCAGCCGCAGCAGCCATTTGCGGGTGCCGTCGTTGGAAACCTGCTCGGCGACCACTTCGGGACGGTCGACGGTGAAGTGCTGCACGAGGGTGCTGCGCATTTCCTTGGAAATGCTGGTCATCGCGTCGAAGTCCCTGGCGCCGCGGACATACATCCAGTGCCAGAGCTGCTGCGTGCGCATCTTGCGCTGCGCCGGCAGAACGCCGATCTCGCCAAGCCGGTCGGCGATTTCCGCGCGCGACAGGCCGATCAGCGAGGGCTTGGCCGGTGCCACATAGGTTTCGAGCGGGATTTTTTCCAAAGGGGCGTTTGCCCCGGAGTGGGCCGCGGTCGCACTGGTCATGGTGTCGGTCATAGGCCATCAAATAGGCCTTCCAGCGCCGGCTGGAAAGCCTCCAAATACGTCAGATTCGAGCTGAAACGAAGGTTAACGCCGGCAATCCTGCGCCAGTTTGTCGAGCGCCTGCGAGAGGCCCTTCAGCGAGAAGACGTCGGTCGTCTCGGTACCCTTGGCCGAGATGCCCTTGACGGTGACATCAGCGGCCTTGCGCATGGCCTCGACCATCCGCTCTTCCTCGGCGGCGTTCTTGATCCAGAGCCCGTCGCCCTGGGTGTACATCGCATAGGATGAGCCGCCGACCTCGAGCGAGGATTCCGAGCCCGGCTTCAGCGCGTAGCCAATCATGATCGAGACTTCGTTGGTGACTTTTTCCGCCGGGCGCGTCGAGACGAAGGCATAGGCCGGATCGCGCGGGCGATTCGGCGGATTGGTCTTTGACGACGACGGCTTTGCCAGCGCGAAGCACACCTTCTTGCCGTTCGGCGTCGCGGTGTAGGCGCCCCAGGTTCCGAACTGGCCGATCAGCGTCGGCTCTGCACCCCCGGCGGCGGCCGCAGCGGCAGCCTCCGGCTTGGCAGCAGGCTTCGCAGCCGCGGCCGGTTTCGGCGCCGGCGCCGGTTTGGCCGCGTCTTTCGCGCCCTTCGGCGCAGCCGACTGCGCTTGCGCAAGGCCGCAAGCCCCACACAGCAACGCACTCAGTACAAGGGATGTCAGTATCTGCCGCACGGACAACTGGTTCCCTCATCATTGTGACTGGAAGATGGCCCGCAAAGAAGACCCGATGCGTCACGCCGCTTATGATGGATAACCGGGAAATGCCTTTTTGGGAAGGCAGTTACGGGCGTTGCAGCCGTGGTGTCCACGGCTGCGCTGCGCCTGCCGCATCGCTCGCGCGAGGCTAGCCTTTGCTGCGGCCCTCGCGCTGCTTCTGCCACTGCGCGTCGGTCCATTGCAGCAGATCCTCGGCACCGGAACTGCGCAAATGGGAACCGCCATCCTGCACCACCATCTCGCCATTGATGTAGCCGGCCTGGTCGGAAACCAAAAAGCTCGCCAGATTGGCAAGCTCACCATGCTCGCCGGCGCGGCCGAGCGGATTGCGGTGCGCCCAGCCTTCGTCACGGCCTTCGGGCCGGAGCTGACCCGACGCACCCGGCGTCGGAAACGCACCGGGCGCGATCGCGACCGTGCGAACGCCCTTCGGTCCCCATTCCACCGCAAGACTTTTCGTCATGGCCAATATCGCGGACTTCGCCATTGCCGAGGGCACCGTGAAGGCGCGGCCGGTGATGGTGGAGGTCGAGAGAATGCTCAGCACCACGCCTTTATGGTTGCCCCCGATCCAGCGCTTACCGGCGGCGAGCGTGCAATACATCGTGCCATGCAATGTCGGGGCGAGGATCGCGTCCGCCGCGCGGAACGACAGATGCTCGGTCTGCGCGAGGAAGGTTGCGGCAGCATTGTTGACCAGCACATCGATCGGCGCCTCGCGCCAGACCCGATCCATCATGGCATCGACCGCGCCGCCGTCGCGGATATCGCATGGCGTCACCGACACCTTGGCCCCGAATTCGCTGCGCATCTGCGCCGCGGTCGCCTCCAGCAATTCGAGCCGGCGGCCGCAGATGATCAGTTCCGCACCGAGCTCGATGAAGCGCCGCCCCATCGCCGCCCCGAGCCCGGAGCCGCCGCCAGTGACCAAAATGCGCTTTCCCGCCAGCAGGCCTTTTTCAAACATTGTTTCACTCCCTTGTTCATTGGCCGTCATTCCGGCAAGAAGCACCTAGCGTTTCCTGCCTCCCTTGTGCGTCCGAAAATCAGGTGTGTCCATGAAAGCCATTCTCTGCTCGCAATATTGCCAACCCGACGATCTCGTGCTCGCCGACGTGCCCGATCCGGTGGCCGGCCCCGGCGAAGCCGTGATCGCGATCAAGGCCGCGGCGCTGAATTTCTTCGACATCCTGATGATCCAGGGCAAGTACCAGATCAAGCCGCCGTTCCCGTTCTCGCCATCCGCCGAAGTCGCAGGCGTGATCGAAAGCGTCGGTCCCGGCGTCACCGAGGTGAAGGTCGGCGATCGCGTGGCCGCATCCTGCGGCCATAATGGCGCGCGCGAAAAGATCGCGCTACCGGCCAATTCGATCGTGAAAATCCCCGACAATCTGGATTTCGACCGCGCCGCCGGAATCTTCATCATCTACGGCACCGCGCTGCACGCACTGGAAGATCGCGCCAGCCCAAAACCGGGCGAGACGCTCGCGGTGCTGGGCGCGGCCGGCGGCACCGGCCTTGCGGCTTGCGAGCTCGGCAAATTGATGGGGCTGAAGGTCATCGCCTGCGCCTCGTCGGATGAGAAACTGGAATTCGCCAAACAACACGGCGCCGAGCTGACGCTGAACTATGCCAAGGAAGACTTGAAGGAAGGCCTGCGCAAGCTGACCAATGGCAAGGGCGCCGACATCGTGTTCGATCCGGTCGGCGGCGCCTATGCCGAAGCCGCGCTGCGTTCCACCGCCTGGGAGGGCCGCTTCCTCGTGATCGGCTTTGCCGCCGGCGACATCCCGAAAATCCCGCTCAATCTGGCGCTGCTCAAGGGCTGCGATATCCGCGGCGTGTTCTGGGGCGCCTGGGCCCGGCTCAACCCGGAGAAGAACCGCGCCAATCTGGAAAAGCTGGTGAAGTGGACCGCGGAGGGCAAGATCTCCTCGCATGTCGACCGCACCTTCCCGCTGGCGCAAACCGCCGAAGCACTGAAAGTGCTGGCCGGCCGCAAGGCGATGGGCAAGGTGATCCTGCATCCGTAATCGCGCGCAGCACATCGCAGCCGTCCTGAACGACCGATGCATGCAGAAAATCGAACGGGCCGCGCGAAACGCGGCCCGTTCGTGCGACCGGCATGCCCCGCACCTTGCGCCTTTGATGAGGCGATGAGCGAAAGCAATTGCGCGCTGATGACATGCGATTTTAATTCTCTGGATTACGTCAACTAGAGCATGATTTCTTCACGTTGAAGCGTATCCGGCGTTCGCGATGTAATTGGCGCATTCCTGCGGCGTGAAGCAGTCCAGTAGAGCGCCGATGCGCATCCAGGTTGCTTCGACGGTTCGCTCGGCAGCCTTTCGGAGCAAGGTCTTGAGCTTGGCGAACACCTGCTCGATCGGATTGAGATCAAGGCAAGACCATCAGCGTCGACCTGCCCAATGGCGGCACCTTCGTCACCGCGCTGACCGTGTTCGAACGGCTCGGGATGAAGCAGAAGGTGGTCTATATCGAGCCGGCGCATTGCGCTCGAGAAAATGAAGGCCGGCGAAATCGACGCCGTGATCGTTTGCGGCGGCAAGCCGTACAAGTCCGTGAGCACGTTCAAGGACGACCGCTTTCATCTGGTGACGGTGGATTACGAAAAACCGCTGCAGAAGGATTATCCGCCCGCCAGCCTCTCGGCGAAGGACTATCCGAACCTGATTTCGGGCGAGGATCGCGTCGACACCATCGCGGTGCCGGCGGTGCTGGCGGCCTATAATTGGGCGCCGAACACCGAACGCTACCGCAAACTGTCGCTGTTCGTGGATGCGTTCTTCACCAAGTTTCCGACCTTCCAGAACCCGCCCTTCCATCCGAAATGGAAGGAAGTCTCGCTATCGGCGCCGCTGCCCGATTGGCAACGCCTGCCGGTCGCCGAGCAATGGCTGAAGTCCCACAACATCGAAGCGGTGGCACGTACCCGGTTCGATGAATTCCTGAAAGAAAGCCCGGCGGCGGCAGCTACCATCAAGACCGATGCCGACCGCGAGACGCTGTTCAAGCAATTCCAGGCCTGGGAAACCGAGCGAAACGCGCGGGCGCAGGTTGAATCGAAACAGAAGTAAGGCGTGATGCTCCGTCATCCTGACGTGCGCGCTCTTGCGCGCCTGGACGGATGACGTACCGCGCAGACTATTCCGTCTCTTGCGTCTCGACGCCGCGCTGCAACGCCGCGCGTGCGGCATCGCGATGCTCCTGGGTGATGTGGCCCGCGACCATGCGGATCGCGGTTGCGAGAATCGCGGCATCGTCGGTGAAGCCGAGCACCGGCAGCATGTCGGGGATGAAGTCGAACGGCAGCACGAAATAGGCGATGGCGCCGAGCAGCGCCGCCTGGACATGGCGCGGCGTCTGTTTGTCGAATGCGCAGTAGTAGGCGGCAAGCAGGTCTTCGGCGAAGGGAAGTTTCGCCACCACCTGCTTCAGCTTGATCCAGAAGCGCCGGCGCACGCTTTCGCGGTCCTGCGCCAGCCGGTCGGCCGGTTCAAAACCCACGGTGTGTTCAGACGATGCCATGACGGCGCTCCTCAAGTCCGGCGCGGCGGATCGACGCGCATCGAACAATTGGGAATGTTCGGCCGCGCCCGCAAGATCGTTAACGGCAAAGTTGGCGGGCCCGCTCAGGAGACGCCAAGGGGCGCTCAGGCAATACCGAGCTGCCTTGCGATCGCGTTCATGGCGGTCGCAAGCTGGATATCCAGCTTCGTGACACCACCGGCATCATGGGTGGCCAGCACCACCTCGACCGTTTTGTAGACGTTGCGCCATTCCGGGTGATGGTCGTGCTTTTCGGCCACCAAGGCAGCACGGGTCATGAACCCGAAGGCCTCGTTGAAGTCCTTGAAAACAAAGGTCCTTGTGATCGCTTCCCGGCCGGGGGCCTCCGACCAGCCGGGCAGCTCCGCCAGGGCCGATTTCCGCGCTTCTGCCGACAGCCGTTCCGCCATGATCGCCTCCGAATGTCATCCCTGCCTTACCCTAACATCGAACCGGCCCCGCGGGATCCGCCTTGGGATTCCCGGGCCAAATTAAGGCGAAAAGCGCGTCCTATGGCCGCTGGTAACCATGACGCAGATGTAACCTCAGCCCGGCAAGGAATTTGCTAGAATGGAGGGGCTAAGCGCGTTGGGACTCCCGAAACTAAACCCCAGACGACCCGTTCAGGAATTGATGACCGACGGCACATCTCCTACGGAAGCGCTGCCCGTGCCCTCGCCCCGTTCGGCGCGGCGGCGGCTGGCGTTCATCATGCTGGCCGGCGTGCTCGCCATCGTCGGCGTTGTCGGGGCCGGTTATCATATTGCGACGCGGCCGGTGACGTTGCGGATCGCGGTCGGCCCGGCCAACAGCGACGACCTCAAAGTGGTGCAAGCGCTGGCGCAGGCCTTCAACAACCAGCCGCACAGCCTGGTGCGGTTGCGCCCGACCCAGACCGATGGTGCCGGGTCGAGCGCCAAGCTGCTCGGCGACGGCAAGGTCCATCTGGCCATTATCCGCGGCGACCTCGAGGTGCCCAAGAATGCGCAGGCCGTGGCAACGCTGCGCAAGAACGTCGCCGTGCTTTGGGTTCCCCCCGCCGCCAAGCCCGTCAAGGGCAAGAAGGCCCCGCCCAAGATCACCAAGATCACGCAACTCGCCGGACAGCGCATCGGCGTCATCGGCCGCACCGAGGCGAATGTCAGCTTGCTCAAGGTGATCCTGGAGCAATACGGCATCGATCCGGCCAAGGTCCAGATCATCCAGTTTCCGGCCTCCGAGGCAGCCGACGCCATCCGCAACCAGAAGGCGGATGTCTATCTCGCGGCGGGCCCGCTCAACAGCAAGATCACGTCGGATGCGATCGCCGCTTCGATGCGCGACGGCGGCACGCCGACTTTCCTGGCGATCGATTCGGCGGAAGCGATTGCGCAAAACCATCCGGCCTATGAGTCCTCCGAAATTCCCGCCGGCACCTTTGGCGGCGCGCCGGCCAAGCCGGAGGAGGAGATCAAGACCATCAGCTTCTCGCATCACATCGTGGCGCGGAAAGGCATATCCGATTCCACCATTGCGATCTTTACCCGGCAGCTGTTTGCGATCCGGCAATCGCTGAAGAACGACTTTCCGCTCGCCGCCAAGATCGAGACGCCGGACACCGACAAGGATGCCAATATCCCGGCGCATCCGGGCGCCGCCGCCTTTGTCGACGGCGAGGAAAAAACCTTTTTCGAGCGCTACAGCGATTTCATCTGGTGGGGCCTGATGGCGTTGTCGGCAATGGGCTCCGCCGGCGCATGGTTCGCGGGCTATCTGAAGAAGGACGAGCGCATTGCCAGCAATTCGCAGCGCGACCGGCTGCTGGATCTGCTCGCCGCGGCACGCAGCTGCGATTCGACCGAGGAACTCGACCAGATGCAGACGGAAGCCGACGGCATCCTGCGCCACATGCTGGAGTGCTTCGAGCATGGCGCCGTCGAGGACGGCGCGTTGACCACCTTCAACATCGCGCTCGAGCAGTTCCATAACGCGGTCGCCGACCGCAAGGCGCTGTTGCTGAGCATGCCGCAGAATTTGCAGCGCGCGAGCGCCGTGTTCCGGGCTGCCGGCGGCTAAGCCGTCGTTGCTGTAATCCGACCGTCATGGAATCTTTCTAAGTCTGCTCGCGCCATCTCACGCCAGAACCTGGTGAGGCTCGCATGACCGTCAAATTCCCCCGCAGAATTTCCCGCCGACGCTTTCTTTCCTCCACCGCAGCAACGGGCTTTGGCCTCATCGCGATGCCCTATCTCAGCCGCGCCGCCGACCGGCCGCTGATCACCCATGGCGTGCAATCCGGCGACGTCGGGGCCGATGGTGGCGTGGTATGGGCGCGCGCCGACCGGCCCTCGCAAATGATGGTGGAGGTCGCGACCACGGAGGCATTTGCCAATGCGCGGGCGCTGCCGCCGATTGCTGCCCTGCCCGAGAGCGATTTCACCGCCAAAATGCTGCTGGAAAACCTGCCCGCCGGCCAGGAGATTTTCTACCGCGTCCGGTTTCGCGACCTGTCGCATATCGATATTCAGAGCGAGGCCGTCGTCGGCCGCTTCCGCACCGCGCCGGCCGATCGCCGTGACGTCAGCTTCGTCTGGGGCGGCGACGTCGCGGGACAAGGCTGGGGCATCAATCCCGATGACGGCGGCATGTTCACCTTCGCCACCATGCGCAAGCACCGTCCGGACTTCCTGCTGCATTCCGGCGACACCATCTATGCCGACGGCCCGATCAAACCAGAGGTGAAGCTCGCCGACGGCAAGGTGTGGAAGAACGTCACGATCGAAGAAAAGGCCAAGGTGGCCGAGACGCTGGGCGAATTCCGCGCCGCCCACAAATATAATTTCATGGACGAGCACGTCCGCGCCTTCAACGCCGAAGTGCCGGTATTCGTGCAGTGGGACGACCACGAGGTCACCAACAACTGGTCGCTGTCGAAGCAGCTTCCCGATGCGTACAAGGAACGCGACATCACCCTGCTCGCGGCCCGCGCCGCGCGCGCGTTCCACGAGATGTATCCGATGCGCGAGAGCATCGTCGAGCCGGGCCGGGTCTATCGCACGCTCAATTACGGCCCCCATCTCGACGTGTTCATGCTGGATGAGCGCAGCTATCGCGGCCCCAACGGCCCGAACCTGCAAACCAGCTATGGTCCCGAAAGCTATTTCCTCGGACCGGAGCAACTAGCCTGGCTGAAACGCGGATTGCTGAACTCGCGCGCGACCTGGAAGGTGATCGCCTCGGACATGCCGCTCAGCATCATCGTCTATGACGATGCGGCCAACAAAATGGGTTCCGAGGCCTTCGCGCAGGGCGACGGGCCGCCGCGCGGCCGCGAACTGGAGATCGCCGATATCCTGCGCTTCATCAAGACATCAGGCGTCGTCAACACGGTCTGGCTGACGGCGGATGTCCACTACGCCGCCGCGCATTACTACAATCCCGACAAGGCGCAGTTCCAGGACTTCGATCCGTTCTGGGAATTCGTCTCCGGCCCGTTGCATGCCGGCACGTTCGGACCCAACGAACTCGACAACACGTTCGGGCCCGAGGTGAAGTTCATCAAGGCGCCCGGGCTCGACAGGCAGAACCTGCCGCCGTCGGCCGGCATGCAGTTCTTCGGCCACGTCAAGATCGACGGCTCGACCGGACAGATGACCGTGACCCTGCGCGACCGCGCCGACGTCGCGCTATGGTCGACCACGCTCGATCCGAAGCGGATTTAACTTCGTAGCGCTCGGCCGGATTGATCGCTCAGCGCCCGGCGTTGCTTTGTTTCAACAGAGCAAGCAGCGCTTCCGTCGAGTATGGTTTCGGCAAGCGCGGCTTATCCGTGAAGGCCGCCGGAAGCCTGGCATCGGCGCCATAGCCGGTGACGAAGGCAAACGGAATCTTCAAGGCATCCAGCCGCTCGGCCACCGCAAAACTCTTTTCTCGGTTCAGGCTGACATCGAGCAGCGCAAAATCCGGCGGCCGCTGATCGATCAACGCGAGCGCCCTGGCCACCGATCCGGCCGTGCGAACGGACTGCACGCCAGAGCCGAGAAGCGTGTCCTCGAAATCGAGTGCGATGATGGGGTCGTCCTCGACGATGAGGACGTCATTGGGCATGCCGTCAACGACGGGTTCCATTGTGAGCGCGAGTCCCAGGTTCACTGTGCTTTTCCAATTGCCCGGGCCGAAGCCCCGGAAGTGACGCCCCGCTGACGCCTGTGAAAGCGCACCCTCGGTTCCGGAACTGAAACCACCACACCGGAGTTCTACTGTCTGTTCACAAGTGAACATAAAAGCGCCGATAGCTTCGTTATTGTGCGCTTTGGGAACAGAGGAACTTTTGATGCAGGCGCGACGCGACGAGACGGCCGGGGATCGGCCGTTCAACAATCTGCTGCGGCGTCTGAACGATGCCGATTTCGCGCTGATCGCGCCGCACCTCACGGAGGTCGATGGCAACCCCAGCGACGTGCTCTACAGCCCCGGCGACAACGTCGAGATCGTGCATTTCCCCTGCGGCCCGAGCCTTGTGTCCTACCTCGTGGCCAACGAAGACGGCCGCGACGTCGAAACCATCCTGATCGGCCGCGAGGGTGCGGTCGGCGGCATCGTCAGCCAGGGCTTTTTGCCGGCCTATACCCGCATCATGGTCAAGTTCGCCGGGCCGTTCGCGCGGCTGCCGGTCAGCAAGCTGGACGCGGCAAAGGCCAAATCCGTGTCGCTGAGCAACATCTTCGCCCGCTATGCCGACTGCCTGTTGGCCCAGATGTTTCAGTCCACCGCCTGCAACGCGATCCACTCGATCGAGCAGCGCACGGCAAAATGGATCATGTCGGCGATGGAGCGCACCGACGGCGAGGACGTGGTGCCGCTGACCCATGAGCAATTGGCGACGCTGTTGGGGGTCGGCCGCAGCTATGCCAGCCGGGTGATCCAGACCTTCAAGGCCGAGGGCATCCTGGAGACCCGCCGCGGCTCCTTTTTGGTGCGCAACCCGGAACAGCTGAAAATCCGCTCCTGCCTCTGCAACGAGGCCGTCAAAGGCCATTTCGAGGAGGTTTTGCGGGGGGTCTATCCCGACCCCGAAATAGGCAATTGACCCGAAAAACGGCTAACCAAATGCCAAACAAACCATTGTTTTTTGGCGTTTTCTGAATATATTGCGCCGCAACGCGTAAGGTACTGCCCGGTCTTTTGGCCGGGCTTCCTTTTTGGGGCCAAGGTCCAGGCCGTCGCCCTGTCGCATTTCAGGTTTATGAGCGTGATCCGGAAAAGTGGGTCCCGGTTTTCCGGCGAGATCGTGCTCCAGCCATTGTCCGAGCCAGAAGAACAGCTATGAACCTTCGCAATATCGCCATCATCGCCCACGTCGACCACGGCAAGACCACCCTCGTCGACAAGCTGCTGCAGCAATCCGGCACCTATCGCGACAACCAGCGCCAGGTCGAGCGCGCGATGGACTCCAACGATCTGGAGCGCGAGCGCGGCATCACCATTCTCGCCAAGTGCACGTCGGTGCATTGGGAAGACACCCAGATCAACATCGTCGATACGCCGGGCCACGCCGATTTCGGCGGCGAGGTGGAGCGCATCCTCTCGATGGTCGACGGCGTGATCGTGCTGGTGGACGCCGCCGAAGGTCCGATGCCGCAGACCAAATTCGTGGTCGGCAAGGCGCTGAAGCTCGGCCTGAAGCCGATCGTCGCCATCAACAAGGTCGACCGCCCCGACGCGCGCATCACCGAAGTCGTCAACGAAGTGTTCGACCTGTTCGCCGCGCTCGACGCCACCGACGACCAGCTCGATTTTCCGATCCTGTACGGATCGGGCAAGAACGGCTGGATGGGCACCACCCCGGAAGCCTCCCACGACGTCGGCATGAAGCCGCTGTTCGACCTCGTCATCAAGCATGTCGCGCCGCCGGTGGTCGAGGAAGGCCCGTTCCGCCTGCTCGGCACCATCCTCGAAGCCAACCCCTATCTCGGCCGCATCATCACCGGCCGCATCGCGTCGGGTTCGGTGAAGCCGAACCAGTCCGTGAAGGTCATTTCGCGCGACGGCAAGCTGGTGGAAACCGGCCGCATCACCAAGATCCTGGCCTTCCGCGGCCTCGAACGGCAGCCGGTTGACCTCGCCGAAGCCGGCGACATCGTCGCCATCGCGGGCCTGCCCAAGGGCACCGTCGCCGACACGTTCTGCGATCCCTCCGTCGACACCCCGATCCAGGCGCAGCCGATCGATCCGCCGACCGTGTCGATGTCGTTCATCGTCAACAACTCGCCGCTCGCCGGCACCGAAGGCGACAAGGTGACGAGCCGCCTGATCCGCGACCGTCTGCTCCGCGAAGCCGAGGGCAACGTCGCGCTCCGCGTGGTCGAGGCCGCCGACAAGGATTCCATGGAAGTCTCCGGCCGCGGCGAATTGCAGCTCGCGATCCTGATCGAGACCATGCGCCGCGAAGGCTTCGAGCTGTCGGTGTCGCGGCCCCGCGTCGTGCTGACCAAGGACGAGAACGGCCAGTTGCTGGAGCCGGTCGAGGAAGTCGTGATCGACGTCGACGAGGAGTTCTCCGGCGTCGTCGTGCAGAAGATGAGCGAGCGCAAGGCGGAAATGATCGAGATGCGCCCCTCGGGCGGCAACCGTCTGCGCCTGGTGTTCTACGCGCCGACCCGCGGCCTGATCGGCTATCAGGGCGAGTTGATGACCGACACCAAGGGCACGGCGATCATGAACCGCCTGTTCCACGATTACCTGCCCTACAAGGGCGACATCCAGGGCCGCCGCAACGGCGTCCTGATCTCGAACGATCAGGGCGAAGCGGTGGCTTACGCCATGTTCAAGCTGGAAGACCGCGGCCCGATGATGATCGAGCCGGGCTGGAAGGTCTACAAGGGCATGATCGTCGGCGAGCACACCCGCGACAACGACCTCGAGATCAACATCCTCAAGGGCAAGCAGCTCACCAACATCCGCACCACCTCGAAGGATGAAGCGGTGCGCCTGACCCCGCCGATCCGGATGACCCTGGAAAAGGCGCTGGCCTATATCGAGGACGACGAACTGGTCGAGATCACGCCGAAGTCGATCCGCCTGCGCAAGCGCCACCTCGACGCCAACGACCGCAAGCGCGCGGAAAAGGCCAAGGAGGCCGTGGCGTAAGCAGGGGCGTAAGCCTGCCGCCGCCTTTGAACAAAGATACCGTGATGGCCGGGCTTGTCCCGGCCATTTTCGTTTCGGATACTGCACAGGTAGCAAGACGAAGAAGCAGACGACCTGATGTCCCTCCCCTCCGAAGTCGACGTCGCCATCATCGGCGCGGGCGCCGCAGGCCTCGGCGCCGCGCACGCGCTGAAACAATCCAAGCTCTCCTGCCTCGTGCTGGAAGCGCGCGACCGCGTCGGCGGCCGCGCCCATACGATCCAGGCATCCCCTGACGTCACCTTCGACCTCGGCTGCGGCTGGCTGCATTCGGCGGACGAAAATTCGTTCGTTCCGATCGCCGAACAACTGAAGTTCGAGATCGACAGGAACCGCCCGCCGTGGCGCGAGCAGGCCCATCACGGGGCGTTTCCGCCGGATCAGCGCGCCGAATTCCTGAAAGCGCTCGATGCCTTCTACGACCGCGCCGCGGAAGCCGCGCAACAAGCCAGAAGGACCGGCCGCGATCTCGCCGCCAATCTGTCCCTGGAGCCCGGCAACCGCTGGAACCCGATGATCGACGCGATCTCGACCTACGTGAACGGCTGCGAGCTCGATTCCGTTTCGATTCTCGACATGGCCGCCTATGAGGACACCGAGGTCAACTGGCGCGTCCGCCGCGGCTATGGCGCGTTGATCGCGGCCTACGGCGCCTCATGCCCGCTCGCGCTCAATTGCGCGGTGACGCTGATCGACCATTCGGGCAAGCGCCTGCGCATCGAGACCTCGCAGGGCACGCTGATATCAGACCGCGTGATCATCACCGTGCCGACCAACCTGATCGCGGATGAAGCGATCCGCTTTCACCCTGCCCTGCCCACAAAGGTCGACGCCGCGCGCGGCCTGCCGCTCGGCCTCGCCGACAAGGTGATGCTGGCGCTCGACGATGGCGATACGCTGCCAAAGGACGGCAGCCTGCGCGGCGCGACCATGCGCACCGCGATGGGCACCTATCATCTGCGCCCGTTCGGCCAGCCCTGCATCGAAGGCTTTTTCGGCGGCCGCTTTGCCAGATCGCTGGAAGACGCCGGCCCCGGCGCGTTCGCTGCCGAGAGCATCAATGACATCGCGAATTTCCTCGGCAACGACTACCGCCGCAAACTAAAGCCGCTGTCCGAGTCACACTGGGCCCGCGAACCGTTCTCGCGCGGCTCCTATTCCCACGCCCTGCCCGGCCACGCCGGCGCCCGTGCGCTGCTGGCGGCGCCCGTCGATGGAAGGCTGCTCTTTGCGGGGGAAGCGACCTCGCCGGGGTTTTTCTCGACGGCGCATGGGGCAAGGGATTCGGGGGAAAGGGCGGCGGTCGAGGTTTTGGCTACGTTCGTGAAGTGACCCCTTCGCCGTCATTGCGAGGAGCGATAGCGACGACTTGTCCGCCGAAGCTCCCAGAGCGACGGCGGAAGCAATCCATCTATCCGTTATGCCGTGACATGGATTGCTTCGCTTCGCTCGCAATGATGGAGAGAAGCACCTCTACTCTATCACCCGCGCCCGCATGTCAGCATCAGGCACAAAACACTCATCGTACCTGCCGAAAATCTTGTAGCGATTGCGCGCGACCAGGCCATAGACCATGTCGCGCAATGGCTTCGGCACCACAAAGAACACCCGCGTCCAGCCCCAGCCCGGCAGGGCGCCCAGCACCGTCAGCGCGCCGTCGGATTTGAGCCAGGCGACGCCGCCATGGACGACCGCATTGGTGTCGGGATCCCTGGGGTCGATGCCGAACGCCTGCGCGAGACGCGTGCCGTAGTCCGACTGGATAGGGGTGAAGCGAAAGCGGCGCGCGACGTCACGCGTCGCGACGAAGCGGACCCAGCGCGAGCAGAAGATGCAGACGCCGTCGTAGAGGATCACGTCATCGTCGGGCCACGCGCTCATCGGTTATCCAGGGTCAACAATGCGACCAACATTAACACGATCGCCGGCGCTGTCTTGACCAGCGCGCCGAGCGGCTCGATCCAGAGATCCGGCGTGAAGAGCGCCGTTCCCGCCATATAGCCCAGCGAAACGACAATGCCAGCCACAAGCCCGATGGCGCAGGTCCAGCGAAACGCCGTCAACACGCCGACCGATATGTCCATCAAGCTGGTGATGGCGGCAAAGGGTGCAACCAGCGAAGGCGGAAAACCGTGCGACAGCAGGATTGCCTTTGTTGCAGGGAAAGAGATCACCAGCGCGATGAAGCCGGACGCGATCCAGAACAGCGCTAGGCTCGCGATCACCAGCGCCTTGACCAGGAACAGCCGCGCGAACCATTTGTCCTGGATGGTGGCCGCGTGGCCGCCGACGGTCTGCGCCAGCGTCTTCGGCACGATGCCGGTGGCCGCCATCCAGCTTTCGGGATCGCCGGTGACACCGCGGCGCAGTTCGGCAATGGCCGTGGAGCGCATCGGCGGCATCCAGCCGAGTTTGTTGGCAAGATCGCCCATTTTGGCGCCGAGATCGAGCAGGAAACCAGGCAGCGTGATCCGCGGCCAGCGCGAGGTGCCGAACGACCAGCGGAATTGATCGATCACATTGCCGAGCGTGATCGGTTGCGGCTGCATCAGGTCCCATGTCACGGCGTTTGCGGAGGCATCACCAATGTCACGAGCCGCGAGCAAGGCAATGGTCGCAGAAATATCCTCGACAGCGACCGGCTGGAACGGCGTCGCCGATTCATCGCCGGGCAATTGCAGGGGAAACGCCGCCAGCGCCCGCAGCATCGCGCTGCCGCCATAGGCCGAAGGCGCCACGACAAAGCCCGGCCGCAGGATCGCGTGGGGAATGCCGGAAGCGGCGATCAGCCGTTCGGCTTCCCGCTTGGTGGTGCTGAAGGCGGTGCGATCCGCGTTGGCGGTGCCGGGGATCGAGATATGGACGAAGCGCACAGCTCGGCCACTGTCACGGATGGCGTCCAGCAGGCGTTCGACAAAATCGCGGTGCACGGCGCGGGTGTCGCTGCCCGGCCCGTCCTGCAGCACGCCGAGGCAATTGACCACGACATCGATCTCGCGCTCGCGGATCAGCCGCGCCAGCGAAGCCGTGTCCATCGACATGATCGGAAGTTCGATATCGGATGCGCTGGTCCGTTGCGACGGCTCGAAATGCCGGGCAACGCCGATCGTCCCAAACCCCCGCAACCGCAGATCGTCGGTAATGAAACGTCCGAGCAGGCCGGACGCGCCGAGCACGAGAATTTTGCGCAACGAGTTTTCCAAAATCATTCGTCACCCTAAACCGGCTTCGCAATCATCAGCCACAGGATCAGCATGACCGAACCAAAGCCGGGAATACCGAACAGGAACCAGCGGCGGAACAGCGCAAAATAGCGCGGCGGCAGCGCCGCGTTTTCGGCCGCGGCCACGCGCGCGAGATCGCGCATCTCGATCTGCATGAAGATCACCGGCACCCAGAACAGCCCCGCCACCACATAGAGCCCGAGCGAGACCGCAATCCAGCGTTCGGTGAAGCCGGTCGACGACAGCATCATCAAAAGCCCGCCGGTGACCGGCTGCAACAGCACCGCCGTCAGCGTGAACAGCATATCGGCGACCACCACCGTCGATGCCGTGCGCGCGATGAAGGCAGCCTCTGCGCTGCGATGCGCCATCAGCATGAAGAACGCGATGCCGGTACCGGTGCCCAGAATGACGATGGCGCCGAGCACATGCAGATATTTGACGAGGAAATACAGCGTCATCGCTTCTTCGCAGGCTTGGCCGATCGCGGCTTCAGGGCGCGATCGAGTTCGTTTCCCGCACTTCTTACACCAGCTTCGGTCTCCGGCAGCCAATGGCCCTCGCTGCCATAGGCACCGAGCACGCGAAAATCCACCTTGCCGCCGGCGTTGCGGAAGGCATCGGCCAGTTGCCGCGACAGCGCCGGCGAGAAGTAGCTGTCATTGGCGGCCACCAGCCACGTAACGGGCACCCGCGCGGCCTTGCCGAATTCAGCAGCCGCCGCCATCAGCGTGTGCGGCGCGCAGATCCGATTTGGAAGATCGTTGGCGTGGCCGCCGCGGCCCGGCGCAAAGGCAATGATGGCGGCAACATCCTTCGGCTCTTCACGCGCCAGCGCCAGCGCGCCCCAGCCACCGGCCGAGTGCCCGATCACAACCATCCCCTCGGGCCGGATGAACGGTTGCTGACGCGCAAACCCGATCGCGGCTGCGATCGCATCGGCGGTGGCGCGGCCTGATCTGGCATAATCAGCCTCGTCGCAGCCGCCCTGGTCCTCGAGATATTTTCCGCCGGTGGCGCCGTGGCCCGGACGCTCCGGCACCAGCACCGCAAAGCCCCGCGCCACCAGCCACGCGGCCAGCGCGCGGTACTCGGGTTGCGGCATCTGCGCCCGGCGCAATACGTTTTGGGTGGACGCATGCGCAATCAGCGCGAGCGGAAACGGACCCGGGCCCGGCGGACGAAACAGCACGGCATGCTGCGGCGGACCGAGATCAGGCGACGGCACCAGCCATAGCTGCAGGCGATTTGGTTCGCCCTCGGCGCCTTCCGCGCCGAGGTTTTGTTGGGCCGCGCTGCCCCTCACGCCGAACGCAGCGAGCAGGACCGCCGCGAGGATCACTTTAGCCGGATGCATGATTTGGCCCGACCCTGGCTTGAAAAGGGAAAATCTTGAAACGAGAAATCTCGAGGAGGGCAACCTCGGGACGAACAGTCGAATTCGACAACAGAATACCGCCGGCGAATCAGGTCCAGCGCATTTTTCCGTGATCCGGATTTCCGGGAGCGTTCGCGTGGTCGCTCCGGGCGTGGTTTGACCCGCCCCGCAGCAGCGAAATGCCAGCAAAGGCAGCTTCCTGTCCTCTTTCGGTACAGCCGGCCGGGAAACTGATGCAGAAAATCCACAGGTTAACCGATAATTAACGATGGACCTTGAAGCCGGGCCGCTGACTTGCTTTGATTAGGGTCATGAGCACAACCCTGATCGAGGTTCGACCGGCCAAAGCTGCGGATGCAACCGCGGTGGCGTCTACCCATGACGAAGCCTGGCGCTCAGCCTATCAGGGCATCATTCCCGGCGCCGAACTCGAAAAGCTGATCAACCGTCGCGGCCCGCAATGGTGGGACAGCGCGATCCGCAAAGGCAGCCGTGTCAGCGTGCTGGTGTTCGGCGACAAGGTCGCGGGCTACGCCAATTACGGCCGCAACCGCGCCCGCAGCCTGCACTTCGAAGGCGAAATCTACGAGCTTTATCTGCGCCCGGAATTCCAGGGCCTCGGCTTCGGCCGCCGCCTGTTCACCTCTGCCCGCCGCGATCTGCTGCAGAGCGGCCTCAAGAGCATGGTGATCTGGGCGCTCTCCGACAACGATCCGGCAACGGAATTCTATCGCGCCCTCGGCGGCCGCATGGTCGCGCGCTCCTCGGAGAAATTCGGGACCAAGTCACTCGACAAGGTCGCTTTCGCCTGGACCAACTGAGTTCTGCCGGTCTCGGGTGTCATTGCCGGGCTTGACCCGGCAATCCATCATTTTTAAAGCGGCTTTTGCGATGGATACGCGGGTCGAGCCCGCGTATGACCATTGCGCCAATCTCACGAGCGGAGCCCCCCATGCGCATAGACGCCATTTCGATCGGCAAGAACCCGCCGCACGACGTCAACGTCATCATCGAAGTGCCGGTCGGAGGCGAGCCGATCAAATATGAGATGGACAAGGACGCCGGCACGCTGGTGGTCGACCGCTTCCTCTACACGGCGATGCGCTATCCCGGCAATTACGGCTTCATTCCGCACACGCTGTCCGGCGACGGCGATCCCTGCGACGTACTGGTGGCCAACACCCGCGCGATCGTTCCGGGCGCCGTCATGAGCGTGCGGCCGGTCGGCGTGCTGCTGATGGAAGACGAGGCCGGAGGCGACGAGAAGATCATCGCGGTGCCGACGTCGAAACTCACCCAGCGCTACGACAAGGTGAAGAACTACAGCGATCTGCCCGACATCACGCTGCAGCAGATCCAGCACTTCTTCGAGCACTACAAGGATCTCGAGCCTGGCAAATGGGTCAAGGTGCTGCGCTGGGGCGACGCCAACGACGCGCAGAAGTTGATCATCGAAGGCATCGAGCGGGCGAAGGCGCAGAAGTAGGCCTGGACTTGCGTCCGCTATAAATCCTCATCCTGAGACGCCCGCAGGTGCGGGCGTCTCGAAGGATGCAGGCCCGACTGTGGCCTCATGGTTCGAGACGGCGCGAAGGGCGCCTCCTCACCATGAGGGGAGAGACCGTATGCGCCGGCTGATCAGGATCATTCGCAACCTCGCTCTGCTCCTGATCGCGGCGATCGTGGTTCTCGCTGCCGTGCTGGCGTTCAATGTGGTCACGCACGGCTCGCGGCAAATTCAGGTGGCGGCGATCCCCCGCGTCGCGGTCGATAGCCAGGCTGCCGCGGCACGGCTCGGCGAGGCGATCCGCTTCCGCACCATTTCGGCCTATGACAATCCCGACCAGCACGCCGACGCGTTGCGCGGCATGAAGGCGCATATCGAGCGCAGCTTTCCGGCGTTTCACGCCGCGGCCAAGCGCGAGATCGTCGCCCAATACAGCCTGCTCTATACGTGGGAAGGCTCCGATCCCAAGGCGCCGCCGATCGCGCTGCTGGCGCATCAGGACGTAGTGCCGGTCGCGCCCGGCACCGAGAAGGACTGGCAGCACCCGCCGTTCGACGGCGTCGTGGCCGATGGTTTCATCTGGGGCCGCGGCTCCTGGGACAACAAGGGTAACCTCTATTCGATGCTGGAGGCCGCCGAGGCGATGGCCAGGGCCGGTTTCCGGCCGAAGCGGACGATCTATTTCGCCTTCAGCCAGGACGAGGAGATCGCCGGCGCGCTCGGCACCAAGGGCATCGCGGCGCTGCTGGCGGCGCGCGGTGTCCGCCTCGACTTCATCATCGACGAAGGCCTCTTGATCACCGAGGGCATGATCAAGGGCCTCGACAAGCCGGCGGCGCTGATCGCCGTCGCCGAGAAAGGCTACGCCACGCTGGTCCTGAGCGCGCAGGCCACGCCCGGCCATTCCTCGATGCCGCCACGCGACACCGCGATCGGCATGCTGAGCGCGGCGCTGGTGCGGCTCGAAGAGCATCGTCTGCCGATGCAGATCCGCGGCACCGTCGCGGAAATGTTCGACACGCTGGCGCCCGAGATGAACGGCTTCAACCGCGTGGTGCTGTCGAATTTGTGGCTGTTCAAGCCGCTCTTGCTGCGCGAGTTCGAAAAGAACGGCCCGACCGAAGCAACGGTCCGCACCACCACGGCGCTGACGATCTTCAATGGCGGCGAGAAGGACAACGTGCTGCCCGGCAATGCCGAGGCCAGCGTCAATTTCCGCCTGATCCCGGGCGACACCCAGGCCAGCGTCGCCGAACATGTGCGCTCGACGATCCGCAACGATCGCATTTCGATCAAGCCGTTTTCGGGCAATAGCGATCCGCCGCCGGTGACGGATACCGCAAGTCCGTCATTCCAGATGCTGAACCGCACCATCCGCGAAGTCTTTCCGGACGTCATCGTGGCGCCCGGACTGATGGTGGCCGCGACCGATTCGCGCCACTTTGTCGGCATCACCGACAGGATTTTCCGCTTCTCGCCGGTGCGCGCCAATGCCGACGATCTGAAGCGCTTCCACGGCACCAACGAGCGGCTCAGCATCGAGGGCTATGCCGACATGATCCGGTTCTATCGGCGGCTGATCGAGAACAGTGCGGGGTGACGACGGGGCTCACACCCCAGGCTTCGGCAATCCATGGATCGCGCAGGCCGCGCGCAGCGTGTTGACGAGCAGGCACGCCACTGTCATCTGCCCGACGCCGCCCGGCACCGGGGTGATCGCGCCGGCGACATTGAGCGCCTCGGCATAGGCGACGTCGCCGACGAGACGGGTCTTGCCGCCTTCGGCCGGCAGGCGGTTGATGCCGACATCGATCACGGTGGCGCCGGGCTTGATCCAGTCGCCGCGCACCATTTCGGGCTTGCCGACGGCGGCGTAGACCAGATCGGCGCGGGCGCATAATTGCGCGAGATCCCGCGAGCGCGAATGCGCGATCGTGACCGTGGCGTTTTCGTTGAGCAGCAACTGCACCAGCGGACGGCCGACCAGATTGGAGCGGCCGATCACGATGGCGTTCATGGCTTCGAGCGAGGCGTGCACGCTCTTGGTCAGGATGATGCAGCCGAGCGGCGTGCAGGGCGACAGCGCGGCAAAGCCGCCGGCAAGACGTCCGGCATTGCTCGGATGCAGCCCGTCGACATCCTTGGCCGGATCGATCGCGTTGATGATGGTTTCGGTGTGCAACGATTTCGGCAGCGGCAATTGCACGAGAATGCCGTGCACCGCGGGATCGCGATTGAGCTCTGCGATCAGCGCCAGCAGGTCGGCCTGGGCGACGTCTTCCGGCAACACGTGCTCGAACGACGCCATGCCCGCTTCCTGGGTCTGCTTGTGCTTGCTGCGGACATAGACCTGACTCGCCGGGTCGCTGCCGACCAGCACCACGGCAAGACCCGGCGTCAGGCCGTCCGCGGCCTTGATCCGTGCGACCTCGCCGGCGACGCGGGCGCGAAGCTCGGCGGCAATCACTTTTCCATCGATGATGCGGGCGGTCATCTCAATCCTTCGTATCTGGCTTGGCGTCAGTCAGTTTGCGCAAGGCATCACCGAGCGATTTGGGATCGCCATCGACGGCGATCTGCTTGAGGCGCGATGTCACGCCGGACAGGATCTTGACCCTCGCCCTGGGCACTCCGAGCGCCTTGGCCATCAGTTCCGTGACCGCGCGGTTGGCCTCGCCGCCCTCGGCGATGGCGCGCACCCGCACCTTGACCACCGAACGCCCGTTGGCGAGCGTTTCAATCCCGTCGATGTCGTCGCGGCCGCCGCGCGGGGTGACCCGCAGCGCGACACTGATACCCTCGGTGGAGTAGCGCCAAGGATCCATCAAGGCAGCCCTCGAAGCATCGATCGGTGTGCAGCGCCCTCGATCAGATGACGTTGGGATAGATGTAGTAGGAGATCACCCGCTGGATGAACATGATGATCAGGATCAGGATAATCGGCGAGATATCGAGCCCGCCCAGATTGGGCATGAGCCTGCGGATCGGCGCCAGCACCGGCTCGGTGATCCGGTAGAGGAACTCGGCCACCGCCGCGACGAACTGGTTGCGCGTGTTCACGACATTGAAGGCGATCAACCAGGACAGGATCGCCGAGGCAATCAACAGCCAGACATAGAGGTCGAGGACGATGATGACGATGTCAAGGACGGCGCGCATGATGGAGGGGCTCGCAGGTGGGTTAGCCTGCTAGATATCGGTTCAGACCCGCTCAAACAAGGGAAGTTCCGGGCAAAATGACCCCAAAACCGGCGCATTAACCGTTCTTGACTTGGCCTTGGGGCGGACTGTAAATGGCGCCGATTGTCGGTCCCCCGTTCTCAGTTGGGTGGCCGCGACGGGGCCATAGCTCAGCTGGGAGAGCGCGTCGTTCGCAATGACGAGGTCGGCGGTTCGATCCCGCCTGGCTCCACCAGCCTTCGCAGGCTGCGCCTGCTTCGGCTGGGCAGGCCCTCTTGCGCGAAGGCTGCCTCGGCGAAGCCCGAAGGGCGAAGACGGGCTTATTCCCCGCCCCCTCACTTCCCCGTAAACCGCGGCGGCCGCTTCTCCATGAAGCTCGCCACGCCCTCTTTGAAGTCGCTGCCCTTCAGCGCGATCTGCATTTCGCGGTTGGCGTCGATGGTGGCCTCCGCCAGCGTCTGGAACGGCACGTCGTAGAGCTGGCGCTTGATCACCGAGATGGCGCTGGGCGAGACGAAGTCGGCGAGATCGCGCGCATAGGCATAGGTCTGCTCGCGCAGCTGATCCGGCGCATAGAGCCGGTTGACCAGGCCGATGCGCAACGCCTCTTCGCTGGAGACGCGCCGCGACGACATCAGCAGATCGAGCGCGTTGGCATGGCCGACGATCCGCGGCAGCATCCAGCTGATGCCGTGTTCGGCGATCAGCCCGCGGCGCGAGAACGCAGTCGTGAACACGGTGTTATCGGCAGCAAAGCGCAGATCGCAATACAGCGCATGTACGAGGCCAATGCCGGCGGTGGCGCCGTTCAGCATGCCGATCACCGGTTTTGGAATCGCCGGATAATAGGCGTAACGCGCTTGCCAATCGGCGCGCCGGTTCATGTCGAACGGCGTGTTCTCGCCGCGCCTGACCTCGTTGGGATCGATGCCCTTCAACCCCTCCATGTCGGCGCCGGCGCAGAATGCGCGCCCGGCACCCGTCAGCACGATGACGCGCACATTGTCGTCGGCAGCAGCGGTTTCCATCGCATGGCGGACGTCACGCTCCATGACCGCGGTCCATGCATTCATGCGGTCCGGCCGGTTGAGCGTGATGGTCGCGATCTTGTCGCTCGTTTCGTACAGAATGTGTTGGTAGGTCATGACGATCTCCCCGCTGACTTCTGTTGTCGAATTTTCGCGCGCGCGTTCCGGCGCACCATGCGGAGAGACTAGCACATCCCGTGATTTTGAAAGGCGTTCGAGCACAGCGGAAAATTCCGCGTGGCGGCTATTCCGCAGCTTCCGACATGATCGACATCGGCATGCGCTTGAGCCAGCCGGCGATGAATTGCTGCAGCCAGGCGCGCTCGGCGACGTCATACACCGCGCGATCGGCAAAGTGCGAATGCAGCGCCCGCGCTCCCGGCGAATCCATTTTCTCGCAGCGCGTGGTCCAGCGATGCATCATCGCGTAGGTCACGTCGGGATGAAACTGGAAGCCGAAGGCATGACCGGACTGGAACGCCTGCACCGGAAAGTCGTCGCCCTCCGCCAGCAACTCGGCGCCCGCAGGCAGTTCGAAGCCCTCGCGGTGCCAATGGTAGACATGATCGGGCCAGTTCGGGCACACCGCGTGGCCGGCTTGCGTCGGACGGATCGGGTAATAGCCGATCTGGGTCCGGCCTTCCGGATGCGGCGCGACCGGTGCACCCAATTGTCTGGCAAGCATCTGGGCGCCGAGGCAAATGCCGAGAAACGGCCGCTGCTCCCGCAGGGCGACCTCGATCCAGTCGATCTCCCGGCGCACATAATCATCGCCATCATTGGCGCTCATCGGGCCGCCGAAGATCACCGCGCCGGCATGCCGATCCAGCGTCTCCGGCAGGGGGTCGCCAAACCGCGGGCGGCGGATATCGAGGGTGTGACCGAGCGCGCGCAGGGCATTGCCGACCCGGCCGGGCGTTGAGGTCTCCTGGTGCAGGACGATCAGGACCGGCAGCAGCGGTTCCGCAGCCTCGACGGCAACCGACGCCCTGCGGCCCGGAAAGGGCAGCACGTTTTCGCCATCTTTGCGCGACCGGAACGACATCGAAACAGCTCGAGGCCTCAAACCAGAACCATACCTAAGTAAGTCTTAATTTCAGGTGAGTTCATGCGGACTTGCAAATATCGTAAGCAAATCGCGGGCCACAGCTTCTGTGAGGGGCATCACGCCCTGTGTCAGCGGTTGCGCAACTGGAAACGGCAGACCGCCGCCAGAATGAACGAGCGCGGGAACAGCCGCAGCAGGAACGGCACGATCTTGATCCCGAGACCGGGCAGCACGGCGCGCTTGTTGGCCATCAGGCCGTCATAGGCCTGCTGCGCGACATCGGCGGCCGAAACATTGAGAATCGCAGAATCGAATCCCGGCGCGAAGCCGGCGCGGGCCTGAAACTCCGTTGGCACCGGGCCGGGACACACCACTGTCACGCGCACGCCACGCGGCGCCAGTTCCGCCCGCATCGCCTCGGTGAACGACAGGACATAGGCCTTGGATGCATAATAAACCGCCATGCCCGGGCCGGGAAGAAAGCCCGCGATCGACCCGATATTGAGCAGACCGCCGCGATGGCGGATCAGTTGATCGGCAAACCGCAGCGACAGATCCGTGAGCGCGCGGATATTGACCGTGATGATATCGAGCTGATCGGCGCGGTCGCGCTGGATCGCTTTGCCGAACACGCCGAAGCCGGCATTGTTCACGACATATTCGACTTCGACACCGGCCGCCGTCAGCGCTTCGGCGATTTTGTCGCACGCCCCCGTTTGGGTGAGATCGCAGGCGATCACGATCGGCGCGCCACCGCCGGCGGCCACAATCTCGCCTGCCAGCGTCGTCAAGCGATCCTCGCGCCGCGCCACCAGCGCCACGCGATGCCCTTTGGAAGCGAAAACACGCGCCAGATTGGCGCCGATGCCCGCCGATGCTCCGGTAATCAGCGCCACACGCTCAGTCACGATCAAATGCTCTTGAAATCAATTGAAGGAACGCCGCTAACGCCGGGAACGAGAGCATAGGCCCGTGGGGGCGCGCAAGCCGTCCGCGAGCATATCGCCATGCTTAAGCACGCGATTAACGAATCGAAAACTAATATTTTCAGGGCTTATGCGCGCCGACGCGACAGGTCTCGCCACACATTAAAGTTTCGTCATCTGCAACGGGAACGCCGTCTCACGGCGCGGCGTCGGCGGCCTTCGAAGCCCCGGTGAGGGGCTTGCCTTGCCGCTCGGCGACACGATGCTTGAGATCGATCCGGTCGCGTGACGAAACGCCCAGCAGATCCGCGGCACGCCAGACCACATTGTCCTCGAACTCGGTGACCTGGCCGTCGGCATAGACCATCTCCCACATCATCTCGACGATCTTGAGCCTGCCTTCCTCATTCACCGAGCGCATGATGACGCTGGTGAAATGATAGAGGTCAACCGCGTCGCCTTCGACCCGTGTCGCCGAACTGATCAGGCGGTCCGCGGTGCCGGGGTCCAACCCAAAGCGGGTTTCGATCAGGCTGTGCAATTTGCGCTTCTCGATCGCCGTCGGCTCGCCATCGAGCGAGACGACATGGATCAAGAGCGCCGTCGCCGCCAGACGATACCCGGTATCGTCGAACGCGCGATCCTGATCCGCATCGGGGGAGACAATGTCGGCAATGAATTGGCGAAGTCCGTCGAACATCAAGATCTCTATCGATTGAAGAACGATAGCGGGTATATGGCGCGGAAAGCCGGGCCGTGCAATGCGGGCGCACTGCCGGACGAGCATTACGTTTAGGCAATCAATTGATGCCGTCATTCCGGGATGGTCCGAAGGACCAGACCCGGAATCTCGAGATTCCGGGTTCGATGCTGCGCACCGCCCCGGAATGATCGTCTCATGCTAGGGTATTTCGTACACCACGATCTTGTCGGCGATGCCGCGCAGCGCCGCCTCCTTCTGGATCGGCCTGATCGCCTCTTTCTCGAGAATGGTGGCGACCGCGGGCGAATCGATGATCGGGCCGGTGATGTGGATCTCCTGCGAGGTCGACAGGCTCTGTACCCTGGCGGCGATGTTGACGGTCTGGCCGAAATAATCCTGCCGCTCGTTGAGCATCACGGCCAGACACGGGCCTTCATGGATGCCGATCTTGACGATCAGATCCTCGGTACCCCGCTTGGCATTGAGTTCCGCCATCGCCGCGCGCATGCGCAGGCCCGCCGCGAGCGCATGTTCGGGCCGCACGAAGGTCGCCATCACGGCGTCGCCAATGGTTTTGACCACGGCTCCCTTTTCGGAGGAAATGATTTCCAGCAGCGCATGGAAATGCGCGCGCACCAGATCGAACGCGGCGAGGTCGCCGACCCGCTCATACAGCGCGGTCGATCCCTTCAGGTCGGTGAACAGGAAGGTCAGCGACGTGATCTTCAGCCGCTGGTCGATATTGAGATTGTCGGCCTTGTAGACGTCGCGGAAGGTCTGGTTGGTCAGCATCCGCTTGGCGGTCAGGAACGGCTTGCGGTTGCCGAGCAGATGGTGAAGGCCTTCGGCGGCAATGAACACCGACGGCAGCACCCGCACATCGGTCTGGTTGTCGAGCGCGAGCCGCAACGGCCCCGGGCGCATGGTCGTGGTGCCGGTCGGCGCGTGCACCTTGTTGTAGATCAGCGACAGCTGCTGGCGTTCCTTGGTCGGCTCGCCCTGCACGTCGATGAACTGCGCCGAATGGGTCACCGGCTCGAACACGATGATGAATTGCGGCGGCAGTTGCAGCGACAACACCGCTTTCTCCCCGGCCGGCAGTTCGAGTGCATCGAGCGTCACCTCTTCGGTGAGCGCGGCAAAGGAGTCCTTGTTGAGATCGATCCCCGAGCTCCAGAACACCTGCTTGAAATATTCCCAGATCGGCAGCGAATTGGGATCGTGCGCCGCAATGCGCCGGACCCGCGGGCTGACGGTGAAGGCGACTTCGACCTGTTCGTCGACGGATGCCTCGTAGCCCGCCGCACACAGCGCGCAATTGTAATCGTCATGGCGCAGCGATTTCAGCGTCGAATGCGCATCGAGCACGCCGCCACAGCCGGGACACAGCACGTTCCAGGTCAGGTCGAACAGGCCGAGCCGCGAGGCATGCAGGAAGCCGGAAATCACCCGCTCCTCGTCCAGCCCCGTGCGTTTGGAGAAGTCGAGCACGTTGATCCGATTGAGCCAGTGATCCTCACCCTTCTCGATCAGATGCGCGATCGCATCCGCAACGGCCGGATCGGCGGTCTGCCTCAGGATCGAGTATTGCGCCTCGGTGTTGCTCATTCTGACGACCTAGATGGGCTTGCGCGAGACCCGCGCAAGCCCATCATACAGCGTTTTCGAGCGAAGAGTCCGGCCTGATTCACCCAGAACCGGGCCGGTCTCAGCGCGGCGTAATGGCAAACTTCGGCGAACGATCCGGCTGCGTCGTCACCACGCCGACCGGCAGCACCGGCGCCTTGTCGACCATGCCGACCCGGAACGCGCCGATGATCTTGGCCAGCGCCAGCACCGCCTCCACCAGCGCGAAATGCGCGCCGATACAGACCCGCGCACCGACGCCGAACGGCAGATAGGCGAAACGATCGGGCGGTGCGTCCCCCATGAAGCGCTGCGGCATGAAGGCATTCGGATCGCGCCACAATTTTTCGTGCCGGTGCAACAGCCACGGCGCGACCAGCACGACATCATTCTTCTTCACCGGCATGCCGCCGATCGTATCCCGCCCCGCGGCGGCACGTATGATCAAAAACGCCGGCGGATAAAGCCGCATGGTCTCGTCGACCACCGCGCGGGTGAATTTCAACCGCTCGATATCGACCGCCCCGCCTACGGTGGCGAGCGCGCCATTTGTGGTCGCACTCCGCACTTCGGTCGCAACCTCTTCCTGCGTCGCCGGATCGAGCGCCAGCAGGTACAGCGACCAGAACAGCGCGGTGGCTGTGGTCTCGTGGCCGGCGAGGATCATGGTCGCGACCTCATCGCCGAGTTGCTCGTCGGTGAAGGCTGCGCCGCTTTCGGGATCGCGGGCGGCGCCCATCAAATCGAACAGGTCGCGCGGCGGTGCGCCGTCGTTCTTGCCGGCGGCGCGGCGCTCGGCCATCAGCATGGCCACGAAAGCCGTCCAGCGCTTGCGGAAACGGGCGCGGAGAAAATCCTTCGGGCTCGGCCAGCCCGGCGGCAGCACCATGTCGAGGAAATGCGGCCGCGCCAGCCGGTCGCCATACTCCGTGACGAAATCGCGCAAGGCCGCGCCGTGGCGGTCCATGCCGAACGAAAACATCGTACGGCCGGCGATTTCGAGCGTCATCCGCTGCATCGCCTCGCGCAGATCCACCGGCCCATGGCTGGCGGCGCTGAGCTTGGCGATGGCCTCGTCGGTCGCTGCCAGCATGTGCGGAACCAGCGTCGTCACGGCGCGCGGCGTGAAGGCCGGCGCCAGCGTTCGGCGCTGGTATTTCCAGGGGCGCCCCTCGGCGGTCAACAACCCGTCGCCGACCAGCGGCCGCAACACCCGGAAGCTGGCGGGGGTGCGGGTATAATTCTCGTAATTGTCGACCAGCACATGGCGGATCGCATCCGGGGTGTTGAGGATGAAGGTGCTGCGCCGGAAAAAGCGGCCGCGAACGATATCCTCTTCATAGGCCCGCTGGCCCCAGCTGGCGATCACGTTCTCGCGGATCGCCTTCATCCGCCCCAGCATCGTCATGTCGTCGGGCGCGCGGGGCGGGGTCGGCGGCACCAGCGGTGTGCGGGTGACCGGCATGTCGTAGGCTTCGGCTATGCTCATCCGTCCCTCGCTGTGGCCTCAGCTTAAGCCCTCGATCCGGGCACCATGAAGGCGGCCCACCCACAGCTAATAAGTCAGCTCGGCCACCGCAATCCGGTTTTCCGACGCAGGCCACGCCCGCGCCACGATCCGCTCTTCGTTGAACAACGCCACCACGGGACGGCCGATCTCCGCGGCGGGCAACCGCACGGTCGTGACCGAGTCCGTCGGCACGCCCGGCTTCACGTCCGTTGGCTCACGGCCATCGAACAGCACCACATCGCGCGGCAGGCCGAAATAGCCCCGCGGCCGTGACATCAGCACGACCGCGCCGGCGCCGGCATCGGCCGCACCGAGCGGCCGCGCCGCGCGCAGATGCACGATTTCGGAGGAGCGCGGAAACGGCGAACGGTAGAAATGCGTCGTGGTCGAACCCGCCGAGGTCAGCACGATTTCGAGATACCAGGTGGGATCGACCTGCGCCGGTCCCCAGCGGCCGTCGGCGGCGGTCTGCGAGGAATGGATCGGGCCGCCACTGCGTTCTCCGGTTGCGCCGGAGACGCGATAGACGTCCACCGTTGCGCCGGATACCGGACGGTTGGTTTGAACGCCGCCGGGCGTGCCCGTCACCAGCCCGCTCAGTCTGACGTCCGCTTCCGGCACGATATCGAGGCGTGACGGCTCGCGGCCGGCGATGAATTTATAGATCTCGCGGAACGCGCGCGGATGGAACGCGGTCTCGCGATGGTCGATCGCGCCAAGCACCAGGTTGGTCGCGCCCTTCAGGGCAGGTCCCTCCGCAGTCACGCCGGTCGGCGTGCCCGGCTTGCCGACGAAGCGGCCATCGGGCTGCGCGAATTTATCCATGCCGTCGCTGCGCAGCGTCAGGAAGGCGGTGCCTGCCGTGACCTCGTTTTCGCCCGCGTTCAGGCCGCGCAGGAACGGGCCGCGCCCGTTGAACTCGCCGCCGAGGCCCTCGTCCCAATCATAGACGCCGTGGTTGGGAACGCCGCACAGCACGGCGTGGCTGACGTCGCCACCACCGCCGTTCCTGATGACGTTCCGGATCGAATTGCCGCCGCGCGAATTGCCCACCAGCGCGACACGCGGCGCGCCGGTGCGACGCTTCAATTCCGTGATGGCGTCAGCGAGTTCGCGCCGCTGGTCTTCGGTCGACGAACGGTTCGCTTGCTCGACCTTGTCGTCGCTGCGCGCCAGAGGATCGGTGAAATTGATCGCGAACATCCGCTCGCGCGGCACGCCGTTCGATTCCATCCGCCACAGCGAGGTGATCCAGAGTGCGGCCTGATCGCCATTGCCATGCACGAACAGGATCGGCGGCATCTGTGCGGCGACCGGGGCCGCCGGCGCGGTCTGCGCCAGCGCCTCAAGGCCGAAGGAGCCGGCCAGCAAAGGCAGCGCGCCGGCACTTTTCAGGATCGATCGCCGCGACAGCCTCATTTTCTCGCCTCCCGTTACGTTTCAGTACTTTAGCTGTGCCCTGGCCCGTCAGACAGCGGCCTGACGACTGGACAGGGCGGGGTTTTCGCAGGCATCACTTTAAATTCCAAAGGAATCAAGCCGGTGACAGACAGGCGGAACGGACCATGACCGACCAGCCGAAGCGTTCGCGTTTTGCCACCGACAGCATCGCGGCGCCCCTTCGGCATGCGGTGTTCCGGCGGATCTGGCTGGCCAGCCTCGTCTCCAACCTCGGCATTTTGATCCAGGGCGTCGGCGCGGCCTGGGCGATGACGCAGATGACGACATCGGCCGACAAGGTGGCATTGGTGCAGACCGCGCTGATGCTCCCGATCATGCTGATCTCGATGCCGGCCGGCGCCATCGCCGACATGCACGACCGGCGCATCGTGGCGCTGGTCTCGCTCTCGATCGCGCTGGTGGGCGCCACCACATTGACGGTGCTGGAGTGGTTCCACCTCGCCACCCCCAATGTCCTGCTGGCGCTGTGCTTCATCGTCGGCAGCGGCATGGCGCTGTTCGGACCGGCCTGGCAGGCCTCGGTCAGCGAGCAGGTGCCGGCGGAAACGCTGCCGCAGGCGGTCGCGCTCAACGGCATCAGTTACAACATCGCCCGCAGCTTTGGGCCGGCGGTCGGCGGCATCGTGGTCGCAACCGCGGGCGCGGTCGCCGCCTTCGCGGTCAACGCAGTGCTTTATCTGCCGCTGATGATCGTGCTGTTCCTGTGGAACCGCACCCATGAGCCGTCGCGCCTGCCACGCGAGCGTCTCAACCGCGCCATCGTCTCGGGCGTGCGCTATATCGCCAACTCGCCGCCGATCCGCATCGTGCTGGTCCGCACCTTGGTGACCGGCCTGATCGGCGGTTCGGTCTCCGCGCTGATGCCGCTGGTCGCGCGCGACCTCTTGCATGGCGGCGCGCAAACCTACGGCATCATGCTGGGGGCTTTTGGCATGGGAGCCGTGATCGGCGCGCTCAATATCACCGAGGTGCGCAAACGGCTGAGCGGCGAGGCTGCGGTGCGTGCCTGCGCGATCTCGATGGCGGGAGCGATTGCCGGGGTCGCACTCAGCACCAACGCGGTGCTGACCGCCGCGGCCCTGGTGCTCGCCGGTGGCGTGTGGATGCTGGCGGTCGCGCTGTTCAACATCGGCGTACAGCTTTCCGCGCCGCGCTGGGTCGCCGGCCGTTCGCTGGCGGCATTCCAGGCCGCGATCGCCGGCGGCATTGCGGTGGGAAGCTGGGGCTGGGGCCATCTCACCGACTATGCCGGCGTCGAGACCGCATTGCTGGTCTCCGCCGGGTTGATGCTGCTTTCGCCGCTCCTCGGCATCTGGCTGCGGATGCCGCCGGTCGGCGCGCGCAATGAAGCCGCCACCGAAGTGCTCGCCGATCCCGAAGTCCGGCTGTCCCTGACCGGGCGCAGCGGCCCGCTGGTGGTCGAGATCGAATACCGCGTGGCTCAGGACAATGCCCGGCTGTTTCACAATGTGATGCAGGAAGTGCAGCTCAGCCGCCAGCGCAACGGCGCCTACGGCTGGTCGATCGCGCGCGACATCGCCGATCCCGAATTATGGACCGAACGCTATCACTGCCCGACCTGGCTGGATTATCTGCGCCAGCGCAACCGCGCGACGCAATCCGAACGCGCGCTGCATCAGCGCGCGATCGACTTCCATCTCGGACCGGAACCGATCCGCGTACGCCGCATGCTGGAGCGGCCGTTCGGATCGGTGCGCTGGAAGGAAGACACGCCCGATCGCGCGGCCAACGAGGTATTGCCGGTCGCGACCGCGGCGGGCAGCAGCACGTAGATCTTACCGTCCGTGGGCGGCCAGCGTTTGCTGACAGGCCTTGCTGATGCGGGAGCGGTTCTGCTGCAGGCACGCCAGCACGACCATGTCGCCGTCATTCATCTGGGCGCGGCAAAACCGCGACACGTCCCGGGCGCAGGCGTCATGGCCCTGCTGCGCCGAAGCGGCGGACGCCATCAGAACGAGCGGAAGTACGAAAAGGTATCTGGTCATATCGTTTGCCTTCACGCGGCAATGAACGCCGCTTCCCGAGCCTTCTATCGCGTTTTCGGGCGAAAGCCATCCTGGACCTGTTCCCGGTAGAAACGGTTTGGCGGGGCAAACCGGCCGCCAAAAAACGAAAAAGCGCCTGCGTCGGATCGACGCAAGCGCTTCTCGAAGAAGCGGGAGCCCTTCAGATCACTGCGCGGCGACCTTGGCCTTCTGCTCAGCCGCCTGGCGGTCCATCACGGCGCGGCAGCCAGCGGACAGATTCGAGCGGTTCTTGATCATGCAGGCGGTGATCTTCGGAATGTTCGGGATCTCGGAGCTGCAGAGGCGGAAAGCATCGCCGGTGCACTGCGCACGGGCTTCTTCGCTGTAGGCGAAGCTCGAGGTCGAGGTCATTGCGGAAAGCGAGGCGGCAACAGCCAGCACGACGCTGACGTTACGAGCGGCGGTGAAGAAGTTGGTCATGTTCGGCTCCCGGTTTGAGGCCGCATGATGCGGCCCGTTGTTGATGCACCGACCATGCACCGCGCCCGCCGCCGGCGCTGTGACGTCCATCACACAGAGATAACCCCCTATTTTTCTTGGAGTCCCGGCGTCGTGTTGGGGAGGCGTTAAGACCTTGTTCGCATTAATGGCCCATTGCGTCTGTGTGCCCTGCGTAAAGTGGAAAGTGTAGCGATGCGTAATGCGTTAGGCCTGATGCTGGCCAGTGTTGTTTCGGCGGCCTTGATCGCCGGTATTTGGTTCTGGACCTCTTCGCCGCGTGCCGATACGGCACCCCCGCAAACCATTGCCGCCCGCAACCCCGATCCGCTGCCGGCCCCCGCCGCCAAGCCGAAGGACGATGTCGAAGTAACGGCTTCGCTTTCGAAACCGGCCACGCCCCCGCCGCCTCCCGCGCCCGTGGCCGCCAAATCGGTTTGCGCCAATCCCGACGCGCTCGGCCTCAGCCGCACCGTCATCATCGACACCACGGGCGGGCCGGGCTTCGGTTTCCTTCAATACAAGCAATTCGATTTCCTGGCCGAGAAGGAAGTCGTGCTGACCTTCGACGACGGCCCGTGGCCGACCACGCCGGCGGTGCTGAAGGCGCTTGCCGACGAATGCACCAAGGCGGTGTTCTTCCCGGTCGGCAAGCACACGACCTATCATCCTGAAATCCTCAAGCAGGTTTTCGCAGCCGGCCACACCGTCGGCTCGCACACCTGGTCGCACGCGCATCTCGACGGCAAGAAGATGACCGAGCAGATGGCCAAGGAAGAGATCGAGAAGGGCTTCAGCGCCGTGAAGATGGCGCTCGGCGCTGCACCCGCACCGTTCTTCCGCTTCCCGGGGCTCGGACACACCCAGGCGACGCGCGACTATCTCGGCACGCGCAACATCGCGATGTTCTCCGTCGACGTCGATTCCAACGACTTCAAATCATCGGGTCCCGACCAGGTCATCAACAACGTCATGACCAAGCTCGACAAGCAGGGCAAGGGCGTCATCCTGATGCATGATCTTCAGAAGCATACGGCAGCCGCGCTGCCGACGCTGCTGCGCCGCCTCAAGGCCGGCGGCTACAAGGTCGTGCTGATGAAGGCCAAGGTGCAGCTCGAGACCCTGGCCGAGTATGACGCGATGCTGGTGAAAGACCTCAAAGTGCCCACGGTTGCCAGCCGCCCGATCAGCAGCGTGGTGCAGACCGCTCAGGATTGAGCGATCGGCGCGCCTGCGACGGCGCGCTCATCCAGACAATGAAAGCGCGCCCCCGGGTTGGCCCAGGGGCGCGTTTTGTTTTCCGGATTTACCAGTAGATGCCGTGACGGTGCAGCGCGTTGATGATGCGCCGTTCCGCCCAGTGGCGCTTCCGGCGGGGCCGGTAATCATCGTCGTCATAACGACGCGAGTCCGAATAGCGCCGTTCATCCCGGTCACGAGGCTCATCGCGGTAGCGAGGCTCGTCCTTGTAGCGGGGCTCGTCCCGGTAGCGCGCTTCATTGCGAGACCGCGGTTCATCCTTGTATCGCGGCTCATCCTTGTAGCGCGGTCCGTCGTCGTACCGGTCAGGCTTGGTCTCGACGATCGCCGGACGCTCGACATATCGCGGCGTGCCGGCCTTTGGCTCCTCGGCCGCGCGCGGGGCTTCGGCCTTCGGCGGTTCGGCCGCCTCGGCAATTTGCGATGACGTGTTGGTCCTGGCCGGTGCAGGGGCCGTCTGCAAGTCGCTTCCCGCCAGCGAGAGGCTGCGGCTATCGCCGGCCTGCGCGCTTGCAGAAGCTAAAACCAGCCCGGCAATCAGAATGAATTTGCGCATGTGACGTCTCCCGTGTTGATGGCACGGAGACTAGGCGAGGATCACGGATCGTTATGTGAGCTAGGTCACGCAGGGTGTGCGCGAGGCAAGGACAGCAAACGTGATGAAAAAGCCGACTTGAGAAATTGGACCCAGGAAGCTGACCCAGAAAAAGCTGATCCGGGTCAATGGTGCCGCAAACAGGACTCGAACCTGTGACCCCGTCATTACGAATGACGTGCTCTACCAACTGAGCTATTGCGGCGGACCAGACGCAGCGTTCGGCGAATGGGCCGAAAACGCGTGCCACCTGATATCGGGCAGCGCCCGCCTTGGCAAGATAAACGCTTAGCCCAAGCTATTCCCCGCCCCAGCGCGACAAAAATCCCCTCCAGCCGCCGGCCTGGGCCTTGGGCGGGCTGATTTGCTGGGCGAATTCGTCCGGCGTGCCGTCATCCGCGATGCCGGGATCATCCGGCGCCCGGACAATGGGAATCACGGCCGGAATCGGCGTCGGAACCGCCTTTGGAATGTCCTGGCGGGCACGAAACAGGGGGGCTGCGGCAACGGGCGCCGGTTGGGACGGCGGCGGCATGGGCTCCGCGGCAGGGCCAGGAGCAGGTTCCGGTTCAGCGGTGGCGGGCGGGGCGTTGTCCTGGGCGGCGGCAGGCGCCGCCGTCGCGGCAGGCTCGGCCGATTCGGCCTCGACCGGCGCCACCGGGGCCGGGGCTGGAGCCGGCGGCTCGAGCACGACCGCGCGGCGCGGGGTGGCCAGCATCGCCTCTTCGAACGGCGAGGATTCGAGGGCGCCGTCCTTGTCGGACGGCAGGGCGGCGACCGGGGTCTGCCATTGGAAGGCATCGAGCCGGCCGGTGACCGGCGAGACCGGACGCCAGCGATCGCTGACATAGCCGTCCGCGGTCCAGGCCGGATCGTGCCGCGCGCGCACCGCGCGCAGGGTCCAGGCCCGGGCGCGGCCGCTGTCGCCATGTTCGGTGCGCTCGATCTCCGCCATCAGCAGCGCCACCCGCTGCGTCGGTGCGGCGACGAACGGCGCCAGCGCCTCGCGCGCCTTCGCAAATTCGGAGGCGTCGATCGCGGCGCGCGCGATCGCCAGCGCGCCCTCGATATGGCCGGGCGCTTTCGCCGCCAGCGTCTCGACCCGCACCAGCCGCTGGCGTGCGGAGTCGCCGAGCTTCACATGCGCATAGGCGTCGGCGAGATCGGGATGCGGCTGCGCCAGCCACGCCGTTTCGACGATGCGCATCGAACGCCGCACCTGGTGCGCCTCGCTTTCGAATTTGCTGGCAAGCACCGCGGCCGGCACCAACGTCGGTGCCAGCTTGACGGCTTCCATCGCGCTCTCGCGCGCAAGATCGCGATCGACCTTCTCGAGTTCGAGCGCGCGCGCGGTCAGCAGCACGCCGCGCTGACGGCGATAGGTCGCCTTGTCGATCAATCCCGACGATTGATTGTTGTCGAGAATGCTCATCGCGCCGGTCCAGTCGCCCTTGGCGCAGCAGAAGCCGAGCACGGCATGCGAGGCCCAGGACGATGACGGCGAAATTTTCAGCGCTTCCTCGGCGACCATCATGGCGGCGACCGGATCATCGGCGCGTTGCGCCTCGATGAACAGGCCGCGCAGGCCGAGCAGCCTTGTATCCTCACGTTCGGCCATGGCGCGGAAGGCGCGTTGCGCGCCCGCCTGGTCGCCATTGAGCTGCGCCGCCTGGGCTTCCAGCAGCAGCGCCAGCGGGTCCTGCGCCGCGTGGCGCCGCGCGACTTCGGCATGGCTGCGCGCCGCGCTGGAATCGCCGTGTCCGATCGCCAGCAATCCCTGCGTGATGGCATGGCGGCCGCGGGCATGACGGCGTTCGCGCCTGCTCCTGCGAAGACGCTCCGGCGTGCGCCACAGACCGCGCAGGATTGCCCAGACCATCACGGCCGCGACCACGACGATGCCGAGCCCCAGCATAAACACCGGCAACGTGGTCGCGATCTTCAGATTACCCGACGACAGCACGACCTCGCCGGTCTGCTCGGCAACCCAGGCCGCGCCCGCTGCACCGAGCGCGATCAACAGCAGAAACAGGATGATCCGGATCATTGAAATCCTTATTGCGCCGGTTTGGCGAGCACGTTCATGGCGTCAGCCGCAAATTGACGGGAAGCCGCCAGCGCCGCATCGCGCGCGTCGGCCTTGTCGAGCCAGGATTGCGCCGCGGCGCGATCGGCCGGCGCCAGCGTCTTCAGCTCGCGCCGCGCTTCATTGAAATCGTTACGCAGCGCCGCCGCGGTCGCGCGCGCCACCACGGCACCGCGATCGCTGCCCGATGTGTCGGTACGCTCGATGCGGACCAGTTTGGCTGCGCCGGCCTGCAACCGCTCGATGACGCCGGAGCCGGTCGTGGCATTGTCCTGCGGTGTGACCGGCGACAATTTCGGCACCAGCGCCAGCAATTCGCTGGAAAGCCTGCCGCCGTTCGGCACGCCCGTCGTAGCGAACTGTTCGAGCGGCTTCAGCGCATCGGCATTGGGCGCCATCGTCTTGGCCGCGGCGAGCGCCGCCGGATAGGGATCGCCGGTGCGGACGAGAACGTCGAGCAGGGCGGCGGCCACCACCCGGCGCAGCGGTAGATCATCCGCCGCTTTCGCCTCGACCGGTTTGGCGTTGGCGATCTTGCTGGCTTGCTCGGCGATTTCAGCCGCTTGCGCCCGCATTGCGCTGTCGATCTTGGCGATCTGTTCGTTGATCGCGGACAGATCCGGCGCCGGCGTGCCATCGGCGCGCGGCGCTGATTTCACCTCATTGATCGCGGCGGCGAGTTTTTCGCCTTGCGCGCGCGTGGTTGCGAGTTCGCCGCGCAGCGCGGTGAGCGATTTTTCCAGCGTATCCATCCGCGCCAGCGCCGCCGGATCGGCCACCGGCGCGACAGGTTTGCTGATTTTGGTTTCCAGGCCCGCGATGCGCCCGGTGAGATCGTCGATCGCGGCGGCGTTGAGCTGCGGCGCCGGCGGTGTTGCCGCCGATTGAACGGCGGGCCAGCCCAGCATCCAGCCAACGCCGATCACCAGCGCGGCCGCCACGGCGCCGGAAACCGGCGCGACGATCCAGGGCGAAACCGGCGCTGACGGTGGTACCGGTTGCGAGTCCGGTTGAGACGCCGGTTCCGCGGCAGGCGCTTCGGCCGCGGCTTCGGGTGCCGCTTCAGCCGCGGCATCGCCGGCCTTCGCGCTCTCGCTCTTCACTTCGGTCGCCTCGAGATCGATGGTCGGCGGTTCCCGCTTGGGCCGTTCCGATTCGGGCAGCGATCCCTGGTTTTCAGGCCTGTCATCGACCATCGCAGCGGTTCCCTTAGCCGTGAGTTGCCCTGAACGTAGCAGAATCTGGCCGTCTTAGGCCAATCGGGTCCGCAAAGCACGGCCCAATGCCTCGAACAAGGCATTTTCGTCCGGCTGGGCCGCCGCCGTGACCTGGGTTGCCCCGGCATCGCGCAGGACGGCGGCCACGGTGGCTGAAATACAGCATTGTGGCAGCGCCAGCGCCGAAATTTCGACGCCGCCGGACCGTGCCGCATCCAGAAAGGCGCGCGCGCTGCGGCGTGAGTAATGCAGCACCGCCTCGATCCGGCTCGCCACGAAAGCGTCACATATTTCCCGCGGCAGGCTGGAGGCCGGGATCATCCGGTAGGTCGTATGGGTCACGACCGTAAATCCCTTCTCGCCCAATTCGCCCGCAAGATCGCGCGCGAGGTCGGCGCCCGCCAGATAGAGCAGCGTGCTGGCTCTCTTCAGTTGTTTCGATTTCGCGGCGCCCAGCACCAGATCGCGCAGCGCCCCGGCATCGCCCCCGGCCACGCTCACCTCGGCAAAGCCGGCCTCGCGGGCGACGGCGGCGGTATGTTCGCCGACCGCGAACAGCGGCAGTTTCAACAACCGGCTATCGGCGAGATGGGACGCGATGGCGCGCAGCGCGTTGGCACTGGTGACGATGATGGCGCCGTAGCGGGCATCCGCATCGTCATGGAACGGGACGGGCTCGAACCGCAGCATCGGCGCCCGCAACACCTCAAAACCCCGGGCACGAAGGGCCGCTGCCGTGGCCTCATCGTCCGGATGCGGGCGGGTGACGAGCACGGCCATGCCTCAGATCTCCAAAAAGTCCTTGCGCAAGATGGTTCGGCCTTAACCGACGATTGCACGTCGAGACCTCGTAATGCTACCGGGTTACGGAAGCGTTGTTTTGACGGCACGCGCAAGGGATCAAATTGAATAACGACACGCCGATGCTGGTGTTGGGGATCGAGACCACCTGCGACGAGACTGCGGCCGCGGTCGTCGAGCGGGCGGGCGACGGCAGCGGCCGAATCCTGTCCAATATCGTGCGCTCGCAGACCGACGAGCACGCCCGGTTCGGCGGCGTGGTGCCGGAGATCGCGGCACGCGCCCATGTCGATCTGCTCGACGGCATCGTCGGCAGCGCGATGAAGGAAGCCGGCGTCGGATTCGCGCAATTGTCGGCGGTCGCGGCCGCCGCGGGTCCCGGGCTGATCGGCGGGGTGATCGTCGGCCTCACCACCGCAAAGGCGATCGCGATGGTGCACGATACGCCGCTCGTTGCGGTCAACCATCTCGAGGCCCACGCGCTGACGCCGCGACTCACGTGCGCACTGGCGTTCCCCTATTGCCTGTTTCTCGCCTCCGGCGGTCATACCCAGATCGTGGCGGTGGTCGGCGTCGGCAAATATGTGCGGCTCGGCACCACGGTCGATGACGCCATGGGCGAGGCCTTCGACAAGGTCGCAAAGATGCTGGCGCTGCCCTATCCGGGCGGACCGGAGGTCGAGCGTGCCGCCAGCGGCGGCGATCCAACGCGGTTTGCGTTTCCCCGCCCGATGCTCGGCCGGCCGGATGCGAATTTCTCGCTGTCCGGATTGAAGACCGCCGTGCGTAACGAGGCCAGCCGGATGACGCCGTTGGAGCCGCAGGATGTCAGCGATCTCTGCGCGAGCTTCCAGGCCGCGGTGCTGGAGGCCACCGCGGACCGGTTGAGCGTCGGGCTACGATTGTTCCACGAACAATTCGGTCCGCCCCGCGCATTGGTCGCGGCCGGCGGCGTCGCCGCCAATCACGCGATCCGCGGCGCCTTGCAGGATGTCGCCGCGAAAGCGCAGACCACGCTGATTATTCCGCCGCCGGCGCTGTGCACGGATAATGGCGCGATGATCGCCTGGGCCGGCGCGGAACGGATGGCGCTGGGCCTCACCGACACGATGGATGCGCCGCCGCGCGCGCGCTGGCTGCTCGACGCCAATGCCGCCGCACCTAAAGGCTATGCCAACACCCGGGCGGGATTCTAGCGATGCCATCGGATAACACGGTCGCTGTCATCGGCGCGGGCGCCTGGGGCACGGCGTTGGCGGGCGTTGCGGCGCGCGCGGGCCGCGACGTCATCCTCTATGCACGCAACGCCGAGAACGCGGCGCAGATGAAGCTGGCGCATGCCAATCCGCGGCTGCCGGGCCTGCGTCTCGATCAAAGCATCGAAATCACCAACCGGATCGCCGCCGCGGCCGGCGCCCACATCATCCTGATCGCAACGCCCGCGCAGAATTTGCGCGAGGCGGCGCTGGCGCTGGCGCCGCATCTGAAAAAGGCGACGCCGGTGATCGCCACCGCCAAGGGCATCGAGCGCGGCACCCACAAATTCATGACCGAAGTGATTGCCGAAGCCGCGCCCGAGGCGACGCCGGCTATTCTCTCCGGGCCGAGCTTTGCCGAGGACGTCGCGCGCGGGCTTCCGACCGCGGTGACGCTGGCGGCCAAGGACGAAACGCTGGCAAGCGCGCTGGTGCAGGCGCTCGGCTCGTCGACGTTCCGGCCCTATCACACCACGGATATCCGCGGCGTCGAGATCGGCGGCGCGGCGAAGAACGTATTGGCGATCGCGGCCGGGATCGTACAGGGACGCAAGCTCGGCGCATCGGCGCTGGCGGCCTTGACCACGCGCGGCTTCAGCGAGTTGGCGCGGCTCGGTCGCGCCTGCGGCGCGCGGCCTGAAACCCTGGCCGGGCTTTCCGGCTTGGGCGATCTGATCCTGAGCTGCTCCAGCCCGCAGTCGCGCAATTTTGCGCTCGGCATCGCGCTCGGGCGCGGCGAGCTGCCGCCGCGCGACAAGCTCGCGGAAGGCGCCTTCACCGCACCGGTGCTGATCGAGCTGGCGGCCTCGCAGAATGTCGACATGCCGGTATCAAATGCGGTCGCGGCGATATTGGCCGGCAAGGTGACGATCGACGCGGCGATCGAAGGGCTGCTGACGCGGCCGTTCAAGGCGGAGGAATAGCGATGGCGTACTGGCTGGTGAAGTCCGAACCCTCGGTGTGGTCGTGGGACATGCAGGTTGCAAAGGGCGCCAAGGGCGAGGCCTGGACCGGCGTGCGCAATTTCACCGCACGGCAAAATCTCGTCGCGATGAAGAAAGGCGACCGCGCCTTCTTCTATCACTCCAACGAGGGCAAGGAGATCGTCGGGATCGCGGAAGTGATCAAGGAGGCCTATCCCGATCCGACCGACAAGACGGGAAAATTCGTCTGCGTCGACATCAAGGCCGACAAGCCCTTGAAGACACCGGTGACGATGGCCGCGATCAAGGCCGACAAGAAGCTCGCCGCCATGGCACTGGTGAAATATTCGCGGCTGTCGGTGCAGCCGGTCACCGCGGACGAATGGAAGATGGTCTGCAAGATGGGCGGGCTGTAGATTCACAGACCTGTCATTGCCGGGCTTGGCCCGGCATCCATCACGTTTCAGAAGGTTTTCTTGGAAGATGGATACGCTGGTCAAGCCCGCGTATGGCGGCAGAGTCACGCCGCCGCGGCCGTCACCACTTGTGCCAGCAGCGCTTCGCGCTTGGACTGCGAGCGATAACCTTTCATCGTCGCGGCAAAGCGCTCGAGGATGCCATCCTCGAAGGCGGTGACGATGGTGTCGTGGACGTAACTCTTGCGGCAGATCGCGGGCGTGTTCGACAATTCATCGGCCGCGGCCCGAACCGCATCCAGCACCTGCTTCTTGCGGCCGCGGGCGCTCGCCGCCGGCGAGATCCGCGACAACGACTCCAGCACGACGGCCGACGCCATCAGGGTACGAAAATCCTTCAGTGAAATCTTGATGCCGGCGATCTCGCGCAGGAATCCGTTCACCGTGGTGGTGGAGACCGTGCGCACGGTGCCGGAATTGTCGCGGTACTGGAACATGCGCTTGCCCGGCACGCCGCGCAGGATGCCGATCGCTCGCACCAGCTTGGCCGCGTCGCACTCCTTGCGCACGGCCTTGCCGCCCTTGGCCTTGAAGGTCAGGACCAGATTGTCGTCTTCCAGCGTGACATTGGACTTCAGCAGCGTGGTGGCGCCGCGGGTGCCGTTGAGACGCGCATAGGATTCATTGCCCGGCCGGATCGCGGTGCGCGCGATCAGCTCGATGACGGCCGAGAGCGCGAATTCACGGGTCGGCTCGTCGCCGGACAGGTGCATCGAGACGTTGCGGCGGATCTTCGGCAAGGCCGCAACGAGGCGGGCCAAGCGATGCGCCTTGCGCTGCTCGCGGACCTTTTCCCAATCGGCATGATAGCGGTATTGCAGCCGGCCGGCCGCGTCGATGCCGACCGCCTGAAGGTGCGAGGCCGGATCGGGCGAATAGCGCACATCGCGATAGGCCGGCGGCACTGCCATCGAATTCAGCCGCCGGATGGTGCTGACGTGGCGGATTGGCGTGCCGTTGGCGCGAACGAATGAATAGCTCTTGCCGCGCTTGATGCGGCGGATCGTCAGCTCGTTCTGGTCACCGAGCTTGAGGCCGAGCTCCCGCGCCAGCGATTCGACCGAGGTTTTGGGCTCCAGCTTCCCAAGCCCGATCTTTTCTTTTGGAGACGGGATTTTGGCGGGGGCCTTGAGGGGGGCTTGCGGCAGTTGGCCAAGCGCTTCTGCCAATGCGACGGCAGGATCAGCGGAACCGGGCCGCGTAGCCTCGAAATTCACCTGATCCGTCATGGCCGTCGTTGTCCTGCTCCGCCTGTTATCCCGGTAATGCCGCTTGCTGCGGCTTGGTTCCGGCGGGGCCCTGCACCCCGGGATCGCCATTTAGGGGCTAACGAAGCCCTTTGCGAGTCCCGTTTCCGCGATTTACGGTTATTAGATACCGGTCATGGGAGCCATTCGCGCGATAACGTTGATTTTGGGTCGCACCAAAACGCGAAAGTGATGGCCGGCTTGATCAAGGACAAGGCCCGAATTCCTCAGCCGACCAAGGTTGCAAACGTTCCGCCTTGTCCGGGCATCGCCCGGCGACGCATAATCATTGTAACAATCAAAACGGTTTGCGGCCGGCTTTGAGTGCGGTGCCGCATGTAGCGTGGAGGGGAAGATGTCCGAGAAGATTTACGACGTGCCGGCGGAGTGGTCCAAGCGCGCTTTGGTTGACGACGCCAAGTACCGCGAGATGTATGCGAGTTCGGTCAAGGACCCCAACGCCTTCTGGGCCGAACAGGGCAAGCGGATCGGTTGGATCAAGCCGTTCCACAAGGTCGAGAACGTCTCCTTCGCCCCCGGCAATATCTCGATCAAATGGTTCGAGGATGGCGTCCTCAACGTCGCCTGGAACTGCATCGACCGCCATCTCGAGAAGCGGGGCGACCAGACCGCCATCATCTGGGAGGGCGACGATCCCTCGCAGTCAAAACACATCACCTACCGCCAGTTGCACGACGAAGTCTGCAAGATGGCCAACATCCTGCGCACCCGTAACGTCAAGAAGGGCGACCGCGTCACGATCTATCTGCCGATGATCCCGGAGGCGGCGTATGCGATGCTGGCCTGCGCCCGGATCGGCGCTGTGCATTCGGTGGTGTTCGCCGGCTTCTCGCCCGACAGCCTCGCCCAGCGCATCACCGACTGCCAGTCCAAGATCATCATCACCGCTGACGAAGGCCTGCGCGGCGGCAAGAAGGTGCCGCTGAAGGCCAATGTCGATGCCGCCATCGCCAAGATCGGCGACAAGAGCGGCGGCGTCGATTGGGTCGTCGTGGTCAAGCGCACCGGCGCCGCCATCGACATGAACCCGACGCGCGACCTCTGGTATCACGACGCGGCCGCGATGGTGACGACGGAATGCCCGTGCGAGCCGATGCATGCCGAAGATCCGCTGTTCATCCTCTATACGTCGGGCTCCACCGGCCAGCCCAAGGGCGTGCTGCACACTTCGGGCGGCTATCTCGTGTTCGCGTCGATGACGCACCAATACGTGTTCGATTATCACGACGGCGACATCTACTGGTGCACCGCCGACGTCGGCTGGGTCACCGGCCACAGCTACATCCTCTATGGACCGCTGGCCAACGGCGCCACCACGCTGATGTTCGAAGGCGTGCCGAACTATCCGGATAATTCGCGGTTCTGGAACGTCATCGACAAGCACAAGGTCAACATCTTCTACACCGCGCCGACCGCGATCCGCGCGCTGATGCAGGGCGGCGACGAGCCGGTGAAGAAGACCTCACGCAAGAGTTTGCGGCTGCTCGGCTCGGTCGGCGAACCCATCAACCCCGAAGCGTGGGAATGGTATCACCGCGTGGTCGGCGACGAGCGTTGCCCGATCGTCGACACCTGGTGGCAGACCGAGACCGGCGGCATTTTGATCACGCCGCTGCCGGGCGCAACGAAGCTCAAGCCGGGTTCGGCGACGCGGCCGTTCTTCGGCGTGGTCCCCGAAATCGTCGATGCCGACGGCAAGGTGCTGGACGGCGAAACCTCGGGCAACCTCTGCATCGCCAAATCCTGGCCGGGGCAGATGCGCACGGTCTATGGCGATCACGCCCGTTTCGAGCAGACCTATTTCTCGACCTACAAGGGCAAATACTTCACCGGCGACGGCTGCCGCCGCGACGCCGACGGCTATTACTGGATCACCGGCCGCGTCGACGACGTCATCAACGTTTCCGGCCATCGCATGGGCACCGCGGAGGTCGAAAGTTCGCTGGTGGCGCATGAAGCGGTCTCGGAAGCCGCCGTGGTCGGCTATCCCCACGACATCAAGGGCCAGGGCATTTACGCCTATGTGACGCTGATGACCGGCAAGGAGCCGACCGAGGCGTTGCGCAAGGAATTGGTGGCGTGGGTGCGCAAGGACATCGGCCCGATCGCCTCGCCGGATTTGATCCAGTTCGCCCCCGGCCTGCCCAAGACCCGCTCCGGCAAGATCATGCGCCGCATCCTGCGCAAGATCGCCGAGGACGAACCGTCGAGCCTCGGCGACACCTCGACGCTCGCCGATCCCGCCGTGGTCGACGATCTCGTGAACAACCGCCAGAACAAGAAGGGAGCGTCGGCGTAGACCCTGGAAGCGCATCTGCGGCGGGGCTTCGTTCGCCCATCAATGAAAGGGCTCCGGGATCGGCCGGAGCCCTTTTTCGTCCGCGCAATTCCCAGAGGTGCCGCCGGCCTCCGCCCGGCTCACGCAAACGTCAGGGCAGCGGCCGCTCCCCCAGGCGGTTTCCTGACGAGTGTTGTTTTCAAGTCATTTACTTTAATTCCAACATTTCCTTTGTTGCCGCTATCGAAACGAGTCTCACGGCCGGTTTGGAAACCATCCGGTTAAGACACGCGGTTAAGATTTTGCGTGGTGAGACGGCAAACCGCCTTTTTCTTTGGTTTGCGCGGCATTTGGCCCCGGGCAGGGGCGCGGGCGAAGTGGAGAGTTTGATGTCGATGAGGATTGCGGTGGCGCTGGCCGCCACCATCGGGGCCGGCATGTTGATGTCGTCGGCGGCAGAGGCGCGGCCGGAAATGGTCGGGGTCAGCGGCGAGTACACGCCGGGCACCATCGTGGTGAGGACCAGTGAACGCCGGCTCTATCTCATTCTCGAGCAGGGCCGCGCCGTGCGCTATCCGGTCGGCGTCGGCCGCGCCGGCAAGCAATGGGCCGGCACCACCCGCATCGACGGAAAATACCGTAACCCGGCCTGGTCGCCGCCCGCCGAAGTGAAGCGCGACAAGCCGAACATGCCCAACGTGATTCCGGGCGGCTCGCCGAGCAACCCGATGGGCGTCGCGGCGATGACGCTGTCGGGCGGCGAATACGCCATCCACGGCACCAACGTGCCGGGCTCGGTCGGCGGTTTTGTCTCGTATGGCTGCATCCGCATGCTCAACGCCGATATCACCGATCTGTACCAGCGTGTTTCGGTCGGAACGCAAGTGACGGTCACGCGCTGACGACGACTTTCGTCATTCTGGGGCACGCGATAGCGTGAACCCGGAATCTCGAGATTCCGGGTTCGATACTGCGTACCGCCCCGGAATGACGAACACGATAGGGAGCCGCGCCACAGCGCGGCTTTGCTTTTTCACTTGCCCGCGTTCGCGCACCAGCCGCTGCGGTGACCGCCGCTGTAGCTGCGGGCGTGACCGGCGGCGAGCAAGGCGGCCGACACATTGCCGGTCCTTCCGGTCGCAACATCCGCCACCACCCGGCCGCGATATTTGTCCGGCCCGATATGTGAGATCGTGACTTCGCCTTCGCCGAGCAGGCCGCGCAACGCCGCGCTCGCGGCCTGCGCCATCTGCAATTCCTCCGGACAGGCCGCCTTCAATTCCGGCGCATCGATGCTGCGCAGGCGGACCCGCGTGTTGAGATCGAGGCCGGGCTCCAGATGCACGCGCGCCTCGAACGTGTCACCGTCGACGGTGCGGATCACATCGACCGGGAAACGCATGTCGGGACGCGTGGCGCGCTTCCAGATCGTCTCGGCGTCGCGCGCCGCCGGGCTATCGTCCGACTCACTTCCCGTCCGCGGCCAGTGCACCCAGTGCCGCACCGGTAGCATCGTCGCCGCGGCGACGGCGAACACGAACAGCCAGGGGAGCGCGGCCGAGAACCGGCGACGCCAGGGGTTCCGATGTGGCGTCCGGTAAGTATTTACTCTTCCGAATGGGGGCATATTCCCAAGCTTGGACTGAGTCGGCCATTCCAGGAAGCCTGTATCGCCTCAAAAATCTGAAGCAATGCCTTTGCGCTCCCAGTCGCCATATCGCGTCGGTTCCGGGCCCTTCGGACCCTGAAGCTCCTTCGGCGCCGGCGTGGCGTTGGCCGCTGCCGCCTTGCGGCGTTCCTCGGCTTCGGCGAGCGCGCGCTGCGCGGCCGGTGTCAGCGGCTTGCGTGGTGATGATGAGGGATCGTCCGTCATGGCAACACCCTTTGCAATAATCCTGGCAGCATTCTTGGCAAAACTTTCCTGCGGCCTGCCTCGTAGCACAGGAATGAACGCATTGCTGACCCCACAATCCTGAAATCGTCGCTGCGATTCTTACATTTGGCATATTCGCATGCCAAAGGAGTTTTTCATTGAGTGGCATGCGCCGAAACCCTGTTCAGCACCTTCGAGATATTCCTTCGCCATGCCTCCTTCAAGATTTGCAGTTCCTGCCGAAGTTCCCGGTCTCGCGGCGCGGCGGATCGCCGCCGACATTCTCGACGGCGTGCTGCATAAACACCGCACCCTTGACGACCAGCTCGACGGCGCTGGCGCCCATCCTGGATTGAAATCGCTCGCCGACCGCGACCGCGCGCTGATGCGTCGCCTGGTGGCGACGATCCTGCGGCGGCTCGGCACGCTCGGCCATTTGCTGTCACGCCTGCTCGATCGCGGCGTGCCAACCGATGCGCCGCGCGCGCAGAGCGCGCTTCTGATCGGCGCCGCGCAAATTCTCTGGATGGACGTGCCCGATCATGCCGCCGTCGATCTCTCGGTGCGGCTGGTGCAATCGGACCGCCGCGCGGCGAAATATGCCGGGCTCGTCAACGCCGTGCTGCGGCGCTGTGCGCGCGAAGGCCACCCGCTGATCGACGAGGTGAAAACACAGACGCTGGACATTCCGCTGTGGCTGTCGGCGCGCTGGGCCGCCGCCTACGGCGAGGCCACCGCGCGCGCGATGGCGGTTGCGATCGGCCATGAACCCTCGCTCGACATCACCGTGAAGTCGGACGCGCCGCAATGGGCGACGCGCCTGCACGGCGAAGCCCTGGCTACCGGAACCGTGCGCACGCTGTTGCAGGGTTCCGTGACAATGCTGCCCGGCTTCACCGAAGGGCAGTGGTGGGTGCAGGACGCTGCGGCGGCACTTCCGGCGCGCCTGTTCGGCGACGTCAAGGACAAGGCCATCGTCGACCTCTGCGCCGCGCCCGGCGGCAAGACCGCACAGTTCGCGCAGGCCGGCGCCCGCGTCACCGCGGTCGATCGTTCGAGCCCCCGGATGGGGCGGCTGCGCGATAATCTTGCGCGGCTGTCGCTGCAGGCCACCGACGTCGTCGCCGATGCCGCCGAATGGCCCGGCGGCGACGGCACGTTCGACGGCGTGCTGGTGGATGCGCCTTGCACCTCGACCGGCACCATCCGCCGCCATCCCGACGTCGCCTGGCTGCGGCAGGAAAGCGATATCGCCGCGCTGACCGCGCTGCAGATGCGGCTCCTGAAAAAGGCGGTGGCGCTGCTCAAGCCGGGCGGAACGCTGATCTATTGCACCTGCTCGCTGGAACCGGAAGAAGGCGAGCGGGCGGTGGCGGCGCTGCTCGCCACCGAATCAGGCGTGCGCCGCGCGCCGGTGGATGCCGGCGAAGTCGCAGGGCTGACCGATATCGTCACGGCGGAGGGCGATCTGCGCACCCTGCCCTGCCATCTGCCCCACGATGACCCGCGGCTTGGCGGGCTGGACGGCTTTTACGCCGCGCGGCTGGTCAAATCCTGATTTTACACCTGGTATTCGCGACGTTCAGGTGATTCGCGCGCTTTCAAGATGGTGTCTTGGGCGCATTTCCGGATTAAAAAGAGATTCGCTCAGAATCTCCTCCCAACAAGGTCCGGCGTGTCGGTCGCTCAACGCAGACGCATTACGACGCTGATTGCGAGCCGCTTTGCGCGGAGCGTGGTGGCGCGTGCGAGCGGCGGTACCGTGGGGCTGTCGCGGCTCTGGCCGGGCCGCGCCGACCGGCTGATCATCGCGCCGCACGATCTGCGCACCGCGGACGCCACCCGCGCCGCCGAAATCTATGCCGGCCGCTTCGTGTTCGCCGGCAAGATCGTGACCTGCCATGGCCGCTCGATCTTCGATCTCGAGCCGCCGTCGGAAGATTGGGAAGTGGCGCTGCTCGGCTTCGGCTGGCTGCGCCATCTGCGCGCCGCCGATACCGCGCTGACCCGCGCCAATGCCCGCTCGCTGGTCGACGACTGGATTTCAAATCCCGGACGCAAGCGGCCGCTGGAACGCCGCGCCGATGTCCTGGCGCGCCGCGTCATCTCGCTGCTGTCGCAGGCGCCCCTGGTGCTCGGCGATACCGACGGCAAATTCTATCGCAAATATCTGCGCGGGCTGACCCGCGAGATCCGCTATCTGCGCTACACCATGCTCGACATCGGCGACGGCGTGCCGCGGGTGCAGGTATTGATCGCGCTGTGCTACGCCTCGCTGTGCCTGGCCAACCAGGCGAAACACATCCGCTCCGCCACACGGCGGCTGTCCGACGAATTGCAGCGGCAGATTCTGCCCGATGGCGGGCACATCTCGCGCAATCCCGGCGCGCTGGTCGAGCTGCTCAGCGACATGCTGCCGCTGCGCCAGACATTTGCCGCACGGAACATCGCGCCGCCGCCGGCGCTGCTCAACGCCATCGACCGCATGATGCCGATGCTGCGCTTCTTCCGCCATGGCGACGGCAGCTTTGCGCTGTTCAACGGCATGAGCAACGCGCCATCCGACCTGGTGGCGACCCTGCTCGCCTATGACGACACCCATGGCGTGCCGATGTCGAACATGCCGCATACCGGCTTTCAGCGCCTCGATGCCGGCGCCACCACGGTGATCATGGACACCGGCGCGCCGCCGCCGCCAAATGTCAGCCAGGACGCGCATGCCGGCTGCCTTGCGTTCGAATTGTCGTCCGGGCCGAGCCGGATCGTGATAAATTGCGGGATGCCCTCGACCGGGCGCGATAATTGGCGCGCCTTTGCGCGCTCTACCGCGGCGCATTCGACACTGACCTATCACGAGACGTCATCGTGCCAGTTCGTCGAACTGTCGGCGATGAAGCGATTGTTGCAGGGTGCGCCGATCACCAGCGGCCCGGCCAATGTGGAGAGCTATCGCGAAGCCATCGATAGCGGCGATCTCCTGACCACGTCGCATGACGGCTATCTGCCGCGATTCGGCGTCGTGCACCGCCGCGTGCTGATGATGTCGCCGGACGGCGCACGGCTCGACGGCGAGGACACGCTGTCGCCGGCGCCCGGCTCGCGCATCAAGGGCAGCGAGACCGACTATGCCTTGCGGTTTCACCTGCACCCGTCGGTGAAGGCGAGCCGCCTGTCCGACGCCCGCGGCGTCATGCTGGTGCTGCCCAACCGCGACGTCTGGACCTTCGAGGCGCTCGACGACAAGGTCGACCTCGAGGACAGCGTGTTCCTGGCCGGCAATGACGGCCCCCGCCGCACCGCCCAGATCGTGATCCGGCAGGATTCGCAGGCCGCCCCCTCGATCCGCTGGAGTTTCGTGCGCTCCGCGACCTCGGCCGCCGCCACCAACGCCCGCCGCAACGCCAGGCGCGAGCCGGAATTGCCGCTGTAGAAACGGTCTATCTTGCCGTTGTGAAGTCAGCCGAAAACTGCTAACCGACCGGTGCTCGCGCGACTGGCGACCTTGGATGGAGTACCATCGGGAAGCGCGGGACTAGCTGCCGCGCGCCTGGGCACCACCCCTCTAATCCAGGACTTTGCCCATGACCGACCATCCCCGCCGCGTCACCCGCGCTCTGTTGTCCGTTTCCGACAAATCAGGCCTGATTGAGTTTGCCCGCGCGCTGGCAGGCCACGGCGTCGACCTCGTCTCCACCGGCGGCACCGCGAAGGCGATCGCGGCGGCAGGCTTGCAGGTCAGCGACGTTTCCGACCTCACGGGCTTTCCCGAAATGATGGACGGCCGGGTCAAGACGCTGCATCCGAAGGTGCATGGCGGCCTGCTCGCGATCCGCGACAACAAGGAACACGCGGATGCGATGAAGGCGCACGGCATCGCGCCGATCGATCTCCTGATAGTCAACCTCTATCCATTTGAGGCGACCGTCGACAAGGGCGCCGGATACGAAGATTGCATCGAGAACATCGACATCGGTGGCCCCGCGATGATCCGCGCCGCCGCGAAGAACCATGACGACGTCGCGGTCGTGGTCGAAGCCAGCGACTACCAGGCCGTGCTCGATGAGCTCGCCGCCAACAAGGGCGCCACCACGCTGAAGCTGCGCCGGCGCCTTGCGGCAAAGGCCTATGCCCGCACCGCCGCCTATGACGCCGCGATCTCGAACTGGTTTGCGCTTCAGCTCAAGGACGACGCGCCGGACTTCCGCGCCTTCGGCGGCAAGCTGATCCAGTCGCTGCGCTACGGCGAGAACCCGCACCAGACCGCCGCGTTCTATGCCACGCCCGACAAGCGGCCGGGCGTTTCAACCTTGCGCCAGTTGCAGGGCAAGGAACTGTCCTACAACAACATCAATGACACCGATGCGGCCTATGAATGCGTCGCCGAGTTCGACCCGAAGCGCACCGCGGCTTGCGTGATCGTCAAGCACGCCAATCCTTGCGGCGTCGCGGAAGGCGCCAATCTGCTCGATGCCTACAAGAAAGCGCTGGCCTGCGATTCCACGTCCGCGTTCGGCGGCATCGTCGCGGTCAACCGCACGCTCGATGCGGAAGCCGCGCGCGCCATCACCGAGATATTCACCGAAGTCATCATCGCACCGGATGCCACGGAAGAAGCCATCGCCATCGTTGCCGCGCGAAGAAATCTGCGCCTGCTGCTGGCCGGTGGCCTGCCCGATCCGCGCAAGCCGGGTCTCACCGCCAAGACGGTGTCCGGCGGACTGCTGGTGCAAAGCCGCGACAACGCCGTGATCGAGGACATGGCGTTGAAGGTCGCGACCAAACGCGCCCCCTCGGACGCCGAACTGCGCGATCTCAAATTCGCCTTCCGGGTCGCCAAGCACGTCAAGTCCAATACCATCATCTACGCAAAGGATCTCGCCACCGTCGGCATCGGCGCCGGCCAGATGAGCCGGGTCGATTCGGCGCGCATCGCCGCCCGCAAGGCGCTGGATGCCGCGGCGGAGCTGAAGCTCGCCGAACCGCTCACGAAAGGCTCGGTCGTGGCGTCCGACGCGTTCTTCCCGTTCGCCGACGGCATGCTGGCCTGCATCGAAGCCGGCGCCACCGCTGTGATCCAGCCCGGTGGATCGGTGCGCGACGATGAAGTGATCAAGGCCGCCGACGAGCACGGCATCGCCATGGTGTTCACCGGCGTGCGGCATTTCCGGCATTGAGAACCTCCGGCGTCGTCCCCGCGCAACGGCTTCGGCGTTACGCGGGTGACGGACTGCTGGCTAGCGGTTCTGATCCGGGAGAACTGGTAGCCGCAGCGGCGAAGGCTTGACCACCTTGGCCGAGGTGCCATCGAGGGCCGCCAGGGTTCGGGAATCGCCAGCGTATTTCGCGCGGAGAGCCTTCTCGTCGGCCGCGGCTTCATCGCACCTGAGAGATCGCATGGTGCTCATGATGTTATCAAGCTCTCCCCCGCGCTCAGCATTAGACGCCTTTTGAGACCACTCCAGGCAGCTGGATCGACGGACAATCAGCTCCATCACGTCAGGTGGCAGATCGGCAGGACCCGTTTGTGCGCGAGCAAGAGGCACAAGACCTACCAAGATCACAAGTGCGGCGCTCACACGGTATATGACGTTCCTGAAAGCGGTCATTGTCCTACCCGATCGTAGCCGACCTCACTTCCCTCACCCGCGACAGCAACACCAGGCCTGCGATAAAAAACACCACCAGCAGCGCCATGCCGGCCTTCTGGCTCGCGGTCACCGCCGTCACCACGCCGATCAACAACGGCCCGACGAACGACGTCACCTTGCCGGTCAGCGCGAACAGGCCAAAGCATTGCGCGATGCGATCTTTCGGCGCGAGGCGGATCAGCATGGTGCGCGAGGCTGCCTGCAAGGGACCCCCGGCGGCGCCAATCAGGCAGCCCAGCACGAGATAGGCGCGTTCGGCCGCGCCCGCGAACAGCGGCCCGCCGGGCACCGGCGGCGCCACCTTCACGAACAGGATGGAATCCCTGTCGACCAGCAAAATCGCGGCGAGCGCCAGCAGCAGCACCAGCATGCTGGCCGCGATAACCCGCTTCGGCCCGATCCGGTCGTCGAGCACGCCGCCAAACCACGCCCCGAACACCCCGGCGATCGCCGCCACGATCCCGAAAGTGCCGATCTGGATCGTGTGCCAGCCGAACGTGCCGGCTGCGTAGATGCCGCCAAACGAAAACAGCGAGATCAGCCCATCGGTATAGATCATGTTGGCGAGCAGGAACGTCGCCAGCGATTTCTGTTTCGGCAGTTGGCTGAGCGTCTGCTTGAGCTCCGTCAGTCCTTCGCGCAGCGCCGCGCGCACCGGCAGTTTGGCCGGATAGTCCGGCGTCAGCAAAAACATCGGCAGCGTGAACAGGATGAACCAGATCGCCGTCAGCGGACCGGTGATGCGATCGCCTTCATGCGTCACCGGATCGAGGCCGAACAGCGGCATGAAGCCGAACAGCGTACGTCCGGTCTCCGGGTTGGCGGCGAGAAAACCGAGCACCAGGACCAGGCTGACGATACCGCCCACATAGCCGGTGGCCCAGCCGGTGCCGGACAGCCGCCCGATCCGGTGCGGCGGCACCAGGGTCGGCATCATCGCGTTGTTGAAGACGGTGGCGAATTCGACGCCGACGCTGGCGATCGCGTAACTGAGCAATAGAGTCGGAATGATGCTGGGATCGCCGGGCTTTCCGAACCACATCAGGCTGGAGCCGATCACCAGCAGCACGCCGAATCCCGCGATCCAAGGCTTGCGACGGCCCGAGGCGTCGGCGATCGCGCCCAATATCGGCGACATCAGCGCGATCATCAGGCCCGCGGCCGCCGTGGCAAAGCCCCACAACGCCTGCCCGGCCGCCGGATCCGGCGCCACGAAGCTTGCAAAATACGGTGCAAATACGAAGGTGGTGATCAGCGTGAAATATGGCTGGGCGGCCCAATCGAAGAAAATCCAGCTGACGACGGCGGACCGTGGCGGGTAGTGGATGGGGATATCAGCGCCAGACGCGGCAGATGCAATCACCGTCATACCCGAAAATTTCCTTCGTCGATCACGACAAGGCGTTTTGCCCGTCGAATCCAAACCCATATAGCATGCGGCGCCGATGCATGTGCTATTGCAACACACTACTCCGGCTCCAACTGCGGCGGATTTTAGATGGTTTTCAGCATGGATAGATGGCGTAGCGCGCTCGTCACCATCACGCTCATCGTTGCGTCCGGCGCGACCGCCATCGCACAGGAACAGCGCCGGGTCTATACGCCGCCGGACCTGTCGACCGTTCGTGCGGTTGCCGCCGAACACGGCATGGTGGTGGCACAGGAGAAACTTGCGGCCCGCGTCGGCGCCGACATCCTGCGACAGGGCGGCAATGCGATCGATGCCGCGGTCGCGACCGGCTTTGCGCTGGCGGTGACCTATCCGCGCGCCGGAAATATCGGCGGCGGCGGCTTCATGGTGATCCATTCCGCCGAGCGCAATGAAGACGTCGCGATCGATTACCGCGAGACCGCGCCGCAAGCCGCCACGCGCGACATGTATCTCGGCGCCGACGGCAAGCCCGACACCGACAAGTCGCGCAATTCCGCACTCGGCATCGGTGTGCCCGGCACGGTGGCGGGATTGGCACTGGCGCTGGAAAAATACGGCTCCGGCAAGTTCACGCTTCCGCAGATCATCCAGCCGGCAATCGAGTTGGCGCGCGATGGTTTTATCGTCGCCGACGACATGGCCGACACATTGTCCGACATGTACCGCCGCATGGAGCGCTGGCCGAATTCCGTCAAATCGTTTTCCCGGGTCGACGGCGCGCCATTGCGGGACGGCGACCGGCTGATCCAGCCGGATCTCGCGGCCACGCTGACCACGATCGCCGAACGGGGCCCGCGCGGTTTTTATGAAGGGCCGGTCGCGGAAAAACTTGCAAAAGCCGTCAGCAGCGCCGGCGGCATCATGACGCCGGACGATCTGAAATCATATCAGGCGCTGATCCGCGCGCCGGTGCGCGGCAATTATCGGGGCTATGACATCGTCTCGATGCCGCTGCCGTCGTCCGGCGGCACCGTGCTGCTGGAGACGCTGAACATCCTCGAAGGCTTTCCGCTGTCCGACATGAAGCAGGGCTCGCCGGCATCGCTGCATGTCATCATCGAGGCGATGCGCCGCGCCTATGCCGACCGCGCGCGCTATCTCGGAGATCCCGATTTTGTCAACGCGCCGACGCAAATCCTGCTCGCCAAGGATTATGCCGCAAGGCAACGCGCCAGCATCGATCCCGATCGCGCGACGCCCTCGGCCGATGCGCTGAAAATTGCTCCGCAACGCGAAGGCAGCAACACCACGCATTATTCAGTGGTCGACGCCAAAGGCAACGCGGTCAGCAACACCTACACGCTGAACTTCCCCTATGGCGTCGGCCTCGTCGCCGAAGGCACCGGCGTGCTGCTCAACAACGAACTCGACGATTTCACCGCAGCGCCGGGCGCTTCCAACGCCTTCGGGCTGGTCGGCTTCGAAGCCAACCTGCCCGGCCCCGGCAAGCGCCCCTTGTCGTCGATGTCGCCGACCATCGTGCTGAAGGACGGCAAGCCCGTATTGGTGACGGGTACCCCCGGCGGCAGCCGCATCATTTCGGCGGTGCTCCAGATCGTCGTCAACGTGCTCGACTACAACATGGATGTCGCCGCCGCGGTCGCCGCACCGCGCGTGCATCACCAATGGATGCCCGATGCCGTGCGCGTCGAACGCGGGTTTCCGCAAGCAACGCTCGATGCCCTGAAAGCCAAGGGCCATGAGGTGCTCGAACCGCTCGGCCAGACCTCGGCCAATTCGATCGCCGTGACGGCGAACGGCCTGCTCGGCGCTCCCGACCCGCGCACGCGCGGGGCGGAAGCGGCGGGGCAGTGAACGTCAAAGCCATTGCGTGATCAGCGCATCAGCGTAGCCTTGCTCGGTCTGTTCCCTCCCCCTTTCCGGGGGAGGGAGCCCATCTAGCTGCGCGTCCCTAACTTTTTGCGCGTCCCTAACTCTGCGCCCCTAACCTGGAGCCCCCCTCATGACATCCCTCAAAGGCAAGACGCTGTTCGTCTCCGGCGGCAGCCGCGGCATTGGGCTTGCGATTGCGCTGCGCGCCGCGCGTGACGGCGCCAATGTGGCGATCGCCGCCAAGACCGCGGAGCCGCATCCGAAACTCAAGGGCACCATCTACACCGCCGCCGACGAGGTGCGCGCCGCGGGCGGCAAGGCGCTGCCGGTGCTGTGCGACATCAGGGACGAAGCGCAGGTGATCGCGGCCATCGAAACAACCGTGGCCGAATTCGGCGGCATCGACATCTGCGTCAACAATGCCAGCGCCATCAGCCTGACCAATTCGCAGATGACCGACATGAAGCGGTTCGACCTGATGATGGGCATCAACACGCGAGGCACTTTCCTGGTGTCGAAATATTGCATTCCGCACCTGAAGAAATCAGCCAACCCGCATATCCTGATGCTGTCGCCGCCGCTCGACATGAAGACCAAATGGTTCGAGCATTCCACCGCCTATACGATGGCCAAATTCGGCATGAGCATGTGCGTGCTCGGCCTGTCAGGCGAATTGAAATCCGCCGGCGTCGCGGTCAACGCGCTGTGGCCGCGCACCACGATCGCGACCGCCGCGGTCGGCAATCTGCTCGGCGGCGACGCCATGATGCGCGCCAGCCGCACGCCGGAGATCATGGGCGATGCGGCCTACGTCATCTTCACAAAACCGTCCCGCGAATTCACCGGCCAGTTCTGCATCGACGACAAGGTGCTCTATGCCAGCGGTGTCAGGGATTTCGAGCCCTACCGCGTCGATAAATCGGTTGCCCTGATGTCGGACTTCTTCGTGCCCGATGACGACGTCCCACCGCCCGGCGTCACCGTGCAGGCGCTGCCGTCGGTAGCCGCTGCAAAGCCGTAGCGCCAGAAACCGACCGGCAGCGGAGGAGCGCGTGGGCTGGCGAGGTTGGACCGCTGTCGGATTGCTGCTGACTGCGTCGGCGGCAGCGGCCATCGTCTACCGTCCCGACCGCGCCATTCGCGTCGCCACCGGCGTGGTCGCGCATAATGTCTGCTCCAAGACGTTCGTCTCGGGATTGGATCCGCAAACCGTGTTTTCGGAAACCATCGAGCGCGACGGCCTGCGCCGCTTGCGCCGGCTGCTCCTGTTCCAGGTCGATCGCACCGCGCGGACGGTCGACGCGTCGATGGCGGGCTTGTTCGGCAGCCGGGCCTTGTTCCACGAGGGGTTCGGCTGCGTCCTGAAACACGGCAGAGAGCCCTATGTCCCCAAGAGCGACATCGATGCGCTGAGAGTGCCGAAGACGCCGCCATTGCTGGAGGAAATCGCCGGCCCCGATGTCGTCGCGCCGTCCAACCCGGCGCTGCAAGCCGCGCTCGATCATGCCTTCGAGGAGCCGGCCGAGCCGCCGTTCCGCCGCACCAAGGCCGTTGTCATCGTGCATGACGGCAAGGTGATCGCCGAACGCTATGCCGCCGGTATTGGCGTCAATACCCCGCTGCTCGGCTTTTCCATGACCAAATCGGTGGTCAATGCCCTGATCGGGATCCTGACCCAGCAGGGCCTCGTCACGCCTTCGATGCCGGCCCCGATAGCGGAATGGCGCGGCGATCTTAGGCGCGAGATCGAGGTCGAGCATCTGCTGCGCATGACCACGGGCCTCGCGCTCGATGAAACCAACAGCGGCTTCGATCCCTCCAGCCAGATGATCTATCTGCGTGACGACATGGCGGGCTCGGTGGTCAACGCTGACGTAATCGCGCCGCCGGGCACGCGCTGGGCCTATTCCAGTCCGACCACGCAGCTATTGGCGCGGATCATCCGCGATGCCACCGGCGGGCCGGAGCAGAGCCTGGCATTTGCCTGGCGCGAATTGTTCAACCCGCTCGGCATGCAGAGCGTCACGCTCGAATTCGACGCGTCAGGCACGCTGCAGGGCTCCACCTACATGCTGGCGAGCGCACGCGACTGGGCGCGGTTCGGACTGCTCTATCTCAATGACGGCATCGTCGGCGGCAAACGCCTGCTGCATGAGGACTGGGTGGATTTTTCCGCCGCGGCCACGCTCGACAGCGACTATGGCGCAGGGTTCTGGACCAACCGCAGCGAACACGAACGCGCCAAGGGCCGCGTGCGGCTCGGCATCCCCCGCGATGCGTTCTTTGCCTCAGGCGATCTCGGCCAGCGCATCGTGATCATGCCGTCGCAGCGTCTCGTCATCGTGCGCCTCGGCGACAGCGTCGATCCGACCGGCGATATCAGGGGGCTCGGGCGATTGGTGAAGGAAGTGATTGCGGCGGTGGCGCCTTGAGTCGTCATCGCGAGGAGCGTAGCGACGAAGCAATCCACACTTCCTTTGCCGCACTATGGATTGCTTCGCTTCGCTCGCAATGACGGAAGACTATCGCCCCACCACATACGGCCCGCCCTTTTCCAGCGCGCGTGCATAGGCCGGGCGCGCATGGATGCGTTCGAGGAACGCCATCGCCTTGGGATGTCCCTGCTCCAGCCCGCCGCGCGCCGCGGCGGCTTCGAGCGGAAAACTCATCTGGATGTCGGCGCCTGTAAATTCGCCGCCGGCGAACCATTCGCTTTTCGCCAGTTCGCCTTCCCAATAATCCATGTGCTGCTTGAGCTGCGGATTGACCAGTGTGGTCAGCGCCGTATTGCAGACCTTGCGCACCAGGGGCCGCAGCAAGGCCGGGGCGCGCTTCGGCATCAGCGTGAACAGCAATTTCAGCAGTAGCGGCGACATCGCGGAGCCCTCCGCATAATGCAGCCAATAGGTATAGCGCAGCCGCTCCGGCGTGTTCGGCGGCGGGATCAGCTTGCCGTTGCCGTAGGTGGCGATGATGTATTCGGCGATCGCGCCTGACTCCGCGATGGTGTTGCCATGGTCGGTGATGACGGGCGACTTGCCGAGCGGGTGGATCGCGCGCAATTCCTTCGGTGCCCGCATGTCGGGCTGGCGCTGATAGCGCACGATCTCGTAGGGCACGGCGAGCTCTTCGAGCAGCCACAGCACGCGCTGCGAGCGGGAATTGTTGAGATGGTGCACCGTCAGCATGGTCGTCCCCCGGATGATGGCCCGCGTTGGTGCCAGCCGGGCTCGGGAAAGTCGAGATGGCTTCGAGGCGGGGGTGCGGCCGGGCTTTGACACGCCTAATTTACCCGGGTAATATACCCTCGACATTCGAGGAACTGCCATGAACCCCGCGCCGAAAGCCGCCTATATCGCCTTCGAGGGCGACCGCTGCATCGGAAGAGGCGATCTGCGCGACGTCGCCCGTTCTGCAAAACAGGCGCTCGGGCGGCAACCGGACGCCTCGATCCTGATTTTCAACGGCAGAACCAGCGCCCCGGTCGAGGTCGACTTCCGCGGCTCGGTCGACGATGTCGTGGCGCGGATACCGTCCGCGGCGGACGAAGATACCGCCGTCGCCGCGCCACGCGGGCCCGGCCGGCCAAAGCTCGGCGTGGTGGCGCGCGAGATCACGCTGCTACCGCGACATTGGGACTGGCTGGCGCAACAGAAGGGCGGTGCCTCTGTCGCGATCCGGAAATTGGTCGACGAGGCCCGGCGCAACAACGAGGGCGGCGACCGCCTTCGTCTCGCGCAGGAGGCCGCCTATCGCTTCATGTCGACCATGGCCGGCAACCGGCCGCATTTCGAGGAAGCCGCGCGCGCCCTGTTCGCGGGCGATGCCAAACGTTTCGCACAATTGATCGCCGAATGGCCCGCGGATGTGCGCGATCATGCCATGAGGCTGGTGGTTCCGGCTTTTCCGCGCGAAGCTTGAGGCGAAGTCCGGTTGATCCCGCCGGTCCAACCCGCTAGGTTGATTGAAATGATAGGGATCATATAAGAATCATCCGAGGGAGACCGCCGTGAGCTCACATCCGCAATTCCTGTTCGATTTCGGCAGTCCCAACGCCTTCCTCAGCCACGAGGCGATCCCGGCGATCGAAAAGCGCACCGGCGCGAAATTCGAATATGTCCCGGTGCTGCTCGGCGGCATCTTCAAGGCCACCAACAACAAATCGCCGGCCGAAACGCTGGCCGGCGTCAAGAACAAGCGCGAGTTCCACGCGATCGAGACCGAACGCTTCCTCAAACGCTTTGGCGTCAAGCCCTACGCCTGGAATCCGTTCTTCCCCGTCAACACGCTGAACCTGATGCGCGCCGCGGTCGCGGCGCAAATGGAAGGCGTGTTCGAAAAATATGTCGACGCGGCGTTCCACCACATGTGGGTCGAGCCGAAGAAGATGGACGATCCGGAAGTCGCCGCGAAGGCACTGGCCGCCTCCGGCCTCGATGCCGCCAGGCTGCTGGCGCGCTCGCAGGACGCCGACGTGAAAGCCAAGCTGATCGAGAACACGCAAGCCGCCGTCGAGCGCGGTGCGTTCGGCTCGCCGACATTCTTTGTCGGCAAGGAAATGTTCTTCGGCAAGGAGCAGCTGCGCGAAGTCGAGGAAATGGTGACGGGGAAGTAGGTCCGTAACCCTCATGGTGAGGAGCCGCGCATTTCGCGCGGCGTCTCGAACCATGCAGGCCGATTTCTTGATTCATCCTTCGAGACGCGGCGAAGACGCCGCTCCCCAGGATGAGGGAAGTGGAGAACTCAACAATGCAAAAACGCAACGCAACCGTGGCCGTGATCGGCGCCGGCGATTACATCGGCGGCGAGATCGCGAAGAAGTTCGCGGCCGAAGGCTTTACCGTGTTTGCCGGGCGGCGTGACGGCGCCAAGCTGGAGCCGCTGGTCAAGGAGATCGAGGCATCCGGCGGGTCGATCGTGGCGCGCACGCTCGATGCGCGCAAGGAGGACGAGGTCACCGCCTTCCTCAACGACGCCGACAAGCACGCGCCGCTGGAAGTCTGCATCTTCAACGTCGGCGCCAACGTCAATTTCCCGATCCTGGAAACCACCGACCGGGTGTTCCGAAAGGTCTGGGAAATGGCCTGCTGGGCCGGCTTCCTCGCGGGCCGCGAATCGGCGCGGCTGATGCTGCCGCGCGGCAAGGGCAATATCTTCTTTACCGGCGCCACCGCGAGCCTGCGCGGCGGCAGCGGATTTGCCGCCTTTGCCAGCGCCAAATTCGGCCTGCGCGCGGTGGCGCAATCGATGGCGCGCGAGCTCGGGCCGAAGAACATCCATGTCGCGCATCTGATCATCGATTCCGGCGTCGACACCGCCTGGGTGCGCGAGCGCCGCGAGCAGCTCTGGGGCAAGGAAGCGCTCGACAATCCGGACCTGCTGATGCCGCCGGCCTCGGTCGCGGCGTCCTACTGGCAGCTTTACCAGCAGCCGCGCAGCGCCTGGACATTCGAGCTGGAGATTCGCCCGTTCGGGGAGAAGTGGTAAGGTAGCGAGTAGCGAGTGGCGAATGGACCCTTCCCTATTCGCTACTCGCCATTCGCCGCTCAAAACCAACAACAGGATCCCAAACAATGCGAGTTCTCGTGGTCGGCGCCGGCGCCATCGGCGGATATTTCGGCGGCAGGCTGCTGCAAGCCGGGCGTGACGTCACCTTCCTGGTGCGGCCGAAGCGCGCGGCCGAACTTGCCTCCGTGGGTCTCGTGATCAAGAGCCCGAACGGCGATGTGACACTGAAAAACCCGCCCACGGTGCAGGCCGACAAGCTCTCGGAAAAATTCGACGTCGTGCTGCTGAGCTGCAAGGCGTTCGACCTCGAGGACGCCATCAAATCCTTTGCGCCGGCGGTAGGGCCCAACACCTCGATCATCCCGTTGCTCAACGGCATGCTGCATCTGGGTACGCTCGACGGGAAGTTCGGCGCCGACCGGGTTCTCGGCGGGCTCTGCGCGATCGCGGCGACGCTCAACGAGGCGCGCGAGGTGGTGCAGCTGGCGCCGATGCAGTCGCTCAATTTCGGCGAGCGCGACGGCAGGATGTCGGATCGCGTCCGCGCCATTGCGGACGTCTTCACCAGCGGCAATATCGGCGCCACCGCCAGTGAACACATCATGCAGGACATGTGGGAGAAGTGGGTGTTTCTGTCCTCGCTCGCGGCCTCGACCTGCCTGATGCGCACCTCGGTCGGCAATATCCTGGCGGTCGCCGGCGGCCGCGATTTCCTGCTCGGCATGCTCGATGAGACCAGCGCGATCGCGAAGGCCGCCGGCCACGAGCCGACCGGTCCATTTTTCCAGCGCACGCGCGGCCTTCTGACCGCCGAAGGCTCGCCGATGACGGCCTCGATGTTCCGCGACATCAAGGCGGGCCTGCCGGTCGAGGCCGATCACGTGATCGGCGATCTCGTCGCCCGCGCCGATGCCGCGAAAATCCCGGTGCCGAAACTGCGTATCGCCTACACCCATCTCAAGGCGTATGAGAAGCAGCGGGGGTAAGGGGCGAGTAGCGAATAGGGAGTGGCGAATAGGGAAGCGGAGACGAATTTCCATTCGCTATTCGTCATTCGCGCTCTCACAAATGCGCCAGATAATGCGCCAGCGCCTCGATCTCTTCCTCGCTGAGGGGATAGGCGACATCCGCCATCGCCGCCATGCCGCCGCCGGAGCGCACGCCGGATTTATAATCGTGCAGCGCCTTCAACAGATATTCCTGGCGCTGGCCGGCGACGCGGGCGACCGCCTTGGTGCCGGCATAGCTGTCGGTATGGCATGAGGCGCAGCGACGGCCCACCGCCGCCTGCGCGCCCTTCTTTGACATGTCCGAATTGTCGTCCACCGGCGGCTTCGGCGGCGCCAGCGAGGCGTAGTAGGCGCCGAGATTGCGGATGTCTTCATTGGTGAGCTGTTCGACGACCGGCTGCATCTGCTCGTTCTTGCGGGTGCCGGCGCGAAAAAACACGAGCTGCCACTGGATGAACAGATCGGGCTGCGCCGCGAGCGAGGGAATGTTCTCCATTTGCGAGATGCCATTTTCGCCATGGCAGCCGACGCACAATTCGGCCTTTGCCTTGCCGGCGGCGATATCGGCGGCATGGGCGGGCGCACCTGCAAAGCACGCGACGAATGCAGCCACAAGCGATAGTGAGCGAAGCATGGATTTGATCATTGTCTGGAAACAGTCCTGCGGCGAGTTCGGTTCCACCCCTCCCATGGGAGAGGTCGGCGCATAGCGCCGGGTGAGGGTTACGGCCTAACGATAAACCGTACCCCCTCGCCCCAGCCCTCTCCCCATGGGAGAGGCGGCAGACCTCCGATGCGGCGACGTTATCGCGGACTCACTTCTTCGCGTAGCTGATGCGATAGATCGCGCCGGCCCAGTCGTCGGCGATCAAGAGCGCGCCGTCCTTGTCCAGGATGACGTCGGCGGGACGGCCGAGATAGCCCTGGTCGCCTTCGAGCCAGCCGGAAGCAAAAATTTCCTGCTTGGCGTTCTTGCCGTCGGGTCCGACGATCACGCGCTTGATCCGCGCGCCCTGGTATTTATGCCGGTTCCAGGAGCCGTGCTCGGCGATGAAGATGTTGTTCTTGTACTCGGCGGGAAATTGATTGCCGGTGTAGAACTTCATGCCGAGCGGCGCCACATGCGCACCGAGATTGAGCACGGGCGGGGTGAATTCCGAGCACTTGTGGCCCATCGCGAATTTCGGATCCGGCAGATTGCCCTGGTGGCAATAGGGATAGCCGAAATGCTCGCCGATCTTCGAGATCATGTTGAGCTTGTCGCTCGGGATGTCGTCGCTCATCCAGTCGCGGGCGTTTTCCGTGAACCAGTAGCGGCCGGTGCGCGGATCGACGTCGCCGCCGACGCTGTTGCGGACGCCGAGCGCATAGATTTCGGCGTTGCCGGTCTTCGGATCGACGCGGCGGATCTGCGAGACGCTGGTCGGCGGAATGCCGATGTTGAAGGGGGGTCCGAACGGCAGATAGAACCAGCCGTCCTTGTCGACCGCGATGTATTTCCAGCCATGCGCCGCATAGGACGGCATGTCGTCATACACCACCTTGCCCTGCCCGAGATTATCGAGATTGGCTTCGGCGTTGTCGTATTTGATCAGCTTGTCGACCGCGATGACGTAGAGCGCGCCATCGCGGAACGCGAGGCCGGTCGGCATGTTGAGGCCCTTGAGGATGGTCTTGACCTCCCGCTTGCCGCCATTGTCCTTGATCGCATAGACGTTACCGAGCCCGAAGGAGCCGACGAACAGCGTGCCCTTGTCGCCCCAGGCCATCTGCCGCGCCGCCAGCACGTTGGAGGCATAGACCTCGATCTTGAAGCCCGGCGGCAGCTTGATCTTCGGAATCAGCTTGGCGAGTTCGGCATCGGACGCGCCGGTCGGCGGGCCGGAGGGCGGCGCGAGGCCCTTCTGGGCTTCGGTCTCATCGCCGAGGAACCAGTCGTCCGGCGGATGGGTCCAGAATTCCTTGGTGCCGGATTCATATTTCTTCAGCGCCTTCTGTTGCGCATTGGCCTGGCTGGCCGCCGCGACAACGAGGATCGCTGTGAGCGCAAGAATAGATCGATTCAAAGCCGATTTCATCGCGTCACTCCCTATGCAGCCTTGATGTGATCGTTGCGGCTGCGTCTGTTATTATTTTGGTTTGGACGTTCGAGACGAACTGGTCTGGAGAGGTGGGTCAGACCACAAAATGGTAGCACATCCGTCGCGCGTGAGAAGCGGATGCTGCCCGACTTCGTCAGAACGAAATAAATTGCGAAGAAAATCTTCTTCACTGGATTTTGATGGATATATTTTTGCAGGTGGCGTCGCGCTGCACCGCAATATTCCAGCAAAGCCAACGCGCCGGTACCTACGGCGCGGCGTCAGCCGAGCGGGCTTCCGCAGGAGGGACAGATCGTGCGCGTATTCGTGCTCGGCGGAACGGGCCTGATCGGTTCTGCCGTGGTGCGGGAACTCGTTGGCCGCGGCCATGAATTGTGCGGGCTCGCGCGATCGGACGCGTCAGCCGTACGGTTTGCCCGGCTGGGCGCGACGCCGATTGCCGGCGACATCGGATGGCCGGAACGGTGGGTCGCAAAACTGAAGCGCCCTTCCATTCGTCGGCGAGCGGTCCGTCAATAGGGCGGCTCGTCATAGACCGGCCTGCCGTCGATCAGCAGGCGCTTGATCGCGGACTGGCCGGACGGGGCGACGGCGGCAACCACTTCCAGCCGCGCCTTTTCCGTGGTCTCGATTTTCTTGCCCTCGCCTTGCGGCACGAAATAGCTTTCGAGCCCGTATTTCACGCGGACGGCACGGTTCGCGGACTTGCAATCCCTGATCCCGGCCTCGTTGAACGGACAGACCGAGGCCGCGGTCACCGTGCCCTGAATGACGATATCGGCGCCGGTGACCGCCGGCCGTTCGGATGAGATCGCGACCGCCCTCGCCTTGCCGGCCTCGTTGGGCCGCAAGGTCACGAAGACTTTTTGTCCCTGCCGGAACTCATTCGTGGCGTCCTTCGGCAAGTCGACCGCCGCGATTCGGTAGTCGAGAACGACATAATCGCCGCGAAACAGGTCGCGGGGATCGACGGGCACGACCTCGAGCCGCACCTCTTGCCCATCGCGCAATATCCCCGCGCGCTGATAGACCATCGCAAGAATCAGCCCGCAGAGCAGCAACGCGGCCAGGATGTAGCGCACAACGAGCGGCACGCGGCCGATCAGATGGTCGATCGCACCCATCAGGCCGCTCCTGCCGATGATGATCGATCCATGCGCCGCGACCAGCCTGCCAGCCGGCGCGCGCCGAAGGCGAGGCCAAGCAGCACGACGCCGGCGACCAGGAAGAACAGGGATTGGCCGAGCAGGGTGCCGACCGTGCGCCAGAGCAGGAGCAGGATCGAGACGCCGAACACCGCGTAGCCGACGACGACCAATGTTCGGAGGCCGACAAGGAGACCGCCCGCAATCAGGGTCACCGCGCTGACGAGCACGGCGATGGGGACCAGCATGCGGCTCGGAAGTGCGGAACCGCCCACCAGCATCAGCGGGATCGCCAGACCAATGGCACAAGCCGCGATGATCATGAGCCGCCCCTTGTCCCTGTCCCGCGCCAGCACCGCGAGGGCCGCAAGCGCCATCGCCGCCACGCCCCAGGCAAGGCCGACACGCGCATCGAAGGCGTGCGCGACGATGGTTGATCTTTCCAGGACGAATTCGATTTCAAAACAGAGCAGCACGCCGAAGGCCCAGGCGCCCCATGGCAACAGCGCCCGGAATTCGGCGGGCCAGTCCCGGTCCAGCGCCAGCAGCCCGATCGCCATATACGCGATCGCGATCGCTATGCCGCCATCGACCAGCCGATTCGCTGGCGTCCACATCAGTGTGGCCAGCCACACGCTTAGCGCCAGCACCGCGGTGTGCGCGACCAGCCGGTTTTCGCGGCCCAGCGCCAGGGCAAATGCCGGAACGAACAGCAGGAAGAACGGCCAATGGATTTCACGCCATTGCGCGTCGTCAAACCTTCCGCAGGACCATGCCGTCATCGCCGCGAAGGCAATCACCAGCGGGCCGCTCTTGCCGGTCAGCGCGGCTGCGCTGACGGCGCCGATCGCAACCAGCACCGCGCCGGCCGGCCAATCGCCCGGCAGATGATACATCTGCCCGACCAGCGCGACGCCCGCACCAAAGCACAGCGTGGCGAACGTCACCGCCGCATCGTCGCCCCATGGCATGGCCCGCCGGCCGAGTTGCAGGGCAATGGGAAAACAGGCCGCGATCAGCGCGAGGATGCCGACCAGCCGCACCAGACGCGGAATCTCCTGCCAGTTCGCGGCGACAAAAGCACTGACGCTGGCCGCCAGCATCAGGGCGCCGAGCATCGCGAAGATCGCAGGCAGCCGCGATGCGCCCTCCTCGCCAAATCGTGCGTTACGAATCGACTGCGCGGCGTCGCCCGAGATCACGCCGTCCGCGACCCATTTGACGAGGTCCGCCTCGAGGCGTTGCCGATATCCGCGCTTAAACAATTGATAGCCTCGCTTGCGTCACGACAATCCTCGCGGCGCGGCAGGAGACGACGCTGCCATCCTTGGTATCAGAAGATGGCACGCAGGTTCGACAGAAAGAAGCATGCGCATGTGAAACGAATCGCATCGCCTCCCATTTTGCGCTATTCGAAAGGTCATGGAGGCAAGGATGCAAACTTCAATTCAGGCTGGCGGATGCCGTTGCGGACGGGTACGATTCCGCGTTAAAGCAGCGCCGCTGGTTACCATGGCGTGCCATTGTACGGGTTGCCAGCGTATGACGGCGAGCGCGTTTTCGCTGAGCGCCCTGTATCCGAGCGATTGCTTTGAAATAACCCAGGGCGAACCCGCTATTGGCGGCCTGCACGGCCCAACGCGCCATTTTTTCTGTGCTCATTGCATGAGCTGGATGTTCACCCGCCCGGAAGGGGCGGACCAATTCGTCAACGTCCGCGCAACGATGCTCGACGAAGCAGGTTCATACGCTCCCTTTATCGAGACCTATACGAGTGAAAAATTGGCTTGGGCGACAACGCCTGCCGTTCACAGCTTCGAGCAATTCCCTCCGATGGAGTTGTATCCCAAGCTGCTCGCCGAATACGCCGAGCGATCCTCGTAAGCGACGAATCCACCTCAGCCGGGCCATGGCAGCGCCGCGCGTTTATGTGCGGTCAGATGTACAGGTAACGAGACGATCGGCGCCGCCGCACGAAGCGGATCGAGAACAGCCGACTGCCGTCCCCGATGCAGGAAGCTGCATATTTGCCAGAGAAAATCTTGGAGCGGGCGAAGGGGCTCGAACCCTCGACCCCGACCTTGGCAAGGTCGTGCTCTACCACTGAGCTACACCCGCATCCGAGATGTCGGCGATCGCTCGCCGGCAACGGCAGAGCTATGCCAAATGCAGGCCGCGAATGCAACAGGGCGAACGCGGCCGGAACAGCTCTGGTCGCCCGATTTTCTTAATAATTTGGCACGAATCGGTCCGAAACGCCTTCCAAACCCCACTAATCGGTTCCCCGGCCCCGGGAGCGGAAATTCCGGGGCCGAATGGCCTGATATCGCGCGGCGATTCGCACCGGCTCCGGGACGCACCCCTCCCGGTCAATTCGTCGCGCCGGCCAGACTTCGGCGGCCGTCTCACGCCTGATACGCTCGTGGCCCGGCGGCCGAGACCGATTGAATTTTGTGACCCAGCCGCCATCTAGCGGGTGAGAACTTCGTCCCCTTCCGTGCTAGAAGGGCGCCATCTCAGGACAGCCTTTAAGACCAATTCTCAAGACATCAGGCGAGGATACCGTGACGATAATTGAGCAGGGCAGCGGCCCGGCGCCGCAGCCCGTACCCGATCTGATCAAGGAAACCACCACCCAGACCTTCGTGAAGGATGTCATCGAGGAATCGAAGCGCCAGCCGGTGCTGATCGACTTCTGGGCGCCGTGGTGCGGCCCGTGCCGGCAGCTGACGCCGATCATCGAAAAGGCCGTCCGCGCCGCCAAGGGCAAGGTCAAGCTGGTCAAGATGAACATCGACGACCATCCGCAGATCCCCGGCCAGATGGGCATCCAGTCGATCCCGGCCGTGATCGCGTTCGTCAACGGCCAGCCGGCCGACGGCTTCATGGGCGCGGTGCCGGAGAGCCAGGTCACCGCTTTCATCGACAAGCTGACCAAGGGCATGGCCGCCCCGGGCGAGCCGAACATCACCGAAATCCTCGCCGAGGCCGAAGCCGTGCTGGCGGAAGGCGATGCCGCCGCCGCCGCCCAGATCTATGCCGAGGTGCTGTCGATCGATTCCACCAATATCCCGGCGCTGGCGGGTCTGGCGAAATGCTACGTGACGACCGGCGCGGTCGAACAGGCCAAGCAGACCATCGCCATGGTGCCGGAAGCCAAGCGCAACGATGCGGCGGTCAAGGCCGTGCAGGCCGCGATCGATCTGGCCGAACAGGCGCAATCGGTCGGCCCGATCACCGAGCTTGAACAGAAAGTCGCCGCAAATCCGCTCGATCATCAGGGCCGGTTCGATCTGGCGACCGCGTTGAACGCCCAGGGCAATCGTGCCGAGGCGACCAACCAGTTGCTGGAAATCGTCAAGCGCGACCGCAAATGGAACGATGACGGCGCGCGCAAGCAGCTCGTGCAGTTCTTCGAAGCCTGGGGCGGCGCCGATGAAGCGACCGTGGATGGACGCCGGCGGCTGTCGACGATTCTGTTTTCGTGAGTTGCGTATTCCGCGAAAGTGGATACCGGTTTTGCGATAAGAATGCGCACAAGACATAGACAACCCATGTGCTAGGGCCGGGACCGCAAATGCCGATCAATGCCGAATACCGCGGACCCGGCGAGCTTCCCGAGATCATTCCGGTGTTTCCGCTGCCCGGCGCGCTGCTGCTGCCGCGCGGCCAGATGCCGCTCAATATTTTCGAGCCGCGTTATCTGGCGATGGTCGACGACAGCTTGCGCGACGGTCACCGGCTGATCGGGATGATCCAGCCGGATATTTCCCACAGCAGAGACGAGGCCCGGCCGGTGCTGTTCAAGGTTGGCTGCGTCGGCCGCATCACCCAGCTCGCCGAATCCGGTGACGGCCGTTACATCCTCGAACTCACCGGCGTCTCGCGCTTCCGCCTGGTCGAGGAACTCTCGGTGCTGACCGCCTACCGGCAATGCAAGGTGAACTACTTCCCCTTCATCGACGATTTCACCGCGCGCAAGGGCGAGGAAGCCGTCGACCGCGTGGCGCTGCTGGACGTGCTGACCGATTTCCTCAAAGCCAATAATCTGAAGGTCGATTGGGAAGGCATCGAGAGTGCACCCAACGAGGCGCTGGTCAACGCGCTCGCCATGATGTCGCCCTACGGCCCCGCCGAAAAGCAGGCGATGCTGGAAGCACCCGACCTGAAGACCCGCGCGGAAATCCTGATCGCGGTGACCGAGATGGACCTCGCCAAGAAGCGCACCAGCGGCGATACCGGATTGCAGTAGATTTCTGCCTCGTTGACAAGGCTCCGCCGTCCAAAGGACGCCGGCATTTCCGCACGGGCAAGCGCCGTCCAATCACCTCAACAGACCTTGCCCACGCGACGAGACGCCGCGGCCGTTTCCTTGCGTCGGGCTGCCCAACGTGAGGCCGGTCACATAGGCGAATTGGCCCTGGCCCTAAACGTTTTCGCGCGCTTGGGGGGCCGTAATCACATGGTCTCGTTCAATCAAAAGGAGACCATGTCATGGCCGATACGTTCATTGGCGACGCCCTTCCCGTTTCGATCAGCGGCCCGGTAGGTATCGGAAAGGTGAGTTTGCTCGATCTCTTGAAGCAGGCCTATGGCGATGATGCCAGTTCGATCCAGAGCGTCCGCATCGGCTACTGGGACGCGAGTTACCTCGCCAATATCAAAGGGGCCGATGGCAAGACCGTCAATCCGTTCAGCTATTGGGATCCGGATAATCCGTCCGTCGCCACCGTCCTGAACAATGGCAAGCCCATTGCCGGCAGCCATTTCGACAGCAAGGACAATGCGGTCTGGACACCTCAAACGATCGACGCGGCGCATTTCAAGGACGTACAGATCCAGATCGGCAACAACATCATGCCGAACGTCGGATTGCAGGTGGCCGAAAGCTCCGCCAACGGCGAAACCGTCTGGCGTGAACTTCAGGTCACCACCGTTCCGCACCAGCTCACGACACATGGCCCCTCCGACCACGCGCCGACGGCGGCCGATATCGTGGCGGCCGCGCAATTCTTCGCCAACGTCGAGCGCGGTGTTGCCAACACCAACGATTGTCACTGGATCGCGATGGACATCGCGGCGTCCGTCGGCGCGACATTCGACCCCAACACGCAGAACGTCGAGAACCCCTCTTTGAACGAGGAGGGCGGCTTCTGGCGCATCGCCTATCGCGGCAACGATCCCGGCACCGTCGACTGGCAGACCCAGGTGCATGCGGGCGACATCGTCCGCATGGGTTGGTCGCGGTCGGAGGGCGGCGGCTATCATACCGCGACCGTCACCGCAGGCCTCAACGCGGACGGCCTGCACCCCGGCCAGATCCGGGTCGTCGACAACGGCGGCAACATGATCCAGGAGCACTGGGTCGACTACAGCAGCCTGACCAATGGGCAAAAAGTCACGATCTACCGGCTCACGACCGACGACAAATATCTGATCGATCAAAGCTCGGACGGGCACGACAACACCATTCTCGGCAGCAAATTCAACGACCAGATCTGGGGCGGCGATGGCAACAACACGCTGCGTGGAGGCGCCGGCAATGACGAACTGCATGGCGGTCGCGGAAACGACACGCTGATCGGCGGCAAGGGCGCTGATTCGATGCATGGTGGCGCTGGCGACGACGTCTACGTCGTCGACAATGCCGGCGATAGCATCAACGAGATGACGCTGCGGGGATTCAATCCCGTCACGCACCGCCCGATCATGCTCGATTCCGGCGGCATCGACGAGATCAGGACGACGCTATCGGAATATTCAATCGATCCAAGCGAGAATACGCACATCAAGGGGCGGATCGAGAACCTGTCCTATGCCGGCAGCGGCAACTTCGTCGGCCACGGCAATTCGCTCGAAAACGTCATCACCGGCGGAGACGGCGACGATCAGTTGTTCGGCATGGACGGCAATGACAGCCTCTATGGCGGCAAGGGCAACGACGTGCTGGTCGGCGGCACCGGCGATGACCGGATGGCCGGCGGGGCCGGCAACGACGTCTACCTCGTCGACAGCGTCAACGACAAGGTCGTGGAGCTATCGGTAAAGCACGACAGCCTGCGCCATCTGGTCCGCGTCGATTCCGGCGGGATCGACGAAATCAGGACCACGCTCGCGACGTACTCGCTGGCCAACAACGCTTCGATCAGCGGCAATGTCGAGAACCTGTCGTTCATCGGTTCCGGTAATTTCACCGGCACCGGCAACGCGCTCAATAACGTGCTTTCGGGAGGCAGCGGCGACGATACGCTGCGTGGCGGCGACGGCAACGACGTGCTCCGCGGCGGCAAAGGCAACGACAAGCTGTTCGGCGATGCCGGCAACGACACGCTGGTTGGCGGCGAAGGCGCCGACACGATGTCGGGCGGCAAGGGCAACGACATCTACTATGTCGACAACGCCGGTGACATCGTCCAGGAAGGCGGCCGTGTCTTCGCGTCGAACGGCGGGAGCCATTGGGGCGACATGGGCGGCATCGACGAGGTGCGCACCACGCTGTCGAACTATTCGCTCTCCACCAGCAACGCCGCCACCGCCAACGACTTCCGGGGCATCATCGAGAACCTGACATACACCGGCAACGGCAATTTCGAAGGCCATGGCAATGGTGTCGACAACGTCATCACCGGCGGTGCCGGTGCGGACAGACTGTTCGGTAACGCCGGCGCCGACACCCTGTTGGGTGGCGCCGGCAACGATTCGCTGTTCGGCGGTTCGGGCAAGGATATACTCGTCGGCGGCACCGGCGCCGACAAGCTCACCGGCGGCGCAGACACCGACAGGTTCGTGTTTGCGCTCGGCGACAATGGCGTGACAGCCAAGACCGCCGACCATATCACCGACTTCGCCAAGGGCGAGACGCTCGATGTGTCGGACTTCGTCGTATCGCACGGCACGATCGAGGCCAGCCGCAACTTCGGCGGCGACATCGGCAAGGCTCTGGCCTTCGCCAACGCGCAGCTCGCCGCCGGTCACAACGTTGCCGGTTCGGCGGTCCTGACCGACACTTCCTCGCACAACGTGTTCGTGTTCCTCGATCAGGACGGCGACCACAAATTCGAGTCGGCGATAGTGCTCGACAATGCCGCCGCGCTCAAGAACGACCTCCACACGGAGATCATGAATCATCAGTTATTCGTGTGATCCGCGAGTTCGAGAACGGACCAGCCGGCCATCGCAGCGTATTTCAGCGCGAAGATTGCCGGCTTGCTTCCAGGAACTTGCCGACTGCGGAGATCCGGCGGTGCGCTCGCTGCAATCCGTCCTGTGAGACGAGCAGCGTCGATATTCAAGGGTTGCTCCAGTTCGGCATGCGCTTTGCCATGTTGGCCCGAACCGCCTCGATTTGATTGGGGCTGCCAAGCAGGGCTTTCTGCTCCATCGTCTCGGCGGTGAGGCCCTGCACGTCATCGCTGGCGACCGCTTGATTGAGCAGCCGCTTGGCGGCGCGGATCGCGTGCGGACTGTGGGCCGCGATCTGGCGGGCCGCGTTCAATGCGGCGGCTCTGGGATCGGCTTCTAGCCGCGTGGCGAAGCCGCAGGCGATGGCTTCCTCGGCCGAGATGATTCGCGCGGTGTAGGTCAGCTCGCGCACCACGTCCGCGCGTGCCAGATGGCGCAGCAACACGGTGCCGGCCATATCGGGCACCAATCCCCATTTCGGCTCGATAATGCCCATCCGGGTGTCCGGCGCGACGTATCGCATGTCGGCGCCAAGCGCGAGCTGGAAGCCGCCGCCGAGCGCAATGCCGTGAACGGCCGCGATCACCGGGACAGGCAGCTCGCGCCATAGCCAGACGATGTGCTGGACGAAGTTGGCGACGCCGTGCGTGCGCTGGTCGAGCTGCGGAAACGGCAGGAGGCTTTCGCCATTGGCCACCGCGGCCATTCTCTCGACATCGAGGCCGGCGCAGAAGGCGCGGCCCTCGCCGGACAGCACGACGGCGCGCAAGTTTGCATCGTGCTTGAGACGCGCGCCGGTTTCGGCGATCGCGGTGAACATGTCGGCATCGAGCGCATTCATCTTGTCGGCGCGATTCAGCCTGACATCGGCGACGCCATCTTCGATGGTGACCTTGACCCGATCCTCCATCGTCCTTCTCCCTTGAGCGACCCGGAACATGGCGGGCGACGCGCTAATACCCCGCGACCGCCAATGCGACGACCACGCTGAGCGCCTTCCAGCCGAAGCCGCGGCCACGCGACCACCAGGCGTTGGCGATCGCCGCGAAAGCGTAGATCGTGACGACGGTGACGACGATCCAGTGCCGCGCGCTCTCCGATCCCATCGCGGGCGCTGCGATCAGCAGCACCGCGCCGCCGATCCAGGCCACCGTGCCGGCCTGCCAGACCAGCCGGATCAGGGTGCGCAGGCTTTCCGGCTGGATCGTCGCCTTGGCGAACACCTTGGTTTCCCCGAGCACGCCGTGAATCAGCGACACCGCTATGCCGGCAACACCGGCGCATTGCAGGATGAGGTCGCGCATCGGAATTCTCCATACAGTTATGTATGGTTTGTGATCCGCTGCTTGGCGGCTGTCAATACAGTAGTGTATGGTGCGGCGCGCAGGAAGGGAACATGGGCGATCAACTCTCGGCAAAAGACTGGCTCGATCTGGGGCTGAAGACCCTGGCCAAAAGCGGTTTCACCGCGCTGAAGGCGAAACCGCTGGCGAAGGCGATGGGGGTGTCGCGCGGCAGTTTCTACTGGCATTTTTCGGATATTGCCGCGTTCCATGCCGCCCTCCTCAAGCAATGGCGCGAGATCGCCGCCGAGCAGATCATCGCCGGCGTCGAAGCCGCCTCGAACGACGAAAATCCGCTGGAGGTGCTGCTGCGGCGGGTGTTCAGCGAACGGCTGGCGGTCGAGAACGCGGTCCGAACCTGGGCCAGCGTCGATCCCGCCGCGCGGACCGCGGTGCAGGCGATCGACCGCCGCCGGCTAAGCTATGTCGAGGGCCTTTTGACGCAGTCCGGATTGCCCGCGGAAGTCGCCCGCGCCCGCGCGCAAATCCTCTATTGGGCGTTCCTCGGCTTTGCGCTGTCGGACCAGCCGCTGCCGAAGGCGCAGCAACAGGCCCTGCTCGACGAGATGCTGCGGATGGCCGCGCGATGACAATCTCCTCCTTGATGTGCTAAGGCACCGGCCGAGCCGGAGACAACAATGAACGCCTCGCCCGAGCGCCTCGACAGCACCGTCGATCCGAAACTGTTGGAAATTCTGGTGTGCCCGATCACCAAGGGCCCGCTGGAGTTCGATGCGAGCAAGCAGGAACTGATTTCGCGTTCCGCCAAACTCGCCTACCCGATCCGGGACGGCATCCCGATCATGCTGCCGGAAGAGGCACGGAAGATCGATTAGCGAAGCGGGCGAATAGTGAGTGGCGAATGGCGAATAGAAGAACTTCCATCGCCACTCCCCATTCGCCATTCGCGTCCCTACAACGCCTCGCCCTTCAACAGCCGCGGCACTTCGCCTGACAATCCCGCGGCCTGACGGATGAACAGGCTTTTCAGCGGCGGCGCGCGATCGACCAGGCCCAATCCGATATCGCGCACGGTGCGCAGCAGCGTCGATTCGTTGGAGAACAGGAAGTTCAGCGAGTTGGTGGCAAGCCCCATCGCCATGGTGTCGAACCGCCGCCAGCGCTGGTAGCGATCGAGCACGTCGGCCTGGCCGAGATCGATGCCGAGCCGCGCGGCGTCGACCACGACTTCGGCCAGCGCCGCGACATCCTTCAGCCCCATATTGAGCCCCTGGCCTGCAATCGGATGGATCACATGCGCGGCGTCGCCGATCAGCGCCAGCCGTTCGGCGATGAAGGAGCGCGCGACGAAATAGCCGAGCGGAAACGCTCGCGGCTTGTCGAGCGCCTTGACCTCGCCGAGATGCAACCCAAACCGCTGCTCGAGCTCGCCGTGAAATTCCTCTTCGCCGAGCGCGGTGATGCGCGCGGCCTCGCTGCGGTTCTCGGTCCACACCAGCGACGAGCGCTTTCCGGTCAGCGGCAGGATCGCGAACGGTCCGGCCGGCAGAAAATGTTCTTCGGCGCGGCCGCCATGATCGCGCTCATGGCCGACGGTGACGACGATGCCGGATTGGTCATAGTCCCAGCCATGGGTGGCAATCCCGGCGCGTTCGCGCAATTTTGAGCGCGCCCCGTCGGCGGCCACCAGCAGACTGGCTTCGATGACCTTGCCGTCCGCGAGCGTCACGTCGACGCCGTCAGCGCGTGAATCGAACGAGGCGACCGCGGTGGCGCGCAAATCGATGCCCTCGGCCGCGGCGCGCGCCACCAGCGCATCGATCAGATAGCGGTTTTCCACCATATGCGCGAACGGCTCGCCCGGCTCGACATCGCCGGCAAACGTCAGGAACACCGGGCGCGTCGCGTCCTCCAGCCTGGAATCGGTGACGACCATGTCGGTGATCGGCTGCGCGGTAGGCGCAATCTGGCCCCAGACGCCGAGCGCCTCGAACAGCCGCCGGCAGGCGGCCACGATCGCGGTGGCGCGGGGATCGCGGCTCGGCCGCGAACCGAGCGCCGGATCGGCGACGACGACCGGAATATCGCGCCCGAGGCCCTGACGGAGCGCCAGCGCCAGCGCCAGCCCCGCAAAGGCGCCGCCGCAGATGACAATGCTTCGCTGTGCCGGCATGCAATCCTTTACCCGGTTACGCCCTCAGACGACCCCTTGCTACCTGATATTAGCTGGGTGAAACAGAGGTGAGAAACAAGGCCAAACCGTCGTTCCGGGGCGATGCGCAGCATCGAACCTCGGATGTGCCAGCATATCGGGGAATCTCGAGATTCCGGGTTCACGCTGCGCGCGCCCGGGAATGACCCGAAAAACCGAAAGCACCGCCATGTCGAAAAGCGTGACCGACCTGATTTCGATCCTCGACATCGAGCCGATCGAGGTGAATCTGTTCCGCGGCAACAGCCCGAAAACAGCCTGGCAGCGGGTGTTCGGTGGCCAGGTGATCGGACAGGCGATGGTGGCGGCCTGCCGCACCGTCGAGGGACGGCTGCCGCATTCGCTGCATTGCTATTTCATCCTGCCGGGCGATCCGCATGTTCCGATCATCTACCAGGTCGAGCGCCTGCGCGACGGCAAGAGCTATTCGACCCGCCGTGTCACCGCCATTCAGCACGGCAACGCGATCTTCTCGATCATGGTCTCGTTCCATGCCGAGGAAGCCGGCGCCTTCAATCACCAGGACAGGATGCCGGACGTGCCGCCCCCGGAAAAACTCTCCGCGGAAGAAGTGGCCAAACAGCCGGTGTTCAAGCAAATGCCGGAATTCATCCGCCGCTATTACGAAATGGACCGGCCGATCGAGTTGCGCCCGGTCGAGCTCGGCCGCTATTTCGGCGAGAAGATCGACGACGGCCGCATCAATGTCTGGATCCGTACCGCGGCAAAATTCCCCGACGATCCGGCGCTGCATATGTGCGCGCTGGCCTATGCATCGGATTTCGCGCTGCTCGACGCCGTGATGGCGCGGTACGGCCGCACGCTGTTCGACAGCAATGTGATGCCGGCCAGCCTCGATCACGCGATGTGGTTTCACCGGCCGTTCCGCGCCGACGAATGGCTGCTTTACGCGCAGGATTCGCCGAGCGCGCAAGACGGCCGCGGCCTGGCCCGCGGCCTGATCTTCAAGCCCGACGGCACGCTGGTGGCGTCGGTGATTCAGGAAGGCTCGATCCGCCAGCGCCGATAGACCTTACCCGTTGGCGTGCGTGCCACGCTCGGCCAGCACCGTCTGCGACGCGATCCACTGGTACATCCACCGCCACACCCATGGAATCGGGATGATGAAGAACGAAGCGATCAGCGCGACGATCGCGCGCCACAGGAATTCCAGGCCGGTGCCGATGAACAGGACTTCGCGCTGCGTGCCCTGGATGTTCCGGCAGAACCACCGAATCATCGCGACATAGACCCATGCCCACCCGATGATCGTGAAGATCGCGAGCACGGCGAGGATCGAGTATCCGATATAGGCCCAAACCGAGCCGGTGAAGCTCAGTCCAAGCGGCTGTCCGTTGGATGCGAGATTGGCGATGAACCATTTGGCGAACAGCCAGTACAGCACGATCTGGGCGAGGTTCATCAGATTGCTGAGAATTTCACTGCCGAGGAAGGCGACCGCGATAACGACCGCGATAAATCCGAACCACCAGGGAACGATCGCCATCGCCGTGCCGGTGAAACCGAGATTTGGCCGTCCCGGCACCTGCACGCAGGGCACCAGCCAGTTGAGGTACCAGACCAGCACCCATGGGCCCGGAATGATCAGCCCCATCCCGATCACCAGCACGAGGCTGCGCCAGACAAACTCCAGAATCCCAAAGTCGATCGACAGCGCGCCCCCGGCATATCCGCCGCCACCGCCATATCCGCCCGCGCTCATCGGCGGCGGGCCGCCCGGTTGCGGAACCGTCGGCGGGGCTCCGCCGGCCGGCATCAGGCCGGGAATGTCGCCGGCGCGCTGCCAGCCCGACATTCCCTCCGACCAGACCAGCGTATCGGCCCGGACGGTCCCCCGGGTAATGAAATCGCGGAGCTGGGCCTCCGGAAAGGGTCCCTGTTGCTGGCCATTCGCTGCATAAAACCACGATCGGTTCGACATTTTTGATCCCTTTGGCCGTGGAAACGGGGAAGCCGGCGAAAGCCACATTCTGTCCGAGGATCATATTCCCTGTACAGGGACTGCAGTCATCGGCTGCAAATGTTTTCCCCCTAATCTTGCAACTTTTTTGTGCCATTTGCTCAGAAAGATGCCAGATTTGGACTTGGCAACGAACCGCCGGGCGGCCAGTCAGCCACCACGCCAGACACCATATCCAAGGGACATGAAGGCCTGACCATGAAACTCGTCGTCGCGATCATCAAACCGTTCAAGCTTGACGAGGTGCGCCAGGCGCTGACGTCCATCGGTGTCCACGGCATGACCGTCACCGAGGTCAAGGGTTACGGCCGCCAGAAGGGCCACACCGAGATCTATCGCGGCGCGGAATATGTCGTGAACTTCCTGCCCAAGCTGCGCATCGAAATCGCGGTCGCCTCCGACATTGCGGACAAGGCCGTCGAAGTCATCACCGCGCACGCGCGCACCGGACAGATCGGCGACGGCAAGATCTTCGTGACGCCGATCGATCACGCGCGGCGCATCCGCACCGGCGAGACCGACAGCGACGCGCTCTGACGCTTCGATACGTCGCAAGAATTCGAGGTGCGCCGGCAACGATGCCAGGCGCGCCAGAAAAGACAACAGGCCGGGGAAATTCCATGGGGGCACTATCGTCTCGCGCAGCGAAGCTTGCTGCGCTCAGCATTCTTGCGATGAATTGTTGGCCGGCGACGCCGGCCTTCGCCGAGGCATCGACCGTCAACGCCGCCGATACCGCCTGGATGATGGTCGCCACCGCGCTCGTGCTGATGATGACGATCCCCGGCCTGGCGCTGTTCTATTCCGGCATGGTGCGCAAGAAGAACGTGCTGGCGACAATGGCGCAGAGTCTTGCGGCGGTTGCGATCGTCTCGATCCTCTGGGTGATGTTCGGCTATTCGCTGGCCTTCGTCGGCGACGGTCCCTGGATCGGCACGCTGGACCGCTGGTTCCTCTCCGGCATGACGATGGACAGCGTCAACCCGGCCGCGAAGACGATTCCGGAAGCGCTGTTCATGCTGTACCAGATGACGTTTGCGATCATCACGGTAGCGCTGGTGGCGGGCTCGGTGGCGGACCGGATGCGGTTCTCGGCCTATCTGCTGTTCTCGATCGGCTGGTTCGTGTTCGTCTATTTGCCGCTGGCGCATTGGGTGTGGGGCGGCGGTTTCCTCGCCACCATGGGCGTGCTGGATTTCGCCGGCGGTCTCGTCGTGCATTTGTCCGCCGGGGTCGGCGGCCTGGTTGCCGCCAAGGTGATGGGACGGCGTCACGGCTATGGCAGCGAGAATCTTTCGCCGTTCGATCTGTCGCTCGCCGTCATCGGCACCGGATTATTGTGGGTCGGCTGGTTCGGCTTCAATGGCGGCTCGGCGCTGGCGGCGAATTCGCGCGCGGTGATGGCCATCACCGCAACGCATCTGGCGGCCTGCGCCGGCGCGCTGACCTGGGGCGCGATCGAATGGGCGACGCGGCGCAAGCCGTCGGTGCTCGGCATGATTTCCGGCGCGGTGGCGGGCCTCGGCACGATCACGCCGGCTTCCGGCTTCGTTTCGCCCTGGCATGGCATCGTCATCGGGCTGGTGGCGGGCCTGGTTTGTTTCTGGGCCTGCACCTGGCTCAAGCACCGCTTCAATTATGACGATTCGCTCGACGTGTTCGGCGTCCATGGCATCGGCGGCATGACCGGCACCCTGCTCGCCGGCGTTTTCGCCACCAGCGCGATCGGCGGCACCGCCGGCCTGATCGAGGGCCACCCCCAACAGGTGCTGATCCAGCTCTACGGCATCGCGGCCACCCTGGTGTGGTCCGGCGGTGTAACCTTCGTGCTGCTCAAGCTGGTCAGCGCTTTCGTGCCGCTCCGGGTATCCCTGCAACAGGAGCTCGAAGGCCTCGATATTTCGCAGCATGGCGAGGCACTTCAGTAGAACTACCCATCCCAATACCGCCTGTCTGCCCTCGCACTGGGCAGGATTATGTCCGGAGTCTGACGTGACTGCGGATTGACCATGCCTGCCTATGTTTTAGGCGCGACCGAATAGCGCAGTGGGGCTCCCCTCCCGCAAAGGGCGAAAAGCCCCGGATTCATAAACCGTTAGGGAAATCCGCCGTTCTGGCACGGCATTTGATTCTAAGGGTCCTGGCTGTGCCCGCGAAGTGAACCTCTCCGCGTGGTGAACCTCAGTCGAGAGAAACGCCCGGTCGTGTCTGGACCGGGCCCAAGCGGGGATAGGACCCATGAAAATTGTTATGGCGATCATCAAGCCATTCAAACTGGAAGAAGTCCGTGACGCCCTGACCGCCATTGGCGTTCACGGTCTCACGGTGACGGAAGTCAAAGGCTACGGCCGGCAGAAGGGCCACACGGAAATCTATCGCGGCGCCGAATACGCCGTGAGCTTCCTGCCCAAGATCAAGATCGAGGTCGCTGTCGCCTCGGACCAGGTCGACAAGACCATCGACGCCATCACCTCGGCTGCGAAAACCGGACAGATCGGCGACGGCAAGATCTTCGTCATCAACCTCGACCATGCGGTTCGCATCCGCACCGGCGAGGCGGATGCCGCGGCCCTCTGATCACGCGCTCAAAATCATACACTCAGGAGTACAACAAATGACGTTCAAACGTCCCTATAGCGCGGGATTGACGGCCCTCGCAGTCGGCCTGTTCACCGCGACCGCCGCCTACGCGGAACCCACAGTCAACAAGGGCGACAACGCCTGGATGCTCACAGCGACGGTGCTGGTGCTGTTGATGACGATCCCCGGCCTTGCGCTGTTCTATGGTGGTCTGGTCCGCTCCAAGAACATGCTCTCGGTATTGATGCAGGTGTTCTACACGGTCTGCATCGTCACCCTGCTCTGGGCGCTCTACGGCTACAGCCTCGCCTTCACCGGCGGTTCGGACTTCATCGGCGGCTTCTCCAAGGCCTTCCTGATGGGTGTCACCCCCGATACGAAAGCGGCGACCTTCAGCGTCGACGCCAACATCACGGAAATGATCTACATCTGTTTCCAGATGACCTTCGCGTGCATCACCCCGGCCCTCATCGTCGGCGCCTTTGCCGAACGCATGAAGTTCGCGGCGATCGCCCTGTTCGTCCCGCTCTGGGTGACGCTGATCTACTTCCCGATCGCGCACATGGTCTGGTACTGGGCTGGACCGGACGCGATCTCGGATGCGGTCAAGGCGATTGCGGCGGCCGGGTCGGACGCAGCGGCGAAAACCGCGGCCGAAGCCAAGCTGGCTGAAGTCAATGCCGACGCCGGCTTCATCTTCAAGAAGGGCGCGATCGACTTCGCGGGCGGCACCGTGGTGCACATCAACGCCGGCATCGCCGGTCTCGTCGGTGCGCTCCTGATCGGCAAGCGCGTCGGCTACGGCAAGGAGCTGATGGCTCCGCACTCGCTGACCATGACCATGATCGGCGCTTCGCTGCTCTGGGTCGGCTGGTTCGGCTTCAACGCCGGATCGAACCTCGAAGCCAATGGCGGCGCGGCGCTCGCCATGACCAACTCCTTCGTTGCAACCGCAGCGGCGGCGATGGCCTGGATGTTCGCGGAATGGATCGTCAAGGGTCACCCCTCGGTACTCGGCGCGTTGTCGGGTGCGGTGGCGGGCCTCGTGGCGGTCACGCCTGCGGCCGGTTACTCCGGTCCGATGGGCGCCATCGTGCTCGGCCTCGTGGTCGGCGTCGTCTGCCTGTTCTTCTGCACCGTGGTGAAGAACGCGCTCGGCTATGACGACTCGCTCGACGTGTTCGGCGTCCACTGCATCGGCGGCATCGTCGGCGCGATCGGCACCGGTATCCTGGTGAACCCGGCCCTCGGCGGTACCGGCATCATGGACTACACCACCGGCAAGATCGGCGATTACGACTTCGCCGCCCAGATGGTCTCGCAGTGCTGGGGCGTTGCCACCACGCTGGTGTGGTCGGGCATCGGCTCTGCCATCCTCTACAAGGTCGTCGATGTCATCGTCGGCCTGCGCGTCAACGTCGAGACCGAACGTGAAGGCCTCGATGTCACCGAGCACACGGAGCGCGCTTACAACATGTGAGTTCTCCCGGGGGGTGACCTCCCAAGGTCATCCCCACAACTCCGGTTCGGGCACATACCCGGCAATGCCCTGACCGTTGAGGGGCTCCAGCGCAAGTTGGAGCCCCTTTCTTTTTGCCTTCTTGCGGCCGTGCTCGGCTAGACGCCGGATTTTGGAAATGTCATCAGAGTTCCTTCGTCGAGGACCGATGATGACGCAGACCATCGCTCATTTTGTTTTCACGCTCTCCGGTGCAGGCAACCTCGTCCGAGCGTTGAGAAAGGAGGGACTAAACGATCAGGTTGTCGCTACCTGGCACGACCTGAACTTTGGTCCGATCGACCCTTCTGATCCCTCGGCCCGCAAAAGATGGCTCGAAAAAGAGCTCGGTCGGGCCGCGCCGGAGGACGCCGCTCGGTCCGGCCGCGATTGGGACGACACTCGTTTTCCGAGCCATCGAAAAGTCGTGTGGTTGACCCAGCGATCTTCGGCCGAATACGCCGGTTTTCTCGATTGGTTATGGCATCGGGGTGATGCCCCAATCGACGTTGTTGATTTGAGCGAAATATGGATATCTCCCTCCCCGGAACTCGGCCCAGAGCGCCCTTCCTTCTTGGCGACCAGTCTGGCCTCGCTCCACCACGAAAACATTCGGCATAACAAGCTTTGGGAACTCGCCAGGCCATTGCCGGTGAGCGAGCGGCTCCAATACCGCGAGATGTGGAAACAGCTGATCTCGGAAAATGCGCCGATCCGTGTGATCGAAAATGGCAAGCTAGTATCGGCGGAAGCTTCTTATTTTGATTCCCTGCTGATGGACCTGATGACCGACGATTGGCAGCTCCTATCCCGGATCGTCGGAACAGCGATGGCTGTCGAACTCGACAACGAAATCATAAACACCGGCTTTGATTGGTTGCAGCGGCGCCTGATGACATTCGTAGAGCACGGCGAACTCGAACTTCTCGAGGAGCGTAGCCGTGAAGAAACGCATCTTAGTCAATTAAGACTGGCGCGGAGGCGGTAGACGTTGCAGTGATCGCCAGACGCGCGGTCCAGCGCAAGTTGGAGCCCCTTTCTTTTTACCTTCTTGCGGCCGTGCTCGGCTAGACGCCGGATTTTGAAAGTGCCATCAGGAGGCTCTTGCCAAAGGACCGGGGCGATGATGCAGCCGACCGCTCACTTCGTTTTCACGCTCTCGGGCGCGGGGAATCTCGTCCGGGCACTGAGGAAAGCGGGCCGGAAAGATCAGGTCGTTAGGACGTGGCATGACCTGAACTTTGGTCCGATCGACCCATCCGATGCCTTGGTCCGCCCGATATGGCTCGAAAAAGAACTCGGTCGGACCGAGCCCGAAGACCGCGCCCCTTCCGAACGAGATTGGGATGATGCGCAGTCTGCCGGCCATCGAAAGATCGTATGGTTGAGCCGACGGTCCGCACATGAATATTGCGGCTTTCTGAATTGGCTGTGGCAGTGGGGTAATGCCCCGTTCGACATCGTTGATTTAAGCGAAGTATTGATCTCTCCCTCCCCGGAGCGCGGGCCACCGCGACTGCCCGTCTTGGCACCCTGTCTGGCCTTGCTGCACGACGATAACATTCGCCTTAACAAGCTTTGGGACCTCGCCACGCCGTTGTCGGCGGAGAAGCGAGAGCGGTACCTCGACGTGTGGCGGCGGCTGATCTCTGAAAATGCGCCGCTTCGCGTGATTGAAAATGGCATGCTTGTATCGGCGGAAGCCTCTTATTTTGATTCCCAGCTGCTGGAATTGATAACTGACGATTGGCAGCTCGTATCGCGGGTCATCGGGACAGCGAAGGCTTCTGAACGCGACGACCAAATCGTCAACATTGATTTTGAGTGGTTGAAGCAGCGCCTGATGATGCTCGTGGAGCGCGGTCAGGTCGAAATTCTTGAGAAGCGCAGCCGCGAAGAAATGCACCTCGGCCAAGTGAGGTTAGCGCGGAGGCGGTAGACGCTTGCAGTGATCGCCAGATGCGCTGTCCAGCGCAAGTTGGAGCCCCTTCTTTTATGAAGTTCGGGTTTGAGACGAACTTGAATGGACGCTAGATTCGGGACATGTCAACGGAAGCCTCCACCGAGAACTTTTGAATGACGCGCTCCCCGCTTCACGTCGTTTTCACGCCCTCCGGCGCGAGTATCCTCAGAGAGGCCCTGGCGGATGTCGGCCGCTCCGACCAGACCGTTTCCCTTTCCGACTGCCTCAGCTTCGGACCCATTGACCCTCCCGATATGACGCTCCGATCAAAGTGGGTAGAGCGCGAGCTTGGCCGCGCGAGATGGGATAGCGTCAATCTCGATACCGACACCTTCTGGCACGAATCGCTTTCCCCCAGCCGCCGCAAGGTCGTTTGGCTAACGCGGCGATCGGCCATGGAGTATGCGGGATTTCTCGAATGGCTGTGGCGAATGGACGACGCACCGTGCGAGGTGGTCGACCTGAGCGAATTCAAGATTTCCCGCCGCGTAGAGCGCGGTCCACCACGTTCGCCGGTCTTGGCCGTGAGTCTCGGCATGGTCAGCGCGGATACAATATGCCGGGAAAAGCTGTGGGACTTGGCCGAACCGCTGCAGCCAGTCGAGCGGAAGCGATATCGAAGTCTGTGGCAGCAGCTTCGCTCCGAAAACGCGCCGCTGCGTGTCATCGAAGGCGGCGAGCTCGTATCGGCACCCATTTCCTTTTTCGATAAGCGGATGATGTCTTACGTCACGAACGACTGGCAGAAGGTGGCCATGGTCGTCGGACAGACTTTGGCTGCAGAAATGGATGATGAAGTCCTTCAAGTCGGGGACGTCCTTCTGGCAGCACGCATCGACGCCATGGCCGCGAGCGGCCTACTGGAATTGCAAGGCAAATCCGCTCTTGAAATACACCACAGCCTGGTGAGACTACCGCAAGAGTAGACCAAGGGAGGACGTCATGAAACTCGAAGGCGGATGTTATTGCGGCGCCGTGCGCTATGTCGCCGAAGGCGAGCCGATGTTGCAGGCGCAATGCCATTGCCGCGAATGCCAATACCTCACCGGCGGATCGCCCAACATGTTCGTGGCGATGCCTCCCGACGGCTTCAAATACACCAAGGGCGCGCCGAAGCAGTTTTCGCGCAAGGACCTGGAAAAGCCGGTGACGCGCGAGTTCTGCGCCGAATGCGGCACGCATATGGTGACGCGGCCGCAACGGCCGCTCGTGGTGGTGAAGGTCGGAACGCTCGACAACCCCGCTTCGATCACACCGCAGATCGCGATCTACACGGTCGACAAGCAGCCCTTCCACCACATTCCCGAGGGCATGCCGAGCTTCGAGCGGATGCCGCAGCGGTAGGTGTTGGTGGAGGATAGAATTTCGTAGCCCGCACGAGCTAAGCGACATGGGGGAGCAGGGAAGCCCCGGATGTCGCGCGGCTCATCCGGGCTACAGGCTGCGACAAACTGGCACGACGGGCAAATCACCTTCCGATTTACAGAAATCGTGTCAAGCCCCAGATTGAAAAATATTTCGCTTTTAAGGAAGTAAACTCCACGCTATATCCATCCCCATCCCGTCCTGTTCAGAAGGGCGTCGGCCGTCGTCACGGACGTTGGACGGGGAGCGATGGACGCTGATGTCACGGAGACGATCGTGGCGGAGGCGTACGGCAAAAGCGTGTGGTCCCGACGTCGCGTTGCTGGCGTCAATGCACCTGGAGGCGTTCGACTTTCCAGGGCGCAACGGAGGCAAAAGAGCCGTTCTCCGGGGAGAGCTCGCCATAAGCCGTAAAGCCATTGCGCAGGGAAGGCCGGGTGTTCTCCGCTGGACCTGTATGCTCATGTGCATTTTGTTTTGTGCACGACGCACATGAGA
>JAFKKG010000033.1 GCA_017305715.1 Hyphomicrobiales bacterium | reverse complement strand
GGGGAGAGCTCGCCATAAGCCGTAAAGCCATTGCGCAGGGAAGGCCGGGTGTTCTCCGCTGGACCTGTATGCTCATGTGCATTTTGTTTTGTGCACGACGCACATGAGACCGCGGGTGCAGCGCGCACCCGGTCTTCCCTGCGCCCTCTATTTGAAGAGGGCGGGAAGTTCAACAGCAAACCTCGGGCGCAAGGCGTCGCGAGAATGAGAAGCTATATCCACGTTGTCCCGGACAAGCGAAGCGCGATCCGGGACCCATCACGCTGGGGCCCTCATTGCTGAAAAAGAAAGATAACGACTATCGCGCAAAACAATTGCCGCCGGTGGTTATAGGTCCCGGCTCAAGGCCGGGACGACGATAGCGGGGCCGCGAGGAGACCCAGCAACGGCAATGCCCATTTCCCGGGCGCTTCCATAGGGTTGGCTCGCACCCCATCTATCGGCTAGAACCCACCCAACTTTGCGAAGAAAATCGAAGGACCAACTGATGAACATTCTTCCCGGCAATATGCGTTTTGGTGCGGGCCAGCCGGTCAAGCGTTTGGAGGATCAGCGGCTGCTCACCGGGAAAGGGCAGTTCATCGACGACAAGCCGGAGGAGGGCGCGCTCTGGCTGCATGTGCTGCGCTCGCCCCATGCCCACGCCAAAATCGTCTCGATCGACACCGGGGCCGCCGCCGAAATGCCGGGCGTGGAGGCGATCTATACCGGCGCCGACCTCGTCAAGGACGATATCGGCACCATCCCGACGCTGGCGATTTTCAAGCGGCCGGACGGCACGCCGATGACGGTGCCGCCGCGGCGGCTGCTGGCGCATGAAATCGTGCGCTTTGCCGGCGAACCGGTCGCGGCCGTGGTGGCGACGTCGCGCCTGCTGGCGCAGAACGCGGCGGAAGCAATTGCGGTGGATTACGAGGTGTTGCCGTCGGTGGTCGATCCGGCCGAGGCGGTGAAGCCGGGCGCGCCTGTGGTGTGGCCCGAGGCGCCCGACAACATCGTCGCCGCCATGAGCTATGGCGATGCGGCCAAGGTCGAAGCGGCGTTTGCGAACGCTGCGCACACCGTCTCGCTCGATCTGGTCAGCCAGCGGCTGATTCCGTCCGCGATGGAGCCGCGCTCGACCATCGCCGAGATCGAGAAGAAGTCCGGCCGTCTGATCCTGCATGTGCAATCGCAAACGCCGGGTTCGACCCGCGACCTGCTTGCCGAATCCGTCCTGAAGCGGCCGAAGGAAAGCGTGCGCGTGCTGGTCGGCGATATCGGCGGCGGGTTTGGGCAGAAGACCAGCCTCTATCCGGAAGACGGCGTGGTGGCCTATGCCGCGACCAAGCTGAACAGGAAAATCCGCTGGCGCGGCGACCGCACCGACGAATTCGTCGGCGGCACCCATGGCCGCGACCTGACTTCGACCGGCGAGTTCGCGCTCGACGCCAAGGGCCGCGTGCTGGCCTATCGCGTCCGTTCGATCGGCGGCACCGGCGCCTACTCGAGCGGTGCCGGCAATATCATCCCGCTGGTGCTCGGGCCGTTCGTGCAGACCGGCGTCTACGACCTTCCGCTGGTGCATTTCGAAGTCAAATCCGTGATGACCCACACCGCCCCCGTCGGCGCCTATCGCGGTGCGGGACGGCCCGAAGCCGTGTTCATCGTCGAACGGCTGATGGACGCCGCCGCGCGGCAGATCGGGATGGACCCCCGTGCCATCCGCAAGGTCAACTACATCAAGCCCGCGCAGCTGCCCTACACCAATGCCGCCGGACAGGTGTACGATTCCGGTGCGTTCGCGCACATGCTGGACCGTGCCGCAAAGCTCGCCGACTGGGACGGCTTTGCCGCGCGCAAGAAAGCCGCCAGGAAAAAGGGCCTGCTCTACGGCCGCGGCCTCACCAGCTATATCGAATGGACCGGCGGGCGTGCGCACACCGAAAAGGTCTCGCTGCATGCCACCGCCGAAGGCCGCATCATCCTGCATTCGGGCACCATGGCGATGGGGCAGGGCCTGCAGACCACCTACACCCAGATGGTGTCGGAGTCGCTCGGCATTCCCATGGACAAGATTGACGTGGTGCAGGGCGACACCGATCTTGCCACCGGCTTCGGCAGCGTCGGCTCGCGTTCGCTGTTCGTCGGCGGCACGGCGGTGGCGGTTTCCACCAACGACATGATCAACAAGGCGCGCGAGAAGGCCTCCAACGTGCTGGAGACCTCGGCCGAGGATATCGAGTATCGCGACGGCTTTCTCACGGTGGTCGGCACCGACAGGCGCATCAGCCTGTTCGAGATCGCAAAGAAAGAAGACGGCGCCCGGCTCAGCGTCGACAGCGAAGGCGAGGTCGACGGCCCGAGCTGGCCCAACGGCACGCATATCTGCGAGATCGAAATCGATCCCGAAACCGGCGTCAGCAAGGTGGTGCGCTATACCACGGTCGACGACGTTGGCATCGCCGTCAATCCGATGCTGGTGACCGGCCAGGTGCATGGCGGCGTCGCGCAGGGCATCGGACAGGCGCTGTATGAAGGCGTGTCCTACAGCGAGGAAGGCCAGTTGCTGACCGCGAGCTATCAGGATTACTGCGTGCCGCGCGCCGATGACATGCCGCCGATCTCGGTGACGCTGGACGATTCCGCGCCCTGCCGCACCAATCCGCTCGGCGCCAAGGGCTGCGGTGAATCCGGCGCCATCGGCGGCCCGCCCTGCATCACCAACGGCGTGATGGATGCCTTGAGCGAACTCGGCATCAAGCAGCTCAACACCCCGCTGACGCCCGCCAAGGTCTGGCAGGCGATCAGGGATGCAAGGGGGGTGGGGTAGGTAGCTGTCATTCCGGGACGATGCGCAGCATCGAACCCGGAATCTCGAGATTCCGGGTTCGCGTCTTCGACGCGCCCCGGAATGACGAAGCGAGATGCGACTCAAAGCAGCACGCCCTAAAAATAAGCAGCTCGCGCCGTTGCGGGAATCCGCCGAATCAAGCCCAATGATCCCCTCAAGAAGCACGAATGCGGTCAGACTCTCGGAGGCGATCTCATGTCGATCGAAGGTGCGATGCGGGCCCTGTCGGCGCGTGTGATCGTCATCGGCAACGAGAAGGGTGGCTCCGGCAAATCCACCGTCGCCATGCATATCGCGATCGCGCTGATCAAGTCGGGCCAGGCGGTGGCCACCATCGATCTCGACACGCGGCAAAAAAGCCTCACCCATCACATCGAGAACCGGCGCGCCTGGGAAAAGCATGTCGGCCGCGACCTCGGCATGCCCCAGCATTTCTGCTTCCAGCAGCTCGATTACCCTTCGGCCGAGGAAGAGGCCGCAGGCTGCCGGGCGCTGGAGAAGACCGTGGAGGCGCTGGCCGGCCGCTACGGCGTCGTCGTCATCGACACCCCCGGCCATGACGATTATCTGACGCGCGTCGCGCATGCGATGGCCGATACGCTGATCACGCCGCTCAACGACAGCTTCGTCGATCTCGACGTGCTCGGCACCGTCGATCCCGAAACCTTCCGCGTCACCGGCACCAGCCATTATGCCGACATGGTCGAGGAAGCGCGCGGCAGGCGCCGTATGCGTTACCTCGGCGTCACCGACTGGATCGTGCTGCGCAACCGGCTGTCGACGCTTGGCTCGCGCAACAAGCGCCTGGTCGGCGAGGGCGTCCAGCAGCTCTCGCAGCGGCTGAACTTCCGCTACGTGGACGGGCTGGCCGAACGCGTGATCTTCCGCGAGTTCTATCCGCGCGGTCTCACCGCCGTCGACGACATCGACGAGATCACGCTCGGCAGCCGCCCCACCATGTCGCATGTCACCGCGCGCGTGGAGATGCTGAAGCTGCTCACCACGATCGGTCTCGGGAACGCGGTCACATCCAGCGAAATCGTCAGCCGCAGGCAGGAAGTGGCGTAAGCCGTTATTCCGGGTTCGCTTCGCGCCCCGGAATGACGGCTTAGAGCCCCAGCACCATCTTCGCAATAATGTCGCGCTGGATCTCCGACGAGCCGCCGAAGATCGTATAGGCCCGGCTGTTGAGATATTCCGGCACCACCGGCAGCATCTCCTCGGGGATTCCGGGCTCCTCGTTCAGCTTGTAGAACGGCCGCATCGGCTCGACATAGAGCCCGTCATGGCCGATCACGTCGACGCCAAGCCGCGTCACGGCCTGCCGGATTTCGCTGTTGCGCAGCTTGAGCAGCGACGACACCGCGCCGGGATTCTGTCCGGTCTGCAACGCCGACAACACCCGCAGCTCGGTCATCTCGAGCGTGTCGATATCGACCTCGATCTCCGACAGGCGCAGCGAAATATCAGGATCGTCGATCGCGTGGCCGGTGGCCTCGGATTCGGCGAGGTCGGACACCGTCTTCAGGGCCTCGCGCAATTTGGCCGAGGCGATGCCGGCGCCGCGTTCGAATTCGAGCAGGTATTTGCCGTAGGTCCAGCCCTTGCCCTCCTCGCCGACCCGGTTGGCGACGGGCACGCGGACGTCGTCGAAGAACACCTGGTTGACCTCGTGGTCGCCGCCGATGGTCAGGATCGGCCGTGTCGTGATGCCCGGGCTCTTCATGTCGATCAGGATGAAGCTGATGCCGTCCTGCTGGCGTTCGGTCTCGTTGGTGCGCACCAGCGCGAACATGCGGTTGGCGTGGTGGGCGTGCGTGGTCCAGATCTTGGTGCCGTTGATGATGTAGTCATCGCCGTCACGCACCGCGCGGGTCTTCAGCGAGGCAAGGTCGGAGCCGGAGCCGGGTTCGGAATAGCCCTGGCACCAGTAATCCTCGCCGGAGCGGATCCGCGGCAAATAGAAATTCTTCTGCTCGGCCGAGCCGAACCCGATGATGACAGGGCCGACCATCTTGACGCCCATCACATTGACGTTCGGCACCCCGGCGCGGGCGCATTCGGCCTCAAAGATCCAGCGTTGCGCCGGCGTCCAGTTTGGGCCGCCATACTCCGCCGGCCAGCCCGGCGCGCCCCAGCCCTTGGCGTGCAGCGCCTTCTGCCAGGCGATGCCGATGTCGGGATCGGAAAACACCGATGGCGTCAGCGATTGCGCGTGCTTCATTTCCGCCGGCAGATTCGCCGCGATGAAATCGCGGACTTCCTGTTCGAAGGCGCGCTCTGCGGCGCTGAAGGTCAGATCCATGGTGCGCTCCCGCTAGGCTTGAACGGATCGGCCGCCGAGGGCGGCGTGACGGCGATAATGATGGGCGCTGCCGCCAAACAGTGTGTCGAAGGCGAGCAGCCGCTTGAAGTAGGAGCCGATATCGAGCTCCTCGGTGACGCCCATCGCGCCGTGCAACTGCACCGACTGTTCGGCGACGAACCGCGCGCATTTGCCGATCTTGGCCTTGGCGCCCGACGCGGCGCGGCCGCGTGCGACCGGTTCGGCGTCGACCATCAAGGCCGCGCGCAGCGCCATCGAGCGGGCCTCGTCGCAGTTCATCGCCATGTCGGCGAGGCGGTGGCGGATCACCTGATTGGCCGACAACGGCCGCCCAAACTGCTTCCGAATTTTGGTGTATTCGAGGGTCTGATCCAGCAGCGTCTGCATGATGCCGACGGCTTCCGCGCCCAGCGCCGCCATCGCACGGTCGACCACGGCCTCGATCGCGGGCAATGCATCGCTGCCGTCGCCGAGCAGGGCGTCGGCGGGAAGTCTGACATCCCGCAGTTCGAGGTTGCAGGCCCGGCCGCCGCCGAGGCGCGGGAAATCGCGCTTGGTGAGGCCGGTTGCATCCGCCGGCACCAGGAACAGGCATAGCTTCCCGGCGGCCCCATTGTCGCCGACGACACGCGCCGAGACGATGACCTGCCCGGCGGCAGTGCCGTCGAGTACGGCGGTCTTGCGGCCGTCGAGGCGCCAGCCCTCCGCCGTCTTCCGCGCTGAGGTTGCCACCTCGGCGAGCTCAAAACGCGCCGCGCGTTCCGAATGCGCGAAGGCGAGATAGAGCGAGCCGTCGGCGACCTTGGGCAGCAGCGCCTGCCGCTGCGCCTCGCTGCCGCGTTCGGCGATCAGTGCCGCGCCGATCACCACGGTGGAGAGGTAGGGCTCAGCAACCAGCCCGCGCCCGAACGCCTCCATCAGGATGCCGATTTCGACCGCGCCGCCGCCGAGTCCGCCATGCGCTTCCGATATCGGCAGCGCCAGCCAGCCGAGATCGGCGAACTGTTTCCAGAGGCCGGCGCTGAAACCGTGCGGCTCGCTCGCCATCCGGCGGCGGTGTTCGGCATTGTAGGTCCCGGCGACAAAACGTTCCGCACTCTCACGCAGCAATCGCTGCTCGTCACTCAATGTAAGGTCCATATGATCTACTTCACCACAGCCGTTTTCCTGACGGAAGGATGCAGGCCCGCGGGGTCCACCACCATTCCGAATTCCTGAAGATTATGCGCATGGCAGAGCTGATGCAGCGCGAACGCCTGGTCGATCGCCGCGGGTTGCCCCATCACGTCCACCGAGCGATTGACCGCCTCCTTGGTCAGCTTCAGCGCAAACGAAGGCTTGGCCGCGATCCTTAGCGCCAGCGCCATCACGAAGGAAGAGAGTTCGGCGCGCGGCACGACATGGTTGACCATGCCGAGCCGATGCGCCTCGTCGGCGCTCCAGCTGTCCGCCGTGAACAGCAGCTCCTTGGCCTTGCGCGGGCCCAGTTCCCAGGGATGCACGAACCACTCGACGCCGCAGACGCCCATCGTCACCACCGGGTCGCAGAATTCGGCGTCGCTGCTGGCGACGATCAAGTCGCAAGCCCAGGCCAGCATCAACCCGCCGGCGATGCACTTGCCGTGGACCTCGGCGATCGTCGGTTTCGCCAGATTGCGCCAGCGCCGCGTGATCTGCAGGTAGATTTCCTGCTCGCGGGCGAAGCGGCCATGGGCGTTGGGCTCGGCAAAGCCGCCCCAATTTCCGACCGGTGGAAAATCGACGCCGGCGGCGTTCTTGCCGGCCGGCCGCAAATCGTGCCCCGCCGAGAAATGCGGGCCGCTTCCTGCCAGAATGATGACCTTGACCGCGTCGTCCTGCACGGCCGCGTCGAATGCGGCATTGAGGTCGTAGGTCATTTGCAGGTTCTGCGCGTTGCGCGCCTCGGGCCGGTTCATGACGATCCGCGCGATGCGCGGTTCCGGCCGTTCCACGACGATGGTTTCGAACGCGGTGGTTTCCAGCGCGGTCATGGGCCCTCCCTATATTCTTGTCCGGCCATGTGACTATTTCAGCGAATGTTAGGCAATAGCCATCCATCGCGAAAGTGACCCGGCCCGCAAAATAGCGGCAATCACGGGCTTACCCGGCGCAACCATTCTGATACCGTGCCATGAAATTATACCGGGAGAATATGATGCGTAGATTTTGGAACGTGCTGGCGGCGCTGGCGATGCTGAGCCTGACCAATTGTGGTTACAACGCCATCCAAACCAATGACGAGCAGGTCAAGGCCGGCTGGTCGGAGGTGGTGAACCAGTACCAGCGGCGTGCCGACCTCGTGCCCAACCTCGTCAATTCGGTGAAGGGCTTTGCGCAGCAGGAAAAGGACGTGCTGCTCGGGGTCACCAACGCCCGCGCCAAGGTCGGCAGCATCCAGGCGACGCCCGAAGTGCTGAACGATCCCGCCGCGTTCCAGAAATTCACGGCTGCCCAGGGCGAACTCTCCAGCGCGCTGTCGCGGCTGTTGGTCGTGACCGAGAACTATCCGCAGCTGAAATCCGACGCGCTGTTCAAGGATCTGATGGCGCAGCTCGAAGGCACCGAGAATCGCATCACCGTGGCGCGCAACCGCTACATCAAGACAGTGCAGGATTATAATGTCGGAATCCGCACCTTTCCGAACAATCTGACGGCGATGATGTTCGGCTACAAGGAAAAGCCGAACTTCACGGTCGAGAACGAGAAGGAAATTTCCAAGACGCCGAAGGTGGATTTCAACCCGACACCGGCTGCGCCCGCAAAGTAGCGGACAAGACACATCGCGATGAACGCTGCAAGAGCCTCCCTGCTTGCGCTGCTCGTGTGCTGGGCGGCTTCAGCCCTGAGCGTCACGGCCCTGGCCGTCGTCGCGGTGCCGCCGCTCGTCGGGCGCGTGGTCGATCAGACCGGGACGCTCGGCAGCGGAGATGTCGCCTCGCTGAACCAGACCATCCGGGATTTCGAGTCGCGCAAGGGCAGCCAGATCGCGGTGCTGATCGTGCCGACGACGGACGGCGAGGCGATCGAGCAGTTCTCGCTCCGGGTGGCGGAAACCTGGAAGATCGGCCGCAAGAAGATCGACGACGGCGCCGTCCTCGTCATCGCCAAGAACGATCGTCATCTTCGCATCGAGGTCGGCTATGGCCTCGAAGGCGCGCTTACCGACGTCACCACCAAGCGCATCATCGACGAGGAAATCACGCCGAAATTCAAGTCCGGCGACTTCGCCGGCGGGGTTTCCGCCGGCGTCAGCAAGATGATCCGCGTCATCGACGGCGAGAAACTGCCGGCGCCGGAGCCGCCGCATTGGCAAAATACCGGGCTGTTCGACGTCTCCGACATGTTCAATCCGTTCCTCCTGATTCCGGTTTTCCTGCTGGGCGGGGTGATGCGGAGCATGTTGGGGCGGCTGGTTGGGTCTGCCGTCAGCGGCGGCGTGGTGACGCTGGTCGCCTGGTTCCTGTTCGGCTCGCTGTTGGCGGCCATCGTCGCGGGCCTGATCGCGACGGTCTTCGTGCTGTTCAACGACGCTGTCGCGTCGCCGATGACGGGCGGCCGTAGCCGTGGCGGCGGTTGGTCCGGCGGCAGCAGCGGTGGTTCGTGGTCGTCCGGCGGTGGAGGATGGAGCGGCGGCAGTTCGAGCGATAGCGGCGGTGGGGGCGGCAGCTTTGGCGGCGGCGGTGCGTCGGGGAGTTGGTAGCTATGGGAATCAAGCGCATCGGCAGGCATCTGCTGCACCACCGCTGGCGGGAGAAACGCGACTTTCCGCCAAAAGTGCTGGCTGCGATCGAGCAGGCGATCAAGGCCGGCGAAGCCACCCATTCCGGCCAGGTTCGTTTCGTCGTGGAAGGCTCACTCGATGGCGCGCCGCTGTTCCGCGATCAGCCGGCGCGGGAACGCGCGCTGGATGTCTTCTCGCAGTTGCGGATCTGGGACACCGAGCACAACAATGGTGTGCTGATCTATCTGCTGCTGGCCGACCGCGACGTCGAAATCGTCGCCGATCGCGGCATCGACACGCATATCGGCACCGCCGGCTGGGAGAAAATCTGCGTCGACATGGAAGCCGAGTTTCGGGCGGGGAATTTCGAGCGCGGCGTGATCAAGGGGATCGAAGCCGTGTCGCGCCAATTGGCGGCGTATTTCCCGCCGCATGCCGGCGGTAGGAATGAATTGCCGGATGCGCCGATGGTGATTTAGGACTGAGCTCTCAACGTCATTGCGAGCGAAGCGAAGCAATCGATTAATTCCGGCACGGAAGCATGGATTGCTTCGTCGCTTACTCCCCTGCCTCTTGCGGGCGTCATTGTTGCGGTTGTTGAACTGGCCGGCGCGGATCTTGTCAAATGGCTGGACTGCGGCGCGTCGCGCCCAGGCGTGATTTGCGAGCGGCGCTGCCGGCCTACCCGTCGTCCAGCTTGTTGAGGTCGCGCACCGATTGCATGATCGGTTCGAAATTCGAGCGAGCATCGAGCGCGTCGAACAATTGCGCGGTATCCTCCAGCAATCCATGCGAACGTTGGATCGCGATCCTCACATCGTCCTGCGGTGTATCGGAAAGCCGGCCGTGTCCGGACAGCAGGATCTTCGAGTTCAGGCCCTTGAGCCGCTCCAGCGACTGGATGTAGTCGCTGATGCTGCCGGAGCCGAACACGCCGCCCATCACGCCGCCGGGCATCAGCGTGTCGGCGGCGAACAGCAGGCCCTTGTCCTGGTCGAACAGCGTGATGCAGGCCGAGGTGTGGCCCGGCGTATACATCACGTTGAGGCGGAAATTGCCGAGGTCGAGCAGATTGCCTTCCTCCAGCCAGATATCGACATTGATCGGTACGTTCGGTTCATTGAACATCTTGCGCAACATCGAGAAATCGTCGCGCAACATGATCTTGTTGGCGGCCAGCCGATGGGCGGCGATAAAGCTGCGGCCGGCGAATTGATACGCCGCGCCGATATGATCGAGATGCTCGTGGCTCAGCACCACCATGTCGATCTTCTCGGGCGGGCAGCCGACATGTTCGAGGCAGGTCACGAGATGCGAATAGTTCGATGACAGGCCGACATCGATCATGATGGTCCGCGAGCTGCCGCGCACCAGATAGGCGTTGGCGGCGCGATTCTTGAAGCGGATCTGATAGACGTCCTCTGCCGCTTCGATCAGCGTGCAGGCGTCGCTGTCGAGCAGGGTCTTGAACGGGCTTGGCCGGCGCTCGTTCATGGATTGGCCGTGGCGCGGAAGGTGGCGGCGTTCGACGCCCGCAGGCGCTTGCTGAGCGCATCCATGACCATCAGTGCAAAGGCCGGCTGCTGGCTGACCAGATAGACGAAGCGGGCGTGATTGATCCGCATCACGCGGGTGTGTGCGGCGGCGGCAATCGCGGTCGCCGAGCGGGACGAGCCATCGATCACGGCCATCTCACCGAAGAACTCGCCCTTGCCGAGTGTGACGATGACGGTCTTGCTGGCGCCGTTCATCTTGGCGATCTCGACCTGGCCGTCCAGCACGACGAACAGTTCGCGCCCCGTCGAGCCCTCCTCAAAAATGACGTCATCTGCACCAAACTCGTTGATGCATTTTTCGATGGTCATGGCGGCCCTGCCTTCTGGCTTGTTCAAGCCATGTTAGTCGGGAAATGAACGGGCGCAAACGGAGCTGTCACCGATTGCCGCAGGGCAACATGAACGCAGGCGGTAATTTCCGGCCGTTTTGCGGCCGCAAACCGGCCCGGATGACTCCCTAAAATTTCGGTAAGTCGCCGCCCGGTAACGATTTCGCAAGCAATAAAAGTTACCAAAAGGTCAACCCATTCTGGAGAATTGAACGTGAGCGAACAGCAGTCGGAGCCCACCAAAGGTGAAACTGGTACCGTCGGCACCGGGCCAGCCGCTTCCGATATGTCGGCGGCAAAGGAGCCGGTAATGGCGGCGGCGCAAGCCGAGACCGATTCCCCGAAGCTGGCGCTCAACCAGGAAGAGACGTCTCCCAAGCCGGACGCACCCAAGGTGGAAGCGACCCCGGCTGAGGCGGCCAAGATTGAGGCGAGCAGGGCTGAACCTTCCAAGATCGAGGCCCCCAAGGTCGAGGCGAGCAGGGCTGAACCGCCGCGGATTCCCGGCAAGCTGTTGATCATGTCCCCCGGCGAGCGCGCCTGGACCGGCGACGAGGCCGCTGCAGGGCCGGAAGCCGCGCCCAGCGAAGCTTCGTCCGGCAAGCGCCGGGTGTCGGCGATGGCGGCCGTGGTGGCGCTGGCGATCGTCGCCGGTGCCATGGGCGGCGCGCTGGCCACCGCAGGCCTCGGACAACTGATGGCCGCAAATTCGGCGCCCCCGAACAACAGCGCGCTCGAAGCCTCCGTAGCGCGAATCGATGCCGATATCGCTGCGCTGAAGGCCAGCGTCGAACACACGTCCAAGGTCGGCGCGAGTCAGTTCAGCAAGACCAGTGACCGCCTCGACAAGGTCGAGAAGGCACAGGCCGAGCCCGCCGCCAAGCTCGCCAAGCTCAGCGAGGCCGTGGAAAAACTCCGCGCCGCACCGGCGGTCGCCGCCGCGCCGGCCGCTTCGCGCGACGTCACCGGCTCCATTGCGCCGCCTGCGACGGCCGCGGCTGCGCCCGTGCCGTTGCCGGCGCCGAAGCCGGAAATTGCGCGGTTGCCGACCCTCGAGGGCTGGGTGCTGCGTGACGTCGAGAACGGCAGCGCGCTGATCGAAGGCCGCCAGGGCGTGTTTGAAGTTTATGCCGGCGATCCCGTCCCGGGCCTCGGCCGCGTCGATGCCATCCGCAAGCAGGATGGCCGCTGGGTGGTCGTGACCAGCAGGGGCCTGATCGTCGCGCGCTGATTGCACGGGATCTGAACACGAAGGCGCTTCACCGCGACGTGAAGCGCCTTTTGCTTGAATAGCTCAATCGGGGCGGTGTTAGTGGGAGCATGAGCCCCGCGCTGCGATATCTTGTCATTCTATTCGCTCTGACGTGCGGCGCATGGCCGGCGTGGGCTGCGCCCGAAGCCGCCCTGGAGCGTGGCACCGCGATAACAGACCCCCTGGCGCTGCGCGAACTCGACCAGGGCCGATTTGGTATCGGGCGCATGTTGTGGCCGGAGCGATCGGCGGATATCCCGCTCGGCAGCGGACAATTGTTTGCCCTCGCATCCACGCGCCCGGTCCGCCTGGCGATCGACGGCGAGTTCGATCGCTATATTGCGCGACACAAAGCAAGCCTGCCGAACGAGTCCATCGGCGTCGGGGAGGGCTTTGGTTTCCAGCTGTTCGACCGGAGCCTGCTTGATGCCGGCGACACGCGCTTCGTGCTGGCCGGCATCGTCAACCGCATGGACCGCGCCTATGTTGATGAAGCCAGTTGCGGTGAGATACGGCTGATCTACCGGTTGACGCGAACGGCGGCACCGGGAGCCGACGGCAAGGCGGCATTAGCGTCCCGTCTGCCGATGACGCTGAATCTCGTGCTGAAAGCAAGGGGCGGTGTTCCGATCGACCGCGGGGGCAAATCCATTACCTGTTCCGAAATCGCAAAGCGCTGGCTGGCTGCCGGCGAATTGTCGCTGACCGGGAGAGCGCTCGCAGCGAAGCTCCTGGGTGAAGATGGTCCGCTTGATCTGCTCGGCCTTGAAAACATCGATCGCATCGAGACCAATCTTCAAATCGCGCATGCGCCGAAATCAACAGTGCGCGATTTCCGCACCGATTATCTGCTCAAGGTCTTCCGCTATGATGCGCAGGCGCGCGAATTCCGGGAAGCGCCGATGGAGAACCAGATCGATCGCGACCGGATTCTGGCCGACGATGGCCTCAAGCGGGAATTCAGGGCATGGCTGCTCAATCCCGAACATCTCGCCGCATTCGATCGTGGCACCGTCCTGATCCCGGAAAAGTTCTTGGCGCGCCGTGCGATCGCCGCAACCCCCGTCGGGTTTGACAATTCGGTCCTGCAACCGGCGTTCGGCTTGATGAACGGCGAAGGCGAAAACCCCTTGTTCGGTGAGGGCGATGTCGTTGCCGCATTGAAGAAGGCCACCGCTGACGGCATCAAGCTACAGAACATCCGCTCGGCCGGCGGCTTTGAGCGGCGGCTGAACGACGTGACCTGCTCGGGCTGCCACCAGACGCGCGGTATCGGTGGCTTCCATTTCCCCGGCGTCGACTGGATGACGCCAAATCCATCCAATTCGACGGTCGTGCCGGCATCGCCGCACTTCTTCGGCGATCAGCCGCGCCGCCGCGATATCCTCGCCGCAACCCGGGACGGCCGATCGCCGGACTATTCCCGCGGCTTTGCCAGCCGTCCGCAATTGCGCGGTGCCAGGGAACTGGCGGGAACCGAATACAGTGACGGCTGGGGCGCGCATTGCTATGCCCCCGGAAATTCCGCGGCCAGCAATGATGCGAGTTTTCGCGCCTGGACATGCGCCGCGGGGCTGGCCTGTCAGATCACCGGCAAGACCGCGCGCATGGGCATGTGCTTCGTGAAAAGCCGCTAGAAACCGCTGCTGTCGGTCGCCGCGAGATTGACAGTAGGCTTACTATTCATGTTTCATCCCCGCCAATTATTTGACGGGAAGGAAATATGGACGAAGTCATTATCGTCGGCGCCGGGATCGGCGGGCTAACGCTCGGACTCGCGCTGCACGAAGCCAACATTCCCTGCCGGATTTTTGAATCCGCCGCCGAAATCAAGGCGGTTGGTGTCGGCATCAATTTGCTTCCACACGCCACGAAAGAGCTTGCCGCGCTCGGCCTCGAACCGGCGCTGGCGAATGTTGCGATCGCGACCACGGATGCGACCTTCTTCAATCGCTTCGGACAATTGATCTATCAGGAACCGCTCGGCCGTGCCGCGGGCTATGATCATCCGCAGTTCTCGATCCATCGCGGCGATCTGCAGCGGGTGCTGCTGGAGGCGTTTGTCGCCCGCGCCGGCCGCGACCGGTTGCTCACCAATCGCCATTGCGTCGGCGTCGAACAGGACGAGGCCGGCGTGACCGTGACATTTTCCGCCGGTGGGACCGGCCGTTCGACCGTGCGGGGCGGCGTAGCGATCGCCTGCGACGGCATCAACTCGGTGATCCGCAAGCAGTTCTTTCCGGAAGAGGGCGAGCCGCGCTACTCCGGCGTCAACATGTGGCGCGGCGTGACACGCTGGAAGCCGATGCTGTCGGGCGCCAGCATGGTGCGCGCCGGCTGGCTGGCGCATGGCAAGATGGTGATCTATCCGATCCGGCCCGCCGATACCGACGGGCTGCAACTCGTCAACTGGGTCGCCGAAATCGAAACGCCGGTCTATCGCAAGCGCGACTGGAATCGTGCCGGATCACTCGACGGCTTCATCGGCGCCTTTGCCGACTGGCATTTCGAATGGCTCGATGTGCCCGCTTTCATTCGCGCCGCCGATCAGGTGCTGGAATTCCCGATGGTCGATCAGGATCCGCTGCCGCGTTGGAGTTTCGGCCGGGTGACGCTGCTCGGCGATGCCGCCCATCCGATGGTGCCGCGTGGCTCCAATGGTGCCGGCCAGGCGATCCTCGATGCGCGCGCGTTGGCGGCGGCGCTAACCGGCAATTCCAATCCGGTTGCGGCGCTGGCGGCTTACGAGCAGCAGCGCCTGGAGGCGACCACGCGCATCGTGCTGACCAACCGCAGCAATCCGCCGGATGCAATCCTGCGCGAGGTGTTCCAGCGCACCGGCGACCGGCCGTTCAACGCGATCGGGGACGTCATCAGCCGCGAGGAACTCGTCGGCCTGTCTGACGGCTACAAGCGGATTGCGGGCTATTCGCAAGAGGCCTTGCGCCGGTGAAATGCCCTGCCGCGGCGCTCGATTTCGCGCTAGGCTCGAAAACTTCCTGAGGGCGGCGTCGACGCGCCGTCATCGTTTGATGTCAGGGTAGCTGGCGGCAACTGAGCGGGGACCGGCGATGAGCTCTTCGGACCAGGAGAACAGGCAGCGGAACCGCGAGATCGCCGAGAACGAGGCCAAGCGCGAGATGGTCAGCAACGTCCGCGTCAGCACCTGGGCGATCGTCGTCACCGTCATGATCGGCTTGATCGTCTTTGGCGTCGTGTGGGCCTTGTTGAAGCGCTGAACCAATATCTCACGTCGCGTAATGCGTCAGCCGCTTGCCGGGCAAGAGATCATAGGCCGATTTCCAGCCGGGCAGGGCGGCCATGCGGCCGAGCCAGGCGCTGATGCAGGGATGGCTCGCGGCGAAATCATAGCCGGTCTCGTCCGAAGGGTAGTGCAGATAGGCCATCATCGAGATATCGGCGATGCTCGGCTTCGCGCCGATCGCGAACGCGTTGCGTTGAAGATGCGTTTCCAGAATCCCCAGGAAATCGTCGAGCCGCTTGCGGTGAAATCTCAGCACCGCGGGATCGCCTGACGGCGTGAACGTCCGCATGAACCGGTAGGTGGCCATGTAGCCGGTGAGCTTGTGGTTGTCCCAGAACAGCCAGCGCAGCAGCTCGAACTGCTCCGCCTCCGTCTCGCCGCCGAATTTGCCGAATTGCCGCGCGAGTTTCAGCAATATCGGCGCGGTCTGGGTGAGGCGGACGCCGTCCGCTTCCAGCACCGGGATTTCACCCATCTCGTTGACTGTCCGCCGCCATTCCGCGGATCGCGTGACGCCGCCGCCGAAATCGGTCCAGACCGGCTCGAACGTCTGGCCGCACAGGGTCAGCATCAGCGCCAGCTTGTAGCTGTTTCCGGATTCGGGAAAGTAATGCAGGCGCCAGGTGGGCATTCCGATTTCTTTCAACAGCCTTACGCCACCGCGCCGGACGCGCGCAGCTTCGCGATCGCGGCGTCGTCATAGCCGGCGCTGCGGAGGATTTCGTCGCTGTGCTCGCCGAGGCCGGGCGGCTTGCGCGGCTGGACTTTTTTGGCTCCGTCGACCCAGATCGGACTGCTGATGGTCATCATGGTGTCATTCTCGAACGGCACCAGCACCTCGTTGTCGATCATCTGCTGGTCGCCGGGAATGTCGTCGAGAATGCCGACGACACCGAACACCAGCCCGTTGCCGTCGAGAATTTTGCGCCATTCGGCGAGATCTCTGCCGGCAAAGATCTCATCGAATATCCTGATCAGTTCCAGCGAGTGCGCGTGGCGCTCCTTCTTGGTTTCGAAACGCGGGTCGGTCACCAGATCCTCGCGGCCGAGGCACCGTGCCAGCGTCGACCACTGCCGATCCTCGTTGAGCAGCGAGAGGATCAGCCAGCGGCCGTCCTTGCACTGGTAATGATTGGTCACCGCGTTGAGCGCGCGCTCGCGCGGCCGCCGTTCGCCGAACTTGGCGCCGACCAGCTTCGCCTGCGCCAGCACCGAAGCTGCCCAGACGCCATTGGCCATCAGGTTCGAGCTGACATGCGAGCCCTTGCCGGTCTTCTCGCGCTTGAACAGCGCGGTGACGATCGCGCCGTAAAACGCCATCGCGCAGGGATGATCGCCCATGCCGGCGATCGATCGCGCCGGCGTGGTGTTCTGGTCGGCGCGGACGAGGTCCATCAGGCCCGAGCGCGCCCAATAGGCGTTGGAGTCGAAGCCCGGCTTGTTGGCTTCCGCGCCCTTTTCGCCATAGCCGGTGAACGAAGCGTAGATCAGCCGGTCGTTGAGATGGGCCAGATGGTCCCAGGTGATGCCGAGCTTGGTGCGAACCTGCGGCGGCATGTTGGTGATGAACACGTCGGCCTCGGCGACCAATTTGTACAGCACCGCCTGCGCGTCCGGCTTCGTCAGGTCGAGCGCGAGGCTCCTCTTGTTGCGCGACTCCAGCAGCCACGCGAAATTATGTTCGCTGTGGGGGTAGCCCGGCAAATTCGGCAGATTGCGGTAGGGGTCGCCCGTTCCCGGCGGTTCGATCTTGATCACGTCGGCGCCGAAATCCGACAGCACGGTGGCGGCCGCCGGCGCTGCGATGAAACTCGCGCAGTCCAGAACCTTGAGGCCGTCAAAAATGCCTTTTTCCATGGTGGCGTCGCTCCCGTGACGTTGGCCGGCGTTATTCCGCGCTGTGGAACAGCTTTTCGCTGCACGCCGGGGATTCCGGGCGCATTTGACCGATGTTGGCGGGATGATGCAACCGGATTGCTTCGTCGCTGAAGCTCCCCGTCGTGACGGATGGCTTCAGCTATTCCCCGATCGACGCTTTGCCGTAATCTCCGTCTGGAGTGCGTTGAGCTCCGTCTGGATCGCATGGTTCTCCTTCTGCAGGGCTGCGTTGTCCCGCAGGATGGCCGCCCTTTCCTGGTTGGTCGCGGCGATCTCCCGCTGAACCGCATCCTGTTGCGTGTGGGCGAGTTCGCGGCAGGTCCGGATGCGTTCAACCCGGCCTGGATCGTCGGTGGCCGTCGAGGTCTCGCACTTGACCGGCGGGTTGCTCAGCGTGGCGATCAGTTCGCTCATATGGGCATTGTTCGCTGCGATGCGGGCTTGCAGGCTCGCGGCACGGCCGCGGATTTGCGCTCCGTCGATGCGGGCTTTCAGGCCATCGATCCGCTGCTGGATCAGCGCCGTCTCATGACTACGCTGGTTGGTCCGCCATGCATTGGTCATCACGAAGGCGAGCAGGCCGAGGGCAATGACGAGGCAGAATAAGGGCAGCAGCAAACGCTTGAGCGGTCTGTCCGCCGCATCGGGTTCGTCCAGCCTGTGCCGGACCTTGTCCCGCGCTGCGATCAGAAAACAGATCGATGAAATCGCGAAGGCGGCGGCGTTGAAGGCGAACAGCAGGGCGCCCGGGTCGTCAAGCACCGCAACGTGGCGGCCGCCGGTCTTCTGCGCGGCCATGATGGCAAAGGCGGCGGACATGGCCGCCTGGCTGACACCAAACGCGAGGTATTGCGGCAAGGATATCGTCTTCCGTACCGCTTTGCGGAGGTCGGTCGATGTGATCGACTGATCGGTGGGCTGCAGCCCCGCCAGCAAGGGTTTGAGCTTGCGCGCGGTCGGAAGCTGGGAAACCAGAACGGCGGCATAAAGCCAGGGCGGGATCAGCGCCAGCATGATCAGCACATCGCTGACCGTCGGTTCGTCGTGACCGGTGGCGAAGGCAAGTGCCCCGATACCGGCAGCGATCAGGACCAGGAGTGCGAACCAGAAGTACATCGCTGACCGGCGTGCCGTAATGACGGCAAGGAGTTGCGCCTTCTGGGCCTCGTTGACGAGGTAGAACCGGGCGCGGCCAAATACCAACGGGTTCGGGGCCCGAAACACATAGCCGTCGGGCACCTGCTTGAACATGATCGCTTCCTGATGGTCGACCATCGTCGCCTCCTCCGGGCAGCCGCGGAGAGAGAGTGGTAGCCATAGACGGCGATTTTGATTGTGATGTTCGTCACGCCCGCGATGGACGCCAGCTAGGCCTCGCCGGCCAGCAACGCCGCATTGCCGCCGGCCGCGGCGGTATTGACGGTCACCGTCTGTTCGGTGGCAAAGCGTGCCAGATAATGCGGTCCGCCGGCTTTCGGGCCGGTGCCGGAAAGGCCGTGGCCGCCGAACGGCTGCACGCCGACGACGGCACCGATCATGTTGCGGTTGACATAGATGTTGCCGACCTGCACGGCGTCGATGATGTCCTCCACCGTATCGTCGATCCGGGAATGGATGCCGAGCGTCAGCCCGTAGCCGGATCGCCCGATCGATTGCAGCACGGCCTTGAGCCGGTCGGCGCGGTAGCGCACCACATGCAGCACCGGGCCGAACACTTCTTCCGTCAATTGCCCGGCATCGGCCAGTTCAAAGATATGCGGGGCGACGAAATTGCCTTCCGGCGCGGTGCCGGCGTAATGCACCAGCGCTTCGCGTTTCATGCGCGCGATATGTGCGTCCAGGCGTTGCCTGGCTTCGGCGTCGATCACCGGGCCGACATGGGTCGAGGGATCGGAGGGATCACCGAGTTTCAGTTCGCGTGCCGCGCCCGCGATCATCTCGATCATGCGGTCGGCGACGTCGTCCTGGATGAACAACAGCCGCAGCGCCGAGCAACGCTGGCCGGCCGAGCGGAACGCCGAGGTGACGACGTCGTCGGCGACCTGTTCGGGGAGCGCGGTGGCGTCGACGATCATGGCATTGATGCCGCCGGTCTCCGCGATCAGCGGTACGATCGGGCCGTTCTTGGCGGCGAGCGTCCGGTTGATGGTGCGCGCGACGTCGGTCGAGCCGGTGAATACCACGCCCGCGATGTCCGGATGCGCGACCAGCGCCGCGCCGATCTTGCCGTCGCCCTGCACCAGATGCAGCGCCGACGTTTCCACGCCGGCTTCATGCAATAGCCGCACGGCCGCCGCTGCGATCAGCGGCGTCTGTTCGGCCGGTTTTGCAACCACGGCGTTGCCGGCCATCAGCGCCGCCGTGACCTGACCCAGGAAAATCGCGAGCGGAAAATTCCACGGCGAGATCGCGACGAAGACGCCGCGGCCGCGCAAGGCGAGTACATTGCTCTCACCGGTCGGGCCCGGCATCAGCTTGCCGTCGCCGAACTGTTCGCGGCCCTGCGCGGCATAATAGCGGCAGAAATCGACGGCTTCACGGACTTCCGACAGCGCGTCATCCAGCGTCTTGCGGCCTTCGCGCTGCAGCAGCGCGATGAAATGCGCCGTGCGCTGCTCCAGCAGATCGGCGGCATTCTCCAACATGCGCGCCCGCGTTGCGGCGGGCATCCGGCTCCACGGCTTGAACCCGTCGCGCGCGGCCGAGATGGCGGTATTGGCCTCGGTCGAGGTCGCATCCGTGACGCTGCCGGCCGCAGGCCATTTTTCCGCCGCGATATCGGCAACGAGTTTTCCCAATGCCCTCCGTTCGCCGAATTCCAGGCCGCGCGAATTCGCCCGCTGTGGCGCAAAGAGATCGCGTGGCAGCGGGATGTTCGGATGAACGGCGTGGTCGGCGTCACCGATGATATCCGCCGGCCGCTCGAGCAGCGTGGCCACCGGCACCGTCTCGTCGGCGGCGAGCGCGACAAAGGATGAGTTGGCGCCATTCTCGAGCAGCCGCCGCACCAGATAGGCCAGCAGGTCGCGGTGGCTGCCGACCGGCGCATAGGTGCGGCAGGCGATGTCAGGGTGATCTTCCGTGAGCTGAGCATAGAGCGCCTCGCCCATGCCATGCAGGCGCTGGAACTCGAACCCGCTTTCATCTCTCGCCAGTTCAAGCAGGGTTGCGACCGTCAAGGCGTTGTGGGTGGCGAATTGCGGAAACAGCCGCGGCCGCAAGCCCAGCAATTGCCGCGCGCAGGCGACGTAGTTCAGGTCGGTCATCGCCTTGCGGGTAAACACGGGATAGTCGCCAAGACCGCGCTCCTGCGCGCGCTTGATCTCGGTGTCCCAATAGGCGCCCTTGACCAGCCGCACCATCATGCGCCGGTTCAGGCTGTTCGCGAGCCCGTCGACATGGTCGATCACATCACGGGCACGTTTTTGATAAGCCTGGATGGCGAGCCCGAATCCGTCCCAGCCGGCCAGCGACGGATCGGCGAATGCCGCCGCGAGCACGTCGAGCGACAATTCCAGCCGGTCGGCTTCCTCGGCATCGACGGTGAAATTCAGGTCATAGGCCTTGGCCTGCCGCGCCAGATCGATCAGCCGTGGCACCAGTTCGGTCATCACGCGCCGGTGGCTGATCGCTTCATAGCGCGGATGCAACGCACTGAGCTTGACGGAAATGCCGGGCCGCGCGGGCAGGGCACGATCATCCGCGGCGCGGCCGATCGCTTCGATCGCGCGCGCGTAGGAATCGAAATAGCGCGCGGCGTCTTCCGCCGTGCGCGCGCCTTCGCCGAGCATGTCGAAGGAATAGCGCTGGTGGCGTGCAGCGTGTACTTCCGCCCGCGCCAATGCGGCCTCGATGGTTTCGCCCAGCACAAAATGGTTGCCCATCAGCCGCATCGCCTGGCGCGTCGCGGCGCGCACCGCCGGCGCCCCGAGCCGCTTGGTCAGCCGCCCGATCGTGCCTTGCGGCGTCTCGCCGGGCTGGATGACGCGCGACGACAGGCCGAGCGCCCAGGCCGAGGCATTGACCAGGAAGGCCGAGGATTTGGTCTCGTGATGCACGAAGTCGCCCTGTCCGAGCTTGTCCTCGATGAACTGGTCGGCGGTGCGCGCGTCCGGCACCCGCAGCAGCGCTTCGGCCAGCACCATCAGCGCGAGGCCTTCCTTGGTCGACAACGCGAACTCGCGCAGCATGTCCTCGACGCCGCCGAGCGGATCGTCATTGGCGCGGATGGCCCCGATCAGGCGCGTGGCGGTGCGGTTGATGCGCGCCTCGCGCGCCGCGTCCAGCGTTGCGGCCGGAAGCAGCCGGGTAGCAATCGTGCGGTCATCGCCAGCATAGGGCGCGCTGAACGGCGGGAGAGGCGGGCGGTCCGGCATGCTGATTCCCTGAAGCCTGGCCAATTTAGCGTCACTCCAGCCGTAGTTCGATAGACAAATTTGCAGATTTACCTTAGAAAATTCGGATTAGGATATAAGAATCCGGATAAATGACTAATCTTGACAAGATTGACCGCAAAATCCTCTCAATCCTTCAAGGGGATGGCCGTATCGCCAACGTCGAACTGGCCGAGCGCATCGGGCTGTCGCCGACGTCGGCCGGCGAGCGGCTGAAGCGGTTGCAGCGGGACGGCTTTGTCGAGGGCTATGGCGCGCGGCTCAATCCACACCGGCTCGGCCTCGGCCTGCTGGTGTTCGTCGAAGTGATGCTCGACAAGACCACGCCCGACGTCTTCGAGCGCTTCGCCGAGGCGGTGCAGGGCGCGCCCGAAGTGCTGGAGTGCCACATGGTGGCGGGCGGCTTCGATTATCTGGTCAAGGCCCGGCTTGCCGACATGACGGCCTATCGGCGCTTCCTCGGCGAGACCTTGCTGGCGCTGCCGGGGGTGCGCGAGACCCGGACCTACGCGGTCATGGAAGAGGTCAAGCGCGACGCGCCGCTGCCGGTGGGGTAGCGCCCGACGTGACCGAAACGCACCACGCGAAAAATAGCCGTGGCCTGTTCCATAGGTGGCGGTCTTGCAACTTGGCAGCGAGAAAGGCGCGCGCTAATCCTCGGGCCGTCATGCGGGCAGCAGGAACCATGCGACACGCCGATCGATCGATGCGGGGAAGACTCGGGCGAGCCACGCTTGCAGGCTTGCTCGGCATCGTCGGCGTGGCGTTGTCGAACGCGCCGGGCGCCGCGGCTGAAATGAGTTCGGCGATCGCCTACCTCTATTCCTCGGTCTCGATCTATCCGCCGTCGGCGAAATCCATGACGGTCTGCTACGGCTTCGTCTGCCGGCGCCGCGAGATCCTCGATTTCACGCCGGCTGATCGCAATGCGCTGACGCAGATCATGGCGGCGGGCCGTGCCTCGCCCGCAGCGGAGCGTGCGGCGGTGCAGAAGGCGGTGGTGTGGTTCGACCGCCGCATGGGGCCGATCCTCGGCACCAACAAGCGGGTGGCGAAAGCGGATTTCCGTTACTTCGACGACAAGCACAATTACGATTGCTGGGACACCACCCGCAACACCACCAGCCTGTTACTGGTGTTGCAGGATTGGGGTCTGTTGAAACATCATGTGGTCGGCGACCCCCATTATCGCGGCAATACGCTGGTGCTGCAGACGCCGCACAACACTGCGGTGCTGGTCGATCGCGCCACCAGGATCGAGTGGGTCGTCGACCTCTGGCCGCGGGGCTATCTGCAGCCCCCGGATGTCATGCCGGTCGAGAAATGGGTGAAGGAAGATTGAGCGGCCGGACGGCCTGAAAAAGAGTACGAGCAACTACGGTGCTCGCTCCGCCGAACGCTCACAGTTTTTTAAAATTTTTTTCAAGCCCGGCTCCCGGATTACTTCCGAGAGCGCAACGTTGCCGATCGCGCGGTTGCGCTAAACCTTGAGGTTCTCGGCCGAGGTCTTGCCGCGATTTGCGATCTCTTCGTATTCGACCGTCTGCCCTTCGTTGAGCGAAGAAAGCCCGGCTTTCTCAACCGCCGAAATATGAACGAACACGTCCTTGCCACCGTTGCTGGGCTGGATGAATCCATAACCCTTGGTCGGGTTGAACCACTTCACCGTACCTTTAGCCATTCACGTCGTCTCCGCGGAATCAAAAAATAAAACGAGCGGCCGGTCCCCGCACATACCGGCATACCCGAGCCCTCAGGATACGCGGGTTGTGGCGGACTGGGTAGCGCAAACGGTATCGCGATTTCAGCAAAAATACGCCATATCGCACCGTATTTCCGCCTTTTTGGCTATTTTGCGCGCATTTGGCGCGGCAAAACCCGGGCCGGCTTCGGTTTTTCGTTGGGCGGAATATCCGAAAATCGTCCCCGCCGGGGCGCGGGGGAGGGGGTGCTTTCACAAAATAGATGCACGGCGCGGGCGCGCCCGCGCCTTCGTCCGCGGCGATTTTCAGTAGTTCGCGCTGAGATAATCCACGATCTTTCCGACGTCCGCTTCTTCGATCGGTGCGCCATAGACCTTGATCATCTTGGTCACTTCGGCGGCCCAAAAATCTTTTTTGAATTTTTCGCCGCGCGGCTGCGTCTTGATGTAGTCGGCGGAATGACAGGCGGTGCAATTGTTCTGCACCACGTCGAGATTGGCGCCGGGCCGGAATGCGGCGGTCTCGCCCGGAAGCGTGAAGGCGACCGGCGTGGCGTGGGCCGCAGCAAACCCCAGACCGGCAACGATCGCGAGCGTCGTGGGAATCCGATATCGCATCACCATTCTCCTCATGCCGCCGTGACGCGAACGGTCTCAACGACGTTGCGCAAATAGCCGGCCGGATTCCAGAACGGCGTCATCGGCTGCACCTCGCCGCCATTGCTGGTGGCGCGAACCTTCAGTTCATGGGCGCCCGCGTCGAGTTTCACCGGCAGTTTCCATTCGCGGAACGAATATTTGCCGAGGTCGCGGCCTAGCTTGGCCGGCATCCAGGTCTTGCCGCCGTCGGTGGAAACCGCGACCTCCTTGATGCCCTTGCCGCCGTCGAATGCGATGCCCCTCAGTGCGGTGCGGCCTGCTTTGACCTTGGCGCCATCGATCACATTGGTGATGAACGAGCGCACCGTGAAACGGTTGATCGGGATCGTCGCCTTCGGCGCGGTGCCGGGCTCGACGCTGTTGTTGGGCGTATCCGGAATCCGGTAGGCGCTCTTCATCCAGAAGCCGTCGAACACATTGTCGATCACGGTGATCTCGTTGAGGTGCTTGACCCAATAGGTGCCGTAATAGCCGGGCACCACGAGGCGCAGCGGAAAGCCGTTGAGGACCGGCAGATCCTCGCCGTTCATGCCATAGGCCAGCATCACCTCACCGTCGCGGGCGTGATCGAGTTCGAGCGCCTTGACGAAGTCGGGTGTCTTGTCGCTGACCGGGCCGTCCATGCCGTTGAAGGTGACCTGTTTGGCGCCGGCCTGGACGCCGGCCATGTCGAGCACGGCCTTGAGCGGCACGCCGCGCCAGCGCGCATTGCCCATCGCGCCATTGGCGAGCTGGCCGCCGGCGACGCGCGGATTGGAAAAGCCGCGGCTGTTGCCGGAGCACTGATTGACGGCGACGAGTTCGACCGCCTTGAGCTTCTTGATCTCCTTCAGCGACAGTTTTAGCGGGCGATCGACCTTGCCCTTGATCTCCAGGGTGAACTTGTCCGGATCGATGTTGTACGGCACGTCGGCCAGATGATAGCGGACGAAGAACGCGTTGTTCGGCGTGATCGGGCCGTCGTTGAAGATCGAGAAGGGGGTTTCGAGTTGCGGCGGCCGCTCGGTCAGGCCGATCATCGGCCGCTTCTGCGGGTATCTCACCAGCGGCCGCTCGCCATTGTCGAATGGCAGCGTCACGGTATCGAGCGCCAGCGCCCGGTGCGAAGCCAGACCCGTGGCCAGCGCCGCCATGCCGGCGCGCTTCAACAACTCTCGTCGATCGAGCATTCCTGCTTCCTCCGAAGCTTGTACCGCCGAGCCGGTCATCACCAGACTCGGTGCGCGAAAGTGTCGCATCGGAGGAGTCCGAGTCAACCGATGCTTTCGCACGGGTATCCCGGGTTTGCGTTGCAGCAGAATCGGAAAACCCCGGCCGCGCGGGGGCGAGCGGGGGTTCTGAACCGAAGATGTGGCTCGATTAGTTTCGTAGATGTACGAGGATCACAAGCTGTGCGACCAACTGAAGGCCGAGGAAGTCTGCCCGGTAGTACTTAATATCCGTGTCAGTTTGAATAGCCTCGCGCGTGACTGGGAGGAGCGCGCATAGTTGAGGAGTCGGGCTACGACCCGTCGGGCAGATCACTTTCGATTTACGGAAATCATGTCAAGTCAGGCTACATGTTAGTCCATCCCGTCCCGCCAGAGGGGCGCATCATGATCGCCAGGATCGTTGGGACGGGTCGCGGTGGACGCTGGTAGCGCCGATAACGAACGGCGTACCGCAAAGACGTGTGGTCCTGACGCCGCGGCGCTGGCGTCTATGCACCTGATGGTGCAATTACTGTGCACGAGGTGCACTAAATATTTGGTGACAGTGCACTAAACAGAGTTACGTGCACGGTCACCGTTATCTCCGCTTACCGAGGGGCCGTTCGAAGGCTGCTGTGCTGCAACCTGGTCCGGCTTACGCGGTTGCGATTTACCCCACCACAATGCACTCAGCTTTCGCCCGATCCAGATGCCGGGTGTTTCGATGAGCAGGAACGATAGAGTTGAAACCACGATCAGAACCAGGGCGAACAGAAGAGACGCCCGGCCATAGTTTGGCAAAAATGGTGATATCGGCAATGTGGTGATGCCGTAATCGATCACGAGACCATGCATGAGGTACATTGAATAAGAGATGCGCCCGATCCACCAGGAAAAAGGCAGGATCTGCAGCCGATCGTCATTCAGGAATGCGATTATCATGGCGCAGGCGCAGAGCGATGCCGCCATCACCTGAAACATCCAATGGCTAAATGGTTTATGCTCAAGGGTCCACAGGTAAACGACAGCCGCCACGGCCGTGACCAACAGCCAGCCAAGGGACCCGAACTTCACATGCTGAAGCCAATTTTTCTTCCACGCCAGCGCGACGAGTGTGCCCGGCGCAAGGGCCATGCCGTAGCGTAATGGCAAGAATTGTCCCAAGTCGGCCCTGAAGTAGCTAAGCACTCCCAAGCCCAATAGCATGATGGCGAAAATGATGATTGCACGTTCCCTTCCAAAAATGAGCATCGCAATCGGGAGTGTCACGTAGAACCAAAACTCGACGTGAAGTGTCCACATAACGCCGATGCCAAATCCGAGCCATTTGGGCATTTCGGTGAACGTGAGGATGCTGGGAAGCGCCGCGATGATGTCCGACTTTCGTTCGAGGTTCCCGGCCATGTCGCTGAGAATGATCGCCGCGACGGCGGTGAAGAGATAGGTCGGATAGATGCGCATGAAGCGCCGGAAGATGAACTTCGTTGCCTCGCGGATATTGAATTCCTTCAGATCGAGCAAAAGCGATCCTATCAAGAATCCGGAAAGGCCGAAGAAGACGCCGACGCCAACTCCGCCACCAATGAGCCAGGGCGAGTAATAATGATGGATCACAACCGGAATGATCGCGAGCGCGCGCATCTCGTCAAAAAAGGCAATACGTGCGCCTCCGAGCGCACCACTTCCCGGTTTCATTCAGCCCCGCTCCCCAAAGTACGGCCCCCTAACTTGACGCGTGCCGGTAGGCCGATCGGGGCGATTGCATCTTCCGCGGGTTAACGGTGTACTGAATAACCCAGCGTTTAGCTGGGCCGTGAAAATGCATTTGGAGGCAAGCGCAATCTCGCGATCCGCATGCGACAAATTGACCCGGCAACTTCTGATTGAAGGAAATCTGGGCAAGCCCGATGCGTGCTGCAACCCGCGGTAGAGTTGCCGGCAAACCTCGGGCGATCAGCGGCGCGAGAAGGCGGATACATGTTCAGTTGTCCCGCGAAGGCGGGTGGCCCGGTGTTCCAGAGCCGCCAGTGACCGCAGCGGGAAGTCGCGGCGCACCGGGGCGCCCGGTCGAGCCGGGCTGACAGTTGAGGATGTCTCCGTCATCAAGCCGCGGCGGCCTTCACGTCGCTGGCCAGCGCCGACAGCTCCTTCGCATCCGCCACGCTGCGGACGATCATCGGCTCGTTGCGGCCGCGGATCGCGACTTCCTGCTGCGGCAGCGCATCGGAGGCGATGCCGGCGGTGACGCGAACCTCGTCCGATATCACGACTTCGCAGCCAAGCGTCTTGGTCATGTCCTGCAGCCGGGCCGCGACATTGACGGGGTCGCCGAGCGCGGTGAAGACCATGTGATCGCGGTAGCCGATATCGCCGACGATCACCTCGCCGCCGTTGATGCCGACGCCGAAGCGGATCGGTTCGCGCAGATCATGTTCCAGAAACCTGTTCAACTCGTCGACATTGGCCGCGATCATCGCCGCGGCCCGCAACGCCTGCCGGCAGGCCTCCTGGCGGCTCGAGGCGAGGCCGAACAGCGCCAGCATGCCGTCGCCGACGAACTGGTTCGGCTGTCCGCCGCTGGCGAGCACCGCCTGCGACACCGCGCCGAGGAATCGATTGACGATGAAGACAGTGTCGAACGGAAGCCGCTTTTCCGCCAGCTTGGTCGAGCCGCGCATGTCGACGAACATGCTGACGAGATAGCGCTCCTGGCCGATCCGTGTCGGGTTCGAGGCATGCGAATCCGCCGACACCGCGTGCGGCAGGAAGAGCTGGAAGAACGAGAGGTCCCGCTCCGGCCGCAACTGGCAGGCAAGGCGGATCGACGGATCCGGGGCGCCCACCCGGCCGAGCACGAAAGCCTCGCGTGCGGAGGGTTCGGGCAGGTCGTGGCAGTCGCCGATGATGCGGATGCGGCAGGTAGAGCAGCGCGCACGGCCGCCGCACACGCTGGCGTGGGGCACGTTGTGGCGCAGACTGGCCTCGAGGACGCTGAGGCCCTTAGGCACCCGAATTGTTCGGCCATTGCCATAGGACAAATTGATCATGCCGCCGCGGCGCTCATGGAGGGCCCGCGCGCCCTTGGCCAGCAGCGCGATCACGAGCAGGCCCCAATAGCCGATCAGGAGATAGTCGGTGACGTCGTTCAACACGGTCTTTTCGGCCGACGTGCCGGTCTGATTGGGCTTCAGATTCTCCGCGCGCCATTCGATGCTGTCATTGTCGACGACATTTCGCCCGCCCTGATAGAGGCCGAGCATGGCGACGGCCGGAATCAGCACCGCGGTGGCCAGCAAATAGGGCGCGGCGGCCTTGTAGAACGGTTTCAGGCGCAGCCAGAAATACAGGCCGATGCAGCCATGGGCCCAGGAAACCACCAGGACCGCGAACAGCAGCCACATTTTCAGCGCCGGCCACGAGATCCAGTAAGCAAAGAACACTTGCGGGTAGAGGATTTCGAGTCCGTACAGGGAGTAGCCGAGCCGCACGCCGACCACATGCGTCATGACCATCGCGGGAATGCTCAACCCCAGCACCAGTTGCAGCGGCTCGATCGCCTTCCAGCGGAATTGCCGGCGCTCGTACAGCGCCCAGATGCCGAGCCCGGTGTGAACGAGGCAGGCCGCATAGAACACGACCGTGACGGGAAGGGAGTGCCAGAACAGCGTGTGCCAATAGACCCCGCTGGCCAGCGCCTCCATCGAGATATTGCCGAGCGCGTGGTTGAGGAAATGGCTGACCAGATAGGCAAACAGCACCACGCCGCTGGCCAGCCGGATCTGCCGGAGGCTGATGCCGCGGAGGGCGGTGGAGATCTGTTCGCGGGAAGCGGAGGCCATGCAGTCCATCTGATGTGGCGGCGACAATAATATTGCCTAAAGCCTCCGGTGAACACCCTTCAACTCCACCAGCTATTCACCTTTTGCTCCGCGGAACGTTGACACCCCCTCGGGAGTCGAACAAAAAGCGCCGTGACGACCGCCCCCGATAACCGCCGCGCCAAACCGGCCCTCGATGCTGCACCGCCATGGCTTGCCGTCGTGGCGCTGATCGCCGCGATGACGGCGATGCGGCTGGTCTATGCCGGGCTCACCGAGCTGCGCACCGACGAGGCTTACTACTGGACCTGGTCCAAGGAGAGCGAGCTTGCGTTCCTCGATCATCCGCCTGGCATCGCGTGGCTGATCTGGTTCGGCACCGCCATTTTTGGCGATACCAATCTCGGTGTCCGCTTTGGCGGCATCGTCGCGATGCTGGTCACGCAACTGCTGCTCGCCGACATCGTCCGCCGCGTCGTCCATGATTTTCGCGCCATCGTGTTCGCCCTGCTGATGCCGGAGGCGGCGCTTTATTACGGGCTGTTGATGGCCAAGGTGGCGCCCGACACCGCGATGATCCCGCTCGCGGTCGCGATGTTGTGGTCGCTGGTCCGGCTCCACCAGAGCGGCGACCCGCGCTGGTGGCTCGCCGCCGGCCTGTTCGCCGGCCTGGCGCTGCTGTCGAAATTCACTGCCGTCATGCTGCTGCCTGCCGTAGCGGCATTCGCGCTGGTGCCGGATTGGCGGCGGCGCTGGCTGCTCAGCCCCTATCCCTGGGCGGCGGCGCTGCTCGCATTGATGGTGTTTTCGCCGGTGCTGATCTGGAATTACCATCACGACTGGGCCTCGTTCCGTTTTCAATTCGTGCGCGCGGTCGTGGCCCATCAATTGTCGCTCCGCACCGTCGGCGAATTTTTGGGGATGCAGTTCGGCCTTGTCGGCTTCGTGCTGCTGCCGGTGGTGCTGTCGGGCGTGACGCTGACGGCGTGGCGCGGCTATCGCACGCGCGAGCCGGTCGCGATCCTGCTGTCGACCGCGGTGATCGTGCCGTTCCTGTATTTCTTCTGGAAATCGCTGACGCTTCGGGTCGGCGACACCTGGCCGATGTTCCTGTGGCCGGCCGGATTTGCCGCTGGCGCGATCAATCTGGCTGTCCTGCCGCGCGAGGGCTGGCCCGAATGGATGATCGAATCGACCATCAAATGGGCGAGGGTGGCGGTCGTCTCCGGCATCGCCTTCGTGGTCGGCGTGTTCCTCTATTATGTCGCGGCCCCCTGGAATCTGATCGGCCGCTCCGATCCGGTCGGCGGCGAGGCCGGCTATGAGCAAGTGGTGGCGCGGGCGCAGGATCAACTGAAAAAGACCGGCGCGACCTGGATCGCAACGACGGACTATCGCACCTATGCGATGATGCGCTGGTATTTCAACGGCCGCGTCCCGGTCATCCAGATCAACGAGCGGGGAAGATATCAGGGCTTTCGCGATCCCGGCATGGCGTGGGTGCGCGATCACGCCGGCCTCTACGTTGCGCGCGAGCCGGATAATCGGGCGCCGCTGTGGCATGACATTCCAGCCCGGCGGCAGCCGCTCGAACGCGTCGATCGTGTGTGGCGCGGCGTCGTGATGGACACCTATGCGCTGGAGAAGCTGACGGGCTGGACGCCGGATCTGGCGCCGGCGCCGGACACGCCGCTATTCCGCTGGCGCGTGTTGGCTGATTTAACATCACTTCAAGAACCGTCATTCCGGGGCGCGCAAAGCGCGAACCCGGAATCTCGAGATTCCGGGTCTGGTGCTAGCGCACCATCCCGGAATGACGAGACCAACAAAGAAATAGAACTGGGAGAAACCCATGAACTTCATTCGGATCATTGCCGTGGCGCTGTCGATTGGCGCTATCGCGCCGCCGGCTAGGGCCGCCGACTATCCCGATCATGCCATCAAGATGATCGTGCCGTTCGCGGCCGGCGGCGGCACCGACGTACTGGCGCGGATCATCGCGCAGAACCTCAACAGCAAATGGGGCCAGCCGGTCGTGGTGGAAAATCAGCCGGGCGCCTCGGGCGCGATCGGCACAAGGGCGGTGATGAAAGCCGCCCCCGACGGCTACACGCTCCTGATGGCGTCGACCGGCGCGCTGATGGCGGTGTCGGCCGGCGCCGAGGGCGCTGGGCCGTTCGACGTCAACAAGGTTCTCACCCCGATCGTGATCGGTGCGGCGCCGCCTTATCTGCTGGTCGCCAGCCCGACATTGCCGGTCAAAACGACGGCGGAACTGATCAGCTACGCCAAAGAGAAGCCCGAAGGGCTCTCGTTCGGCTCCTCCGGCGTTGGTGCTGCATCGCACCTCTCGGGGGTGCTGTTTGGCAGCGAGACCGGAATCAAATTGTTGCATGTGCCCTATCGCGGAACCGGCCCTGGCGTGACCGATCTGCTCGGCGGCCGCATCGACTTCATGTTCGCGCCGGGGCCGGTGGTGCAGCAATTCGTGCAATCCGGCCAGCTCAGGGCGCTCGGGGTGACCGACACGCAGCGCTCCAGATTCTATCCGGATGTTCCGGTCGTGGCCGACGCGGTGCCGGGTTACGAATCGGTCGGCTGGTTCGGCCTGCTGGCGCCGCCGAATACGCCGCCCGAGATCGTCAAAAAGATCAACGACGCGATCGTGGCTGCGATGCAGACCCAGGAATTCCGCGATCATCTGGCAACGCTGGGCGCCGAGCCGAAGCCGCAGACGCCCGAAGAGTTCGGCCGCTACATCAATGCCGACGTCGCCAAATGGAGCAAACTCGTGAAAGACAACAACGTACAATTGCCAGGAGGAAAGTAAGCATGCGTCTTGCAACATTCATCGATCCGCAGCGAGGGTTTGATGCGCGGTTCGGTATCGTTTCCGGCAATCATGTCGTCGACGTCGTCGCCGCGGCTGACCACCTGCACCGCGCGGTGCCGGCAACGTCGGTCAAGCTTGCGCTCACGACCGGCCCGCAGACCATCGCTGCGTTGCAGGATCTCGTCGTCGCGGCGGAAGACGCAAAACTGGCTCGTCCCATTGCGGGCATAAAGTTCCTGCCTCCGATTCCGGACCCGTCAAAGTTCTTCTGCGTCGGCAAGAACAACAGGAAGCACCGCGAGGAACTGCAAGCCAACAAGATGCTGACTGAAATCCCGAACGAGCCGACCGGCTTCATCAAGCTGATCTCGACGATGTCGGGTGACGGCGACGAGGTGGTGAAACCTGCCGACATCACCCAGCTCGATTACGAACCGGAGCTTTGCTACGTCGTCGGCAAGCGCGCCCATGGCGTGAAGAAGGCCGACGCGATGGATTACATCGCGGGCTTCACGCTGATGAACGACGTCAGCGCCCGCGAGATCCAGAAGCGCGAAGTCGCCTCCGGCAGCAGATTCTGGACCGCCAAGAACATGCCCGGCTTCGCGCCGGTCGGTCCTTACATCCTGACCATGGACGAGGCCGCCGACACCGACAATCTCTGGGTCACCTGCGACGTCAACGGCAAGCAGCGCCTGCGCGCCAATACCGGCGATTACCTTTACAAGATCGCCGACGTGATCGAACATTTCTCGCGCTACGTCGTGTTCGAGCCGGGCGATTTGATTGCGATGGGCGCACCGAGCGGCGTCGCGGTCGGCCAACCCAATGCCGCCGAACTCTACCTGCGGCCCGGCGACGACATGGTGATTTCGTTCGAAGGCCTGATGTCGCTGCGCACGAAGATCGTGGCGCCGGGGTAAGACATCAGTCCCCGCCGCGTGCTCTGGACCCCTTCTCCCCTTGTGGGAGAAGGTGGCGCGAAGCGCCGGATGAGGGGTCTGTCTCCGCGGAGACAAATGTGTCCGTGGAGCGATCCCCTCACCCAAGTGAGTTCGTGGAACGCCGGAGATGCCCTCTCCCACAAGGGGAGAGGGCGCTGTCATTGGCGCCGCTCGGAATTATTCCTCGCCGTCCTTCTTGCGCAGCAAATCCTTCGCGAGATCGGCGAGCGCGGGGCGCGGCAGGGCGGTGAAGGGCAGCGGGCGTGTCACATCGATGGCGGCGAGGCCGAGGCGGGCGGTCAGCAGTCCGTTGAGCACGCCTTCGCCGAGCCGCTGCGAGAGCTTGGCCGCGATGCCGTGGCCGAGCATCTGCTGCACCAGACTGTCGCCGATGGCCATGCCGCCGGTGACGGCAAGATGGCCGATCACGTGGCGCAGCAGGCTCAGCATGCCGAGCGTGCCCGGGCGGCCGCCATAGAGCCGCGCCAGTTGCCGGATCAGCCGCATCGCGGCGACGAACACGAACAGCACGTCGATCAGGGCGCGGGGGCTCACGGCTGTCACGACGGAGACGCGTTGCGCCGCCGTCGAGACCAGCCGCCGTGCCTCTTCATCGAGCGGCGCCATCAATTCGCGCTCCGCCAGCTTGATCATGTCGGCGCCGTCGATGATGTCGTCGGCGTGGCCCGCCAGCGTGGCGCGGGCGCGCGCCAGTTGCGGGTTCTGATGTGCGAGTTTCAAGAGGTCATTGACGACGGCCCGGCTGGCGGCGCGGTCGTCGCTGCGCAGCACGTCGGCCGCGCGCTGGTGCAGCTTCTCGATGGCGGCGAGCCGCGCCAGCCCGAAAACTTCGCGCCCGATCACGACCGTCAGCGCCAGGCCTGCGGCAACGGCAAACGCCAGCGCGACGTAACCCAATGTCTGGCTGCGCGCGAACAGGTCCATGATCAAATTGTTGACGCCGAGCCCGAGCCCGAGCAGCACCAGCCCGCCGGTGGCGGCCCAGAACAGCCTGCCCCAGCGGAAGCCGCGACGGGCCGGCACCAGGGGGGCGTCGAGCGGTACCGGCAGTTGCGCGGGGTCATGTTCGGGCGTGATCTGCACCGTGCCGCGGGCGGGGCGGCCGGCATCGTCCGGGTCCATCACGATCACGCCGGGGTCGCCGAGCTTGAACGTCGCCGGCCGCCGATGAGGCGCTTTCTCGCTCATTGCAGTCTGTCTCCGATCAGGAACTGGAGGGCGCGGTCAAGGCGGATGTGAGGCAGAGCGGGCTCCTCGTTGCCTTCGCGCTGCAGCAGCGGCGGGCGGAAGCGCAGGAAGCGATAATCGGCCTTGTCGGAAGGCGTGCTGGAGAGGCCGCGGAAGGTGCCCTTGAACAGTTCCTCGGGATCGCTGGGCAGGTCGCCGGGAAAGGTCGCCACTTCGGTTTCGCCGTCGAACGTCTCGCCATTGGCGACTTCGCCGGCCGCGGGCGTGCCGAGCAGCGACGGCAGCTTTTCGCGGCCGCGCGCGACCATCGCCTCGCGGGTGGCGCGGACGGCAGCCAGCGCCACCACGTCGATGGCGGCGCCGGCATATTCGGCGCGGTCGGCGGCCTTGGCGACCGCGCGGCGCAGGATCGCCTCCAGCCGGTCATGGCTCGAATGGTGAAGGTGATCGGCCTTGGTGGCCGCAAACAGAATGCGATCGATCCGCGGCCGGAACAGATTGCTCAGGATCGTGCTGCGGCCGATCCGGAAGCAATCGAGGATGCCGGCAAGGGCGGCTTCCAGATCATGCAGCGCCTCCGGTCCGGCGTTGAAGGCGGCAAGCGCATCGACCAGCACGATCTGGCGGTCGAGCCGGGCGAAATGATCGCGGAAGAACGGCCGCACCACGACATCCTTGTAGGCCTCGTAGCGCCGCCGCATCATCGCCCACAGCGAACCGTCCGGCGCAGTGCCGTCGGGTGCGACGTCAAGCGGCGCAAATGTCAGTGCCGGCGACCCCGCCAGATTGCCCGGCATCAGGAATCGTCCGGGCGGCAGCAGGCTCATCGCAAAGCGTTCGTCGCGGCAGGCGCGCAAATAGTCCGTGAACAGCTTTGCCGCCATCCGCGCGGCCGGTTCGTCCTCGCGGGCCTCGGCGTTCAGCGTCGCCAGATGTTGATGCCATGGCGTAGCGAGTTTTTCGCGCGGGCCTTCGCGTGATAGCGCAAGACTCTCGGCCGACCATTGCTCAAAACTCTTGTTCAGCAGCGGCAGGTCGAGCAGCCATTCGCCGGGATAGTCGACGATATCCAGCGTCAGCGTGCGGTCTGCGCCGCTCTGGCGCTGATAGTCCATCACCAGCCGGAGTTCGCTGATGTCGACGGTGGAGGCCGGCCAGCGCCGTTCCTCGATCAGGGTGCGAACGTGGTTCTCGTAATCGAAGCGCGGCACCGCATCGTCGGGCTGCGGCTCGAGCCGGGCGCGCGCGATCCGCCCCGTCGCGAACGCTTCGAACACCGGAAAGCGGCCGCCGCGGGTGAGGCCGTGGATCAGTGCGGTGATGAACACGGTTTTGCCGGCGCGCGACAGGCCGGTGACGCCGAGCCGGATGGTCGGATGGAAGAAGCTGTCGCCGTAATCCAACAGCGCCCGCGCCGACAGCCGCGCTTCCTCGACGATATCCTGAAAACTGGGGGCCATGCGGTCGTGGAAGGGCTCGATGAGGGGCGATAAGACAATGGGCGGGCGGTCACCCGCAAAAGTGGCGATTGGCGGGCCAAAATCAAGCTTCAGTTGGGATGTCGGAACGGCAGAAGACCGCGCGTTTGACCTCCCGGGGCCTATGTCTTATCGCTCCGTAACCCAACCTGGTGGCCGGCATGACCATATTCAGATTGAAGCAACTCGCATCAACCTCAATCCATGCCGCGGCCGGCGCCGTGCGCTGGAACTTCGACCGCAGCGAATTGATCGCCGACGGCATCGTGCATATCGTCGGCATCTGTTTCGGCCTGGTGGCGGCGACCGCCCTCATCGTGCTGACCTCGGTTTATGCCACGGCGATCGATGTCGCCGCGGTTTCGGTCTATGTCGCCGGGCTGCTGGCGATGCTGGTGCTGTCGGCGACCTACAATCTCTGGCCGGTGTCGCGGGCCAAATGGGTGCTGCGCCGTTTCGATCATTCGGCGATCTATCTGCTGATCGCCGCGACCTATACGCCGCTGATCATGGAATTAAAGGACAGCTATTTCGCGATCGCGCTCCTGATCGGGGTGTGGTGCACAGCCATCGTCGGCATCGTGATCAAGCTGGTCTTTCCCGGACGATACGACCGGCTCGCGGTCGGGCTTTATCTGGCGATGGGCTGGAGCGGCATGATGCTGTACGATGCCGTGGTGAAAGCGCTGCCGGCCATGGCGTTGTGGTTCATCTTCGCCGGCGGTGTGCTGTATAGTCTCGGCGTGATCTTCCATGCCTGGCAGCGGCTGCGCTTTCAGAATGCGATCTGGCACGGTTTCGTGCTGGCCGGCGCGGCCTGTCACTACACGGCCATTCTCGATACTGTCCTGACCTGAAGAAAAATAACGAGGGGAGAGCGACCATGCAGGTGAGCGGAAAAGTCGTGGTTGTCACCGGCGGTGCCAGCGGCATCGGCAAGGCGCTGAGCGAGGCCTTCCACCAGGCGGGCGCGGCCAAGGTCGTGGTCGTCGATATCAACCCGGACGGCGCCAGGGCCGTCGCCACCCCGATCAACGGGGCGGCCTTCAAATGCGATGTCGGCAAGGAAAAGGACATCCTTCACGTCATCGAGGAGACCGAGAAGCAGTTCGGGCCGATCGCGCTGTTCTGCTCGAATGCCGGCATCGGCGGCGGGTTCGATCCGCTGTCCGCCAATGCGGGCGGAACCTCGGATGAGCCCTGGGCGCGCAGCTGGGCCGTCCACGTCATGGCGCATGTCTATGCCGCGCGGCATCTGATCCCGCGCATGAAGGCGCGCGGCGGCGGCTATTTCCTCAACACGATTTCCGCGGCAGGGCTGCTCTCGCAGGTCGGCAGCCCGGCCTATTCGACCACCAAGCATGCCGCGGTCGGCTTTGCGGAAAATCTCGCGATCTCGCACAAGGCCGACGGCATCAAGGTCTCGATCCTGTGCCCGCAAGGCGTCGATACCGCGATGCTCCGCTCCATTCCAAAAGGCCCGCAATCCGGCGACGGTGACCTGTCGGCGGAACAGGTGGCGCAGGATGTGCTCGCGGGCCTGGAGCAGGAGACGTTTGTGATCCTGCCGCACCCGCAGGTGCTCGGCTACATGCGCAAGAAGACCGAGAACTATGACCGCTGGATATCGGGCATGGCGAAGATCCAGGCCAGAATGCGGGAAACCTACGGCAAGTGACGGCGCACAGCCTTCTCGACGTCATTGCGAGCGAAGCGAAGCAATCCATCCCGACACAGCAAAATGGATTGCTTCGTCGCAAGTGCTCCTCGCCATGACGCGGAGCGAATGTCGCCGTCAATCCTTCTTCGCGTAAAGCAGCGGCACCGCCGAATCCACCATCACCTCGATCAGGCTGGTGCCCTGATGCGCCAACCCGCGCTCCAACGCTCCCGCAAGCTCCGACGCCTTGTTCACGCGAACCGCGTGACACCCCATGCCCTCCGCGATCTTGACGAAGTCGATATCGGGCAGGTCGAGGCCCGGCACATTGCGCACCTGCATCACCTGGCTGAACGAGCGCATCGCGCCGTAGCCGGAATTATTGACCACCACCACGGTCATCGGCAGTTTGCGTTGCGCCGCAGTCCACAGCGCCTGGATTGAATACATCGCCGAGCCATCGCCGATCAGGCAGACCGTCCTGATGCCCGGGCGCCCCAGGGATATGCCGACGGCGGCGGGCAGGCTGAAGCCGAGGCCACCGCTCGCCATGGTGTAAAAACTGTCCTGGCCGCGCATCGGCATGAATTTCTGCATCGCCGGTCGGTGCGACGGGGCTTCCTCGACCAGCACCGCATCCCCGGGCATGGCGTGGAACAGTGCGTCCAGCGCGAATTCGACCGGGATCGGATCGGCGGCGGCGGGCGCGGGCAGGGGCGCGCGGCCCGCCGGGATCACGCGCTTTGTTTCTGGCAACAGCTCCAGCAGCATCGACAGCGCCGGCTTCATCGTCGCGATGATGCTGGTGCCAGACGGCGTCACGGCGGCTGCGGTCGGATCGTCGGTGATCTGGAAGATCGTGGTCGCACCATCGAAGATCGAAGCGTGGCCCTCGACATGGAAGGTGAAAACCGGCGCGCCGATCACGATGACGAGATCATGATCGCGTAACGCATCGGATACCTGCCCCGGCGAGGCGTGCAGGAAGCCTGCGAATTGCGGATGCCGTTCAGGGAACGAACAGCGCGCCGAGAACGGGCTGACCCATACCGAGGCGCGGGCTTTCTCCGCGACACGCACCATCAGCTCGACGGCCTCGGCGCGATCGACGCCGGGGCCGACGACGAGGGCCGGGCGCTTGCTCGCGTTGAGGGCTGCCACCAGCGCTTTCATCGCGGCCGGATCAGGACCGAGTTCGCGGCTGACCTGGCGCGCCTCGACCGGTTGCGCCGGGCGGGTCCAGTCGTCGACCGGGACCGAGACGAAGGTCGGTCCGCAGGGCGGCTGCATCGCGACGTAATAGGCGCGCGCGATCGCCGCCGGCACGTCTTCCGGCCGCGCAGGCTCGATGCTGTATTTCACGTAAGGCTGCGGAAACTCCGTCGCCCGTTCGGCAAACAGAAACGGCTGCAGCGGCATGATCGATCGGGCCTGCTGGCCGGCGGTGATGACGAGCGGGGTCTGGTTGCGGTAGGCGTTGAAGATATTGCCGAGCGCATTGCCGACCCCGGCCGCCGAATGCAAATTGACGAAGCCGGCATTGCGGGTGGCCTGCGCATAGCCGTCGGCCATGCCGACCACCGAGGCTTCGTGCAGGCCCAGCACATAATCGATGTCGCCGGGCCAGTCGCTCAGGAACGGCAGTTCGGTCGAGCCGGGGTTGCCGAACACCTTCTTGACGCCGAACGCGCGCAGCAGGTCGAAGGTGGCGTCCTTGACGGTGGTGGATTTGCTGGACAATGCGATGTGACCTCAGGAGATGATCCGAAGTCTATCATCCGTCATGGCGAGGAGCAAAGCGACGAAGCAATCCATGTTGCAACAAAGGAGGGATGGATTGCTGCGCTTTGCGTGCAATGACGGTCTACCACGTCGCCGTACCCTTCATCGTTGGCTGGCCGGCCGAGTTGGCGGTCCAAAGCTCCATGCCATCGGCGTTGTCGTTGGCATTGACCGAGAACTCGCTGCCTTCGAACAGCGGCTGAACGCCGCGATAGGTCAGTTTTTTCGGTGGCGTGCCGCCGTGAAGCTTTGCCGCGAGCTCCACGATGAACGCCGCCTGCAGCGGGCCGTGGAACACGAGGCCCGGATAGCCCTCGACCTTGGTGACGTAGTCGCGGTCGTAGTGGATGCGGTGGCCGTTGAAGGTCAGCGCCGAATAACGAAACAGCAGCACGGGGTCGGCCATATGGCTTTCGCGGTGCTTGGCCGGCGGCGGCGGGGGAGGCGCCTTCGCGGGCGTGGTCGGTGCGGCGCCCGATATGTCACGATAGACGATATCGTGGCGCTCGCGGATCGCGGTGCCGCGCGGCGTGGTGATCTCGTGTTCGACGGCGACGAAGCACAGCACGCCGGTCGAGCCGGTCTTCACGGTTACGTCGGAAATCCGCGAGGTGCGCCTGGCCTCGTCGCCGACGCGCAACGCATCAAAAAACTGCAGCTCGCCTCCGGCCCACATCCGGCGCGGCAGCGGCACCGGCGGCAGGAAGCCGCCGCGGGTGGGGTGGCCGTCCTGGCTCAGCTGCGACATCGGGAACACCGGCTGCGCCAGGCACCAATGCGTCGTCCATGGCGCGGGGTTACCGTTCTTCGGCTCGCCGATCTCCTGAAACAGCGTCGCGCGCAAACCCATCACCAGATGGGCGGTGACGATGTCGGAGGCTTCGGTGGTTTTTCCGATCCAGCCCCGCAAATGGTCGAGGTCGAGCTTTTCCGTCATGGCTGTTTCGCCTGTGCGCGAGGAGTCCTGGGAATTTCGCGGTGTTCGCCGATCGCGGGCACCGCGCCATAATGCCTGCTCTCGCCGACGAAGATCGCGGCCGGCGCGGCGTAGCTGATCTTGCCCTTTGGCGTATCGACCTCGATGCGGCGCAGATGGGGATGGGTGGCAAGGTCGGCCATGGTGTTGACCTCGGCAAACGCGATGTCGGCATCCGCCAGCCGCTTCAGGAGGTCGACGCGATCCATGGTGGCAAAGCTGTCGGCCACGATGGTGTCGGTTACAGTTCGGTTCGTGACGCGCGCGACCATGTTGGCGAGGCGGGGATCGTTCGGCAAATCGGGCTGATCCAGCACTTCGGCGCAGAGTTTCTTCCACTCGCGCTCGCTCTGGATCGAGATCAGGATGCCTTTGCCGTCTTTCGACTGGAACACGCCGTAGGGCGCGATGGACGGATGTGCCAGCGCCATTCGTTTCGGCGGATTGCCGGCTTCTGAATTCAGAAGCGGCACCGCCATCCAGTCGGCCATCACGTCGAACATCGAGATCCGGATGTCGGCGCCCTTGCCGGTGCGTCCGCGCGCGATCAGCGCTTCGAGGATGGAGGCATGCGCGGTAGCGCCGGTGGCGATATCGACGACGGAAATGCCGACCCGCGAGGGCCCCTCCGGCCCGCCGGTGATCGAGGCGAGGCCGCTCTCCGCCTGGATCAGCAGATCGTAGGCCTTGCGGTCGGCGTAGGGGCCGTCATCGCCATAGCCTGATATGGTGCAGCAGATCAGCGCCGGATAATCCTTGCGCAGGCGCTCCAGCGAGAAGCCGAGCTTGTCCATCGAGCCGGGTTTAAGATTTTGCAGCAGCACGTCGGCGCCGGCGATCAGCTCTTCCATCGCCGCGCGGCCTTCCCTGGTGGCAAGATCGACCACCACGGAATTCTTGCCGCGGTTGAGCCAGACGAAATAGCTGCTCTGTCCCTTCGCCGCGGCGTCATAGCCGCGGGCGAAATCACCTTCCGGGCGTTCCACCTTGATGACATGGGCGCCGGCGTCCGCCAGCCGCGAGCTGCAAAATGGCGCAGCGACCGCCTGTTCGACGGCGACGACGATCAATCCTTCCAACGGCAGCATGGTTTTTCTCAGTAGGAGCGGGGCATGCCGAGCACATGCTCGGACACGAAGGACAGAATGAGATTGGTCGAGATCGGCGCCACCTGGTAGAGCCGCGTCTCGCGGAACTTGCGCTCGACGTCATACTCCTCGGCGAACGCAAAGCCGCCATGGGTCTGAACGCAGGCATTGGCCGCTTCCCAGGACGCATCCGCCGCCAGCATCTTGGCCATGTTGGCCTCGGCGCCGCAATCGAGCCCGGCTTCATATTTGCGGGTGGCTTCCTTCACCATCAATTCGGCGGCGCGCATCTGCGCGTAGGCTTTGGCGATCGGGAACTGGATGCCCTGGTTCTGGCCGATCGGACGGCCGAACACCACGCGTTCCTTGGCGTAGTCGGTCGCCTTTTTGATGAACCATTTGGCGTCGCCGATGCATTCCGCCGCGATCAGGATGCGCTCGGCGTTCATGCCGGACAGGATGTAGCGAAAGCCCTTGCCCGCTTCGCCGATCAGGTTTTCGGCCGGCACCCGCATGTCGGTGAAGAACACTTCCGTGGTGGCGTGGTTCATCATGGTGCGAATGGGGCGGATCTCGAGGCCATTGCCCTTGGCCTCGCGCATGTCGACGATGAACACCGACAGGCCATCGGTGCGCTTCTTGGCGTCCTCCTTCGGCGTGGTGCGCGCCAGCAGGATCATCAGGTCGGAATATTCGGCGCGGCTGGTCCAGATCTTCTGGCCGTTGACGACGTAGCCATTGCCGTCGCGTTTCGCAAAGGTCTTCAGCGAAGACGTGTCGGTGCCGCTGGTCGGCTCGGTGACGCCGAACGCCTGCAGCCGCAATTCGCCGCTGGCGATCTTGGGCAGCCATTTTGCCTTCTGCTCGTCGCTGCCGTGCCGCAGCAGCGTGCCCATGGTGTACATCTGGGCGTGGCAGCCGCCGCCATTGCAGCCGGCGCGCTGGATCTCTTCGAGGATCGCGGCCGCCGCCGACAGTTTCAGCCCGGCGCCGTCATACTCTTCCGGGATCAGCACCGACAGGTAGCCGGCCTGCGTCAGCGCATCGACGAACTCGCTCGGATATTTCATCTCGCGGTCGAGCTTGCGCCAGTATTCGCCGGGGTATTGGGCGCAGAGCTTTGCGACCGCGTTGCGGATGTCGGCGTATTCGTCTTGCTGTTCGTGTGCGGTCATTGGAAGCGCCGTCGTTGTGATTGGAGATGGGCGTGGAGTTGTGAAACCACCGTGAAGTCCCTATGCTCGATTGTTATAGCGTATTAACCCGCATTCCAAGATTGGCAAGCATGGATTTCCGACAGCTGAGGACGTTCAGTTGCGTCGCCGAGCTCGGCAGCCTCAGCAAGGCCTCCGACACGTTGCGGGTGGCGCAGCCGGCGCTGAGCCGCCAGATCAAGCTGCTTGAACATGAGTTGCGCGCCGAGCTGTTTACCCGTAACGGCCGCGGCATGGTGCTGACCGAGGCCGGACGCCTGCTGCTGGCGCGGACCGCCGGCATCGTCCGGCAAATCGATCAGATTCGCGACGATATCCAGTCCTCCGGCGGGCCGCCGTCGGGACGCGTGGTGCTGGGGCTGGTTCCAACCGTGAGCTGCGTGATTTCCGCGCGCCTCGCCCGGCGCACCGTCGAAAGCTATCCCGGCATCTCGCTTTGCATCGTCGAGAGCTACAGCGGGCACCTGATCGAATGGTTGCACCGCGGCCAGATGGATCTTGCCGTGATCTACGGACCGTCGGCCGATCTGCATCTCACCGTGCAAAACCTCGGCCGCGACAAGATCGTCGCCGTCGGTCCGCGCGGTTGCGGGCTGAAGCGAAAGAAGCAGGTCGATCTCGGCTGGCTGCTGCGGCAGCGGCTGGTGCTGCCCAGTCATTCGCACGGGCTCCGGACGCTGATCGAGCACGCCGCTGCCAAGAAGAAGCTGAAGCTCGATGTCCAGATCGAGGCGGATTCGTTTCGCGTCCTCACCAGCCTGGTCGAGGAGGGGCTTGGGTACGCGTTGCTGCCGCCCTCCTCGGTGCGCGCCGAAGTCGCCGACGGCCGGCTGGAAGTCGCCACCATCGCAAGACCGGGACCGATGCGCGAGCTCACCATCGCTTCGCCCATCGAGCATCCCGGTTCGACCGCCATCACGCTCGTCACTGACCTGCTCCGCAAGGAGGTCGAGTCCTGCCGCAAGGAAGGCCTCTGGGATATCCAGACCGGCTGAGGCGCTTACGTAACCGCAAAGCCGAGATTCTCCCGAAACCGGTTTTTCAGATACACCCCGTCGCGCGGCGGCAGCGCTCGGTCGACATGGCCGGTGGCGATCCGGATGCGCGCCAGCCGCGGCCCCTGATCGATGCGCTGCAGCGTCGGCCGATAATCATGGATGCCCTTGATGTCGGTGATCTCGGTGACCGAGCGGAAGCCTGCGCCGGTCGCGATCACGTCGAGCTGTGCACCGAGCCCGGAATGGCTGACCTGCATGCCGGTCTCGCCGAAATGGCCGTTGTCGAGAATGACGATGGTCAGATTGCCTGGCTTTTTGGTCGCGATCGTCAGCAGGCTGCCGATGCCCATCAATTGTTCGCCGTCGCCGGTGATGACGGCGACCGGCCGCTTCGGCTGCGCCTGCGCCAGGCCGAGGCCGACCATCGCGGCGCCGCCCATCGCGCCCCACAGATAGAAGTTTCCGGGATGTTCGCCCGCATCGAACACGTCATAGGACGCCGACCCGAGACCGGTGATCACAAGCAGGTCCTTGCGGTCGGCGAGCAGCGCCTTGACGGCCTCGCGGCGGGCCAGCGTGAAATTTGCGACCATCACTTCGTCTCCGTCCATTTCTTGCGGCCAAGCATGCGCTGCGAGATCAGCACCGCGATCTGCTGGTCGCTTTCGAACGCCAGCGAACAGGCCGCCGAAATGACTTCTTCCGCATCTTCAGGCCGCTCGAGCCGGAATACCGTCACGCCCATGATTTCGAAGGCCTGCTGGGTCGCCTTGCCCATCGGGATTTGCCACGGATTGAATTCCGCCCATTCGCCGCGCATCGTCACCAGGGTGAGGAACGGCAGGCGGCAGGAGGCGGCGAGCGAGAACATGTTGACGCAATTGCCGACGCCGCTCGACTGCATCAACAGCACCGAACGGTCGCCGCCGAGCCAGGCGCCGGCCGAGAGCGCAACGCCTTCCTCTTCGGTGGTCAGGACGGTGGTCTTTATCGCGGCATCGCGGTGCGACAGTTCGATCAGGCGGGAATGGCCCGCATCGGGAACGTAGGAAATCTGCGAGACACCATAGGCTTTCAGCGTCTGATAAATCTGCAGCGGCCAATCCTGGCCGGCTTTGGCTTCAGTCCTGACGGCAACATCGTGCATGGCGGCCCCGGGTTCCGGTCACATCTCCTGCGTGACCCTGCCCAAGGCTTAGACCAGAACGCCGCATTGCGGCCTTCTCATCTGGTTCAAGCCGCTATGCCGGATTTGTATAGGCTAGCCGACCATCGCAGCCGGCAAATCCATCGCCCGCATGGTGGCGGTGCCGAAGGCGCAAAGGCGCTCGGATTTCTCGTCCCTGGTGAAGATCTCGATGGTGGCCACGCCGATCGATCCCGACATTTTCAGGGTCTTGGCGCGGGCGATCAGTTCGCTGCCGTCGGCGGGGGCGAGGAAGTTGACCTTGATCTCGACGGTGACGCCGATCTTGCCCTTCGGCAATCCGGATGTGATCGCGATCCCGGCGGTGTGGTCGGCCAGCGCCGTGATGACGCCGCCATGGAAATGACCGAAGAACTGCACGAGGTCGTCGCGGCGGGTCAGTGCAAGTTCGGCGCGGCCGGGTTCGATCGATACGATGCGAAAGCCCGTCGCGCCGGTAAAGCCCTTGGTGTTCAGGGCTTCGGCGAGGCTAGGCGGATTGAGCTCCGTGCTCACGAGAGTCTTTCCATTTGACGCGTTTTCTTCACGCGAACCGGGACCCACTTCGCTTGAAAACGCTACCCGGGAATGCGCACCGGCAGCGATTCGATGCCGCGCACGAAACTGGAATAGACCCGCTTCGGCTCCCCCACCACCTCGATGCGGTCGAACCGCTTGAGCATTTCCTGCCACACGATCTTGAGCTGCAGCTCGGCGAGCCGCATGCCGACGCAGCGGTGGATGCCGAAGCCGAACGATAGGTGGGTGCGGGGCCGGGCGCGGTCGATGATGAACTCGTCGGGCCTCTCGATGCCCTCCTCGTCGCGGTTGCCGGAGACGTACCACATCACGACGCGGTCGCCCTTTGCGATCTTCTTGCCGCCGATCTCGGTATCGACCAGCGCGGTGCGGCGCATATGTGCGAGCGGAGTCTGCCAGCGGATCACTTCCGGCACCATGCTGTCGATCAGGGCCGGATTGTCGCGCAGCTTCTGGTACTGCTCGGGGTGCTCGTTCAGCGCCAGCACCGAGCCGCTCATGGTGTTGCGGGTGGTGTCGTTGCCGCCGACGATCAACAGGATGATGTTGCCCATCAGATTGTCGGGGTCCATGTGACGCGTGGCGTCGCTATGCGCCATCATGGAGAGCAGATCGTTGCGCGGCTCGGCATTGACGCGCTCGTTCCAGAGTTTCGAGAAATAGGCGTAGCATTCGTCCATCTCTTGCCGCCGCTGCTCGGGCGATTCCACGACGCCGCTCTTGGGCAGCGCGGTCGACACGTCGGACCAGCGCGTCAGCTTGCGGCGCTCTTCCCAGGGGAAGTCGAACAGCGTCGCCAGCATCTGCGTCGTCAATTCGATCGACACCCGGTCGACGAAATTGAAGGTTTCGTTGCGCGGCAAATTGTCGAGCACCTTGCAGGCGCGCTCGCGGATCAGTTTTGCCAGTTCGTCGAGATGCGTCGGCGTGAACATCGGCGACACGGTCTTGCGCTGCGAGGAGTGCCGCGGCTGGTCCATCGCGATGAAGCTCGGATAGTCATAGCCGGGCGGCACGTCGCGGATCGAGATGCCGCCGAGCGTCGAGTCCGAGGAGAAGATGCCGTGGTTGGTGTCGACATGCATGATGTCGTTGTATTTGGTCACCGACCAATAGGGCTCGATCGGCGCGTTGGTGCAGTAATGCACCGGCTCTTCCTTGCGCAGCCGTTCGAACCACGGCCACAGCGTGTCGTTCTGGAACAATTTCGGCGCACCGGGATGAAAATCCTTCAGCGGCGTCGAATAGGCTTCCTCGCGCGCGGCGCGCAGGAGCTCTTGTTTGTCGGCTCGGATCGCGGTCTGGACGTTCATCGTCAGTCATCCCTGGTTACAAGGAAATGTATTAGACTATAACTTGCGGACGCCGGATGCGCAAAGCCGGTACCCGGGACGCCGGCCTAACCGACGATACGGGCCGGCAGCGTCTCGTAACCCTTGACAAAGCTTGAATAAACCCGCTTCGGCTCGCCCATCACCTCGATCTTGTCGAAGCGCTGGAGAATCTCCTCCCAGATAATCTTCAACTGCAGCTCCGCGAGGCGAAGGCCGACGCAACGGTGGATGCCGAAGCCGAAGGAGATATGGGTGCGGGGCCGGGCGCGGTCGATGATGAACTCGTAAGGGCGCTCGATCATCTCTTCGTCGCGGTTGCCCGAGACGTACCACATCACGACCTTGTCACCCTTCCTGATCTGCTTGCCGCGGAACTCGATGTCCTCGAGCGCGGTGCGGCGCATATGCGCCAGCGGCGTTTGCCAGCGGATCACCTCGGGAACGAAGCTGTCGATCAGCGCGGGATTTTCGCGCAGCTTCTTGTACTGGTCCGGATTTTTGCTCAGCGCATAGATGCTGCCCGACAGGGTGTTGCGGGTGGTGTCGTTGCCGCCGACGATCAAGAGGATGAGGTTGCCGAGGAAGTTCTTCGGGTCCATGTCGCGCGTGGCTTCGCTGTGCGCCATCATCGACAGCAAATCGCTCTTCGGCGGCTGGTTGATCCGGTCCTTCCAGAGCGCCGCGAAATAGGTCGCGCACTCCAGAAGCTCGGCCTGCCGCGCCTCCTCGGTCGGAACGAGCCCACCAGGTCCGGGAAGCGTGGTAGCGATGTCGGACCAGCGCGTGAGCTTGCGGCGGTCTTCCCAGGGGAAGTCGAACAGCACCGCGAGCATCTGCGTGGTCAGCTCGATCGAGACCCGGTCGACCCAGTCGAACACTTCGTTCTTCGGCAGATTGTCGAGGCATTCGGCCGACCGCTTGCGGATGTTGATCGCGAGCTGGTCGAGATGGGTCGGCGTGAACATCGGCGCCACCGTCTTGCGTTGCGCCGAGTGCCGCGGCTGGTCCATGGCGATGAAGCTTTCGCGGCGAAAATCGGTCGCGACGTCGCGGATGGTGATGCCGCCGAGATGGGACGCCGACGAGAACACCGCGTGGTTGGTCTCGATGTCCATGATGTCGTTGTATTTGGTGACCGACCAATATGGCCCGAACATGCTGTCCTTGCAGTAATGCACCGGTTCTTCCCGGCGCAGCCGATCGAAATATGGCCAGAACGTATCGGTCTTGAACAATTCGGGATCGCCGGGGTCGAACTCGGCCAGCGGCAACGAATGGGCGCGCTGCTTCGCAGCCTTCTGCCGGGACTCCAGTTCGAGGGAATCCTGGGTGAGTTCGATGGTTCCGTGCATGGAGCGGCTCCCTGATTGTTTTCCGCCGGGCGGGATGGGCCCGAACGGTGGTATTTTGTGCCGATTACAGCGCTTCGCGCCCGCCGGGGCAAGGGAGAGTTTGGTGCTGGCGGGCGCATCGGAATCTGCCTGCCACCGGAGCTGATACGGAGCCGTATCATTTTTCCGTGACAACCGCGCCTGCAGGGATTAAGGCTTATCCAGACAACGATATTTCGCCGGAGGCAGTCCATCATGATTCCCAACGCGTACCGGATGTTCAATTTCGATCTCGGTGAGACCGCCGATGCGATACGCGAGACCGTGTTTGCCTTTTCGACCAAGGAGATCGCGCCGCGCGCGACCGAAATCGACAAGAGCAACCAGTTTCCGCGGGATCTCTGGCCCAAGATCGGCGCGCTCGGCCTGCACGGCATTACCGTCGAGGAGGAATATGGCGGCACCGGGCTCGGCTATCTCGAGCACTGCATCGCGGTCGAGGAAATGTCGCGCGCGTCGGCGGCGGTCGGGCTGTCCTACGGCGCGCATTCCAACCTCTGCGTCAACCAGATCCGCCGCAACGGCAACGACGCGCAGAAGCGCAAATATCTGCCGAAGCTGATCTCGGGCGAACATGTCGGGTCACTGGCGATGTCGGAGCCTGATTCCGGCTCCGACGTGGTGTCGATGAAGACGCGCGCGGACAAGAAGGGCGACCGCTTCGTGCTGAACGGCAGCAAGATGTGGATCACCAACGGCCCGGTCGCCGATACGCTGGTGGTCTATGCCCGCACCGACGCCAATGCCGGTCCGCGCGGCATCACGGCCTTCATCATCGAAAAGGGCATGAAGGGATTTTCCACCGCGCAAAAGCTCGACAAGCTCGGCATGCGCGGTTCCGACACTTGCGAACTGGTATTCGACAATTGCGAGGTGCCGGAAGAGAACGTGCTCAGCGAAGTCGGCCGCGGCGTCAACGTCCTGATGTCGGGCCTCGACTATGAGCGCGCCGTGCTGGCCGCCGGGCCGATCGGCATCATGCAGGCCTGCATGGACGTGGTGCTGCCTTACGTGCATGAGCGCAAGCAGTTCGGCCAGCCGATCGGCACCTTCCAACTGGTGCAGGGCAAGATCGCCGACATGTACACCACGATGAACGCCTCGCGCGCCTATGTGTATGCGGTGGCGAAGGCCTGCGACCGCGGCGAGACCACGCGCGAGGATGCGGCCGGCGCCATCCTCTACGCCGCGGAGAAGGCGACGCAATGCGCGCTCGACGCCATCCAACTGCTCGGCGGCAATGGCTATATCAACGATTATCCGACCGGACGCCTCTTGCGCGACGCCAAGCTCTACGAGATCGGCGCCGGCACCAGCGAGATCCGGCGCATGCTGATCGGGCGGGAATTGTTCGAGAAATCGGCGTAAATGAACCGGATCACACTCCAGCCGACAAATCCGTGATGTAAACCCGGTTTGTTGCCCGTGATCTTGGCGATTCTGGAGTTGAGCCGTGAACGAGATGAGTTGGACCCCGCCGGGGCCGCCATCGCTGCCGTCCCCGCCGCCGATGCCGGTGGCGTTTTCCGGCAGCCGCGGTGAATTCTTTCACCTCGTGAAGCGTGGCGCCGGGCTGGAGTTCGTGACGCTCGGCTTCTACCGGTTCTGGCTCACCACCGATATCCGCCGCCATCTGTGGACCCATACCCAGATCGACGGCGACGGCGCGGAATATACCGGGCGCGGCAAGGAATTGCTGATCGGCTTCCTGGTTGCGCTGGCGATCCTGGTGCCGATCTATCTCGGCTATTTTCTCGTCGGCCTCGAAGCCGAGCGCGTCAAGGCGTTCGCCAGTATTCCGCTGATCGCCTTTTTCTACCTGTTCGGGCAGTTCGCGATCTTTCGTGCCCGCCGCTATCGCCTCACGCGCACGGTATGGCGCGGCGTGCGGTTCTGGATGAGTGGCTCGGGCTGGATCTATGCATTGAAGGCGTCGCTATGGGGCCTGCTGGTGATGGTGACGCTCGGACTGGCGATGCCGTGGCGCACCGCGGCGCTCGAGCGTTACAAGATGCGCCATTCCTACTACGGCGATCTGCAGGGCAGCTTCGAAGGAACCGGCTGGGAGTTCTTCAAGCGCGGCTGGTGGCTGTGGCTGCTCGCGCCGGTCGTGTTCGTGGTATGGCCGCTCGCCCCCTTCATCTACGGCGCGTTCAAGGCGGTGGAGTGGCGCTGGTGGCTGTCCGGCATCCGGTTCGGCGGCGTGCGCCTGGAATCGGGACTGCCGCGCAGCCGGCTGATCGGCCTGTACTGGAAGGTGATCGGCTGGATGGCGGTGCTCGGTTTGATTTTCTCGGCTTACCTCGGGCTCGCGGCGACGCTGGCCGCCAGCGTGAGCGGCGAGGAGTTCGGCGAGTTCTTCAAGTCGCAGGAATTTTCGAAGAGCATTCTGCTGCTGGCGCTCGCAGGCGCCGGCTACCTGATGTTCGCACTCGCAATCAACATCGTGCTTCGCGTCTATCTGGTTCGTGATCTCTGGGTGCGGGTCCTGGAGTCGATCAACATCCACGGTATCGAGGCCGCTGACAATGTTTCGGCGCGGGGCGAACTGGCCAATGCGCTCGGTGAAGGCTTTGCCGATGGCCTCGATGTCGCGGGCTTCTAGCCGTGACGGGTATTGTCATGGACAGCGACATGCCTGACGTCCCAAAACCGCCGGCAGGCGCGGCGATCTATTTCGACGGCAAGTCGAGCCAGCGACGCGCGGTCACGCTGCATCTGGGCGATCGGCTTGAAATCCGTGACGGTGAAACGATGCTTGCGGCATGGGCCTATGCCGATATCCGCCGCGCCGACGGCCCCTCCGGCATGCTGCGCCTGAGCTCCCTGAGCGCGCCGCCGCTGGCGCGCCTCGAGATTCGCGATGCCGCGTTCGCGGCCGACATGGTCGCGCGCTGCGCAAGCCTGGACGAGAACACGCCCGGCCGCCGCGGTGTTGTGGCGATCGTCGGCTGGTCGCTCGCCGCCACGATTTCGATCGTTGCGGTGGTGCTGTTCGGTGTTCCGCTCGCCGCCGATCGATTGGCGCCGCTGGTGCCGGATGCCTTTGAGCGGCGGCTCGGCGAGGTTGCCGACAGTCAGGTCAGGACGCTGTTTGATGCCAAGGTCTGCGGCAATGCGGCCGGAGAAAAAGCCTTCGTCAAGCTTACGACCGCGATACGCGAAGCCGCCGGGATGGATACAACCGTCCAGTCGAGCGTGTTGTCTTCGGCGGTACCCAACGCGTTCGCGCTGCCGGGTGGCAGGGTTTACATGTTCAACGGATTGCTGGCGAAGGCGGAGAACGCCGACGAGATCGCGGGCGTGCTGGCCCATGAGCTCGGCCACCACAAGAATCGCGACAATATGCGCGGATTGATCCGCGACGGCGGCACGTCGTTTCTGGTCGGATTGCTGTTCGGCGACATCACGGGCTCCAGCGCCCTGATCTTTGCCTCGCGCTCGCTGGTCACCTCGTCGCATTCGCGCGAGGCCGAGCAGGATGCCGACGGCTTCTCGATCGATATCATGCACAAGCTCGGCCGGCCGACCAAGCCGATGGGGGAGCTATTGGTTCGCGTCACCGGCAAGGAAGGCAAGGGACTGTCCATCATCTCCAGCCATCCCCTGAGCGAGGATCGCCTGGCGCGGATGACCCGGGAAAACCGGCCAGCCACAAAGCCACCATTGCTGACCCCGGAAGAATGGCGATCGCTGAAATCGATCTGCGATTCCGGCGGCAAGATCTGATCGGTTCACGGCGCGCGGCGGCGGTCGCGGGCCTGTGGCGAAAACCCCGATCCTCAGAACCCATCGCCATGCATGGCGATCGAGACGGCAGCGGCGTTGCGAGCACGGCCATCAACGGTTAAGGAGCCGTCGATGCCAGTTGCATCGGGTGGGCGATGTTGAAGCAATTCGGTCATGAGATATGGATCGCGGATGGCATCCAGGTCGCGATCGCGGGATTTCATTATCCCACGCGGATGGCCGTCATCAGACTGTCAGACGGAGGCCTTTTCATCTGGTCGCCGATACGGCTCACCGACGCGCTGCGGACAGAGGTGAATGCCCTCGGCGAAGTCCGGCACATCGTGGCCCCCAATTCACTTCATCATTTGTTTCTTCCGGAGTGGAAGGACGTCTACCCGGAAGCGAGCATGGTCGCTCCGCCGGGACTGCGAGAAAAGCGCAAGGACATTGTCTTCGACGCCGATCTTGGCGATTCGCCGGGCCCGGACTGGGCCGGCGAGATCGATCAGGTTCCCGTGCGGGGCAATCTCATCACGACGGAGGTGGTGTTCTTCCACGGCAGGAGCGGCACCGTGCTCTTTACCGATCTGATCCAGCAGTTTCCCGCCGGCTCGTTCTCCGGCTGGCGCGCCGTCGTGGCGAAACTGGACCTCATGACAGGTCCCGAGCCGTCGGTGCCGCGCAAGTTTCGTATCGCCTTCACCGACCGCCGCGCCGCGCGTTGTTCGCTGGAGCGCATTTTCGCATGGCCCGCCGCGAAGGTGCTGATGGCCCACGGGGCACCTGTCGAGCAGGATGCCCGGGGATTCCTGCGCCGCGCGTTCGGATGGCTGGCCGTGTAGTCCGATTGGCCGCACCAGCGAATGGGTTCCGGGCCTCATCCTCGTTCGGCGCCGACGGCGCTATCTTCGCACGCTCTTTCGCAATCTTGGAATCGTCGCTGACGCGGGCAGGGCATCGGCCGGCTTTAGATCCCACACCGCCTGCATGGCGGAAAAGGCGTGCGAAATCACCGGTTCATGCCGACGTGACGTCAGGCAGGCAAAGCTGAGATCGCAGCTCAGCGTCGCCTTGTCGGCGATGACGAAGTTCCGTTGGCGCGGGTGACGGTCGATGATCGCATCACGCGCGAGACTGAGGCAGATGCCGGATTCGACGAAATCGATCATGGCCTCTTCCTGGTTGGAAAAAGCCACCCGCTTCGGCAGCGCGCCCATCGGGCGGAAGATATCGTCGAGCAGGCGCCGATGCGCCGAAGGGCTCGGCGTCGCGAGCCAGGGCAGGTCGATCAGGTCGGCCCAATCCTTGCCTTGGACCTTGTCGCTCCATTCCGCCGGCGCGATCACCCGGTACGGGTACCTCATCAGCGGCGCGAGCTGGTATTTTCCGCCCTCGATGTGGCGTTCGGACGCGGTCGGGGACGACAGCGATTCGGGGGGCGTTGCATCGACATAATACCCAACGTCGAGATCGCCCTTGCCGATCTGTGACAGCACGTCGTCGCTCATGCCCCAGCGAAGGAAGACCTCGGTCTTTTTCAGGGACGTGGCGAGGCTTCGCACGAATGGCCCGAGACGGATGAATTCGGGATCCAGGATGGTGCCGACGCGCAGCGATCCGCGCATCGATTCCCGCATGGAACTCGCCATCATCCTGAAATCCGACGCCGCCGACACCGCCTTGTGCGCCAATGGCAACAGGGCGGCGCCGGCTTCGGTCAGGGTAAAACCGCCCGGTGTCCGGTTGAAAAGCTGCAGGCCGGTACTTTCCTCCAGCGCTTTTAACTGCAGACTGACGGCCGGCTGGGTGAGGTTCAACAGACCGGCCGCGCGTGAGACGGTTCCTTCGCGCGCGACGGTGATGAAGCAGCGCAGGGCTTGGGTGCGGGGGAGATCAGACATTTGAAACGCTTATACACGATTTCGAGTAACTTAGACAGGCCTTTCCCTTGCAAGTCACAATTTGTCGCAGACAAAACCCTGCGTTGTTGGCGCTTGCCGGCCTTTCCGAGCATCGCGATAACGGCCGTGCACGAGAAACCGGCTGCCGTGACCTGGAATATCTGGGTGGGCCGCTTTGGCCGCCTCGCCCGTGCCGGCGCGGCAGCCATGTTTGCGACCTTCGTGTCAGGAAACCACTCGCCGGCAAAGGCCGATGGCTATCCCGAGCGGCCGGTTCAACTGGTGGTGCCGGCCGGACCCGGCAGCAGCACCGATACCATCATGCGGTCGCTGGCGCAGGCAGCAAGCCCGATGCTCGGCCAGCCGATCGTGATCCTGAACAAGCCGGGCGCCAGCGGCACCATCGGCGTCAGCTATGTGACGAGGTCCGAGCCGGACGGCTACACGATCGGCGGGGTCCCGAGCGGCGCCATCACCATGGCGCCGCATGTCGCGGCGCAAAACTTTCAGCAGGCCGACTACCGGATTGTCGCGATGATCACGCAGGCCGCCGGCGTGCTCTGCGTGCATCCGGATTTTCCGGCGAAGAACGCATCCGAATTTCTCGCCGAGCTGAAGAGCAACCCGGACAAATACACCTATGGTTCGGACGGGGTCGGCGCCTTCGTGCAATTCTCCACGGCGCGGATTTTTCAGCCCCTGGGCATCCGCCAGCGGATCATTCCCTATTCGGGCGCCGATCAGACGGTGACGGCGTTTCTGTCGCGGACCATCGACATCTATGGCGGCGCGATCGCCACGATCGCGCAATTTGTCGCCGAGGGAAAGGCGAAGTGCCTGCTGCTGACCACGGCGCGGCGTTTCGCAACGCTGCCCGATGTCGAAAGCCTCGATGACGTCAAGATGGCGCCGTCCCAGACATTGCTGTGGCGCGCGGTGATCGCGCCGCGCGATATACCGCAGGATCGCTTTGAAAAACTGCGCGACGTCCTGACCAGGGCGGCGCAGACCCCCGAATTCACGGCGATGGCGGCCAAACGCGGCGAGGAGGTCTGGGTGATCAGCGCCGAGGACGCCGCCAAATACGCAGGAAACGAATTCCTCCAGATGGAGCAGCTCGCCAGAGAGCTCCATCTGAAACCGAATTGAGGGGAGCAGCGTCATGCCAACCGCCAAAGCCGGCGACGGAACCCCACTGCACTATGCGGTGCACGATTACACCGACCGCTGGCGCAAGGCCGAGACCATCATCCTGATCCACGGTTTTGCCCGTTCCGGCTCGTTCTGGTTCAACATGGTGCCTTACCTGGCGCGCTTCTATCGCGTGATCTGTCCTGACTTGCGCGGGCTCGGACAATCGACGCCGCTGAATGATCCAGCCGGTTCGCTCTCGCTGGCCGCCTATATCGGCGATATCGAGACGGTCGCCGACCATGCCGGCGCTGCGACATTTCATCTGGTCGGCGAGGCGATCGGCGGCGCCATCACGCTGATATTCGCCGCCGAGCGGCCGCAACGCCTGCGCACGCTGTCGGTGCTGGCGCCCGCGGTCTGGGCCAATGACTGGATCCGCAACGCCTATGCGGTGGGCTATCCAAGCTGGGTCGACGCGATCCGCGCCCTCGGCGTCGAGGGCTGGGTGCGCAAATCGAACACGCTGGCGCGGTTTCCCGCCGGTTTCGATCCGGCGTTCCTGGACTGGTACGCCCGCGAGGTCGGCAAGGCCGACGTCGACGTCGTCACCGCGATGGTCGATTTCGCAGGGACCGTCGACGCCAAACCTTACTTGCAAAAAATCACGGCGCCCGTGCTGGCGCTGTATCCGACCGGCAGCAATATCTCCTCATCCGATCAGGAAGCCGCATTGCGCGACAACATCCCGTCCGTGCGCGTGACCCATCTCGATACGCCCTATGCGATGCTGGGCATGCTGCAGCCGCGCGCCTGCGCCGAACAGATCCTGAGTTTCGCAGGCGATCATGACGGGATTGTTTGCCGCGAATAGGCGGGCGGCCGCAGCATCGGACGGCGCGCCTCACTCGGCGAGCTTGTTGACCTTGCGCACCCACGCCCGCACGTCGGTGAGCACATCCGGCAATACCGCCTTGACGTCCTGCACGGTCATGCCGGCCCTGACCCGGGGATCGTAGAGCAGGTTGAGCAGGTACTGGTCGTAGACATCGAAATAGCCCATCGACACATTGTCGTTGAACATGGTCCAGGGCACCGTCGAGGTGTCGTTGATCGGGCCGAGCGACTGCAGCAATTCCTCATAGGCGCAATCGAAGAAGACGAAGTCGCCATTGTCGACGGTGAGGATCACGTCGGAATGCTCGATCTCGAACCTCTCGTTCTTGCGGAAGCCGCTCAGGCATTGCGGATCGAGCGAAGACCGGATCTCGCGCGCCCGTTCGCTGCCGTAGAAGGTCGCAATGGTGCGATTGAGATCGCGGTCGCGCACCAGCTTGACCAGCACATTGGCATCGTCATTGGTCGTGGCCATCGCGATGTCGAGATGCTGGACCCGTCCCGCAATGTCGGCGACGATCTTGGCGAGCTGGGCCTTGCGGTCGGCGCGGGTGCCGTCGGCGAACACCCGCACCGGCGTCTCGTATTTGCGGATGCGGTCGACCCGGCCGGCGAGATGATATTCGGCGCCGAAGGCGGTCTTCAGGAAGCCCTCGATGATCTCGTCATCGGTGAAGGCCTTCTTCTCGGTGCGCTGGCGCTGGGCGATGGCGGGAATTTCGGCCGATGCCGCCGCGGGCGGCAGCATTTCGCCGAACGCTGCCGCCGCAACGGCGGCTGCGAGCATTCGCGAAAATCGAGGCCGACCATTTGCGCTCATTGTGATATCGACGCTGCCGCAATCGGCGCGGGTGCGCAAGTCTTGTTCACGCGGGGCGGCGCGTGTTCGGGTCAATAAGTCGCAAGAGTCCGTCCGCGTGTTTTCGGGAATTCCCGAACCCTGCTAGTTCCTGACGATCACCGTGGCGCCGACGGAAACGCGGTCGTAGAGGTCGGTCACATCGTCATTGGTCATGCGGAAGCAGCCGGATGAGACCGCCTGGCCGATCGTCTCCGGCTCGTTCGATCCGTGGATGCGATAGAGCGTTGATCCCAGATACATCGCGCGGGCGCCGAGCGGATTGTCGATGCCGCCTTTCATGTGGCGCGGCAAATCGGGCCGTCGTGCCAGCATCTGCGACGGCGGGGTCCAACTCGGCCATTCCTTCTTCGCGGTGATGCGGTGCGTTCCGCTCCAGCGGAAACCGTCGCGGCCGACGCCGATGCCGTAACGCAGCGCCTGGCCGTTGCCGAGCACCAGATAGAGCCGCCGTTCGGCGGTGTTGATGTAGATGGTGCCCGGGGCATAGTTGCCGGTAAAGTTCACGGTCTCCTTCCGGATCGGGCTCGATCCGCGACCGCCGAAGAAGCCGGGGCCGCCACCCATCAGCTCGCGCATGTCGACCTGGGCTTGCGCCTCGCAGGCACCGGCCAGCATCGTCAGCGCCGCAAACAGATAAGCAAAGGCCCGGGTCATTTTCTTCCTCGTGAAAAATCAGACAATGCAACGAGACAGGCCATATTTGCCGCGGTTTCGCAAGCAACGAGCTGGTGATTGCGCCATTTTCAAGCGCCACGGTTTAAAAAGGCAACACATCGCAGGCGATGGCTGCATTGTGCGGCTAAACCTTTGACGAAACGAGTGAACAATGATTGATCTGGATCGGTTTTAAAACAACAGCAAGGGGGAGCCGGGCCATGAACGGTGCGGAAAGTCTGGTGCGGACATTGGTCGCGGGCGGCGTCGACGTCTGCTTCACCAATCCCGGCACCTCGGAGATGCATTTCGTCGCCGCGCTGGACCGGGTCGAGGGCATGCGCTGCGTGCTCGGCCTGTTCGAGGGCGTGGTGACCGGTGCGGCCGACGGCTATTTCCGCATGAAGGGCACGCCGGCCTCGACGCTGCTGCATCTCGGCCCCGGCCTGGCCAACGGCCTCGCCAACCTGCACAACGCCAAGAAGGCCAATTCCGGCGTCGTCAATATCGTCGGCCAGCACGCCACCTACCACATCGAATATAACGCCCCGCTGACCTCCGATATCGAGGGCCTGGCGCGGCCTATGTCGTCCTGGGTTCGAACGTCGCCGGACGCAAAGTCGGTCGCCCGCGACGGGGCCGCCGCCATTGCCGCGGCCAGCGGGGCGCCGCCCCAGATCGCGACCCTGATCCTGCCGGCCGATACCGCCTGGAACGAAGCCGACGGGGTCGCCGCGGTGCCGGTGCCGGCGCAGCGGCAGAGCTACTCCCCGGAGGCGGTCGACAATGCGGCCAGGGTGCTGCGTGGCGGCGCGGACACCTTGCTGCTGATGACCGGCAGCGCGGTGACGGAAAAGGGGCTGGCGCTGGCGGCGCAGATCGCCGGCAAGACCGGCTGCAAGGTGATGGGCCCGCTGGCCAGTCCGCGGATGGCGCGCGGCCGCGGGCGGTTTTCGATCGACCGGGTGCCTTACGTGATCGAGCAGGCACTGGCGGTGCTGAAGGGCTTTCGCCACATCGTGCTGGTCGAAGCCAACGATCCCGTGGCGTTTTTCGCCTATCCGAACAAGCCCAGCATGCTCAAGCCGGAGGGCTGCGAGGTCCATCGCATGACCGAGGGCGGCGAGAACTCGGTCGCCGCGCTCGAGGCGCTGGCGTCCGCGGTCGGCGCCAAGCCGGGCGATGTGAAACCGCAGAGTCATGTCGAACTCGTCAAGCCGACCGGCGCCCTGACCCATGCGTCGATCGCCCAGGCGATCGCCATGGCTATTCCGGACAATGCCATCGTCGTCGACGAATCCGTCACCACAGGGCGGGCATTCTTTCCGGTGATGGCGGCCGGCGCCGCGCACGACTGGATCCAGAATCTCGGCGGCTCGATCGGATATTCGACGCCGGTCGCGACCGGAGCCGCGATCGCCTGCCCCGATCGCAAGGTGATCTGCATGGTCGGTGACGGCAGCGCGATGTACACGATCCAGTCCTTGTGGACGCAGGCCCGCGAAGGCCTCAACGTCGTCACGATTGTGTTCGCTAATCGCATCTACCAGATCCTGCGCGGCGAATTCGACGGCGTCGGCGCCGGCCAGCCGGGCCAGCGGGCGCTCGACATGCTCAAAATCGATCGCCCGACCATCGACTTCGTCGGGCTCGCCAAGGGCATGGGTGTCGGCGCGCGCGCGGTCGACAATGTCGATGATTTCGTCAAGGCGCTGGCGGAAGCCGTCGCCGAGCCGGGGCCGCGGCTGATCGAAGTGCAGATGTGACGGCCGAACGCCGTCATTCCGGGGCGATGCGAAGCATCGAGCTCCGATGTGCGATTGCACGTCGGAGAATCTCGAAATTCCGGGTCGGGCGCTAACGCACCGTCCCGGAATGACAGTGCGGAGGCGGCATGGAGACCGAGCTGAACAAGGTCGTCACGGCGCTCGCAGAGTTCTACGCGCGCGAAGCCTTCCTGCTCGACAAGGACGTCGGTGAGCGCGCGTTGACTCACCGCTTGGCGGTGCAGCTCGAACACCAGTTTGCCGGCTGGCAAGGTCGACTGCGACTACGACCGGCTCGGCGAGCGGACGTTGCGGCTGCCGCACGGCTCGATCGTCTCGACCGACGATCACCTCGGCAAATCGATCTACCCCGACATCGTCGTGCACCAGCGCGAGATCCCGAACAATCTGCTCGCGATCGAGGTCCGCAAGGCCAGCAATCACCAGCCCCTCGAGCATGACCAGCACAAGCTGCGGGCGCTGACCGATCCGCATCTGTGGTTCGCCTACCGGATCGGCGTGTTCGTGACGCTCGGCAGGAAGCAGGTCTCGGGGGCGGAAGTCTATACCGGCGGCGTGATCGATCCGGCCCTGTCGATCTGGTTCGCCGCGCGGCTGACGGATGCGGGCCTCGGCGAGGGGTGAAATCTTACGGGAAAAGGAAAGCATTCATGAGTTTCAAACGCGCGATCCTGACCATCGCCCTTATCACGGCTGCTTCGCAGGCCTCGGCTCAAGCCTCGATGCCGGACGTGGAAGCGCTGCTCGGCAATCCCAAAATCGTCAAGGCGCTCGACGATATCAAGGCCGACGATGCGCGTACCTTCGAGGAGCAGAAGCGCATCACCGAAATTCCGGCGCCGCCCTACAAGGAAAAGGTCCGCGCCGAATATTACCGCAAGCGGATGCAGGAACTCGACTTCACGGACGCCGCGCTTGACAGCGAGGGCAATGTCATTGCGCTGCGCAAGGGAACCGGCGGAGGCCGTCCCAAGCTCGTGGTGTCGGCGCATCTCGACACGGTATTCCCTGAGGGTACCGACGTCACCGTGAAGGAAAAGGACGGCGCCATCCTCGCGCCCGGAATCGGCGACGATTCCCGCGGGCTGGCTGCCTTGTTATCGCTGATCAAATCCATGAACGGCAACGCCATCGCCACCGTCGGCGACATCCTGTTCGTCGGCACCGTCGGCGAGGAAGAACTCGGCAATTTGCGCGGCGTCAAGGCGCTGTTCCGCGATCACAGGGATATTGACGGCTTCATCTCGATCGACGGGCTCGGCATCACCCGTGTCGTCAACCAGTCGACCGGCAGCCATCGTTACGAATTCGTCTTCAAGGGGCCCGGGGGCCATTCGTTCCAGGAGTTCGGCCTGCCGAGCGCGATCCACGCCATGGGCCGCGCGATCGCGAAAATCTCCGAGTTGCAGCCACCGTCCGATCCCAAAACCACCTTCACCGTCGGCACCGTTGCCGGCGGCACCTCGGTCAATGCCATCGCGGCGGAAGCGCGGATGGCGGTCGACATGCGCTCGAATTCCACCGAGGAACTGCTCAAGCTCGAGGCGCGCCTGCTCGAACTGGTCAAGGAGGCGGTGGCCGATGAAAACGCGCGCTGGAAGTCCGACAAGCTCACGGTGGAGGCCAGACTGATCGGCGACCGCCCGGCGGGCAGTGTGTCGGTGGATTCCCCGATCGTGCAGGCGACGCAACGCGCGGTCGCCGCGGTCACGCGGACACCGCGCGTGACCTTTGCGGGTTCCTCGACCGACTCCAACATCGCGATGTCGCTCGGCATCCCCGCGGTGACCATCGGCGGCGGCGGCGAGGGCGGCAACTGGCACTCGCGCAACGAATGGTACAAGCCGACGGATGCCTATTACGGCCCGCAAAACGCGCTGCTGACGATCTTGATGCTGACCGGGATGGATGGGGTGAGCAAGCCGGCGCTGGCGGTGCGGCCGGGGAAGTAGCCAGGAACGCGCCTACGGCGCAATGCCCGGGAACGACAATTCGCAGTCCAGCCCCTCGGGCTTCCACTGCCGCGTGATCCGGCCGCTCAGCGTGCGGATGATGCCGTCGACGGCGCCGACGCCAAATCCTTTCCGCGTCGGCTCGGCGATTCCGGTGCCGCCGGATTCCGTCCAGCGCAGTACCAGGCCGTCGTCGGCATTGGTTTGCCAGCTGATGTCGATCTTGCCTGCGGGGCCCGAGAGCGAGCCGTATTTGGCGGCGTTGGTCGCGAGTTCATGCACGGTCACCGCGATAGCCTGCGCGAGCGAGGCAGGAAGGTGGACGTCACTCCCGGTCATGCTGACCCGCGCCGGGCCATAAGGCTGAAGTTCCTCCTGGATGATGGTCTGGATGCTGGCGCCGCTCCAGCGCGACACCGAGAACAGCCGTTGCACATTGGCGAGTGCGCTCAAGCGGCCCTGGAATGCAGCCTGAAAATCTTCGGCGCTGTCGGCCTTGGTCAGCCGCAGCATGGCCTGGATCACGGCGAGCAGATTGTTCGAGCGATGATCGACCTCGCCGGTCAGCAGCATCATGCGCTCTTCGGCTTGCTTGCGGGTGGTGATATCCACCAGCATGTTCACGGCGCCCAGCATCCTGCCGGCCTCGTCGCGCAGCGGCGTCGGATAGGGCATGAACCAGATGCGCGTGCCGTCGGGCCGCTCGGCGATCGCCTCGACGTTGCGGACCGGCCGGTTTTCCTTCAGCGCAATCGCCATCGGACAGTCTTCGTGCGGCAGCGGCGTGCCGTCCGCCGTTAACAGCTTCCAGCTCACACACCACATGTCACCGATTTTCGGGGTGCGGCCGGCGAAATCGATGCAGGCGCGGTTGAAGAACGTGATCCGGCCTTCGGCGTCGGTGGTGTAGATCGCGGCGGGCAGCGCCTGCAGCAAATCGCGGAACTGTTTCTCCTGCAATTCGGGATCGTCGGCGGAGGTGGCGCGCCGCGCGAGAATATTCTCGAGCGCGGCCTCTTCTGAATGCCTGAATAGATTCAACATCGTACTAAACCTGCCAGTGACTGACGTTAATTCCTCGCAAACCGATCGGTTCCGCGGCGCAGGAAATGAGGCGTTTTGCCGTCCGGCTCGCCTTGCAGGCCGCCAATTGGACAGATTTTCAGCAAACTGCGGTCAAAGCCGGATTCGAATGTTCCGCCAATTGCACCACGTAAAGGGGAACTTGCATGGCGTACAGAATCGTGGCGGAACGCGAAAACGAGACCGTCCGGATGGACAGGATGAGCTCGCTGATGGCGCTCGCCAAGGCGCGGGTGTGGGCCAGCGAAGGTTGGGACGTCACCATCATCGTCAGAGACGAGGACGACTCGGCGCCCGCGCAGACCGACCGTCTGCTGCTGGTGTGACGGCGTTGACGCCAACGGATCAAAAGGCCGCCGACGGGCGGCCTTTTTTATGGCTTGCCTGGTTGCTTCGCGGGGGCGGTCTTCGCCGTGGGCGATGGAACCGGGAACCTCGGCCGGCGTTATTGCTTCGGGCGGGCTTCGAGGAGAAGCGTCATGCACTGGCGATCAGCGATGGCGGACACCGAAGTGATGCGCGGCACCGGCGAGGACAATGTCCTCTACGCAACCGGATGGACCATCAGCGGACTGGCGACCCTGGCGACCATCGTCGCGGTCTGGTTGTTCGGGATTTAAATAGATCATTGCTGCACGACAGTTTGCTGCAGTCGTGAGGAGCCAGCATGCGCCTGCGCAGGGCCAGGTTGGCAGGCCTGGATGCGCCCTTCCTCCAAATTTTCTTTCTCCGGCCGGCATTCTTAACTTGATGTTTGTTCTTTATTTGTTCTCTATGGGCTCCGATCCCCGGTGAGGTGAGCCATGGACAACAGATTGAACGAAATCCGCAGGAAAATCAGGTTCTTGCGCTCTGAGATGCTGAGCGCTGAGGGCACCATCCGCCAACAGATCAACCGCGACGAGGACTGCGCCGAGGCGTCGATGCAGCTGATGGCCATGCGCGTCGTGATGCTCGGCCTGATCGGCGAGCGAAACCGGCTCGGCGGCGAGGAGCGGCTGCTCGATGTCGACGAGCGGCTGAAGCTGGACTGCCGCGCCGCTGGCAGAGGGCCTTTGAAGGGCCCGCGCGACCGCCGGGTGCGATGAGGCTGCACGATCACGAATCGAAAACCTCTGCACCTCCTCGACGCCGCGGCGGCTCCTGGTCTCGATCGATCAATACGTGGGCGGCGGCGTGACCGCCGTCGGCTGGCGCCGCGCGCTTGCTCAAGCGGGCGATCCGGAACAGAGCCCAGCCGGCGGCGTTTGCCCTTCATGGCCGAGACGCTGCTGACAATCATGGAAAATTCCTTCGGGATCGCCTGGGACTATTTGGAAGCCGCGGGCGAACTCGGCGATCCCGAAACGACAGCCAATCATCTGCTCGACACGATCGAGACAATGGTTCGCGCCGGCGAGCGCCGCCAGTTGCTTCTCTCCAACGCCGCCATCGCCGCCTACCAGCGCTTCAGGGAGCAGCGGCTGCGGCTGGCGTCATGAAACGTCGTCGGGCGATGCACGCCCGCGGACCTGATCCCGGCGGGTGCCGGTTCGCGCGAGGAAAACGCGACCAACAAGAATCGAGAGGTGATCGGAGTCGGTCCCGCTCTGGGAACGCGGCGCGATCGTGAGCGTTTTCCTCTCACGCGGGTCGATCGCACATTGCACGCCGGGAGGACTTTCATGGAACGCGGGCTCAAGAGCGCTGAAGCGTATCGCGCGACGGCCTTGCTCTGCCGACAACAGGCCGCGTGCGACCCGGACAATCGCTGGAAATTGCTCGGCGAAGCCGAGCGGTGGGAACACCTCGCCGAAAAGATATTGGCTTCCCGCCAGAAGAACAGCACGGCAGAAGCCCCAGCCATCGAGACAGAAATGCCAAACGTTCCGCCGTCGCGTGTGCTGCCTGCGAAGCCGCCTCGACTCGGGTAATCCTGTCCAGGATGGTGAGGATGGTCGCCTGTTGCCGCGACCGAGCGGCGCAGCGCCATCGATCGCGAAATGAATCGCGGCGGCGAGAAGCATGTTTAGGAACAACTTCCAGCACGGCAGGTTCTACCGCGACAAATCCCATCAGCTGGAGGCCGTCATGGCGAAAGACAAAGCACTGAAAGACCTGTTCCTCGATACATTGAAGGACATCTACTTCGCGGAAAAGAAGATACTCTCGGCATTGCCCAAGATGGCCAAGGCCGCGCAATCTCCAAAGCTCAAGGCGGCCTTCGAAAAGCATCTCACGGAGACCGATGGCCAGGTCGAGCGGCTGGAGCAGGTGTTTGCATCGATCGACGAAACGGCGAAGGGCAAGACCTGCGATGCCATCATGGGAATTCTCGACGAGGGCAAGGAAGTCATGGAAGAGTACAAGGGCATGCCGGCCCTTGACGCCGGCCTTCTGGCCGCGGCGCAGGCCGTCGAACATTACGAGATTTCGCGTTACGGCACGCTGAGGACCTGGGCGAACGAACTCGGTTACAAGGATGCCGTCAAACTGCTCGACGCCACGCTCAAGGAAGAAAAGGCGACGGACAGTGCCTTGAGCCAGCTTGCGGTATCCGAAGTCAACCAGCATGCCGAGACCGCGCAAGCGGCGTGATCGGCAAGCCAATGCCATCGACGAAAGGGCCCAGCTCCACGCTGGGCCCTTTTCCGTTGCCGCGCCGCGAGATCGCAAATACGGAACGGAACCGACCGCGCCGCCGTTCATCGGTGTTTTGAACGCATCAGAGCGTTTTCCAGCGAAGTGGATGCCGGTTCGCGTCAAGCACACGCGTCAAATCTGGAATCCGGAGCACGTTCTGATCGGAACGGAAAAGACTCCGGGGAGACAATCGCAACATCAGGGTCGTAACCGCGACGATGAAATTTGGCGGGATGATCGGAACGTCACTTCCTGATCAGGGTGAGCGCTTCGCGACAAAGATGTGAAAAGCAGATCATCAATGAGCTGACCAGCAGAAACACCGCAAACCTGTCGTAGTCGGCAGCGGTGAGGGGATTGAACTCGAAGTGCGGCGGCATGAACGCCCACCACACGATCGGGATGGTCAGCAGCGCCGCAAAGGTCCCCGCCGGCGCGCCTGCCAACAGACTGGCGGCCATGATCGCCGGGACGAACGCCAGGAAGTAAAGCGTCGCCCCGAATGACAAGGTGAGGACTTCCTGCATGGAGGCCGCGAACACCACCGCGATGAACGCGGCGCCGAAGGCGGAGAACGACCAGGGTCGCAGCAGCAGCAGATAATCCGTACGCCTGCGCATCAAATCCCCCTAAAAAATCCGATGCCTGAAATGCGAAAGCTAGCGAAGGGGAACCAGAAAGGAAAGGTCATGCCGTTCCGGAGTAAGGCGCCCACCGGTCGGACAGTGTGATGTCGATCACAGAGAGCGGGCCGGTGGTTTGCATACGGTCAGCCCTCGGAAAGGGGTTCCGACGCATGGGTTACGCCTGGATTGTCGAGCTCGGCATGATCGCCGTCGAGATCTATTACGACTGTAAGGAGCGCAACGAGAAGCCGGAGGCGCGCGATGAAAAGCCGCTCCCCAAGATCGTCGGCTCGGTGCCCCACGTGCCGCTGACGAAGCTGCCATCGAGCGATCGGTAGGCCGCAAGGAGGCGGTCTTGACCCCGGGTGCCCGACGGGCAAATCATCACTTCCGATTTACGGAAGTCATGTCAAGACCCGAAATGAAAAATATTTTGCTTTTCCGAAGTGGCAAATCAGGGCATGTCCGTGCCATCCCGTCCCACTCAGAGGGGCGTTGGCCATCGTGACAACGAGGGGCGGGGAGCGGTGGACGTGACAGTTGCGCTTGACGCGCGCGGCCGAAGCGTACGGCAAAGACGTGTGGTCCTGACGCCGCGTTGCTGGCGTCCATGCTCCTGGGGGCGTTCGACTTCCCAGGGCGCGACGGAGGCAAAAGAGCCGTTCTCCGGGGAGAGCACGTTATAAGCCGTAAAGCCATCGCGCAGGGAATGTCGGATGTTCTCCGCTGCCCTGTATGCTCATGTGCGCATTTCTTAGTGCACATTGCACATGAGACCGCGGGTGCAGCGCGCATCCGGCATTCCCTGCGCCTTCTGAATTTCGAGGGCGGGAAGTTTCTGGCAAAGCTCGGGCGCAATGCGCCGCGTGAATGCGAAGGTGTGTCTGCCACACCGCGGGGATGACGGATCGAAGAAGACGGATCGACGACGGGATGCTTGGACGGAATGCTTGGCAGTTCGAAATTCAAATCCGAGATCGTCCGATCGAAACGATGGTGGACGCACAAGGGATCGAACCTTGGACCTCTCCCGTGTGAAGGTAGCGCGCCATACATATCAACGTATAGAACTTATTTTATTTTCGACGTTTTGTGAGCGCGATTTCACGGATTTTTCACAATCGCCATGAAGGGAACGCTTTGCCCGGCCGCGATCGCCCGCGCCATTGTCGCTGCGATCTCGGCGTCGCGAATCCGCCGGTAGCGCGCCAGCGTTTCCGCCGTCAACGGTTTGGCCTCGCCCTCGCGGCCGTCGGCGTCATATTCGATCGAAGATCAAACTGGCCGTCGATGCGGATGTCGCCCCATGTCAGCGCCTTGGCTTGCGCGCTCGCCTCGCGGCGCCGTCGCGCCATGCCGGGGCCGATCGAGCCGAACGCCTCGGGTTCGATCTCGCGCGCCATCCGAAACGCCGGATCGGCGCCGGCGATCTCGTCGCATAGCCGGCGCATCGCCGCCGGCCTGTTTCGACCGAACGCTAAACGGCCCGACGATCCGCACCGGCCCGGCCGGCACGCGCTCTTTGCGTTGTTTCATTTTGTGTCCTCTCCCGAGATCAGAAGCAACACGGTGGCGCAAATCATCAAGCCGCCGGCGATCGCTGCGGCCATCCCGCAACGGCTTGCCGCGGCCGCCCATGCGGCTAACGGGCCAAGACCCCACCATTCGCCGCGAACGCCTTGGCGCGATCGACGGTCACGCCATCGCCTTGCGCTTGGCTTTCTTTGCCGGCGCCGCGGCCTTGCCGGACCTGGCCCCGCGCTTGGCCGCCGCGTCGATCATCTGGCGCACTTTCTTTCGGCTCGGCGTCTTGGCCCCGATCGTCGGCATGATCTCGATCGAGGGGGCGGCGTGCGCGACGTTGACGTGCGCATAGCGCAACACCATTGACAGGCTCGACCAGCCGCCGAGGTGCATCAGCAAATTGAGATCGCGGTTTTCCTGATAGTGCCACGTTGCCCAAGTGTGCCGGCAATCGTGCGGCGTGAAATTGTCAATCCCGGCGCGCTTGCACGACGCCTTGAAGCCTTTCTTGATCCGCGAGCCGGCCGAGCGATCGAGATCGTTATCCTCGTCGAGGTAGGCATACGGCATGCCGTTCGCCTTGCGGAAAACCTCACCCTCGCGGTGCGACAAGTTCGCGAGGATCGCGACGAGGGCCGGGTGCAGCGGCACGCCGCGATCGGTGCCGTTCTTGGTGTCGAGGAATTGCACTTGCGCGCGTTTTAGATCGACGAAACGCCAGTCGAGCCATAGCGCCTCGCCGGCGCGCGCGCCTGTGTAAAGCAGGAAGGCGACGAGCGGGCGCAACGCATCCGAACACGCCTTGAGCAACCGATCGGCCTCGGCGTGCGTGATCCAGCGCACCCGGCCCTTTGGCATCTTAGGCCGTTTGAATTTGATGGGCGAGCAAAGGCCGGCGTGCGACGCGGCCGTGATCATCGACGTGAGGGGCGTATAGACTTGCCGCACGATCGTCGCCGGCGCGAGGTTCGGATACAGAGTCCGCGCGCATTTGTCGGCGGCCTCTTGGTCAATCTTGGCGAGAGGTGTGTCGCCGAAATAGTCGGTAATCGGTTTGATGAATCGCGTCTCGCCGCCGTTCTCCAGATAGATCACGGCGGCGCGGGTTAGTGTTGTGGTTGTCGCCTTTGAGCCAAAGACACTGCCTTGCAGGATTTCCCATTCGCGTTGTGCGCGGATCGTTTCGGCCGTCGCTTTGTCATCAACACCCGTAGTCTCGTAGACGCGAACCTTGCGAATAGTTCCGCGCAAGTACCAGTTCGGGCTGCTGGGGATTTTGACAAGTTTGATCGACATTTTAGGAACTCAGCGGGAGCTCTGCCTTTAATGCTATTCGTCGCTTCAGTCTATTCGCGAAAGTTCGTCAGGCTCATAACCTGAAGGTCATAGGTTCAAATCCTATCCCCGCAACCAAATAAAAAGCTGATTTATCAGCGTTAATTGGAAAGGCCGCCCCATCGGCGCGGCCTTTCCTTTTTTCGAGCCGCCACCGGCGCGAGGCCACCAGCTCTAAGGAACGCTCACCCTTTCTACGCCTGCCAAGGCGGTCCCGTTCATTCCGGCATCACGGACTCGCTCGCTAAGCTTATTTGGAAGTCGCCGGATCTCGCGCGTGACTGAATCAGCAAGATACGAGAACGGCTAGCGGCGGTCGATGGACCAAGCGGCCGCTCCAGTCTGTGTGAGCTGATTTTCAACTTCCCGAGCATGGAGCTAGAGCGGGGGCGCAAGAGGGTGCACCGCATGCGACGGCACGGCCTTCCGGCGCGCGACCCAGCGCAAATCGTGTGCGACCGTCGTTTTTCTACGTTGCTTCAACCCGTGTTTTGAGTCCGCGCGATCCGTTGCAGACGTTCGTTTCGGAATAAAGAGCGATCCCGCACTCACACTCTGAGATTGCAGTGTGTCCCGATTAGCCCTAAGCTTGTAGTTTATTCGAGCGGACCGCCATTCTGAGCATACCTTTTTTGTGAAGTTGTTGGGGGCGTAAAGTGCAGGTTTCGGTAGAGTTTTTGGGCCGAACTCGGGTCTCGGCGGGCGAACGCGAAATTGCGTTATCGCGCCAGAACATTTCGTTCCTGGCTTACCTGGTGCTGTTTCGCGAAATCGACCATCCGCGCGAAGTTCTCATCGAGCAGTTCTGGTCTTCGAACGAACCTTCGCGCGCCAAATCTTGTCTCGGTACTGCATTGTCGCGGTTGCGCAACGCCCTGAAAGTCGATGGAGCAAGCTGGCTGGAGTTTTCGCCGCGCGGTGAGCCGCGGATTAGTCCTTTGGCTCCGATCTGGTTCGATATTGTCGCTTTTGAGAAAGACATTTCGCCCGCATTTACGGCGCCGCCCGGTGCGCTGGAGCCGTCGTTGGTGCGACGTCTGAGTGCCGCGCTCGGGCATTATCGCGGTGATCTACTGCTCGGCTGGTATGACAACTGGGTGCTGATTGAGCGCGAGCGGTTGCGTTTACTTTGTCTGCGTGGACATCGCCGCCTGATGGAGCATTACGCTGCGATCGGAGATGTGGAGAGCGCAATTGCGTCCGGTTTGTCCGCACTTCGGATTGAGCCATTGCAAGAACTGGTTCAGCAACAGGTCATCGCGTTCTACTTTGCGTCGGGCCAACGCGTCGCAGCCATGCGGCAATACGAACGACTCGTGCAGCTCCTGAAAGACGAACTCGGCATAGCGCCTTCGAGGGCCATACGTGACCTTGTCGAGCGGATCAGAATTGACCGATCGCTGTAGAATCGCCGCTATGGATCAGGGCCGCCCGCGAACGACGGGCACAAAGCCGCCGTCTTAACGCTGTTCGCCGTCCATTCGGAAACGAATGGGACGGCCTCTCGAACCATCACTGCCCCAGCTTGGACCGCATTGCCAACGGACTGATCGAGCCGATCGTCCGCACGGGTTTTTGCGTTGGTGCTGCTGCGGTGACCAGCCGGTGCTGTCCCCGTAACATAGGCGTTTCCCTCAAGTTTTGTGGAAGTAGGCGACGGGTGCCTGAAGCGTGAGCGCCGTAGGCTACGCTCTCAACTGCCAAGTCGGATCCTCGTTCCCCGGGCGCGCGATGGATGGTCAAAATGAACAGCCGAACGAGAGGAGCTTCGTGATTCACCTTTGGCTGGAAGGGAAGGGCTGGCGCGGTCACGTGACGGACGGCCGCGATGAACACTGGTTTGAACACGGGCAGTCGCTGATCGACTTCATCACCGAGCGGTTGCGTCTAAGCCACGGCGTTTCACTGCCTTCACGTCGAGCGGATCAATGAACGCAATGTCGACGATAGCCTGCACGAATTTCGGCGACTGCCGAATTGCTGGAAAGGCGTTGTGGGACGAGCGAGTGATGGCGTGTCCCAATTGCGGAAAATCGCTTGCATCTCCGCACCAGGTTAAGCTTGATGCAATCGTCGGGAGCGTCGGGGAGGACACCAAAAGCGAAGTCACCGTCCATGTGGAGTTTGGAAACAAGTGCTCGGATTCTGCCGAGCTTTCGATCACGATTGATGGCCAGATCGATGGAGAACTCGCCCCGGTGCAAGCGGGGAGCAACACATTTGAAATTAGCGGAAGGAATTCCGGCGTATACCGGATTCGGGCGAAGCTGACGACTGATGACGGTCGTTCGACCTTTTCGAACGAAGAACTGCTGTCGGTCGCGCAGCCGTCCAGACTGGTTCCTCTGCTGATTTGGGCACTGCTGATCGTTCTACTGCTGTGCCTCGGCTCCTATCTGGGATGGTTCAGCAAGCTCGGCGGGGTCCGGCACCCCTGGGTTTCCAACGCTGTCGACACGATTTCCGTTGTCTCAGGCCTCCTGATCGGCGGATTGCTGATTGATCTGGGGTGGCGCGAGAAGGTCCGACCCGATTCGGAGTCGCTGGTTAGGCTACAGGCGCTGCCGCCGGATGGGCCGTTTTCTATGAGGAATGCGGCCCTCAATAAGATCGGAACCACCGCAAGCTCAAATGTCGCGCTAATCATACTCGGGTCTTTGCCGTTCTGCTTCTTTTTCGCCTGGCTGGCCGGGCATGTCTTCAGCGATCACACCTCATTGGCTTTTTCCATTGCGTTGGTCGTGGCCGGCGCTGCCTTCGGCGTCGCGTTCTGGCGCTCAGAGCTGACTGCAATAGGTGGCAAATTCACGAGCAGATGGCGGCGGATCGGGCCCGATCGAGCGCGGGGTGCGCAGGAGGAGGTTGCCGCACCGTCGCCTGGTTCTGACGCCGCCGTACAGGCGCCGACCGATAGCACGGTGCAGCCCAAGGAGGACAAGCCATGACGTCCACAAGGGTAGGAATCTTCGGATTCTTCATCGGGCTGCTGTTCTGGCTGCTTGTTCTCGTCAAGGTCCCCGGCACCGATAGCGCTAGCCAACTGGATGTGACCGCCATCTTCACTAGCATCAAGGACTGTGTGAGCGGTCCACTGCTGTGCTTAACCAACGTCGTAACAAGCCTTAAGTCTGCCATGGCGTATGGGGCGGTCTTGGGAATAGCTGGCCTCCTAATCCAACTATGGTGGCGCGGCGAGTGGCCGACCGGGCAACTGAATGCGGGTCGCCCGAAAGTATTGGATCCCACCGCGCTCGTCACCGTGACGGTCGCCGCGATCATCGCCGGAATTTCCGCAGCACCGTTGCTCACCGGCAAGATCAGCGCGCTCGGCGTTGTCGCATTCAGTTACTTCGTCGCAGATGCCGTAACGCTGGGCGTGGATAAGATTTCTGACCTGATCCAAAAAGCGAAGACGTTCATGCAGCGTCGCACTGCATCTAAATAGCGGGAACTGTACGTGGCAGGCAGCATGACCGATTGTCTACCAGAAGCGTTCGGCGGCTATGGGTTAGTCCGGCAGTGGATTCCCAAGGCGAAGCCGGACGTCCTGGCCACTTCGCGGACGGGAAAGCTCGTGAAGGGATTCACCGAAATCGTGATCGGCGATACCGGTTGGCCGGCCCTGACCGCGAGCGAGGCGGCAAAGGACATAGGCCAAGCTTATGGGCATTTCCTCGTCGACGACAACAACATCATTGAGTGTGTTCCCGCGCTGACCAGCCGCGTCGGTATCGTGGAACAAGCCCGCTTTGTCGAGACCAGAACGTCGACCGGGGAGCTCGATGCTCATGAGACCACGCTGGCGATCAATCTCTGTTTCGGCGGGGCCGTCGATGGCCCCGAGGCCTACAAGCGTTGCGTCGGCTTGGCGGCCTTCGCCTGCAAACGGTTCAACCTGGATCCGAACAAGGATGTGAAGAGTGCCGGTGACCTTGACCCCGCGCGCAAGGATCCGGACCGGGCGTTGCGGGCGGCGGGGGTCGACTTCAAGGATTTGGTAAGAGCGATCGCTGGAAAGTTGAGCGACGCGTCCAAAACGGAGCTTGCACATGCGTAAAGCTTCACCAGTCGCAACATTCATCGAGTCCAAGAAGAAGCGCGTTCGAGCGCGCATTGCGGCCGCGGCTACCTGCGGAAAGATTGCATTTCAGCTTAACGACGGACCTTAGGAGAATCCAATGCCATCAGCACTGACTTATCCGGGCGTCTATATCGAGGAAATTCCGAGCGGGGTACACACCATTATCGGCGTGGGAACTTCGATTGCCGCGTTTGTTGGGCGCTCAGCGCGTGGGCCTACAAATCTACCGATTGTCATTAATGGCTATGCAGATTTCGAACGTCGCTTCGGCGGGCTTTGGAAAAAAAGCAAACTTGGATATGCGGTGCGCGACTTTTTCCTCAATGGCGGCGCCCAAGCGATCATTGTTCGCCTCTATGGCGACGACGGCACGGGAAAAGGCAAGGCCATCATTTCCGTGGATGACCTCAAGTTGATAGCTGCCGATGACGGTGATTGGGGCAAGAATCTGCGAGCGGCCGTTGATTTGGACGTCACAGAGGCGGTTGCGGATTCAATGGGTCTGAAGGCTGATCAGCTTTTCAATCTAACCGTCGTTAACCGAGCCGATGGTGAGGTCGAACAGTTTCGAAATCTCACCCTCGTTGATTCGACCAGGCGAATTGATCGAATTCTCGAGTCGGAATCGAATCTAGTCCGGTTTTCCGGAGACATTGGAAAACCTCCGAAGCTCCAAAAAATCCGTGACGCGCAAGCAAAGCTCGACAAGGATAAGGGTGATCTCGCAGCAACGCTGACGAATAGTCCGACCGATAAAGCAAAAATAGAAGCTGCCACCACACTGGTAGAAGCTGATCAGCAAGATCTCGATAAGATACGTACCGACCTCGCAACTGAAGCTGAAAGTCGGTTGGCCGCCGCGCGACAAAGTAATGATACAACTAAGGTTGCTACTGCAAAGACCGATCTGGAGAAAGCCAAAGCAGATTTTGGCGGATCAGACGGAAAGGACCTGAGCAAGGATGATTTTATCGGTCCAGGAAAGCAAGCGGGCAAGAAAGGATTGTACGGCCTGGCGGATGCAGACCTTTTTAACATCCTGTGTATCCCGCCCTATAAGAGCGACGATAACGTCGATGCAGCGGTAATCAGTGCGGCCGGACAATATTGTGAACAACGGCGCGCGATGCTTCTGGTTGATCCGCCTGCGGACTGGAACAGCAAAGAGAAAGCCAAGGGCGGCGTCGCGGGTCTCGGTACCAATAGCAAGAACGCAGCACTGTTTTTCCCTAGATTGCGACAACCCGATCCCTTGCTCGGTGATCAGACGCTCAGCTTCGTTCCTTGTGGCGCCGTGGCTGGGATTTTTGCACGCACTGATACGACACGTGGGGTATGGAAAGCGCCGGCAGGTTTCGAGGCCACTCTCGTGGGGGTTCCACAGCTGGCTGTTCCGCTCACCGATGGTGAGAATGGTGAACTCAACCCGCTCGGCGTCAATTGCCTTCGCTCGATGCCGGCCGCGGGCCGCATCGTCTGGGGCGCGCGTACCCTGCAAGGCGACGATCGCCTTGCCTCCGAGTGGAAATACATTCCCGTCCGTCGCACCGCGCTCTTTATCGAAGAGAGCCTCTATCGCGGGACTCACTGGGTCGTGTTCGAACCCAACGACGAGCCGCTATGGGCCCAAATACGGCTGAACGTCGGCGCGTTCATGAATGACCTGTTCCGGCAGGGTGCCTTCCAGGGCGGGACGCCGCGCGAGGCTTACTTCGTCAAATGCGACAAGGAGACGACGACGCAAAGTGACATCAACAAAGGCATAGTCAACATCCTCGTTGGTTTCGCGCCGCTGAAGCCCGCCGAGTTCGTGTTGGTCAAGCTTCAGCAGATCGCCGGTCAGATTCAAACGTAAGGAGATTCGAGCATGGCTCAGTTCAGCGTCAATGCGAAACGGTTCGACCCCTACAAGAACTTCAAATTCCGTATCAAATGGGACGGAAAGTATGTCGCGGGAGTCAGCAAGATCAGCGGGCTCAAGCGCACCACGGAGGTGGTGACGCATCGGGAAGGAGGTGACCCGAGCGCAGGCCGGAAATCTCCCGGCCGCACCAGTTATGAAGCCATTACGCTGGAGCGCGGCGTTACCCACGACGAGGAGTTCGAGAACTGGGCCAAGAAGGTCTGGCATCAGGGCGCCGGACTCGGCTCCGAGACATCGCTCAAGGACTTTCGCAAGGACCTCCTGATCGAGTTGTACAACGAGGCCGGCCAACTCGCGATCGCCTACAAGGTATTCCGTTGCTGGGTCTCTGAATTCCAGGCCCTTCCGGATCTCGATGCCAATGCAAACGCAGTGGCCATCCAGCATCTCAAACTCGAAAACGAAGGGTGGGATCGCGACTCCGAAGTCAAGGAACCGTCCGAACCCTCCTTCACCTAGGAATGAGATCCGGCGATGATGAAGCAAGGCCAATTGCTCGATGTATGGGAGCGCACGTTGCGAATCGCGCCTTCAGTTCGGCCGATCGCGCTGTTGTCGCTAGCGTTTCCCGAGACCGACGCGGACAAGCTGGCGAAGCTGTCGCTCGGTACGCGCGATGCGCACTTGCTGCGTTTGCGGCAGACGTTGTTTGGAGACAGCATCACCTGCCTGACCGGCTGTCCCGCTTGTAGTGGCGAACTGGAATTCGCGGTATCGGTGGACGATCTGCTGCAGCAAGCGAGCGAAATGGTGGCCGGTGACCACCATATTGCGGACTCTGGCTATCGCGTCCAATTCCGGACACCCGACTCGACCGATCTTTTCGTGCTTTCCCGGTTCGAAACGAACCCGAACGAGTACCAGGAACAGATCGTTTCCCGTTGCATCATCGACATTCAAGGACCGAACGAAAGCGTCGAAACGAAGGACCTGCCTAAATATCTACTGGATCAGTTGACGGAGGAAATGCAGCGGCGCGATCCGCTCGCGATGATCTGGCTCGATCTCGGATGCCCACAGTGCGGCCACGCTTGGCAAAGCCTGTTTGACATAGCCGAGATCATTTGGATCGAACTCGATCGGTGGGCGCAGATGCTCCTGCACGAGGTCCATCTGTTTGCGCGTGCCTACGGCTGGACGGAGCGCGACGTGCTCCAAGTGAGCCCGGCACGGCGCGCGTATTACCTCGGGATGATCGGAGCATGACGAGCTATTTCATCATGCTCGGCGCAAAGGCAACGGGCGCTGCGTCCCGCATTCGTCCGAAGCCGGTTTCGCTGTATGGCGCGTCGCGTTTGGCGGACGGCTTCAATTCCGCCCGGGATTCTGTGAAGACTCTGGCTGAAGGCGAGAGCGATGATTTCATTTCAGAGGATGCCACGGATGTGCGTCCGGCCGCCGCGGCATTTCCGCAAACGGATACACGGCGCGACCGGCAAAGCGGACCGCAGTCATCGTTTCCGGAAAGTAGGGATTCGCGAAACGAACACGCCTTGCTGACGTCAATCCATGAACTGCGACAGCGCTTCGACAGTGGCCTGGAAGCGTCGGAGAAGGCGGCTGGTGCTCCGATATCGCGGGAAGTCGAGCGGCAGGAGTTTTCCCCGTTCACGAATGCCTACGAGCAGAACAGGGCAGACGAACCCGAATTGTCCGCTCCGCACATCGATCGATCACCACGATCAGGAGTAGCCGGTATCGATCAAATTGCGCCCCCATCCAAAATGGCGCGCAACCTTCACGTCCCCCGAGGTATCACGCCGGCGGCTCCGGCCGATGCCGAGCGGAGGCGGGATACGACGGAACCGCAGGCGACACGAAATGTTGCAGAGAATTCGATGCGCGGCGCGTCGCTCGATCGCGATCGCGTCATTTCGCATCCAATGCAAAGCGCGATCGACCTCGTTGGCGCATCGAAAGCTGCGCATTCCACCGCACGGACGAAAAGGGCAAGCGACGTCGCCCCTCCGATTGAGACAAGTGCTGAAAAGCCTGACCAGGCAAGGGGAATCCCGGAGGAGCGTGCCCTTCGCCGTCCCGTCGAGAGCACCGGTGAAGTATCCGCAACACGCGGCTATCCCGATCGTGACCCTGACCTCAGGGCGATCACAGTTGCAGTCGCCAAGCGCAGGGATGACTCGTCGCTGCCGGTTGTCGCAGCCCGCTCGGCGGTTCGAGGGGAGGGCGAAAACTCCGATCGCACCCTTGATGTGCCGCCTGCCGTACAAGTCAGCATCGGCAGGATCGATATCCGCGAGCAGCGCCCAGTCCAACAGGCGTCAGCCAGAAGAGCGAAGCCGCCGCGAATGGATTTGAAGGAGTATCTTGATAGGCGTTTCCGTGAGGGCGCGCCATGAGCAATTCTGAAGCGATTGCGGCAGTCACCGAAAGATTACGCAACAAGCTTACGGCGGGCGGCACGTTAGGCGTGACGGTCGATCCCCTGGACAAGCTGGCGTCATCGCCCGGCGGCAATCCGGGCCTCAACCTGCATCTCTATCGAATCCTCCCAAATGCGAACTGGCGGAATATGGATATGCCGTGGAGGGTCAATCCGGGCGAAACGGCGCGTGCGCCGCTCGCGCTGGACCTGCACTATCTCCTGACTGCGACGGCGCCCGGGGCCGCCGCCGCCCAAAGACATCTGGGCGCCGGGATGCTGGTCTTGCATGACAATCCGGTACTCGATCCCGGCGGCGGTGCGGTTGTCCCGTTCGAGCGGGCCCGGATCACCATGCAACCGCTTTCGCTCGACGACATGGAGAAATTGTGGGCGGGAGTGGCATCGCCTCGGCTGCTCTCAGTTGCCTATGAAGTGTCGGTCGTCCTGATTGAAAGTGCGCAGCCAGTGAGGTCACCGTTGCCGGTGCTTGCGCGCGGAACCGGCAGTCCGGATTCGATCGAGGTTCAGGCCGGGCTGTATCCGGCGATCGAGCGGATCGAGATCGGTGAGAAGCCGTTCGACAACTGGCTTAGAAGCGGAACTCGGCCCGGCCGATCCGCCGCGCACATCGACGATACCATTTTTCTGTATGGTCATGGCCTGACGGGCAACGAGAAGAAGACGGCGATAATCACCTCACTGGTGCATCCCGATCCCGACAAGGTGCTGGAGGTGACGACATTCACCGGAAACAGCAGAGGCGGATTGGGCCTCAATTTGTCAAACGTAATGTCGAACGGAAAAAAGGAAAAAGTGCCGGCCGGCCCATGCAGCATCATGCTGAAGATTGCACGCGACCGGAAGGCAGGCAGCCCGGACGAAAGGTTCGACGTTACGAACGCGATGTCGTTCTCTCTGGCTCCGGTAATAACCTCAGTCGACCCGGAAGAATTTACGGTCCCCAAAGACATCACCGTCAAATTCGACCCGCCTCTCATCGCTGGTCAAACCGTTGCCTTGATCGTCGCAGGCCAGCGGGTCTTGCCTGCATCCGTTCCCGCAAATTCGTCTGCTATCTTCAGATTGGAGAACCTCGCGCCGGACATTTATCCGGTCCGTCTTCGCGTCGATGGGGTCGATAGCGTCCCGATCGACCTCACGCAGTTGGTTTCCGGTGCCGTGCGTCCCGCATTCATCAATTTGATCAAGGTGAAGCCATGATCGATGGTGAGGCCGCCTGGCACGCCGAAAACACCGCGTTTCTCGCCAGCGCCGTGGCCTGGGTGCGCGGACGACTTACTGCGCTGACTCTAGCGGCCGGGGATCGGCCGAAGAGCGCCGCGAAGGCGAGTGCCGCCGTCGCCTCGGATCCGCGCATTGCACTGGAGAAGAAGGCACAGAAAAGCCGGTACGTTCCGGCGCTGGCCCAGCTTGCCCGGAAACTGAATCTGTCTGCGTTCGAGCAGGATGTTCTGCTGCTGTGCGCGGCCACCGCGCTCGATGCCGGGATGGGCGGGTTGTGCGCGGCCGCAAGCGGCGAAGGCGCAAAATCGTACCCGACGTTTGCCCTCGCCATGCGAGCGTTCGACAACCCCGCCTGGGATGCGCTGGCGCCGTCCGGCGCGCTCCGTTACTGGCGCCTGATCGAGATTCACCAGGGCGCAAACGAGCCGCTGATCAGCAGCGCGTTGAGAGCCGACGAGAGGATCGTCAATTACCTCAAGGGTCTCAATCATCTCGATGATCGTGTCGCAAACTGGATCAGGCCTGTTGCGCTTGGCCCCGCCGGCGAACTCACGCCTTCGCGCAGGGAGCTATGCGATCGAATTCAGACGTTTGTGGTTGCGGAACAGAAGACCCCCGGGCGCCCGCTGATTCAGCTGCTCGGCCCTCCTGTCGCGGCCAAGAGGCAGATCGCGGCCGAGGTATCGAGGAGTCTCGGTTACGAACTATGGCGTATTTCCGCCACCTCGGTATCCGAACTCGGAAGCGAACAGGACATTTTCTCCCGGCTGTTGCTCCGGGAGTCGGTTCTTGTCGGTGCTGCCGTGTATGTCGACAATGATGAGGAGCACGTTGAGCACAGGCATTCGATGCCGCCGCCGCTGATTCGATTCCTTGACCGGCTTGATGACGTGCTCGTCTTTCTGGCGACGGCCGAGCCGGTGCACGGCATCGACCAGTCCAACCTGCACGAACTCGTCGGCAAACCGACGACATCCGAGCAGCGTGCGGCCTGGATCGCGTTGATCGGGACGAAGCGGCACGCCGACGCCGATCGCCTCGCGGGGCAGTTCGATCTTGATATCGCGACGATCGAACGCGTTGTGGCGATGGTGAAGCCGTCAGACGGACCCCGCGCGGGCAACAAGGCCGAGCTCTGGCAAGGCGCGCGGGAAGCGGCCCGGCCTCGGGTGCTTGGGTTGGCCGAGCGCATCGACACCAAGGTAGAGTGGAACGATCTGGTGCTTCCGGCAGAGCAAAAGGACCTGCTCAGGGAGTTGGCTGCGCAGGTTCCATATCAGTGGACCGTCTACCAGCAGTGGGGCTTTGCCAATCGGGCCAATCGCGGTCTCGGCATCAGCGCGATGTTTTGCGGCGGCAGCGGTACCGGCAAGAACATGGCGGCGGAAGTCGTGGCGCAGGATGTCGGGCTCGATCTCTACCGCATCGACCTCGCCTCCGTGGTCAACAAGTATATCGGCGAGACCGAAAAGAACTTGCGCCGCGTGTTCGACGCCTTCGAGGACGGCGGGGCGATCCTGTTCTTTGACGAAGCGGATGCGCTGTTCGGCAAGCGCAGCGAGGTAAAGGACAGCCACGACCGCTACGCCAACATCGAGATCAACTATCTGCTGCAGCGCATCGAGGCCTATCGCGGGCTGGTCATTCTAGCGACCAACCGCAGGGCGGCGCTGGATCCGGCATTCCTGCGCCGGCTTCGTTTCATTGTGGAGTTTCCCTATCCGGGCGCGGACGAGCGCGCCGCGATCTGGGAGAACGTGTTTCCGGTCGAGACTCCCAAGGATACGGATTTCGATCCGAAACGGCTGGGGCAACTGGCGCTTTCGGGTGGCAACATCCAGTCGGTGGCGCTGAATGCGGCGTTCCTTGCTGCCAGCAGGAGCAGCAAGGTGAACATGAGCCTGATCCTCTCCTGCGCCCGCAACGAGCTGGTGAAGCTCGACCTGCCGATCAACGAGGCCGACTTCCTGGAAGTGCGGAGGAGCGCATGACAGTAAAACTGGACATCGATCGTCTGCTGATCGACGTGCCGGCTGGGCAGCGGATCAACCCCGCCACGCTGAAAGCTGCCGTTGAACGTCAGCTTTCCGCGATGATCGAAAGCGGCGGCGCCCAGGCTTTCACGAGCGCGTCGGCCAGGACGTTGACCTCCAGCGCTTACCCGGCAAGCCGCGGCGTGCGCAATGAGGCGCGGCTGGCGAGCGATGTGGCAACCCGGATTTACGAGGCGATGAAACGATGACCGCATGTGCCCAGAGCGCGATGGCGCGCAAGGAGACAACCTCGTCGCAAAAACCGGGAGCGCGCGCATTGCAGCGTTCCACGATAAAGTCGACGTGCGAATGCAAGGAGTGCGCAAGTAAAGCGAGCGTGCTGCAGCGTGCCGCAGTGCATGAGCACGTGCCGGCGCAGGTGCCTGACATCATCTACGACGTCCTGAAGTCGCCCGGCCAGCCGCTCGATCGCGGCACCCGGGAGTTCATGGAGCAGCGCTTCAACCACGATTTCAGCGCGGTGCGCGTGCACACCGACGCCCGCGCGGCGGAGTCGGCGCGGGCAGTGAATGCGCGGGCGTATACGGTGACCAGTGATGTTGTGTTTGGTCGTGATAGATATAGGCCGTCTTCGATAGATGGACGGCGACTACTTGCGCACGAGCTCACACATGTAATTCAGCAGCAAGGTTCTACCCTCAGTAGTTCCTCAGGTTTGGTGCTAGGTGCGCGTGACGACGACGCTGAAGCAACCGCTGCGGTAGCGGCGGATCAAATCGCGGCTGGGCGAAACTTTCGACTTAATCCAGGACAAAGTGCCGGCGTCTTGCAGCGAGAATATGTGGAAGAGAACGCGGCGGGATGCGGTGTCTGCAGTAGCGCGGGTAGTACGGGCAGACAAGTACATGAAACGGTATTGCCGGCTTATGCCAACGCCTACGGTCTTACTGCAGACGCGCCCTACTTCCCTCTAGAAGGTGAGCACAAAAAACCTGACTTTAGACGGATTATCGAGTCTCAAGACACAGTGTTCATTGAGATCGGGGAACTGAAACCTCACAATTCTCTCGGTATAAAACGTGGACGGGCGCAGCTGGAGGGTTACGAGCGCCAGATACGGAAGGCGCTTGAAGTCGCGGGAAAAAATTACCCGGCGAAGAAGTTCTCACTTAGCCGCTTGGACGACGTTGCTACGTTCAAGCTAAAGTTTAGAGATCAGAACTCTGGCAACTGTGCTCCTGCTGACCAATCGATAACGGTGGATCACGGAGGCGAAGGATTGTTTTTGTACAGCTGTAATCCTCGTCGAAGCCAACTGAGTGCAGGAGGTTGCTGCGATAGAAGGAAGAGGCGGGATGAACCACTATCGATTCCAGTTCACGATGGCCGCAAAAATGCAGACGCGGACAAGAGCAGGGATCGAAAAGAGCAGAGTAAGTCAAGCGCGGCGCCAGGCCCAGACATTGATTTGTCGAATGCTGCCATGGGCGCAATTGCGGCTTTCATTTTGAAGAATCTGACGCTTGATGGTCAGGCCGAGCAAATGAACGCTGTGGCTGGCTTTTTATCCAAGCACCGAGATTTGGTGGCGGTCATTGGGCTTAGCGCAGCGGGACTTCTGTTAGCTTTGGCTATTCCGGCCACAATCCCAGCATTGGCTCTCGCAGCGCTCATCATCAGCGCCGTGTCGACTTCAAAAAATGCTTCTGACCGTGCGCCACCAATGATTTAGCACGGGTCGAGGATGCCGAAAAATTCACGAAGATCATGCAACGATAGAAGATTGAGAATATCATGACCGGCCTCTCATCCTCCCCAAAACTCCGCAAGGCTGCGCTCGTGGTGATGGAGCTGCAGAACCCGGCGTCGAGCGCGATCGTGTTTCAGTACAATCCGGAAACCGTGACCCGCATGCTGCAGCCGCAGTTCATGGCGGAGGGCGCCGGAGACACTACGGACTATGCGCGGCTGAAGGGCGCGCCGATCGAGACCATGCGCCTCGACGTCGAGATCGATGCCACCGACCATCTCGCGTCCGGAGATGCCGTGTCGAACGAGGTCGGCATCCACCCGCAGCTTGCGCAGCTCGAGCTCCTGCTTTATCCGAAGAGCTCGCTGGTCAGCTGGAACAATGTCCAGATCAACGCCGGCAGCCTGGAAATTCTGCCACCGGCTGCACCGATGACCTTTCTGGTGTGGGGCCTCAAGCGCGTTATCCCGGTGCGGCTTACCGAGTTTGCGATCACGGAAGAACAGCACGATCCGAACCTCAATCCGATTCGTGCCAAGGTCAGTCTGGGATTGCGGGTGTTAAGTTATAACGATCTGCCGAACGGCGGACCCGGCTACTACGCCTTCATCGCCCATCAGGTCGCCAAGGAGGGCCTGGCGACGATGCGCGGCGTGGTCAACGCGGGAAGCGTTCTCGGTGGCGGCGTGCGGTTGGTCTAGGGAGGCGGAAATGTTCGAGCACACCAGTCGATACTATGCCCTGAAGAAGCTGCAGTACCAGCGGCCGGATGGACGCGTCGTTTCGTATGTCGCCCGGCGGGTCGTGCCGTCCCGAGACAACGTTACCGCACTTGCCGAGGTGCATTTGAGCGAAGGACAGCGGCTCGATTCGATCGCGGCAACCATGCTCGGTGCGCCGGAGCTGTTCTGGCAAATCTGCGACGCGAACGATGCCCTCAATCCGTTTGATCTCACGGCCGAGGTGGGCCGCATCGTCAAGATACCGATGCCGGGGCAACAAACGCCATGAGTTTAGCATGAGCTGGAATCCGTCCCGACTGCTCGGCGTTCGCCTTAACCTCTTTCTTGGCGAGACCATCGCTGTGCCGGCGCCCGCGATGCTGGCCGAGGCGCTACAGGACGTGCAGGTCGAACTGGGAGACGAAGGCAACGACGGATTTCAGCTTACGTTTGGCGCTGGACGCAAAGCCGGCATTCTGACCACGGACAGTCCGGTATTCAGCCACCCGCTGTTGGCACCGTTCTCACGTGTGGCCGTGCAGGTGGGATTTGGTGCGCAGTACGAAGTGTTGATCGACGGCTTCATCACGCACCGCCAGGCAACGCCCGGAAACGAACCGGGTACTGCGGCCCTGACCGTGACCGGCGAAGACATCCGCGTCATGATGGATATGGAGGAGCGGACCGTCAGCCATGTAGGACTCAGCGCGGAAATGCGCGTGTTCAGGATACTGTCGCAATATCAGCGATTGCTGGGCGGACTGCCCGATGTTCGCCCGCCGCGAAACAGCCGGACACCGTCGCCGCTGGAGCGGATACCGCTGCAGAACTGCACCGATCTACAATATTTGCGGCGGTTGGCACATGACTACGCGCACGTCTTCTATGTGGAGCCCGGAAGCAGCCCGAACGTCAACGCTGCGTATTGGGGGCCGCCGCCAAAAGTCTCTGCGCCGCAGCCGGCACTGACGGTCAACATGGGGCCGGACTCCAACGCCCGGATCCATTTCAACTACGATGCCCTGAAGCTTGAAACCTCGGGGGGAACGGCGATGGATGCGAAGTCTCGCTCGCTGCAGCCGATCAGCGCCCTGTTCGACATTGGCCGCGCGCTCGCCAGCCAACCCGCACGCGATTTTCAACACGGGATCGTTCGCAAAACCCTGGCGCGCTATCGTGCCGGCGGCGACATCATGGATGTGCTGGACGGAGGCACCGCTGCCGCGCAGCGATCGGAAGACGCGCTGACAGCCACCGCTGATATCGACGTCGCCGAGTACGGACATGTTCTCCGTCCGCGCCGGCTCGTTGGCGTGCGCGGGGCGGGACGCCAGCTCGATGGCATCTACTATGTCAAACGTGCGACCCATTCGATCAGACGTGGAGCCTATACGCAACGCTGCACGTTGACACGGGAAAGCCTGGGCGCAGTGGCGCAAGCGGTGGCGATATGACCCGTCAGGAGCATTTCGGAAAAATCAGAGGCACCGTGGTCTCTGCCTTCGATCCCAAGGGGTGCGGTCGATTGAGGGTGCAGATTTCGCTGGGGGGATCGCCGGTAGAAGTCTGGGCCGATGCCTGCGTCCCGTATGCCGGCGACAGGAACGGCCTGTACGCGATCCCACCCGTCGGCTCTGGGGTGTGGGTGGAATTCGTGCAGGGGGATATCGATCAGCCGATATGGACGGGCTGCTGGTGGAAAGAGGGCGAGCTCAACGGTGCGCTGGGCACCGGGGCGCAGCTGACGTCGCTGCCGGTGGTCATGCAATCGACAGGCCGGCACAGGGTGGTTCTGGCCGGCAACAGTGGAGACGCCGTGGTGATCGAAACGGCGAGCGGCGAGCAGGGCCCGCGAATTGTGATGACGGAATCGTCGATCAAGATTTCCTGCGGTCCGACGATGTCGATCGAAATTTCTTCGTCCGAAGTGAAGATCAACAGCGATGGGCTGGTCGTGCGCTGATCAGGAAGGAATGGACTGAAATGCCGGGCTACATACTGCATCAGGGCGCCGACGTTAAGTGCATGCATCTCGGGCCGGCGCAACCCATGATGACTTATCCGCGCGTCACCGTGGGCGGAAACCCGATAGTCGTTCGATCAGACACCTATTCGGTTACGGCGTGCCAATTTCCGGCCTGGACGCTCGGAGGCTCGCCGCCTTGCTCGACGGCGGCCTGGACGATGGCCGCGACCCGCTTGTTTGCCGGCGGCGACAATGTGCTGCTGTTCGATAGTCAATCTCAGTGCACGCCGAACGGCACGCCATTGCAAATCTTCAGGACGCAGGTTCGTGCCACCGGAACGTAAGGACAGAAGCAATGCAGATAGCCTTTCCCTACGTGTTCGACACCAGCCACGTTACACGCCTGGCGAACGAGCCGGTCCATGTGCGGCAGATGCTTGAGCAGCTGCTGTTCACAATGCCCGGCGAGCGGGTCAATCGCCCCGACTTCGGATGCGGCATTCAGCGGATGGTGTTTGCGCCGCAAAGTACGGAAGTCGTCGCCACACTGCAGGCGCTGGTCGAATCGGAGATTCATCGATGGATGGGCGACGTGATGTCGTTGCGGAAGCTGGAAGTGAGCGCCGAAGACGCAACGCTTCGGGTGTTGGTGGAGTTCCAGTTGCCGCGCGACAACATTGTGAGAGCGGAGCGTTTTGAACGCGCGGTCTAGGCCGAATATTCGGTCTGACTTGAAATCCGCTTTTGGGAGTGAAGAAACGGAGTAGAAAGTTGGCAGAACCTCGGCCCTCGATCGACTACATGGCCAAGGATTACGAGAGCTTCCGGCAGCTGATGCTGGATCGGCTCTCGGCAACGCTGCCTGCCTGGCAGGAGAGGCACGCGCCCGATCTCGGGATCGCCATTGTCGAGGCGCTCGCATATGTCGCCGACTATCTCAGCTACTATCAGGATGCGGCAGCCACTGAAGCCTATCTCGGCACCGCGCGGCAGCGGGTATCCGTACGGAGGCATGCGCGGCTGCTCGACTATGTTCTTCACGAAGGCTGCAATGCGCGCGCCTGGATTCACTGCCGTGTAGGCAAGAACATTCCGCTCGATCTCGCCAAGGTGATGTTTGTTGCCCTTGATGATCGAATGAGCAAGGAATTCTCGCTTTCGGCCGAGAAGGATCTGTCCGCGCTGCCGGACGCGAGCTACGAAATATTTCAGCCGGTCATCTGCGATCCGATCAACCTGTACCCCGGTCTCAACGAGATGGACGTGGCAGGCGAGCTTGTGAAGGGTGGCACCAGCACGAATATCGAGCTGGAATCGCTTGCCGCGGGTGTCCTCAAGAAGGGCGCCGTGCTCGTCCTGCGCGGCACGAAAACTGTCGCAGGCAGCCAGTCGGCCGTCCGCAACCAGGCGCCGATGCACCTTTGCCATGCTGTAGCGCTCACGGAAGATCCCGTCATTACGCAGGAGCCCGCTGCCAAAGCGGGCAATTTGGTAGCCCGTATCACCTGGCATATCGACGACGCGATTCCGGAATACATGCTGCAGCTCGGAGGAATGCAGGCCCTCGGGAACATAGTACTCGCGGACCATGGCCAGGGTCACGAGGATCCCGGCAGCCCGGCTTCTGATAATGGTCTGGTTGCGAGAGACGGCCGTGCCGGGCCGCTCCGGCAAAAAGGTCTTACGCACTGCGCACCGTTGCCTCGGGAAAAACGCAGCGCCGCTTCCGTGATTACTCAAGACCCCCGTCAAGCGGTGCCTGCAATCAAACTGAAGACCGAAGAAGGAGAATGGAAGGTCAGGGCGGACCTGCTCGAGTCCTTGCCGACGGATCAGCATTTTTGCGTTGAGGTCGATGACAAAGGTCGGGCCTCGATACGCTTCGGCGATGGTGCTGGCGTCGGAGAGCGGCCATCCGATGGAACAACGTTCGCCGCCACCTATCGTCTTGGCAATGGCCAGGCTGGCAACGTACCCGCGGATACCATCACCCGGATACTGGTCAGGGATGGATGCACCCACGCGGATATCGACAAGATCGTTGTGACCAATCCGGTGGCCGCGACCGGAGGAATTGAACCCGAATCTGCCGCGACCGCGCGTCTGCTTGCGCCGGGCGATATGCGGGTCCATCAACATCGCGCGATATCCGCTGACGATTATGCGGAGTTTGCGCGCAGTGTAGCTGGCGTTTCCAATGCTACGGCCACGATTGCACGGGAAGGCGCGCGCCGCATCGTAAGCGTGGCTATTGATCCCGAGCACTGGAAGGTTCCGGTTCGAAGTTCGACGCCGGAGGAGGCCATTCGATGGGAGGCCCTCAAGCACCGCGTTTTGCAGCGGCTGGAGCCGGTACGGCGCATCAATCACGAAGTAATTGTTGTCGCTCCGACCTATGTCGAACTGGTCGTGAAGCTGACGGTAGCGGTGATGCCAAGCTACGTCGCGAGCGATGTCGCAAAGCTTGTCAAACAGAAGCTTGTCGGCGGAGGCTCCCTGCCCGAAAAATCATTCTTCGACGACGACAATTTGACGTTCGGGCAATCGGTCCACTGGAGCCAGGTTGCCTCCTGGATCCACTCCGTTCCGGGTGTGGCAAGCGTTCAGCAAATAATATTCGAGAGAGCGGATGCTCCTTACCTTGGTGACGTGCAGGTGGCCACGATCGAGATTGGGCCGCATGAGATTGCGGTCCTGAGCGACCCGGACGTAGTCGATGCGTCCGATACAGGTGACTCATGAAAGGCGACGGCGACCAGACCGGGGCATTTGCAGCGCCTCCCGTGATCAGCGCGATGCTGGCGCCAGTACGGGCACAGATCGTCGATGACGGCCTGGACCACCAATCCACCTTGAATTTCCTGAAGAGCGACCTCGGTGCAGAAACGCTGCCGGCAACCGGTGACGTGGGGATTTCGGATCCGACGGTCGCGTTGGCGGATGCCTGGGCGGTCGTGTCCGACGTCCTCGGCTTTTACCAGGAGCGGCTTGTCAACGAAAGTTACATCGGGACCGCCGTTGAAGACCTGTCGGTGTTCGAACTCGCTCGAATGGTGGGCTACAAGCCCGACGGAGGTTTGGCCGCCAGTTGCTATCTCTACTACACAATCGACGAAAGCGTGTCGCAGGATGTCCGTATTCCCGCGTACAGCAAGATCCGCGCGATGCCCCAGCCAGGCGAGCAAGCGCTGACATTCGAGACGCGCAAGGATCTGGTGGCGCGGTCGCGCTGGAATGCGATTCGGCTTGCGACGACACAGGATTGTTCGGTCGATCCAGCCACCTCGACGCTTTATCTCCGCGGTACCGCAACCGGACTGAAGTCCGGCGATCTCTTGAAAGTGACGCAAGAATTGCGCGGCGCTGCACTCGAGTCGGACAACGGCGAGCAAGGCAAGCGCGATATCTATTTTTCGGTTCAGAAGATCGAGATTGACCGGGAAATGGACCAAACCAAAGTATCGGTTGTGTTGCGTTACGGTCCGATGGGCCCGGATCCCGTGCAACGAGAAAGCCTGGAACCGGTCGTCCCCAAGGGCGCGGGCAAGATGCTCCCGGTCGACGCTCAGGGTACCGATGTCTATTACCAGATCCAGATGAAGGGTCAGACGTGGGTCGAAGACAACGCGCTCGCGGCACTGACGGCAACGGCAGCGTTTGATCCTGATCGGGAGCCGGTCAAGATCGTTGGGTTTCGGAGGCGCGCCGGAGTCTTCGGTCACGGTGCTCCGCGACGTTTGACAGACCCTCGCGATCCCAAGAGCGGCGACGAACCGTGGTCAATCGATGACTTCGATCGCAACTTTCCGAACATTATCGATCTGGAAGGACACCAGGCGAGCATTGTTCCCTCCAGCCGGCTGGCAATCGAGATTCCCGATCGCTCGGTCCATGGAGAGGATATTGAGGTCTACACCGTGGCGGCCGTGCAACTGACGTCCCGCACAGCCTACGGAATGACCGGCGACGTCACCCGGCTCACGCTGGATCGGCCCTGGAAGTCCGCTCCGCCGGACAAGAAGGGGCTGCCACGTGAATATGAGGAAGTCGTTCAGCGCGTGATCGTTCACATCGACGACTCCGACCTGCATCTAGGGAGGCAGCCAATAGCGACTATCGGCGCAGGGGCCACGACTGATAGGCAACCAGGCAACGGGCCGCTCGATGTTCCTTCGCCCGCCAGCGAAGGCCCGGATGTGACCGTCGGAGAGCAACTCGGCGACACCATCGAGCTGAACGGCATCTACCTCGGGATCAATCCTGGCCGGATGATGATTCTGGATGGCAAGCCGCCGATCAAAATGCCCCAGGCTCAAGACCAGGAGCCCGAGCTTCTGACGGTGGAAAGTGTATCTCATCCGCCTTTTCCCTATGCCACGCATCCATCCGGTGCGTCGCGTGACGGTAAGGCAACGCGAACGATCCTGAGGTTTCGGGAAAAGCTGAAATACACCTACGATCCCAAGAGCGTCAAAATTTATGGCAACGTCGTTGAGGCGACGCACGGCGAGACCTATTCTGAAACGCTCGGCAGCGGAAACGGCGCACGCGAGCATCAGTCGTTTGCGTTGGCGAGAAGTCCATTGACCTTGCTTCCCGTTCCGACGTTTCCAGGCGCGAATCCCGAACTGATCGTCACGGTGGGTGCTGAGAAGTGGACGTGCATAGATACGCTGGCGTGTTCCAGCAACGGAGAACGTGTCTTCTCGCTGTGGATCGACGAGACCGCTTCGGCGCGGGTGTATTTTGGCAACGGCCGTGCTGGCGCCCGGCTGCCGACCGGCCGTGAAAACATCAAGGCGACCTACCGCATCGGAGTGGGACGCTCCGGCAATGTCTCGCATGACAGGCTGAAACTTCCGGTCGATCACCCACTCGGAGTCAAGGAGGTGTCCAATACACGGGCTTCCGGTGGCTCCGATCGGGAACCCATCAGTCTGGTTCGTTCCAATACGCCGCTTTCTACCGTCGCACTTGACCGGCTGGTCTCGAAGGCGGATTTTCTCCATATGGCGCGGGTTTATCCGGGTATCGCAAAGGCGAGGGTGCGATACCTGTCGATTCGCGATCATGAGGTCGTTACCGTCAGCATTCTCAGCAATGGTGTCGTAGCTCCCGAACCGGACAGCGTGCCGTGCACAGCGCTGCAAAGCGCCATGTCGACACATCAGGATGGTGTTACGTCGATCTTCGTCGTGCCGGGCATCCTGCGTCCGATCAAGGTTGCGGCCAGGGTCAAGATGAGAGCGGGCGGATCGTGGGACGATACCGAAGCGATGGTTCGCGCGGCACTCGTCGAAGTCTTCGGGTTTTCGCGGCGCGAGCTTGGACAATCCGTTCATGCGAGCGAGGCGCTCGCAGCAATCCAGTCGGTCAACACCGTGGATTTCGCATCGCTGACCGAATTCCGTCCATATGACGTCGCAACGGCTAGCGACAAGAAGTCCGAGGTCCGTATCGAAGCCTCCGATCAAGGTTTCGATCAAGGTGGCAATGTATCAGGTGCCGAACTTCTTCTTATTCAACCGCATATCCCGGGTAGCATCGCACTCGAGCTGGATGAGTCATGAAAAAAGGTCATTTCGAAGACGGCGACTTGTATCGCCTACTCCCGTCCGTAATCCGGCATCGCGACTCCCTGATCGACGGCAAACCGTTGGAGCGGGTCCTCCGGCAGTTCGGCAAGCGGGCCGATCGCCTGGAAGAGAAGATTGAAGAATCCTATGTCAACTTGTTCATTGAAACCTGCGGCCCTCAGGAGTTGGCCTACATTGCAGACTTGGTCGGCTATCGTCCGATCCTCGGAGAGCCAAAAGCCGCGAAGCAGGCTGTCAACGGCGTCAAACCATCGGCCGGCGGCGCCGGGTGCGATGATCCTCCGAAACTAAGTCTGCGAAGGGATATCGCAAAGACGATCTGGGCCAGGCGTCGCAAGGGAACAGCCGACGTCCTGGGACAAATCGTCAGATTGATCGCCGGCTGGCATACCGTTGTGTTTGAAAACAACCGTGAAGTCGTATCGACGCCGTCAATTCGTTATGCCGGCGCGTCAAGATCACAGGGGACACCGGATCTTCGAAAGCTGATCGGTCGCAATCGCATCGACCAGGGACCGGGATTGGTCCCCCGCGTCGGGACTGTCCGGCGTGCTGATGTCCACGCCGAACGCGGCCGGTGGCATCCGCTCGATGTGGTAGTGGAAGCCTGGTCCCGACGAGCCGGCCGCAGAAATGTTGACTTGAGCAGCGTCAAACACAGCAGCGAACTGACCGTTTGCCCCAACGGGGGAGACCTTCAGCTTTACGGTACTGCAAATGCAGATGGGGATGCAACGCGCATTATAGAATCCGCCCGCGCGATCTATCTGAGCGATTTTGAGGGCGGCGACGCCACCGCCGTCAAGAAGCAGATCTATGGCGCGGAGCGGGTCATCTGCCTTTATGAGCATGCGGCCGGCCATGCGTCGATTCCGCCGACGGCTGTTGACCGCGACCTGGTGACGTTTGGCAGCGTGTCAGGCCAGGCCACCGCCGCCTTATGGGTTATCGATCCGGAGCGCGGCAGGGTTCTGCCGCCGTCCGGCAACAGCAATCCGGCTTCTCTCAGATGTTATCTTCCGTGCAAAAGCGAGGTCAGCGCCGATGCCGAAAACGTCGTGAAGGTCAGGCTAAACGAGCATGTCCCATTGGAAGCGCGAACAGGCGTCGTTCTGCGCTCGTAGTAGAGGTTATTCCAAATGCGAATAGATGTATCAAGGGACAGTTTTGATATCGCTCAGGGCTATACGCGTGTCTTGCTTCAGCAGGGACGACCTATCCTCGATCGCGATTGGAACGAACAAACCGCGATTGTGCTGCATCAACTGCGTATGGTCACACGTTCAATTTACGGCCGGCATGGCGGTCCCGCCGGCGGCGACTGTGGATTCATTCCGACCATCAGCGGAAACGACATTAGCCTCAAAGCCGGCTGGTACACAGTTGATGGATTGATCCTGAACTGCAAGCAGGACGTAAATTGTTTCAAGCAGGGGCATTTCGAGCCGAAAGCGTTGGAGAACGACAAAACGTATTTGATCTATCTCGAAGCCATGGAACGGGAAGTTACCGCGGCCGAGAATATAGATCTTCTGGAGACCGCACTTCCCGGAGTCGACATGGCCGCCCGAGGCCAGGTGGTATGGCGCGTGAATCATGATGACAAATGGGCAGGAACAGCGACCAATCTCTCATGCCGCGACGTGATTGAGAAAGTAAACGAGTGGGCTGCGGACAAGCGCGCCGAGCAAGGAGTCGGGAATGTCTCATTCCCCGAAAGCGGTCAGGCCGAATTGAAAAAGTTTGTCACGGGGAAGCTGAACCAGCTGTGTCGGGTCGAATTCCATAAGGGTACGGAATGGAAAATGTCGGCTGACAACGCATTTGCCTTGTTTGAAGTTCAACAAGCAAAGGGGAATAAGGTCACATTTCGGTTGGGATCGCTTGAGAGCTGGGCGCCGGCCAAAGGTGAATATGTTGAGCTTCTGTCCGAGACCAACCTGCGATTCAACGAGCCGGGTCTTCTGCGGCGCGTGAATGAAACCAGCGGCTCGAATCGCAGCCAGATCGACAAGATCGACCATCGAACACTGGTGCTCGACCAACCCGTTGGGGACTATAGCAGCGGTGGTGGCGAGCGCAGATTCTTGCGGGTATGGAATGATACGATCACTCTGAATATGGACCCCGCCAGGCTCAAATCCGGCGACCATTGGCAGTTCGAAATACGCGGTACTAATCAGAATATCTTTGGCTCGGCATTGAAGAGACCGGGACGCGTTTTCGCGCCCTTGGCGCTGATTAGAACGGATACAAGCGGCGTGCCCGAGATAATAAACCGCTTTCAGCGAATTGTCGGGATACCCTGGCGCGACATTGATGAGCATCTTGATGTGGGCTAGATGAGTGTTTGATGCCGCGCTCCGATGGCGGGAGTTGGATCTTGGGATAAGGTGAGAAAACCGGGGAAGTGCTGGCAACCTGAAGGTCATAGGGCAAGATCCACTCCGCAACCAACTAACCTACTGAAAATGAAAGAGAATAAGGAGATCCGTTCAAACTGAACGGGCTTTTCTTCCTTCGGGGCTGGACCGAACCAATTTCTGATTGAATCGGGTATGGTGTTCCGTCGCCATCAGGGGAAGGCAACGTTCCAAGCACGTATGCACCCAGATCCATCAGTTGAATTCCGCCACCGGGTTGAGCGTGCATGAGACTGGTTCAAAACACCGGCAATGATCGCGTCATCGACTTGCTTCGGGGCTGGCTTGTCCCCGGATCGTCGGTCGACGTGATGTCTCCCGCGTTCTCGATCTTTGCGTATGCTGAGGTCCGGGAACTACTCGAATCCTCTCCTTGTCGGCTGCTCCTCGGCGCTCCCGAAGAGGTAGACGCCGGCCTCTTTGGCGGCTCGGCGGACATCGCTGCACGCGGGCGACTTCAAGGTCGCTGGGTGGCTAAACTCGCCGCTGACTGGATCAAGGCGCGATCGGAGGTCCGTTACTCATCGTCGACACCCCCGCAGTCGCTTATTTCGGTGGTGGCGGCAAGTCGACGTCGGACGCTCCTCGGAACCTGCGCGCTCACGACGGAAGGCTTGGGACTGACTCCGTCGGCTGGGATGGGGTTAGTTCAGTCAACAGATATGGAAGAGGAAGCCTCCGCCTTCGCCGACTGGTTTCAAGCAAACTGGACTGCCATCAAGCCGGATCCTTCGGCGAAAGCCAAACTGGTGGATCGTCTTGAAGCAGCGGCTTCGCAGCAGCCCCCCGCCCTGGTGTATTTTCAGATACTGCATCAGCTTTTCAAGGACCTTGGCGATGAGCTCGATGAGGAGCGAATCATCAAGTCCGCCACCGGAATCCGCGACACAATTGTCTGGAAAAAGCTGTACCGATTCCAGCGTGATGGTGTGGTGGGAGCGATCGACAAGCTCGAAAGGATTGGTGGGTGTATCATCGCCGACAGTGTCGGCCTGGGTAAAACATTCGAAGCCTTGGCGGTCATAAAATACTATGAGCTCCGAAACGACCGCGTCTTGGTTTTGTGCCCAAAGCGTCTGCGTGACAACTGGACCCTTTACAAGGCAAACGACCGGCGAAACGGCTTGGCCGGCGATCGCCTCAACTACGACGTCCTGAATCACACCGACCTTTCACGCGACGGCGGCCTTTCCGGTGACATCGACCTCACGCACGTCAATTGGGGGAATTACGATCTCGTCGTGATCGACGAGTCGCACAACTTCCGAAACAAGGCCACGCACAGGGATCGTGACACCCGGTACGACCACCTGATGAAGCGCATCATTCAGTCCGGCGTGAAGACGAAGGTGCTCATGCTTTCGGCGACGCCGGTCAATAACCGGCTTGCCGACCTCAAGAACCAGATCGCCTTCATCACGGAGGGTAATGATCCGGCGCTCATCGGCCACGGTATTCCGAGCATAGAGGCGACGATCCGGAAGGCTCAGGCGCAGTTTAACAAGTGGCTAGATTTTCCCGAAGCCGACCGCCGACCGGCGCGGTTGATGGACATGTTGGGCTTCGACTATTTCAAGCTCCTCGACATGTTGACGATTGCCCGGTCTCGCAAGCACGTTCAGCGTTACTACGGCACTGCCGAAACAGGGCAATTTCCTGAACGTCTCCGACCGCTGAACATCAAGGCCGACGTCGATCTTGCCGGCGAGTTTCGGCCCATTCGCGAGATCAATAACGAGATTCGCAGGTTGACGCTGGGCGCCTATGCGCCATTGCGGTACGTCGTCGCGCACAAGCAAGCCGCCTATGACCAAAAATATTCTACAGTCATTCGGGGTGGTCAAAGCTTCTTCCGGCAGGTCGACCGGGAAGAAAGCCTGATCCATCTGCTTCGGGTAAACATTCTGAAACGGATGGAAAGCTCGGTTGCCTCGTTTGCCCTGACTATTCAGCGCCAGCTCGCCGACGTGGAAGGGTTGCTCTCCAGAATCGGCGCTCATGATGAATCGGTGGAGGAAACGGTGATCGACGACATTGATGTCGACGACCCGGCCTTCGAGGCATTGCTGGTCGGCCGGAAAGTGAAGGTACTGCTCCAGGACGTCGACCGTGTACGGTGGCGGCAGGATCTCACAGAAGATCGCAACCGGCTTGCTACGCTCCTGTCAGCCGCCCGGTCAGTCACGGCTGACCGCGACGCAAAGCTGGACGCCCTGAGGCGCGTGATTGCCAAGAAGGCCCATGAGCCGATCAACGCCGGCAATCGCAAGATACTCCTGTTCACTGCGTTCGCGGACACCGCGGACTACCTCTATCGAGAACTCGCACCGTGGGCCAAGAAAACTCTCGGCCTGAGCGCAGCCGTCGTCACGGGAACGGGCGCGAACAAAACGACGCTGCCAGAACTACGCAGCGATATGAGCACGATCCTTAGCGCATTTTCGCCCCGCTCGAAGGAGCGCCCGGTCGAACTCGCGACCGAGGGCGAAATTGATCTCCTGATTGCAACCGATTGCATCTCCGAAGGTCAGAACCTTCAAGACTGCGATTTTCTCATCAACTATGACATCCATTGGAATCCGGTTCGTATTATTCAGCGGTTTGGTCGCGTGGACCGAATAGGATCCCTGAACACTCAGATCCAGCTTGTGAACTTCTGGCCGAACCTTGAGCTCGACGAGTATCTCGATCTCGAATCCAAGGTCAGCGGACGCATGGTCCTGCTGGACGTGTCCGCGACCGGCGAGGAGAACGTGATAGAGTTTCAGGCCGGCAACCAGATGAATGACCTGGAATACCGCCGCGCCCAGCTTCAAAAACTTCAGGACGCTGTGATCGACCTGGAGGACTTGTCGAGTGGCGTTTCGATCGCTGACCTAACGTTGAACGACTTTCGAACCGATCTGTCCGGATTTCTTCGCGACAACAAGGAGCGGATGGAAGCGATGCCGCTCGGCACCTATGCCGTTGCCCCAGCGCTACGGAGCAACGCCCCTGACGGCGGAGTAGAGCCGGGTGCGATCTTCTGCCTGCGTGCCGTGGGCGACGCCGCGCTGAGGTCGCCGGAACCGGGCTATCCTCTAAGTCCGCACTACGTCGTACACGTCGGCGAAAACGGTGAAGTCAACCTTCCTTACACGCAAGCGAAGCAGGTACTGGACTGCTTAAAAAAACTGGCAATCGGTCGTGATCTACCCGATGCCGAAGCCTGCATTCGGTTCGACAAAGCAACCCGCTTCGGTCGGGACATGGAGCCTTATCAGAAGTTGCTGGCACGCGCCGTGGCATCGGTGGTTGGAAAAAAAGAGGAGCGTGCCGTTGCCAGCCTGTTTTCACCAGGTGGCACCCACGCGATGAAGGGCGAGTTTGCTGGGATCAATGATTTTGAGGTTGTGGCATTTTTGGTGGTGTTGCCCTCTTTGGGCGAGGATGAGAAATGAGCATCAACATTAAAGGTAGGTCGCTGGAGCTCTACTTTATCGATGGTCGACCTGACGGAATGCTGACCGCTGAGGTGTTCAACTGGACTGGGCATGTCCTGGTAACCCCTCGGACGCAGATAGGCGCTGCCCTGGCGAGGAAGGAGGCCCAGTTCACTGGAGTATATCTGCTCCTCGGCGAACAGGACGGTGAACCACTGGCATATATCGGAGAGGGAGAAGACATCAGCGACCGCATTCGGAATCATGACACCAAAAAGGACTGGTGGAGTACGGCAGTTCTGGTGACATCTGCTGCAAACAATTTGCACAAGGCTCATGCAAAATATCTGGAAGCGCGCCTCATTGAAGAAGCTCGGTCAATCAAACGAATCAATCTTGAGAACGGAACGACTCCATCACGATCGGGACTTTCTGAAGCCGCTCAAGCCAATATGGAATCGTTTCTTGACTACCTTCTGATGATCCTTCCGGCGCTTCGAATTGATATGTTCATCAAAAATACGCGAGAAGTGCTGAAACCGGCCGCCGCCGCAGCGGCGCCAAACCGCGCTGGTACATTTGAGCTTAACAGCCAATCCAATGCGTTGCATGCGACGGCATTCCTCCAAGATGGAGAATTTGTTGTTGAGAAGGGCTCTCTCGCAAGATCCGAATGGGTTGGGCAGGGTTCCGAGCAGACAACCTATGGCCGCCTGTATGCCGAGTTGGTGAAAGCCGGAATTCTTGTTCCTCAGGGACAGAATCGAATTTTTACGGAGGGCTACGCCTTTAAGAGCCCAAGCGCCGCAGCGGCGATCGTGACCGGTCGTCCGGCCAATGGCACAATCGAATGGAAGGTTAAAGGCCAATCGAAAACTTACAAGGAATGGGAAGCCGAGCAATTGACTTCCCAACCTGAAGCCCAAGTAACGTGACAGTAGAGAACGGCATTCAACCGATCTTCGACGCGCTTGGGTTGCCACCCGAAGCTCGCGTCGATGCGCGGGTTCCCAAAAAGCTTCTCGTCGAACAGGGCGTACCAACCCCCGCCGATAAGCGCGCCATTCAAGAGGGTATAGATGAGTTGCAATGGCTCGCCGTCTGTAAGCCGACCACTATCGGGGTGCCCGCGTTTGTCGACGATGTCCGGGAGTACCTTGAGATCGCGGTTGTCGCTTGCGCCTTTCGACCAGGCGCTAAGGCGGCGCGCCTAATCGAACTGATCCACCGGGCAATTCCTTATCCCGTTATGTTGGTCACATCAGATGACGACGGCGTCTCCCTCTCCGTCGCTCACAAGCGCCATGCCGAGAATCGGGCAGGTAAGGTTGTAATCGAGCGAGTGGTCTTAACGATCGTGTTTCCTCCAAAACTGGAAGCTCCCGAGCACTTGCGTTTTTTGGAAGCGCTTTCGCTTGCGCGGCAGCCCCGCCTCGACTTATGCACTCTATACGATGGATGGCTGACCCGAATCGAAGCGCTTAACGCTGCGCGGCTCAACGGCGCGTTTTTGGCGACTGATGATGCGGCGTCGATCGTCCGTCGGCGAAACGCCCTCGAAGCCTATTTCCTGCTGACGCGCGAAATCACCGGTCTTCGCGTCAGGGTCGCCCGCGAGAAACAACTGAACCGCCGCGTGGATCTCAATCTAGAGATCCAGCGTCGGGAAGCCGAACTCGCAGCCCATAAAGAGAACCTTTGAAAACGGAAGAAACGTCAATGCCCGAGATGAAGAAGCTGGGTCAAAATGACCCCGAAACCCGAAGCGTCGATGTCGTTGTAGGAAATGTTGAGGCGTTGAAGGCATTGCTCCCGGATGCATTCGCAGAAGGAAAGATCGATTTTGAGGTTCTAAAGAGCCTACTCGGCGATACGGTCGATGAGAAGGATGAGAAGTACGGACTGAGTTGGCATGGGAAGCGTCGCGCCCGACAAATCGCACTGGCTCCTTCGACCGGAACGTTGCTGCCTTGCCCGGAAGAGAGCGTCGATTGGGAAACAACACAGAACCTGATGATCGAGGGCGACAACCTCGAAGTCCTGAAGCTTTTGCAGAAGAGCTACGCGAACAAGGTGAAGCTGATTTACATCGATCCGCCTTATAACACGGGCAAGGATTTCGTTTATCCAGATGATTTCCGCGATAACATTTCGAATTACTTGGAGTTGACTGGGCAGACAGATGGAGGTCGCAAGATTAGCTCGAACACCGAATCATCTGGCCGCTTCCATACCAATTGGTTAAACATGCTCTATCCTCGCCTGCGGCTTGCACGACAGTTGCTCCGTCAGGATGGCGTCATATTTATAAGCATCAACGACAAGGAGCTCTCAAATCTACTCACAATTTGCAGCGAAATTTTCGGAGAGGAAAATTTCATCGCGACGCTCGTCTGGGAGAGAGGACGGAAGAACGATGCAAGAAGATTCTCGCTAGGCCACGAATACATAGTGGGTTACGCAAAAGACTTGGCTCACATCGAAGAGCTATTACCGGCTTGGCGCGAGCCAAAGGAAGGCGTGACAGAGATCGTAGAAGAATACGATCGCCTGAAATCCATTCATGGCTCGGACTTTGAAGCCCTTTCAAGCGGGTTGGTAGAGTTCTACAAATCTCTTCCAGATACCAGTCCTGCCAAGAAATACTCCAGATCAAGATTCGTAGATAAGAGGGGCATTTGGCGAGACAACAACATCTCCTGGCCCGGAGGTGGTGGCCCCAAGTACGCTCTGCCGCATCCCATAACTGGTCAACCGTGCAAGATTCCGGACGACGGGTGGCGCTTCGTCGAGGAGACAATGAAGGAGAAGATTCGCGATGGGTTCGTTCAATTCCGCGAGGATCATACGAAATCACCGTTTTTGAAATCTTATCTATACATCGACGGATCGAACGCAGGTAACGATGATGAAACTGCCGGCGAAAAGCTGCAAGTTATGGGTAGCGTCTTCTATCGCCATTCTCAGCCATCAAACGATGTTATGAAAGAGATTTTTGGAGAGAAGGTGTTTGAAAACCCAAAGGATCACATCGTTCTTTCGAGATTGATCCGATATTGTACTGGATCGAGCGATACCATCCTCGACTTCTTTGCAGGCTCAGGTTCGACGGGGCATGCGGTTTGGGAATTGAACCATCGAGATGGTACCAAGCGCCGATCCGTAATGGTTCAGTTGCCCGAACCTCTGGATTCCGACGATCGGGATCAAGCTCTTGCAGCGGCTTTCTGCGATTCGATTGGTAAGAGACGTACGATCTCGGAGCTTACCAAGGAGCGGCTTCGCCGCGTCGGCGCGACATTTCGAGACAGCAGCGGTCTCACGCGAAATGATATAGGTTTTCGTGTCTTCAAGCTCACCTCGTCAAACATTCGGGCCTGGACCCCCGATCCGGATGATCTGGAGAACAGCCTGTTGAAGAACGCCGAGCACATAGTCCAGGGACGGAATGAACAGGATGTGCTATTCGAGTTGTTACTAAAACTCGGTCTCGATCTGTGCGTGCCGATCCAGACAAAACACGTCGAAGGTAAGATCGTCCACTCGGTCGGCGGCGGCGTGCTGATTGTATGCCTGGCCCAAGGACTGACCAAAGATGTTATTGAGCCTCTAGGTGCCGGAATAGTTGCGTGGATCAAGCAATTGGCGCCCGCAGTCGACCCTCGCGTAGTCTTCAATGATTCGGGCTTTGCCGACGATATCGCCAAGACCAACATGGCAGCGATTCTAAGCCAAAACGGCATTTCCGACGTTCGCAGCTTGTGAGGAGGGTTCGTTGAAACTGCATTTCGAACCCGACCTCGACTACCAGAAGCTGGCGATAGAATCTGTTGCTGACCTATTTCGCGGTCAGGAGATCAACCGCACCGAATTCACCGTTACCCGCCGGCCGTTGGCGGAACGGACGGGGCAAGGCAGTCTTGAGCTAGGCGCATTTCTGAGTTCACAAGGCGAATTAGGATTGGTCGAAAGCGAACTGGGTATCGGCAATCGGCTGACGCTCCTCGATGAGGAGATCGTCGAAAATTTGAACGCCATTCAATTGCACAACGGTCTCGCGCCGTCGACTGCTTTGAATTCCGGAGACTTCACGGTCGAGATGGAGACCGGGACTGGCAAGACCTATGTGTATCTGCGAACGATTTTCGAACTCAATCGGCGCTACGGCTTCACTAAATTTGTGATCGTCGTACCGTCGGTCGCGATCAAGGAAGGCGTCTATAAGACGCTCCAAATTACCGAAGAGCACTTTAAGGGTCTCTACTCCGGCCAGCCCTTCGATTATTTCCTTTACGATTCTGCCAAGCTCGGCCAAGTGCGCAATTTTGCAACTAGTCCCAACATCCAGATCATGGTGGTGACCGTTGGCGCCATCAACAAGAAGGACGTGAACAACCTCTACAAAGACAGTGAAAAGACCGGCGGCGAACGGCCCATCGACCTCATCCGTGCAACGCGCCCGATTCTGATCGTGGACGAACCGCAGAGCGTAGATGGCGGTCTTTCCGGTGCTGGCAAAAACGCACTGAACGAAATGAACCCTCTTTGCACGCTTCGCTATTCCGCGACCCACGCCGACAAGCACCACATGGTGTTTCGGCTCGATGCGGTCGATGCTTATGAGCGTAAGCTTGTGAAGCAGATCGAGGTTGCTTCAATGGAGGTCGAGGGGGGATTTAACAAGGCTTACGTCCGTTTCATCTCTGCCAGCAGCGCAAGAGGATCCGTGACGGCGCGTGTGGAGATCGATGTTCAAGATGGTAAGTCGGTTCGACGCAAGGAGGTTATCGTTCAAGATGGAGACGACCTTCAAGAAATTACCAAGCGCGCCGTCTATGCTGACTGCCGGATTGGCGAGATTCGTGCTTCGAAAAATAACCAACTACTGGAAGTGAAGCTTTCCGGCGGCGAGAAGTTCTTGTCGCAAGGCGAGGCGGTAGGCGATGTCGACGCTGATGCGATGAAACGCTTGATGATCCGCCGCACGATCCAGGAGCATCTCGAAAAGGAGAGGCGTCTCGCCCCTCTGGGAATTAAGGTGCTAAGTCTCTTCTTCATTGATGCCGTCGAGCACTATCGGTCTTACGACGCCGCCGGCAACCCGGTGAATGGCAAGTACGCCCGCATTTTTGAAGAGGAATACCGCCGGGCGGCAAAGCTTCCTGAATTTATCAGCTTGTTCAAGGAAGTTGACTCGACCTCCGGGGCCGAGGAGGTTCATGACGGATACTTTTCGATCGATAAGGCGCGGCGCTGGACGGACACCGCCGACAACAATCAGGCGGGGCGGGATAACGCGGAGCGTGCCTACAGCCCTGATAATGAAGGAACAAGGAGAGGCTGCTGAGCTTCGAGACGAAGCTCAAGTTTATCTTCTCCCACTCGGCTCTCAAGGAGGGGTGGGACAATCCGAACGTTTTCCAGATTTGCGCCCTGCGCGAGATGGGCACCGAGCGCGAGCGTCGCCAGACGATCGGCCGCGGCTTGCGCCTTTGCGTCAATCAAAAGGGAGAACGCCTTCGCGGATTCGAGATCAACACGCTTACCGTCGTCGCAACCGAAAGCTATGAGGAATTTGCAGAGAACCTGCAGAAGGAGATCGAGAAGGATACGGGCATCAAGTTTGGTATTGTCGAGAAGCACCAATTTGCCGCGATTCCGGTGGTGGGAGCCGACGGCTCAACTTCCATGTTGGGTTTTGACGAATCAGCCGCCATCTTCGAGCATCTCAAGACGCAAGGATTTGTCGATGCCAAGGGCAAGGTACAGGACACGTTGCGTACCGCGATCAAGGACGGGACGTTGGCCCTGCCAAAGGCGCTCGAAGTTCACCTGGCCGCCGTTCGTGACGTACTGAAGAAAGTAGCGGGCAAACTCGATATCAAGAATGCCGACGAGCGCATCACCGTAAAGACCCGGCAGGCCGTACTAGAAAGCGCCGAGTTTCAAGCGCTTTGGGATCGCATCAAACACAAAACGACCTACCGCGTTCAATTCGATAACGAAAAGCTTGTCGTCGACTGTGGCAAAGCAATTGCCGGCGGTCCCCCGGTGTCAAAGGCGCGTGTTAGGATAAGAAAGGCCGATCTTTCGATCGGGCAGGGCGGCGTGGAGGCCACGGAGCGGAGCAAGGATAGCGGAACCATCGTCACCATCGAGGAAGGCGACATCGCGCTGCCCGATGTGCTGACCGACCTGCAGGACCGCACCCAGCTTACCCGAAAGAGTTTGGTCAGAATTCTGACTGAGTGCGGGCGACTGAAGGATTTCAAACGTAATCCTCAGGCCTTCATCGAAATCGCCGGCGAGGTCATCAATAGAACCAAGCGGTTGGCCCTGGTCGACGGGATCAAATACCAGAAAATCGGCGATGAATCCTATTTCGCACAAGAGCTTTTCCAGCAGGAAGAGCTAATGGGTTATTTGAGGAATATACTGAAGAACACGACCAAATCCGTCTTCGAGCATGTGGTGTACGACTCGGCCGGCGTCGAACGGACCTTTGCGGAACAGCTTGAACAGAACGAATCGGTGAAGGTCTACGCCAAGCTTCCGGCGTGGTTCAAAGTGCCGACTCCTTTGGGCAGCTACAATCCCGACTGGGCGGTCCTCGTCGAGATCGATGGGGAGGAGCGGCTCTACTTCGTAGTCGAAACGAAAGGCAGCCTGTTTGCGGACGATCTGCGCGACAACGAAGCGGCCAAGATTGCCTGCGGCAAGGCGCATTTTCAGGCGCTGGCAACAGGAGCGAATCCCGCGCGGTACATCCAGGCGACCAAGGTCGATGACATTATGGGCCAGTGCTGATTCCGCGTTCGGCCGAAAACCTTCTTTGGCCGCTCCCGTGCGATCGGGGACATTGAAGGCTTAAGATCTGCTTTGAAGCTTTTAGTGAGGAGAAAATGGTGGCCCCGCAACGACTAAAAAAGCAAGAGGCTCGCGAAGCTTTGTCTGAAGAATTGCGTCCCATCTTCGACAGTCTATGTGAGGAGACGCTGCACTGGTCGCAATACTACTACGGCACCAGCCTTATTTCGTATTCCATACTTAAAGAGCTTGTTGAAGACGGATGGAAAAAAATGCCGAGCGGGACGTAGTCTCATCAACCGAATGATCCTGGCCGGCGCGCGCAATTTCTAGATGGTGCTCAAATGACTTGCCGCGGGCATAATTGTAGCAACACCAAGCTGATTGGAGCGCACATCATCCCAAGGGGATTTGCGAACCTAATTCGAGCCGACCGCAACAGCGAGTTGCTAAAGGTGGCTGATGACGGCGTGAGCAAAGCGTTTCCCCAACTTGGGGAGACGGATGGCAACATACTGTGCGCTGATTGTGATGGCTTGCTCGGCAAGAATGATGGGTATGCGGTTGATGTATGCCGAAAGTTCAAGGCGGATGATCGCGCGAACCTGTTTGAGGATAAGTCGGTTGAGGCCGAACGCTTTAGCAAATTTATCCTGTCGTTGCTTTGGCGCGCGTCGATCAGCAAAAGAGGTCGATATTGTCAAGTGGTGACATTTGGACCTTACGAAAGGGTAGCGCGCGAGATCATATTTGGCGCGCGTCCGATTTCGGAAATGCGTGCATTCAAATTGATAGTTTCGAGACTGCGGTCTCGCCGGCACGATGTGGATCGAATAATTATTGAACCGGTACGTTTCAAATTTGAAAAGTTGAACGTGTATAGTTTCCTTCTGGCCGGGTTCCGTGTGCTTGCGGTCTTGGACGGGCGGGAGCTAGGGCCGGAATTTGATGCACTCATAATGAACCGGACCAACGTGTTTCGAGGGACATACCTGGAGTTCGAAACGTTGCCGGAATTCAAGTGGCTTCTCTCAGCTTTTGCAGCTAACGAGAAGCCGTTGAAAAAGCCAGTCCTTGCCGATAGGTAACCCGTCCCCGCAACTCGGCCAATACCATCCACACCATCGGGCCGCATAGGCTATTCTATAAGTCTTTTCCTAAGTGAGTTTTGCGTATGTCATTTTGCACGGTTTGAACTCGTCGCCCTAATCGCAAGGCCACGACAGATAAGCTAGACCGCAAACAGCCAAGGGTGTGAAATCGTACATGCAGTGAGTTGGCGTTGGCTTAGCCACCAAGTCAGAAAAAGCTTTGGAACGAACGCTGAAGGATACGATTTTGTCACAACTCTTGAACGAAGGCCTACTCAAGGATGCGCTTTCCAAGTTGGATATTGCCAGCGTAGTTGCGCATCTCGATGCGATCACGTTTGACGGCGAGGTCCTCAAAGCCTTTTTGGAATACGTCCGAAGATCGAACAGATTGATCATTCCATACTCGGACATTCGAAAGCAAACTAAGAGGGATGAGTTCTTGGACGGCCTCGCATTAGTGATGCGGCGCCTCGGCGGCGATGGAGCGGAAGCTGCCCTGAACAGTGTTCGCAGTCAGTTGAGCTACGCTGAAGACGGCTACCGTCGGATACTGAATGCCCTTTCGCAAACCGAATTTGCAAAATTGAAGCCTGAAGTCCGTTGCGCTGCGGCTATCGACCGCGCCGCTTTGCAGATCGCGGATTTGCTTCAGAAGGCGATATCTGAAGCATCTCGAACTGGCGTTGTACGTCTTCAGCGACCAATGATTCGAGACGTGGAGAATCGACCGATGTCGCCTAATGCGGCCATCGGAAATCTGGTGTCCGATCTTGGCGCCATGCTGATGATGGAGGCGATCCGGGAAAAGTGGATCGACGACGGGATCGTGGTTCTGCCAAGTTTACCGGCTGTCGGCGAAGATGATCGCTACAAAGCCGGTTCGAGTGAGGTACTCGCTCGATATTGGGTTCTGTGGCGCCAGCTTGAGGAACAGTCTCGGTTTCTCGGAGGTGATATCCGCAAACGTGTGCCGCCTGATATGCCCACCGATACTCCTCCAATGATCGACTTAGCGTACCACTACGTCCCGCCGCCGGCGGTGTGGCTCGATTTTGCAGCTCAGCATCGGTTGTTGGACATGTCGGCGCAAAACTATGCGGAGTTGACGCAAACCGTTGATACCACCGCCTATGTGCGGGGATTCGCATTGCCCGTTCCGTTGCCGCCGCTTGGCTTCATAAGTGTTGAGGAAGCTCACGCAGCTCGCGCGTTGAGCGAGAAGCTTGGGTACGGCATTGTTGGCGATAAGGACCTCATCGAGGGGCTGTTGCTGATCGAATGGCTGCGCGGGTATGTGGTGCTGAGCACGATCGCAGAGGAACGTCGGGGCAGCGAGGGCGCTCTAGTAGGAATCTTCGAGGACTGCGAAATCCTAGACAAGTTAGCTCATGGCGGGCTAACGGCGGAGAGGGCCAGGATCTTTCTAGAAGCAGCGACCTTTGCCCGGGGAAGCCGCGATTTGTTTGATACACCGTTGATACGTCTGACATCTGGAAGGCGAATATTGTTCGGGCCCGCCATCATCGGTCAGAACTACGCGGAAATTTTGATGTCGGTTTTTGCCACGAAGGACATCGCGTTCAACCGAAAAGGCCCTGCTTTCGAGAAGCGAGTCATAGCCCTGCTGCAAGGAAACGGCGTCGAAGTCCAATCGTTCAAGTTCAAACGTGACGGTGCGGAGTATGAGTACGACGCGGTAGCGCTGTGGGGTGACTACGTGTTCGTCTTCGAATGCAAAAACCGCAGTCTGCCGGGCGACCGCCCTATTGCAGCCTACCACTTTGAGCTTGAGGCGCGATCCAGCATTAAGCAGGTGAGGCGACTTTGCGATGCTTTGGTTTCATGGCCGGACGCTCTTGAGGAGAGATTCGGACAGAGTGCTGCGACTAAGGCGATCGTTCCGGTAGTCTTGCACAATTTGCCCTATGCGAGATTTGGCCCCACGGAGGGCGTCTACTTCTACGACTTCTCGGCGCTGAGCAGATTCTTCAAGGAGGGCCGTTTGCACGTTAACGCAGTGCATAACGCTGGAAGTGGGGCCAAACTGCTGAACAAAATTCCAACGGCGCGTATTTGGGCTGGAGAGAGGCCCGAACCGGCAGACCTCATTGTCGAGCTGAATGCCCCGGTACAACTGCGCATCCTTCAGCATCATACTCGTATATTTCCCATAATCTTTGGATTGGACATGAGCACGGTCGGAGCGACCGAGTTTTTCATAACGGAGGAGGTCACTGAGATGACGATGGCCGACTTCAGCGGCATCGGTCGCCGGGCTATGCGCGTTGCACTGGACAAGGGTGCAAAAAAGGCCAGGAAGCTTCGCAAACGCGCGGCAAAAGCTCGTTGATAACTTCCGAGCAGTAGCGCGACACGGTGGAGGCGAGAAGGTTTGATTGAATTGCCTTAAGGTGAACCGGCTTAACGTCTTGCAGCACTTCCGTGCGGCCGGGTGCGGATCGTCAACTGCTCACGCGCGTACTCCGCAATCCTTCCCGGCCATCCGCGATCTGTCCAAAACGCCAGCAAGCTCCTGATCAGACTTCAACGAAAGGTACGTCGGCGTTAGCGAGCAAGTCGATCAGGCCCTGGATTTGCCGCACGTCGCCGCCTTCTTTTGAGCGCGTGAAATACACGCGTTCCCGCGCCCGAGATAGCGCCACGAAAAATGTATTGGTCTCTTCCTCGCGATTGTTACGGTAACCCCAAAATGCATTTTGATGGAGGCCAACGAATATGACCGTGTGATATTCGAGCCCTTTGCTCTTGTGTATTGTCATCAGCCGGACTTGGCCTTTTCCTTCCACCGCATCGATGAGGGCGGCCCACTCGCTCGTGGTGGGCACGTATTCGCCAATCAGCTCAGCCAACGCTGATTGCACATCATGGAAATATGCGTCGTTTTCGTACTGACGAAACACCCTCCGAATAGGCGCTTCGCCAAGCTCCTCGACAATTGACCCAATCATCGCCGCCATATTGGTTTCAGAGGGGGCACCCTGGGTCTGATTTTGGATAATCCCCGCGATGCTGCGTAACTTTGCCTCCAGAAGCTTGGTGTCGGAGGGGTTCTCGAAGTCGGTGCCGAGGATGGCGCCCAGTGCCTCCTGAACGGAAGCGTAGATATCCCGCCCACGGATTCTCAACGCAAGCCGGATCAAGCCCAGGATCAACCCAACAAGCTCGTCCGATATGAGGTCCTGTATCGCAATGCGATTCACCATGCGTGCTTCGTTTCGCAACCGAAGACCGCGTTCCGTGAATGCGTCGCGCATCCGCTGCTCCGCCTCGTCAGCCTTGGCTCGAACCAGTAGCACGAAATCGTCTGGCTTCAGTCCTAGCTCGATATCCATTGCGATGAGGTCGGCAAGTCTAGTGGTCTCATCGTCGTTAGTGTCGAATATCCAGAAGGCGGCGGCGTCTTGCGGAACTTCGTCATCGGGCCGCGCGCAAACCGTCTCTACCGCGTTGGGTTCGATGGTCCGAACCAAATCATTGATGATCTGAACGATACGCCGATTGGAGCGATGGTTCATCTGCAACATCTCGCGGGTTGCGCCGAATCGTCGCTCGAACCATGAGAAGACCTCGGCTTCCGCGCCCGCCCAGGTCATGATCCGCTGCTTCGTGTCTCCAACGGCGGTCAGCACGGCGGGAGAGCCACGAAAGGCGGTCCGCACGAAGCGAAATTGCGCAGCCGTTGTATCCTGGAACTCATCGAGGAATACGTGCGAGTAGGTGAGCCGCAACGCTTTGAGGACTTGCGGGTTATAGGCAAGGATTGCCTCGGCTAGGCGCCCAATCATGGAGAAGCTCAACCCAGGCCTTTGCCCGCTCAGCACGGATCGCCACCATTCGGCCGCCGCCCATGCCGTGATGTTGGCCGCTTCGCCAAGTTCCAGGGGCAGTGGACCCCATCGCTCGATATCCTCGCCGTGAAGGGCCTGCGCCGCTGCTCTGCCCCCAAGTTTGCTGGGTGGCCGCAGCCCAAGCAAGAACTCATTCCAGTCGTCCTTGCGGGGGAAGATCACACGATAATCACGGGGTGGACGGCACCATGCGGGTGTCACACCTAGAAACCGGTCAACGAGGCTCTTGGCGAAGCCATCAAACGTGTAGGAGTCAAATCGCCTCGCTTGCTCCGATGAGCAGCGTCGCGATACGCGATCCTTAAGGGTCTTGGCCGCGTCGCGTTTGAAGCTAATGGCCAAAATGCGCTGAGGAGGCCGGCACAATCCCGTCTGAAGCAGATAGAGCGCGCGTTGCGCGAGTAGTTCCGTCTTGCCAGCGCCCGGTCCAGCGATAACGCTCCGGCTCTCCGTGGAAGTGACAACACGATACGCGGCATCCTCAAGGCGGATTCCGTCGCTCGGTTGCCAATCCTCCGGATTTATAATGCGGCCCACGTCATGCCTCTGCTTCGTCATCATCCGCGCGGTGGCGCAAGATTCGTCCGGCTTTATTGATCAAATCGCGCAGCGGCCGAGGGCAATTTTCAACAACGTCCTCGTCAGCAAGCTTGGCGAGCGCCTCGATATGCGAACCTGGTTTGCTACGTTTCTTGAACAGCTGCTCGTAGGTAACAAGTTCCTCCGAAGTTGGATGATCGGCCTCGGGAGCTCGTTGTTGGTATTCCGCGAGTCCTTCGCCGTTCCCGAATACGGATGACTCTAATTTCGTCATGTCCTCAGGCGCCTCGGCATCAGGAACTCCGTAGGCATCTGGAAAGGCACGTATCATCATCAAGTCGAGATCAAGCGGGTATGAGAAAATCACGCCATGCTTCGCGAGCCATCTTCGCCATAAGCGAATTCCCTTCTCACGCCGCCCCCTCCAATACCTTACCCTTTCTGGATCGCCTGCGATTCCATCAGGAGGCTCGATATCTCGGATCTTTGTCAGTTGATCATGGCCATACTTGAGCCGCAGCGGACCCGCGCCGTGACGACCTAAATCGAAGTCCAGCAGGGTGAGAACGGGGATGTCGAGATCGTTTAGAAGTCGCCAAAAATGATTTACGTGTCGTCCACCTAGTGGCGCGAAAGCCGTGAAAGCAGGATCGAGATCAACACCGAGGGCCTTCGCGACGCGCGGTATGATGATTTCCTCGCTATCGCCCTCGCCGAGTATCACCAAGCTTGCGAAATAGAGTTCGGGTTGGGACAGAACCGCCTGACGCACGAACTTCTCGGCTTCCTCGTCATCCTCGGGCAAACGGATACGATTGACCCGACTTACGAGCAATTCTGGCTCGAGGCGAAAGTGCCGAACCCAATCGGGGCCGATACGGCGCATGACGCTTGGAGCGTGGCTGGTGATGAGTCCCATCGCTTTCGGTCCCTTGCAGAGTTCGCCAAGCAGGTTGACGAGGCGCGAAAGGTAGAAGGGCGCCAGATGGTTTTCGGGCTCTTCGACCGCATAAATCGTCAAGGCGGCCGGAGATATGTCCATCTCCGTAAATCCACCTGGGGGTGGTGTCTTCGCAAGCTCCGCCTCCAGTTGTGCAAGCGTCGCGGCGAGCGCCAAGAAGAAGAGGGACGTTTGGCCTTCGCTCAGTTCGTCGATTCCTCGCTCTCGGCCATCAGGCGCGGGGGATAGCTTGGCGGTGAGGCTGCGCAGAATCTGCGTGAATTCTTGCGAAATAACCACGAGCCGTGGCGTCTTGAGATGCGCAGCGTTATGCAAGAGGCCCCAGTTTTTCTTCAGTCTTTCCGCGACCCACTGCAACGCTGGCAACTCATCCATCTTCTCTTGCAGGTTCTCGCTGATGCCTTGAATCTCCCCCTCGGTCTCATCTCCAAAGGCGCCGCTACGCTCAACGCGTCGCAAGAGCTGGCGAAGCGCCTGCCGAGTCACCGCCACGCCATCGCGTGTGGCCGGAATATACACAAGCTGAATCTTACCACGATCTGAGTAGCTCACGTGCTGTTTGTCTAGCCCGGCGCCTCCAGCGTCACCGAACGCGACCTCCCCGAGCGTCGAGACCCAATACAAGTCAGCTTCAATCTCGTCGACGAAACTTTCGCCTCGCTTCCACAGAGCTTCGAGACGTAGCCGAGCTTTTAGCGGATCGCCAGGAGATCCAGCCGTCATCACGCGAAACACCTCGGGCACGGTCTGCACGGCTTCCGCGTCAGCTTCCGCGTCAGCCAGTTCCGGTAAAGCTAGGACAACATCGATCACCACCTCGCGACTCTCTACCGTGTCGGGTTTCTCATTCGGTCCAAAGTGCACATCCGCGCGGCTTAGGGTTCTTTCCTCACGGGTGACCCCGAACAATCGCCGAAGGGCCTCAATGAACGCGCTTTTGCCCGCTCCGTTGGCTCCGATAAGAGCGGTTAGGTCCTGACCCAAGGTCACTGTTGTCGGATTTGCTCCGAAGCATCGAAAATTTTGAAGAGTTACCGATTCAATATGCATGAGTGGCCTGCGGCGGGCCCCGGCAAAAGGGCGTTTAATGCAAAAATCGACTATTTCGCAATTCGTCTGGTATCGCAACCTATGGTTCATCTTGCCCAACGGTGCACTAAAATGTCGGGCTGTGCGATGATCATCGAGATTTAGGCCGATCTGCTAAAGGCGGCATGGTCCGGCTTCCGGTTGCGGACGCCGATTTTTGCTCCAAGATGGGCTATTCGCCGCGCTTACCGAACCACAGAAGCGTCTCGGCCTGACGGTCACGATCCTTCGCGCAAGAGGGAGGGACGAGGACAAGCGCTCGATTTTTTGTTTTGCCTTAGGGAGCTCCGCCCTCGCGCGCAAGGCGCCCAAATCCGTCCGGCCGCCTCCACACGTCTCAACAGAGAGCGGCACCCCTCGTGCGGACCTTCGGCGCGCCGCGTTCGGACCCTGCATTGCACGTGCTTACCGACGGCAGGAGTGCAACAGCGGCGAAGATAAAAAAGATATCTATCGGAGGATCACAAATCAGATTATTGGCGAGCCGGAAATAGGCGTGCGCCGGAGAAGCCGTACTCGCCAAAGGCTTCAGCGCGTCGGTGAGGATGACGCTCAAGCAGGCCGTCGACCTCGGCGGCGCCGCGCGCAAGGGCGAGGGGAAGCCTTGTCATCAGGCCCGAATACCGCGAGCGCGTGGCGGCTAGGGCCAAGTCGCTCTGTCCTCGGGTTAGGGCCTAGCTTCCGACGCTTACTTGGTTAATGATGCAGCTGGAAGTTGACCAGAGGAGGCTGGCGATGTTCGACCGGGGGGCTCTCTATTACCCGTATATCAAGTTTCGAGATGAACAGTGGCTGAAAAGCACACTTCTGGTCGTTCCCAAGGTCTTTCGAATGATACCGGATGGGTACCATCCGGACGATCCCGACGAAGTTCGGCAACTGGAAAAGGACGGGCTTCTTGATTACGCCAATCTGAACAGCCGTGGCGTGAACAGGTCACTTGATCGTTTGTTGAGCAATATAAGGCGCGACGTTGAGGACGACCCGCGCTTTGCGATGCGCTTTTCACAGGAGGCGGCCAATCGTTTAAAGCGTAGTACCGGAGATAGATTCGGCTACCAGCTTCATTCACGTAAGGCGAGTCAGTTGCTCGGCGAGTTGAAGGATTTAGAGCTGGCATGGGAACCCAATGTCCCTGATGGCGATCACTATCTTGAGATGCATCCCCACATAGGCGAGGGAATCATGTCGACCCTTGCCGTGGCCTGTGCACTTGACCGTGGTCTCGGCATTGTTGCGGATGAGGCCCCCCTCTGCATGATTGTGTTATACGCAACGCCGAGGACGAGTTGTACAGTAAGCTCATCAAGCGTCGTCGATCCGACAAACCGCAAGCCTTCAACGCCGATCGATCCAAGGTCGAGCTGCTGGTGTATCAGCGGTTTGACCTGTCGAAACTCACGGCAAAAAACATCGTGAAATTGCAGAAGGAACAAAAAACATTGGCTCTATTTCATGAGAAGGTTGCAGAGGTTGCCAAATCGATTGAGCCGATGCGGGACGAAGAGCAATTTGAACAGAGATTAAAGGAAAAGGTCGGCACCGTTATTTCCGAATGGAAGAAGAGCAAATCGACTGCCGGGTCGTTTGCAAAAGAAATCTTTGTCGGTGGCGAGAAGCCTGGCGGCGACTTCCTGAAGAAACTGGCGGAGCAGGCCGCGGGGCCGACGGTGGCTGGCGCCACAGTGGGGGGGCTGACCACGGGGGCGATTTTGGGGGCGGCGGCGGGTCTGGCGGTAGCGCTGGTGATCCACGCCTCTTCTTCCATTCAGTCGGTGATCAAGAAGGAACAAGATAGTCCTTATCGATTTTTGACCATGCTCGAAAAGTCCGGGGTCGTCTTCACGGCGGGCTGTTGATCGCCTTGGTATGGTGTAGTCGGGCAATATGGGATCACCTCGATCCCCTTGCACCGATACGGCCAATCGCAAAAGGCGTATCCGATCAGGTCCCGCACCCGGCTCGAGCATGTCTGACCACGGCCCCTGCTGGCGATGCCTTGGGCCCGCGCGTAAGCGTCGCAGCAAAGGAAGCGCGGGCGACTTCATAATGGTCCTCCCCAAGGGCAACGGCCTGCACTACGCAAGCGCGCTTCGAAAAAGCGCCAGCCGCAGCCCGAATTGTCTGACCTGACAGATCTGTCAACCTGACGGCCGGGAGGTGTCAACCTGTCAACCGTGTCAACTCAGATTCCAGGATCAGCGGCTAGCGCTATTTCGGGGCGCGCTTGGGCCGTAGGGGCCGGGAGCCGGGAAGGACCCGCTACCGGGACAGTGGCTCGGCCGATTATCAGGCCGACGAGGCCAAAAATGCCCATGGCGACGATGATCTCGCCGGCCGAGGCGCCGCATAGAAGCTGCACGAGGGCGATCGGCACCGCGACGACGAGCAGGCCGTCCATGCACTTGAGTCGAGCGCGACGGCAGGCCGGCCATCCATCGGCAACACCCTTACGCATGGCTGCCAAGGATCGCCGCGATCGCAGTGCGCTAAGAAATGTCGCCCGAGTCGCGCCCGACGCCATTGCGGTCAGAATGAATAACCCCGACTTCTGCTTAGCGATAGGCACGCGCCCGCCGCCGGTACGCGCAAGGACTTTGGCCGTCGAGGTTGAGCCCGACGGGCTTCGGGAAGCGTCCGTTCTTGATGAACGTGCCGGTAATGACTCGCTCCGCGTTCGACGGTGCCGCAGACACGGCCTTTTTGGTTTCGCGCTCACCGAAATACGCCCTGGCGACGTCACCGCTGCGCGTCTTGAGCCGATATTGCTTCGGCGTAAACATCTAACGCGGCAAGGCGATTCAAACTTGCAATTCAACCCCGTGAACCTGGAGCGATTTGGCGATCACGATCGCGAATTGAACGGCGCAGCGCGTCGACAGCATCACCTGCGATTGGTGCGAGCTGAACAGCGGCAACACCTCGACGCGACCCGCGAACTTCGCGCTTTGGATTAAGCGTGCGTCCCGCGTCAACGATGATCGCCGCATCGGGATTGTGGATCGCCGGCCTGTTTGATCATTTTCGCGCAAGGCCTCACGCAAAAGCTTTCCGATGTCGATGGTAGTTTCCGCGTTTAATTCCCGCTGTGACCTTTTGATTTGTTTTCGGTGTAGGGATGTAGGGTAGGTGTAGGGTTGTGACGAACCCTACACCGATGTTTTCTTGTTATGTTTCATTTGGTTATTTGCTCTTGGTGTAGGGATGTAGGGTTATGGGTAGATACACATGAAAGAATTCTGGTTTTGGTCCCCAGTAGCCCTGAAAAGATTTTTATGAGAGCTTTTCGCCTGCGACCCTACATCCCTACACCAATCGGCTTTAACTATTTGAGATTATTCTAGAATTTGTAGGTGTAGGGTCGAATTTGACCCTACACCTACCCTACATCCCTACACCGTTAGATTGGCGCCATATCGCTATCTGCCAAATGCGGTGGCTCGTCGGAGCAAGGACGCTGTGGAGCACGCGACCTGAGACACGCCGAGTCGTCGGGCGCGTCCCCCGGCCATCACGCACCGCGGGTCAGCACCGCACGGTCGATCGTGTTGGCGTAGCGGGCGCTCGTTGTCGGCGGGCACAACATCGTCGCCTTGATACCCTTGGGGACCCCGCTCAAGCGGGGTGCGGGGCGAACGCGAATGCGTCGAAGCCGGCCGGATCCGTTCGGTATCGCCAACGATGGCGCCGATCAGATCGGCGAAGTATACAGATGGTTACATGCGACATCGAAGTGTGCACCTTGCCCGACTAGATGCGGAGACCGGTGTCGCCGCGTAGCGGACGCGAAAGCTCCGGCCCGATGATTTTTTTGTCAGCCGTCGCATCAATTCGCAATTGGTGTCGATCGATCTGGCGCGCTCGCCGCCGGCACGCTGCGAACCTTTGTCAGGGGCGGCCGGTACCATTGCTGTGTGCACCTTTTGTGATCAAGCCTGCTCTGACAGCGTACGGGCGGCGCAGACGCCTACGAAAACACTGCTAGGCGGCCTAGCCAGGCTCGCCCATGCGTCAAAATTTGCGCGCCTAACTGCGCCGCCCAAAACGCCAAACCAAGTTCTTTTTTTTTGCCGCGGGCCACAAAAGTTCGGCCTGCACTTCACGGATTTTTCACGCTTTCTAACGTGAAGAAGCGTGAAATTCCCCCAAATCTGCCAAGATCGGCGACGGGCGAAAATGCGAGAAGTTCTTATTTTAAAGGGGTTTCAGTGGTGGACGCACAAGGGATCGAACCTTGGACCTCTCCCGTGTGAAGGGAACGCTCTCCCGCTGAGCTATGCGTCCGGGATCCGGCGAAGACCGCTTCGTCAGAGCCCGCGATTTACGAAGTGCGGACCCATAGTGTCAAGCGATCAGTCGGGACAAATCGAAGTGAATCGATGCGTTTTCGAGCGAAAGCTCGCCCGCAATCACGCCCCCTGCTGGCGGGCGCGGGAGGCGTGCGACTGCAGGGCCCGGATCCGCTCGGCGAGGGTGCCGCCGCCCTCGGGGGAGGCAGTGGCGGCCACGGTGTCATTGGCCGGTTTGGCCGGCTTAGGTGCGGCGGGCTCGGCCGCCAGCATGGCCTCGATGGCCGAATTCGGTCCCTCGAGCTGGATCGCGAGTTTCGCGACTTCGGCGGCGATGTCGTTGATGCGCTCGCGCAGCAGCGCATTTTCCATGCGCTCGGTGGCCCAGGAGCTTTCGGCCTGCTGCTGGATCGCGTTGATGTCGCGCTGCAGCTTGGCGCGTTCGTCGCGCGCCACACGGAGCTGTTCCTCGACCGCGGCCTTCTCGGTGCGCAGCTTCTCGATGGCCGGCGAATGGCCGCCCTGGCTCAAGGCCGCGATCTCGACGCGCAATTCCTTGGCGGTGCGCTCGGCCACCTCGTTGGCCTGCTTGAGCTGGTTGTTCTCGAATTCGCGCTCGGCCAGCAGCTTGCCCTGGGTCGCAAGCCGCGCCTCCAGATCGTTGACGCGGTTGCCGAGCATTTCGGCTTCCTTGACCTGGACGATCAACTGGCGGTCGAGATCGGTGACGCGCTGGCTGAGATTCTCGACGCGGCTGCGGGCGTCGGTCAGCTCACGCGTCGCGTTCTCCGATTCCGTCCGCTCCTGCGCGAGGCGTGTCTGCGTCGCCGCGAATTCCTTTTCGGCATCGCCGACGCGGCTCTTCAACTCCTCGATCTGCGTGCGCACCGCGACCAGCTCGACCTGTCGGCTGTCCGCCACCATCGAACGGTCGGACAGTTCATGATTGATCCTGGCAAGTTCAGCCTGCTTGTCGATCAGCGCCTTTTCGGCACTGCGCAGCATTTCGGTCTTGGCCGCGAACTCCTCCTCGGTGGCGCGCAATTGCTCCTTCACCGCTTTCTCGCGGGCTTCGAGTCCGAAGATCGTGGCGTTCTTCTCGCCAAGTTCGATCTTCATGCGGTTGATCGCGTCGGACTTCTTGCCGAGCTCGGCGAGCTGGCTGGTGGTCTTGTTCTTGAGCTGGTCGACGCTCATCTCGAGCCGGCGCGCCGACATCGCGAATTCCGCGCGCAACTGGTCCTTGTCGGCCTGGATCTCGGCCATCGACAGCGGGGTGGCCGCTTCAAGCCGCCGGGTCGTGAGCCGGACCGCGCGGTTGTGCACCAGCGGCACGATCATGAGCCCGAACAGCATCGAGACCAGAAAACCGATCGCCAGATACATGATCGGTTCGATCATGGATGGTTACTCCCCGCGGGCAATAAAGAATTCGTTAATCACAATGCCATGGCGGACCGGCAAATGGCCAGCCCAATGCCGCGTTAACCTGAATCGCGAGCCTGGACGTGCGCACCCTAGCGTTTTCGAGCGAAGTGGCCCCCGGTTCGCGTAAAGAAAACGCGTCGGACGCCAGTGCCCAGGAAACGGTCAGGAAACGGTCAGAACGGGTTCCAGGTCGCGCGGGGGGTATATTTGAGATAGCCGATATTGGCGCCGAGCCGCAGCCCGATGCCGGAGCGGATCGGCACCAGCACGATGTTGTTGGCGGTGAGCGCGGTCATGCCGAAGCCGCCGACGATATAGGCCGAGCCGTCGATGCCGGCGAAGCGCTGGTAGATCGCGTTGGTGGCGGGCAGATTGTAGACCAGCGTCATGGTGCGGGCGCCGTCGCCGCCCCAGTCGAAGCCGACCGACGGGCCCTGCCAGTAGACCCGCAAATCGCCGGCGTTCTTGGTGTAGAGCGTGCCTTCGCCGTAGCGAAGCCCGGCGACGAACGCGCCGGAGCCTTCCTCGCCGAGCACGTAACCGTTCGGCAGGCCCCATTGGCTGACCGCGCGCTCGATGATGGATGCAAGTCCGCGCGAGACGTTGCCGAAAAACTTGTGGCCGGCATTGACGAGTTCGTCCGGCCCGAAGGTTGCCGGGCCCGGCGCGCGTTGCGGCGGCGGCGCCTGCACGGGTGCTTGCTGGTAAGGCGCTTGCTGCACCGGAGCCTGTTGGTACGGCGCCTGTTGGCCCGGCGACTGCAGCGGCGCTTGTTGCACCGGCCCCGATTGCTGCGCAGGTGCGGGCACGGTCCAGCACATGAGCGCGGCGAGCGTTACCGCGGCAAGGCGTGAGGCGAAAATCATCAAAGAACCCCTGGTATCGAAATTCTGGCCGCCGCCTTAACCTGACGCCAACAAGCACGGCTCTAGGTTGCGTCCAGTGTCCCCTCGACTCGTATGTTATCGGCAGCAACTATGACGGCACAACGGCAGGAAAGATATGGTTGGCGCCCCGGAATGGCCATTTTCGCCCTGCTGGCAGGCTTTTTCGCCGTTCTCTGCCTTGATTTGACCGCCCTTGCCGCGACCACCGAACGGGTGGTGGTCAACCGCTATTCCGGCCTTGCGATCGACGGGTTCGATCCGGTCGCCTATTTCACCGATTCCGAGGCGACCCAGGGTTTGGCCGATTTCGAGGCCGCGGAGGCCGGCGCGGTCTGGCGCTTCCGCAATGAGGGCAACCGCGCCTCCTTTGTGGCCCATCCCGATATCTATGCCCCCCAATTCGGCGGCTACGACCCGATCGATCTCGGGCGGGGCGTGACCTATGCCGGTAACCCGCGGTTTTGGGTGGTGACCGGGCAGCGGCTCTATCTGTTCGGCCGCGAGGAAAACCGCGATGCGTTCACCGCCGATCCCCAGCGTTTCCTGCACGACGCGACGGCGCGCTGGCCCGCGATCGAGCAGGGCCTCGCCCAGTAATCAGAGCGTGGCTTGGTCAGAGCGGGGTTTGGGGATCACCCCAGGCGATGAATTCCGGCACGATGAAGTCTTCGCGGCCGGTGCCGAAATGCAGCGCGGCGCCGTTTGAATCCATGATCCTGCCGCCGGCGGCCGTGACCACGGCGTGACCCGCCGCCACGTCCCATTCGGAGGTCGGCGACAGGCGGGGGTAGATATCGACCGCGCCTTCCGCCACCCGGCCGAATTTGACCGCCGAGCCCAGCTCGGCGCGCACGGCTCCCGGCCGCGCGGCGATAAAGGCTTCGGTGCGCTCGTCGCCATGCGAGCGGCTGACCGCCACGGTCCAGGGCTTTCCCCGCGGCGGGCAGGGCCGCGTCCGGATCGGCTCGGCGCGTGGTTTGGCGTTGTCGCCAAGCGTCAGCCGTTCCGCACCCCGGCCGACGATGCCGCGCCAGATCAAGCCAAGCGCGGGCGCGGCGACGATGCCGAGCAGCGGCACCCCGCCGGTCACCAGCGCCAGATTGACGGTGAATTCGGCGCGGCCGGCGACGAACTCCTTGGTGCCGTCGAGCGGGTCGATCAGGAAGAAGCTGTCCTTGTACGGCAGCGTCGCCAGATGCGTACGTTCCTCGGACAGGAAGGGTATGTTCGGCGCCAGCCGCACCAGGCCTTCGACGATAACGCGGTCCGCGGCAAGATCGGCCTCCGTGACCGGCGATCCGTCGGTCTTGCCGTCGACCTTCATGGCGGTGCGGTTGACGGCAAGGATCGCCATCCCTGCCCGAATCACCAGATCGGTCAGCGGCTCGATCAGGGCGCCAGCGGCCTTATGATCGATAACGGGCGGAGTTGCCTCATTCATAAGCGGGGCTCATTTGCTGTTCGTGTTCCCTTGACCTGTATGGCCCCGTGCTGGCAGCACGCGCCTTCGCAGTGTATCAAACCACCGAGCATGCGTGATTCGTAACTGTCCGCCGCCGATCCGGCACCGCGCGGGCCTTCCAGGAAAATATGATGTCTGGCACTCCGTCTCCCGGTCTCGCTCCCGACGCCCTCGAACTCGCGGCGCTGCTGTGTTCGCGGGTCTGTCATGATCTCATCAGTCCGGTTGGCGCCATCGTCAATGGGCTTGAGGTGCTCGACGATAATCCCAAGCCCGAAGATCGCGATTTCGCGCTCGACCTGATCCGCAAGAGTGCCAAGACCGCCTCGGCGCGGTTGCAGTTCTGCCGCCTGGCGTTTGGCGCTGCGGGGTCGGCCGGCGCGCAGATCGATCTCGGCGATGCCCAGACCATGGCCCGCGGCCATATCGAGGACGCCAAGACCACCATTGTCTGGAACTTGCCGCGGCTGTTGCTGCCGAAGAACCGCGTCAAGCTGCTGCTCAACATGCTGGTCATCGCGCAGCAGACCATTCCGCGCGGTGGTACGCTGACGATCGATCCGATCGGCGACGGCGAGACGATGAGCTTTCGCGTCACCTCGGCCGGGCTGAACGCCCGCGTGCAGCAAAACATCGCCGATCTCCTGAGCGCGAGCTCTGCCGCCTCGATCGATGCGCATGCGGTGCAACCTTATTATACGCGCCTGCTGGCGCAGGCCTGCGGGCTTGTGGTGACGCTGGTGGCCGACGGCGACAAGGTGGTCGTCACCGCGGCCTGAAGCGCCGCGCCAGAGCTCTATGGTTAACCAAAGCTTCACAACCGGCCGCCGGATTCATCGAAACGGTCTTATCTCTTTGTTGAGGCCGTTCTTTTCCATTTGCTCAACCAATATTAAACGCTTTGCATAGAAGCTGGCCAAGTTCCGTAAGGCGCGTCGATGTCGCGTGCCGGTGCGTACGAAGGCCAGTTTTATGGATGATTTATTGCGGGAGTTCCTGACCGAGACCAGCGAGAGCCTGGACACGGTCGACAATCAGCTGGTGCGGTTCGAGCAGGACCCGAACAACGCGAAGATCCTGGATAACATCTTCCGCCTGGTGCACACGATCAAGGGCACGTG
>JAFKKG010000032.1 GCA_017305715.1 Hyphomicrobiales bacterium | reverse complement strand
CATGCTTCAATAGACTGTGGAATACGCTATTCTGGTGAAGCATGGCTTGATCCTTCTCCGTGTCCCAAAACGTCGCCAAACGCTTGGAACATAGAAGAATCAATGCCATGCGCTTTGTCCACCAGAATTGAACCGGACACCCGTGGGACAAGCCCGGGCATGACGAGGGAAACATGCACCCCGACGCCGACCGCATCATCGAGCTTTATCAACGCCACGGCCGCGCATGGGCGTCCGAGCGCGGCAACCGGCTGGTCGAACGCGCCTGGCTCGACCGGTTTCGCGCGTTGCTGCCGGGCGCAGCCTCCGTGCTCGATATCGGCTGCGGCTCGGGCGAACCGATCGCCCGTTACCTGATCGCGCAAGGCTGCAACGTCAGCGGCGTGGATTCATCGCCGGAACTGATTGCGCTCTGCACCGCGACTTTTCCGGACCTTGCCTGGCAGGTCGCGGACATGCGCACGCTCTCGCTCGCCAAGCGCTTCGACGGCGTGCTGGCCTGGGACAGCTTCTTCCATCTGGGTCACGACGGCCAGCGTCGGATGTTTCCACGCTTCCGGCAGCATGCCGCCCCGCGCGCGGCATTGATGTTCACCAGCGGCCCGGCGCATGGCGAGGCGATCGGGAACTACAAGGGCGAGCCGCTCTATCACGCGAGCCTCGATGCGGACGAATACCGTGCGTTGCTGAACGCGAACGGGTTTGAAGTGGTGGCGCACGCCGTTGAAGATCCGGACTGCGGCGGTCATACCGTCTGGCTGGCGCAGCTCGCCTGAAGGATCAATCCTTGCGCAGGCCCTTGCCCAGCGCCTCGAACATGATCGTCTTCAGCGCCAGTTGGATACGGCCGCCCTGGGTCGGCGCCTGCACCATGCAGATCACGAACATGTCGTCCTGGGGATCGACAAAATAGAAGCTGCCGCCCGCGCCGTCCCAGCGGTATTCGCCGAGCGGCCATGTCGTATTCGGCGGCGGTGACGTGCGCACCGCAAAGCCGAGGCCGAAGCCGCTGGTCGGGCCCGGGAAATAGAAGGGATCATGCAGGATCCCGGTCTCCGGCCCGATCTGATCCGACGTCATCAGCGCGACCGTCTCGGGCTTGAGGTAGCGCTTGCCGTCCAGTTTGCCCCGGTTCAGCAGCATTTGCAGGAAGCGGGCGTAATCCCCGATCGTCGACACCAGGCCCGCGCCGCCGGATTCCCAGCGTCGCGGCGTTGTCGGATCCTTGATTCCGGCCACCCGAAAGCGATCGACCGGAAACGGCCTGGCGATGCGCGGCCAGTTCGCTTTATCCGCGACATAATAGGCGGTGTCGGACATGCCGAGCGGATCGAACAGTCTCTGCTTTTCGAACGGGAACAGCGTCTGCCCCGAAGCCACTTCGATGACACGCCCGAGGACGTCGGTGGAATGGCTGTAATTCCAGCGCACGCCCGGCTGATCGGCGAGCGGCAAGGCCGCGATGCGGTCGGCGAATTCCGCGTTATCGAAATCGCCGGCATACAGCCGTGGATCCGCATAGAGCTTCTTCTGCTGGCCTTCACCGAAGAAGCCGTAGGTGATGCCCGAGGTGTGCCGCAGCAGATCCCGGATCGTGATCGGGCGCTTCAACGGCTCAAGCTTGAGCGGATATTGTCCGGATTCGTCGGAGAGATCGACGCCGACCTTTGCATCCGCAAAGGCATGGATGTATTTCGACACGGGATCGTCGAGGGCAAGCTTGCCGTCCTCGACCAGCATCATCGCGGCGACCGAGGTGATCGCCTTCGACATCGAATAGATCTGGAAAATCGAGTCCGCCGTCATCGGTTGCCCGGTCTCGGGGTCCCTCACGCCGAAGGATTCGAAATAGACCGGCTTGCCGTGCTGCTGGATCAGCAAGATCGCGCCGGGGATCTTGCCTGCCGCGATTTCGCTGCGAATGTTATCGCCGATCCGATCAAGGGCCGCGCGTGAGAAGGTTGGCGCCGTCTGGGACGGCGGTGGCTCGGATTCGGCTCGCACCCCCTGCGGCCAGCCGCCGAGCCCAAAAGCCAGGGCGATCACGAAGGCGCGCAGTCCAGCCATCGCCCAGCGGGATTGTTGGAAGATGAAGAACGCTGGTATACTCATTCCCCCAGACCGAATTGTTCAGGCCGTGTGCACTTGAACCATAAAACGAGCCCCGGCGGGCCGCCATCAGGCTAAAGTATGTCCAATCGTGTGTTCAATGGCTTTCCGCAGCGACCGGAGCGGCTTTTCGCAAGCATTGACGTTGCGGCCGACGTGGGAACGCTCAAGGCATTGCTTTGATGCCAGGTGATCCGCCAGTCCAGTTCCAATCCGCCGTCTCCCGCAAGGCCGCACCGCTGGCGTTGTTCCTTGTCTCGATGAGCCTGATCGTAGCGGTCTGGTACTGGCTGGCGAGCCCCGTGCTGCTGGATCATGCGCTGATCGATCCCGCCAGGAAGCTCGACTGCGTGTCCTATGCGCCGTTCCGCAGCGGGCAGACGCCGTGGAATTCCGATATCGTCATCAAGCCGGAGCAGATCGCGGAAGATCTCGATCAGCTTGCTCAGGTATCTCACTGTATCCGCACCTACTCCGTTGAAAATGGACTCGACAAGGTGCCGCAACTGGCGTCGAAGGTCGGGCTGAAAGTCATTCTCGGCATCTGGCTCGGCCGCGACCGCGCGAAGAATGCCGCGCTCGCCGATACCGCCGTAGCGCTGGCCAGGGAATACAAGGGCACCGTGTCGTCCGTCATCGTCGGCAGCGAAGTACTGCTGCGCGGCGAAATGACGGTCAACGATTTGCGCGAGATCATCCGCTCGGTCAGAACGCGGATCGATACGCCGATCACCTACGCCGATTCCTGGGATTACTGGCTGCGCTACAAGGAAATGGCCGCCGACGTCGATTTCGTGACCATCCACATGCTGCCATTCTGGGAAGATGAGCCGATCCGCGCCGAAGACGCGGCGGTGCATGTCATCGACATCTACCACAAGGTCGCCGCTGTCTTTCCCGGCAAGGATATCCTGATCGGCGAAGCCGGCTGGCCGAGCAAGGGGCGCATGCGCGAGGTCTCGCTGCCGTCACGGATCAATCAGGGGCTTTTCATTTCCGGATTGCTCGATCGCGCCCACCGCGAAAAAATTCGCGTCAATGTGTTCGAGGCCTATGACGAACCATGGAAGCGGCAATGGGAAGGCACCGTCGGCGCGCATTGGGGCCTGTTTGACGGCGTGACGCGCCAGCTCAAGCACGCGCCGGGATCGGCGGTCAGCAATTATCCGTTCTGGAAGCTGCAACTCGGCGCCGGGCTCGCGTTCGGCACGGCCATATTCATGGTCGCCTTGCTGACGCCGTGGCGCCGGCCGTCGCCGACCGGACTGATGCCGTGGCTTGCGGTGTCGGCCTGTGCCACGGCCGGCGGAATCCTGCTGGGGCTGGCCGCAGAGAAGGCTGGTTACGAAAACTACGGTGTCGCCGGCCTGTTCAACCAGGGCCTGCTGCTGACCGCGGCCGTCACGCTGCCGCTGCTATGCGCCAACGCGTTGATGGCCGGGCGGCCACTGCCGACCTTCCGGGAAATGGTCGGCCCGCGCGAGGGCTGGCCCTCATCGCTGCCTGCGCTGCTGCTGGGCTTCGTGCTCGTTGCAACCACGCTGGTCACGGTGGAGATCGCGCTCGGCCTGGTGTTCGATCCGAGGTCGCGCGACTTTCCGTTTGCCAGCCTGACCATGGCGGCGGTGCCGGTCTGCGCCCTGGCGCTGCTGTGCCCCCGCAAGCCGGACATCGCCGCCACCGCCGAAGCGGTGTTCGCCGGCCTGCTGGTGGCCGCCGCACTGTTCCTTGTTTTCAACGAAGGCGTTCACAACTGGCAGTCGCTGTGGACCGCGGCGGCATTCCTGTTGTTAGGCGCAGCACTATGGCCGCCGCGTTCCGTGGCCGTCCTGAGCGCGGTGGTGTCGCTGCCGCAGCCGGCACCGCAAGCTGGCGCAGCCGGTGGCCTTATTGCGGCGACGTCAAAGGCCGAATGCGACAAATAGCTTTGGGGCTCTGGTGCCGGGAACGAATTGATGTGGTCGAACAAATTTTCCCGGCGTCAGCTTGGCAAGCTCGCAGGCGGGGCGGCGCTCGGCCTGTCGGCCGGATCGATCAAATCTGCTGACGCACAATCCAAGCCGGGCGGCCAACAACCGGTCGCGGCGTTTCCCGCCGATTTCCGATGGGGCACGGCGACCTCGTCCTATCAGATCGAGGGTGCCGTCAACACGGACGGACGCGGCCCGTCGATCTGGGACCGCTTTGCGCACACGCCCGGGAAAATTTCCGACAACAGCACCGGCGACGTCGCCGACGACCACTACAACAGGTACAAGGAAGACGTCCAGCTGATGAAGGCGCTGGGCGCAAAGACCTATCGCTTCTCGATCGCATGGCCGCGGGTGTTCCCGGAGGGCACCGGCACGCCCCATCCGAAGGGCCTCGATTTCTATAACCGTCTTCTCGACGACTTGCTGGCGGGCGGCATCGAGCCGTATGCCACCCTCTATCATTGGGATCTGCCGCAGACGCTGCAGGACCGTTTTGGCGGCTGGATGTCGCGCGATACCGCAAAGGCGTTTGCGGATTATTCCGGCTATGTCGCCGAGCGCCTGAGCGATCGCGTGAAGCATATTTTCACGATCAACGAATGTTCGCGGCTGGTTCATCTCGGCCACGGCCTTGGACTGGATGCGCCGGGCCTGAAACTGTCGCAAGGCGAGCAGAACCAGGTTCGTCACCATGTCGCCCTCGGCCACGGCCTTGCCGTGCAGGCGATCCGGGCCCACGCCAGGCCTGGCACCAAAATCGGCCTCGCCGAGAACATGGTCAACTGCATCCCCGCGATCGAGACGCCTGCGAACATCCAAGCCGCGGAACTTGCCGTGCGCGAACTCAACGCCGGCTATCTGACCGCGATCCTCGAGGGAAAATTCCCGGACAGCTATCTGGAGCAGGCCGACGCCCCGAAACATACGCCTGAGGATCTGCGCATCATTTCATCGCCGATCGATTTCGTCGGGCTCAATGTCTATACGCCAGATCACTACGTCGTGGCTGCGGACAATGCGCGCGGCTATACGTTGGCGCCGTTCCCCGCGTCGTTCCCGCATATGGATGTGGCCTGGCTGAGGTTCGGACCGGAGGCGCTGTATTGGGCGCCGCGGCATGCCGCAAAAATCTGGGGCGTGAAGTCGATCTACATCACCGAGAACGGCACATCGTCGACGGACCAGCCGGCCGCGGACGGCAACATCTACGACCTCGACCGGGTCATGTATCTGCGCAATTACCTGTTCCACCTGCAGCGCGCGACGTCGGAAGGCATCCCCGTGGCCGGCTACTTCCTGTGGAGCCTGATCGATAATTTCGAATGGATGGACGGCTACCAGAAGCGTTTTGGCATTTATTATGTCGACTTCAACACGCAAGCCCGGATGCCGAAACTGAGCGCATCGTTCTATCGCGAAGTCATCAGGCGGAATGCGGTGGTGTGAGACAGCCGGCGGGTTCGCTTCTAAGCGAGCGAAGCCATCCGTATCAGGCGGCTTGCCGAGTCGTGATCCCTTCGAGGATCTTGCTGACCGCGTCAGACAGTTCGAATCTGATGAGCGTCGCGCCGTCATCCTTGCGGGCGACTAAACCGGTCAGTTCGGCTGAAATGCCGTCTATCAACAACGTCACGGGAGTGTTGATGGCCGTACTTGGAAGGTTCTGGTCAATCACCGCGCCTCCAACGGAAAGATCGCGTACCATGACCCTGTCGGATCGCCCCTGAATCTTGAGCAAGCCGGGACGGCGAATGTCGATGCGGCTGGAAATTCGGCGGTCGACGTCGCTCGTCGATGTCCGGATGACACGAACGAGTGTGGCGCGCAGTTCGTCGACCTTGCCGGCGATCTCCGCGGAGCCGTCACGGATTTCGGTGGCACGCCGACCGGTCTCGATGGCTTCATTGGATACGGAAGCGATCTGTGAGGCGACTTCCCGGGCGGCATGCGAGGTCTCCTCAACGGTGCGAGAAATCTCGATCGTCACGGCGTTCTGCTCATCGATCGCCTTCGAGATGATCGAGGATACGGTTTCGACGTTGCGGATCACCTCTCCGATGCCGATGATCGAAGTGACGGATGCCTTCGTCGCGTCCTGGATCTCGGTGATCTGCTGGGCGATCTCGCTGGTGGCTTTCGCAGTCTGTTCCGCCAGCGACTTGACCTCCGCAGCGACGACGGCAAAGCCGCGGCCGGCTTCTCCGGCGCGGGCGGCCTCGATGGTCGCATTGAGGGCCAACAGGTTTGTCTGGCTCGCAATTTCGCTGATCAGGTTGGTGACGGTCCCGACCTTGTTGGCGGCTTCGGACAATTTGGCAATGGTGGACTGGGCATGGGTCGATGCCGTCACGGCCTGGAGCGTTAGCGCCCGTGACGAATTGACCTGTGTGGCGATCTCGGCAATCGACGCGCTCAATTGCGAGGAAGCCTTTGCGACTGTCTGGGCGTTGGTGAGAGCCTCCTCTGCCGCTGCTGCGACACTGCTGCTGTTCTTTCCGAGCATCAGGGCGCTGTCAGTCATCAGAATTGCGTTGCTGGCCATCCGTTCGGTTCCCGCCGCGACCGCGCCGACCGCCGTATTGGTTTCCCGCTCGACCGTGTCGGCCATCTCCTGAAGGGCGGCGCCTTTATTGCGCTCGGCGATTTGCCGACGCTCTTCCTCCAGGAACGCCTCGCTGCGGGCCTTTTCGGCCGCCCTGGTCCTGAAGCGTTCGATCGAGCGCGCCATGTCGCCGAGTTCGTCGCCGCGATCGAGGCCCGGAAGCTTGATGTCGAAATCGCCTTCGCCGAGTCTTGTGACGGCCGAAGTCATGGTCACCAGTGCCGCGGACATCCGACGTGCAATGATCAGGGTGACGGCGCCGAGCAACGCGATCAGGATCGCAGCGGTAATGATCACCTGCTTCGCGCTGTCCCAGAGCTGGGCCTGCAAATCGTCGATGTAAACCCCGGTACCGATGACCCAGCCCCATGGCGCAAAGCCGGTGACGTAGGACAGCTTCGGTTGCGGGGCATCCTTGCCCGGCTTGGGCCATTGGTATTCGACGAAGCCGGAGCCCTGGTTCTTCACGACCTTGACGAATTCGACGAATAATTGCTTGCCGTTGGGATCCTTGTTCTGTGTCAGGTCCTGACCGTTCAATTCCGGTTTCGCCGGGTGCATGATCATTCGTGGACCGAAATCGTTGATCCAAAAGTAGTCGCCTTTGCCGTAACGAAGTTTGGATATCCGCGCCGCGGCGGTTATCCGCGCGGCCTCATCGGAAGATCGGCCGCTCACGGCGTTTTCGTGTTCTTCGCCGGCGATGCTCAATGCAATCTCGGTGAGGTGCTTCAGTTCATCCTGCCGTTGCTGCTTGAGCGATTCGGCGAGGTTGCTCGCCTGCATGACCGCCAGTCCGATCAAACCGCAGAAGCTGAGACCGATAATGGTGTAGATGCGAAGGCCGATGGAAAAGCGGATGTTCTTCATGGTTGGAGTCCCGGCAGCACGAATCAGAATGATCCAGCTTTGCACCCGGGCGGGCTCCAATCAGGTTAATGGGATCAATGTTTGACCTCCGTATGATCACGGAGGTATCGGCGGATTTGCGCAATACCGATAGGAAAATTTACGTCCGGGTTACGATTGGCCGGCGAAAGCGTCAGCCGCTCAAAACGTCTCGAAATATTCGCGATGTTCCCAATCCGACACCTCGGCCTGAAAGCGTTCGATCTCGGCATTCTTGATGTGGACGTAGTAATCCACGAACTCCTTGCCGAATGCGGCGCGGAAGAACGGATCGTCGTCGAGCGCAAACACCGCCTCGCGCAGCGACTTCGGCAACAGCGCCGCCTTGGTTTCATACGGCGTGTCGGCGGATGGGCCGGGATCGAGCTTGCGGTCGACGCCGTCGAGGCCGGAGAGAATCTGCGAGGCCATGTAGAGATAGGGATTGGCCGCGGGCTCGCCGATGCGGTTTTCCAGACGCGTCGCACCGTCGTTGGGGCCGCCGAGCACGCGGATCATGACGCCTCTGTTGTCGCGGCCCCAGATCGCGCGGTCCGGCGCCAGCGAATAGGTGCGATAGCGCTTGTAGCCATTGATGGTCGGCGTCGTGAACACGGCCGAGGCGCGGGCGTGCAGCAGCAATCCGGCGAGATAGTTGCGCGCAAACGGGCTCAGCACCTCGCCGCCTTCCGTGGTCATGAAGGCATTCGCGCCGCTGGTGCGCGACACGATCGATTGATGCAGGTGCCAGCCGGATGCGAATACGTTCGGCAGTTTGGGCCGGCACATGAAGGTCGCATGATAACCATGACGGCGTGCGATCTGTTTCACGGCGGAGCGAAACAGCACCATGTTGTCGGCGGGCGTCAATCCCCGGGTCGGCGCGAAAGTAAATTCGCACTGGCTCGGGCCGAACTCGACCTCGACCGAGCGCAAGGGAAGGCCGAGCGCCAGCACATCGCGGCGGATGATTTCGAGCGCCGGCTCCATCTGGTCGTAGCGCTGCTCGGTGAGGTATTGATAGCCCTGCGACAGCAGGCTCACCGAAGGAGGCTGTCCGGGCTGCCCGGCATCCTCCGGCGCCATGCGCGCATCTTCCAGCTTGAAGAGGTGAAACTCGACTTCCAGCCCGGCGACGAAGTCGTAACCGCGCGCGCCGAGCTGATCGATCACCTTTCGATAGATATGTCGCGTCGCGAACGGCACCGGGCGGCCATCGCTGAAATAGAGGTCGCACAACAGCCAGCCGGTCGTCGGCGCCCACGGCAACACGCGGAACGTGGTGGGATCTGCCACCATCAAGACATCGGCTGCCCCTTCCATCTCGCGCATGCCGAAACCGCCGCCGGAGGTGAACACCGGAAACACCGTGCGGTGCGAGGTGTCCTTGGCGAGCATGGTGGTGGTAATGGAGCAGCCGCTCTCCAGCGAGGCCAGCGCCTCGCCCGCCACCAGCGTCTTGCCGCGCAGGATGCCGTGCTGATCCGGAAATGACAGCCGGATCACTTCGAGCTTTTGTTCTTCGACAAGGCGGCGCAGACGGCTCGCTGCGTCCTTCTGCTCCGCCGACCACAGGCCGTGACGCTCGACAAAACTCAACGCACTGGTCCTTTGTTGCCTGTCGTTCCGGGATGGTCCGAAGGACCAGACCCGGAACCTCGAGATTCCGGGTTCGATGCTGACGCATCGCCCCGGAATGACGACATCGCACCCATCACTCTGCCGCCGTCAGATGCCGGATCTTGTCGGATATCTCACCCGGCACCGGCGCCGCCCATGGCGCGCCGCGGCGGCGTTTGACGTCGACTTCCATCCAGTAGATTTCCCAGCCCTGGGTCGGCCCGATGCCGTCCATGGTGGCCGGACCCTGGATGCTGCGCGCATGCGCCTCGTCGAGGAACAGCATCGGCTTCTGGCCGCCGGCGACGGTCTCGATCTCCTGCCGCAGCAGGCGGCGATATTGCACGATCGCCTTGTCCGAGGTGCCGAGATGCTCGTTGGTACGGTCCTGGATCGCGCCCATCGACTCCACCGCCCACTGGTCATGCACGTTGATGTCGGCGCCCATGCCGGTATAGGTCGCGGTCGCCTGCTCGTGCGGATCGAAGCCGTAATCGTTCGACCGGTTCTTGCGCGACTTGTAATCGGGCAATTCATAGAGTGCGAGGCGCTGGTCGCGCATCTTCTTCTTGTCGACCGGCGTCGTGTAGCTGGTGAAGATCGCGTACCAGTAGCAGTTCTCGTCGTCGATCGGCACGTGCCACTGCGTGATCGTCATCTCCGTGCTCATCGGAATGACGAAACCGTGCGGGAACAGTTGATTGGTGACACGCACATGGGTGCGCTCGGCGTCGATCTCGCGCAGCGCGATCAGCCGCAGGCCGTATTCGGTGTGTTCGACATTGATGATCGGGTTGTCGTATTCGCGCAGGATTTTCGTCATCGGCATGTCTGACCCGGCGGACGCGCCGCGGAACTGTTTGCCATAGGCGGCCGAAATATCCTCGTCCTCGAAGAAGCGGTGCAGGAAGGAGGCATGCGCGGGATCAATGCCGACTTCCAGCGCCTGCAGCCAGTTGCAGTTCATATGGCCCTTGAACGCGAAGGTGTGGCTATCGGGCGCAACAAAACAATCGATCTCCGGAAATGCCGGCGGGGCGCCTTCGCCGAGATAAGCCCAGAGGATGCCGCGCTTCTCGACCACGGGATAGGAACGTTGCTTGATGTTCTTGCACAGGTTCGAGCCCTTCGGCTCAGCCGGGGTCTCGATGCACTGGCCTGCCGTGTCGAACAGCCAGCCATGGAAGGCGCAGCGCAGGCCGCCATTTTCCAGACGGCCGAACGCGAGGTCGGCGCCGCGATGCGCGCAATGGCGGTCGATCAGGCCGTAGCTGCCGTTCTCGTCGCGGAACAGCACGAGGTTCTCGCCGAGCAGCTTCACGGGCCGGACCGGCCGCGGCCCCTGCAACTCGTCGACCAGCGCCGCCGGCTGCCAATACATCCGCATCAGTTTTCCGCAGGGGTCTTTTGGCCCGGTGCGGGTGATCAGGTCGTTGGCTTCCTGGCTCATCATGGCGAGTCACCCTATCGTCGGGGATGTCGTTTGTTCGTCTATTGAACGAATGGGCGAATTATGACATGACTGCAGCAGACGGCAAGCACATTTTGAATGCTTCCAACCGGAAGGGCCCATGCCAAAGCTGAAACGCGCCGAGGGCGAGGAGCGCGCCACCGATTTCGTCGAGAGCCTCGACCGCGGCATCCGGCTGCTCCAGGTGTTCGGCACGATGGGGGGGCCGGCGACATTGAGCGACCTGGCGCGCGCCGCCGATCTGCCGCGCGCCACCGCCCGCCGCATCCTGTTCACGCTCGAGCATGGCGGCTTCGTCGCATCGGACGGCAAGCTGTTCACGCTGACACCGCGCGTGCTGACGCTGGCCGCCTCCTATCTGCAATCGAGCCAGGTGGTGACGGTGCTGCAACCGGTGCTCGACCGGATTGCGGCGGCCGCGCAGGAGATAAGCTCGCTCGCGGTGCTCGATGGCGATGACGTCGTGTTCATCGCGCGTGGCAGTCCGACGCGGGTGTTCTCCGCCGGTCTCGACATCGGCTATCGCCTGCCGGCGTTCTGCACCTCGGTCGGCCGCGTCATGCTCGGCCGGTTCGACGATGCCGAGCTGACACGGCGATTGAAAAGCATGCGCCGCGAGGCGTTGACGCCGCATACGGTGACCGATCCAAAGCGGGTCCTTGCCGCCGTCGCGGCCGCCCGCAAGCAAGGCTATTCGCTGGTCGACCGCGAGGCCGAGCCGCATTTCCGCTCGATCTCGGTGCCGGTGCGCCGCTACGACGGCGTGATCGTCGGCGCCATCAACATGGGCGCGCATGTCGACCGGGTTTCGACGGCCGAGATGATCGAGCGCTTCCTGCCGTTGCTTTCCGACGGCGCGGATTCGGTCAAATCCATGCTGCTGTGAGCGATGTCTGAATCCGGCGCCATGGTGTAGGCAGCGGTCGTTGCCCGGCACTCGAGAAGAAGCCGAGTGGCTTAGCGCTTGAGCGCCGCGGCGATCAGTTCGAATTTGGCGACGATCTGCGGTGTCACCATGTAGCGAAGGATGTAGACGACCGCCAGGCAGACCATGATCGTGACGATCGTGTACTGTGTCATGAGCGCGAGCGTCGCGCGCCAACGGCGCGGCCGCGGCCGCGTGGCGGGAAGGGTGAAAACGTCCTTGTCTTCGATGCTGCTCATGCGTCAGTGCTCGCGAGCGTCGAATGGTGCGCGTTGAAGGCGACGACGGCCGTAATGGACGCGGCTTGCTGGCTTCTGGCGGCGCTCCAACATGATGCGTGCTCCAAGCGTTTAACGCTTTGGTAACACTGTTCGAGGGTGCATTTCCGCATCGAACTGCGGCGGTGGTTAACCGCGGCCGTGGTTAACGGCGGTTGATTTCAGAGCGGCCGACATCACCCGCCGCTTCACATTGGAGCCGGACCTGCGGCCGCCGCGGGCGCGAGCCGTTCGTCGGGCCGCATGCGCCGGCCGTTCAGCACCGCGCCGATGAAGCTGTAGCGCACCAGGTATTGGTAGCTGGCAAACATCACAGGGAGCGCGACCAGCATGATCGCGCCGAATTTGACCGGCCACGGCCAGTCGAGCTGGGAGACCGCGACCTGCAAGGCCATCAGGATCGGCAAATGAATGAGGTAGAGCCAGTAGGAGGCGTCGGCCAGATAGCGGCGTACGGGACTGAAATTCGAAAGGAACCGCAGCGCCAGACCGATCGCGGCAAAGCTGGTGGTCCAGATGGCGAGCGCGTAGCAGACGTCGCCCGCGAGCCGGATGGCCTCATGATTGACCGGGCGGGGCTGCATCGAGGTTGCGACAGCGAGGAAGAAACTCGCTGCAATCAGGACGACCGCGAGCACGGAGTTGAGCGACCAGCGCCGCTCCAGAATTTTGATCAGATCGACCTGCCGATGCAGCAGCCAGCCAAAGCCGAACGCCGTGCCGAAGCCGATCAGGGCTTGCGCATTGGTGACGAGGGAAGAGTCCGGGGTTCGCACGCCGAGCCAACCCACCCATGTCGGATCGAGACACACGGCTATCCCGATCGGTACGGCCAGAATTCCCGGAGCGAACCGGCTTTGCATCACGAGGCCGATCAGATGATCGATGCCAGCGCGGATCCGGCCGTTTGGATCGAGCCAGACCACGCCGGCGCGCAACACCAGCACGGCGGCGTATAATTCCAGCAGCACATACAGAAACCAGAGATGGGTGAGGGGGAATCGTGGCAGCACCGGCGGCCACCTTGGCGGGCCGGGCAGAGGTCCGCCAAGAGGAAAGCTGGCGGCCCAGAAGGTGACAGCGACTATCGCCGCGAACAGAATTGGCCAGCCGATCACCAGCGGCAGCGCGATGCGCTGCAGCCGGTCCTTGATGAAGCCCCACGCGCCGCGGCGATGGAAGCTCAGGCGGGCGAAGAAACCCGCGATCAGGAAGAAGGTCGTCATCCGGAACACGTGGATGACAAAGAACAGCACGCCAAGCGTCATGCTGGGATGGCTGTCCTGGATGATCCAGATTCGCGATGGCGCCGGGAGAAACGACATCGTCGCGTGCAGGACAATGCCGAGCAGCAGGGCCAAACCCCTGATCGCGTCCAGGGCGTGCAGACGTTCCGGCTTTTGCTCGACATCCACCATGGAAATGGCCCCCAGCAACGGAAATGAAGGAATCGGTCGCGGCAATCTGGCGGGCTGGGCCAATCGGTTCTCGCCGGATCGAGAAATCGGCTAGCCGATTTCTCGATTTTGCTGGCCGATCCGGGAAGCGTCGTCGTTTTTGGATGCGCTCGCCTGGGATTCCAGGGCGTCACGCCGGAATTCGGTCGGCGTCAGCCCGGTATCCGCCTTGAAGGCGCGATTGAACGGCCCGATCGACTGGAAGCCGGCGTCCATGGCGATGGTCAGCACCGGCACGTCGCGCTGGCTCGCATCGGACAGTGCGGCCTTGGCGTCGTCGATCCGGTAGCGATTGAGGAATGCATTGAAGTTGCGGTGGCCGAGGCCTTCATTGATGGCCTGCCGCAGCCGGTGTTGCGGCACGTCGAGTTTGGCGGCCAGCATCGCGATGGTCAGGCCCTCCTGACGGTAGATGCGTTCGACGGACATCAGACGGTCGAGACGACGCAGCAAGACGGGCGCGACGGCATCGCGGCCCGCATCGGCGCGCGGTCCGGCCTGAGCGGCGCCTGCGCCGGAGCCATCCAGCGCCGTCGCGGCGACCGCAAGATCAGCCGGCGGCGGATAAAACAGGCTCCATCCGACGAGGGCCGCCATGGCGAGCAGACCAATCGAGCTGGGAAGACTGCCAAAAACGCCGGGGATCGTGGATGAGGTCGACACCAGCTCCGAGATCGCCAGCAGGCCGACGAACAGCAGTGACGATGTCACGATCGCGAGCCGCAGCCGGCGCCGCCCGGCCACCAGATCGGCGCTCCAGGTCCTGACCGTCTGCACCGCCGCTGAAAGGGCCAGGGCCAGCGTCACCAGCGAGATCAATCGGGCGGCCGCGCGTGCGAACACCGGCGAGCTGGTCCAGCTGAGCGATGCCGAGAACCCGATGCCGATGACGATCAGCCACATGACACCATGCCAGCGTTGAACGGTAAAATCGTCATCGAACGTCGCGCGCACCCAGAGCCAGACCAAAATCGGGTTGCCGCACAGGAGTGGCAAAGTCCACCACAGCGTCGACTTCGGAATGAACGGCGCGGTGGCGATCAAATAGGCCACCGTCTGGGCCGCCATGGCCGCGCCCAGCAGCTTGATCGTCGTGAGCGGCCGGGTCCGGATCAGGATCACGAACATGATCATCAGGAACAGGCCCGCGGCGGCGCCGCGAATGCCGAGATCGAGTGCGATGATGCCCATGCCGGTCACACGCGATGAGTAGCGCGAATGACCGGTCAGGGCGAGATGCATTGATCAGAAAGCCGGACCTCCGGTTGCGCTAACTCACCCGCGCGCGAACATCCGCGCTTCATCATGCAGCACCGGCGACACCGCATCGACCAGGCGCGCCGCCGCGTCGTTGACGCTGAGCCCCGCGGTATCCACCACCGCGGACGCACGCGCGTAGAGCGGCTCGCGGCTGACCAGGATGTTGCGCAGTTCGGCCATCGCGGAGCGGTCGTCCGCCATCGGGCGCAGATCGCCCTGGCCGCGCACGCGCGCCATGTGCTCTTCCGGCTCGGCCTTCAGCCAGATCGTGTAGAACGAGGACAGGATCAGGTCGAAGGTGAGCGGCTCGGAGACGATGCCGCCGCCGGTCGCCAGCACCATCAGTTCCTTGCGCGCCAGCAATGCCGTAAGCGCGGCCTGCTCCATGCGGCGAAAACCTTCCTGGCCGTAGAGCGCGATGATCTCGGCGACCGACAGACCGTTCTGCGCCTCGACCTCCTTGTTGAGCTCGACAAAGCTCCAGCCGATCTTCTTCGCCAGCATCCTGCCGAGCGTGGATTTGCCGGCGCCGCGCAGGCCGATCAGCGCAATGCCGGAGAACGACATCTTGCGGTGGGCCGCGGCACGGCTGCCGGCGAGCAGATCCTTGGCCTGCGCGATCTGCGCGGGCGAAGCCTTGCGCAGGAGATCGCGGATCACGGCCCAATCGGGTGTGGGCTCCGTGGATGGAATGAGGTCCTCCAGATGCGCGCCCATCGCGTTCGACACCCGCCGCAGCAGCACGATCGAGACGTTGCCCTTGCCGCTTTCCAGTTGCGCGATATAGCGTTCGGAAATGCCGGAGACTTTCGCGAGCACCTTTCGCGACATGCCGCGCAGCGCCCGCATGGTGCGCACGCGCTGGCCGAGCTGCTCGAGAAAGCCGGTTTCGGGATCGCTGGTTTCGGACATGTCCCTTTGGATCGTCCCTTGAGCTCGCCTGGTCGCAAATCGGCGCGTTTCGGAAACATAATGCCGAGGAGGATTGACAGCAAGCGCGTCCGGTGGTCTTTGTATGAATTATAATTCTTAAATCCCGGGGAGAAGCGCCGTGAGCGGCACGTCGTACAATGCGGTGACCTGGCTGCTGGATCGCAATGTGGACGAGGGCAGGGCCGACAAGCTCGCCTTCACCGATACGGTTTCCGAACTCAGTTATGGCGAGTTGCAGCGGCAGAGCCGCCGGGTCGCCAATTTGCTGCGCCGGCTTGGCGTGCGCCGCGAAGAACGCGTCGCGATGATCATGCTCGACACCGTGGATTTTCCCAGTGTCTTTCTCGGCGCGATCCGCGCCGGCATCGTGCCGGTGCCGCTCAACACGCTGCTGACGCCGGATCAATACGCCTACATCCTGGCCGATTGCCGCGCCCGCGTGCTGTGCATTTCCGAGCCGCTGCTGCCGGCCGTCAGGGACATCCTCGGGCGCTTGCCGGATCTCGAGCATGTCGTCGTCGCCGGCAAGGAGGCGCACGGCCACAAGAAACTGTCCGACGAACTGGCGCGCGAGAGCGATCGCTTTGCGACCGTGCCGACCCATGCCGAGGAGCCGGCCTTCTGGCTCTATTCCTCGGGCTCGACCGGCATGCCCAAGGGCGTGCGGCATCTGCATTCCAGCCTCCAGGCAACCGCCGATACCTATGGCACGCAGGTGCTCGGCATCGCGGAGAGCGACGTCTGCCTCTCCGCGGCCAAACTCTATTTCGCCTACGGGCTCGGCAACGCCCTGACCTTCCCGATGGCGGTCGGCGCCAGCGCCGTGCTCAATGCGGACCGGCCGACGCCGGCGCGGATGTACGAGCTCCTGAACACCTACAACCCGACGCTGTTCTTTGGCGCGCCGACGCTGTTCGCCGCCATGTTGAATGACGAAGCCTGCAAGAACGCGCGTGCCGGCACGCGGCTGCGCCTGTGCTCCTCCGCGGGCGAACCGCTGCCGGAATCGGTCGGCAATGCCTGGAAAGCGCGTTTCGGCGTCGACATCCTCGATGGCGTCGGCTCGACCGAACTGTTGCACATCTTCCTGTGCAACGCGCCGGATGACATCAAATACGGCTCATCCGGCCGCCCCGTGCCCGGCTACAAGGTGCGGCTGGTCAATGAAGCCGGCGCCGATGTCCCCGATGGCGAAGTCGGCGAATTGCTGGTCGATGCGCCGTCGGCCGGCGAGGGCTACTGGAACCAGCGCAGCAAGAGCCGGCAGACTTTTGAGGGCCGCTGGACCCGCACCGGCGACAAATACATCCGTGACAGCGACGGCCGTTACACCTTCTGCGGCCGCAGCGACGACATGTTCAAGGTGTCCGGCATCTGGGTCTCGCCGTTCGAGGTCGAGAGCGCGCTGATCACCCACCCGGCGGTGCTGCAAGCGGCCGTCGTGCCCGAAGCCGATCCGGAGGGCCTGCTGAAACCGAAGGCCTTCGTGGTGTTGCGCGAGGGCTGCAACGCCGACGGCCTGTATGAATCGCTGAAGGAGCACGTCAAGCAGCAGGTCGGCCCCTGGAAATATCCGCGCTGGATCGACGTGGTGCAGTCATTGCCGATGACCGCGAACGGCAAGATCCAGCGCTTCAAATTGCGGGACGGGGCGCCATAACCTTCGCCGGACGACGCGGGTGGGACGCCTGGATCACTTTCAGAAAGCTGACGACATGACCCTTTCCCCCACCGGCTTTCTCTCCATCGGCGCTGCCAACCTCGAATACCGCATGCTCGGTCCACAGCCGCAGGACGCGCCGACCATCGTGATGCTGCATGAGGGTCTCGGCTCGGCCGCTTTGTGGGGCGACTTTCCGGAGAAACTGCAGGCCGCCACCGGCGCCGGTGTGTTCCTGTATTCGCGCAGCGGGTATGGCGCCTCGACGCCGGCAAGATTGCCGCGCCCGGTGGATTACATGCACCGCGAAGCGCTGGATGTGCTGCCAAAGCTGCTCGATCAGATCGGCTTTCGCCGCGGGCTGCTCTGCGGCCATTCCGACGGCGCCTCGATCGCGGCGATCTATGCCGGCAGCCATCAGGATCACCGCGTCGAAGGCGTCGTGATGATCGCGCCGCATTTCATCGTCGAGGACATCGGGGTGGCCGCGATCGCCCGGACCAAAACGGCCTACGAAACCTCAAGCCTGAAGGAAAAACTGGCGCGCTGGCACAGCGACGTCGACAACACCTTTTATGGCTGGAACGACGCCTGGCTCAATCCCGCCTTCCGCAACTGGGATATTTCCGAATACCTCGCCTATATCCGCGTCCCCGTCGCGATCCTGCAGGGGGCGGATGACGAGTATGGCACCATGCGCCAGATCGAGATCGCCCAGGATGAATGCTACTGCCCGGTCGATGTGACCGTGATCCCCAAGGCGGGCCACCAGCCGCATCGGGAGGCGCCGGGGGCAACGCTGGCTGCGGTCCAGGAATTCGCGAACGCGGTGTTGCGTGTCGATGGCTCGCAGGGACGGGTCGCCTGAACGCCGGTCTGACCGCGCAACCGAACATGAAACAAAATGCATGTTCTGACGTTTTAGACTGGACTTGACCAAAAACATGCATTATTGTGCATATCAAGATTAGCCAACAAAAGCGTCAGGGTGGCCCAATGGCTGGCGAAGATCGCGTCCTCTCAGGCGGCGCAAAATACATCGATTTCCAGACCGATCCGTCGCGCTACCGGCATTGGAAGCTCGATGTCGATGGCTCCGTCGCGACGCTGACCATGGATGTCGACGAGAATGCCGGCCTGTTCGAGGGCTACCAGTTAAAACTCAATTCCTATGATCTCGGCGTCGACATCGAACTGGCGGATGCCGTGCAGCGGCTGCGCTTCGAACATCCCGGCGTGAAAGCCGTCGTGGTGCGTTCGGGCAAGAACCGCGTGTTCTGCGCCGGCGCCAATATCCGCATGCTGGCGGGCGCCACCCACGCCCACAAGGTCAACTTCTGCAAATTCACCAACGAGACCCGCAACGGCCTGGAAGACTCGTCCGAGAATTCCGGGCAGCGTTTCATCAGCGTGGTCAACGGCACCGCGGCCGGCGGCGGCTATGAGCTGGCGCTCGCGACCGATCACATCATCATGGCCGACGATGGCTCGGCCGCGGTGTCGCTGCCGGAAGTGCCGCTGCTGGCGGTGCTGCCGGGCACCGGCGGGCTGACGCGGGTGGTCGACAAGCGCAAGGTGCGCCGCGACCATGCCGATTTCTTCTGCACCATCGAGGAAGGCATCAAGGGCAAGCGCGCCGTGCAATGGCGTCTGGTCGATGAGATCGTGCCGAACAGCAAGCTGGAAGCCAGGGTCGCCGACCGGGCCAGGGAATTGGCTGCCGCCTCGAAACGCAACGGCAATGGCAAGGGCATTACGCTCGTGCCGCTCAGCCGCACCATCGACGAGGCCGGCATCCGCTACGGCTTCGTCAGTGTCGATATCGACCGCGCGCAGCGCATCGCCACCATTTCGATCAAGGCGCCGGAAGCCGCTCCTCCCGTCGATATCGACGGCCTGATCGCGCAAGGCGCGTCGTTCTGGCCATTGCAGGTCGCGCGCGAACTTGATGACGCGATCTTGCATTTGCGCATCAACGAACTCGAAACCGCGATGCTGCTGTTCAAGTCGCATGGCGACCGCGCGGGCGTCCTCGCCTGCGACGCGTTCCTCGAAGCCAACAAGGCGCACTGGCTGGTCAACGAGATCCGGCAATACTGGAAGCGCGTGCTCAAGCGCATCGACGTCACCTCGCGCACGCTGGTGACGCTGGTCGAGCCCGGCTCCTGCTTCGTCGGCACGCTGGCCGAACTGGTGTTCGCCGCCGACCGCTCCTACATGCTGATAGGCCAGAAGCAGGGCGACAACCGCGCGCCGCCGACCATCGAACTGACGGCGATGAATTTCGGGCCCTATCCGATGAGCCACGGCCTGACGCGGCTGCAGTCGCGCTTCCAGGCCGACCCCACAGATATCGAGCGCGCCGAGGCGACGATCGGCACCGCGCTCGATGCAGAGGCGGCCGAAGAACTCGGCCTCGTCACCTTCGCGCTCGACGATATCGATTGGGACGATGAAGTGCGGGTGTTCCTGGAGGAACGCACCAGCTTCTCGCCCGACGGCCTCACCGGCATGGAAGCCAATTTGCGCTTCGTCGGGCCCGAGACCATGGAATCGAAGATCTTCTCGCGCCTCACCGCATGGCAAAACTGGATCTTCCAGCGTCCCAATGCGGTCGGCGAAGACGGCGCGCTGCGCCGTTACGGCACCGGCCAGAAGGCGCAATTCGATATGACGAGAGTTTAAGGGGCGAGTAGCGAATGGCGAATAGCGAGTAGTTTTTTCTTCCCATTCGCTACTCGTCAATCGCCATTCGCGAAACAGGACTGCCCACCACGGGAGAGGCTGCCATGAACTTCATGAACGTCGATTACTCGACCAAGATTCCCAACAACGTGAATCTCAGCGAGGACCGCCAGGTGCTCAAGGCGCTGGAGGGCTGGCACCCCGGCTACATGGATTGGTGGGGCGACATGGGCCCGGAAGGGTTCCAGCAGTCGCTGGTCTATTTGCGCACCGCCTATTCGGTCGATCCGCGCGGCTGGGCCAAGTTCGACTATGTCAAGATGCCGGAATATCGCTGGGGCATTCTGCTGGCGCCCCAGGAGGAAAACCGCGTCATTCCGTTCGGCGAGAATTTCGGCAAGCCCGCCTGGCAGGAAGTGCCCGGCGAACACCGCGCCACGCTGCGCCGCCTGATCGTGATCCAGGGCGATACCGAACCGGCCTCCGTCGAACAGCAGCGCCATCTCGGCAAGACCGCGCCCTCGCTTTACGATTTGCGCAATTTGTTCCAGGTCAATGTCGAGGAAGGCCGTCATCTCTGGGCGATGGTCTACCTCTTGCAGAAATATTTCGGCCGCGACGGCCGCGAGGAGGCCGATGATTTGTTGCGCCGCCGCTCCGGCGACGCCGATTCACCGCGCATGCTCGGCGCCTTCAACGAGGCGACGCCGGACTGGCTGTCGTTCTTCATGTTCACCTACTTCACCGATCGCGACGGCAAGATGCAGCTGCATTCGCTGGCGCAATCCGGCTTCGATCCCTTGTCGCGCACCTGCCGCTTCATGCTGACCGAAGAAGCCCATCACATGTTCGTCGGCGAGACCGGCATCAGCCGCGTCGTGCAGCGCACCTGCGAGGCGATGAAGGAAGCCGGGATCACCGATCCCACCGATATCGCAAAAGTCCGCGCGCTCGGCGTCATCGATCTGCCGACCATCCAGAAGAAGCTGAACCTGCATTACTCGCTGTCGCTGGATCTGTTCGGCTCCGAAGTCTCGACCAACGCCGCCAACGCCTTCAATGCCGGCATCAAGGGCCGCTACAAGGAAACCCAGATCGACGACGACCATCAGTTGAAGAGCGCGACCTATCCGGTGCTCAAGCTGGTCGACGGCGTCATCACGCGCGTCGACGAGCCGGCGCTGACCGCGCTCAACATGCGCCTGCGCGACGACTACACCCAGGACTGCGTCAAGGGCATGCTGCGCTGGAACAAGATCATCCAGCTCGCCGGCTACCAGTTCAAGCTGACGCTGCCGAACGTCGCCTTCCACCGCCAGATCGGCGAGTTCAAGGACATCAACGCCACCCCGGACGGCGTGCTGATCGACAACGCCACCTGGAGCCAGCGCAAGGGCGAATGGCTGCCGTCATCCGCCGACGGCGATTTCATCGCCTCGCTGATGAAGCCGGTCACCGAAGCCGGCGCCTACGCCTCCTGGATCTCGCCGCCGAAAGTCGGCATCGACAACAAGCCCGGCGATTTCGAGTATGTGAAGATAGAGACGTAAGTAGCGGTCGCCCCGGCCTTGAGCCGGGGCCCATAACCACAGGGCGTCATTGCTTTGCAATGGCGTCCGCTACAGTGCTCTGTCGATGCATCACGCGATGGCTCCCGGCTCAAGGCCGGGACGACACTATCCTTGCCGCCCCTCGCGTACCGCCGCACCTACCCCGCGATCTCGAGCCCCGCATTGGCGTACACCACGCCGCCATCGACCGCGATCGTATTGCCGATCACATAGTCCCCCGCGCGCGAGGCGAGATAGATCGCAACTCCCGCCATGTCCTCGTCGGTGCCGATACGTTTGGCCGGAATGCGTTTTGCCACCTCGTCCGAATGGTCGCGCGCGGCGCGGTTCATGTCCGACTTGAACGCGCCCGGCGCGATCGCGGTCACGTTGATATGGTCCTTGACCAGCCTCGTGGCCATGCGCCGCGTCAGATGGATCACGGCGGCCTTGCTCGCTGCGTAGGAATAGGTTTCGCCGGGGTTGACGAAGATGCCGTCGACGGAGGCGATGTTGATCACCTTGGCGGGCCGCTCGTGCGAGGCCGCAGCCCGCAGCGGCTTGGCCAGCGCCTTGGTCAGGAAGAACAGCGATTTGACGTTGAGGTCCATCACCTTGTCCCAGCCGCTTTCGGGGAATTCGTCGAAATCCGCGCCCCAGGCGGCGCCGGCATTGTTGACGAGGATGTCGAGCTTCGGCTCGAGCTTGATCATCTCGGCGGCCAGCCGGTCGCAACCTTCGACCGTCGAAATGTCGATCGGCAGCGCGATGCACTCGCCGTCATAGGCCGCCGAGAGTTCTTTGGCGGTCGCCTCGCACGGGCCGGCCTTGCGCGCGGTGATGTAGACCTTGGCCGCCCCCTGCGCGAGAAAACCCGCCGCGATCATCTTGCCGATGCCGCGCGAGCCGCCTGTCACCAGCGCGACGCGGCCCTTTAGCGAAAACAGATCCTTGAACATGTGTTTCCTCCCGATGCTCTTGGCAGCGGTTTTGAGCGCGAGGGGAGGGCGAGTCAAGGAAGCAACCAATTATCCTCCTCCCCTTGCGGGAGAAGGTGGCGCAAAGCGCCGGATGACGGGTCCGTTTCCGCAGGAGGGGTCTGTGTCTGAGGATAGAACCCCTCATCGGCACGGACTTCGTCCGCGCCACCTTTGCCCACAAGGGGAGAAGGGAAGTAAGCCGCGCGGAGCTATGCCGCGTCGATGCGCCGGAAGCCGTTCCACACCGCGGTTGCCGCACCCGAGGTCAGCACCGGGATGATGCGCTCTTCCTGGTAATTGCCGTTGAGCGAAACCCGTTGCAGCGCGGTCAGGTGGCCGGCGCTTTCGGGAAACAGCATGCCCGGCCGTGTCGTCACCGCGGTCTTGAAGCCGGCGGCTTTGGCGAGCGCGAATTCGCGCGGGCCGGCGGCGATCCTGTCGCCATAGGGATAGGCCAGATGGGCGACCTGGCGTTGCAGCGCGGCCTCGATGCGGGCGCGGCTGGTGGTCATCTCGAACGTCGCGGCCGCCTCGGTCTGCTTCGCCAGATTGCAATGCGTGACGGTATGCGCGCCGATCGTCACCAGGGGATCGGCCGCGAACGGCTTCAGCTCGTCCCAGGACATGCAGAGATCGCGGGCGATCGTGGTCTCGTCAATATCCTGTTGCGTGCACAGCGCGGAGATTTCCCGCTGGATGTCGTGCTCTCCCGGCAGCGTGCGCAGCCAGTCGTGCAGCCGGTCGAAGGCGGCCAGCTTGGCCGCGGGCGTCGAAAGATCGAAATGGGTCACCACACCGTCGATCGGGGCTTCGATCGCGCTGGCTTTGGCGAGCACCCGTTCCAGCGCTACCCACCACAATCGGCCGGTGCCTTCGGCAAAATCACTGGCGACATAGACGGTCAGGGGTGCGTCGAATTCACGCATCACGGGCAACGCGAAGTCGCGGTTGTCGCGGTAGCCGTCGTCGAGGGTGAAACAGGCGAAGCGGCGCGCGAAATTGCCTTCGGAAAGCCGCGTATAAGCCTCGTCCATGCTGACGATATCGACATCGAGGCTGCGCAGATGCGCCAGCATCGCGCGCAGGAACTCCGGTTCGACCTCGAGATGGTGGTTGGGCTGGAATTCGGTGTCGCGGCGGGGCCGGACATGGTGCAGCATGTAGATGGCGCCGACACCTGCGAAGATTGGCCGCAGCAGATAATGCGCACCGGAGAAGTAAAGCGCTTCCAATCCGGCGCGGATAACGGTGTTGCGGAGCATTTTCATCAGGGCTTGGGCGCCTGTTTCGTGACGTTTCCAGTTTAGCGACGTATCGCTGAAGAAACGGTTAGCCGGGCCAATATCCGCACCCCGACCCATCCCCATTATTTCGGGTTTGACAGCCCAGCAAGGGTTTGTTTTCTCTCAGTTCCCGGTGCCGCCGATTTGAAGTCCCTACACCCGTTCTGCGAATTCGAGTAGGGACTTCAAATCGATAAGCGGCACCGGAATTATTGTGTTGCTAGTGCCTCTCATGTTTCCGAAGTTCGTGATCAAGGGTGCCGCGAAAGCGCGCGAACTTCGGAAACGGGGCACTAGCCCTTACAGGAACTCGAATGCGCGGACTTTTCAGGTGGCATGGCAAATGGTGGCCGGGTGTGATTCCGCTGGTCATCTTTTGGGCTATCGCCGCCTGGACCAGCACGGAGCCGCTGGAGGCCGATTTGTCGCAACGGGCGACCGCCGCGCTGAAGGACACCGTCCTGGACAAAAGGCGAATAGCGGTCTCGGGCCGCGACGTGACGTTCGCGGCGGATGCGTTCTCGGAAGACGGCCGGCTCAGCGCGGTGGCCTCGGTGGAAGCCGTGCCGGGTGTGCGGATCGTCAACGACGAAACCCGCCTTGTCCCCGAAGCCAAGCCGTTCGTCTGGTCGGCTGAACGCGACGTTGCCCGGGTGACGCTGGGCGGCAGTTCGCCGCTGCCGTCGAGCAAGAGCAAGCTGATGGAGGCGGCGCGCGCGACGCTCGGTGGCGTCGAAGTCGCCGACCGCATGAATTTGGCGCGCGGCGCCCCGCCGCGCTTCGACAATGTGGCCCTGTTGCTGCTCGATCAGATCGCGAAACTGAAGGACGGCAAGATCACGCTGTCGGACAACAAGGTCACGCTGTCGGGGATGGCGCGCGAACTCGGCGGCCGCGAAGCCATCGCCGCCGCGTTGAAAAACCTCCCGGAGGGCTATTCGGTCGCGGCCAACGACGTCAAGGCGCCGCCTTACATCTTCCAGGCCTACAAGGATCCGGTCGCGGTGACGCTGACGCTGAGCGGCTACGTGCCTGACAACAACGTTCATGCCGCGCTGGTGGCGGCGGCGGGACGAAAATTCTTCAGCGAAAAGGTCGTCGACAATCTGAAGGCGAGCATCGGCGCGCCTGCGGGATTTGCCGCGGCGGTCGTGCCGGCGCTCGGCGCGCTGTCACGGCTGTCGACCGGAACGCTCGTCGTGACCGATCGCGAGGTAAAATTGTCCGGCGATGCGCTCTATGAAGCGGCTGCGAACCAGATCCGCGCCGGTCTCGGCAAGGAGTTCCCGCAAGGCTGGCAGTTCAAGGCCGACATCCCGGTCAAACCGGCCGCCGCGCCGGTTGATCCGACCGTCTGCCAGCAGCTGTTTGCCGATCTGCTCGGCAAGGCCAGAATCCGGTTCGAGTCCGGCAAAGCCGATATCGCCGCGGATTCCGCGGGCCTGCTCGACCGCCTGATCGAGACCGCATTGCGCTGTCCGAGCGCCAATATCGAGATCGCCGGACATACCGATGCCGACGGCGAGGAAGCCGCCAACCAGACGCTCTCGGAGAAGCGCGCGCAGGCGGTCGCCGATTATCTGATCAAGGCGGGGCTGCCCGCGAGCCGTTTCACACCGGTCGGCTACGGCAGCACGCAGCCGATTGCCGGCAATGACACCGAGCAGGGCAAGGCGCAGAACCGCCGCATCGATTTCGTGGTGAGGTAAGGATGGCCTATCTGGCGACATTCTTCTGGGGTTGGCTGCTGGCATCGCTGCTGCTCGGCCTGGCGATGGGCTGGATTTCCGTGGTTCAGCACGGCGACGGCGTGTCGAAAAACTGGAAGCGGTGGCTGGCGGCATTGGCGGTCGCGCTGATCGCGGCCTCGCTGGCGCGCGTGGTGCCCGGCCGGTTCGGTTACTGGCTCGACCTCGGCCTGATCATGTTCGCGCTCTATTTGTGCGGCTGTGCGGTAGGATCGTGGCTGCGGGACTGGGTGGTCTCGCGCAGCACGCCCGCGGCTTGATGCCGCTTGACGTGACCCCGTCACGGCGTGTCGGGCCCGTTTCATGCCCCGGTGAGGGGCCCAGGTCGCGTCATGGTAGCGCATTTGGCGGCGCAGAATGCAGCAAAACTGTGCATTCACTGTCATCAAATCCGCCTAATGGGTTGAAGAAGCGCGTTTTATTGTCGTCAGGCGAATTCCACTCCGGCCCAAAACGCGCTACTGGAGGGGTCAGAGAGCAGCGGTGCGCTGGCTGGGTTCGTGCCGTGGTCGTCGTCGCGGGATCGACATTCGAGGTCTAGATGCTGGAAGCAATACGCAGGGCGATTTCGTTTCTGCGCCAGAAGCAAATCCTGCATAAGCTCGGGGTTGTGATCAGTGTCACGGTCATCGGGATCGCGTGCTACGTGCTCTATCACATGCTGCGCGGTATCGACACCAACGAGGTGATCGAGGCCATCAAGAGCACGGAACCGCGCCAGATCGTGCTGGCGGCGCTGTTCGTGGCGGCGGGCTATTTCACGCTGACTTTCTACGATCTGTTCGCGGTCCGCGCCATCGGACACACCCACGTCCCCTACCGCGTCAATGCGCTGGCCGCCTTCACCTCCTATTCGATCGGCCACAATGTCGGTGCCAGCGTCTTCACCGGCGGCGCGGTGCGCTACCGGATCTATTCGGCCTGGGGGCTCAACGCGATCGACGTCGCCAAGATCTGCTTTTTGGCCGGGCTCACGTTCTGGCTCGGCAATGCTGCGGTGCTGGGATTGGGCATCGCCTATCATCCGGAAGCCGCGGCCTCGATCGATCAATTGCCGGCCTGGCTCAACCGGGTCCTGGCGTTTGCGATCATCGCAGGGCTGGCGGTCTATGTGGTCTGGGTCTGGATCCAGCCCCGCACGGTCGGCCGCGGACCCTGGACGGTGACGCTGCCGGGCGGCCCGCTGACGCTGCTGCAGATCGGCATCGGCATCGTCGATCTCGGGTTCTGCGCGCTGGCGATGTATGTGCTGGTGCCGGATGAGCCCAATCTCGGCTTTGTGGTCGTCGCGGTCATCTTCGTCTCGGCGACACTTCTGGGCTTTGCCAGCCATTCCCCCGGCGGGCTCGGCGTCTTTGATGCCGCCATGCTGGTCGGGCTCTGGCAGATGGACCGGGAGGATTTGCTGGCCGGGATGCTGCTGTTCCGCCTCCTCTATTATATCGTGCCTTTTGTCATATCTGTAATCTTGCTGACGTTTCGGGAAGTTATCCTCGGTGCGCGGTCAAAGCGCCTGCGCGAATTGGCACCGGCTCCGGAGGCCGAGCCAAGACGTGAGGCCGTCTATGTGCGCGAGCGCGGTGACAAGGGCGCCTGACCGGCCGGCCCAGCGCAGGTTCGCATAGAAACCGGGTTTGCGCAGAGGTGCAGACCTGCCTGCGGTAACGAAACGCGTCGAAAAGACCGAAACACAGAGGGAAGAAAGCCAACGATGGCGATAGACGATTCCTCTTCCTCCTCCTATTTTGCCCCGTGGTCGGACCGGCTGCGGCATTCGGCCATCATCCTGCTGGTCGCAGGCCTTGCGCTGTCCGTCTTCGTGGCCACCGGCGAACTTGGGGTGGCGCGCGCGGTCGCCGCCTTCGTCTGCATCGCGGCGGCGGCCCTGGTGCCGTGGCGGCTGCACGATGCGGCCACCTCGCGCGAGGACGTCCGCGGCGTCAATCCGGTCGAAGCGGCCGCCGTCAGCGCCGTGGTGGCCGGCATGCCGGATCCGGCCGTGCTGCTCGACCGCGCCGGCCGCGTCCTGCATCTCAATACGGCCGCAGCCCAGCTTGCGCCCGCGCTGCGCAAGAACGAACTTGCCCAGTTCGCGCTTCGCTCGCCCGAAATCATCACCGCGCTGCGCGAGGCGATCGCGACCTCCGAACCGCGGCGCGCGACCTATCTCGACCACGTGCCGGTCGATCGCTGGATGGAACTGATCGTCACGCCGGTGCCGGTGCCGACGCTGTTCGGCGGCACCGACAAATGCATGTTGATGACGTTCCACGACCAGACGCCGCTGCGCCGTGTCGAGGAAATGCGCGCCGATTTCGTCGCCAACGCCAGTCACGAGCTGCGCACGCCGCTCGCCGCATTGTCCGGCTTCATCGACACGCTGCAGGGGCCGGCCAAGGATGACGTCAAGGCGCGCGAGCGCTTTCTCGGCATCATGCACGCGCAGGCAACCCGCATGGCGCGGCTGATCGACGATTTGCTGTCGCTGTCGCGGGTCGAATTGTCGGCGCATGTTCGCCCCGACACCTCGGTCGATATCGTGCCGATCATCCGCCAGGTCGCCGACGGATTGGAGCCGCTGGCGCATGAGCGCCAGGTCGCCATCGAGATCGACCTGCCGGAGCTGCCGGTGACGATCGCGGGCGATCGCGAGGAATTGCTGCGGCTGTTCGAGAACCTGATCGAAAACGCGCTCAAATACGGCGCGTCCGGCGGCAAGGTCATCGTCTCGCTGGCGCAGGCCAGTTCCGCCGACGGCACGCCGGAAGTCCGCGTCATGGTGCGCGATTTCGGACCCGGCATCGCCCCGGAGCATCTGCCGCGGCTGACCGAGCGGTTCTACCGGGTCGACGTCGGCGACAGCCGGGCGCAGGGCGGAACCGGGCTCGGTTTATCGTTGGTGAAACATATTGTTAACCGCCATCGGGGCCGGCTTTTGATCGAAAGCGTGCCCAAAAACGGCGCGACTTTTACCGCCTGTTTTCCCCAGGCAAAACCCCCGGTATCGGCGTAAACACAAGCGATTTCAATCGCTTGTGACTGTCATCCAACTGTCATCGAACCTTCGTAAAAGCTCTATCGACCGCACCTAAACGGATGCGGCGTGAGCGCGATCGGGCGCATCGGCGCTTCGTTCACCAGATGGAGACCAACCCATGAATTTCATCAAGACCATCGTCGCGGCGGGCCTCGTCGCCGCGTCGACGTCGGCATTCGCCGCTGACATCACCGGCGCGGGCGCCACCTTCCCCTTCCCGGTCTATTCGAAGTGGGCCGACGCCTACAAAAAGGAAACCGGCAACGGCCTGAACTATCAGTCGATCGGCTCCGGCGCCGGCATCAAGCAGATCCAGGCCAAGACCGTGACGTTCGGCGCCACCGACGCGCCGCTGAAGGCCGAGGCGCTCGAAAAGGACGGCCTCGTGCAGTGGCCGATGGTGATGGGCGCAATCGTCCCCGTCGTGAACCTCGAAGGCATCAAGTCGGGCGAACTCGTGCTCTCGGGCGAAGTGCTCGGCGACATCTATCTCGGCAAGATCAAGAAGTGGGACGATGCCGCGATTGCCAAGCTCAATCCGAAGCTGAAGCTGCCCAGCGACGCCATCACCGTGGTCCGCCGCTCCGACGGTTCGGGCACCACCTTCAACTTTACCGACTATCTGTCGAAGTCGAACGCCGAGTGGAAGGCCAAGGTCGGCTCCGGCACCGCGGTCGAATGGCCGACCGGCGTTGGCGCCAAGGGCAATGAAGGCGTTGCCGGCAATATCGGCCAGACCAAGAACGCGATCGGTTACGTCGAATACGCCTACGCCAAGCAGAACAAGCTGACCTACGCGGCGATGACCAACAAGGCCGGCAAGACCGTGCAGCCGACCGTTGCCTCGTTCCAGGCCGCTGCCGCCAACGCCGATTGGGAAAAGGCCCCCGGCTATTACGTGATCCTGACCGACCAGCCCGGCGAAGGCTCCTGGCCGATCACCGCCGCCACCTTCATCCTGATGCACAAATCCGCGACCGATAAGGCCGCGGCGCAGGAAGCCATCAAGTTCTTCAAATGGTCGTTCGAGAAGGGCGGCAAGATGGCGGAAGAGCTCGACTACATCCCGATGCCGGACTCCGTGGTCAAGCTGATCGAAAAGACCTGGACCGCCGAGATCAAGAGCTGATCCGGAACTGAACAAGAGCCGGGTCGTGTTCTGGGACCCGGCGACAATGGGAGCGTGCTCCCACTTCCCAACTCGGGTGCCCCCGAGTTGGGTCTTTCCCTCCGGGCGGGAGGGTCGATGCAGGGCGGATCAGGTCATGAAAGTCCGGTGCAAAACCGGCGCCGATCCGGGCCAGTTGGGCTATAAGTACAGGGGATTGGCGTGGCAGACATGGCGGTTCAGAGCGACGTGATGGAAGCTGCAGGACCCTACGATCGTGCCCGGGCCCTCAGCGCCTTTAAGCTAGGTGACGTTACCTTCTATTGGATCACCCGCGCCTGCGCGATCTCGGTGCTGCTCATTCTCGGCGGCATCATCATCTCGCTGATCGTCGGCGCCTGGCCCGCGATCCGCGAATACGGCTTTTCGTTCCTGTTCACCTCGCGCTGGGCGCCGTCGGCCGATCCGCCGGTGCTGGGCGCGCTGGGGCCGATCTACGGCACGCTGATCACCTCGGTCATCGCGATGATGATCGCCATTCCGGTCGGCATCGGCATCGCCGTGTTCCTGACCGAGATCTGTCCGCTCTGGCTGCGCCGCCCGATCGGGCTTGCGGTCGAACTGCTCGCCGGCATTCCCTCGATCATCTACGGCATGTGGGGCTTCTTCGTGCTGGGCCCGTTCCTGGCCAACTCGTTCCAGCCCTTCATGATCAGCATTTTCGACGGCGTCCCGGTGCTCGGCACCATCTTCGCCGGCCCGCCCTCCTATCTCAGCCTGTTCAACGCCGCACTGATCCTGGCGATCATGGTGCTGCCCTTCATCACCTCGATCTCGGTCGACGTCTTCAAGACGGTGCCGCCGGTGCTGAAGGAAGCCGCCTATGGCGTCGGCTGCACCACCTGGGAAGTCGTCCGCAACGTCGTGATCCCCTATACCCGGGTCGGGGTAATCGGCGGCATCATGCTGGCGCTCGGCCGCGCGCTCGGCGAGACCATGGCGGTCACCTTCATCATCGGCAATTCGTTCAAGATTTCCTCGTCGATCTTCGCGCCGGGCACCACCATCTCGGCGGCGATCGCATCCGAATTCGCCGAGAGCGACGGCCTGCACCAGTCCGGCCTGATCCTGCTCGGCCTCTTGCTGTTCGTGCTGACCTTCTTCGTGCTGTCCGCCGCCCGGCTGATGCTGATGCGGCTGGAAAAGAAGGCCGGGAACTGAGCCATGAACCCGATTTACGCCTCCCGCCGTCGCAACGACATCATCATCCGCGCGCTGTGCGTCGGCGCCGCTCTGTTCGGCGTCACCTGGCTCGCGCTGATCCTGTTCACGCTGTTCTATAACGGCCTGACCGGCCTCTCGCTGCAGGTCTTCACCCAGGACACCCCGCCGCCCGGCTCGACCGAGGGCGGCCTGCGCAACGCCATCATCGGCTCGATCATCATGACCGTGATCGGGGTCGGCATCGGCGCGCCGCTCGGGCTGTTCGCCGGCACCTATCTCGCCGAATACGGCAAGCATGACCGGCTCACCTCGGTGATCCGCTTCATCAACGACATCCTGCTCAGCGCGCCCTCGATCATCATCGGCCTGTTCGTCTATGGCGCCATCGTGGTGCCGATGGGCGGCTTCTCGGCCTTTGCCGGCTGTCTGGCGCTCGCCGTGATCGTGATCCCCGTCGTGGTCCGCACCACCGAGGACATGCTGGGCCTGGTGCCGAACCCGCTGCGCGAGGCGGCCTCCGCGCTCGGCCTGCCGCGCTCGCTGGTGATCAAACGGATCGCCTATCGCGCCGCGCGCAGCGGCCTCATCACCGGCGTGCTGCTGGCGACCGCCCGCGTCGCCGGCGAAACCGCACCCCTGCTGTTCACCGCTCTGTCGAACCAGTTCTTCAGCCTCAACCTGACCAAGACGATGGCCAACCTGCCGGTCACCATCAACAACTTCGTGCAGAGCCCCTACGCCTACTGGAAGGAGCTCGCCTGGAGCGGTGCCTTGATCATCACCCTGACCGTACTTGCCCTGAATATTGGCGCGCGCATCCTCGGCGCCGAGAGGACCTCAAAATGAGCGAGCTTTCCGTTTCCTCGATGAGCGCTGCCGGCGGACTTCCTCCCACGGCGAGCTTGCCGGAAGCCGCGCCGAAAGTGACGGCGCGCGGCCTGAACTTTTACTATGGCGAGCATCATGCGCTGAAGAACATCAATTTGACGCTCGGCACTAACCGCGTCACCGCCTTCATCGGGCCGTCCGGCTGCGGCAAGTCCACCTTGCTGCGGATCTTCAACCGGATGTACGACCTCTATCCCGGCCAGAAGGCGACCGGGCAATTGATGCTGGACCAGACCAACATCCTCGACCCCAAGCTCGATCTCAATCTGCTGCGGGCCCGCGTCGGCATGGTGTTCCAGAAGCCGACGCCGTTCCCGATGACGATCTACGAAAACATCGCCTTCGGCATCCGCCTCTACGAGAAGATCTCGAAATCCGAGATGGACGGCCGCGTCGAAAAAGCGCTGCGGGGCGGCGCGCTGTGGAACGAGGTCAAGGACAAGCTCAACGCATCCGGCCTCAGCCTGTCCGGCGGCCAGCAGCAGCGCCTGTGCATCGCCCGCACGGTCGCGGTGCGCCCGGAAGTGATCCTGTTCGACGAGCCCTGTTCGGCGCTGGACCCGATCTCGACCGCCAAGGTCGAGGAACTGATCACGGAACTGGCGGAGGACTACACCATCGCCATCGTCACCCATAACATGCAGCAGGCGGCGCGCGTCTCGGACAAGACCGCCTTCATGTATCTCGGCGAACTGGTCGAGTTCGACGACACCAACAAGATCTTCACCTCGCCGAGCGATCGACGGACCCAGGACTACATCACCGGCCGCTTCGGCTAAGCGCACGCCGCGAGGAGAATATCATGGCTTCTGAACACACCGCGAAGGCGTTCGACAGCGACCTGCAGGAACTGACCCGCCTGGTCGCCGAGATGGGCGGCCTCGTCGAACGCATGATCACCGAATCCGTCGATGCGCTGATCCGCCGCGACATCGCACTCGGCAAGCGCGTGGTCGCCACCGACCTCGAAATCGACCGTCTGCAGCACGCGATCGAGGAACGCGCTGTGCTGACCATCGCGCGCCGCCAGCCGATGGCGGTCGATCTGCGCGAGATCGTCGGCGCCATGCGGGTCGCCACCGATCTGGAGCGGATCGGCGACCTCGCCAAGAACATGGGCAAGCGGGTTGCCGCGCTGGAGAACGATTTCCAGCCGCTGAAGCTGATCCGCGGCCTCGAACACATGACCGATCTGGTACAGTCGCAGGTCAAGTCCGTGCTCGACGCTTATGCGTCGCACGATCTGCCGGCGGCGATGGCGGTCTGGAAGGGCGACGAGGAAGTTGACGCCATCTGCACCTCCCTGTTCCGCGAGCTCCTGACCTACATGATGGAAGATCCGCGCAACATCTCGTTCTGCATTCACCTGATGTTCTGCGCCAAGAACATCGAGCGGATCGGCGACCACGCCACCAATATCGCCGAGACGGTGTTCTACATGATCGAAGGCCAGCAGATCCTCGACAAGCGTCCGAAGGGCGACATGACCAATTTCGCCACGACGGTGCCGGGAAATTGAAGGTTTCGCATCGGCAAACCGCGTTAAACGACAGATATCAGAGGCTCACATAGATGAACGCACGCATTCTGGTGGTTGAGGACGAGGAAGCGCTCACCACGCTCCTGCGCTACAACCTCGATGCCGAAGGTTATGAGGTCGAAACCGTCGGCCGCGGCGACGACGCCGACACGCGGTTGAAGGAGCGGGTGCCCGACTTGATCGTGCTGGACTGGATGCTGCCGGGCCTGTCCGGCATCGAACTGTGCCGCCGCTTGCGGGCACGGCCGGAGACCAAGGCGCTGCCGATCATCATGCTCACCGCGCGCGGCGAGGAAAGCGAGCGGGTGCGCGGGCTTGCCACCGGCGCCGACGATTACATCGTCAAGCCATTCTCGGTGCCGGAGCTGCTGGCGCGGGTCAAGGGCCTGCTCAGGCGCGCGAGCCCCGAGCGTCTGGCCACCGTGCTGACCTATGGCGACATCGAGCTCGACCGTGAGAAGCGCCGCGTCGCGCGCTCGGGCCGTCCGATCGATCTCGGCCCGACCGAGTATCGCCTCCTGGAGTTTTTCCTGGAACATCCCGGCCGCGTGTTCAGCCGCGAGCAATTGCTCGACAGCGTCTGGGGCCGCGATATCTACATCGACGAGCGCACCGTGGACGTGCATATCGGCCGGCTGCGCAAATTGCTCAACCCCGGCCGTGAGCAGGACCCGATCCGCACCGTGCGCGGTGCCGGCTATGCGCTGGACGATCGTTTCGCGAAAGCGGAATAGTCAAGACTCCACCGTCGTCCCCGCCTAAAGCGCGATGGGATTAGGTTGAGTCGTTCGCTCCCGACTCTGTTCACCTCTCCCCAGCGGGGAGAGGTCGATTTGCGCAGCAAATCGGGTGAGGGCGCGCTGCTCCAACGATAGACCGTAAACCCTCACCCGGCGCTTCGCGCCGACCTCTCCCGACGGGAGAGGTGGAATTCCCGATGCCGGTCCAGTTCAACCCGATCTCATTGCGATTTAGTGCGCAATTGCGCACGGGGCAGGGACGATAGCGGATATTTTCCGTTTAGCTTACGACGTCCTTACCGCGTCGGCTTCGGCGCCGGGCGGCGGCGATCGGAGGCCGGCTGATAGGCGATGCGCGAGTGGTGCGCGCAATAGGGCAGGCCCGTGAGCGCCTTGCCGCCGCAGAAAAAGAATTCCGAGCTCGAGGGATCGCCGATCGGCCAGTGGCAGGTGGCCTCGTTCAGTTCCAGCAGGGTCAGCCGCTGGCTCATCGGCACCACATTGTCATAGGCGACCGGATCCGGCTCCAGCTCCACATCGAAGGCGTGGGCCAGCGCGGTGTTGCCGCGCGACACCGGACGCGCCACCCGCATCATCTGCTGGGCGGGGCGCGCCTTGCGCTGGCGCGGCGCGGCCGAGGAAGGGCTCTTGGCGCGGCCGGACAGGCCCAGCCGGTGAACCTTGCCGATCACGGCGTTGCGCGTCACATTCCCGAGTTCCGCGGCAATCTGGCTGGCGGAAAGTCCGCCCTCCCAGAGTTTCTTGAGTTGCTCGACGCGATCGTCCGACCAGGTCAATACCGTCATCGCATTCTTCCCTTCGCACAGAGCCGGCCGAACCGGGGGCAGCGCTGGCGATGCCAAATTCTCAAAATTCCCAGCGGGCAGAATCCCTTAGCCCTCGCCGGGCGCGATGAGCGCGCCCGAACGTTTACGCCACACAAAATGGACTCTAGGGGTCAGTACCGCCGCACGAGATGTCGTACCCGACAGCCCAGACGCTACAATATGGCGTGACTCTGGCGCAAGAGTCCGCGTCCGTGCGTCCACATGTTCCAGCATTTATGCATTGTAATTGGCGTTTTCCACGGCACCGGAGTGCGACGGATTGCTCTATCTTGCACTGCAGGAAGCGTTTTTCGGCGTGTTGACACGGTCCAAAGCCCGCATAGAATGCCTGTTACGTGCCGCCCCTAAAAGGCGGCACGTTTTGTTTTCGCAAGACCGGCCGTGCCGCGTTCACGCTTCCGCACGCTATATGGCCAGTCTCCAACCCCAGTGTAAAACCAAAGTGGTTGCCATGACCAACAGCGCCCCGTCGCATTTGCTTCCCGTCTTCGCCCGGGTCGAACTCGGCTTCGAGCGCGGCGAAGGCGCATGGCTGATTTCAACGTCGGGCGAGCGCTATCTCGACTTCACCTCGGGGGTCGCGGTGAACGCGCTCGGCCATGCGCATCCGCATCTGGTCGCGGCGCTGCAGGAGCAGGCGACGAAACTCTGGCACATGTCGAACCTGTTCAGGAGCCCGGACGGCGACAAGCTCGCGGCGCGGCTGTGCGAGCAGAGCTTTGCCGATTTCGTATTCTTCTGTAATTCCGGCGCCGAGGCGATGGAATGCGCGATCAAGGTCGCGCGCCGCTATCACGCCGCCAAGGGCCACCCCGAGCGCTATCGCCTCGTCACCTTCGAGGGCGCGTTCCATGGCCGCACCCTGGGCACGCTGGCGGCGACGGGATCTGCCAAATACCTCGAAGGCTTTGGCCCGCCGCTGGATGGCTTCGACCAGGTCGCGCATGGCGATCTCGAAGCCGTCAAGAAGGCGATCGGTCCGCACACGGCGGCGATCCTGATCGAGCCGGTGCAGGGCGAGGGCGGCGTGCGCAGCGCGCCGCACGCGTTCTTCAAGGCGCTCCGCCAATTGTGCGACGACAACGGCCTGCTCCTGATCTTCGACGAGGTGCAGACCGGCATGGGCCGCACCGGCGATCTCTTCGCCTATAAGCGCCTCGGCGTCACCCCCGATATCATGTCGCTTGCGAAAGCGCTCGGCGGCGGTTTTCCGATCGGCGCGTGCCTCGCTACCGCAGAGGCCGCGTCCGGCATGACGCCGGGGTCGCACGGCTCGACCTTCGGCGGCAATCCGCTGGCCATCGCTTCCGCCAACGCGGTGCTCGACGTGATGCTGAAGCCCGGATTCTTCGATCACGTGCAGAAGATGTCGCTGCTCTTGAAACAGAAGCTCGCCTCCGTGGTCGATCGCTATCCTGCGGTGCTGGCGGAAGTGCGTGGCGAAGGCTTGCTGATCGGCGTCAAGGCCGTGGTGCCGTCGGGCGATCTCGTTGCCGCGCTGCGCGACCAGAAGCTGCTCACCGTCGGCGCCGGCGACAACGTCGTGCGCTTCCTCGCGCCGTTGATCGTGTCCGAATCCGAAATCGAGCAATCGGTGCAGAGCCTGGAACGCGCCTGCATCGCGCTGTCCGGCGACCATTCCAAGAAGGCGGCGGGGTGATGAGCAAGGCCGTCCGTCACTTCCTCGACATCAGCGAACTGCCGCCGAAGGAATTACGCAACATGCTGTCCGCCAGCGTCGCCATGAAGGCGAAGCTGAAGGCCCATGAGAAGAACCGGAAGCCGCTCGAGGGCAAGACGCTGGCGATGATCTTCGAACGGCCGTCGACCCGCACCCGGGTCTCGTTCGACGTCGGCATGCGCCAGCTCGGCGGCGAATCCATCATGCTGACCGGCGCGGAAATGCAGCTCGGCCGCGGCGAGACCATCGCCGATACCGCGCGCGTGCTGTCGCGTTACGTCGATGCGATCATGATCCGCATCCTCAACCACGACGCGCTGCTCGAACTTGCCGCCAACGCCACGGTGCCCGTCATCAACGGGCTGACCCGGCGCTCGCATCCCTGCCAGGTGATGGCGGACCTGATGACGTTCGAGGAGCGTCGCGGTTCGATCGAGGGCCGCACCGTGGCCTGGACCGGCGACGACAACAACGTGCTGGCGTCCTGGGCGCATGCGGCGGAACGCCTGAAGTTCAACCTCAACGTCGCGACCCCGCCGCAGCTCGCGCCCAACAAGGCGATGAAGGACTGGATCAGGGCGACGCAGGCGCCGATCGTGCTCGGCAACGACCCGGAAGCCGCCGTGGCCGGCGCCGACTGCGTCGTCACCGACACCTGGGTGTCGATGGGCGACAAGGACGGCGAGCATCGCCACAACGTGCTGAAGCCCTATCAGGTCAACGCCAAGCTGATGTCGCTGGCCAAGCCCGATGCGCTGTTCATGCACTGCCTGCCGGCCCATCGCGGCGAGGAAGTCACCGACGAGGTGATCGACGGGCCGCAATCGGTGGTGTTCGACGAGGCCGAAAACCGCCTGCATGCGCAAAAGGGCATTCTGGCCTGGTGCTTTAACGAAGTGGCGTAGCGGCGCTCGCGCAGCGTGGAGCAGCGCTTGAATAATATAGCTCTTGGAGCTATATTTATGAGGCTGCCGATCCCATAAGTGTCTACAAGACGAAGGAGTTTTCGAGGTTCGCCCGCAAGGCGGATTTGGGAAATGAGGACCTGCTGGAAGCTGCGAAGGCCGTGGGGCCGGGCGGTGGGATGCCGACCTCGGTGGCGGTGTCTTCAAACAGCGGATCGCTCGCGAAGGTGGCGGGAAATCCGGTGGCTACCGCACCATCATCCTGTTCAAGGTTGGCGGGCATAGCTTCTTCGTTCACGGCTTTGCGAAAAGCCAAAGGGCAATATCTCGCCCGCGGAATTGAAAGCGCTGAAGAAGTTGGCATCGGTCTTCCTGGGATTGAATGCCGAAGAATTGGAGAAGGCGCGGGTGGCTGGTCAGATCGTAGAGGTTGTCAGCGATGATAAAGACGGCAAACAAGACTAAGAGCAGTATCTTCGGCACGGTCCACAAGACCGCCGCCGGCCTGCGCCGCGCCGGCGTCATCGACAAGGCGACGATGCGAGAGTTCGACACTCTGTGCCTGACTCCCGTTGCGCCGATGGCGCCTGAGGAGATCAAGGCGTTGCGCGTGCGCGAACAGGTCTCCCAGCCGGTGTTCGCGCGCTACCTGAACGTCCGCAAGGATGCGGTCAGCAAGTGGGAGCGCGGTGAGAAACGACCGGACGGGCCTTCGTTGAAGCTGCTCAATTTGGTGAAAGCAAAAGGCTTGCAGGCCATCGCTTGAGTCTCACCCGATCTTCGATTTGCGCAGGTGGTCCTGCGACGAGTCTTTGCCGACGACGGAGTTGCACTCGTGGCGAACACGCTTTCCTTTGAGATAGACGAAATTAATGACGGCGCCTTGTCCTTGACGCCTTGCATAGACGGTACGCCGATCACCGTTTTGGTCTCCAAGTTTGAACAGTCAGGCGGTTACACCCCGACTGGGGGCTACGGGGGTCTTGTTCCGTCCTATTTCAATTACGGGCCATTAGATCGTTACTTCTGTGGGCAAGAAGGAAGCCAGGGCCAGAGCGATGCCGGCCCGGAGATATTTGTTTTAGCTTGCCAGTGCGGTGAAGCGGGATGCTGGCCACTCAAGGCTACGGTCATCCCCCTGCACAGCGGATACAAATGGGCCGCCTTCAATCAACCCCACCGACCTCAGCGCAACTACCATTCCTTCGGTCCATTCGTGTTCGAGAAGGCACAGTACGAGCAGGCTGTCCGTGATGCGGAGCAGCGAGCAAAACCGGAGCGTTAGTGGGTGGTCGCTGCCTCGTCGCTCCGTTCGCAATCGCTGAACTGCCCCTTTCGATTCACCCCTTCCGACCCCAGATAGACGCCATGACTCAATCTCCCGACATCCAAATCACGGCCTCAGCGCCGACCCGCGCGCCATCGGCGGTTCCCGTCGACGATGCGGCGCTGCCGTTCGAGGTCGCTGCGCTCGATCTGCGCGGCCGGCTGACCCGGCTCGGTCCGGCGCTCGACGACATCCTGACCAAACATGATTATCCGGCCCCGGTCTGCAAGCTGCTCGGGGAGGCCATCGTGCTGGCGACGTTGCTCGGCTCGTCCTTGAAATTCGACGGCCGTTTCATCCTGCAGACCCAGACCGACGGCCCGGTGTCGTTCCTGATCGTGGACTTCCAGTTGCCGGATCGCCTGCGCGCCTATGCGCGCTTCGATGCGGCGCGGCTGAAGGAGGGCCAGGATTCGGGTGCCCTGCTCGGCAAGGGTCATCTGGCGATGACCATCGACCAGGGCGCGGACATGAGCCGCTATCAGGGCCTGGTGGCGCTGGACGGCGGCAATCTCGAAGACGCGGCCCATGAATATTTCCTGCGCTCCGAGCAGATCCCGACCCGCGTGCGTATCGCGGTCGGCGAGGAATGGCGGGGCGGCGGCGAAGGCCCGAAACATCGCTGGCGCGCCGGCGGCATGCTGCTGCAATTCCTGCCCAAGGCGCCGGAGCGGGCGCGGCCGGCCGACCTCGATCCCGGCGATGCGCCGGAAGGTGCGGTCACGCATGAAGTGGCCGAAGACGACGCCTGGGTCGAGGGGCAGTCACTGATCTCGACGGTCGAGGACATCGAACTGCTCGATCCGGATCTGTCGGGCGAGCGATTATTGTATCGCCTGTTCCACGAGCGCGGCGTGCGGGTGTTCTCGCCGCTGCCCCTGCGTGCGCAATGCTCCTGCTCGCGCGACGCGGTCTCCTCGATGCTGAAAAGTTTTGCTGCGCAGGACCGTGCCGAAATGGTCAAGGACGGCAAGGTGGTGGTGACCTGCGAGTTCTGCTCGTCGGTCTACGAGTTCACGCCGCATGAGGCGGGCGTGGAGTAGGGGCCACGTCTCCCGCGTCATCAAGTGCGACAAAATAGCCCGTCGGGCAAATCAGGTATTCTGATTTTCGGAAGAAGTGTCAAGCCCTAAAATAAGAAATATTCGTATTTACAGAAGCGAAAATCAGCCGCATATTTCCCGCCATCCCGTCCCACTCAGAGGGGCGTTGGCCATCGTCACAACGAGGGGCGGGGAGCGGTGGACGTGGAGGTTGTCGCCAGACGAGCGCGGCTGAAGCGTACGGCGAAGACGTGTGGTCCTGACGCCGCGTTGCTGGCGTCCATGCACCTGGAGGCGTTCGACTTCCCAGGGCGCGACGGAGGCAAAAGAGCCGTTCTCCGGGGAGAGCACGTTATAAGCCGTAAAACCATCGCGCAGGGAATGTCGGATGTTCTCCGCTGCCCTGTATGCTCATGCGCGCATTTTTTAGTGCACATTGCGCATGGGACCGCGGGTGCAGCGCGCATCCGGCATTCCCTGCGCCCTCCGAATTTGGGAGGGCGGGAAGTTTCTGGCAAAGCTCGGGTGCCATGCGCCGCGAGAAGGCGAAGCTATATCCACGTCATTGTCCGCAACAAACGCGAAGCGTTTGTGCATGAGAGCGAGCGAAGCCATTCATCGTGCCAGGCAAAGAAGGAAAGGATTGCTTCGCTACGCTCGCACGGTGACGCCAATGCGCACAAACCCGTCAATTCAACACGCGCTTGTTATCCGGGCTATCCAGCGAAAACGTCGGCACGTCGATCTCGAACTTTTCGCCGCTTTCGCTGACCATCTGATAGCGCCCGGTCATGAAGCCGGAGGCGGTCGGCAGCGGTACGCCGGAGGTGTATTGGTGGCTTTCGCCTGGCGCCAGCACCGGCTGCTCGCCGATGACACCTTCGCCGCGGATTTCCTGCTTGCGGCCGGTGGCGTCGGTGATGATCCAGTGCCGCGATCGCAACTGCACGGTCTCAGGGCCGGAATTGGTGATGACGATGGTGTAGGACCAGAAATACTGGCCCTTTTCCACCACGGAGCGCTCCGGCCGGAAGTTCGGCTCGACGGTGACTTCGATTTGACGGGTGACGGCGCGGTACATCGATCAAAGCTTCCAGAATCTTCTCCCCATCATAGCGAAGAAAGCCGACGGAACCAATCGCGCGGCCGGCCGGCGGCGGCAGGCTGTCGCGCCCATCCATCCTTGTTTCAACACAGTTTCGCCCTAAGGCGCACCCGCGCGGCTCTGATCCCCGTATCCGGCTTGCCTGTGCCGACTTGCCGGCCATTTGTGGGCCGATATGATCGTTGGTGCCGTGCAATTGACGTGGAATTGCTGCAAGAACGGTGCCCGATGTCGTCCATTGCCGATCAAGTCACCAGATCGTCCGTTGCGGAAACCGGCGTGCGCGCCGGCGCAGCCGAGACGTCAGCGCCGGCAATCACGCTGCCCGCGACCGGCGATCGCGAATTGCGGCTCGACCTGTTTCGCGGGCTGGCGCTGTGGCTGATCTTCGTCGATCATTTGCCGCCGAACTTCCTGACCTGGTTCACGATCCGCAACTACGGCTTTTCCGACGCCACCGAAATCTTCATCTTCATTTCCGGCTATACCGCGGCGTTCGTCTACGGCCGCGCGATGCTGGAGGCAGGCACCGTGGTGGCGACCGCGCGCATCATGCGGCGGGTCTGGCAGATCTACGTCGCGCACGTGTTCCTGTTCACGATCTTCCTGGCGGAGATTTCCTACGTCGCGACCAATTTCAACAACCCGCTCTATTCCGAAGAAATGGGGATCATGGATTTCCTCAAGCAGCCGGATGTCACCATCATCCAGGCGCTGCTGCTGAGGTTTCGTCCGGTCAACATGGACGTGCTGCCGCTCTATATCGTGCTGATGCTGTTCCTTCCCATCATCCTCTGGCTGATGAAGTGGCGGACCGACGTCACGCTGGCGCTGTCGGCCGTGCTCTATGCGCTGACCTGGCATTTCGACTGGTACCTGTCGGCCTATCCGAACGGCACCTGGTTCTTCAATCCGTTTGCCTGGCAATTGCTGTTCGTGTTCGGCGCCTGGTGCGCGCTCGGCGGTGCCGATCGGATGTCGCGCATCCTCTCGTCGCGGATCACGATGTGGATCTGCATTGCCTATCTGCTGGCCGCCTTCTTCGTCACGCTGACCTGGCACATCCCGCAGCTGAGTTTTTTGATGCCGAAGCGCCTCGAACAGTGGATGTACCCGATCAGCAAGACCGATCTGGATGTGCTGCGTTTTGCGCATTTCCTGGCGCTGGCGGCGATCGTCGTGCGCTTCCTGCCCAGGGATTGGCCGGGCCTGAAATCGGTCTGGCTGCGACCATTGATCCTGTGCGGGCAGCATTCGCTTGAGATATTCTGTCTCGGCGTTTTTCTCGCCTTTGCCGGGCATTTCGCTCTGACTGAAATCTCCGGTGGGGCCGGCCTGCATTTCCTCATCAGCGTCGCCGGCATCGTCATCATGTCCGGCATGGCGTGGATCATTTCATGGTACAAGCATTCCGCCGACAAGAACTCGAAGAAAAAAGGCGCTGTCGGCAATGCCGATATGGCGGGAGGGGGCTGATGAGGTCTTACCCGGTGATGATCCTGGGACTGACGTTGCTCGCCGGCTTGCTGGCCGTGGTTCCCGCGCGCGCCGAGGATGCCAGCCCCAATTGCGAGGTTCCGGCCTACCTGCTGACATCCGAGAACGCGTTGCCCAAGGTCGAGTCGGCCATCGTCAGTGAGCGCCGGCTGGAAATCCTGGTGGTCGGCAGCCGGTCGTCCACCATCAATGCCTCCGAAACCAACGCCTATCCCGGCCGGCTGCAGGCGATGCTGAAGGAGGCGCTTCCGAAGGTCGCGGTCAACGTATCCGTAGAACTACAGGTCAAGAAGACCGCCGAAGAAGTCGCTGGCGGACTTGTTAAGCTGGTGGAGCTAAGAAAGCCTACTTTGGTTATCTGGCAGACCGGCACCTATGATGCTATCCGATCGGTCGATCCCGATGATTTCCGCGCCGGGGTCGATGAAGGTGTTGTTGCGTTGCAAAGCGCGGGGGTCGACGTGATCCTGATGAACCTGCAATACAGCCCGCGTACCGAAACGATGATTTCCGCCCCGCCATACCTCGATAACATGCGCGTGGTGGCGCAGGAGCACAACATTCCCTTGTTCGACCGCTTTGCCATCATGCGGCACTGGAGCGACGCGGGAGATTTCGATCTGACCAGCACGTCGCATGGTGTCGACCTCGCCCGGCGCGTGCACGATTGCCTCGGGCGTGCGCTGTCGAAATTCGTCCTCGATGTGGCGCATGTGAACCCGGCGCAGCAGAATTGAGGAACTAGCGTAAATGAGTGGTTACCGCCCTTTTCGCCCGACTGCATGGCTGGGCGCGCTCGCCATCGCGGCGGCAGCGCTGCTGACGCCTGCGTGGATGTCGCCGGTGCAGGCGCAGGAGCAGCCCGCCCAGCAGGCGGCGCCAACCACGGGCGCGGGCACGATGGCCGCCGTTCACCCTTCCGCGCAAAGGGGCTTCACCGGCAAGGCGATCGACAAGGTGAAGGAAGTCGCGAAATCGGCCACTGACATTTTCAGCCGCGTGCCGTGTCTGCCGCCGAAGGACGGCGCCAAGAATTTGGGATCGCTGCCGCATGTCGCGGGCAAGCTTGCCGCCGGCGAGCCGGTCGTCATCGTCGCCTTCGGCTCGTCGTCGACCGCGGGCTTCGGCGCGTCTTCCCCGGAGTTCAATTATCCGAACCGTCTCGCCGCGCAGTTGCACCGGCAATATCCGACCGCCGACATCACCGTGATCAATCGCGGCCAGGGCGGCGAAGACGCCACCGAAATGATGCGGCGGCTGCAAACCTCCGTCATCGACATGCACCCCGATCTCGTGATCTGGCAGGTCGGCACCAACGCCGTCTTGCGCAATCTCGATCCGGCCGAGACCGCCAAGCTGGTGGACGACGGCATCGCCCGCATTCAGGCTGGCGGCGCCGATCTCGTGCTGGTCGATCCGCAATATTCGCCGCGCGTCATCGAGCACGCGGAAAGCGCGGGCAAGATGGTCAATCTGCTGGGCAAGGTCGCCGAACTGCGCAAGGTGGGCATCTTTCCGCGCTTCGAGGTGATGCGCGACTGGCACGAGAAGCAGGCGATCCCGATCGACAATTTCGTCATCTCCGACGGCCTGCACATGAGCGACTGGGGCTACGCCTGCTTCGCGCAACTGCTCGGCGACGACATCATCCGCTCGGTCGGCCAGATCAAGCTCGGCATCAACGTGCCGTCGGACGTGCGGACCTATCGGCCGATGTGAGGGCTGTCGCGCGCACACCGCTGTCGTCCCGGCTCAAGGCCGGGACGACACCTGTTGTGTGGCTTATGCGTGCGGCCCGCTCACGCCTGCTCCAGCGCCTGCGCAAGATCCTCGATCAGGTCATCCGCATGCTCCAGCCCGGCGGAGAACCGGATGAAGCCTTCGCTGATGCCGAGTTCGGCGCGCGCCTCCGGCGTCAGACGCTGATGCGTGGTGGTCGCCGGATGGGTGACGAGGCTCTTGGCGTCGCCGAGATTGTTGGAGATCCGCGAGATCTTCAAGCCGTTGAGGCAGCGGAACGCGCCCTGCTTGCCGCCCTTGACCTCGAAGCCGATCAGGGTCGAGCCGGCGCGCATCTGCCGCTTCACGAGGTCAGCCTGCGGATGATCGGCGCGGCCGGGATAGATCAGCCGCGAGATCTTCGGATGCTTGGCCAGCGCGTCCGCGACCTTGGCCGCGGTCTCGGTCTGCGCGCGCACCCGTACCGCCAGCGTCTCCAGCCCCTTCAGCAGCACCCAGGCGTTGAACGGCGACATCGACGGGCCGGTCTGGCGCATGAAATTATGGATGTGCTCGGCGATGAAGGCTTCCGAGGACAGGATGATGCCACCGAGGCAGCGGCCCTGGCCGTCGATATGCTTGGTCGCCGAATACACCACGACATCGGCGCCGAGCGACAGCGGGCTCTGCCAGATCGGCGTTGCGAACACATTGTCGACGATCAGCCGCGCGCCGCCACCGTGCGCGATCTCGGCGATCGACTGGATATCCAGCACGTCGAGCGTCGGGTTGGTCGGGCTCTCCAGGAAGCACGTCCTGGTGTTGGGCCGCATCGCCTTGCGCCATTGGTCGAGATCGAGGCCGTCGACCAGCGTGGACTGGATGCCGTAGCGCGGCAGCAGGTCCTCCACCACGTAGCGGCAGGAGCCGAACATCGCCTTCGCCGCCACCACATGGTCGCCGGCTTTCAGCGGCGCCAGGATCGCGGTGGTCACCGCCGCCATGCCGGTGGCGGTGGCGCGCGCAGCTTCCGCGCCCTCGAGCTCGATCATGCGGCGTTCGAACATCGAGATGTTGGGATTGGAAAAGCGCGAATAGAGAAAGCCGGGATCTTCGCCCTTGAACCGCGCCTCGCATTGCTCGGCGGTGTCGTAGATGAACCCCTGGGTCAGGAACAGCGCTTCCGACGTCTCGCCATATTGCGAGCGCAGGGCGCCGGAGTGAACCAGCCTGGTTTCGGGACGATAGCGGGTAGTCGACTTAGCCTCAGACATGTGACCTCCGTCGTGACCACAGGAAAATGGTCACAAAAAACCGGCCTGGAAAAATTTCCACAGGCCGGGATCACACGTGTCCCCGGCCTGTTTAGCGACTTATTTAACGTGGCTGCAAGCCGGCCGGCTCAAATCACCACGGGATAAGTCATGCTGATATTCGCTCGCGCCCTTTTCGTCAAGCCGGCCATCAGATAACCCGTAAATGCCCATATTTATGAGGTTTGGATGGCATTTGGGCCATCATCCCGGGCCCCCTTGAGGACCGCGCCGTGCCGTTCACGCTTCCGCCCGACGCCAACGGAATTCTGCCCGACCGCATGATCGCGGCGATGGCGGATGCGGGGCTGATCCTGCCGGCCTATGCCTTTGTCGAGAGCCAGATCCAGCCCGCCAGCCTCGATCTGCGCCTCGGTGATATCGCCTACCGGGTGCGCGCGAGCTTTTTGCCCGGCCCGGGCGCCACGGTCGCCGAGCGCATCGACGAACTGAAGCTGCACGAGATCGATCTCACCGACGGCGCCGTGCTGGAGACCAACTGCGTCTACATCGTGCCGCTCCTGGAAAGCCTCGCGCTGCCGCCGGAGATCGTCGCCGCCGCCAATCCCAAGAGCTCGACCGGGCGGCTCGACGTCTTCACCCGCGTGATCGCCGACGGCACGCGCCGCTTCGACATGATCGGCGCCGGCTATCACGGCCCGCTCTATGCCGAGATCAGCCCGAAGACGTTTCCGGTGCTGCTGCGCGAGGGATCGCGGCTGTCACAGGTGCGCTTCCGCACCGGCGATGCGATCCTCAGCGCCGACGAACTCGACGCGCTGCATGATGCGGAACGATTGGTCGATATCGACGATGCCGATCTCGCCAACGGCGTCGCGCTCAGCGTCGACCTTTCCGGCGAGAATGCCGGCGGCTTCGTCGGCTACCGCGCCAAGCGCCACACCGGTGTGGTCGATGTCGATCGCCGCGCCGGCTATGCGGTCGATGAATTCTGGGAGCCGATCGCCGCGCGCCCGGACGGCAGCCTGATCCTCGATCCCGGCGAGTTCTACATCCTGGCCTCCAAGGAAGCCGTGCAGATTCCGCCGGACTACGCCGCCGAGATGGTGCCGTTCGATCCCCTGGTCGGCGAATTCCGCGTGCACTACGCCGGATTCTTCGATCCCGGCTTCGGTTACGCCGGCGCCGGCGGGCAGGGCGCGCGCGCCGTGCTGGAAGTACGCTCGCGCGAGGTGCCGTTCATCCTTGAGCACGGCCAGATCGTCGGCCGCCTCGTCTACGAGAAAATGCTGGCGCGGCCCGACGCGATGTACGGCCAGCGCATCGGCTCGAACTACCAGGCGCAGGGCCTGAAGCTCTCCAAGCATTTTCGGGTGTAAGTCCCACCTCCGTCATTGCGAGCGCAGCGAAGCAATCCATCCCACCGAGCAAAGAAAGAATGGATTGCTTCGTCGCAAGGGCTCCCCGCAATGACGGTTGATATATACTCGCGCCAACAACAAGCGATGCTGGGGAGTGAAGATGACCGGAGAGCAGCAAGCGCCCGAAGCGCAATGGGCGAAGTGGCGCAGCGTCGCCGATCTCTACCATGCGTATTTCACCGGCCTCATCCTCACCGTGGTCTCGCGGCGCGGCACGGCGGATGCCGCTGAATTCGTATTCCGGGTGTTTCGCCGCCAGCAGCAGGAACGCTTCCTGCCGGGGCTCAAGAAACTCGGCCTTGATCATTTGCCGCCCGCGGTCGCTGCCGCGCAGTATCATTATCTGTCCAACTGGATCGGCGGCGTGCATGTCGAATACATGTACGAGACCGATCGCAAGGCGTGGATCCGCTATCCACCGCCGCGCTGGATCTGGCGCGGGACTGCGATCTGCGGTGTGCCGGGCGAAGTCTCGCAGGCGATGCTGCGCGGCTGGCACGGCAATAACGGCGTGGCGCTCGGCAATTTGAATCTGGGCTTCGTCTGCACCAAGCAGAGCGTCGACGGCCAGGACGGACTCGAAGGCTATTACTGCGAATACGATCATCCGCTCGATCTCGATGCGCGGATGGTGTTCGCGCGGCATCTCGAAGCGCCGCGCTTCGATCCCGCCACCGCACCCGCACTGCCGGTGGCGAGCTGGCCAAAGTCGCGGCTGGAAAAGGCCTATCGCAACTACGCGATGGAATATGTGAAGACTGCCGCCCCCGTGATGGTGCAATGCTTCGGTCCGGAGGATGCGCGATACTTGCTGCACCTCACCGGCAAACTGATCGGCATGCAGTATTTCGACGAGATCGCGGCTAGCCTCGGTGCGGGCCGCGGCGGCGCCAGGCAATTCGCAGGCTTCCTGCGTGCGCTGTTCGAGGCGCAGGACGACACGGTCGAGGTCATCGAGTCCGAGGGCGCGTTCGAAATCCGGCAGCCAAGCTGGAAGCTGATGGCCGACGTCGGCGATTATCACCCGGCCTGCGCCAGCGTGCTGCAGGGATTGTTCGAGGGCCTCGCCGCCGGCTGCGGCCGCCATATTCCGGTCCATTTGAAGCCGCCCGCCGGCGGAAGGGCGCCGTTTGTCTGGTCGGTTGGCTGAAAAAGGCCGCCCGCCTGCAATCGCGCAGGCCCCCCTTGCGTGCCGCGCACGCGGAATCGGCCCTTGCCGTGCTAGGAACGGCATGGCGCGGTTGCAGTGGCGCCCAAAATATTGAATTGGCGCGCGATCCCAGGATTGCCCCTCGCGCGCGGGAGCAGAAATGTCCGATATCGGCGTTGCCGAAATTCCCGTCGACGAGGAAGAACGTCCGCTGCCGCCACCGCCGGCACCGGCCAGGAACGCGCTGGTCGATGGTCCGATCCTGCGCACGCTGCTGTCGCTGGCCTGGCCCAACGTCATTGCACTGACGGCGGGCACCTGCGTCGTGATCGCCGAGACTTCCTATATCGGCCGGCTCGGGGTGGAATCGCTGGCTGCGATGGCGCTGGTGTTTCCCTGTGTGATGCTGACCATGACGATGTCGGGCGGGGCCATGGGAGGCGGTGTTGCGTCGGCGATCGCGCGCGCGCTCGGCGCCAATGATGTCGAGCGCGCCTCGACGCTTGCTGCGCATGCATTGTTGATCGGCCTCTGCTTCGGGCTCGTCTTCATGCTCGGCATGCTGATCTTCGGCCCGAAGCTGCTGGAATTGCTCGGCGGCCGCGGCAATGTGCTGGCGCAGGCGATCGGCTACACCCAGATATTTTTCGGCGGCGCGGTCGTGCCGTGGCTGATGAACACCATGGGCGGCATCCTGCGCGGCACCGGCAACATGAAACTGCCGTCGGCGCTGATGCTCTCCTCCGCCGTCTGCCAGATCATCCTCGGCGGCACGCTCGGCCTCGGCCTCGGCCCAATCCCGCAATTCGGCATGCGCGGCGTCGCTGCCGGTTCGCTGATCGCCTACATGATCAGCATCTCCGTGATGTCGTGGTTTCTGTTCTCCGGCCGCGCCCGCGTCGTTCCCAGGATCATCGGCCTGCGGATTCGCTGGGCGATGTTCATCGACATTCTCAAGGTCGGCGCCATCGCCTGCTTCTCGCCGCTGCAATCGGTGCTGACCATCAGCATCTTCACCTACATGCTGGCGGGTTTCGGTACCGAAATCCTCGCCGGTTACGGCATCGGCGTACGGCTCGAATTCATGCTGACGTCGATCGCATTCGCGGTCGGCATCGCCACGGTGCCGATGGTCGGCATGGCGATCGGTGCGCAGCGCATCGCGCGGGCCCGCCGGATCTGCTGGATTGCGGGGGCCGTGGCTTTTGCCGGGGTCGGCGTGCTCGCGACCTTGATCGCGATATTCCCCGACATCTGGGTCAATATCTTCACCGACAATGCAGGCGTGCGGGCCGCAAGCCGGCAATATCTGCACACCGCCGCGCCGATGTATGCGTTCCTCGGCCTCGCCACGACCTGCTATTTTTCATCACAGGGCGCGGCCAAGGTGATCGGCCCCGTGCTGGCGCAAACCGCGCGGCTGTTGTTCATCGGCATCGGCGGCTGGTGGCTGTCGACGCACAACGCCACCGCCTCGGACTACTTCATGCTGACGGCAGCATCGATGATGCTGCTCGGCCTGCTGTCCTGCCTCAGCGTGAGCCTGACGAGGTGGGGACCGAAGCGCGGTCCCCTTCCCAAGGCCCGTCCGGCGCTGTCGTAGATCAGCGCCGCCGGTGCCGCCGGCCGTGACGGCCGCCGCCCCTATTGGCCATGCGCATCAACTGCGGGATCATGCTCATCATCTCGCCGCCGCCGGCGCCGCCGAGCATGCCCATGATGTTGCCGCCGCCGATGTTGCCGCCGTAGCCACCGCCGTAGCTGTCGCCATAACCACCGCCATAGCCGCCGCGCATTCCGCCGCCACCCATCATGCTGCCGAGGCCGCCGAAGCCGCCGCCACCGCCGCCTTCCATCATGCGGCCCATCATCGGTCCCATGGTCTGCATCATCTGGCCAAAGCGGCGCTTGCCCATCTTGGCCTTCATCATTTCCAGCATCGGCGCCATCTGCGTCATCATGTCATCGCCACCGCCTCCACCGCCGAGGCCGGGAAATTGCGCCTTCGCCGGCATCGTCGTCAGGGCAAACAGCAGCAGCAACGTGGCCGCCTGGCAGATAACCTTGTCAGCTCCAGTCATGGTTCGACTCCCAATGCGCCGCGGCCCGCGGAGGCGGTGCCATCCGGGCGCAAATGGTGACGCTAGGAAAAGCAGGACGGTCGATCTGTGAGAAAGATCACGGTATCAGGCGCCGCGCCGTGAACTCGGTATTGACACGCCCAATCATGCGGCCGCTTTCCTCAACGCGCTTTGCATCGCCAGCGCCGCCTGATCCATCTGCGCGTTCATGTAAGGCGCGACTTCGTGCGGCAGTACGTCGACGGTCCAGACCAGCCGGCTGCGGCCATCGGCTTCGGCTGACACCTGCACCGAAGCGCTGTGCTGTTGGAGCCGTTCGCTGACGACCGCATAGACCAGCCGCCGCCGCGCATCGTCGCAATCGACCAGGAGTTCACGCGCCACCGTGCCGTTGGAAAACGTCACGATCCGCGCGTCGCCGTCGAGACGTGTGTCGAGCACGAAGCCCGGCACCAGCCGCGTATGCAACGCGCCGAAATCGCGCACCGCGTCCCAGACGTCGGCAGGATTGGCGTCGATGATGATGTCCTTGTGGATGGAAGCCATGTTGTCGTCCTTTGAATGAGGGAGATACGCCGTCATTGCGAGGAGCGAAGCGACGAAGCAATCCACTCTTGCTCTGCCGCGCGATGGATTGCTTCGCCTCGCTCGCAATGACGGAGAGAGCGATGAATGATTCCTAAGTACAAACCGCCTCGACATTGTTGCCGTCAGGGTCGATCAAGAACGCCGCGTAGTAGGTCGGGCTGTAATCTGTGCGCGGCCCCGCGCCGCCATTGTCGCGGCCGCCGGCCTTCAGCCCCTCGGCATGGAATTTTTTGATCGCGCCATGGTCGGGCGCGCGGAACGCGACATGCGCGCCGGTGTTCGCGCCGCCCTTGTGCAGATGCAGCCAGAGCGCGGGGGCGTCCTTCGGGCCAAAGCCCGCGCCGGAATCGTCGCGCGAGCACAGCACAAAGCCGAGCGGCGCGAGCGCTGCCGTATAGAAGCGCACGCTGGCGTCGAGATTTCCGACGCGTAATCCAATGTGGTCGTACATGATGTTCTCCAGTCAAACCGCGCGACACGTCGCGCAACCGGAGAAATCCTAGTCAGTGGAGGGCAAGCCGTTCTTGGAAAATCTTGCGGTCCCCCCGCGAAGCCTGGCGGAACCGCAGCGGCGAGGCGCCGGCGGCTCTGTGGAACGTGCGAACGAAATTGGAGAGGTCGCCGAAGCCGACATCATAGGCGATATCGGTAATCGGGCTGTCGTCATCGGCCAGCCGTCGCGCGGCGTGGCGCAGCCGCGAGCGCACGAGATATTGATGCGGGGTGACGCCGAGCACATCCGAAAATAGCCGCAGGAAATGAAACGGGCTGATGCCGGCCTGGGCGGCTGCATTCTCGAGGTCGATCGGCCGATGCGAATGGGCGTCGATCCAGAGCGCGGTTTCCACGGCGCGGCGGCGGTCGCGCATCGCAGCCTTCAGCGGTTTTGGCGTGCGGCCTGCGACGATTTCGACAAAGCGGCCGGCAAACAGGTGCCCGACCTCGTCGAGGCCGATATCGCTGTTGCCATCTACCGCCGTCTGCGCGAGTTCGCCCAGCACCATCAATTCGCCGAGCGGCGGGACCGAGCCGATCCGCCAGATGTCGGCGCGGTCGCCGATCGCTTGCACCAGTTCGGGATCCAGAAAGAACGACAGGCACTCGTCGCCGCAGACATGGTCGTGGGTGCAGGTGTAGTCGTCGCCGGGATGCCCGACCAGGATCGATCCCGCCACCAGCTCGTGGAAACGGCCGCGGAAATGGCAGCCGAAGCTGCCCTTGCGGACATAGGAGATCGAATGACAGTCGTATTGTTCCGCAAACGGCTTGGCGCCCGGGCCCGCGGTGCAGCGGAAGTCGGAAACGGAAATATGGCCGCGCTGCAGAAGGGGCGTCCGGTTCATGCGTCAGATCTAGGGTGGCGCCCGCGGCGGCGCAACGGGCAGCAGCACGTCGAACAGGGTTCTGCTGGCGGTCGGGTGGGTGCCTTCGAGCGACAGCAGCCGGCGCTTGGAGATGGCGCCGCCGTTCGGCGAGATCTTGTCGGCGTAGTGGCCGGCCTCGAGCACGCGATGGCACGGCACGATGATCATGAAGGGATTGCGGGCGATCGCCTGCGCCACCGAATACACCGCGCCCGAGGCGCGCAGGGCGTTGGCGATTTCGGCGTAGGTCCGGGTCTCGCCGCGCGGGATGCTGCGGGCGAGCGCGTAAACGCGCTGGTTGAAGGCAGGAATGCCGGTCATATCGAGCATGACGCCGGAAAGGTCGCATGCCCCGCCGCGGAGCAGCAGGGCGATGCCTTCGATCGCGACCTCGGCATTCTCAGGGGGGCGCAATTCGCGGGCGTCGGGATAAAGCTGGAACAACCGCCGCCGCGTATCGATCTCGCGGGCCTCGGGGAGCTGTACGCCGACAATGCCGAGATCGCCCCATGCGATACCGCAGCGGCCGATCCCGGTGTCAAAAATGCAGTAGCCGCGCCCCACCATACGCCACCAACCCCGGCCGGATCATAACACCGCGGTCAAAAGGCGCATCTGGAATCTTTGTATTCCGCCGGGAAGGGGGCGGGTACCGCTTGGCGGAACGCCCGGGGTCGGCTAATCAGGGGGAGCGCAAGGCCGAGGCGTTCGCGGGTGTAGCTCAATGGTAGAGCAGGAGCTTCCCAAGCTCACGACGAGGGTTCGATTCCCTTCACCCGCTCCAGCCGAATTTCTCAGCAAGCCCGGCGCCGGCTCCTCGTTCAATATTGCGGGTCGTACATCTGTGACTCGATAAACCCCATCATGTCGTTCGGCCTTGGCACGGTCGCAAGGCCGCGCTTGTAGGCCACTTCGGCAACGGCGACCGCAATGTGTGCCGAGGCTTCACGGATCCGCGGCAGCGCCGGATAGAGGCTGCCCTGTTCGATGTCCTCAGGCGTGACGAGATAGGCCAGCGTATGCGCGGCGGCCATGAACATCTCGTCGGTGATCAGTCGTGATCCGATCGCGGTCGCGCCGAGACCGACGCCGGGGAAGATGTAGGAATTGTTGCCCTGGCGCGGCACGAAGGTTTTGCCGGCGAGCCTGACCGGATCGAACGGGCTACCGCAGGCGAACAATGCGCGCCCGCCGGTGTGGCGGTACGCCTCCTCGGCCGTGCACTCGGCTTTCGATGTCGGGTTGGAGAGTGCAAACACGATCGGCCGGTCGTTGATTTCGGCCATGGTCTGCAACACCTCAGCCGTGAAGGCGCCGCCGACCGCCGCAACGCCGATGATCGCCGTGGGCTTGAGCGTCCGGATCGCGGTCAGGAAATCGTCGACGGGTGCATGGTCATGCGCGTAGCGAAGCTTGTGATCGGTGAGGTTCTCACGACCTTTCACCACAAGGCCGCGCGAGTCGACGAGCCAGTTGCGCCTGACGGAATCGGCTTCGGATAGACCCTCCGCCATCATCGCGGAAACCACGAGATCGGCGATGCCGGTAGCCGCCTCGCCCGCGCCGAGGAATAGCACCCGCTGGTCGGCAAGCTTTCCGCCGTTCACCCGCAACGCCGAGAACAGACCGGCAAGCGCGACCGCGGCCGTCCCCTGGATGTCGTCATTGAAGACATTCAACTCGTCGCGATATTTGTGCAGTAGCCGGAACGCCGAGTGATTGGCGAAATCCTCGAACTGGATCAGCACGCCCGGGAAAGCATCGCCCGCGGCGGTGATGAATTCGTCGACGAATTCGTCGTACGCCGCGCCCGTCAGGCGCTTCTGCCGCAAGCCGATATAATAACGATCGTTGAGCAGATCCTCGTTGTTGGTGCCGACGTCAAGCATGACGGGCAGGCAGTATTCCGGGCGTATGCCGGCGCAAGCCGAATAGAGCGAAAGTTTGCCGACAGGAATGCCCATGCCATGCGCACCGAGGTCGCCGAGGCCAAGGATGCGCTCGCCATCGGTGACCACGATCAGCTTGGCGGGATGGGGCCAGTTGGCCAGCAGTTCCGCGATACGCCCGCGATCGTTGGCGCTGATGAACATGCCGCGCGGCCGCTGGAAGATCAGGCCGAACCGCTGGCAGGCGAGGCCCACGGTGGGCGTATAGATCAGCGGCTGGATTTCATCGATGTTGTCGCATACGACGCGGAAGAACAGCGCCTCGCTCCGATCGAGCAGCGTGTTCAGCGCAACGTACTTTTCGAGATCGCCGGGAAGGTCGCGCAGATTGGTCATGACGCGCGCGACTTGCTCGTCCATCGAGAGCACGTGCGCGGGCAACAGGCCGCGCAGCCCCAGCGCTTCCCGCTCCACTTCCGTGAACGCCGTCCCCTTATTGAGCAACGGATCACGCAACAGCGCCATGCCGCGAGGTTGGTCGGAAGGCCCCGAACCGGGCTTCGCCCGGGCTGGCATGTTCATGTTCTCCCTCATATGCAATTTTTTATTTTTCAGGATCTGCCGATACAGGCAGACAGCGCTTGAATAAGGTCAAGATAGCGAAGTCACCCTACTGTGCCGCCGCCACTATTGGTACTCTGGGTCATTTGGCCAGCCAACCCCTTTTCACTATTCCAGACCGGTGTACGAACGTGTTCGCTATTGCGAGACGAACTGCCATCGAATTTCCCGTGACCCGATGCACGAGCGAATGACCGATTGCGTATTTGCTCCGGCATTCCCGCCCACAGCGTTCCATCGAGAAACAGCCCTTCGCGGGGAAGCGCCATGACCCCAGCGCCTGATCGAACGCCATCGCCGACTTGAGCCTATCTTTCCCTCCCAATCCCGCGTACAACCGCCCCGTCGCAAGACGATGGCGCTGAACCTTAGAATGGACTGCGGGCAGACCCGGGGGCAGTACCCGGCGCCTCCACCTTAGCAGCTTGAGCTTAAGGGTCTCATCCAGGGCATGGTGCATCGTGACAAACGCAAAGCGTTTGCGCGGAAATCATGTTCCACATGAGATCGATTCTGCCGCAAGGCAAAATCCCGGGGCTGCTATGGCGGGGGCGAACCAGGATCGATGGTCGCAAAGAAGTTCTGAATTGTGCTCGGCATGATACCGCCGTTATCGGGTCAAAAACCTAAATGCAAACGATAACGTTGCATTGAACGAAGTGCGCCTCGCGGCGTAACCTGTTCGGGGTTGGTCCACCTGGCAACAGAACGGCCATCGCCGCGTCAACCTTCGGGTTGGCGCGGCTTTTATTTGTGAACCGGCCTGGTGCCGTGCTCGACTACAATCGCAACCGGGTCCGTGTTAGATGGCCGTGCCGCAAGATGCAGGTGAACGCTTTGACCCAGGCCGTCGCTTCCGACAACACCTCCAAAAACCTGCTCATGATCGCCGCCGGCGGCGTGCTGTCGGGCCTGTTGACGCCACTGACGCCGCAACTAATCGACAAGATCGTCGGCGGTTCCGGCAATTTTCGCATGGCGCTGGTGGCGGTGCCGTTTGCGGTGCTGGTGTTTTTTGTGGTCCGTCGCTGCAGCGCCAATCCGGTCTGGGCGGCGCTGATCGCGGGCATCGTCACCATGATCGCTTTTGTCTGTGCGGTGAACGCCGCGATCTTCATCGACGCGCAGGCCTATGGTGCCGCCAAGGTGATGCGGAATATCCTGGCGGGTTTCGCAGGCGGCTTCGTCGGCGCGGGCATCATGGCGCTGGCGATTGCTTTGCTGCCGGCAGGTCCGCGCAACGCGGCGCTGTGGATGCGGATGCTGCTGACGGGCACGCTGGCCGGCGCGCTGATGGCGGTCGACAGCGCGCTCGACCTCGACCTCGTCTCGGTGCTCTATCCGGTCTGGCAGGCCGCCGTTGCGGTGCGGCTGGCGATGGTGCTGCAACGAAGTTGAGCACGGGTAGGCAAAGCGCTGGCGCATCCACCATTCACACAACTGTCCGATGATAGACGGTGGGCACGGCGCAGATGCGCCTGTGCCCACCAAACCGACGCTTACGCGCCCGCCGGCACCTGATCCAGGAAGCCGGTGATGCCCTGGATTCGGCCGCCGCTGAGCACGGCGAAATCCGTGCCCTTGATCGGGGCGTCGGCGCCGTCGGGGCCGAGTCCCCAGGAGAAGCGGCAGGCGAAACGGGCCTGGTCGCCATAGCCATTGGGTTCGCCGATCAGCTTGAATTTGAAATCCGGAAAACGCTGCTGCACGCCTGCGATCAACGCGTCGACGCCGTCATGGCCATCGCCGCTCATCAGGGGATCGACATAGCGGGCATCCTTGGCCCAGTTCTGGTTGAGAAGCTCGCGGCGGCGGGCGGGCGTTCGCTCGTTCCACAGATCGATATAACGGCTGGCGATGGTCTGGGCGTCGGTCATGGGGCTCTCCTTCGTTGCGGCCGAAGCGATCGGCTGTCCTGTTATCGAAGGTTTGCGCGCCGGGATCGATTACCTCGGAGGTCAAGGAAATCGGGTCAAGAAAATGGGGGCAAGGAAACGGCGCGGGAGCAAGAAACTCCCGCGCCGCCAAAATCACGTCGTCAAAATTACTTTGCAGCCACCACCATGATCTCGACATTGTATTGCGGGGCGGCGAGCTTGGCCTCGACGGTGGCGCGCGCCGGGGTGTTGCCGGCGGATACCCAGGCGTCCCACACCGCGTTCATTTCCGGGAAGGTCTTCATGTCGGTGATGTAGATCGTGGCCGACAGCAGCTTCGATTTGTCCGTACCGGCCTTGGCGAGATGGCCATCGATGATGCTGAGGATGTCTTGCGTCTGTTCGGTCACGCCCTTGCCGGCGGCCTTGCCGGCGACGACGCCCGCGAGATAGACGGTGTTGCCGTGGACGACGACCTGGCTCATGCGCGGGCCGGTTTCGAAACGCTGGACTGACATATTGTTCTCCCGTTTTTAAAGTGGCGCGCCTCCTTAGCGCGCCGGGGCGCGATCGGCTACTGCGTTGTTGGCAATCAAGGCCGCTCAAATTGTCACGGCGCGGGTTCTTCCGACGATCTACTTCTCGAACGCGTCATACACCAGCGCCTTGAAGGCAGGCGTGATGCGCGAGCGTTCCAGTTGGGTCTGCTCCATCAGGAGGTAGACCATGTCCAGTTTGGGATCGACGCCGAAGTATGTTCCGCTGCCGCTGTCCCATTTCAGTTCGCCGATCGATCCGGGCGGCGGCGGCTTTGCGTTGCCCGGCTCGACCCGCACGGCGACGCCATAGCCGTAGCCGAAGCCGTCGCCGGGAAAATAATAATAGTCCCGCCCGACGCCGGACCCCGGCCCGATATGGTCCGTCGTCATCAGCTTGAACGCGGCCGGGCTGAGATACTGCTTGCCGTCGAACGTTCCGCCATTGAGCAGCATCTGCGCAAATCGCGCGTAATCGGTGATGGTCGAAAGCAGGCCGCCGCCGCCGGATTCCCAGGCGCTGTGCTGGCGCCGTTCCTCTCCCGCGCGAAGCAGGACGGAATCGGTCGGCAACGGCTCGGCCATGCGCGCGGTTTCGGCCGCGTCCTGCAGCACGAACTTCGTGCTGGTCATGCCGAGCGGATCGAGAATGCGCTCTTTGAGGAACTGATACAGCGTCTTGCCGGAGACGATCTCGATCACGCGCCCGAGCACGTCGGTGGAATGGCCGTAGCGCCACAGCGTGCCGGGCTGTCGTGCGAGCGGCAGCAGCGCAATGCGCTCGGCGAGATCCTTGTTGTTGAAATTACCTCTGAAGATGTCGCCGTCCCGATAGGCCATCATGATCAGGTCGCTGCCGATGTAGTCATAGCTGATGCCGGAGGTATGCCGGAGCAGGTCCTCGATCGTCACCGGCCGGTTCGGCGGTACGAGTTCGAGGACCGGGGTGCGGTCTCCGGCAGCGACGCCGACCTTGACGTCGGCATAAGCAGGAATGTAGCGCGACAGCGGATCGGCGAGCGAAAGCTTGCCTTCGTCGATCAGCATCATCGCCGCCAGGCTGGTGATCGGCTTGGTCATCGAATGGATCGCGAAGATCGTGTCCGGCGTCATCGGCAGTTTGGTCGCGACGTCGCGCACGCCGAAACTCTTCAGATAGACCGGCCGCCCATGCTGCTGGATCAGCACGACCGCGCCGGCCAGTTTTCCGGTCGTCACCTCATTTTCGAAGAATTGCGACAGGCGTTCGAGTTTTGCGGCCGAAGGCGCCGGCCCGTTCAGGTTGGCCTGGCCGCGAGCAGGTGCGCCGCTCCCGGCCATCACCAGTGCCGCGATGGGTAAGATCCATATTGTTCTTGCAAGCATGAAGCGCCCCGGTACCTCGCGAACCCTCGGAATGGCCGTTACGTGGTCGGCCGAAACCGTGCAAGCTGGCCAAATTGCTACGTCATATCTTCATCGTCCGGTCATCCGCACCCGTGTCATCCCGCCGCCTTCGCCGCCGCCCGCCCCGCATTCCGGCCCGAGAACAGGCAGCCGCCGAGGAACGTGCCTTCCAGCGAACGATAGCCATGGACGCCGCCGCCGCCGAAGCCTGCGGCTTCACCGGCCGCGTAAAGTCCCCGGATGATCTCGCGGTTGTTGCCGAAGACGCGCGAATCCAGATCGGTCTCGAAACCGCCCAGCGTCTTGCGGGTCAGGATGTTGAGTTTGACCGCGATCAGCGGGCCATGCTCGGGATCGAGGATGCGGTGCGGCTTTGCGGTGCGGATCAGCCTGTCACCGATGTAGCGCCGCGCATTATGGATGTTCATCACCTGCGCGTCCTTGACGTAGGGGTTCGTCATCTCGCGGTCGCGCGCCTCGATCTGGCCCTTGATGTGGTCGAGGTTAAGCAGATTGTCGCCGGACAGCGCGTTCATCGCGCTGACGAGGTCGGCGAGATTGTCGCGCACGATGAAGTCGGCGCCCTTCTGCTTGAAGGCTTCCACCGGCGCCGGCGCGCCCTTGTTGGTGGCGCGCTTGACGGTCATGCGCCAGCTTTTGCCGGTGAGATCGGGATTCTGTTCCGAGCCTGAGAGCGCGAACTCCTTCTTGATGATGCTCTGGGTCAGGATGAACCAGGAATAATCGTAGCCCGTACTCATGATGTAATCGAGCTGGCCCAGCGTGTCGGAGCCGGGGAACAGCGGCGCGGGCAGCCGTTTGCCCGTGGCGTCGAACCACAGCGATGACGGGCCGGGCAGGATGCGGATGCCGTGGCGCGGCCAGATCGGCGACCAGTTGCGGATGCCCTCGACGTAATGCCACATCCGGTCACGGTTGATCAGCCGCGCGCCGGCCGCCTCCGTGATCCCGATCATCCGGCCGTCGACATGTTCGGGCACGCCCGAGATCATGAACTTCGGCGGCGCGCCGAGCCGCTTCGGCCAGTTCTGCCGCACCAGGTCATGATTGCCCCCAATGCCGCCGGAGGCGACGATCACGGCTTGCGCGCGCAGGGTGAAGTCGCCGGAGACCTTTCGCGAGCTGCTCTGGCCGCGCTCGACGCTATCAGGTTCGAGGATCGCGCCGCTGACGCCCTCGACCGTGCCGTTGCTGATCATGAGTGCGTCGACGCGGTGGCGGAACTTGAAGGTCAGCCGGCCGCTATTCTGCGCCTCGCGCGCCCGCCGCTCGAACGGTTCGACGATGCCGGGACCGGTGCCCCAGGTGACGTGAAAGCGCGGCACCGAATTGCCGTGGCCCATCGCGTCATAGCCGCCGCGTTCGGCCCAGCCGACCACGGGAAAAATGCGGTGGCCCATCGCGCGCAGCCAGTCGCGCTTTTCGCCCGCCGCAAAGCCGACATAGGCTTCGGCCCATTTCTTCGGCCAGTGATCCTCCTCGCGGTCGAAGCCGGCGGTGCCCATCCAGTCCTGCAGCGCGAGGTCAACACTGTCCCTGATGCCGAGCCGGCGCTGTTCGGGACTATCCACCAGGAACAGGCCGCCAAACGACCAGAAGGCCTGGCCGCCGAGGTTTTGCTCGCCTTCCTGGTCGACCACGATGACGCGCTTGCCGGCGTCGGCGATCTCGCAGGCCGCGACCAGCCCCGCCAGTCCGCCGCCGACCACGATTACGTCTGCGTCCTCAGCCATCGCGTCCTCCCCCTAACCCTTTTTTAATTCAAGACTGCACGGTCCGACGCGGTCAACGGCAAATGCCGCTTGCCTGTGGCAGGGCGGCCACCGTGGCCATGTTAAGCTGTTCCAGTTTGGGACCTTTTCGCATCCAGGGTGCAGCGCCGTTGCAACACTTAATTTGAATTTGTTTTGAACGGCCTTGGCCGCCTAGACAAAATCACGGTCTCGAACGACCCTCGTGACGTCTTGCATCACCAAGACGATCAGATTCGGGTTCGGCGGTTAAGGACTGGGGCTGGGATATGAAGCTGGTGACGGGGTTGCTCGCGGCGGTGCTGCTGTTGGCAGGGGTTGTATCGAGCCAGGCGGTGGTCCGGATTGCCGATGACCGCGGCGGCCGGATCGGCACCTATGTCGACAAATACCAGGGGCTGCGTACCTCGGGCGAGACGGTCATCATCGACGGCCTCTGCGCTTCGGCCTGCACCATCATTCTCGGCGCCGTCCCCCACGACAAGATCTGCGTGACCTCGCACGCCAATCTCGGCTTCCATGCCGCCTGGGATTTCGGCGCCAATGGCCGCGCGGTGACCAATGCCGAAGCCACCCAGATGCTGTACTCGATGTATCCGACGCCGGTGAAGCGCTGGATCGCCCAGCGTGGCGGCCTGACCCCGCGCATGATCTTCCTGCGCGGCAAGCAATTGCAGGCGCTGTACAAGCCCTGCTACCTCGACGCCCAGGCCTCCGCGATCAAGCCGGCGTCTCGCTGAGATCGCCCGGCGTCTCGCTAGACTGCGGTTTCCCTCATCATCACGTGATCGGCCGCGCGGCCATGGCGCTTGCCTGGCCCTGGAACTGGCTCTATCTGAACCCCTATGGTTCAGCCGATTTCCGCCCAGCACGGGATTTCAGCGGCAGCCCGGCCGCAGGGCAGGGTGGCGTCCGCGATCGTCTGGGGTGCCGCCGGCCTTGGCGCGCTGTCCGTGTGCGGCGCCGCGGCGCTGTGGTTCCACTACGGGACCGCGGTGTTCTTTGAAATGATCGCCGCCGGCATCTCGGCCTGCTTCTGATCCGGACATAAGGAATTCTCGCATGGACCGGAGCATCCGCCCGCTGGTGATCGTCGCCTCCTTTGCCGCCAGCCTGTTGGTTGGCCTCCTGGTCATGTTCTGGGCCGTCGGCGGCATGCGCGGCGTCACAGCGCCGGCCGCGATCGGCGGGCCGTTTCAACTGACCGACCAGGCCGGCCAGACCGTCACCGACCAGAACCTCAAGGGCAAGCCGACGCTGATCTTCTTCGGCTTTACCCATTGCCCGGACGTGTGCCCGACCTCGCTGTTCGAGATTTCCGAAGTGCTGAAGGCGATGGGCAAGGACGCCGACCGCGTCAACGCCTTCTTCGTCTCGGTCGATCCGGAGCGCGATACGGCGGCGGCGATGAAGGATTATCTCTCCAGCTTCGATCCGCATCTGAAAGGGCTGACCGGCAATCCGGAAGCGGTCGCGAAAGTGCTGTCGGCCTACCGGGTCTATTCCAAGAAAGTCCCGCTCAAGGACGGCGACTACACCATGGACCACACCGCGCTGATCTATCTGATGGATCGCGACGGCCGGTTCGTGTCGCCGTTCAACCTGAAACGGACACCCCAGGAAGCCGCGGCTGACCTGAAGAAGTATCTCTGAGGCGTCGTCACAGGCCCAAACGCCTCAAAACGGTCTCGCATCGGGGGCCGGATGGTCTATAAGGCCCTCCAATTCCGTAACAAATCGCCGGCAATGCCCCATCAGTCCGCCCGATCCGACGCCAGGTCGCCCAACAGATTGCACAAGACCGTCCGCAGCTTGCTGGCGGGGTTGTCGATCGCGGCTGCGCTGGCCTTGTCCGGCGGGACGGCCGTCGCGCAAACCGCACCGCGGCCCGCGGTCGAGGCCGCGCCGCAGGCGGTGCCCGGCTTCTGGGACCCGCGGCGGCGTCCGGACCGGCCGGATCTGTCGCGCCTGACCGTGATCCGGTTCCTGACCGAGACGGATTATCCGCCGTTCAATTTCACCGGTGCCGACGGCAATCCGGCCGGCTTCAATGTCGATCTGGCGCGCGCGCTGTGCGAGGAGATCAAGGTCACCTGCACCGTCCAGATGCGCCGGTTCGAGACGCTGATCGACGCCATCACCAGCAACCGCGGCGACGCCATCATCGCATCGATGGCGGTGACGCCGGAACTGCGCGCCAGGATCGATTTCACCGATCCCTATTACCGCGCGCCGGCGCGCTTCGTGTCGCGGCGCGACGCCGTGATGCCGGAGATTCGTCCTGAATATCTCGAAGGCAAGAAAATCGGCGCCATCGCCGGCACCTCGCATGAAGCCTATCTGAAGGCGATGTTTACCGACGCTGAGATCAAATCGTACCCCAACGACGAAGCGCTGCGGCTGGCGCTCAGGCGGGGCGAGGTCGACTTCATCTTTGGCGATGCGATCGCGCTGGCGTTCTGGATCAACGGTACGGATTCAGCCGAATGCTGCGCCTTCTCGGGCGGGCCGTTCGTCGAAAGCCGTTATTTCGGCGAGGGCATCGGCATCGCGGTCCGCAAGGGCAATGATCTGCTGCGGCAGTCGTTGAACTGGGCGCTGTTCCGGCTTTGGGAAAAAGGCCGCTACACCGACCTGTGGCTGCGCTATTTCTCGATCAGCCCGTTTTAGGATTCGTAGGGTGGGCAAAGGCGCAGCTGCGCCGTGCCCACCACCTTACTCGCTGAACGTCGTGGTGGGCACGCTTCGCTTTGCCCACCCTACGATCTATACTACTGGGCCCATTTCCCGGCCCTTCGGAGAAAGCTCGTTTAAATGTCCACCACCGACCTTGCTGCGAACCCGAGCGATCTACGTGCGCTCGCCGAACAATCCAACGCCTGGCCGTTCGAGCAGGCGAAGGCGATTGTCGCGCGGCTGAAAAAGGCGCCAAAGGACGAGGTGCTGTTCGAGACCGGCTACGGTCCGTCGGGGCTGCCGCATATCGGCACGTTCGGCGAGGTCGCGCGCACCACCATGGTGCGCCATGCGTTTCGCGTGCTGACCGAGGACAAGATCAAGACCAGGCTGCTGGCGTTCTCCGACGACATGGATGGGCTGCGCAAGGTGCCTGATAACGTGCCCAACCGCGACATGATGGCGGCCCATCTCGGCAAGCCGCTGACGCGCGTGCCGGATCCGTTCTCGAACGAATATCCGTCGTTCGGTGCGGCCAACAACGCGCGCCTTCGCGCGTTCCTCGATCATTTCGGCTTCGACTATGAATTCGCCAGCGCGACCGATTACTACACGTCAGGCCGCTTCGACGCGACGCTGCTCAAGATGCTCGCCGTCTACGACAAGGTGATGGCGATCATCCTGCCGACACTGGGGCCGGACCGGCGCGCGACCTATTCGCCGTTCCTTCCCATCAGCCCGACCACCGGTGTCGTGCTGCAGGTGCCGATGATCCGGCGCGACGTCGCTGCCGGCACCATCACCTATATTGATCCGGACACCGGCGCGGAGGTCGAAACCCCGGTGACAGGCGGCCATGTGAAGTGCCAGTGGAAGGCCGACTGGGCGATGCGCTGGGTCGCGCTCGGCGTCGACTACGAGATGGCGGGCAAGGACCTGATCGACTCGGTGAAGCTTTCGGGCCCGATCGCCAGGGCGCTCGGCGGCACGCCGCCGGAAGGATTCAACTACGAACTGTTCCTCGACGAGAACGGCCAGAAGATTTCGAAGTCGAAGGGCAACGGGCTCACGATCGACGAATGGCTGCGCTATGCCTCGCCGGAATCGCTGTCGCTGTTCATGTACCGCGAGCCGAAGGCGGCCAAGCGGCTGCATTTCGACGTGATCCCGCGCAACGTCGACGACTATCAGCAATTCCTCGACGGATTCCCGCGCCAGGACGCCAAGCAGCAGCTCGCCAATCCGGTCTGGCACATGCATGCCGGCCGGCCGCCGAAGGGCGACATGCCGGTCACGTTCCAGTTGCTGCTGACGCTGGTGTCGTCGTCGAATGCGGAGAATGCCGAAACGCTGTGGGGCTTTATCGGCCGCTACCGGCCCGGCGTCACGCCGCAGACGCACCCGAAGCTCGACGCCCTGGTCGGCTACGCCATCAATTATTATCGCGACTTCGTGGCGCCGACGAAAAAATTCCGCGAGCCGACCGACGGCGAGCGCGCCGCCTTGCAGGATCTGCGCGATGCACTGTCGCAACTGCCCGCGGCCGCGACGGCGGAAGACATCCAGAACGTGGTCTACGAGATAGGCCGTCGCGAGCCGTTCCTCGATCCCGTCAAGAAGGGCAAGGACGGCCGTCCCGGCGTCTCGCTCGACTGGTTCAACATGCTATACCAGGTGCTGCTCGGCCAGGAAAAAGGCCCGCGCTTCGGCTCGTTCGTCGCGGTGTATGGTCTCGCCAACGCGGTCGCGATGATCGACGGCGCGCTGGCGAGGAGTGCGTAGCTTTCTTCCTTCTCCCCTTGTGGGAGAAGGTGGCGCGAAGCGCCGGATGAGGGGTCTCTATCCGCGGAGACATACCCCTCATCCGTCTCGCCGCCGCTTCGCGTCGGCGATCCACCTTCTCCCACAAGGGGAGAAGGGAAGAAGCGGTAGCGTCCCCTCCTGCGACCCTGAGCCGCAAATCCTCATGGCAGGCCTACGGCAATTTCAGCCGCGGCCGGTGGCAAATTACGCTACACTCCACCATCAAGCCCCCGTCGAGGGGCAGGCCATAGTGGGAGCGGACGCATGCAATTCAGGGTTACGCCGAACTTGCTCAATGACAGCAGCGCCGAGGAATGGCAGGCGCGGGTTGACCTAGCGGCCGCGCATCGTCTCGCGTTCAACCAGGGTTTTTCCGAAGGCATCTTCAACCATCTGACCTATACGGTGCCGGGCCGCACCGATCGCTACTACCAGATCCCGTTCGGCATGCATTGGTCCGAAGTCACGGCCTCCTCCTTCATGGAAGTCGGTATCGATGACGGCGAGGTCAAGCGCGGCGAGGGCGAGGTCGAACGCTCCTGCTATTGCATCCACGCGCCGATCCACAAGGCGCTGCCGCAGGCCAAGGCGGTGTTTCACACCCACATGCCCTATGCGAGCGCGCTGACGCGCCTCGACGACCCGCGCATCAAGGAAATCGGCCAGACCGAGGTCGGTCTGTCCGGCGCCATCGCCTACGACGATGAATATACCGGCCCGGCGGTCGATCCCGCCGAAGGCGCCCGCCTGGCGAGGGTGATCGGCGACAAGCAGGTGCTGTTCATGGCCAATCACGGCATCTCGACGGTCGGCGCCACCGTCGCTGACGCCTACGACATGCTCTATTACGTCGAGCGCGCCGCGCAGGTGCAGATTTATGCGATGTGGACCGGGCAGAAGCTGAAGCAGCTTCCGGCACCCGTGGTCGAGAAGACCAAGCGCGAATACAAGGATGAGAACTACTACAAGGGGCCGACCCCGTCGCAGCGCCACTTCGATGCGTTGAAGCGCATGCTCGACCGCAAGGAGCCCGACTACGCGACGTAGCCCGTCTCGTCATGCGCGGGCTTGACGCGCGCATCCATCTTGCTTCGCAAGAGTCCTTGTTTGATGGATTGCCGGGTCAAGCCCGGCAATGACAACATCTACGCCCGCACCTCATCCGCGAACGCGTGCCACACCTCCGGCCGCCAGCTTCCATTGGCCGCACCCGATGTCGATGGCAAAATCCAGATTCGCGTGTCGGCGATCCGCTCTGTCTGCTCGCCATAAGCGCGTTTGCCGCCAAGAAATCCCTGCCCGGCGGCCTTGCTGGTGAAGGCGAGGAATTTCGGCCGGTACAGCGCGATCGAACTGTGCAGGCGGGATCGTGCATCCAATCTCAGTTTCGACAGCGGGATCTGGTGATCCATTCCCGAATGCGTCTTCACGAGATCGGTGAGGCCGATCCGGTGCCGCAGCAGGTCGCGGTACTGATGCGGCCGCAGCAGCGCGGGGGTCAGTCCGGTCTCGTGCAGGATTGTCCAGAACTTGTTCTGCTTGTGCGCGTAATAGGCCTTGGCCATGGCTGACGCCGTTCCCGCGGCCATCCCGCACAGAACGATGTCGAGGGAATCTTCCAGCACATCCTGCAGGATATCCGGCACGTCGGAAGGCTTTACTGGCTCGCCCACACGATTCGCGCGATCCACTCGACGTCATCGGCATCAAGCGTACGGTCGGCATGCGGCGGACTGAGCGAGGCCAGTTCGAGCATCTTGGCGGTTCGGCGCTTCAGTTCCTTCACCATCACCTCGCCATCGGACATCTTCACCACCACGCGGTCGCCGCGACGGATCGGCGTGCCCGGCGACACCATGATGATGTCGCCGTCGCGATAGGCCGGCTTCATCGAATCGCCGGATATTTCCAGCGCATAGGCGTGCTCGTCGTTGGCGCCGGGCAGCGCCACCTCGTCCCAGCCCTTGCCGGAGGGAAAGCCGCTGTCGTCGAAATAGCCGCTGCCGCCGGCCTGCGCGAGGCCGAGCAGCGGTATCGATTGCTGGCTGCGCGCGCCGTCGCCGATCAGTTGCACGAAGGTCTCGATCGAGGCGTTGGTGGCGGCGAGCGCCTTGGAGACGGATTCGGTCGAAGGCCAGCGCTCCCGGCCGTCGCCGGTAATGCGCTTGGACTTGTTGAACGTGGTGGGGTCGAGGCCGGAGCGCTTGGCGAGGCCTGACGGCGACAGCCCGGCGCGTTCGGCGAGCCGGTCGAGCGCGGTCCAGACCTGGCCGTGGGTCAGAACGCGGGCTTTGGATTGCTTGGCCATGGGACCACCCGGATTCGTAGTTTAGGAATTATTGCCTTAATCGGCGGTTTCTGCAAATCCCGGGCGGCGCGGCGGCGCTTGAGTTACGCCCCGGCCGCCTTTACGGTCGGCGCCCGACCCCGAATCCCGGGAAAAATCCCATGAGACTCAACAACAAGCAGGGAACGCCGGCGAGTGCCTACGATCTACAAAATCAGCCCCGCCTCGGCTTGGCGCGAGGCCGAGCGGCAGGGGGTCTACAAGGGCAGCGCCGACGATCTGCGCGACGGCTATATCCATTTCTCCACCGCCGCCCAGGTCGCCGAGACCGCGCGCAAACATTATTTCGGGCAGACCGGGCTGTTCTTGATCGCGGTCGATGCCGATGCGCTCGGGGATGAATTGCGCTGGGAGCCCTCCCGCAACGGCGAATTGTTCCCGCATCTCTACGGCGAACTAGACCTCGGCGCCGTCACCGGGATACTCGACATGCGGGCGCGGTCCGACGGCTACCACGATATTCCGGAGCTTGCGCCGTGATCCGCGCCTTTGATGCCTTCTCGCTGCCGCTGCTGCGCTGGTTCGACCCGGAGGATGCCCATCGCATGGCGATCCAGGGCCTGCGGCTGCTGCCGCCGATCCGCGCCAAGCAGGACGATCCGAAACTGGCGGTGCGCGCCTTCGGCCTCAACTTCCCCAACCCGATCGGCATGGCGGCGGGTTTCGACAAGAGCGCGGAGGCGCCCGATGCGCTGCTCCGGCTGGGTTTTGGATTCGTCGAGATCGGCTCGGTGACTCCAAAGCCGCAAATTGGCAATCCGCGGCCACGGCTGTTCCGGATGGAACGCGACGAGGCCGTGATCAACCGCATGGGCTTCAACAATGACGGCGCGGAGGCGGTGTTGCGGCGCCTCGCCTCGCGCGCGCATCTTGGCGGTATCGTCGGCGTCAATGTCGGGGCCAACAAGGACTCGGCCGATCGCACCGCCGATTACGTCAAGCTGATCGAAACTTTTGCGCCGGTCGCGAGCTATTTCACCGTTAACGTCTCCTCGCCGAACACGCCGGGCCTGCGCAATCTGCAGCAATCGGCAGCGCTCGACGATCTCCTCGCCAAGGTGATCGATGCGCGCGAGCGGGTGCGCAAGAACGCCGGCGATTCGCCGGTGCTGCTGAAAATCGCGCCGGACTTGAGTCTCACCGAACTCGACGACGTCGTGCACATCGCGCGCTCGCGCCGCGTCGACGGCATGATCGTGGCCAACACCACGCTGGCGCGGCCTTCGAGCTTGCGCGAATCGAGCCGCGCCAAGGAGCAGGGCGGATTGTCAGGCCGGCCGCTGTTCCGGCTGTCGACACGCATGGTGGCGGAAACCTATGTGCGCGCCGAGGGCGCCTTCCCCTTGATCGGCGTCGGCGGCATCGACTCGGGCGGCGCGGCGCTGACAAAGATCCGCGCCGGCGCCAGCCTGATCCAGCTTTATTCGTCGCTGATCTACAAGGGCCTCGGGCTGGTCGAGGACATCAAGAACGACCTGTCCTCGACCCTGCTGCGAACCGGCCGCGACTCGCTGTCGGAAATCGTCGGCGCCGATGCAGCCGCGATCACCGCCGAGGATTGGCCGGTGCAGTAGGGTCTCGTGCCCCGGACACGAGAGCTACCCAAACGACTTCCGCAACAGCACCGGATAGCGCAGCGCTTCCAGCCCGCCGCGGGCCGCGTAATGCACCAGTAGCGCGCCCCACAGGCCGGCATTGCCGAACGACTGCAGCGCGAACCAGGCCGTGAGGAAGATCAACAGCGACAGCATCATCAAATTGCGCATGTCGCGCGCCCAGGTGGCGCCGATATAGACCCCGTCAAAGCCGAAGGCGAACACGCCGGGCAAGGGCGCGAAGATCACGAACGGCAGAAATTCGCGGGCCAGCCGCCGCACATCCGCGCTTGCCGTCATCAGTTCGATCAGCGCCGGGCCGAACAGCGCGAACACGGCGGCGACCACAAGCGCAAAGCCGAAGCCCCAGATCATGACCAATCTGACCGCGCCGGCGAATCCCTCCCGGTCGCGCGCGCCGAGGGCGCGGCCGCAGAGCTGTTCGGCGGCATTGGCAAGACCATCGAGGAAGAAGGCGCTGATCAGGAGGAAGTTGTTGAGCACCGCATTGGCGGCGAGCGCGGTGTCGCCGGCGCGGGCGCCCTGGGCTGCGAAGAACAGCCACACCGCGATCAGTGAGGCGGTGCGGAGCATGATGTCGCGGTTGACCGACAGCATGCGCATCAGTTTGGCGCGGTCGAACAGCGTGGTGAAGTCGATGGCGAGTTTCCAATGGGTCAGCCGGCCCGCGATCAGGATGCCCAGCACGAGCCCGGCGGTTTCCGCGATCACGGCCGCAACCGCGGCACCCGCAATGCCGAGATTGAGCACCAGCACCAACAGCGCGGTCGCTGCCGCGTTGATCAGATTGATCGTGATCTGGGTGCCGAGCGCCAGCTTGGCGCGCGCCTGCCCGATCAGCCAGCCCAGCACGACGTAATTGCCGAGCGCCATCGGCGCCGACCAGATCCGGATCGTGAAATAGGTTTTTGCGGCCTGCGTGACGCCCTCGCTGCCGCCCATCATGCCGAGCAGGACCGCCGAGAGCGGGATCTGCAACAGGATCAGCGCCAGGCCGATGACCGCCGCCACGATGAAGCCGCGAACCAGGATCACGCGCAATTCGGCGGTCTCGCCGGCGCCGAGCGATTGCGCGGTGAACGCCACCGTGCTCATGCGCAGGAATGCGAACAGCCAGAACATGCAGTCGAACAGCACGGAGGCGACGGCCACGCCGCCGAGCAGCGTGGCGTCGCCGAGCCGGCCGATCGCCATGGTCGAGACGATGCCGATCAGCGGCGTCGTCAGGTTCGCGACCATCGCGGGACCGGCGATGGCAAACACCTGCGCCGTCGTGACTTTGGCGGGAGCGGCCGGCGAATGCATGCTTACAGCTCGACCACGAGGCCATCGCTCGCGGGGGTGTAGGGCAGGGAGGCGAGCCGCCCCAGCATGTCGTCGCTCATATGGGTCAGGATCAGCCGTTTGGCGTTGATCTCGGGCAGATGCGCTTCCAGCGTCGTCAGGCTGAGATGGTTTTTCACGATCCTGTCGTAATAGTAAGCCTCGGCAATGAACAGGTCGGCTTCGCGCGCCGCCGGAATCAGCATGTCGGTCCATTCGGTGTCGGCGCTGTAGGCGATGACGCGGCCTTCGGCTTCGATGCGGTAGGCCAGGAATGGTCCGCCGGACCCGCCATGCACGACCGGATAGGGCGTGACCTTGACCGCACCAAAGTTGCAGCTTTCCTCAGGGTTCAGCGCGACGACGGAGAGGTCGAAGCGCTGCTTTGTTCCCGAGGAATGTTCGAACAGCGCTTCCATCACCTGCGCCAGCCGGGCTTCGATCCCTTGCGGCCCGGCGATGACGAGCGGACGCGTGCGCCGCGAAAACTGCGCATCGAGCAGGAAGAACGGCAGCCCGGCAAAATGGTCGCCATGGAAATGGGTGATCAGGATCAGGTCGATGCTATCGCTGATGACATCGCACCGCTTCAGCGCCGGCAGCGACGAGGCGCCGCAATCGATCAGGAAATTGACGCGATCGCCGGTGACGTGGAAGCAGGTGTTGGCGCGGCCACCGGAGCCGAGCGCGTCACCGCAGCCGATAAATCGCAATTGCATCGGCTGCCGCCCGTGTTGGCGAAACCGTCAGCGCTTGTTGCCGAACAGCCGCGACAGAAACCAGATCGGGATCACGATCACGGCGCCGAGCAGGAAGTAGCGCCACAGCCAGTTCACCGCGTCGAAGCCGAGATCCCACAGCCGCTGGAACAGCACCCGGATGCTGTGCAGGATGTTCCAGGGATCGAAGCCGATGGCGGCGAGCACGACGCCGACCAGCACGGAGAGCAGGACCAGCCGGAACGCCACCGCCAGCGGCGAGCCGCCGAGAAAGCGGGACAAGCCGTCATTGCTGGCCGGCAAATCTCTGACGTCGTTGGGCATCGATCTCTCCTGCGGGTCACGCCCGTATTCTACTACAGCGGACAGCAGATGGGGAACCTATCTCGGCGCGTCAATGGCGGGTCAGATTAAGGCGCGGTAATACTGGCGTCGCTTTTCAGCATGCGTTCCAGCGTTTCCAGCCGGTCGGCCTCGCGCGGCGGCTTGTCCCAGCGCAGCCGGCTGATTCGCGGGAACCGCATCGCGACGCCGGATTTGTGCCGCGGCGAGCGCGCCAGCCCCTCGAAGGCGACTTCCAGCACCAGCCCCTGGTCGGGCTCGTGCACGACATGGCGCACGGGGCCGAATTTCTCGGTCGTGTTGCGGCGGACGAAGCGGTCGATCTGCAGCAGCTCCTCGTCGGTGAAGCCGAAATAGGCCTTGCCGACCGGCACCAGCTCCTCGCCGCCCTCGCCGGAGGTCCAGACGCCGAACGTGTAGTCCGAATAATAGGACGAGCGCTTGCCGTGGCCGCGCTGCGCATACATCAGGACCGCATCGATCAGATGCGGGTCGCGCTTCCACTTCCACCATTGCCCCTTGGGCCGGCCCGGCAGATACGCCGCGTCGCGGCGCTTGAGCATCACGCCCTCGACGGCGTCGGCATCCGCGCCCGCGCCGGCCTGGGCCGGATTGGCGCGCGCGCCGGCGAGCTGCTCCCAACTGTCGAAGGCGACCGTCGGCGACAGATCGATCCTGACATCGTCGAGCTTCTTGACGAAGGCTTCCAGCCGCGCGCGGCGTTCGATGAACGGCAGCTCGCGCAGATCGTTCTCGTCGTCGCCGAGCAGATCATAGGCGCGCAAGTGGATCGGGTACTCCTTGATCAGTTTGGGCGACACCACTTTGCGGTTGAGGCGCTGTTGCAGCACGTTGAAGGTCTGCACACGGCCCTCGCGCAGCACCAGCAATTCGCCGTCGATGGCGCCGGGGAGATGCAGCGACGGTACGAGGTCGGGAAAACTCTTGGTGATGTCTTCCCCCGTACGCGAATAGAGCCGCGCCTGGATATGGCCGCGTTCGTCACGGCCGGCGACCGCCTGCACGCGGATGCCGTCCCATTTCCATTCGGCGATGAAGTCGGCAGCGTCGAGGCCCGCAAAATCCGCCTCCTCGATCGCGTGCGCCAGCATCACCGGGCGGAACGGGGTCGGATCGCGATTGACGGGCTTTTCACTGCGGCCTTCCAGCCAGGCGAACAGGTCGAGATAGGGCGGACTCAATCCCGGCCACATCAGCTCGATGTCGTGGGCGTCCTTGTCGCCGAGATGGGCCGCGGCGGTCTTGGCCAGCCGCGCCGAAACCCCGATCCGCATCGCGCCGGTGACGAGCTTTAGCAGCGCCCAGCGGCCGGTCTCGTCGAGCTCATCAAGCCAGCGCGCGAGCTGTTTTGGCAGTTCGGTCTTGCCGAGCGTGCGGAGGGTGGTGACGACTTCGGTGAGTGTAGGCGGCGGAGGGTTGTTGTGGCCGGAGCGGCGTGGATCATCATCGGCGCCACCCGTGTGATACCCCTCTCCCTGACCCTCCCCCGCAAGGGGGGAGGGAACGGCGAGAGTTGTTGCGGCGGCTTTAGATTCTGTTCGAGATGATTGCCCCGCATTCCGCTCGGCTCCCTCCCCCCTTGCGGGGGAGGGCCGGGGAGAGGGGTGGCCCAGCAAAGGTTCATCACGATGGACCGCGCCCTTCGGCCACATCAGCGCCACCGTCTCCGAGAGATCCCCGACATAATCATACGACAACCCGAACAGCACGGGATCGGTGCGATCGGTGATCAGGTCGCGGATCAAGCCGGGCTTGGCGTGCTTGAACGACAGCGCGCCGGTCAGTGCCGCCAGCGCGTAGCCGCGGTCGGGATCGGGTGTGTCGCGAAAATACGCCGTGATCAGCCGCAGCTTGTTGTTGCGGCCGGGCTCATAGGCGAGTCGATCCAATAGTTCGGCGAAGCGGTTCATGCCTCGGCCTCACCTTTTTGCGGGGCCTCGTGCTCGTCCTCATCGCCGTAACCGACGAGATCGAGCGGCCGTGCGGCAAGACCTTTTGTCTTGCACCAATGCACCAGCGCATCCTCCTGGCCGTGCGTGACCCAGATTTCGCCGGCGCCGGTGGCTTCGATGGTCGCGGTCAGGCCGTCCCAGTCGGCGTGGTCGGAAATCACCAGCGGCAATTCGATGCCGCGCTGCCGGGCACGGGCCCGCACCCGCATCCAGCCCGAGGCAAACGCGGTGACCGGATCGGGAAAACGCCGCGTCCAGATGTCGGATGTCGCCGACGGCGGCGCCAGCGTGATGGTGCCGGCGAGATCGGCCTTCTTCATGCCCTTCGCCGGGCGCAGCTCGCCGAGGGTGATGCCGCGGCTTTGATAATAATAGGTGATCTCTTCCATCGCGCCGTGCAAATAGATCGGCGCGTCGTAACCGGCCTCGCGCAGCAGCGCGATGACGCGCTGCCCCTTGCCGAGCGAATAGGCGCCGACCAGATGCGCGCGTTCCGGGAACAGCGCCACCGAGGCCAGCAGCTTCTTCACCTCATCCGCGGCGTTGCCATGGCGGAACACCGGCAAGCCGAACGTTGCTTCGGTGATGAAGACGTCGCAGGGCATCACTTCGAACGGCTTGCAGGTCGGATCGGTTGCGTCCTTGTAGTCGCCCGAGGCGACGATGCAGGTGTTCTTGCAGGTGACGGCGATTTGCGCCGAGCCCAGCACATGGCCGGCGGGATGGAATTTGACGGTGACGTCGCCGAGCCTGATTTCCTCGCCATAGGCGATCGCCTGCGTCGATCCGGCGAAATTCTCGCCATAGCGCAGCCGCATCATGTCGAGCGTCTCTTGCGTCGCCAGCACCGCGCCATGGCCGGGACGGGCGTGGTCGGAATGACCGTGGGTGATCAACGCGCGCTCGACTGATCGAACCGGGTCGATATGGAAGCCGCCCGGTTTGCAGCACAAACCGGCGGGAGCTGGCAGCAGGATGTCTTGCGGACGCATTTTCGTTATATAGGACGTATTGCTCCAATTTTTACCCGTCACATAGAACCCATGCCCACGCGAATATTCCTGACCTCCGGCGATCTGATGGCCGATCGCCGCTATGATTTTGCGCGCGACCTGCAATTGAAAGGCGATCTGGCCGGGGCAGCCGACCTGCTGCTGCAGGCAACGGAACTGGCGCCCAATTTCGTCACGGCCTGGTTCACGCTCGGCGATATCCGCGAAACGCTCGGTGAACGCGATGCGGCGATCGCGGCGTTTCGCAAGGCCTGGGCCGGCGATCCCGACGACCGCCATGGCGCCAGCCTGCGACTGATGCGGCTCGGCGCCGAACCATTGGCCGAGATGCCGCAAGGATATGTGAAGGTGCTGTTCGATCAGTACGCGAAACGATTCGAATCCGCACTGGTGGACGATCTCGGTTACCGCGGCCCGGAACTGCTGTTCCGCGCGGTGCTGTCGGTGCGCGCCGCCTCCCGCAAGCCTGCCTTCTTCAACCGTGCGATCGATCTTGGCTGCGGCACGGGACTTGTCGCGACCGCCTTCGCCCGGGAGGTCGATCATTTCATCGGCATCGACCTGTCGCCGCGCATGATCGAGAAGGCGCGGCTGTCCGGCTTCTACGCGGAGCTTGAAGTCGCCGATATCGTGCAGGGCCTGCGCGGCAGGCTGGACGCCAGCGCCGATCTCATCCTGGCGGCCGACGTGATGATCTATGTCGCCGATCTCGCGCCGGTGCTGATCGAGGCACAACGCGTGCTGTCCGCCGGCGGCCTGTTCGCCTTCACGACCGAGACGCATGGCGGCGACGGCGTGATTCTCGGCGCGGGCCTGCGCTATGCCCATGCCGCCGCGCATGTTCGTGCGTCGGTGGAGGCGGCCGGCCTCACATTATCGCTGCTCGAAGATCGCTCGGCGCGCACCGAAGACAACATCCCGGTGCCGGGCCTCGTGGCGGTGGCGTCAAAAACGTGAGTCCGCTTCCCCTCTCCCCTTGTGGACGAGGGTGGCTTCGCGAAGCGAAGACGGGTGAGGGATTGCTTCTTCGAGACCCCTCATCCAGCGCTGCGATTTCCGCCTCGCGGAAATGGGGCCTGCTTGGCGGGCGGCATTGCGCTGCGAACGCTTCAGTTCGCTATTGCCGCGCCCGCGGGAATGTAGATCATGGCGCGCTCAAGGGAGAACAACAATGAACAAGAAACAGACCAGGCGCGAATTCGGCGCCACCGCGCTATCCGCCCTCGCAGCTTCCGTTTTGCCCGCGCCTTATTTATGGGCCGCCGACAAGAAATACGATCCGGGCTCCAGCGATACCGAGATCAAGCTCGGCCAGACCGTGCCGCATTCCGGTCCCGGCTCGATCTATGGCGTGCTCGGCCGGGTCGGCGAAGCCTATTTCCAGATGCTGAACGAAAAGGGCGGCATCAATGGCCGCAAGGTCAAGTTCCTGACCATGGACGACGCCTACAGCGCGCCGAAATGCGTGGAAGCGACGCGGCGGCTGGTCGAGCAGGACGAAGTGCTGGCGCTGTTCGGCTCTCTCGGCACAGCACCGCAGACCGCCGTGCATAAATATCTCAATTCCAAGGGCGTGCCGCAACTGCTGCTCAATACCGGCGCATCGAAATGGAACGATCCGAAGAATTTCAAATGGACCATGGCGGGCCTGCCGCTGTATCCGACCGAGGCGCGCATCCTCGCCAAGCACGTCGTGTCGGTGAAGCCGAATGCGAAAATCGGCATCCTCTACCAGAACGATGATTTCGGCCGCGATTTCCTCGGGCCCTTCAAGAAAGTGCTGGAAGATGCCGGCGGCACCGCCAAGGTGATCATGGAGCAGACCTACGACCTGACCGAGCCGACGGTCGATTCGCAGCTCATCAATCTCTCGAAATCGGGCGCGGACACTTTTTACAACATCACCACTGGCAAGGCGACGTCGCAGTCGATCCGCAAGGTCACCGAACTTGGCTGGAAGCCGCTGCAATTGCTGTCGGCGGGATCGACGGGGCGTTCGATCCTCAGCGCCGCCGGCCTCGAGAACGCCGCCGGCATCGTCGCGATCCGCTATTCCAAGGAGGCCGGCCCCGGGCGCTGGGAAAAGGACAAGGACGTGCTGGCATTCGAGGAGTTGCGCAAGAAATATCTGCCGACCGTCGATCCCGACAACACCATCGCCTATGCCGGCTACGGCCAAGTGGCGACGATGGCGGAAATCCTGCGCCGCTGCGGCGACGATTTGACCCGCGCCAACGTCCTGAAGCACGCCACGACGCTGGCCGGCTTCCACTCGCCGTTTTTCCTCGACGACATCAACTACAGCTACACGCCCGACGACTACACGCCGATGAAGACGCTGCACATTTCGGTGTTCGACGGCAAGGACTGGCAGATTTCCGAAAAGGCGGTGACGGAGTAGGCGACTGGTGTCGTTCCGGGGCGCGCATAGCGCGAACCCGGAACCTCGAGCTTCCGGGTTCGATGCTGCGCATCGCCCCGGAATGACGGTGAGCCTACGATCAACCCTCGACGTGGCGGCCAGAACGGCTTAGTTCTTGTTTTGTGCCGCCCCGAATCCTACCCGCCAACCCGGCCGAGCCGGCCGCGCTGCTGCCCGAGCGCTTCCTTCAATGGTTCGTGTCGCGCGGCTGGTCGCCGCGTGCGCACCAACTGGAACTGCTGGCGAAGGCCCGGGAAGATCGCTCGGCCCTGCTGATCGCACCGACCGGCGCCGGCAAGACGCTGGCGGGATTTCTGCCGACGCTGGTGGAACTGAGCGGTAAGCCGAACGATCCGGCTTACGCTTCTCCCCGACCTCGAGAGCGAGCTTTGCTCGCCTCGGACCCCGCAAGCGGGGAGGGAGCCCAACCAGCACGGCAAAACGTCATCTCCACCGGCCGCAGCGTCAAGCGCAGCGGCGGTCTCCACACCCTCTACATCTCCCCCCTGAAGGCGCTGGCCGTCGATATTGCGCGCAACCTTGAGACGCCGATCGCCGAGATGGGCTTGCCGATCAAGGTCGAGACCCGCACCGGCGACACGCCGGTGTCGCGCCGGCAGCGGCAGCGGCGCTATCCGCCGGATATTCTGCTGACCACGCCCGAGCAACTGGCGCTGCTGCTGTCCTCCGACGATGCGCCGTTTCTGTTCGGCTCGCTGAAACGCATCGTACTCGACGAATTGCATGCGCTGGTCACCTCCAAGCGCGGCGATTTGTTGTCGCTCGGTCTGGCGCGGCTATGGAAGTTGGCGCCTGACATGCGCGGCATCGGTCTGTCGGCAACCGTCGCCGAACCGGAATCACTGGCGCGGTTCCTGGTGCCGCAGCGCGGCCGCAAAATGGAATCCGCCGATATCGTTGTCGCCGGCGACGCCGCCGCACCCGTGGTCGAGATGCTCGATACGCGCGAGCGCCTGCCCTGGGCCGGTCACAGCGCACGCCATGCGCTCGGCGAAATGTACGAACTGATCAAGCGCAACAAGACCACGCTGATCTTCGTCAACACCCGCAGCCAGGCCGAAATGCTGTTCCAGGATTTCTGGCGCATGAACGACGATGGCCTCGCCATCGCGCTGCATCACGGTTCGCTCGACGTCGCCCAACGCCGCAAGGTCGAGGATGCGATGGCGGCCGGCAAGCTGCGCGGCGTGGTCTGCACGTCTTCGCTCGACCTCGGTATCGATTGGGGCGACATCGATCTCGTCATCAATGTCGGCGCGCCCAAGGGCTCCTCGCGGCTGATGCAACGGATCGGCCGCGCCAATCACCGGCTCGACGAACCTTCTCGCGCGGTGCTGGTGCCGGCCAACCGCTTCGAGGTGCTGGAATGCGCGGTCGCGATCGATGCCATTGCGGAGAATGCGCAGGATACGCCGCCCTTGCGGACCGGCGCGCTCGACGTGCTGGCGCAGCATGTGCTGGGCTGCGCCTGCGGCGAGCCGTTTCTATCCGATGAACTCTACGAGGAAGTGCTGACATCGGCGCCCTATTCGACGCTCAGCCGAACCGATTTCGACGATGTCGTCGATTTCGTCGCCACCGGCGGCTATGCGCTGAAAACCTATGAGCGCTTTGCGCGCATCAAGCAGGACAAACAAGGCCGCTGGCGTGTCGCCAATCCCCGCGTGCGGCAGAGCTACCGCCTCAATGTCGGCACCATCGTCGAGGAGCCGATGCTGAAAGTGCGCCTGGTGCGCTCGCGCGGCGGCGGTTCGGGTTCGACCGGCGTGCTCGGGCGCGGCGGACGCATGCTCGGCGAGGTCGAGGAATATTTCATCGAAGGCTTGGTGGTCGGCGACACCTTTGCGTTTGGTGGCGAGGTGGTGCGCTATGAGGCGCTCGCCGAGGATCAGGTCTACGTCTCCCGCGCCAACGACAAGGATGCAAAAGTTCCGTCCTATATGGGCGGCAAGTTTCCGCTGTCGACCTATCTCGCCGAACGCGTCCGCAAGCTGCTCGACGACAAGCGTGCATGGAACGCATTGCCGGATCAGGTCCGCGAATGGCTGTCGCTGCAACGGCATTTTTCGCGCGTGCCGGCGGTGCGCGAGCTCTTGGTCGAAACCTTTCCGCGCGGCAACAAGCATTATCTGATCTGCTATCCCTTCGAGGGGCGGCTGGCGCACCAGACGCTCGGCATGCTGCTGACGCGGCGGATGGAGCGCGCGCGGGTGCGGCCGCTCGGCTTCGTCGCCAACGAATATGCGGTTGCGGTATGGGCACTCGGCGACATGTCGTTCATGGTCCGCCAGGGCAAGCTCGATCTCAACGCGCTGTTCGATCCGGACATGCTGGGCGACGATCTCGAGGCGTGGCTCGCCGAATCCGCCCTGATGAAGCGAACCTTCCGCACCTGCGCTGTCATCTCGGGCCTGATCGCGCGGCGCTTCACCGGCGAGGAAAAATCCCGCCGCCAGGTGCTGTTCTCGACCGACCTGATCTACGACGTGCTGCGCAAGCACCAGGCCGATCATGTGCTGCTGCGCGCCGCGCGCGCCGATGCCGCCACCGGGCTGCTCGACCTCAAGCGGCTCGGTGATATGCTCTCGCGCATTCACGGGCGAATCATCCACCGGGAACTCGACCGTGTTTCGCCGCTGGCGGTGCCGGTGATGCTGGAAATCGGCCGCGAGTCAGTTTATGGCGAAGCGGCCGACGAGCTGTTGGCGGAAGCCGCCGAGGAATTGGTCAGGGAAGCGACCTCTTAGAAATGAATTTGTTGCGCTCAACTATATCCACATCGTCATGCCCGGGGTTGTCCCGGGCATCCACGTCTTTCTTTGCGTGGCCACGACGTGGATGGCCGGGACAAGCCCGGCCATGACGGAGAGTGTGGCTCTTTCTGTTGTTACCAACAGCGTGCTGGATGTTGCTGGAGTTTCTCTCCTCGCCGATCTCTCGGGTGCATTGTTCTGGCAGGAGCAGCGCCTGCTCGTCGTCTCCGACCTGCATCTGGAAAAAGGCTCCAGTTTTGCGACGCGCGGCGTGCTGCTGCCGCCCTACGACACCGTTGCGACGCTGAGCCGGCTCGCCGCCGTGATCGCGTGCCACGATCCGCGCATGGTGATTGCACTTGGCGACAGCTTTCACGACCGCGACGCCCATGAACGATTGTCCGCGCCCGACCGCGATGCGCTCTCCGCCATGCAGGCGAGGCGCGACTGGATCTGGATCGCGGGCAATCACGATCCGGCCTTGCCGTCGGATCTGGGCGGCGTGGTCGCCAGCGAAGTCGCGATCGGCAGCATCATGTTCCGCCATGAGCCCACCGGTGCGTCCGGCGAAATCGCCGGCCATCTGCATCCCAAGGCCCGAATCGCCACCCGCGGCCGCGCGATGGAGCGCCGTTGTTTCGCCTGCGACGGCGAACGCGCGGTGATGCCGGCCTTCGGCGCCTATGCCGGCGGCCTCAGTATCCGCGATCCGGCGTTCACAAGGATTTTTCGTAACCCCGGCCTGATGGCGCATGTGCTGGGCGACAACAAGCTGCACGCGATATCAGCGGCAAGGTGTTATTAGGATCACGTGCCTGGGCGGCCTTCCTGACCTCGCCTCGCTTGCGGGGCAGGGAGCGCGCCGAGTTCGCCAGCTACGCCGCCTTCGCCTGCACATTGTTGCAAAACTCCGCCAGCCGCTCCGCGAGCCGCAGCGTTGCGGGGCTGGCATCCGGTGACGCAACCAGCGCCACTTCCGTCCGGTCGATCGGCGCGAAGCCATCTTTCGCCGTCAGTACGCGGTGGTCGGCCTGGATCGCCATCTCGGACAGGATGCTGAGCCCCATGCCGGCGGCGACCGCGGCCTGGATGCCGGAGAGGCTGGAAGAGGTGTAGGCCATGTGCCAGGTGCGGCCGGCGCTTTCCAGCGCGTGGATTGCGCGTGAGCGATAGAGACAGCCGGTCGGAAAGCCGATCAGCGGCACCGAGCCTGTGGAGGTGTCGCGCGGCCGGCTCTTGCTGGTGACCCAGTGCACGCGCTCGGGCCACACCGCGATTCCGGTCTTTTCTCCCGCCGCGCGCTTGAACAGCGCGAGGTCGAGTTCGCCGCGTTCGAGATCGCGCTTCAGGTAAGCGCTTTGGTCGGAGCGGACGTCCATCCGCAATTGCGGATGCGAGCGTGAAAACGCCGCGAGCAATTTCGCCAGCCGATAGGCGGCGAAATCCTCGGGCACGCCGAGCCGGATGGCGCCTTCGCTGCCGGGGCGCGTCAGCACGTCGCGGGCTTCCTCCGCCAGCGACAGCAGCCGCCGCGCATAGGACAACAACCGCTCGCCGGCCTCGGTCGGCGTGACCTCCTTGCCGTTACGGTTGAGCAGCGGCTGGCCGACATCCTCCTCCAGCCGCTTGATCTGCTGACTGACCGTCGACTGGGTGCGGTGAACGCGCTGGCCGGCGCGGGTAAAACCGCCGGCGTCCACCACCGAGACGAAACTGCGCAGCAGCTCAAGATCGAGCATCGCCATGGCGCGTCTCCATCATTCACGCATGGGCTATTCACAAATCCACTGGATACCAGCTTATCATTTAATTTCTAAATATCAAGGCGAGGGCCTACATCATGGCAAAGGAGACTTCTCATGTCGCTCGCGCCCTCGATTCCCGTTCCCCGCGCCGGTTTCAACTGGCTGCCGCTCACCATCGCCCTGTTCTGCCTGCTCTGGAGCTTTGCCTTCGTCGCCGGCAAGATCGGCGTTACCGATTGTCCGCCGCTGATCCTGCTGACGGCGCGGTTTTCGCTCGCGGGCGTCCTGATCCTCGGCATTTCCGCCATGCGCAGCGAAGCCTGGCAGCTCAGCTGGCGCGATGCGGCCGTGTTCGCCATTCTCGGCGTCGCCAACAACGCGCTCTATCTCGGACTCGGCTATACCGGGTTGAAGACGGTATCGGCCGGGCTCGGCGGCCTGATCGTCAGCGCCAATCCGGTGTTCACCGCGATGCTGGCAGCGCTGCTGCTCGGCGAGGCGCTGACCTGGCGCAAGGTGATCGGGCTGCTGCTCGGCATCGCCGGCGTTACCTTCATCGTCTGGCACCGCATCTCGGTCGGGACCGACAGCCTGGACGGCATCGTCTACACGCTGGCGTCGCTCGCCTCGATCGTGGTCGGCACCATCCTGTTCAAGGTGCTGGCGCCGAAGGGCAGTCTGTGGATCGGCAACGGCGTGCAGAATCTGGCCGGCGGACTGGCGCTGCTGCCGTTCGCCTTCACGCTGTCCAGCGTCGGGGATATCGTGCCGAGTGCGCGGCTGTTGGGGGCGTTCGCGTTCCTGGTGTTCGGTGGATCGATCCTCGGCTATCTGCTGTGGTTTCACCTGCTGAAGGTCTGCGGCGCCACCGCCGCCAGCGCCTATCACTTCCTGATGCCGCCGCTTGGGATGCTGTTCGCCTTCCTCGTGCTCGGCGAGCACGTCGAATTCCGCGACCTGCTCGGGATCGTTCCGGTCGCGCTCGGGATTTATCTGGTGACGCGGCCCGCCAAAGTCGCGGTTTGAGGTTGCTTCATGGGTGCGCCGGCTTGTCTGCGATGAGGTCCTGAGGCAGGTTTCGTATCCGGAACCGAACACGATCCGGTTCGTTGTCGCGGCGGCTGGACTCGCGCATGGCAGATCGCAACAAGTCGAATTCAAAACGTCACGCGCACAAGGATTCCGGCGGCGGCAAGCCGGCATCGAAGACCGAGCCGCATCAGCCATTTCGCCTGCGCGATATTGCAAAGGCGCTCGGTCCCGGCCTGATCACCGGCGCATCCGACGACGATCCGTCGGGGATCGGCACCTACAGCCAGGCCGGCGCGCAGCTTGGGTATGGCGTCGGCTGGACCATGCTGCTGACCTTTCCACTGATGGCCGCGATCCAGGAAATCTCGGCGCGGGTCGGCCGCGTCACCGGGCATGGCATATCGGGCAATGTGTGCCGTCATTACCCGGCATCGCTGCTCAATGTGGTGGTTATGCTGCTGTTCATCGCCAACACGATCAACATCGCCGCAGATCTCGGCGCCATGGCGGATGCCACCAAATTGCTGATCGGCGGGCACGGCATCCTCTATGTCGTGATCTTTGGCGTGATCTCGGTCGTGGCGCAGATCTTCCTCGACTACAAACGCTATGTCTCGGTGCTGAAATGGCTGACGCTCAGCCTGTTCGCCTATGTTGCAGCCCTTGCCTTTGCAAAGGTGTCATGGGGCGAGGCGCTCGCCGGCGCGTTGATTCCAAGGGTCACCTGGAGCGCCGATTACTTCACCACCATCGTCGCCATCTTCGGCACCACGATCTCGCCCTATCTGTTCTTCTGGCAGGCCTCGCAGGAGGCCGAAGACCAGCGCGTCGACGTGCACAAGCAGCCGCTGATCGAAAAACATTACGGCGCGCAAAAGGAATTCCATCGCATCCGCGCCGACACCATCGTCGGCATGGCGTTCTCCAATCTGATCGCGTTGTCGATCATCGTTATGGCCGCCGCGACGCTGCACGCCGCGGGCAAGACCGACATCCAGACCTCGGCGCAGGCGGCCGAAGCCCTGAAGCCGATCGCCGGCGCTTTCGCCGAAGTGATCTTCGCGCTCGGCATCGTCGGCACCGGATTGCTCGCGATCCCGGTGCTTGCCGGCGCCACCGCCTACGCGGTCGGTGAAGGGCGCCGTTGGCCCGTCGGGCTCGCGCGCAAGCCTAAGGAGGCGGCTGCGTTCTACGCCGTGCTGGCGCTGTCCGGCGCGCTCGGCATCGCGCTCAATTTCACCCCGATCAATCCGATCTCGGCGCTGTACTGGAGCGCCGTCATCAACGGCGTGCTCGCGGTGCCCGTGATGGTGCTGTTGATGTTCATGGCGCGCCGCAAGGATGTGATGGGCCGCTTCGTCATCGGCGGCCCGCTGTATTGGCTCGGATGGCTGTCGACGATGGTGATGCTGCTCAGCGTGCTGGCGATGGCGGCGGGATTCTTTGTGGGCGAATAGCGAATGGATTCACCTAACTACTCGCTATTCACCACTCGCCATTCGCTTCCTAATCCTTCCGGAACACGATCGACGCCATCCAGCCCGTCATCAGCGCCATGAAGGCGGTGACGAGCCCGTAGGTGAAGCCATTGTTGCGGGCGGCGTTGGCGATGAATTGTTCGAAGCCGACCTTGACGATCTCGAATGCGGTCTCGGTGCGCGTCACCAGCGCCCCGTCGGCGAACAGTTTGATCTCGACGTCATAGGTACCGATCGGCACTTCGCCCGGCAGCGGAATCCCGGTGCGGAACAGCGTCGGCGTCAGGAACGTCACGGCCGATTGCGCCTCCCGGTAGAGCCCGTGTTCGGTGCGCAGCCGCACGAAGGCGCTGCGGAACGGATCGTCGGGCACGACGTCGGCATAATCAGGGCCGACGCGCTGGGTCAGCAGCACATTCTTCAATCCGAGCTGCTGCCGCCGCTGCACCTCGGGCGGCGCGATGACGTCGAACGGGCGGTTGGAGAACAGCGCGAGATACGTCGGCACTTTGAGGAATTGCCGGGAATCGGTGTTGATCCAGATGCCGAATTTGCGCTCCTTGCGCCGCGTCACCATGTCGGCGCGCGGGCCGCTGACGGTCACGACCAGGTCGTAAGTGCGGCCCGCCGGGGTCGTCGCGTCCTTTTCGACCGAGCCGAACAGCACCAGCTCCTCGCCGGAATAATTCGGCGTCACCGTGACGCGGTGGTTCGACACCGACACGATCAGCCGCTCGGCGCCGGCCGGCGAGGCGGCGAGCCCGACGCCCAGCAAGAGGCTTGCGAGAATGAGCGAGGCGCGCGCGATCATCCGCCGCCTCCGGTTTCCCGGACCGTGAAGAGATCGTTCGGCCGGACGCCCAATTCGATGGCAAAGCGGACGCCGACGGAGAGAACCAGCAGCCCGAGCAGCAGCCGCAGATGTTCGCCGCGGATCTTCTGGCCGGCGCGGGCGCCGAACTGCGCGCCGGTGACGCCGCCGACCATCAGGATCAGCGCCAGCACGGCGTCGACCAGGTGGTTGGTCACCGCATGCAGCATGGTGGCGAACACCATCGTCACCAGCGTCAGCACCATCGAGGTGCCGACCACGGTCGAGGTCGGCACCCGCAGCACATAGATCATCAGCGGCACCAGGATGAAGCCGCCGCCGATGCCCATGACGGCGCCGATGAAGCCGATGATCAGGCCGATCACGACGACGGGGATCACGGACAGATAGATCTTCGAGCGCTTGAAGCGCATCTTCAGCGGCAGGCCGTGGATCCAGCCATGGCTGCCGGGGCGGCGTATCGTGGCCGCACCGCCGCGCCGGGCCCGCAGCAGCGCGCGCAAACCTTCCCAGAACATCAGCCCGCCGACCGTGGTCAGCAGGATGACGTAGGACGTTGCGATCAGCAGATCGAGCTGGCCGAGCGACCGCAGCAGCGTGAAGGTCCAGACCCCGAGCGCGGTGCCGATCGTGCCGCCGGTCAGCAACACGGCGGCCAACAGGGGATCGATCGATCGCCGCCTCCAATAGGATATCGCGCCTGAAAAGGACGAGGCCGCGATGTGGCTCGCGACCGAGGCGACCGCAACCGCGGGCGCGATGCCGACAAAGATGAGCAGCGGCGTCATCAGGAAGCCGCCGCCGATGCCGAACATGCCGGAGACGAAACCAACCGCCGCGCCCATCGCCAGGATGAGGAAAACATTGACCGGAATGTCCGCGATCGGAAGGTAGAGCTGCACGCGCGTCTGCTTCTTGCTGTCTGCGCTGAAATGGCCTCAAGGCCGCTCAGGGCATGGTTTCGAGCATTTTTGCCGGCAGTGGAATCCGATTGGCGCGCCTGATGTCAGCGCGCGCGGACCGGTTGCCGCGTCTTTGCATAACCCAGATCAGTGACAGGGGGGACTAAAGAATGCCCCGGGCGGCAATTTTTTGCCGCACCGGCCCAATTGCCCGGCGGCGCGGTGAATAACCCGCGCGCATGCGCCGACCTTCGGATTCAGCGCTTTGCGATCGGATCGGTGATCAGGTTCATCGCCAGCGCCTCCTTGGGCGCGAGCCAGCGGATTTCCTTGGTCTCGGACATCGCCTGCACGATCGACGACGAGACCCCCATTTTGGTCATGTAGCCGAGCACCGCGCCCGAGATCTTCTGGGCTTCGGCGAGCGGGTCCGCGATCTCCTTCGTGGTGGTGAACCGGTGCACGCCCAGCCCCGAGCCCGGCACGCCGATGCGGGTCTTGCCGCCGGCATAGACCAGCACGCAGGCGCTGGCGCACGAAGACGGTTTGACGTTGCCGGCGGCATCGGCGGTGCCGACCGCGGTCACGAGGCCCCGCGACCGGATGATCTCGCCCATGATCGCGGCCTGACTCAAATCGCCGCCGGGCGACGACATCAGGATCACGTCGCCTGCGGCAAGTTGTGCTTCGTCCAGCCGGTCGCGGAACCATTTCGCCGCCGCGGGGCCGATTCCTCCCTTGATGGACAAGGTCCGCTTGCCGCGCGCGGCGCCGCCAAGTTCGAGCTTGGGGATCAGGGTGGAGGTCAGGCTGGGCGAGACATACTGGTCCTTCCAGTAATCCCAGGCATCGGGCCGCGACAGATCGCGATAGGCCTGAATGCCGATGCTGGCGACCAGCAGCACGAAGATGGCGACCGACGCCAGCGGCCATTTGCTGCGGGCCGCTTGCGGCGGCTGCGGCGGAGGCGACCATGCAGACGGCGGAGCCGGCGGAGGTGGCGGCTGCCCGGTGAGTTTGCGCGGGGCGACCGAAGGCCCGGTCGGCGACCTGCGAAAACGCCTTTCCCTGTCCTGACCCTCTTCGAGAGACACTCGATCCTCACGCCAAAGTCGTGCGAGGCCATTCCGGCCCCGCGCGATGATGCGTCTCTAATATGGGAGGATTATCGGGGCGATGCCAGCGGCAGCGCCGCCGCGGCGCGCTTGGTCGCGGCCTGCTTGGCGGCAGGTTTGGTCGCGGCTGCCGGCGCGGGCGCCGGATCCCAACCGCCGGCCGGGGCCGCCGCATTGACGGCGGCATCCGGCTGCGGCTCCGGTGTAAAGGTCTGGATCGCAAGCTTGGCCGCGGCCAGCGACTGGGCGTCGAGGCGCTTGGCGATATCGTCGCGCTTGCGGCCGGAATCCGCATCGCCCTGGGCGGCCGCGAGGCTGAACCATTTGAAGGATTCGGCGAGGTTCTGTTCGACGCCGATGCCGCGGGCATAGAGGATGCCGAGGTTGAACTGGCTGTCGGCGACGCCGCGATCGGCGGCCTTGCGGAACCATTGCGACGCGCTCTTGTAATTGGCGCCCTTGCCGCCGCCATCGGCGTCGAGCACGGCCAGATTATGCATCGCCTTGGCGTTGCCGCGCTCGGCGGCCTGCAGATAGTAACGGCGGGCGATTTCGACGTCCTTTTTCACGCTCATGCCCTTCTCGTAGAAGGTGCCGAGCCGGAAGATCGCGGGCACCACGCCGGCCTGCGCCGCGCGGTCATACCATTTGGCGGCTTCATCGAGATTGGCCGCAACGCCCTTGCCCTCGGCAAACCGCACGCCGACTTCGTAGGCCGCGGCCGGATCGCCCTTCAGCGCGGCCGCGCGCAGCACCGGTCCGCCGATGCCATCGGGCAGTTTCTCGCCTGCGGGGATCTGCACCGTTCCAAGCTTGCCGGAGACGGTTGCCGCCGAGATCGCACCGGTGACGTCGCTCGCATTGCCCGGCGAGATCACCGTCTGCGGCGGAACGGACAGCGCCGCCTGCGGCGGAAGCGTGACGGGCGTGATTTGCGGAATGGTCGCCTGCGGGATCGCGATTTGCGCGCTGTCCAGCAGGTTCGGGGCCGAACCGCCGTTCGATTGCCGGCCGATCGGCGCCGGCGAGATCATCGAGGGCGCGGCGGGTGCCGGCATCGCGGGCTTGGCGCTGTCCGTCGGCGCCTGGGCCGACGGCGCGGGATCGGTGGATTCCATCTGCGGCATCGGCGGCGCGCTGCCGGTGTCGAGCAGCGTCATCGCCATCTTGAAGGTGCCGAGCACGATCACGACCACGCTCGCGCCGACCAGCAGCGAACGGATCCTGGAGGTGATGTTGGTGGCTGTCTTGCCGTCCGCGCTCTTGTTCTTGTCGACCGCGGCAGCCTTGGCGCTGGCCTTGGCGCCGGCCTTCGCAGCCGCCTTCGCCGCCTTCTCGTTGGCAGGGGCTGCGGCAGCGGCCTGTGCGGCGCGGCGGGCGGCGGCGATGAAGCTCGACGAACTCACCGGCTCCTTGGCGACGGCGGAGATTTCATTGATCACGCTTTCGGACGCGGCGATCCGCTCCGATGGCGACGACACCCGCCCGGTGGGCCGTGTGCCCGGTTCCAGCGGATGATCCGGCGGCAATTCCGGCGCGATCGCGGTGCGCGGCGCCGTGGTGTGCGGTTCGAGGATTTCGCTGATGGCGCGCGGCGTCACCGGCGGCAGGGTCGGTGGCGTCAGCGGCTCGGCGGCATGGAATTCGCGCGGCGCGGCGGCGAAATGTTCCTGGGAGGCTGCGGGATTCGGCAGCTCCGGCTTCGGCTGGGGTGCATAGGCCTGCGGCGCAAAGTTCTGGGCCGGCGCTGCGGAGCTCGGCGGCGGCATCATCGCGCGCGGCGCCTCTTCGCGGGCGTCGATCGTTGCGGGGGCAGGAGCTGCCGCAGGCGGCGCGGCGCGAACCGCGCGCAGGTCGCCTTCGATCATCGCGAGGCGATCGACCACATGCCCGAGCGTGGAGTGAACGGTTTCCAGCGAATCCTGCGTGCGGCGGTCGGTTTCCGACTGGCTGAAGCGGAGATCGGACAATTCGCGCTTGACGGCTTCGACGATGCCGGAATCCATCGGCTGCGGCGCGCTGTAGCTGCTGGTGTTGTCGGCGAGCCGCGCCAGATTGGCGTGCTGGTGTTCGAGGTGGCGCAGGATGTCCTGCAGGCCTTCCTCGACCCGGCCGAGATTGCCGCCGCCGGAACCGGCCGCGCCGGCGGAGTTCTCCAGCCGCTCCAGCAGATAGGTCACGCGCTGTTCGAGATGGGCGAAGGCCGACGCGTTGTCGTTGCCGGCCGGGATGCGATCCAGCCGTTCGGACAGCGAGCGCAGCGCGCCTTCGATATATTCGGAATTGTCGCTCGGGGCCGGCCGCTCGCGGGTTTCGATCGACGAGGTCAGCGCCGCAATACGCGCTTCGATGCTGGCAAGCGAATCGCTGTTGTCGCCGGCGCGCGACAATTGGTCGACCTTGGCCGACAGCGCGTGCAGATCCTCGGAAACCCGTGTCAGCGCGTCGTTGGACGCGACGTTGGCGGCGATGCCGCGCATCGCCGAGATCGCTTCTTCGAGCTGGCGCACCGTCGACGGATCGTCGTTCGAACGCAGGATCAGGTCGAGCTTGGTGCCGAGATTGCGGATCGCGTCGTCATAGCCGGTGAGCTGTTCTGCCGGCTTGAGCGCACGCAGCGCGTCGTAGATTTCGCCGAGCGCGCGCTCGAGGTTGGCCAGCACCTGCGCGTCGGTGCCGTTCTGGCGGGTCTCGTCGATCCGGCGCGACAGCGAGCGGATTTCGGTCTCGATCGAATCGATCGCCTGGCGCGGCATCGCCTCGGTGATAGCGCGGCGGATGTCGGCAAGCTCGGTGCGGAAGGCCGCAATCGATTGCTCGACATGGTCGGGACGTTGCAGCGACTCGATCTGGCTGGTGATCTTGAGCAGATGCCGTTCCAGCGAGGTGAAATCCGGACCTGCGGGCATGGGAGCAGGTGCGGGCTGCTGCACCGGCGGCGCATAAGCCATGGCAGGGGCGCCCGGTGCCATCGGCGGCGCGCTGCGCGGCGGCGTCTGCCGCGCCGGCACGCCGTCCAGTTCGCTCTGGCGCGCGGCGATTTCGGCGATCGCCGAATCGAACGACACCGGGCTCAGCGGCGGCGAGGGACGATAGACTTGCGCGGCGGCGCGCTCGACCATCTCGGCCTGGCGCTGCCTGTCCTGCATCGCCGGCGGGTGCGGGGCGTGATTGGAAATCTGCGACAGCCGGGCATCGAGGCGCGAGATGGCGTCGTTCAACTGCCGCGCGACGGTCGGCTCGGGACGGGGCGCTTCGGCGCGGGGCGCATCGGGGCGCGGGGCAGGGCGCGAGATCTGATCGATTTGCCGGGTGATTGCATCGAGCCGCTGGTGAATATCCGCAACGTCGCGGCTTTCCTGGCTCGGCATTGCCGGCTGTTCCCTGGCCGGCGGTGCTTCGTAAGCGCCCCGGAAATTGGGCGGCGTCGATTCGCCGAGGGTGGAATTGAGCCAGTCGCTGAGCGACATGCCGGCACGCCGCGCGGCCGCCTCGGCCCTTTCGCGGACGGATGGATCGATGCCCTCTACACTCCACGATACGCGCGAATTCATGCTCTCGTCCGGTTCCGACTCCGGCGCTTCCTGCGCCTGCAGCCTCCCCGCGCGTCCCAACCCTGGAGACAATCGAATTTCGCGCGGGTCGTCTGCCTCAGATCCTGACTTTTTCGCGTTACGGTAAATAACGGGTTAAGGAATGCGGCCGGGTAGCTAAAAGTTAACCTTGGAACCCGGCCCGGGCGCCCCGGGCGCCGTTCAGCCGTTGTTTTCGCGCCGGCAGTCTTCCAGCAGCAGCACGCCGGGCGGCTTCGAGATCGCGGACAGCGCCTCCTCGCACCATTCCGCCACCATGCGTTCATGGCGCAGCCCGATGCGCAGGCCGAGCAGCTTGCCGGTATCGGCGACGGTGGTGGCCACCCCATCGGGGAACAGCTTGTTGAGGATGCGCTCGTAATGGGCGAAGCGGTCGCGGTGGTGTTCGAGCCGCGCCATCAGGTCGGCGCGCAACGGCTCGACATCGAAGCTGTCGAGCGCGCACAGCCGTACCAGGAGGTCATCCTTGATCATCGGCGGGGTGCTCGGCCGGGCGCCCCAGTGCCGCAGCGCGGCCCGGCCATCGGCCGTCAGCGTATAGACCAGCTTGTTCGGCTTGCCGGACTGGACCACCTCATGGCCCTCGATGTGGCCGCGATCCCGCAGTTTCGAGAGCTCGCGATAGATCTGCTGGTGGTCGGCCTTCCAGAAGAAGCCGATCGAGGAGTCGAATGTCTTGGCGAGTTCGTAGCCCGACATCGGCCGTTCCGTCAGACAAGCCAGGATTGCGTCACCGAGCGCCAAACCGCCGATCCCCCAAAAATCGCGAAAACAACCCGATGCAAGGAAAGAGGGGGACCCAGATTCCCGATCAAATTGTCACGTTGACTTTATGCATAAAGTTGCATATGCGTCAACGTGCATAAGATTGTGCCGGAACCCGTTTTGAGCCGATCGGAGACGCATCATGACCGCGACTGCCCTCGATAAATGGTACGGCTACATGAAGTCGCACGACGCCGCGGCGCTTTGGGATCTGCTCCACCCCGACGCGGTGTTCGAGAGTCCCGTGGTCCACACGCCGCAGCGCGGGCGTGACATCACCTTCAAATATCTGTCGAGCGCCGAGAAAGTGCTGGGCGGCCCGGGATTCAAATATGTCGGCGAATGGCGCAGCGACAATGGCGCCGTGCTCGAATTCGAAAAAGAAATCGACGGCATCGTGATCAACGGCGTCGACATCATCCGCTTCGCGGACGGCAAGATCACGCACTTCAAGGTGATGGCGCGGCCGCTCAAGGCCATGAACCTGCTGCATCAGCTGATGGGCGCGCAACTCGCCAAACCGTGAGGCGGCGTCGTTACGCCGCTGCCGCGATATTTGCTGCGTCGATCCCTCCCTCGGACCCCCGGAACCGGATAAGGTCCATTTCTGGAACAAAGCGCCCGCTGGCCTGCCAACCTTCATCCGAAACGTATCAGCCAATTCAGTCTGCCCTGCCGGGAGAACACCATGCCGACCTACAAAGCCCCCGTTGAAGACGTCACCTTCCTGCTCAACGACGTGTTCCAGATCGACCGCTACGACAATCTTCCGGGTTTTAGCGATGCCTCGGCCGATGTCCGGGAAGCGATCATCGGGGAAGCGGCCAAACTGTCCGAGCAGGTGCTGCAGCCGCTGAACCGCGTCGGCGATCTCGAAGGCTGCGTTCGCCACGACGACGGAAGCGTCACCACGCCGAAGGGCTTCAAGGAAGCCTTCAAGCAGGTCGCCGAGGGCGGCTGGCTCGGGCTGTCAGCTCCGGCGGAATATGGCGGGCAGGGGCTGCCGGTCACGCTGAGCCAGGTCGTGACCGAGTTTCAGAGCGCGGCCAACATGGCGTTTTCGATGTATGGCGGCCTGACCATGGGCGCGACCGCAGCCTTGATGGTGCACGGCAAGCCCGAACAGAAGAAGATGTTCGTGCCGAAGATGGTGGCCGGAGAATGGACCGGCACCATGAACCTCACCGAGCCGCAATGCGGCACCGATCTCGGCCTGCTCCGCACCAAGGCCGTCAAGCAGGCCGACGGCAGCTACAAGATCACGGGCACCAAGATCTTCATCTCGGCCGGCGAGCACGACCTTGCCGAGAACATCATCCATCTCGTGCTGGCGCGCATCGAGGGGGCGCCAGCGGGCATCAAGGGCGTCTCGCTGTTCGTGGTGCCCAAGGTGCTGGTCAATGCCGATGGCTCGCTGGGGCAGCGCAACGGCGTGTCCTGCGGCTCGATCGAGCACAAGATGGGCATCCACGGCAACGCCACCTGCGTGATGAATTACGACGGCGCCACCGGCTGGCTGATCGGTGAGGAGAACAAGGGCATGCAGGGCATGTTCGTGATGATGAACGAGGCCCGCCTCGGCGTCGCCGTGCAGGGCCTCGCGCAGTCCGAGGTCGCCTACCAGAACGCGGTCAATTATGCGCGCGAGCGCTTGCAGGGCCGTTCGCTGACCGGCGCCAAGGATCCGGACAAGCCGGCCGATCCCATCATCGTCCATCCCGACGTGCGCCGCGTGCTGCTGACGATCCGGGCCTTCAACGAGGCGGCCCGCGCCATGGTGGTGTGGACCGCGCTGAAGAGCGACGTCGCGCACCGCTCGCCCGATCCGAAGGACCGCCAGGAAGCCGACGATCACATGGGCCTGATGACGCCGGTCATGAAGGGCGTGATGACCGATGTCGGATTCTCCAATTCGGTGCTGGCGCAGCAGATGTATGGCGGCCACGGCTATATCGCCGAGCACGGCATGGAGCAGTTCGTGCGCGATGCCCGCATCGCCATGCTCTATGAGGGCGCCAACGGCATTCAGGCGCTGGATCTCGTCGGGCGCAAACTGCCGCGCGACGGCGGCCGCGCCGTGATGGCGTTCTTCGGCGAAGTCGGTGCTTTTGCGAAGGAGCACGGCGGCAACGAGGCCATGAAGCCGTTCGTGACGCCGCTCTCGACCGCGCTCGGCCATCTGCAGCAGGCCACCGGCTGGCTGATGCAGAACGCGCTGACCAAGCCGGACAATGCCGGGGCCGCCGCCACCGACTACATGCAATTGTTCGGCCTCGTCACCTTCGCCTATATGTGGGCACGGATGGCCAAGGTGGCGCAGGACAAGATTGCGTCCGGCGGGGCCACGCCCTACCTCTCCACCAAGCTCGTGACCGGCCGCTTCTTCATGGAGCGGATGCTGCCGGAAACCTCGGTACACCTCGCGCGCATCCAGACCGGCTGCGCGACCACCATGGAATTGGCGGCGGAAGCGTTCTGACATCGCTTCGCCGTTTCTGCGAGACACGCACATCTTCCAGCTATATATTATGATCCTCATATAAGGAGAGCGTCATGCCCGAGGCCTATATCTACGATCACGTTCGCACCCCGCGCGGCCGCGGCAAGGCCGACGGCTCGCTGCATGAAGTCACCGCGCTGGCGCTCGCCACCGTGCCGCTGCAGGCGCTCAAGGAGCGCAACAATCTTGCCGTCGATGTCGTCGACGACGTCGTGCTCGGCGTGGTCGATCCGGTCGGCGAGGCTGGATCCGACATCGCGCGCTTTGCCGCGCTGAAGGCCGGTCTCGGCCAGGCCGTCCCGGGCGTCCAGATCAGCCGCTTCTGCGCCTCCGGCCTCGATGCCGTGAATTTCGCAGCCGCCCAGATCATGAGCGGCCAGCATGACCTCGTGATCGGCGGCGGCGCCGAATCGATGAGCCGCGTCGGCATCGGCGCCTCCGGCGGCGCCTGGCCGATGGATCCGTCGATGGCGGTGCCGGCCTATTTCATGCCGCAGGGCGTCTCGGCCGATCTGATCGCGACCAAATACGGCTTTTCGCGCGATGACGTCGATGCCTATGCCGTGCAGAGCCAGCAGCGCGCCGCCAAGGCCTGGGATGAGGGCCGCTTCAAGAACTCCGTGGTGCCCGTCAAGGACGTCAACGGCCTCACCATCCTCGCCAAGGACGAGCACATGCGTCCGACCACGACGATGCAGTCGCTCGGCCAGTTGCAGGCGTCGTTTGCCGCCGTCGGCGCAATGGGCGGCTTTGACGCGGTGGCGATCCAGTCGCACCCCGAAGTCGAGCGTATCAATTACGTGCACCATGCCGGCAATTCGTCGGGGATCGTCGACGGCGCCGGCGCCGTGCTGCTCGGCAGCAAGGAAGCCGGTGCCAAGCACGGCCTGAAGGCCCGCGCGAAAATCCGCGCCTTTGCCAATATCGGCTCGGAGCCCGCGATGATGCTGACCGGGCCGGTCGACGTCACCGAAAAGCTGTTCGAGCGCTCCGGCATGAAGAAGTCGGATATCGACCTGTTCGAGCTCAACGAGGCCTTCGCCTCGGTGGTGCTGCGCTACATGCAGGCCTTCGAGATCGACGCTTCCAGGATCAACGTCAATGGCGGCGCGATCGCGCTCGGCCATCCGCTCGGCGCCACCGGTGCGATGATCCTCGGCACCGTGCTCGACGAACTCGAGCGCACCAACAAGTCGACCGCTTTGGTGACGCTGTGCATCGGCGGCGGCATGGGCACCGCGACGATTATCGAGCGGGTTTGACGCGTAATCCGTAGGGTGGGCAAAGCGAAGCGTGCCCACCTTCACAAGCACCGAATGAAAATGGTGGGCACGGCGCGAAGCGCGCCTTTGCCCACCCTACGTAGCGAACGCATTGGGAGCGACCAACATGGCCTTCAAGAATTTCAAGCTGGAAACCGACGCCGACGGCATCGTGCTCGTCACCTGGGACACGCTCGGCCGTTCGATGAACGTGCTCGACGAGACCTCGGTCACCGAACTGGAAGAAATCGTCAAGCAGACCACCGCAGACGCAGCCGTGAAGGGCGTCGTCATCACCTCGGGCAAGGAAGCGCTGTGCGCGGGCGCTGATCTGTCGATGCTCGAAGGCATGGCCCATCAATATGCCGACATGCTCAAGGCCAAGGGCGAGGTCGCGGCCAATCAGTATCTGTTCGACCAGAGCCGCCGCTTCTCGCAGGTGTTCCGCAACATCGAAATTTCCGGCAAGCCGTGGGTCGCCGCGATCAACGGGCTTGCGCTCGGCGGTGGTTTTGAGCTGACGCTGGCCTGCCACTACCGCGTCGCCGCCGACAATCCCAAGACCCGGCTCGGATTGCCCGAAGTGAAGGTCGGCCTGTTCCCCGGCGCCGGCGGCACCCAGCGCGTGCCGCGCATCGTGCAGGCCGCCGATGCGATGCAACTGCTGCTGAAGGGCGAAGCGGTCAACCTGACGCGCGCCAAGGCGCTGAACCTCATTCACGCCATCGTCCCGGCCGCCGACATGATCACGGCCGCCAAGGACTGGATCAAGGGCGGCGGCAAGGCCGTCGCGCCGTGGGACGAGAAGGGTTTCAAGCTCCCCGGCGGCCCGGTGTTCTCCAAGGCGGGCATGCAGATGTTCCCGGCGGGCAATGCGATCTACCGCCGCGAGACCTACGACAATTATCCGGCGGCGCGCGCCATCATGAGCTGCGTCTATGAAGGGTTGCAGTTGCCGATCGATGCGGGCTTGCGCGTCGAGTCGCGCTATTTCACGCAGATCCTGCGCTCCAACGAAGCCGCCGCGATGATCCGCAGCCTGTTCCTGTCGATGCAGGAACTGAACAAGGGTGCACGCCGTCCGGCCAACGTGCCGCCGACGAAGATCAAGAAGCTTGCCGTGATCGGCGCCGGCTTCATGGGCGCCAGCGTCGGCTACGTCTCGGCGCGCGCCGGCATCGATGTGGTGCTTGTCGACCGCGACCAGGCCAGCGCCGACAAGGGCAAGGCCCATGCGCAGACCGTGATCGACGACCTCATCAAGAAGGGCCGCGCCAAGGACAGCGACCGCGACGCTGTCATGTCGCGGATCAGCGCCACCGCCGAGTACGGCGCGCTCAGCGATTGCGACCTCGTCATCGAGGCCGTGTTCGAGGATCGCAAGGTCAAGGCCGAGACCTATGCCAAGGCGCAGCCGCTGTTGAAGGACGGCGCGATCTTCGCCTCCAACACCTCGACGCTGCCGATCAATTCGCTGGCCGAAGAGTTCAAGGACCAGGGCAAGTTCATCGGCATCCACTTCTTCTCGCCGGTCGAGAAGATGATGCTGGTCGAGATCATCGTCGGCAAGAACACCGGCGATGCCGCGCTCGCCACCGCGCTCGATTACACGCGGATGATCGGCAAGACGCCGATCGTGGTCAATGACTCCAGGGGCTTCTACGCCAACCGCTGCGTCGGCCGCTACATCGCCGAGGGCAACGAGATGTTCCTCGAAGGCGTGCCGCCGGCGATGATCGAGAACACGGCCAAGATGGCCGGCATGCCGGTCGGCCCGCTGTCGCTGTCAGACGAGGTCGCGCTCGACCTCGGACTCAAGGTGATGAAGGCGACCGAGGCCGATCTCGGACCGAACTCGATCAACCCCGATCAGAAGAAGCTGATGGTGGAGCTGGTCGAGAAGCAGGGCCGTCTCGGCCGCAAGAACAGCAAGGGCTTTTACGACTATCCCGAGAAGGGCAAGGGCCAGAAGAGCCTGTGGAGCGGATTGGCCGACCTTCAGCCGAAGAAGCTCGACCCCGACACGCTCGACATCGAGGAGCTGAAGCAGCGTTTCCTGGTGGTGCAGGCGGTGGAAGCCGCGCGCACGGTGGAAGATCACGTCATCACCGACATGCGCGAGGCCGACGTCGGCTCGATCCTCGGCTTCGGCTTCGCGCCGTTCACCGGCGGCACGCTGTCCTATATCGACTTCATGGGCACCAAGAAGTTCGTCGCGCTCTGCCACAGGCTGGAAGCCAAATACGGCTCCCGCTTCACGCCGCCGAAACTGCTGGAAGATATGGCGGCCAAGGACGAGACGTTCTACGGCCGCTTCCCGCCGAAGAAGCAGGCGGCAGCGTAAAGTCTATCGTCGTCCCGGCGAAGGCCGGGACCTATACGCCGTGTCCCATCGAATGGGCACAATGGCAGCTACCTTCCTTCACCACGCGCGTTTGTGGTTATGGGTCAAGGCCGGGACGACGTGTGGATAGGTTTGAGTAACAAAACCGCAAGAATCATCGGCCGCGCGTTCGCTGAGGCCGGCGCCTGCATTCCTCACGACAGCATTTGACTTGCGGGCGGCGGCTGGCGTCGCGCTGGAAGCATGCCGGTTCGGTACGGCCCCGGTGGCATCGCCCTTGCTGATTTCTCTTCATGACAGCCATCAGCATCAAAAGGTGTCCCGCGATGACGCTCGCCTTGTCCCAAAAGAGTACGGCCGGCATAGGAGGCCTGGTCAACCTCCTCAGGCGCGCTTCGCTCAGCCGTTCATCGCGACGCTCGAGGATCCGCCGTCTGCGCTGGAAGTCCCCTCATTGGGCCGGACTGGCCTTACTTGTCCTTGCCGCGGACATTCTGCTCGCCGTCGTCGCCTGGGTCGCCGTCGATTTCTTCATGCGTTGAACTTGCCGCGCCATACAGATGGAACGCCAGGGACCCGGCGAAGTAAGCGATCTGACTGGTGACGAGACATCCGACGATGACCGACACGCCTTGGGCAAATTCAAAATCATGGTCGTGAAGGAGTATCGCCGAAGCGATCGCGATCACCAGCGAAACCGGAACGATGGCCCAGACGCTGAAGACAAAGCTGGTTGCCAATCCGAGCGCCGCGCTCGCGATGAGTAGGGTGAGGGTAATCGTCACGTTCGATGCTGTATTGGGGAAGGCCGCTGCTCGATCGATCAGGTGAGAAAGAGCGGGCAGGCGTTCTCGCCGTGGATGAGATCCATACTTCGCCAAACGGACCGTACGAACAAGGACGCTGTTGCCGCATGCCCGGAGAACCCCGGGATAATGTTAACCGCGCCAACCCAAATAAAATTTGCATCGAATGGTCGGGAAAATTCCGTCGATCCGCCTTCGCTGCGCTCTTCGCAAATATAAAGGGCCGGATCATCGACCCGGCCCTTCGTTACTCCGATTATGAGGCCGCTCACGCCGCCTTCAGCAGGCCTTCCTTGGTCAGCGCTTCCTGCACCTTCGGGCGCGCGCCGACGCGGGCCTTGTAGGCCATCAGGTTGGAGAGGCCGGAGAGATCCCATTTCATCCGTTCGGCCCATGACAGCATCGTGAACATGTAGCCGTCGGCCACCGAGAACTGCTTGCCCATCAAATAGTCTTTCCCGGCGAGTTCGCCGTCGACATATTTGAACTTGCCCATCGCGCGGTCCTTGAAGAAAGCCTTGGCGTCGTCCGACAGCACGGGGCTGAACTGCGGGCCGATGTTCTTGTGCAGCTCGCTGTTGATATAGGTGAGCCAGGCCTGCAGCTTGTAGCGATCGGCATGATCGCGGCTGGGAGCAAGATTCTTGTCCGCGGCCTTGTCGGCGATTATCTGGACGATGACCGGGCCCTCGGTGACCAGTTCGCCGGACTCCAGTGCGAGCGCCGGCACCTGGCCCTTCGGGTTGACCTTCAGATAGTCGTCGCCGTTTTCCAGCTTCTTGGCGCGAAGGTCGACCTTGACGAGGTCGTAGGGGAGGCCGGCCTCCAGCAGCGCGATATGGGGGGAGAGCGAGCAGGCGCCTGGCGAATAATACAATTTCATGGGGTTTTCCTTCCCTTTTTCCGTCTCTTGTTTCGTTCCCTGGCAATCTTGGCTTTGGGCGATGGAACGACTAAATGCATCTGCATGAAATAGTCAAGATTGATGCAGCTGCATTTAGTGCGGTACACTCACCCGTGACAGCTATGGACTAAACCATGAAACGCAAACCATCGACCGAGGCGACCAACGCCTGGATCCGCCTGATGCGCGTGCAGAGCCGGGTGCTGGACTGCGTCGAACAGGATCTGAAGAAGGCCGGCTTCCCGCCGCTCGCCTGGTATGACGCGCTGCTCGAATTGTCGCGCGCGCCGTCCGGCGAGCTGCGCCCCGTCGAGCTCGAGAAGCAGATGCTGATCCCGCAATACTCGACCTCGCGACTGATCGACCGGCTGGTCGATGAGGGGCTGGCGGCGCGGCGCGAATGCAAGATCGACAAGCGCGGCCAGTTCGTCGAGATCACCGAGACCGGGCGCGAGCTGCAGAAGAAAATGTGGAGCGCCTATTCGGCCGCGATCGAAAAGCATGTCGGTTCGAAACTGTCCGATGCCGACGCCATGAAGCTCTGCGGTCTGTTGGACCGGCTGGGCTGTTCCTGCAGTGAAGTCAAGGCGGTCGCCGCGCGAGACGGCGTTCCCGCCCGATGATACGACTTCACCCCATCGTTCTTGCGGACGGCGTTGTCCGCAATCTTCCCTGCCACACGGCGCGTTCGGTCGAATCGCCAAAGAACCGGGTTTTTTATGGCGCGTGACCAAATCGATATGACGCCGTTGCAATCGCGCGACGAGCTCGTGGCGTGGTTCGAGGCGGGCGCAAAGCCGCCGTCGGAGTTCCGCATCGGCACCGAGCACGAGAAAACCCCGTTCACGCTCGAGGGCCATCACCCGGTGCCGTACGAGGGCGCGCGTGGCATCGGCGCGCTGCTGGAGGGCATGCAGCTCCTGCTCGGCTGGGAGCCGATCATGGAGCGCGGCAACATCATCGGGCTCTATGACGTCACCGGCGGCGGCGCGATTTCGCTGGAGCCGGGCGGGCAGTTCGAATTGTCGGGCGCGCCGGTCGAGACCGTGCACCAGACCCAATCGGAGCTGATGGCGCATCTGGCGCAGGTCCGCGAGATCGCAACGCCCCTGGGGATCGGCTTCCTCGGCCTCGGCATGACGCCGTCCTGGTCGCGCTCGCAAATCCCGGTGATGCCGAAGGGCCGCTACAACATCATGACCAATTACATGCCGAAGGTCGGCCAATACGGCCTCGACATGATGTACCGGACCTGCACCGTGCAGACCAATCTCGACTTCTGCTCCGAAGCCGACATGGTCAAGAAGCTGCGCGTGTCGGTGGCGCTGCAGCCGATCGCGACCGCTCTGTTCGCCAATTCGCCGTTCACCGAAGGCAAGCCGAACGGCTTCCTGTCGTTCCGCTCCGAAATCTGGCGCGATACCGACAATGCGCGTTCGGGCATGATCCCCTGGGCGTTCGAGGACGGCATGGGGTTCGAGCGCTATGTCGACTACGCGCTCGACGTTCCCATGTATTTCGTCAAGCGCGGCGAGAACTATATCGACGTCTCCGGTTCGTCGTTCCGCGCCTTTTTCGACGGACGCAACAATTCATTGCCCGGCGAGCGGCCGACGCTGTCGGACTGGGCCAATCATCTCTCGACGATTTTCCCGGAAGTGCGTCTGAAGCGTTACCTGGAAATGCGCGGCGCCGATGGCGTGCCGTGGGGACGGCTGCCGGCGCTGCCGGCGTTCTGGGTGGGCCTGCTCTACGACGACGACACGCTGGACGCCGCCTGGGATATCGCACGGCACTGGACGGCCGCCGAGCGCCAGGCGCTGCGCGACGACGTGCCGCGCTTCGGCTTCAAGGCCCGGATCCGCAACCGCTATCTGTTCGAGATCGCGCGCGAATGCCTGAAGCTGTCGCATGCCGGCCTGCGCCGGCGCGGCCGCATCGACCATCTCGGCCGCGACGAAAGCCGCCACCTCGAGCCGCTGGAGCGGATCCTCGAATCCGGAAAGACCCCGGCGGAGGAGATGCTGGAGAAATTCAACGGTGCCTGGGGCGGCTCCGTGGAGCCGGCCTACCAGGAATATGCTTTCTAATTCAGCGCATTAGCCGCCGTTCATCCGCCGTACAGGTTGATGGCGTTCAAATGGCCGTCTTCGGACAATGCGCTCATTCGAAAGCAATCACATGGGGATAGGCCGCCTCGTCAGGGCGTGTTTTTTGACGCTCGCCTGCCTGGCGGCGCTTGTGCCTGCGCGCGAGGCCGTCGCGCAGGCCAATTTCGACCGGCCCGGCGGCGATTATCTGAGCGCGCCGGTGACCTCGGGCGATCCGGCCGATTGCGCGCTGGTGTGCGAGCGCGACCGGCGTTGCCGGTCGTGGACCTTCAGCTATCCGACCGACATCACCAACGGGGCGGTGTGCTGGCTCAAGAGCAACGTGCCGGCGCGCGTCCAGAATAATTGCTGCGTTTCCGGCGTGCGCGGCGCCGGCGTGGTCGAGCCGAAAAACAGCGCGGTCGAAACCTCGATCGACCGCTTCGGCGGCGACTACAAGAATTTCGACGTCAAGGGCGACGACAGCGACGAAGCCTGCAAGGCCGCCTGCACCGCCGACAACAAATGCCGGGCCTGGACCTATGCGCGGCCCGGCTATGCCGGCAAGGAAGCTCACTGCTTCCTGAAAAAAGACATCAAGCCGCCGCGGCGCAAGGCCGGCTTCACGTCCGGCGTGGTGCGGTAGCTTTCCGTCGCCCCGGCCTTGGGCCGGAGCCATAGCTACCGTCGCTGATGTTGCGACGTGCTGGCGCCCCAGCAACACAAGCCACATGCATTGTGGTTATGGATCCTGGCCTGCGCCGGGATGGCGATCGGGCGAAGCCTCTGCCGCCAGCACCGTGATCTCCGGCCATAGCGCCTTCCATCGCTTCGCCTTCACGTCATAATTTGCCGCGGAAAAATTCGGCCCCGGATTGGGCCGCACGATCAGGCCGGCGGCGTCGCCAAATCCATCGGGCGCATAGACCTCGTAACCATCCGGTGTGCGGCGGATGCCGATCCGCGTGTTCTTCGTCAAAAAGCGATCGATGCCTTCGGTCGAGCAACGCAGCGGCGGATAGGGCAGGCCGTGTTTTTCGCCGTACCAGAGGTGAACCCGCGCCTGGTTGCGCGCCTCGACCTTGACGCCGAGATAGCCGAGCACGCCGTGCAGCCGCCGGATGACGGCGTCCTCCGCCGCCCATGACGTATCAGGATCGAAATAGAACACGTCGTAGTCATGGATGCCGTAATCCACCGCGCGTCCGGTCAGCCCGTTCCACACCGTCTGCACCAGGCAGCCCGACACGATCCAGGCATCCGGCAGCGCCTGCTCGAGCAGCGTGTCGGCGATGATCTTGTTGGCGGGATTGCGCAGCGTAAGGCTGAGGAATTCGTCCTGGGTCATGAAGCTCTTTCCACGTCATCGCGAAGAGCGAAGCGACGAAGCAATCCATCTACCCTTTATGTCGCACCATGGACTGCGTCGCGTCGCTCGCAATGACGGCGGCCTATGATTCGTCGAATGCCTTCACCGCCTTCTTCGAGGCCAGCGTGCGCCAGTGCCGGCGCAGCAGCGGCTCGACAATGGCGCGGCTGGCCTTCGACAGGCGGACCAGCACCATCGGATAATCGCGGTAGTGATCGGTGAAGTAGAAGACCTTGGGCCGGCGCTCGATCAGCATTTCGCGTTCGTCGAAGGGAATGCCGAACAAGACAAGGCTGTCGTTATCCTCCTTGAGCCGCGCCAGCAGCTTCTTGCGCACCTTCAGCGCCGGCGTCCCATAGGAGGTGCCGTCTTCGACCTCCGGCCAAAGCAGCGCGAATTTCCGGATGTCGTCGAAGGTCACGGCTCTCTCTCCTCATCCTGAGGAGCGCGCTCTTGCGCGCGTCTCGAAGGATGCAGGCCCGTCCGTGGCCTCATGGTTCGAGATGGCGCTTCGCGCCTCCTCACCATGAGGTCGACCATCAATGCACCGACGTGAAAAACCGCGCCATGCGGAAACCGGACAGCCAGGTCCATACCGGCTGGCTGCGGATGCCCAGATCCCAGGAGCCGACCACCGCGTCGGCGCGGCCGATCAGATTGTCGATCGGCAGCAGTCCGACGCCGCCGTCGCGCACGGAGACGCGGCTGTCGGCGGAATTGTCCCGGTTGTCGCCGAGCACGAACAGCTTTCCGGCCGGCACCGTCACCTCCGGCGTGTTGTCGAGCCTGCCATTGTCGCGCATCTTGAAGATCGCATGCGTCACGCCGTTCGGCAGCGTCTCGACATAGCGATAGGCCTTTTCGTTGCCGCCGCGATCGTCCTCGGCTTCACCGGTGCCATCCGGCTTCAGCGTGGCGGCATGGTCGTTGATGAAGAGCTGGCCCTGCCGCATCTGGATCCGGTCGCCAGGCAGGCCCACCACGCGCTTGACCCAGGCCTGCGAGCGGTCGCCGGGCCAGCGGAACACGACGACGTCGCCGCGCTTGGGCGTATCGCCGAACAGGCGGCCGGTTTCCGGCAGCGTGATCTGGATCGGCAGGGACGCCGCGCCATAGCCATAGGGGAATTTCGACGCCAGCAGCGCGTCGCCGATCAGCAGCGTCGGCTCCATCGAGCCGGACGGCACATAGAACGGCTCGGCCAGCGCGCCCTTGGCGACGAACACCACCATGACGATGGCGGCCAGTTGCGCGGCCTGCGCGCGCCAGGAAGAACTTGCCAACGGTTTTGACGCAGCAGATTTTTGCGACGTGGTTTCGCTTTCGCTGGTCACTAGCCCGTTCCTCCGACCGTGATGCGTTCCATCCGCAGCGTCGGTTGGCCGACGCCGACCGGCACGCCCTGGCCGTTCTTGCCGCAGGTGCCGATGCCGGTGTCGAGCGAGAGGTCGTTGCCGACCATGGTGATGCGATGCAGGTCGGTCGGCCCGTTGCCGATCAGCATCGCGCCCTTCAGGGGTGCGCCGATCTTGCCGTTTTCGATCTTGTAGGCCTCGGTGCACTGGAACACATATTTGCCCGAGGTGATGTCGACCTGGCCGCCGCCGAAATTCGCGGCATAGATGCCGTTCTTCACCGACGCCAAAATTTCCGCCGGATCACGTTGCCCCGCCAGCATGTAGGTGTTGGTCATGCGCGGCATCGGCACATGGGCGTAGCTCTGGCGCCGGCCGTTGCCGGTCGGCTTCATGTTCATCAGCCGGGCGTTCTGGCGGTCCTGCATGTAGCCGACCAGGATGCCGTCCTCGATCAGCACGGTGCGGTTGGTCGGCGTGCCCTCGTCGTCAATAGAAAGAGAGCCACGCCGCGAGGCCATGGTGCCGTCATCGACGACGGTGACGCCCTTGGCGGCGACCTGCTTGCCCATCAACCCTGCGAACGCCGACGTCTGCTTGCGGTTGAAATCGCCTTCCAGCCCGTGGCCGACCGCTTCATGCAACATCACGCCGGGCCAGCCGGCGCCCAGCACCACGTCCATTTCACCGGCGGGGGCGGGAACCGATTCCAGATTGACCAGTGCTTCGCGGAGCGCGCCGTCGGCGGCATCGCGCCAGGCTTTGGTCTCGATGAAGCGCGCATAGCCCTCGCGGCCGCCATAGCCCTTGCTGCCGCTTTCCTGGCGGTCGCCCTGTCCGGCAACCACCGAAATATTGACCCGCACCAGCGGGCGGATGTCGCGATAGCTCTCGCCGTCGGGCCGCAGGATTTCCACCACCTGCCAGGTGGCCGAGAGGCTGGCCGTCACCTGCCGCACCCGCGGGTCCTTGTCGCGCACATAGGCGTCGATTTCAGCGAGCAGTTTGACCTTGGCTTCGAAGCCCGGCGCATCCAGCGGATTGTCGTCGCCATAGAGTCTCACATTGGTGTGAGCGGGCGCCGCCGCAAAGCTGCCGGAATAGCCGCCGCGGACCGCTGCGACCGCATCCGCGGCGCGGATCAGCGCCGGCAGCGAGACGTCGGAGGAATGCGCATAGCCGACCGCGTCATCCTTCACCGCGCGCAGCCCAAAACCCTGCGAAGTGTCGTAGGTGGCCTGCTTCAGCCGGCCGTTGTCGAACATCAAGGCTTCGGTCTGGCCATATTCCAGGAACAATTCACCGTCGTCGGCGCCTTCGAGCCCCCGCGTAATCTCGCGGCGGACGGCGTCACGGTCGAGATTGGCGCGTTCGATCAGGGAGGTTGTGGCGACGGGATTGGTCATTACATCTGTCCGTTGTCGGAGGGGTGCAACCAAGATAGTTGTTTCCTCGTAGTTTCGCGAGGGGCTGGATCAACACGTTGCAGGGACGATGGCTACGATCGAAATTGTTCCGATAGCGCAAGGCCATATCGACGGCTTTCACCGGACCCTCGATATCGTGGCGCGGGAACGGCGCTATCTGTCCTTCATGGAAGCCCCGCCGCTGGAAGCGACGCGGGCGTTCATCCTGGACATTATCGAGCAGGGTTATCCGCAATTTGTCGCATTGTCGGGCGGCGAGGTGGTCGGCTGGTGCGACGTGACCCCGAAGCCGAGGCCGATTTATGCCCATAATGGCGTGCTCGGCATGGGCCTGTTGCCGCAATTTCGGGGGCGGGGCATCGGCAAGCGCCTGATCGCGCAGGCGCTGGACGCCGCAAGGGCGTTCGGGCTGCAGCGGGTCGAACTGACGGTCCGGGAAAACAACACCAATGCGATCGCGCTCTATAAGAAGGTCGGCTTCGAGATCGAAGGCGTGCAGCGCGAGGCCATCCTGGTCGATGGCAGCTACGAGAACCTGATCCTGATGGGGCTGCTGTTTTAGGCCGCAGGCCTCAGGACGGCTTGTGCATGCGCTCCCAGCCGGCCGCTGCACATGAAGCTGTCGTCTTGGCTTATGCGGCGCTGGTCCGCGCCATGGCCCTGATGAACCGCCGGCTCACGGCAGCTTATCATAGCCCTCGCCGATCCCGTTCAGGCTCAGCGGAAAGCCGATGCCTTCTTCCGGGGTCTCGAAGATAATAAAGGTCGCGGTCTTGGCGGTGCGGAGCTGACCAAGCAATTTTTCGTCCATCACGACTTCGGCAACGCAGCCATTGGGCAGGCAACGGACAAAACCGGCGCGGCCGACGTCCTGATTGTCCAGTTTCAGGCCGAGACCGGAGGGCAGCAGCACGCCGAGCGGCGCCACCACCCGCATCAGCTTGCTCTTCTGGTCGGCGGTCTTCAGCACGATCACGGTGAGGCCGGCGTTGGAGCGGTCTTCGGCTACCACGCTCTGGATCAGGGCGCATTGCTCGCCCTGGGCGCCCGGCGGGGTATCGCAGCGGATCTGCCAGTCGCCATGGACCGAGCGCACGGCGCCTTGCGCGCTTGCCGCCTGGGTGAGGCCGAGCAGCAATGAGGCGGCGACGAGGAATCCGCGCAGCCAGCCGGCCGGCCCTGCTTTGCGTCTAGCCTTAAGTCTCGAACGCCCCATCCGGGTCGATCCTCTGATATTGACTTGGGGTATCTACTCGGACTGATACGCAATGACGGCGCCTTGAAGGCGGTCTTTGGCTAAATCTCGAAGCAATTCCCGAGCCGGGAAGGGTTCGCCGGCAGCGAATCAGGGTCCTGCGGCGCACCCTGCCTGTGCGTACATCCGGTAATCCGCCTGTCAAGCGGCGTGGGGTGACAAAAAGGCGGGTTTTGCTTGATTCAGCGGGAAAACCTGACATGCAGAGATTAGGCGGTGACGCATGGCTTTGCTCCCCACTACTGCATTGCGAGAGCCTGCGAATTATGGTTTGAGAGGCTGGATTTCGAAGCGTTCTAGCGATCTGGTCCGGGTGCTTTTGAGGCGTACTTCCAAGGTACCTTCGGCGGGCGGTTTGTGGGGGCGGATCGTGCAGCATTTCCAGCCGTCCGGCGGAGATGCTTTGGGGATTTATCAAGGGAGCGCGAGCGGCATGAAGATGTCGAAGGGCCAGATGGGCCGGCAGTTGCTGGGATTAGCGGTGGCGGGCATGGCCCTTGTCGCCGGCGGTACGGCATCGGCCGAATTGGGGCAGCCCGCGCCGTGGGAATGGACCCTGCAGGAATCGGCCTCGCCGGTGATGGACTACATCATCTGGTTCCATAACTGGCTGTTCGTCACCATCACGCTGATCACGCTGTTCGTGCTGGGGCTTTTGATCGCGGTCGTTGTGAAGTTCAACGCCAGGGCCAACCCGGTTCCCTCCAAGACCACCCACAACACGCTGATCGAAGTGGCCTGGACCCTGATCCCGGTGCTGATCCTGGTGGCGATCGCGGTGCCGTCGTTCCGGCTGCTGTTCCTGCAGCTCGACGTTCCCAAGGCCGACCTCACCATCAAGGCGACCGGCAAGCAGTGGTACTGGAGCTATGCCTATCCCGATCATGGCAAGTTCGAATTCGATTCGCTGATGGCGGCGGACAAGAAGCCGCGGCTGCTCGGCGTCGACAATGAAATGGTCGTTCCGGTCAACAAGGTGGTCCGGGTGCTGACCACAGGCGCGGACGTGATCCATGCCTTCGCGGTGCCGGCCTTCGGTATCAAGATCGACGCCATCCCCGGCCGTCTCAACGAGACCTGGTTCAAGGCGACCAAGACCGGCATGTTCTACGGCCAGTGCTCGGAACTGTGCGGCAAGGATCACGCCTTCATGCCGATCGCGGTGCGGGTCGTGAGCGATCAGGAATTCGCGGCCTGGGTGGAAACCGCGAAGAAGAAATACGCGACCAACCCGGCGAATTCATACGCCTCGGCGGGTGGCGCGGTGGCGCAGTAAGCGGTTAGCTTCAGGCGCAACGGGACAGACGGGACCGCAAGGTCCGAAACGGGACTGCAAGGCAGGATTTGAACATGGCAACAGGCGCAGCGACACACGACGATCACGCCCATGATGACCACGCGCACGCGCATCCGACCGGATGGCGGCGTTTCGTCTATTCGACGAACCACAAGGACATCGGTACGATGTACCTGGTGTTCGCGGTCATCGCCGGCGTGATTGGCGCGGCCATGTCGATCGCGATCCGCATCGAGCTGATGTATCCCGGCGTCCAGCTGTTCCACGAAGCCCACACCTACAATGTGTTCGTGACCTCGCACGGCCTGATCATGATCTTCTTCATGGTGATGCCGGCGATGATCGGCGGCTTCGGCAACTGGTTCGTGCCGCTGATGATCGGCGCGCCCGACATGGCGTTCCCGCGCATGAACAACATCTCATTCTGGCTGCTGCCGGCGTCCTTCGCGCTGCTGCTGATGTCGACCTTCGTCGAGGGTGAGCCGGGCGCCAACGGTGTCGGCGCGGGCTGGACCATGTATGCGCCGCTGTCGACCTCGGGCCATCCGGGACCGGCGGTCGATTTCGCGATCCTGTCGCTGCATCTGGCCGGCGCCTCGTCGATCCTCGGCGCCATCAACTTCATCACCACCATCTTCAACATGCGCGCGCCGGGCATGACCCTGCACAAGATGCCGCTGTTCGTGTGGTCGATCCTGGTTACGGTGTTCCTGCTGCTGCTGTCGCTGCCCGTGCTGGCCGGTGCGATCACCATGCTGCTGACCGACCGCAATTTCGGCACCACCTTCTTCTCGGCCGATGGCGGCGGCGACCCGCTGCTGTTCCAGCATCTGTTCTGGTTCTTCGGCCATCCCGAAGTGTACATCCTGATCCTGCCCGGCTTCGGCATGGTCAGCCAGATCATCTCGACCTTCTCGAAGAAGCCGGTGTTCGGCTATCTCGGCATGGCCTACGCCATGGTCGCGATCGGCGGCATCGGCTTCGTGGTGTGGGCGCACCACATGTACACGGTCGGTATGTCCAGCGCGACGCAGGCCTATTTCGTCGCCGCCACCATGGTGATCGCGGTGCCGACCGGCGTGAAGGTCTTCTCCTGGATCGCCACGATGTGGGGCGGCTCGATCGAGTTCAAGACGCCGATGATCTGGGCGGTCGGCTTCATCTTCCTGTTCACGGTCGGCGGCGTCACCGGCGTCGTGCTGGCGAATGCCGGCGTCGACCGCGTGCTGCAGGAAACCTATTACGTCGTCGCGCACTTCCACTATGTGCTGTCGCTCGGCGCCGTGTTCGCGATCTTCGCCGGCTGGTACTACTGGTTCCCGAAGATGTCGGGCTACATGTACTCGGAGACCATCGGCAAGCTGCACTTCTGGTTCACCTTCGTCGGCGTGAATCTCGTGTTCTTCCCGCAGCATTTCCTCGGCCTCTCCGGCATGCCGCGCCGCTACATCGACTATCCCGATGCGTTCGCCGGCTGGAACCTGGTGTCCTCGCTCGGCTCCTACATCTCCGGTTTCGGCGTGCTGATCTTCATCTACGGCGTGATCGATGCCTTCGTGCGCAAGGAGCAGGCCGCCGACAATCCGTGGGGTGCCGGCGCCACCACGCTGGAATGGACGCTGTCGTCGCCGCCGCCGTTCCACCAGTTCGAAGTGCTGCCGCGGGTGCAGTGATCCTTCAATTCGCGGCGCGCCCCTCGGGCGCGCCGCGGCCTTGAACCAAGTGAGATAAATCTTGTCGGTCGTCGATCACAACGCCATCGAATTGCCCCGGATCTCGGAGGCTGAGGTCGGCGATTATATCGCCCTGCTGAAGCCGCGGGTGATGTCGCTGGTGATCTTCACCGCGCTGGTCGGCCTTTTCATCGCCCCCGGCCATATTCATCCCGTTCTCGCCTTCACCTCCATCCTGTGCATCGCGGTCGGCGCCGGCGCCTCGGGCGCACTGAACATGGCCTATGAGGGCGATATCGACGCCCTGATGTCGCGCACGGCCAACCGGCCGATCCCGCGCGGCCGCATCACGCGCGAGGAAGCCACCGCGTTCGGGCTGATCCTCGCCTTCTTCTCGGTGATGACGCTCGGCATCCTCGTCAACTGGCTGGCGGGCGGACTGCTGGCGTTCACGATCTTCTTCTATGTCGTGATCTACACCATGCTGCTGAAGCGCTGGACCGCGCAGAACATCGTGATCGGCGGTGCCGCCGGGGCGCTGCCGCCGGTGGTGGCGTGGGCTGCGGCGACCGGCTCGTTGTCGATGGAGCCGGTGCTGCTGTTCCTGATCATCTTCTTCTGGACCCCGCCGCATTTCTGGGCGTTGGCGCTGTTCCGCAGCGACGATTATGCCCGCGCCGGCATACCGATGCTGCCCGTGGTCGCCGGCCCCGACGCGACGCGGCTGCAGATTTTGCTCTACACCGTCGTGCTGGTCGCGATCGCCGTGGCCCCCTGGCCGCTCGGCTATTTCGACGCGATCTATGGCATCACCTCGCTGGTGCTCGGCGCCGGCATGATGTGGCTTGCGGTCGACGTTTACCGCCGCCGCGAAGGCTCCGCGGCGCTGCGTGCGACGCGGCGGCTGTTCGCTTTCTCGATCCTTTATCTGTTCGCGCTGTTCGCGACGCTGCTGCTCGAGGTTGTCGTGCGCGCCGTCATGGCGGCGATCGGGTAGGGGGCGCATGGGACGCGGATGGACGAAAAGCGCATGCCAGATGGAATCGTCCTCACCGAGGCGCAGAAGAGAAGCCGCCGTCAGCGCTCGATCGCGATCGCGCTCGCGCTCGGCGTGCTCGTCGTGTTGTTTTTCGCAGTCACCCTGGTCAAGGGGCCGGCCGTTCTCGTGCGGCCCATCTAGACGGGTATAGGTAGGCAATGGCAGACGAACCGACCATGCGCGAGGAACCGGCGGCCAGCGGCAAGGCTGCGCGACGCGGCCTGACGCGCGATGCGATGGTGGCGTCGATCTGCGGTTTCGTCGTGGTGTTCATGGTCGGCGCGGCCTATGCGGCCGTGCCGTTCTACGACTGGTTCTGCCGCGCCACCGGCTTCAACGGCACCACCCAGGTCGCGACTTCGGTACCGACGGAAGGTCCGCTGGCGCGCAAGATCTCGGTCCGCTTCGACGCCAATGTCGGCCCCGGCCTGCCCTGGAAGTTCGAGTCCGAGCAGAACGAGATCGAGGTCAGGATCGGCGAGGTCGTCACCGTGTTCTATACCGTGACCAACCAGGCGGCGCGGACCACGGTCGGCCAGGCGGCCTATAATGTGACGCCGCTGACGGTCGGCGCCTATTTCCAGAAGATCAACTGCTTCTGCTTCACCGAACAGACCATGGCGCCGGGCGAAAAGCGCGAGATGCCCGTGGTGTTCTACGTCGATCCGGCGCTGGTCGCCGACAGCGAGAACGACAGCCTGAACACCATCACGCTGTCCTATACATTCTATCCCGTGCGCGATCCGGCGCCGAGGCCCGTGGCGGCAGGCGAGCCGGACAAGCGCAAGGGAAGCTGAGCTCCGAGTGCCGGGCGACCGGCATTCCGAATGGGAATTTTTGAGACGAAGATGTGCCGACGAATACGGCACCGCTAACGGAGAGACCGCAATGGCTACGGCGCAAGCGAAGCACCACGACTACCATCTCGTCGATCCGAGCCCGTGGCCGGTGGTCGGCTCGATCTCGGCCTTCGTCATGGCCGTCGGCGCCATCGGCTGGATGCACCATATGTATGCGGCGGCACCGATCGTGTTCGGTGCCGGCACCATCGGCGTGCTCTACACCATGGCGAGCTGGTGGGGCGACGTGATCCGCGAAGCCCAGTTCAAGGGCGACCACACCCGCGTGGTGCAGATCAGCCACCGCTACGGCATGATCCTGTTCATCGCCTCCGAGGTGATGTTCTTCGTGGCCTGGTTCTGGGCCTTCTTCAATTCCGCGCTGTTCCCGGCCGATGCCGTTCACGCCACCCGCGACGCCGTGTTCGGCTGCGGCCCCGGCACCGCGATGGGCGCCTGCGCCGTGCCGGGCACCTGGCCGCCGAAGGGCATCGAGACCTTCGACCCCTGGCATCTGCCGCTGCTCAATACGCTGCTGCTGCTGACCTCGGGCACCACAGTCACCTGGGCGCATCACGCGCTGCTGGAAGGCGACCGCAAGGGCCTGAAATACGGCCTGATCCTCACCGTCGTGCTCGGCGCCCTGTTCACCTGCGTGCAGGCCTATGAATACGCCCACGCCACCTTCCACTTCTCCGGCAACATGTACGGCGCGACCTTCTTCATGGCGACCGGCTTCCACGGTTTCCACGTGCTGGTCGGCACCGTGTTCCTGCTGGTCTGCCTGTTCCGCGCCTATGCCGGGCACTTCACCCCGACCCAGCATCTCGGCTTCGAATTCGCCGCCTGGTACTGGCACTTCGTCGACGTGGTGTGGCTGTTCCTGTTCGTCTGCATCTATGTCTGGTTCCGCGGCGCCGAAGCCGTCGGCCACGCCGCGCATTGATCGCAGACCTGACGTGATACAAGGGGCGGTCGTGCGACCGCCCCTTTTGCTTTTTATGAAGTGACGCCATGCCGAACGAGACCCCGCCCACCCTGACCGAGAGCGCGCTGCGCGGCATCGCCTGCCGCTGCCCGCGCTGCGGCAAGGGCAAGCTTTACGCCGGCTTCATCGACCTGCGGCCGCGCTGCGAGGCCTGCGGGCTCGACTACGCCTTCATCGATGCCGGCGACGGCCCGGCGATCTTCATCATCATGATCGCCGGCGCCATCGTGGTCGGCGCGGCGCTGATCGTGGAGATCAAATACCAGCCGCCGTTCTGGCTGCACGCCGCGTTGTGGCTGCCGCTGATATTGGCGACCACGCTGCTGCCGCTGCGTGCGATGAAGTCGCTGTTGATCGCCCTGCAATACCATCACAAGGCCGCGCCCGGCCGCTTGATCGACCGCGAGCCGAAATGACCGGCATTGCGCGGCGGCGCGGCTCGCTCGGCTTTGCCATCGTCACGCTGCTGATGGTCGCAACCTGCCTCGGGCTCGGCTTCTGGCAATTGCAGCGGCGCGTCGAGAAGCACACGCTGATCGCAGCCCTTGATGAGCGGCTGACGGCGGCGCCGGTAGCGCTGCCGCCGCCCGCGCAGTGGAGCGCGCTGACACCCGCGAAAGACGAATTCCGCCGCGTCCAGTTCACCGCGACCTACGCGAAGGCGCCCGACGTGATGGTCTATAGCTCCGGCTCCGCCGTCCGCGACGATGTCTCCGGTCCCGGCACCTGGGCGTTCCTGCCGGCGCAAACCGATGGCGCGATCGTCGCGGTCAATACCGGCTTCGTGCAGAACACCATGCAGGATCGCGCCCAGCAGGACCGCGCCGCCGGCCGGCTCGTCACCGGCGAGCCGGTGAAACTGACCGGCTATCTGCGCTTCCCCGAAACCGCCGGCACGTTCACGCCGTCGGAAAATGTCAGCAAGCGGCTGTGGTTCAGCCGCGACCACCTCGCGATGGCGCGCGCGCTCGGTTGGGGCGAGGGCGGCAGGATCGTCGCGCCGTTCTATATCGATCTGGAATCCCCCGTGCCCGCGAGCGGCATCCCGAAGCCGGGGCCGCTGAAGGTCCGTCTCAAGGACGACCACATGCAATACGCCATCACCTGGTTTGGCCTCGCAGGCGCGATGGCGATCGCGTTCGGCGTCTGGTGGCGCGCGCAGCGGCGGGCATAACCGCCGTCGCTCGCATGCGAGACATGCAACGGCCGTCTGGACCGCGGATTTCAAATGATGGATCATTTGCCGCCCGCATTTTACGCCACAGGCCGTCCATGTCCGACACCGCGCCCGCACGCCCCCTGCTGTTCCAGCCGTTCAAGATCCGCGGTCTCACGCTGAAGAATCGCCTGGTGGTGCCGCCGATGGTGCATTACCGCGCCGACCCCGGTGCGACCTGCGGCATGTTTCATCAGGTCCATCTCGGGCGTTACGCGCTCGGCGGTTTTGGCCTGGTGTTCGTCGAAGCCACCGGCGTCGAGGAAGCCGGGCTGATCAACGAGTTCGACCTCGGCCTCTGGAACGAGGCGCAGGTCGAAAGCTTCAAGCCATTGATCGCCTTCATGCGGCGCGAGAACACCGCGATCGGCGTCCAGCTCGCGCATGGCGGCCGCAAATCATCCTCGCAGCGCGCGATGGACGGCATGGGCCCGCTGACGCCGGACGAGATCAAGGCGGGCGCGAAAGTGTGGCAGCCGGTCGGCCCGACCAGCGAACCGGTCGCCCCGGGCTGGCTGACGCCGCGCCAGCTCACCGCCGAAGACTGCCGCGCCATGGTGAAGACCTGGGCGAACGCGGCGAGGAACGCCGTCAAGGCGGGCTTCGACGTGATCGAAATCCACATGGCGCACGGTTATCTGCTGGCGTCATTCCTGTCGCCGATCTCCAACACCCGCAACGACGAATATGGCGGCGACCGCAACGGGCGCATGCGGCTGCCGCTCGACATCGTCGAGGCGGTCCGGCGCGAAATGCCGGACTCGATGCCGCTGTTCGTGCGCGTGTCCTCGGTCGACGGCGCGCAGAACGGCTGGAACATGGACGACACGGTCGTGCTGGCGCGTGAATTGAAGGCGCGCGGCGTCGATGTGGTCGACTGCTCCTCCGGCGGCATTTCCGGCTCGGCGACGGCGGCGCAAGTGCCGCGCGGCCTCGGCTTCCAGGTGCCGTATGCTGAACGGGTCCGCAAGGAGGTCGGCGTTTCGACCATGGCGGTCGGCATCATCCTCGAAGCCGAGCAGGCCGAAGCCGTGCTGGAAAAGGGCCAGGCCGACCTGATCGCGGTCGGCCGGCAATCGCAATACAATCCCAACATCGCCCATCACTGGGCGCATGATCTCGGCATCAACCGCAAATTCGAGGATTGGGCGCCCGAATATGGCTGGTGGCTGGAAAAGCGCATCCGCACCATGGAGGGGTTTGCCAGCCCGACGGGCGCGGTGAAGCGGTGAGGATTTGAAATTCTCTTTCGTCATGGCCGGGACAAGCCGGCCATGACGCGCGAAAATTCTTCACCCCGTAATCGGCAGCTCCGTGTCCGGATCGAAGAAATGCAATCGCCCGGGCTGGGCCGAGATCCGCACCTGATCGCCGCGGGCGATCACGGTTTCCGCCGGCACCCGCGCCACCGTGATGCCGTGGCTGCCGACGCGGGTCTCCAGCAGGATCTCGGAGCCGAGCTGCTCGACCACCTCGACGCGGGCATCGAAGCCTAGTCCGGAGGCGCCCTCGCCGAGCGCCAGATGCTCCGGCCGCGCGCCCATGATCACGGATTTGCCGTTGTAAGCGCCGAGCGCGCGCGCTTCCGCGTCCCCGACCGACAATTTGAGCCCGGCAGCCTCGACCGTGGTCGCGCCACCGTCGCTGCGCACCGTGGCGGTGACAAAATTCATCGCCGGTGCGCCGATGAAACCGGCGACGAATTTGTTGGCCGGCTTGCCATAGACCTGTAGCGGCGTGCCGACCTGCTGCACCCGGCCGTCGCGCATGATCACGACGCGGTCGCCCAGCGTCATCGCCTCGACCTGGTCGTGGGTCACGAATACGGAGGTGGTGGGAATGGCGGCGTGCAGCCGCTTGATCTCGATCCGCATCTGCGCGCGCAATTTGGCGTCGAGGTTCGACAGCGGCTCGTCGAACAGAAACACTTCCGGATTGCGCACGATGCAGCGGCCAAGCGCGACGCGCTGCTGCTGGCCGCCGGACAATTGCTTCGGCTTGCGGGCCAGCAGTTCGTGCAGGCCGAGCATCCCTGCGGCGCGATCGATCGCGGCCTTGATCTCGGCTTCCGACGTCTTCTTGTTGCGCAGGCCGAAGGCGAGGTTGTCGTAGACGCTCATGTGCTGGTACAGCGCGTAGTTCTGGAACACCATCGCGATGTCGCGGTCGCGCGGCGGCAGGTCGTTGACGATGCGGTCGCCGATCCGGATGTCGCCGCTGGTGATGTCTTCCAGGCCTGCGATCATGCGCAGCGTCGTCGATTTGCCGCAGCCGGACGGGCCGACCAGGGCCACGAACTCCTTGTCGGCGATCTCCAGGTCGACGTCCTTTACGGCGTGGAACAGCGAGCCATAATGCTTGTTGAGCTTGCGGAGTGAGATCGCTGCCATTGACCCGCCGTGACTGTACTAGAGCGTTTTCGAGCGAAGTGGATACCGGTTCGCGTGAAGGCAACGCGTCAAATAAAGGTACTGTTGACCCAAAAATGATCCCGCCGCGATTTCCCGCGGCGGGATGTTGCTCATCGATCTATTGCGCCGCCTTGCTGACCAGCGGCGCGCCTTCGGCCAGCACTTTGGCGATATCCTCGCGCTTGCCGGTGACGGCTTTTGTCACCGTGTCGTTGAACGCCTTGTGCACGGCGGGCCATTGCGGGAAGTAATAGGCGCCGCGCACCTTGTCCGGCGAATCCAGCACCGATTCCTTGAGCAGCTTCATGAAGGAATCTTCCGCCGCGATCTCCGCCCAGAATTCGGTGTTGGGCGGCGGCGCGCCGGTCGCCTTGAACAGCTTCTTCTGGCCTTCCTTGTCGAGCATCATCGCGTTCAGCATCGCCTTGGCGGCCTTCTTGCGCTCCGGTGCGATCGATTTCGGGATCGCCCAGCCCCAGATGTCGTCCCAGGCGAACGGCCTGGTGCGGTTGGGGCCGAGCGGGAAGCGCGTCGCGCCGACCTTGCCGGCGATCTTCGACTTGGCCGGATCATTGAACGTGCCCCACCACAGCGAGTCCGCCACGGTGAATGCGGCGTCGCCCGACATGAACACGGCGTTGGCCTCGTTGCGGTCATAGGCCGGCATGCCGCGCGGCACGATCTTGTGGGTGTTGATGGCGTCCCACCAATATTCGACGGTCTGCTGCATGCAGGGCTCGGTCATGCCGGATTTCCATCCGGCCTCCGCGAGCTTCTTGTTGTCGCGCTCATAGGCCGGCAACAGCACGTCGCAATTGTTGCCCCACATCGACCAGAACCAGCTGAACCAGCTGTTGTTCATCGACATGCCGCCGACATAGCCGAACTTGACCTTGCCTTCCGCCTGCAGCTTCTTGCTGGTCGTGACCAATTGCTCCAGCGTCTTCGGCACATCCTCCGGCTTGACGAGGTCGGAGCGGTAGAAGAACACGCTGAAGGTCTGGCCCATCGGCACGACCGTATTCTGCCCTTGCGCGTTGCCGAACACGATCGGCGACATGCCCCACTTCTCGGCAAACTTGTTGGCCTCGACGTCGTCGGTCGGCTCCAGCAAATGCGCCCAGGTCTGTCCCCAGTCGTCATTGTGCCAGATCACGTCGTACTGATCCGAATTCGAGGTCAGCGACGCCGTCATCTTCTCGACATAGACGCCGTAGGAATTCGGCACCTTGACGATCTTGACGCCGTTCTTGGCGCCCCAGGTCTCGAACATCGCGATCGAGGCGTCCTGGATCGGAGACGGCTGGTAGCCGATCCGCAGTTCGGTCACCTGCTGGGCGCTTGCGCTGCCGGCGACGGCCCACAGCGCCACCGTCGTTGCGACAGCCAGTTTCGTCACCAGTTTCGTCAGTTGCGTCATTGCTTCCCTCCCTCGCTCTTGTTCTCGGTATCCTCGCCTTGCCGCTTTTAGATTCGAAGCCCCCGGATCACATATTTCTGCCCGAACAGCGCGATCAGGAACGCCGGCGCCAGCGCCATCACGGCGGTCGCCGCCATCAGGTTCCAGCGCAATCCCATCTCGGTGACGAACTGCGCCATGACCACCGTGATCATCGGCACGTGGTTGCCGGTCAGGATCAGCGCGAACAGAAACTCGTTCCAGGTGAACAGCCAGCATAGCACGGCCAGCGCCGAAATCGCCGGCAATGCCGAGGGCAGCGCGACGCGGATGAAGGCGCCCCAGCGCGTGCAGCCGTCGATCATCGCGGCGTATTCCATGCTGGGGTCGATGCCGTCGAAAAATCCCTTCATCAACCAGGAGAAGAAGCAGATGTGGACGGCGACATGCGGCAGCAGCAGGCCGGTATAGGTGTCGTACAGGCCCCAGCTCTGGGTGACGAAATACAGCGGCAGCACCCAGGAAATATACGGCACGCAGCGGAACACATAGATGGTGCCGAACCAGATCCGCGACGCCGGCCCGGTGAAGCGCGACAGCATGTAGCCGCTCGAGACCGTCACCAGCAGCGAGAAGAAGGTGGCCAGCGTCGAGATCAGCGCGCTGTTGATGAAGGCGTGCACGATCCGCTCGTCGCTCAGCACCTCGGCAAAGCTGCTGAGCGTGAATTCGGTGCCGCGATGGACGTAATAGACGCCGGATTCCGGACGCAGCGAGGTCAGGATCAGCCACAGCACCGGAAAGGCGAACGCGAAACAGATGCCGAACAGCGCCAGCGCGAACAGCGTCTTGCGGCTCCATTTCGGCAGACCGGGCAGGAAATCGGGTCGGGTGACGATCGGCATCGGCTATGCCTTTGCGATGCGGTCGACGAGGCGATAGAGCGCCACGCCGATCACCAGGATGATGAGCCCACCGATGATCGCGGCCGCCGAACCGCGGCCGAGATCGAGGTTCAGGAATGCGTGCACATAGGCATAGAGGCTGAACAGTTCGGTCGAGCGGCCCGGCCCGCCGCCGGTCAGCGTCCACACGATGTCGAAGGTCCGGAAGGCGTCGATGGCGCGGATCACCACGCACACCACGATGACGGAGCGCAGCATCGGCAGGGTCAGATAGCGAAACACGCGCCAGGTCGTGGTGCCATCGATGGCGGCCGCCTCGAACGGCTCCTTCGGCAGGCTCTGCAATCCGGCAAGCAGCAGCAGCGTGAACCATGGCGTCCACAGCCAGATGTCGGTCAGAAGGATGATGCCGAAGGCGCTCCAGCGCTGCACCAGCCAGGGCTGGCCTTCCAGCCCGATCGCTTCCAGCACCACGTTGACGATGCCGAACTGGTCGTTGAAGATCCAGCGGATCATGATCGCGGCGACGACCGGAGCCACCATCAGCGGCACCAGCAGGATCGTCTGCACCAGCTTCTGCCCACGGAATGGGCGGTTGAGCAGCAGTGCCAGCGCCAGTCCCGCCACCAGCGCGCCGGCCACGCTCAGGATCATGAACAGGAAGGTGTTCGGCAGCACCACGTAGAGAAACGCCGGATCAGACAGCACGGCGTAATAGTGTTCGAGGCCGACCCAGGTCTTCTTGGGATTGTAGAGCGCCCAGTTGCGGAAGCTGGCATTGGCGCCGATCATGATCGGCAATACCTGAAACAGCAGCATCAACAATGCTGCCGGCGCAATGAGAAACAGCATGAACCGCTGCTGCTCGCCGAACATGGGACGCCGCGATGCCGACAAGTCTGTCACCCCACCTTTGCACCAGACTGTCACGACTCTTGTGGTCGTTACCTGTACAAAGCCCCTCGATCGGGATTATGGGCGTGGCGTCCGAGCCTAGTCAATCCGCCTTGTGACGCAGACTGGCGGCCTCAACGGGCTATGGTGTGGCTCGGCGCGGAAAGCGGATGACAATATCGGAAAACACATTGCAGCCGGAAGTAGCGGTGTGCAGGAGGTTCAACAGATTGCTCTATGCCGTGATGGCGAGTTCTTCGGTGGGGCGACCGGTGTCGGCGCCGACGGTGCTGGCGGCATCGTCATAATTCGGAGTGGGGCTCAAAACCGCGAGGTGCCGGGATCGAGGCCGAGCCCCACCCGCCCCGACACCACGTAATTGTTCGGACTCATTGCGATGTGCTTTACCGCGGCCTGAACGTCACGGACGTAGCGCTCGATCGGCGATGCTTCGAAAATCACGGCAGCTCCCGCTTCCGCGGCGAGCATGTCGACGATTCGTACCGCGCTGTCGGCGGCATGCGTGCAGGCCGTCCTGAACACCGCGCGGGCATTGACGAGGCGCGGCCCCTGCTCAGCCGTGGCGGTCATCAATTCGGTCATCGCCTCGATCAAGAAAGCGCGCGCGGCGCGATGCAACGCGTCAGCCCGACCGTAATTGCTTTGCACAATCTCACGGTCACGCAGCAACGTGCTGATACCCTGCCGGGCCTTGCGGCTCGCAAGCTCGACAAAAGCGTCCATCGCCCCGCGCGCGATTCCGAGCGGAACTGCGGAAACCGTCCAGGCGAACACCGACACGGCGGGCAAACGGTACACGATCCCGTTCTGCGTCGGGCAAGCCCCCACAAAAACGTGCGTGCGCTGCTCGGGAACAAAGCGGTCGCGGACTTCGAAGTCGCAGCTTCCCGTCGCACGCAGCCCCGACGTCCGCCACGTGTCGTGGACGATGACATCGCGTCGCTCGAAATAGCAACACAGCGGCGGTGCATCCTTGCCGCTGGCTTCCTTCGTGGCCGCGAGGCCCATGAAGTGCGACGCGTGATGAGCGCCGCTGCCGAACGGCCAGCGGCCGGTGACGCGATAGCCGCCTTCCACCTTCTGCGCCATCCCGACAGCGCCGGTGGCGCTCGTGACGAAGGCGCGCGGATCGGAGAAGATTTCCCGCGCGACCGGCATCGGCAGATAGCCGCCGACACGGCTCATGCCGGCGCCATTGCCGACAAGCCACCCGACTGAACCATCGAGCGCGGACGCGGCTTCTACGACGGACATGAAATCGTCCGGCGACAGCTCCGGACCGCCGAGCGCGCCAGGCAGCCACAGACGGAAGAGCCCGGCGTCCGCCAGCGCGTTGAAAACCGCATCCGGAAGCCGGCGTTCGTTGTCGAATGCCGCGCGGTGTTCGGCGATCAAAGGCGTAAGCCGCGCTACCGCGTCGAGATAGTTTGCGATGCGGCCGGGGGAATTTGCCAGCATTTTGCGATCATTCCAGCTAGGAGCGGCCTCACTCTCGGCCGCAACGCATGGCGCTGGCAAGTTCGGATATTTCATGTGCAAGATGAACTGAATTCATCTACACTCTGTCCATGCGCCAGCTGCCGCCCCTTACCGAACTGCGGGCTTTCGAGGCCGCGGCCCGTCATCTGAGCTTCAAGATGGCGGCGGCCGAGCTTTATGTGACGCCCACGGCCATTAGCCATCAGATCAAACTGCTCGAACGCCATTGCGGCGATGCCCTGTTCCGGCGAAGGCCGCGTCCGCTCAAGCTGACGGCGGCCGGCGAACTGCTCTTTCCGGTGGTCCGCGATGGCTTCGAGACCTTCGCGGATGCCCTGGCAAAGGTGCGGGCGGGCGCGATCGGCGGACGGCTGCGCATCACCGCGACGAACGGGTTCGCCGCGCGATGGCTGGTGCCGCGGCTGCCGAACTGGCGCACCGCCCATCCCCGGCTTAAGCTCGATGTCCTCGGTACGGATGCCGTCCTCGATCTTGCGGCGGGTGAGGCCGACATCGCGATCCGATATGCGCGCAGGTCACCGGGCGGTCCATCGATTGAGCTGACACGCGACACTTTTCGCGTCGTTGCCAGTCCAAAGCTCGTCGGCAAGAAAGCCAAGTCGCTCAGTCCGGCTGAACTGGCGAAGTTTCCCCTCATCGAGATCGAGTGGTCATCCGTCGACCGGGATGCACCGACCTGGCAACGCTGGCAAACCGCGGCGCGCCGCCGCCACAAGCGGGTGCCCGACCTCGCGCAGCTTCCGAGCCTGGCGTTTCGTGAAGAGCTGCACGCCATCGAAGCAGCGATATCGGGTCAGGGCATTGCGATCTGCAGCGATCTGTTGGTGGCACCGGAGCTTGCAAGCGGCGCACTCGTGCAAGTTTCGAACCTTACGCTGCCCGGCTACGGGTTCTATATCGTGCATCTGCCGGCACACCCGAAGGCTGGCGCGATCAGCGCCTTCTCCATGTGGGCGCGGTCAATGCAGAAAGGCATCCGGTAGGATTTCGCTCCGGATGCCGGCTTTTGGTGAGGACGGAGCAAGCGGGCCTTTTTACCCACTCTGCCTGCAATGGTTTACTGCCGCTCGACATTGCTGATGGTCTTGGTCCCGCCCGACTCGGTCAGGGAGAATTTGACCCGGTCGCCGGCGTGCAGGACGTTCAACAGGTTGCCCTGCACCCTGGTCTTGAGTTCTTCGGCAGGACCTTCTGCCTTGGAGCCGCCGTCTGCTTTGGCCCCACCGGTATTGACGCCGACGGTGCCGCTTTGCGCCGGCGTCTTCTGCAACTGAATGGCGATGGTGCCGTCGAGCCGGTCAATGCGCGTGACCGTTCCCGTCATCGCCTGTTGGGCAGAAGCCGTCGAAACGAGGGTGAGGGCCGCCAATCCAGCCAACATGATGCTTGCCGTTTTCATCGATTTCTCCCGGAATTCGAACCGTCGACGATAAGCCCGGCGGGACCGGATTGTTCCCGCCGCGTTGCCGCTGGGGTAAACACAATCTGATTTGTATGGAGATTTTTTGTGCGAACGCGGCGATTTGTGACACCGCGTGGTGCAAATCCGGCTATTCAGGAGCGAATTTGAAGCGGATGTCCCGGAAGCAATTGGGACAGTGCGCTTGTCGCAAAAGCGCTACGCGATGGAATCGATACGCTGATGCCGGAAACCCATGCCTGACCATTTGCCCTCCAGATGGACCGGCTTCCTGTTCCTTGCGATCACGACGACCGGCTGGGCGGCGAACTGGGTCGCCATCAAGATCCTGCTGCGGGAATGGCCGCCGCTGTTTTCGCGCGGCATATCCGGCGTGGCCGCCGGGATATTGATGGCCGCGGTGGCGCTGGCGTTTCGCGAAAGCCTGAAGGTGCCGAGGGGGGCCGTCGCACCGCTGCTGTTCGCGGCCTTCACCAACGTGTTTGCGTGGATGGGTTTCGGCACCATGTCGATGAAATACCTCGCGGTCAGCGAAGGTACGCTGCTGATCTACACCATGCCGATCTGGGCCATGCTGTTCGCCTGGCCGGTCCTCGGCCAGCGCCCGGCTTTGCGTGACGTGATGGCGTTGCTGCTCGGCGTTTCCGGCCTGGTCGTGCTGCTCAGCGCGCACGGCCTTGCGCTCGGGCCGGATAAATGGATCGGGATCGCGCTGGCGCTCGCCTCGGCCATCCTGTTTGCCTTCGGCAGCGTGACGATGAAGTCGCCATTGCCGATCGCCCCGACCGCGCTGGTGGCCTGGCAGGTCGGGCTCGGGTGCCTGCCGATGGTTTTTTTCGGGTTTCTGTTCGAGCATCCCGATCCAGTCGCGATCACCGGCCGTGGTCTGTCGGTGCTGGTCTACATGGTGCTCGGCCCGATGGGCGTCTGCTATCTCGCCTGGTTCGCCGCTTTGCGCCGGTTGCCCGCCGCCACCGCGGCCATCGGAACGCTGGCAGTCCCGATCATCGGCGTTACCGCCGCTGCCCTCGTGCTCGGCGAGCCGCTCGGCCTCCGCGAGATCCTGGCGATGGCGCTCACTTTGGCGGGGGTGGCGCTCGCGATGCTGAAACCGCGGCCGGCAACGGCGCAGGTCGAATAACGCACCTTCGCCATCATGGACCAGCCGTCACAATTGACCCGGCCGGCGTAGCGGAGGTGGAAGTGCTTAGGATTTTCGGAAGTCGTGTCAAGCCCCAAAAATAAAAATATTTCGCTTTTCCGAAATGGCAAATCAGGGCTACGACCTTGCCCATCCCGTCCTGGTCAGAAGGGCGTCGGCCGTCGTCACGGACGTTGGGCGGGGAGCGGTGGACGTGGAGGTTGTCGCCTGACGCGCGCGGCTGAAGCGTACGGCAAAAGCGTGTGGTCCCGACGTCGCGTTGCTGGCGTCAATGCACCTGGAGGCGTTCGACTTTCCAGGGCGCAACGGAGGCAAAAGAGCCGTTCTCCGGGGAGAGCACGCCATAAGCCGTAAAGCCATCGCGCAGGGAATGTCGGATGTTCTCCGCTGCCCTGTATGCTCATGTGCGCACTTCTCTGTGCACATTGCACATGAGACCGCGGGTGCAGCGCGCATCCGGCATTCCCTGCGCCCTCCATTCGAAGAGGGCGG
>JAFKKG010000007.1 GCA_017305715.1 Hyphomicrobiales bacterium | reverse complement strand
GACCACTCTCGACCGAAGATCGTTCGAATGCGCCGCCGTTCCCATTTCCAGCCTCCCCGAATCAGAGACCCCATGGACTCACGACAAACGCTCCAAAGGAAGCAATCCGTCGATCACGTTTGATTCAACTCACTTGCCGAATGCTCTAGCTGTCGTCTTCCTTTTCCAACCGCACCGGCCGCGGTGTAGGGGTCCCGGCGTTCGCCGGGACGACGGCGAGAATCACCGCCCCGCCTTCCACGCCTTCGTCAACTCCGCAATCTCCGCCTTCTCGGCATCCCGGATCGCCGACGGCGTCCGTGAAAAACGCGGGGCGGGGGCGGGTTGGGTCACGCCGTGGCGCTCGACGAAAATTTTTCGCGCGGCGTTGTGCGGATGCTTCGGCGCTTCCGCCATGGTCAGGATCGGCGCGAAGCAGATGTCGGTGCCTTCCATGATCTTGCACCAATCTTCGCGGCTCTTGCTCTTGAACACCTTCGTCAGCTTTTCCTTCAGCGCCGGCCAGGCCTTGCGGTCCATCTGGGCGTCGAAGTCGGCGTCGGTGAGTGCGGCGTGCTCGCGCAGCAGCGCGTAGAATTGCGGCTCGATCGAACCGATCGAGATGAAATTGCCGCAGGAGCATTCATAGACGCCATAGAAATGCGAACCGCCGTCGAGGAAGTTCTGCTCGCGGCCTTCGGTCCAGCGGCCGATCGCGGTCATGTCGAAGAACATCGACATCAGAGATGCCGCGCCGTCGCACATCGCGGCATCGACCACCTGGCCCTTGCCGGACTTCGACGCTTCCAGCAGCGCGGCGAGGACGCCGACCACGAGATAGAGCGCGCCGCCGCCGAAATCGCCGACCAGGTTGAGCGGCGGCACCGGCTTTTCCTTGGTGCCGATCGCGGCGAGCGCGCCGGTGACTGAGATATAGTTGATGTCATGGCCGGCGGCTTGCGCCAGCGGGCCTTCCTGGCCCCAGCCGGTCATGCGGCCGAACACCAGGCGCGGATTGCGCGCCATCACGACGTCAGGCCCGAGTCCGAGCCGCTCCATCACGCCCGGACGGAATCCTTCGATCAGCGCATCGGCGCCGGCGAGCAGATCGAGCACCTGCGCCACCGCGGCCTTGTCCTTCAAATCGAGTTCGACGACCTTGCGGCCGCGTCCCGCGACCGATTTCAGATTCTTCTTGGCGCCGACGCGGTCGAGCGTCACGACTTCCGCGCCCATGTCGGCCAGCATCATGCAGGCGAACGGCCCCGGCCCGATGCCGGCGAATTCGACGATGCGGAAGCCGGCGAGCGGGCCGGAGGCGCGAATGGCGGATTGGGCGGCGGGTTTGTCGAGCACGTCTTGTTCTCCCAGAGAGGTAATTTTAATTAGCTGATTAGCTAAATTGTCTCGCCTTGGGGGGCCTGTGGCAAGCATTCTTTGTCGCGAATCTGACCAAATGCAGAGCGGCGCGCATCGCTGCGCGCCGCTTGCATGGCAACCAGTGCTCTTAAGTTAGCCTGCCGCGGTCACGGCGCGCTGCGCCATCACCTTGATCAGATTGGCGCGATAGGCGGCCGAGCCGTGGATATCGGCGAGCAGGCCGCTGTCGGAGATCTTGACGCTGTCGAGCGCGCCGGCCGACCAGTTCGCCTTCAGCGCGGCCTCGATCGCCGGTACCCGCATGACGCCGTTTTGCGATGCACCCGTCGCCGCCACGCGGACGTCACCCGCTTTGGTCTTGGTCACGAACACGCCGGTCAGCGCGAAGCGTGAGGCGGGATGGCGCATCTTGGCGTAGCCGGCCTTGGCCGGAACCGGGAAGGAAACGGCGGTGATGATCTCACCGTCCTCCAGCGCCGTCGTGAACAGGCCCTTGAAGAAATCATCCGCCGCGATCGTGCGCTTGTTGGTCTTGACGGTAGCGCCGAGCGATACCAGGGCCGCCGGAAAATCCGCCGCCGGGTCGTTGTTGGCGATCGAGCCGCCGATCGTGCCGCGGTGACGCACCGCGGGGTCGCCGAGCATCGAGGTGAGATGGGCGATCGCGGGGATCGCCTTCTTCACGTCGGCGCTTTGCATGATGTCGTAATAGGTCGTCGCCGCCTTGATGGTCAGCGTGTCGCCGGAGGCCTCGATCCCGATCAGCTCCTTGAGCTTGCCGAGGTCAATCACGTCGGATGGCGAGGCCAGCCGCTGCTTCATCACGGGGATCAGCGTGTGACCGCCGGCCAGATACTTTGCTTCCGAACCCTGGGCGAACAGTTTTGCCGCTTCGTCGACCGAGGAGGGGCGATGATATGTGGTCTCGTACATGATGTGCTCCTCTCAACCGTGAATGGCGTGCCAGACGCGGTCGGGCGTCGCCGGCATTTCGAGTTTGTTGTTGCCGATCGCATCCGTGATCGCGTTGATCACGGCCGCCGAGGCGCCGATCGCGCCGGCCTCGCCGCAGCCCTTGACGCCGAGCGGGTTGCCCGGACACAGCGTGGTGGTGTGGTTCAACTGGAACGAGGGCAGATCGTCGGCGCGCGGCATGGCGTAATCCATGAAGGACGCCGTCAGCAGCTGACCCGAACTGTCATAGGCTGCGCCTTCCAGCAGCGCCTGGCCGATGCCCTGGGCGAGACCGCCATGGACCTGGCCTTCGACGATCATCGGGTTGATCAGCCGCCCGAAATCGTCCGCCGCCACGAAGTTGACGAACGAGGTCTTGCCGGTGCCGGGATCGACCTCGAGCTCGCAGATATAGGCGCCGGCCGGGAAGGTGAAGTTGGTCGGGTCGTAGAACGCGGTCTCCTTCAGGCCGGGCTCCATGCCGTCGGGCAGATTATGCGCGGTGTAGGCGGCGAGCGCCACCATCGGCAGCGCGATTGACTTGTCGGTGCCGGTGACCTTGAACTCGCCGTTCTCGATCACGATGTCGTTCTCGGACGCTTCCAGCGCATGGGCCGCGATCTTCTTCGCCTTGGCCTCGACCTTCTCCATCGCCTTGATGATGGCGGTGCCGCCGACCGCGAGCGAGCGCGAGCCGTAGGTGCCCATGCCGAACTGCACTTTATCGGTGTCGCCATGGACGATCTGCACCTGGCTGATGGGAACGCCGAGGCGTTCGGCGATCAACTGGCAGAAGGTGGTTTCATGGCCCTGGCCGTGGCTGTGCGATCCCGTCAGAACCTCGATCGTGCCGACCGGGTTGACGCGGATTTCGGCTGACTCCCACAGCCCGACGCCGGCGCCGAGGCTGCCGACCGCCTTCGAGGGCGCAATGCCGCAGGCCTCGATGTAGCAGGACAGGCCGATGCCGCGCAGCTTGCCCTCGGATTTGGCCTTGGCCTTGCGGGTCGGGAAGCCGGCGTAGTCGATCGCCTTCATCGCCGCGTCAAGCGACGCGCCGAAATCGCCGATATCATAGGCCATGATGACCGGCGTCTGATGCGGGAACTGGGTGATGAAGTTCTTGCGGCGCAATTCCGCCGGATCGACCTTCAACTGCCGCGCCGCCGTCTCCAGCAGCCGTTCCACCACGAAGCTCGCCTCGGGGCGGCCGGCGCCGCGGTAGGCGTCGACGGGCGTCGTGTTGGTATAGACGCTGATCACCTCGGCGAAGATGTTGGGGATGTTGTACTGGCCCGACAGCAGCGTCGCGTAGAGATAGGTGGGCACCGAGGACGAGAACAGCGACATGTACGCGCCGAGATTGGCGTAGGTTTTGACGCGCAGGCCGGTGATCTTGTTGTTGGCGTCGAGCGCCAGTTCGGCCTTGGTCAGATGATCGCGGCCATGGGCGTCGGTGAGAAAAGCCTCCGAGCGGTCGCCGGTCCACTTCACCGGGCGACCCACCTTTTTGGAGGCCCACAGCGCCACCATCTCCTCGGGGTAGATGAAGATCTTGGAGCCGAAACCGCCGCCGACGTCGGGCGCGATCACCCGCAATTTGTGTTCGGGGGCGATGTTGTAGAACGCCGACAGCACGAGGCGGGCGACGTGCGGATTCTGCGAGGTCGTGTAGAGCGTAAAATGCTCCTCGGCTTCGTTGTATTCGCCGATCGCGGCCCGCGGCTCCATCGCGTTCGGCACCAGCCGGTTGTTGGTGATGTCGAGCGACACCACATTGGCCGCCGCCTTGAAGGCCGCGTCCGTGGCAGCTTCCTCGCCGATGGTCCAGTCATAGATCACGTTGCCGGGCGCCTCGGGGTGAAGCTGCGGCGCGCCTGGTTTAATCGCCGCGCGGATATCGGCGGCGGCCGGCAGTTCCTCGTAGGTGACGACGACGGCCTCGGCCGCGTCCTTGGCCTGGTTCTTGGTCTCGGCGATCACGACCGCCACCGCCTGCCCGACAAAGCGCACGGTCTCCGGCGCCATCGCCGGCCATGCGCCCATCTTCATTCCGGTACCGTCCTTGGAGGTGATGGCCCAGCCGCAGATCAGATTGCCGACCTTGTCGTCGACGATCTGCTGCCCGGTCAACACGCCGACCACGCCCGGCATCTTCATCGCCGCCGACGTATCGACGCCCTTGACCCTGGCATGGGCGTGCGGGCTGCGGACGAAATGGGCGTGGGTCAGCCCCACCAGTTTGATGTCGTCGACGTAACGGCCCTTGCCGGTAATGAAACGGCGGTCTTCCTTGCGTACGACGCTTGCGCCAATGCCTTCAACGCCCATGTCCTGTCCTCCCAACCGGAGTTATTGTTATCCGCCGCTTCCATCGAAACCAGGCGGTCTTGTATTCGATAGTGGTATCGGCTGCGGCGGCTATTCGGCCGCCTGCGCGACCTTCATGCGGCCGGCCGCATCGAGCACCGATTTGACGATGTTGTGGTAGCCGGTGCAGCGGCAGATGTTGCCTTCCAGCTCCTGCCGGACGGTTGCTTCATCCAGCTTGCCACCGTGGCGCTGCACGATGTCGATCGCCGACATGATCATGCCCGGGGTGCAATAGCCGCACTGCAAACCATGATTGTCGCGGAATGCGGCCTGCATCGGGTGCAGCTCGTCACCCTTCGAGATGCCTTCGATGGTGGTGACGCTGGACCCTGCGGCTTGGCCGGCCAATACAGTGCAGGATTTGACCGCCCGCCCATCGATATGGACGACGCAGGCGCCGCATTGGCTGGTGTCGCAACCGACATGGGTGCCGGTCAGGTTCAGGTTCTCGCGAAGCAGATGGACCAGCAGCGTCCGGTCTTCGACCTCGGCTGACACAGCCTTGCCGTTCACCGTCAATTTGATCGTAGACACGCGCGACACCTCCCGATGTTTTATAGTTATTCCAATCAGGAACGTATCACCATTGATCGGCGCTGCTCAATGCTAATCAGACGAAATATCTAACTGGTTGGAGCGCAACGCGAAACCTCCTGAAATTCGTGCAGGGTCGCGCACGCCGGATCGCTCGTGATCACGTGCTCGCGCGTCATGGACGCGTCATAGGGGAGGGTAAAAATGCCCGTGCTCAGGATGCGCAAGAATGGGATGGCCAGTCTCGTCCCTCCCGAAAGTAACCCAGCCGAGCCGGCTTCGAAGGCCTGCCGCCCCGCGAACGGGGCCATGCCGCGCCGCCTCATTGCCGCGAGCGCATGAGCGTCGCCGAGGGGAGTTCATTGAACGTCGCGCGATAGAGCATCGAAAGCCCGCCCAGATGATAGAAGCCATATGCCTTGGCGCAGTCGCTCACTGTTACCCCGTCCCCACCCTTGAGCAGCCGCCGCCGCAATGCGTGAAGTTTTCCGTGCCGGAGATACCGATGCAAACTCATCCCACGCACTTGTCGAAGCACATCGTTTAGTGTCCTTGCGGAAACAGAGCATTCATCAGCGAGTTCTTGGCTGTAAAGCATGGCTGTCGGACGCGTCGAAACATACTCATCCAAACGGCGTATGATCTGTGCTGCGCGATCTCCCTGCGCAAAGCGACCATAAGGTCTGCATTCCAAGAAGAGGATGTCCACCTGCAGCAACAGCATTTCTTGGAGTTGACGAGCGAAGTCTTGATTCTTCAAAAGGTGAGGCTCTTTCGAAGCGACTTGCAAAATCGTGACGAGTGCCTGGCGCACAGAACCTAGATTGGATCGCTCAGCAAGCTTTGCGACCAGTTTGTCGCGATCATTGAACCAATCTCGGTCCTTCAAAGTTTCGGAGAAGATTAGCGTTGCATGTTGATTTGAGTTGTTTTCAAGAATTTGACAATCGGTCCTGCCGTGCAATGCAATGAAGGACCGGGCGTCCATCTCATGCCCATTTACGCGAGCGCTCAGTTTGTCGTCCAGCGGGACGAGAATCAACGATCCGGCTATTTGGTACATGCTGTCCAGCAAACGCGGGAACGACCGCTGGACCACAATACTCAGCTGCGGCAGATGAACGACAGCGCGGATCGGCGCGAATTTCGTCATGTCCGTTGGAATGCTTCGACACGCCGAAAGAAGCTCCACCGGTCGAAATTCGTCGATGTCCGAGAAGCTTCTCAGCTCTAGTTTGGGAGATGGCGAAAGCGTTTCGAGCTGCATCTGAAAACTCGATGATGAATCAAGTAATGCAACCTGTGTCCGTAACCGCTTAATATGACGTTAATCATTCTTCTTCGCGCGGGACGTCACAAAAAAGGCCCGACTGCCAAATTCCGATAGTCGTTTTTATCATGCGTGGGAGTTTTCATGGAATAACGCGCTTGCAGGACCGACGTAGGTTTTGGGGCCGGGAGCGGCAAGCCAGCCTGTCCGTATGCAAGAACAGTAGAACTACGGAGACCCAAGGTGAACGCTTGTCGCAATTTTTCCGATGGGGTGTCGATCCCCTCGATTACGGAAAAGCCGGTTCGCGGGGCTCTGAAATGGACAACGCGGGTTCTTGAATTGATTGACCGCGACCGCATGGACGATTTCGAGGAGCGCCACGAACCAATGAGTATACCCTTCACGGATAAGACACAGTCTGCCGACGACGAGCAATCAATGGAAGCCATTCTGGCGCGTATCAGGAAGCTTTACCAGGCAGAGCCGGAGGCTGCGCGACCTCGCGTTCCTGGTCGGCCCATGGACCAATCGAGGCGACCCGACCCGGCACCGAAATAGGGTCACCTCCAGTGCCCTTCCGGAAAAGGCCTCCGTCAGAGAAGCCCTCGCGACTGTGCGACAATTGTGGGCAGCAAATGTCCTTCTTGGCGATGTTGCCCCGCCAACTGCTCAAGGAAGCCGTAAACATTTTCCGATGTCACGGGTGCGACCAGGTTGTCACCGAACCTGTCGATCTCGGTCAGCGTATGTGAGCTCTCTCGGCTGTTGGCAGGACATTTCGGACCCATGGCGACGGACGCCGATCCCACCGCCTCCCCCGGAAGCGCATCGCTCGAAATAATTCCCCGGCTTCGGAGAGCCGCATGTGCGCGCCGACGGTGCTGCCGCTTTATGTTTGGTCCTTCCGGCCAACCATCCACCCGGCGGTAGGGGGAAGGCAACGAGGCCGGTGCGTGCCGGGCCCCATCGCTGTGACTGCCCTTGGCCCCATCGGGGGGTAGCGCACCCGCGGCAAAATGCGCCTTATCCGGCCCGTAGCCCCGGAACGGGGGCCGAATTTACGCACCCTTATCTATTCTGCCTTAGTTTTGCGCAGGGGATCGGGGCCGGGGGGCCCCGATTTTCCGTGTTTTCAGAATGAAGACGGAGGGGCGTGGTGGGATTGCAGAAGCGTACCGGGTCGTTCTCGCTCAAATTTCCAACCCTTCGATTCCGCGCCAAGATCATGCTTGGCTTTGCCGTGGTGCTGGCGATCTCGGCCGGCAGCATGGGCTTTGCCTATATGGGCTTCGAACACGTTTCCGGCAGCGTCGACGCCTACCGGCGCAGCGTCCGGGAAGCCGATCTGGCGCGCGATATCGACCGCGAACTGATCTCCTATCGTTCGCTGGCCCGCCATTTCGTGGCCACCGGCAAGGAAGACGACGGCAAGGCCGCGCTGGCGGCCGAGGCGGCCCTGAAGGAAGCCATCGTCCAGTCGATGAAGGGCACCACCAACCCGGCACGCCTCGAGCAGGTCGTGAAACTGGAGCGCGAATTCCGCGCCTTCACCAAGATTTTCGCCGACATCGTCAAAGTCAAGGACGAGAGCGGCCGCATCGCCCAGAACCAACTCACGCGCAGCGGCATGTCGTTGCAGTACAAGGTCGACGATCTCCCAAGCAATGCCGACGAAGCCGAACAGCAAGCCGTCAGCCTCGGAGCGAAGAAGGTCTTCGAGCAGTTTCAGGCCGTGACCGGTCTGGTCAACACCTTCGTCATCAACTCCGACAAGACCGTCGCCGCCAGCGCGCTGGCGCGGCTGAAATTCGTCGAGAACTCGGTGAAAGCCATTCCGGCGACCAACGAAAAGGTCACGCAGGGAGTCAAGGAGGTCGCCGGATTGCTGGAAGAGTACCGGTCGTCGCTCGCCAAGCTGATCGATAATTCAAAGGAGATCGACGAACTCACGCTCGAGATGACCGAGTCGGCGGCCGCCATCAACAAGGGCTCGGCCGCGATGAAGGCCGATCTGCTCGCCGACCAGAAGCGGCTCGAAACGGAATCGGATTCGACGATCGTCGAGACCGAGCGGCTGATCCTGATCCTGGCCGCCGGCGGCTTCCTGCTCGGCTGCGCCTGGGCGTTCTTCCTCGGCAAGGGAATCTCGCGGCCGATTGCTAAAATGTGCAGTGCGATGCGCGAACTCGCGGCCGGCAATTTCGACGTCGTGCTGCCCGGCCTCGGGCGCAAGGACGAACTCGGCGAGATGGCAAGTGCCGTCGAGGAGTTCAAGGTTCAGGCGGTTGCCAAGGCCGAACGCGACGCCGCGACGCAGGAGGCGCAGAACAAGGCCAGCAGCGCCGCGCGCCGCGCCGAACTCATTCGCTTCGCCGACGAGTTCGAGGCGGCGGTGGGCGCCATCGTCTCCAACGTCTCGGCCTCGGCCGTGCAACTGGAAGCGTCGGCGGGTACGCTGACGCGGACCGCGGAAACCACCCAGAGCCTGTCGAGCCAGGTGGCCGTAGTCTCGGAAGAGGCCTCCAGCAACATGCAATCGGTGGCGTCAGCGACGGAAGAACTTTCCACCTCGGTCGACGAGATCGGCCGTCGCGTGAAGGAATCCAGCCAGATCGCGGAAGCCGCGGTGCGCCAGGCCGAACAGACCGACGGCCGCATCGGAAAATTGTCGCGCGCCGCCCAGGAGATCGGCGACGTGGTCAAGCTGATCACCGCGATTGCCGAGCAGACCAATCTGTTGGCGCTGAACGCGACCATCGAGGCGGCCCGTGCCGGCGAAGCCGGCCGCGGTTTTGCGGTGGTTGCCTCCGAGGTCAAGTCGCTGGCCAGCCAGACCGCGAAGGCGACCGACGAGATTTCCAATCACATCTCGGGCATGCAGGGCGCGACCCAGGAATCGGTCGCCGCGATCAAGGAGATCGGCGGCACCATCGGCAAGATCTCCGACATCGCCACGACCATCGCGGATGCCGTCGCGCAGCAGAGTACGGCGACACAGGAAATTGCGCGCAGCGTCCAGAACGTCGCGCAAGGCACCGAGGAAGCCGCCGCCAGCATCATGCAGGTCAACCGCGGCGCCACCGAAACAGGTACGGCGTCGGAAGAAGTGCTGCATTCGGCGCGCACGCTGTCGAGCGAAAGCACGCGGCTGCGCGAAGAGCTCGACCGCTTCATGGCGAACATCCGCGCGGCGTGAACGCGCCGCCGGTCGGCCGGTGATCGGATCGCGTTGCGATCCCAGGCGCCTGTTGCGTTCCGGCGTTTCAGGAACGGGCAAAGTGCCAGATGGCAGCGGCAGCGACCACGCTTGGCACGGCGAACACGACCAGCAGAATGGGCAGTTCCTGCGCCACGGTGTAGCCGGCCTTGTGGACGCCTACCCAGAGGTTGGCGATCGATACGGCCAGCCACACCGGAATGAAGGCTTTCGCGGCCAGCCCCAGCGCCGGCGCGGCGCTGCCCCATAGCTGGCCGAACAGAAGGAACACGCCGAGCAGGACGATCCCGCCCGCAATGACCATCAACATGTGCATGACGCGCTCCCCTCCTGAAAACGGGCCGGCCCGGCCGCTCCACTACTTCGTCGTGTAGCCGCCGTTGACGAGGATGGTCTGGCCGGTCATCCACCAGCCGTCGGAGACCATGAAGCGGATGTAGGGAACGATGTCCTCGATATCGGTCAATCCGGTCTTGGAGAACTTCGACAGGGCAGCCGCGCTCTTGTGATATTCCTGCGCATCCTGGCCCTCGGCGGGATAGAAGAACGGCGTGTCCATCGGACCGGGACCGATCGCCGTCACCGATATGCCGCGCGCGCCGAACTCCTTGGAGGCTGCCCGCGTGAAATGCTCCACCGGCGCCTTGGTGCCGGCATAGGCGGCGTAGAAGGGCGTGAAGGCGCCCAGCAGCGAGGTGACCAGCGTGCAGATCTTGCCGTTATCGTTGACGTGCTTTCCGGCTTCCTTGAGGAAAAAGAAAGCGGATTTCGAGTTGACGGCAGTGGCCTCGTCATACTCCGCTTCGGTGATCTCGACGAACGGCTTCTTCAACACCTTGCCGACCGTGTTGATCGCGATATCGGGACGGCCGACCGCTGCGATGGCGTCGCCGAATAGCTTCTCGACGGCGCCGGCCGTGGTCAGGTCGGCTTGAAACGCGACGGCCTTGGCGCCGGCTGCCTTGATCGCCGTCACCGTCGCGTCCGCGGCCGCCTTGGTTGCCGCGCTGTTATAGTGAATCGCAACGGCCTTGGCGCCCTGTTCGGCGAGGTCGCGGGCAACGAGCCCGCCCAGGTTCTTCGCGCCGCCGGCGATGAGAACGGTTTTTCCCTTGATGCTGTGGTCGGTCATTGCTGTGGCCCTTCTTGTTTGCCGGCGGCCGCGCGCGCGACCACTTTCCAAACACACCGTAACGTCTATGATTTCGTCATAAAGCCGGTCATTCTGACATCACTTGTCGGAAATGACGGACAATCCAACCGGGCTGGAAACCTTGGACCGAATCGACCTCTTCCGTATTTTCACCCGCGTCGTCGAATGCGCGAGCTTCACGCGCGCGGCCGATACGCTTGGGCTTCCGCGCTCCTCGGTATCGGCTGCCGTGATGGAGCTCGAGGGGAGGCTGGGAGCCCGGCTGCTTCATCGCACCACCCGGCGGGTCTCACCGACCCAGGACGGCGCCGCGCTTTATGAGCGCTGCCTGCGGCTGATCGCCGATGTCGAGGAGACAGAGGGCCTCTTCCGGGAGACGTCGGTCGGAATCGGCGGAAGGCTTCGCATCGACGTGCCGGGCCGGATCGGTCGGCTGATCATTGCGCCGGCCCTGCCGGATTTCCTCGTCCGTTATCCTCACATCGATATCGACCTGCGCGTCACGGACCGGGCCGTGAACCTCGTCGAGGAGAGCGTCGACTGCGTGCTGCGCGTCGGGCCACTTGGCGATTCCGGGCTCATCGCCCGCAAGATCGGTGAACTTCCGCTGATCAACGTCGCCAGTCCCGGCTATCTCGCCCAATATCACACGCCGTCTGTCCCGGGCGATCTCGGCGCGCACCTTGCCGTCAACTATGCATCGCCATCGACCGATCGGGTGGAGGACTGGGAGTGGATCGAGGATGGCGAGGTGCGAATGTTGCCGATGCGGGCGCGCGTCACGGTCAACAACGCCGAGGCCTACATCGCCTGTTGTCTTGCCGGTCTCGGCCTCATCCAAATTCCGGCCTATGACGTAAGGCGCCATCTCGAGGCGGGCGAACTCGTTGAGGTGATGCCCAATCACCGGGCCGCGCCAATGCCGATAGCGCTGCTCTATCCGCATCGTCAGCATCTCTCTCGAAGGCTTCAGGTCTTCGCCGTCTGGCTCGATGACCTGCTGAAGCGCAAGCTGCTTTGACGGTGCGGTTGGCGACGGTCGCCCGCAATTCCGGGGCCGAGGAACGACGTCGCCTGCGGCAATTCAACCCGTCGGGCAAATCATCACTTCCGATTTACGGAAGTGATGTCAAGACCTGAAATTAAAAATATTTTGCTTTTCAGAAATGACGAACCAGTGCATATCCATGCCCATCCCGTCCCACTCAGAGGGGCGTTGGCCATCGTCACAACGAGGGGCGGGGAGCGGTGGACGTGGAGGTTGTCGCCTGACGAGCGCGGCCGAAGCGTACGGCAAAGACGTGTGGTCCTGACGCCGCGTTGCTGGCGTCCATGCACCTGGGAGGCGTCTGACTTCCCAGGGCGCGACGGAGGCAAAAGAGCCG